>NZ_CP046400.1:1950000-3302500 GCF_009762795.1 Pseudodesulfovibrio cashew | reverse complement strand
GTGGGAAAGGTGGTGGAGTTGCTGATACATCCAGGAGGTTGGCTTAGAAGCAGCCATCCTTTAAAGAAAGCGTAATAGCTCACTGGCCTAGCGATTCTGCGCCGAAAATGTAACGGGGCTAAGCATTGTACCGAAGCTTTGGGTTCACACTATGTGTGAGCGGTAGGCGAGCGTTCTCAGATGGGATGAAGGTGAACCGGAAGGTTAGCTGGACTAATGAGAAGTGATTATGCTGGCATGAGTAACGATAAAATAAGTGAGAAACTTATTCGCCGTAAACCTAAGGTTTCCTGGGTAAAGTTAATCTTCCCAGGGTAAGTCGGCCCCTAAGGCGAGGCAGAAATGCGTAGCTGATGGGAAACAGGTTAATATTCCTGTACCTGTATACGTGTGCGATGGAGGGACGCAGGAGGATAGGTGATCCGGGTGTTGGATATCCCGGTGCAAGCGTGTAGGCTTGAGGAGCAGGCAAATCCGCTCTTCTTTACGGCCGAGACGTGATGCCGTGTCTTTAAACGACTGAAGTCATTGATTCCATGCTGCCAAGAAAAGCTTCTAAGTTTAGCGTATGCAGACCGTACCGCAAACCAACACAGGTAGGTGGGTCGAGCAGACCAAGGCGCTTGAGAGAACTCTGGTTAAGGAACTCGGCAAAATGACCCCGTAAGTTCGCGAGAAGGGGTACTCGGATGTGTGATCTTATTTACTTTGTGAGCACACCTGAGGCGCAGTGAATCGGGGGGGGCGACTGTTTACTAAAAACATAGGTCTCTGCTAAGTCGTAAGACGATGTATAGGGACTGACGCCTGCCCGGTGCTGGAAGGTTAAGAGGTGGGGTTAGTCTTCGGACGAAGCTCTAAATCGAAGCCCCAGTAAACGGCGGCCGTAACTATAACGGTCCTAAGGTAGCGAAATTCCTTGTCGGGTAAGTTCCGACCTGCACGAATGGCGTAACGATCTCCCCACTGTCTCAACCAGAGACTCAGTGAAATTGAATTCCCAGTGAAAATGCTGGGTACCCGCGGAAGGACGGAAAGACCCTGTGCACCTTTACTGCAGCTTGACATTGGTATTTGATTATTCATGTGTAGGATAGGTGGGAGACTTTGAAGCGGCCACGCCAGTGGTCGTGGAGTCACCCTTGAAATACCACCCTTGGATACTTAGATATCTAATCCAATACCGTTATCCGGTTTGGAGACAGTGTCTGGTGGGTAGTTTGACTGGGGCGGTCGCCTCCCAAATAGTAACGGAGGCTTGCAAAGGTTCCCTCAGGCTGATTGGAAACCAGCCGTTGAGTGCAAAGGCATAAGGGAGCTTGACTGTGAGAGAGACATCTCGAGCAGGAACGAAAGTTGGTCTTAGTGATCCGGTGGTTCCGAATGGAAGGGCCATCGCTCATAGGATAAAAGGTACGCCGGGGATAACAGGCTGATCGCGTCCAAGAGTTCACATCGACGACGCGGTTTGGCACCTCGATGTCGGCTCATCACATCCTGGGGCTGAAGCAGGTCCCAAGGGTACGGCTGTTCGCCGTTTAAAGTGGTACGCGAGCTGGGTTTAAAACGTCGTGAGACAGTTTGGTCCCTATCCTCCGTGGGCGTAGGAGAATTGAAGAGGGTCTGCCCCTAGTACGAGAGGACCGGGGTGGACGAACCTATGGTGTTTCTGTTGTCGTGCCAACGGCATTGCAGAGTAGCTATGTTCGGTAAGGATAACCGCTGAAAGCATCTAAGCGGGAAGCCCGCCTCAAGATAAGTTCTCCCTGGACGAATGTCCCTGAAGATCCCTCGAAGACCACGAGGTTGATAGGCCGGAGGTGTAAGCAGTGTGAGCTGTTCAGCTGACCGGTACTAATAGATCGTGCGGCTTATTTTACAATTAATGGAATTCTCTCTTCACCCTATTGACTATATATCTCGAACCTTATGGTTCACCAAATTTTCTTGGTGCCCAAGGAGGAGGGGGTACACCCGGTCCCATTCCGAACCCGGTAGTTAAGCCCTCCATCGCCGATGATACTGCATGGTAGCGTGTGGGAAAGTAGGTCGGCGCCAAGGAATATTTCAAAGGCCCTTCAGTCTAACTGAAGGGCCTTTTTGCGTTTGGTGTTCGGCCGCCGCACCTCGGCCATCACCCCCTCACTGCTTGTCCGTCGCCACCTCCTCTGGACGCTCGTACTTGGTGAGAATGGCCTCCGCCACCTTCTTCAACTTCGCCACGGTCTGGTCCGTGAACATCCCCACTATCGCCGCCACAGCCGCATAGAAGATGATGCTCGCACCATCCTCGCTGTCTGACGACGTAGCCTGACCAAGACCGGCCCGGAGCACCAGGTAGAAGATGATGGCTAAAGGGGAGCTACTCGTTCGTTTTTGAGCGGATTGTTGGAAGCGGAAGCAGAGCTTACTGTTCCATTTGGTGACTTAGGAGAGGATGGTGATTGGTAAAATGTAAGAGGAACAACTATCATTGTTTCAGGCAGGGCGATGTGTAATCCTCAGTTTGTCGATAATTTCGGGAGGACAGAGTGCGAGAATTAAAGATTGCTCCTAAGGTCATCCCCATTCGCAATAAGGAGATGACCAAGCAAAAACTGGTACAGGCAGTTGGCCAAGTCATGGCCAATGTTGGCTTTCAACAGTTGGGTGTTAATCAGGTGGCACGTGAAGCTGGTGTCGATAAGAAATTGATTTATCGATATTTCGGTGGATTGGAGGAACTGGTCGCTACGTATGGTCGTACGCTTGATTTTTGGCCAAGTGCTGAAGAGTTAATCGGAACGGACAGAGACTTGATTCGTTCTATGCCTCCCAGTGAGCTGGTATCCTTGTTTTTTAAACGCTATCTGCAAGCAATTTTGGCTAGGCCAAACACTTTGGAAATATTGGCTTGGGAGGCTCTTGAACGCAATGCTCTCACCAAGGCATTGGAAGAAGTTCGTGTAAAGACTGCTCTGGAGTTCTTTGAATTGATGAATGATGACCCACCAGAAAACGTCGACTTAACTGCCTTAGTACTGATCATGGCAGGGGCGATGAATTTTCTTGCGATAAGATCTCGAATTCATCCTACGTTAGGGGGGATTGACCTTCAGTCCGAATCTGGATGGGATCGGATCGAAAAGACCATCGACAAGCTCATGCAAGCTATTTTGGATAAGAGATTCGCAAAGGGGGATTAGGAGTCCCAGGTCCGCTTCGTTGCGTGGCGTTTGTAAAGCAGGAGCCCGGCGTCTTCACCGGGCTCCTTTCAGTATCATTATTTTTTTCCGCGTTTTGTCCAGAGTTTCATCTCTTTCATTTTTTTGCGGCGTTCCCGCTGCAGGGATTTGCACACGAGAGGAAGCTTTTTTTTGTATCCGAATTTTTCACGGTATTCGTCAGCGGTCAGTCCGTGGCTGGCAAGGTGTTTCTTGGTAAGTATTTTGAAAGACTTTCCGCAGACGCAACAGAGAATGGATTTTTCGCGAATGGCTTTGCTCGGATCAACGGCGGTTTCGTCGTCAATTTCTACTGATCCTCCTTCCGAAATGGTTTTTATGCCTTCGGACAAGGCTTGAACCATGGATGTGATTTCTTCTTCCGTCATGGTACGGACACCGGCTTGAGCTTTGACGATCTCAAGGGCTTCTTTCAGATAATCTTCCATACACTATACTCCATTACTATGGTTATTAGAATTGATTTGGCTAACATGCAATTAACTACAGAAGCATGCCTGTTACTACACAAAAAAACAAACATGCATTGTGCCTGGATGAAAGCAAGAATATACCGCCAAGTAGTACATAGCATATGGGGATCGGTTGTTGTCAATGCATTTTGAGAACAGACAAGTGCTGCAGGATTGTCCTGACAACAGCGGCTGAGGCTGGAGACGGAAAATCTTGCGTATAACCATATGGTGAAGTATGAAGTCACATGATGTGTGGGACTGATGAAAGACTCAAAGCAATGGAGTGAGAAATGAGTGCAGAGAATGGGAAAGTGCATAAGTTGGAAGCCGTTAAGGTAGAAACGGAAAATGCTGAACCGGTAGAAACTGTCGTTCCTTCAGCCAGTACCGACGAAGCCCAGCGCGACATGAGCAAGGTCGCCATGATTGTTTCCCTGCTGGCTGTGTTGCTGCTTGTCATTTTCTTTTTCGGTATGAATCGTAATATAGCCGGATTGACCGAAGAAGTTAAATCTCTTGGCGTACTTCGTGAAGATGTTGCAAGCCTTGATCAGCGAATGGTGAAAATGCAGGAAGATGTTCCTGTGCAGATGAAGCGTTTGATCGCTCACGATATCGTTAACGAAATGACCATGAAGGCCGTTTATCTTTCTGACGTGCTCCAGGATGAGGCGATGCGCGCCAAAATGCAGGAAGTGCTCGCCGGTTTGAAAGATATTCGAGATGGATTGGAAAAGTAGTTTTTTCCACGATTGATTTCTTAAGGCGTGACGACAACTGTCGTCACGCCTTTTTTGTGTGTAATTCCCACTAGTCGATCGGCATTTGGTGGTGTGGATCAACACCATTTTCATACTTCTTCTCGAAACGCGCCAAGTGAGGGAAACTGATTATCCCTTTTGGGGTGGAGGATTTTCTTCATATCCTTTTTTTCATGTATGTGGGGCTATCCTGGTCGTGATGTTGATTGTTGATCATTCTTGGTCAAAAAGATGTTGACACAAGTGAAGATATTGTTTTATGAACAATCTAAAGAACAGTGATCAACAAGAGTTTGGCGCTATGAGCAAAAAGTACATCAGCTTGAGAGAAGTGGGCCGACAGTTGGACATTCCCCCGTCAACGGTGGTCTACTATAAGGATAAATTCCATAAATACATACCTTCTGTCGGTGGCGGCGGAAGGCGTCGTCGCTACCCGTCGGAAGTGTTGGAGATATTCAGGAGGATTCGCGAAATGTTTAACAACAATTGGTCAACTGAACAAATCGAAAATGAATTGGCATTGAAATTCAGCTTGTTAATGACTGATCAACAGACTGATCAACAAATTGATCAATCAGTACCCTTTGATCCCTCTGAAAGCTTAGCCAGGGAGATTGGGGGGGTGCTCGGCAAGATGTCCGATGTGCTGGAAAATCAGAGTCTGTTTCGTAGCGAGATTCGTTCACTGCGTGATGAAGTCGCGGAGCTTCGCAGGGAACGGCGAGAAGCCGAGAAACTTCACGCGAAGCGTCTGGGCGAGTTGGAAAAGGAAATTGGCGAATTGCGGAGCAAGGTGAAAAGTGCTGCTGCTGATCGTAATATAGACTTTCCTCCTGCCGAATTCTTGTCCAGTCCGTTGGTGATTCGTTCCGAAGGGGAGTATCTCGGAGTCCAGGGGAAGGGGCGCAAGCATTTTTCTCTCAAGGACTTCGTTCAGCTTATTGAAAGAAAGATGTCCGATTCTATGCTTGTGGAAACGTCTTGGAAGCGACAGGGCGAGCACTGGGTGCTGGTGCTGAAAACCGAGGACCTCGAAAGTGGGCGGGAGCAGGACATTGTTCTGGTGGCGAAGCGGACCGTTACGCCGAGTCGAAATACCGTTAGCGAAATTATTCGTTTGAACGTGGACGGCAACGACGCTCCCGATGCCTTGCTGTTGACCCTGTTCCGGCAACTCAAAGCAGTTTTCAATGGATGAGTCTCTTTTTTTGCTCCGGTCTTTTCTAGAAAAAATCTTGATTCTTTGTCTTGTTTCAATTATATAGGCACTGCTAATTGTACCTCGATAGGATGTTTTGCTGGGATGGAGGAGACGGTATGCCCCAGGTCGCTGCTAGGATTACGACGGATCAGGAAAAGTGGCTCAAGGAATATTTCAAGACTAAGAGCGCCGGAGCCGAGTTTATTCTGCCTTGGGCCGTAGACGTTTTTTTTAAGTCCATCCGAAATGTGTCCAGTGACTTTTCCGTTGCCGAACTCAAGACCATTCTGGAGTCCCACAAGGACGTCAAGCTCCTTCCCAACCAATCGAAGCAGGCCTATCTTATGCTGCGAGTTGAGGAGGCGTGCGAGGAACACAGCGTTCACATTCAGCACGGTGCATCCAAGTCCAACCTCGAAGTGAAGTTGCGACGGCTTTCCGACCTCCAGGCTACGGCGCTTATGATCTGGGCTACGGCGTACTGGGTTTCCAAGACGTGGAACGGCGTGTCCGTGGATGATTACGTCAAGCTTTCTTGCGGGTAGAGCTGGATTCAAACGGTTTTTTGCTCCCTTGTCTCAAGGGTCTTGTTGCGATTGTCGGTTTCAGGTGATAACGCCTGCCGGTAGTCGTTTTTTTGTTTAAGGAGAGTATCCTTGGAAAAACTTCCCTGCATCCTGACCATTGCCGGCTCCGACTCGGGGGGGGGGGCTGGCATCCAGGCAGACATCAAGGCTATTTCCATGCTCGGAGGATACGCCGCCAGTGTGATAACCGCACTTACTGCGCAAAACACGGCGGCAGTCACGGGTATTCACGCCCCGTCTCCCAAGTTTGTTGCCTTGCAACTGCGTACGGTCATCGAAGATATACGTGTCGATGCGGCCAAAACCGGGATGCTTTTTTCCGAGCCGATCATCAAGGCTATCGCGCCCATTCTGAGCCGAAAGACCTTTCCCCTGGTTGTCGATCCGGTTTGTGTTGCCACTTCGGGAAGCAGGCTCCTGAAGGAAGATGCTGTAGAGGCCATGAAGCAACTGATTTTCCCTCACGCCGACCTGCTCACTCCGAATTTGCCCGAGGCCGAACTGTTCACCGGTCTCAGGATCAATGACCGCGAAGACGTATTCAAAGCTGCAGACCTGCTGTTGGACATGGGGCCGGATGCGGTGTTGATTAAGGGGGGGCATTCGGATTCGCTGGCAATTACCGATTGGTATGTAGCCAAGGGGGCCGAGCCCATTCCTTTTATGCAGCGTCGAGTGGACACCTCCGCCACCCACGGCACGGGGTGCACGCTTTCCTCTGCCATTGCCACCGGGTTGGGGCAGGGTATGGAAGTCGGAGCCGCCATCAAACGGGCGCAAGCGTATCTTAATCTTGGACTACGGGCGGGGTATCCGCTTGGCGAGGGAGGAGGACCTCCCAATCACCTGGCTCCGTGGCTCAAGGCGGAGGCTAGGGCCGGTGTCTTGCGCGATATAGATCACCTTGGTCGCGTGCTCATGGCGGAGCCTGATGCCGGTAGGCTTTTGCCGCGTGTCCGGTCCAACGTGGCCATAGCACTGCCGTTTGCGGACGGCTCCTCCGAAGTGGCCGGCTTTACCGGCGGCCTGATTGCCGGGTTTAAGGGGAGGCTCATGGCGGTTGGTTATCCCGAATTTGGAGCTTCAGTGTATACGGCCGCATCCCTGCTGGCAGCACGTCGATTGTGCCCCGAGGCTTCCTGTGCCATGACCTTGGCTTTTACGCCTCCCATGGAAAGGGCATTGGAGGCGGTCGGGGTTGAGTGCTCGTTCATAGACCGAACCCGGAAGCCTGATTATATCGGTAATCTGGGCGGTGAATTCGAGGAATGGGGCGTGTTTGAAGCTCTCAAGGATCACGCGCGACCGGAATCTGTTCGTGCCGTGATAGATCCCGGCGGAACCGGATGCGAGCCCTTGGTTCGGGTTTTGGGCGAAAACGCCGAAGATCTCCGGAGCAGGGTGGAGCGGATATTTAAAAGCCTGCGAGAAATCGTCTGATCCGAGACAGGGCGGGCGGATTCCCGGTCGGAATGGACCCTGAAGGTTGACATATCTGCTGTACCTTGCTTAATAAGCACGTTCTTTTGCGGATGTCGAAATGGGGGAACGCATTGTAAGGAGTGCCTTTCACCCGTCGATGCTCCAATAAAGACAATGAGTTCAGGCGGGCGTGGCGGAATTGGTAAACGCGCCAGATTTAGGATCTGGTACCTCACGGTTTGGGGGTTCGAGTCCCTCCGCCCGCACCAGAAGCGCAATACTACGCACCGCAGGGTGTTCAGGAGGATATGTCGTCATGGAATACAATGTTGAAGAAATTTCCCCGGTAAAACGGAAAATCGTGGTGGAGGTCCCGGCCGAAGAGGTCAACGCCGCCATCACCACCACTATCGCTCTGTATCGGATGCAGGCCGATGTCAAAGGTTTCCGCAAGGGCAAGGTGCCTTCCAGCGTGGTGGAATCCAAGTATCACAAGCAGGTTTACGGTGAAGCCACCACCGATCTGATTAACTATCAGATCAATGAAATTATGAGCGGCTTGTCCATCCAGCCCATGTCCCGCATCGACGTGGACGCCAAGGAACTGGAGCGCGACACCGACTTTTCCTACTCCATTGAGTTCGAAGTCGCACCTAAGCTTGATCTGCCCGAGTACAAGGGGCTCAAGGTTGAAGAGGTCAAGGCCGTGATTTTCCCTGAGGAGATCGCCGAGGTCGAATCCCGCATCCTTGAAAATAACGCTGAGGTCAAGGTTATCGAAGATGTCCGTCCGCCCAAGGACGGAGAAGTTGTCTCCATTTCCTTTGCTGCATATGAGAACGGCGAGATTCTTGACGGAATCAAGGCCGACAACTTCGACATGGTGCTCGGCCAGGGCCAGGCTCTTCCCGAGTTTGAAGACCTGATCAAGACCCTTACCACCGGCGAAAGTGGCGAGGCCGACGTTACGTTCCCCGCCGACTTCATCAACGGCGGTCTGGCCGGCAAGGTCGTGACCATGAAGTGCAAGCTGCATGCGGTCAAGGAACGCGTCGTTCCCGAAATGAGCGATGCTGTGGCCCAGAAGGCCGGTTTCGGCGATGTTGCGACCATGCGTTCCGGCATTGAGGAGTCCTACAAGAATCAGCGCAAGCAGATGAACAAATCCGCTGCCCAGACCCAGTTGCTTTCCCAAGTCATCGGCTCCATTGAGGACTTTCCTCTGCCGCCGTCTCTCGTCGAGGATCGCATCGATCGTCTGATCCAGGATCTCGAATACAAGCTGGACCGCCAGGGCAAGGGCCTGCAGTCTTTGGGCAAGACTCCTCAGCAGATGCGTGACGAGTTCAAGGCCGAGGCCGAAACCACGGTTAAATCCGAGATCTTCCTGATGGCCGTGGCCGCAGAGGAAGGGCTGGACATCTCTCCCGAAGAAATCGAGGCCACCCTGAGCCAGCTCGCCGTCCAGAGCGGTCAGCCGCTGCATGAACTGAAGAAATACTATGAGGACAACAACCTCATCGTGTCGCTCAAGGACCGTCTGCTGTGCGACAAGGCTTCCGAGTTGATTTACGACGCCGCCGAGATCGTCGAGGTCGAGCCGCCGTCCGCCGGGGCCGCGACCGAGGCTGAAGCCGGCGAAGCGCCTGCCAAGGCCGCCGAAGGCGAGGGCATCCAGTTCGAGACCAAGGCCGAGGCCGTGGAGTGGGCAGTGACCAATCTTGGCATCAAGGAAACCACCGCCAAGGGATACTCCCTGGCCAAGCTCCAGGAACGGGCCGACAAGTTCCTGGCCGAGCAGTAGCCCCGGAATACCAAGTTAGAACAGCGGCGGTCCGGAAGCTTCCGGACCGCCGTTTTTTTGTTGTCGCCCCCTTGACCCCGGTCCTCGGATAGCTATGTAATCCCTGGTATGGCGGGAAGTTTATCCTTGTCCTCGGGGGGGAAATGCCGCATACTGCATTAATTAAGATATAAGGCCAAGCCGGACCGGAAAAAGGCTGCCCGAAAGGGCGCTCCTAAGGTTTGTGCTCCTGACTGCCGATAAACTTCAAAAGCGTTTCAAGGAGACATTCATGGTCGCCATTCCGATGGTCATTGAAACTACGGGCCGCACCGAGCGTGCCTACGACATCTACTCCCGCCTCCTCAAAGACCGGATCATCCTGCTGGGCAGCGCCATCGACGACAACGTGGCCAGCCTTATCTGCGCGCAATTGCTTTTTCTGGAGTCCGAGGACCCGGAAAAGGAAATATACATGTACATCAACTCGCCCGGCGGCGTGATCACGTCCGGCATGGCCATTTACGACACCATGCAGTACATTTCCGCGCCGGTTGCAACACTCTGCCTGGGGCAGGCCGCCTCCATGGCGTCAGTGCTTCTGGCTGCGGGCGAGAAAGGCATGCGCTATGCCTTGCCGCATAGCCGCATCATGATTCACCAGCCCATGGGCGGTGCTCAGGGTCAGGCCACGGACATCTCGATCCAGGCCAAGGAAATCCTGCGCATGCGAGACGAACTCAACGGCATCCTGGCCGATCACACGGGCCAGGATCTCGACAAGATCCGCGACGACACCGAACGGGATTACTTCATGTCCTCCAAGGAAGCACAGGAGTATGGCCTCATCGACAGGGTGATGGCTTCCCGCGCGGATGTCATCGATCTGGATGAAAAGAAGAAAGGTAAGTAATTATGGCAGGTACAGACAACAACACCTCTGAACTGTGTTGCTCGTTCTGCGGCAAGACCCAGGTGGACGTGCAGCGTCTCATCGCCGGGCCCGACGTGTACATCTGTGACGAATGCGTTGCCCTGTGCAACGACATTATGGCTCAGGAGACCATCAGCGAGGAATTCGAAGACGGCCGCCTGTTGCCCCCTCAGGAGATCAAGGCGCTGCTTGACGAATACGTCATCGGCCAGGAACAGGCGAAGAAGATCCTGTCCGTGGCAGTGCACAATCACTACAAGCGCGTCTTTTACGCCGCGGCCCAGTCCGGTCCAGACGAGGTGGAGATCGACAAGTCCAACATCCTGCTCATCGGCCCCACCGGGTCGGGCAAGACCCTGTTGGCCCAGACCCTGGCGCGCGTGCTCAAGGTGCCGTTCGCCATCGCCGACGCCACCACCCTGACCGAGGCCGGTTATGTGGGCGAGGACGTGGAGAACATCCTGGTCCAGTTGCTCCAGAACGCGGACTACGATATTGATGCCGCCTCCCGGGGCATCATCTACATCGACGAGATCGATAAGGTGGCGCGTAAGGGCGACTCTCCGTCCATTACCCGCGACGTGTCGGGTGAGGGCGTCCAGCAGGCCCTGCTCAAGATCATTGAGGGCACCGAGGCCAACATCCCGCCCAAGGGAGGACGCAAGCATCCGCAGCAGGAGTTCATCCGCATGGATACATCGAACATCCTGTTCATTCTGGGTGGCGCGTTCATCGGCCTGGACAAGATCGTGGCGCAGCGCAAGTCCGGCTCCGGCCTGGGATTTGGCGCCAAGGTCGAGGCCAAGAAGGAAATGAGCCTGGGTGATTCCTTTGCCCTTGCCGAGCCCATGGACCTGATCAAGTTCGGCCTCATTCCCGAATTCATCGGCCGCATCCCGGTGCAGACCGCCCTGGAGGAGTTGACCGAGGAAGACCTGGTCCGCATTCTTCAGGAGCCCAAGAACGCATTGGTCAAGCAGTACAAGAAGCTCTTCGATCTGGACAAGGTGGAGCTGCGTTTCACCGAGAACGCGCTGACCGCCATCGCCCGCGAAGCCATCAAGCGCAAGACGGGTGCTCGCGGACTGCGCAATGTCCTTGAGAAGACCATGCTCGAGATCATGTACAAGCTCCCGTCGCTGTCCGGCGTGCGGGAATGCGTCATCAACCAGGCCGTTGTTGAAAATGGTCTTGAGCCTCTTCTGCTGTACCACCAGGAAGTAAAGTCGGCTTAATCGGTGGGGGACGATTGACTTTCCCCCGGGCAGTCTTACTTCAGGATATCGACGGCAATCGCCCACCTGCATCACGGTGTGAAGGTGGGTGTCGCCATATATTTGTAACCATTGGAGGAAGATATGCCGACTTTTGGTTTTGACGGCAAGAAATCCCCTGAGACCATGACTCTCCCGATGATGTCCCTTCGGGAAGTTGTCATGTTCCCCCGGTCCATCGTGCCCCTGTTCGTGGGACGCGAGGCCTCCATTAAAGCCATTGAGACCGCTGTTGCGGACTATGGCAAGCAGATATTCCTGGTCACTCAGAAATCGCCCGAAAAGGAGCATCCCGAAGCGGACGACCTGTTTGAAATGGGTACCGTGGCCAAGATTCTCCAGATGCTCCGCCTTCCAGACGGCACCATCAAGGTGCTCTTCGAGGGCGTGTCCCGCGCCTACTGGGACCCCGAGGAGTCTCGCCTTGTCTACGACGAGGGAGAAGACGCCGAGTACCCCCAGGCCGTGGTGTCCGTGGTGGAGGAAGCCTCCGGGACGTCCGCCGAGGGTGAGGCCCTAGTACGTGCCGTGCATGAATCCCTTGAGGAGTTCGGCAAGGTCAACAAGAAGGTAGCCCCCGAGGCGATCCTCGCCATGTCCACACTCAAGGACGCGGGCGCGTTGGCAGACCAGGTCATGCCGCATCTGAAGATCGATTTCTCCCGCAAGCAGATGATCCTTGAGGAGCTTGATCCCAACAGGCGTCTTGAGCGCGTTTATGAACTGCTGCTCGGGGAAATCGAGATTGTCTCCATCGAGAAGCGCGTCAAGGGGCGCGTCAAGGATCAGATGGAGAAAAATCAGCGCGAATATTATCTTAACGAACAGGTCAAGGCCATCAACAAGGAAATGGGGCGCGAAGACGACCCCCAGGCCGAGGCGCAGGAGCTGGAGGAACAGCTCAACGCCAAGCCCATGTCCGATGAGAATCGCGAGCGGGTGCGCAAGGAACTGAAGAAGCTGCGGACCATGCAGCCTTCCAGCGCTGAGTACACCGTTGTTCGCAACTATATCGACTGGATTCTGGATCTTCCCTGGGACAATCTCAAGGACGACCGGGATGTGGACATCAAGAGCGCCCGGACCATCTTGGACGAGGACCATTTCGGACTGGAGAAGCCCAAGGAGCGCATTCTCGAATACCTGGCCGTACAGACTCTGGTCGAAACCATGAAGGGCCCGATCCTCTGTTTCGTCGGCCCTCCCGGCGTGGGCAAGACCTCCATCGCCAAGTCCATCGCCCGGTCCATGGACCGCGAGTTCATCAGGCTCTCCCTGGGCGGCGTGCGTGACGAGGCCGAGATTCGTGGTCACCGGCGCACCTATGTGGGCGCCATGCCCGGCAAGATCATTCAGTCCCTGAAGCGGGTGGAGTTCAACAACCCGGTCATCTGCCTGGATGAAGTGGACAAGATGTCCGCCGATTTCCGCGGAGACCCGTCTGCCGCGCTGTTGGAAGTGCTGGATCCGGAACAGAATTACGCATTCAACGACCATTATTTGGACCTGGATTACGATTTGTCCAAGGTCTTCTTCATCACAACGGCCAACCAGCTTGAGGGCATTCCGTTGCCGTTGCAGGATCGCATGGAGATCATTCGTCTGCCCGGCTACCTGGAAAACGAGAAGGTCGAGATCGCCAAGGACTTCCTGCTGCCCAAGCAGATCGAGGCCCACGGCCTGAAGCCGGATAATATCAAGTTCTCCGAGAACGCCATCCTCGATATCGTGCGTTACTATACCCGCGAGGCGGGTGTGCGTAACCTCGAACGCGAGGTGGCTTCCATCTGCCGTAAGTCCGCCATGAAGATCGTGGAGGACAACGACAGGGAGAAGGTCGTGCACATCACCAAGCAGTCGCTGGAGAAGATGCTCGGCGTCCAGAAGTTCTCCTACGGGGAGCGCGAAGCGGATTCCCTTGTGGGCGTCTGCAACGGCCTGGCCTGGACGCAGCTCGGCGGCGAGATGCTGATGGTGGAGGTCGCGCTCATGCCCGGCAAGGGCAAGGTGGAGATCACCGGCAAGCTGGGCGAGGTCATGCAGGAATCGGCGCGCGCCGCTCTTTCCTACATCCGGTCCCGTTCGGACCAGCTCGGCCTCAAGCCTGACTTCAACACCAAGGTGGACATCCACATTCACGTTCCGGACGGCGCCACGCCCAAGGATGGCCCCAGCGCGGGCATCACCCTGACCACGGCGCTCATCTCCGCGTTGTTGAACATCCCGGTACGCCATGACCTGGCCATGACCGGCGAGATCACCCTGCGTGGACGCGTCCTGCCCATCGGCGGGCTGCGTGAGAAGTTGTTGGCCGCCCATCGCGGACTGATCAAGACCGTGCTCATCCCGGCGGAGAACGAGAAGAACCTCAAGGATGTGCCCAAGGACATCCTCAAGGATCTCGAAGTGATTCCCGTCAAGACCATGGACGAGGTCATCGAGCGAGCCCTCGACAACGACAGCGAGAGCGTGCTCATAAACCAACATGGTGTGCCGCCTCTTGCTACCGAGCTGCTTAAGGACGCGCAACGCAATTCCGCGCATCAATAGTGACGATTATGACCGAAAAGAGGGCCGGACAGTTTTGCTGTCCGGCCTTTTTCTATGGTAGGAGGGGACATGAGCGAGATTAGCGAGAAGATACTGGATACGTTGGTGGAGGCGGCGAGGCAGGCGTCATTCAACGCCTATGCGCCGTACAGCGGCTTTTCCGTGGGAGCGGCCTTGCTGACCGAGGGCGGCGATATCTACGTGGGTTGCAATGTGGAGAATGCCTCCTTCGGCCTGACCAACTGTGCGGAGCGTTCGGCCCTGTTTTCTGCCGTAGCCGACGGGTGCGGCAGGGGGGACTTCGTGGCGTTGCTTATCTACACCCCCGGAGGTACGCCGCATCCCCCTTGCGGGGCGTGTCGGCAGGTGTTGAGTGAGTTCTTCATGCCTGAGGATATTGTCTATTCTGCCTGCGAGGCGGGTAGGACCGTCTCTTGGACCATGGACGACCTATTGCCGGATGCCTTTATCCTGCCGGACGAGGAAGAGTAGCATGCTGCCACAGGAGGTTATTCGTCGGAAACGAGACGGCCACTCTTTGCGTCGGGAGGATCTTGACAGTTTCATCAAAGGTGTGACCGACAGTTCCATCACTGAAGGCCAGGTGGCCGCGTTTGCCATGGCCGTTTTTTTTAGGGGTATGAGCCCGGAGGAGACCGCCTGGCTCACTGCGGCCATGGCTGCCTCTGGCGAACGGCTTTCTTGGGATCTGGACGGCCCGGTGCTGGACAAGCATTCCACGGGTGGCGTCGGTGATCTTGTCAGCCTGGTGCTCGGTCCCATGGTCGCGGCCTGCGGCGGCTACGTGCCCATGATTTCCGGCCGAGGTTTGGGGCACACGGGCGGCACCCTGGACAAGCTTGAATCCATTCCAGGTTATGAGGCCATGCCTGGCAATGATCGGTTCCGGCGCACCGTGCGCGAGGCCGGAGTGGCCATCATCGGTCAGACCGGCTCCCTGGCCCCTGCGGATGGGCGTATCTACGCCATCCGCGACGTCACGGCCACGGTGGAGTCCATTCCGCTGATAACGGCATCCATCCTGTCCAAGAAGCTGGCGGCCGGACTTGAGGGGCTGGTCATGGACGTGAAGACCGGCAACGGCGCGTTCATGTCAGAATATGAGCGTTCGGTGGCTCTGGCCGGATCCCTTGTGTCCGTTGCGGGAGAGGCCGGCCTGCCCACCTCGGCATTGGTCACGGACATGAGCGAGCCCCTGGCCCCGTGCGCGGGCAACGCGTTGGAGGTGGCCGAGGCGGTCCGTTTTCTAACCGGAGTAAGGCGCGACCCGAGGCTTGCGCAGGTGGTCATGGCCTTGTGCGCAGAAATGCTGCTCCTGGGCGGCCTCGCGGCCGAGCGCGGCGAGGCTGAGGCGATGCTGCATCGTGTTCTGGACAGCGGGCTGGCAGCGGAACATTTTGGGCGTATGGTTGCCGGGCTTGGAGGCCCCACGGATTTTATTGAGCGCTGGGAGGCGTATCTCCCGGCTGCGCCCCGACAGGTGGCGGTGGCCGCTCCGGCGAGCGGGTATGTGGCTGGCTGGGAAACGCGTAGGCTTGGTCTGGCAGTGGTCTGCCAGGGCGGGGGTAGGATTCGGGCGGACCAACATGTGGATCATTCCGTTGGGCTGTCGGATATCGTCCGCGTGGGTACTTTTGTGAAGAAGGGCGACCCGCTGGCGGTGTTGCACGGCGAAGGTGAGGACGTGGGCGAGGCTGTGCGAGCAATGGTGCTGGAGGCGGTTACTCTCCGCCCCGAGGTCCCGGAGGCGAGAGATGTGATATTCGATTGGCAGGGCGAGGGCGCATGACCGAGTGATCAACCGCAACAAGGGAGAGAGGGATGGCGGAATTAACGCGCAGGGATCGGGCCATGGGTGCGATCGTCGGGTTGTACGTAGGCGATGCCCTGGGGCTGGGGCCGCATTGGTATTATGATCTTGTGCAGTTGCGGGCTGATTTCGGGGAGTGGATTTCGGACTATGCACCGCCCAAGCCGGGGCGCTATCACGACGGCTGCCAGGCGGGCGACGTGTCCCAGACCGGACAGGTTTCCCAACTGCTTCTGGCCTCGTTGGCCGATACGGACGAGTACGACGAATCGGATTTCACCGGTCGGCTTGATAATTTTCTGGATTCTCTGGACGGTACGCCCAATGGCGGCCGTTATACGGATATCGCCATGCGCGAGGTCTGGACAGCCCAGCACGAAGGCGCGGACTGGAGCGGGGCGGCGAGCATGGCGGACACCGGGGAGGCGGCAATCCGCGCAGTGATGTTGGCCGCGCGTTACGCGGACAAACCGCGCGACTTGGCGCAGCATGCCCTGAGCAATATACGCCTTACTCATGGAGAACCGTTCATCCAGGCCCAGTCATTGGCTTTTGCGCTTGCCGTCTGTCGTCTCATTCGCGGCAAGACATTGGCCGATTCGGGAAAATCCCTGATGGGCTGGGCGCAGCATGATGTCGACCGGGCGCTGATTGACGTATTCCTGCAACCTGGGTTGGTTCACGCAGCTGCGATCAATCCATCCATCATCGTGGAGCCGCCTCACGCCATTGCACAGATTTACGGTCTGGCCTGTCAGCTCGGCTTTCTGCTTCCGGCGGCCTACTGGCTTGCTTCACGGTATGAAAATGATTTTGAAACCGCTGTGCTGACCGCCGTCAACGGTGGCGGCAACAACATGGCCCGCGCCTGCATGACAGGTGCCTTGAGCGGGGCTCTGGTGGGGCTTGCGGGTATTCCCGAACGGTTTGTCGATGGATTGCGTGACAGGGATGAGATTCTCGCCAACGCGGAAAAAGTGGCGTCCCGGCTGAGCTAGATGGCGATGTCCGACAGTTTCTCGAAGCTGGCGAGGGAACTGCTCAGGTTGGTCATGAAGGCGTTTTTGCGCAGCAATTGCATGCCCGGATTGGTCGATTGACCCGTTTTAATCTCCCTTTTGTGGGCGGCCTCCTTGGGATCGATGCCGTTGGCCATCCGTTCGGCGTCTTTTTCCTCTTCGTTCTCATCCTTTCCTGTTTTGGGCAATTTGCGGGTCATGGAAGAGAGGCTGGAGCGCATCTTGACTCCCGTAATTTCTGCAAGCTCTTTTTCAACGTCCCGGATGCGCGTTTTCTGTTCGTCGGTGGGTTGGCCGTCTGCCATGACAAGCAGCTGCGAAAGCAGGTTTTGGAGGTAAACCACGCGGTTTTCCTCTTCGGGTGTGAGTTCCTTTTGGAACGATAGGGTAGCGGATTCCCGTTGCTTTTCCTCTTCGGTTTTTTCCGGCTCCATGGTCAATGTATCGAAACCGATGGATTTGGTCAGCCCGCGTGCGGGCCTGGCTATGGAGGTCGTCGGAAGTGAGGAATCTATGGCGAGGGTCATGTTCTTGCTCCTGTGGGAAAGAATTGCCACAGAGAAAAGACAGCAAGAATCGGGCCTTGGCAGGATGTGCCGGAAAAACCAAGGCCCTCGTCAAACGAGGGCCTTGGTTTTTGTTCGGTTAGTCCATTTTCGAGGTGACGTTGTGCTTGATCCAGCTTGCGTCCCACCATTCGATTGGTTGGACTGGAATGCCCGCCACAGTGACGCCGTAGTGGAGGTGATCACCTCCGGCAAGGCCCGTGAAGCCCGTATGGGCGATGATGTCACCCTTGGACACGGTGTCTCCCGTCTTGACGTCGATGGAGCTCAGGTGCGCATACAGGGTCTGGAGTCCCAGGCCGTGGTCCAGCACCACGACGTTGCCGTAGATGCCGAGGAAATCCGCATATACCACGGTGCCGTTGTTGCCCGCAGGGACCGGCGCGTGCCGGATGGAGGCGAGGTCGAGGCCTAGGTGGGTCTGTTGATCCACCTTTTTCCCGTTGTACATGTAGTCCCTGGCATCGGCGAACCTGGCGCGGTTGGCCGCGTTTGGCAGCCTTCGGAATATACCGGACCAGAGCATGGTCGGGCTGGTCTGGTGGCTGAATTCAACCAGCTTGGCGCGGTTTTCCTTGCGCAGGGTGTTGTTGATGTAGAGGTAGCGGTCGAGGAGGGTGCCCTTGTCCGGGACCAGGCCCTGAAATTCCGGGATAGTCCGCTCCATGAAGGAGTCGGACAGGTTGATGCGGTCCTTGCGGAAGGCTTTCGCGTTGGTGTGGTAGTTGAAAGGCCGCTTGGATTCATTGCCCGCCTTGTCCGAGGCCACGATGAACGGTTTGAAGTCTTTGACCGGGGTATCCCAGGGGTGGGCGAACAGGCAGTAGTAGCGGAAGGTGCCGTTGCCGGATTGCTGAAGGTGGCCGGGGAAGAATCGCTCGCCCACACTGACTCCGGTGTGGTCAACCTCTTCGGACAGGGAGTAGACCAGGAAGCCTGCACCGCCCTGATTCAGGTTGTTGGTGTGGGTCTCGACGAAGATGCGCGGCGGGGTGCCGTCGTAGGCGAAACTCTTCTGCGCAGAGGACTTGCCCGCCGTGCCGAAGGGGTAGAGCGAGGTGTCTTTGGCCGAGGCCGTGACGGTGAACGCTCCTTCCTTTACCATGCCGTCGGCCAGGCTGATTTCTTCTTCTACCTGTACGGTGCCAGCGGGATATTCCTTCTGGATCAGCGGGATGGACTTACCGTTTTGTTCGGCTACGACGCTGAGGGATTTCAGGCCGCTGCCGGGATCGCTTACGCTGACCGTTATCTTGCCGCCCTTGCCTATATCCGTGGCATCCGGTCCAATGGCGATGGCCGGGGGCGTGGTGTCCTTGAAAAGAAGGAATGCCGCCGCTCCCAATGCCAGGAGAATTATTGTCGTCGTCAGGATGAAGGGAAAGACCGATTTGCTGTCCTTTTTCATGTATCCACTGCTCTCTTTGCTCATGAAGGTTCGTCAATCTAAAAGTCCAGACTATTTCTATACTCATCCCGTGCCCGAGACAAGGGATGAAGGTCGAAAATAGGGATAATTACCAGAACACCTTGTTCTGCAAAGAAAAAGACGCACTGGATAGTGCGTCTTGGTAGTGTGTTCGAAGAGTCGCTACTATTTTCCTTCATCCAGGGCGTCCATCAGTCGGATGGTCAGGCGCAGGAAGTCGGCCTCAGTCACTATGCCGACCAGCACCTTGTCTTCAACTACAGGAAGGCAGCCGTATTTATGATTGAGCAGCAGCAGGGCGGCTTCCTTGACCTGTGTCTCGCCCGTAACCGTTTTGACGTCCGTACGCATGATCTCCCTTATGGGGATGCCCGCGTCGATTTCCTTCTGGGTTTCGGGGTCGACCTCGGCCAGTTTTGAGATGGTGGCGGAGAGGAGGTCCCGGTGGGTGAGCAATCCCGTGAAGGTGTCGCCCTCGGCAACGATGGGGATGTGGCGGATGCGTTGCAGTGCCATGAGCGTCCGCGCGTTGAGCAGGGAATCGGTCTCCCTGAGTGAAAATACCGGATAGGTCATGAGGTCTTTGACTTTGAGCATACGATCCCTCCGATTTTGGTGCATTTTAAGTTTTCCCGAAAGGTTGTGTGCTGTCAAGAAAGGGTGGGAAATAATCACGCCGGACGGGGTGCCGGTTGACTTTGGCTTCGGAAAATGGTCAGCATGCCCAGGAAATTTTAAGTCAACCTCCAGGGGTTGCGTCAAGGAGTATGCATGGTTGATCCGGTCAGGTCCAGAGAGCGCATGGTGCGAGAACAGATCGAGGCGCGAGGCGTTTCCGACAGGGCGGTGCTGAACGCCATGCGGAAGATTCCGCGTCACGAGTTCGTGGAGGAAGCGCTGGCCTACAAGGCATACTCCGATAGTCCGTTGCCCATCGGGGAAGGGCAGACCATCTCCCAGCCATACATCGTGGCACACATGTCGGAGAAGCTCGAGGTTGAACCCGGCATGAAGGTGCTGGAAATCGGCACAGGGTCGGGATACCAGGCTGCCGTGCTGGCGGAGCTGGGCGCGGAAGTCTACACCGTGGAGCGCATCAAGAAACTGTTTTTCGCCGCGCGCAAGCGGTTCATGGACATGCGCATGTTTTCCGTCAAGCTCAAGCTGGACGACGGCACCATGGGCTGGCCGGACGAGGCCCCGTTCGACAGGATCATCGTCACCGCGGGAGGGCCGGAGGTGCCTGAACCTTTGGTGGACCAGCTTGCGGACGGAGGGCGTATGCTCATCCCTGTAGGCGCTTCCAAGCGTTTTCAGGAGTTGGTGCTGATTGAAAAGCAGGGCGGCGAGGTCATCAGGACCAACCTCGGGGCTGTTGCTTTTGTCGACCTTGTCGGCAGCCACGGATGGTAGAAAGGGACGCCATGAGCCGGAACAAGACCACATGGACGGAAGCCTTCATGGCTTCTCCCGGGCCCAGGGATCTCAAGGGTGCCGCGCTGCTTTGCGTCAAGGGGTTTTGCATGGGGGGCGCGGACATCATCCCCGGCGTTTCCGGCGGGACCATCGCCTTTATTACTGGCATATACGGGCAACTGGTCGATGCCATCCGTTCCTTTGACATGACTTTCGCCCGCAGGCTGTTTTCATTTGATCTGACCGGGGCGCTGGCCGAGGCGCATCTGCGTTTCCTCGTCTGCCTGCTGCTGGGCATTCTGACCGCTGTGGTCTCTATGGCCAGGGTCATGCATTACCTGCTCAACAACCATCCTGTGGAAATCTGGTCGTTGTTTTTCGGGCTCATCCTCGCTTCCATTTACGTGGTGGGGCGTGAGATCAAGCCCTTCAATGCGGTTAATGGCATGTGTATCGTTCTTGGCGCGCTGTTCAGCTATTGGCTTGTGGGCATAATTCCGGTGACCACGCCGGAGAATACCGGCTTCATCTTTCTGTGCGGAGCCATCGCCATCTGCGCCATGATCCTGCCGGGCATCAGCGGGGCGTTTCTCCTGCTCATGCTCGGCAAGTACGAGTATATTACCGGCACACTCAAGGCGCCGTTCGCCGACGGCAACCTGCTCATTCTCGGCACCTTCGTGGCCGGGGCCGCAGTGGGCATCGTTGTCTTTTCCCGTCTCCTGCATTACCTTCTGCATCGGTGGCATGCGGCCACGGTGGCCGTACTCACCGGATTCATGGCCGGAGCCCTTCGAAAGGTCTGGCCCTGGAAAGAGGTCCTGGAGTCCGTTGTCATCCGGGGAAAGTTGCACGTGCTTCGGGAGCAGAACATCCTGCCTCACATGGATGCGAATTTACTTGTGGCTGCGAGCCTGGTCTTGGCCGGGGCCGCTGCCGTGTTGTTGCTGGACCGGGTGTCCAGGAAGAGTTGATTATAGTGACGGTCCTTTGAGGGACGAAGAACATAAAGTGAGAATGCGATGAGTAATTGCAGTTCCGGCTCCTGCGGGAGCAGCGGCAAGGGCGACCAGAAGAGTGCCCGCATGCAGATTCAGGACGAAATGATCAAGTCCACCCTGGAGAAGATCAAGTACAAGTTGTTCATCATGTCCGGCAAGGGCGGGGTGGGGAAGAGCTCTGTTTCGGTCAACGTGGCGGCGGCCCTGGCCGCCAAGGGATTCAAAGTCGGCATCCTCGACGTGGATATTCACGGTCCCAGTGTGCCGACGCTTCTGGGACTTTCCGGCCAGTTGGACATGGACCGTGGCTCTCTGGTCATCCCCAAGAAGTACAACGAGAATCTCCACGTAGTCTCCATGGAGTCCCTGCTCAAGGACCCGGACCAGGCAGTGCTGTGGCGCGGTCCCATGAAGACTTCGGCCATCCGGCAGTTTATCTCGGATACCCAGTGGGGCGAGCTTGACTTTCTGGTTATCGATTCTCCGCCCGGCACCGGCGACGAACCCATGACTGTGCTCAAGACCGTGCCCGAGGCTCTGGCCGTGGTCGTGACCACGCCTCAGGAGGTCTCCCTCTCCGACGTGCGCAAGTCCATCAACTTCCTTCAATACGCCAAGGCCAACGTGCTTGGTGTGGTGGAGAACATGTCCGGTCTTGTCTGCCCGCATTGCCACGAGTCCATCGACCTGTTCAAGAAGGGCGGCGGCAAGGATCTGGCCGAGAAGTATGGCCTGGAGTTCCTCGGCGAAATCCCATTGGATCCGGCCACTGTTGTGGCTGGCGACCTGGGCAAGCCTGTGGTACTGCTGGAGGAGGAATCGTTCGCCAAGAAGGCTTTCACCGAACTTGCGGACACCATCGCCGATGCCGCCGCCAAGAGCCTGGAAGCGGCGTCCACCACCCATGCCTAGGCTGTGACATGAAAAAAGAAGTATTCAATCTGCCCAATACACTAACCATGATGAGGGTCCTTGCGGCCCCCATCGTGGTCTTCCTGCTCTATCTGGAGATGTGGTTCCAATTCCGGCTCGGCTCCTACGCGGCCTTCGGCATCTATTTCCTGGCCTGTATCACGGATTTCTTTGACGGCCGTATCGCCCGGCAGCAGAACCTGATTACAAACCTGGGCAAGTTCTTGGATCCTCTGGCCGACAAGCTGCTCATCAGTTCTGTTTTCATCATGCTTGTCCGGCTCGGTCCTGAGTGGCGCGTTCCCGCATGGATCGTGATAATTATTGTATGCCGAGAGCTGGCTGTTACCGGCATGCGCGCCGTTGCGGCGGAGATGGGCGAAGTGGTGGCTGCCGACAAGCTCGGCAAGGCCAAGACCCTGGCTCAGAGTCTGGCCGGCGGATTTCTCATTTTCCACTATCCCATCCTGGGCTTCGATCCCAAGCCCGTGGGGCAGGGCCTGTTGTGGCTTGCCCTGGCCCTGACGGTGATTTCCGGCGGGAATTACCTGTACGATTTCTACAAGAAGTGGATCGTCACGACTGATTGAGCCTGGCGCTCACCATTTGTCGGATCGGAGCCGGGCTCAAGACTCCTTGAGACCCGGTTGTTTCGGCATGTCCAGCTTTTTTCTCGATTTTTTATAGACTTGTTGTAGCCGTCTCCTGGATGGTGGGCTGCAACAATTTGGTATTATTGAGCAAATTCAGTGGTGACAAGGGGTTTTATAAGTGTTACGTTGAAGGCAGTAAGCCATCGAACTCGTTCTGAAAAGTCAGGCCGCTGGAGTGCGGTGGCGAAAACGCAAAGCAGTGACTCCGATGAGCGATATGAATTCCGTGAGCTACCTTGTGCGCATCACCAATTGTCTCCAGACCATCCTGGAACTCGAGTCCCAGTTGGAAAAACTGGAACACGGGAATTCCCTGCTGGATGAGTTTGTAGTGCTTAAATCATTTCTGCAGAAGATCGACAAGGTGGATCTGAGCGAAGCGGACGTGGAGCGTATCGAGACCGCCACCGCGAATTTTCTCCGTGAGTTGCGCGGGCCCCTGGCCAAGGCCCAGAAGGGCGGCCGCAAGGGACGCAGGTTGCAGTAGCCGTTATGCGAGGTAAAATAGTACTTGTCGCTCTGCTGCTCCTCATCAACCTGTTCCTGCTGTTTCGGTTGATATGGAGCGATCAGGGCGTTTTCGCATATCTGGAGCTCAAGAGCCGGTATGAAGTCCTCCAGGCCCGGATCGACGCGGTCGACAAGCAGAGCCTGGACCTGAGCCGGGAGATCCGTCGCCTTAAGTCGGACAAGGCCTATCAGGAGAAGGTCGTGCGCGAGCGGATGAATTTTGTGAAGAAGGACGAGATCCTGTATATATTCCCGGATGATATTGCCAAGAGCAAAGAGGGTGGCGATGAGCGACAAAATTGAGTGGTATCAAGAAGTTCTCTCCCTGGAGCCCGGTTCCCGAGTCTTTTTCCCGTTGGCCAAACTTTTCGTCGAAAACGGCATGCCCGAGGATGCCGTCATTACCCTGCGCAAGGGACTCGACCGTCATCCCGATTATCTTGAAGCCCGCATGCTCCTGCTGGAGCTCCTGACCGAACTGGGCAGGGAAGACGAGGTTCACGATCAGCTTGAGCGCATTATCACGCCACTTCAGGATTACCCCGCATTCTGGCGTGGGTGGGCCAGGAGTCTGCCCGAGGATCAGAGAGATCTTGCGGTTTTCCTCATGCTTGTCTCCTCCAATCTCAGCGGGGACACCATCAAGTGGACCGACGTGGTTTTCGAAGGAATTTCCACCCTGGCCGAGAGGCTGGTGGGTGCGCCCTTGCCGCCGCCGTCCCAGGGACGGCCTTCAGCCTGTTTCCCCAATGTTGAAGTCGTGCCCAACGGTGCCTTTCGGGAAAGAGAGACCCAGCTAGGGCGGGCCGCCGCTTCCCTGCGCACCAAGACCATGGCCGATCTGCTCGCCTCGCAGGGGGACGTTGACGGCGCACTGGAAATTTATCGCGAATTGATGCATTCAACGGTCTCCGACGATCGGAGAGCGGAGTTGAGCAAGCGTATCGCCGAGCTGGAGGAGCGCGACGGAGTCGAACCGGCGCCGCGCGAGGACGCCTTCAGCGCCCATGCCAAGAACCGTCTCATCTCCACCTTGGAAACCCTGGCGTCCCGTTTCGAAGCCCGGGTGCAGAATTAGCAACCAACCTACCTCGGCGGGAGCCGGTAAGGACTCCGTCGTGTTTTCATGAAAGTTGACACAATGAAATATTGCTACTTGATATTGCTGGCGCTCCTGCTGCCGCTCACCGGTTGCGGGGCGTGGACTTCTACGAGGGACTACGCCAAGGACTCCTGGCAATCCACCAAGGAGTTCATCGATCCTCCGCCTGAGATCAATACGGACAGCTACCAGTTTGAGAATCCGAACCAGGAGAAGCTGGCCAGACTGTTCACCCCTGTGGACGGTCCGCTGACCTCCCTGGCCCGATTTGTGGACGACAGGGACACCCTGCCCGGAGTGGAGTGGCTGGACCTGTTGCTCGCCAGGTTCCCGTGGGTTAACCGGGTGCTGGTCACGGATGAGGACGGCACCATTATCTTCATGCAGCCGGAGATTCCGGTGAAGAAGATTTCCAAGCCGTTGGTCTTCGAAGGTATCTGGCGGCGAATCCGGCTGCTGACCGTCGTCGATTACTCGGATCTCGGCCCGGAACTGTACATCGGACGGCCTTATTTTCAGGATCTCGATTTCCGGGGACTCATTGGTGTCGGGTTCGACCCGCGCGCCTTGCTTTCCCTGTGCCCCGAGCCCAAGGAGCTGATCATCATTCACCCCGGCGGCGGCGTCTGGTCGCGCGGCGCGGACGTGAACAAGGAGGCCCTGATGGCGGTGGACTGGAACACGCTGCTGGAGGACGAGGTGCACGGCCAAGTCAAGGCTGGAGAGAAGTACTACACATGGCTTGTACGTTACGTGGGCAAGGACCCGTACATCTATGCCACGGAATCGGTGGACCCGAACGCGGATTCCGGTTCCTGGCTATTTTGAGAATGAATGCGTTGCTGAAAACCTCGGCAAGGGGAGCTTGAATGCCACAACAGGTTACGGTTACCGAACATATTCTGCTGCACCAGAAGATGGTGCCCGGCGCTACCGGCCAATTGACCAGGCTCTTCAATGAGCTGGTCCTTTCGGCCAAGATTATTTCACGCGCCGTGAACAAGGCCGGCTTGGTGGACGTCCTCGGCTTCACTGGCGAGGTCAACGTCCAGGGAGAGGAGGTCAAGAAGCTCGACGAATACGCCAATCGCATCCTGATCCACCGCCTGGCCCGCTCCGGCGTGCTTTGCGCCATGGCCTCCGAGGAGAACGCTGACATCATCGAAGTGCCGGAAACTTTGCCCCGGGGCGATTACATCATTATTTTCGACCCGCTGGACGGTTCCTCCAATATCGACGTCAATGTCAACATCGGGACCATCTTTTCCATCTTCAAGCGCAAGTCCAACCCGGAGTCCCCGCTCATGTCCGGAGATGTCCTGCAACCGGGAAGCGAACAGGTTGCCGCGGGCTACATCCTCTACGGCTCCTCTACCATGCTCGTCTTCACCACAGGGGACGGCGTGCACGGGTTCACCATGGACCCGAGTGTGGGCGAGTTTATACTCTCCCATCCCAATATCCGTATCCCGGAGCAGGGTAAGATATACTCGGTGAACGAGGGCTACGAGCGATACTGGGAGAGGGACACCAAGACGGCCCTGGCCTACTTCAAGTCGCCCAAGAACGCCCTGAACAAGCCGTACAGCGGGCGCTACATCGGCTCTCTGGTGGCTGATTTTCATCGTAATCTTCTCTATGGCGGTATTTTTATGTACCCCGCCGACCTGCGCGACCCCAAGAAGCCCGCGGGCAAGCTCCGCCTTACCTGCGAGTGCAATCCCATGGCCTACATTGTCGAGCAGGCGGGCGGCATGGCCACCGATGGGCTTACCCGCATCTTGGATATCGAGCCTGAACACCTGCACCAGCGTATTCCCTTTTTCTGCGGTTCCCTGAACGACGTGCAGAAAGTGCAGGAGATATTCGAGTCCGAGTCCCGGAGAAAGAAGAAGAAATAATGCTCACCCTCGGCATTGAGACCTCCTGTGACGAAACCGCCGTGGCCCTGGTTCGGGGCGGACGGCTCGTGGGTGAGAAGCTGGCTACCCAGATTGACGTGCACGCGCTGTTCGGCGGTGTGGTGCCGGAGATCGCCTCGCGGGAGCATCTGCGGGTGCTGCCGAGACTGTTCCGCGAACTGCTGGACGAGACCGGTGTAGAACCTGAGGAGATCGACAATGTGGCCGTGGCCAGGGGGCCGGGGTTGCTCGGCAGTCTGCTTGTGGGAGTATCCTTTGCCAAGGGGCTTTGCCTTGCCTCCGGGGCCTCGCTCATCGGGGTCAATCATCTCTGGGCTCACTTGTTGGCTCCCGGACTGAACGGGGAACTTGTCTTCCCCGCGCTGGGGCTACTGGTCTCGGGCGGCCACACCCACACCTACCTGATATCCTCGCCGACAGAGTTCGAACTACTGGGGAGAACGCTGGACGACGCCGCAGGTGAAGCCTTTGACAAAGTGGCCAAGGCGTTGAATTTCCCGTATCCCGGTGGAAGGTTTATTGACGAGCTAGGCAGTGAGGCCGAGCCCGATACGAAGCTTTTTCCCCGCGCCTTCATCGACAACCCAAGTTTGGATTTCAGCTTCAGCGGACTTAAGACAGCCGTGGCAAACCATGTGAACGCTCATCCCGAACTGGTGTTTTCAGAGATGGCTGACGCTGATGCGGTGAAGCAGCTTTCCGGCGAGCGGCGGGAGGCGCTGGCCAGAGTCTGCGCCTCCTTCAACTGGAGTGTGGCCGATACCCTGCGGATCAAAGTGGAGCGCGCGTTGCGACAGGCGGGCGAGGTCCGCAGTCTGATCGTGGCGGGCGGTGTGGCCGCCAATTCCATGGTGCGCGAGTTCATGGGACGGCTGGCGGATGAGAATGGACTTCGATTGACCCTGCCGGCTCTCTCATTGTGCACCGATAACGGGGCCATGATCGCTTATGCCGGTTCTCTTTTATCCGAGGCGGGACTGCACCATGACCTGGCCCTTGAAGCCGTGCCCCGGGGGAGGGTTGTGCCCCTGGATTGGACGGTTGGCAAAAGCTGAGAGGCAGGTTATTATTCTGGCGGCGGTTCTTGACAGGGGGGTGCGTACCCCCTATTTTATGTGAATTGATTGAATATGCTTCGTTCCGGGTTCCCGGGGCGGTCCACATTGAAGTGAATGACGGCTGGGAGCCGAAAAAAGGAGACGCAAATGGCTAATCAAATCACGGATGGCAATTTCGAACAGGAAGTACTGAAGAGCGATGTTCCTGTCCTTATTGATTTCTGGGCTCCCTGGTGTGGCCCCTGTCGGGCCATGGGACCGGTCATCGATGAACTGGCGGAGGAATATGACGGTCAGGTCAAAATCGTTAAGATGAACGTTGACGAGAATTCCGCCACTCCCGGCAAGTACGGCATCCGCGCCATCCCCACCCTGATCCTGTTCAAGGACGGCGAAGTCGTGGACCAGTCCACCGGAGCCGTGTCCAAGAGCAGCATCAAGGAAATGATCACCAAGAAGGCACTGTAATTACATGAATTCGTATGACGCTGTAGTCATAGGGGGCGGCCCGGCAGGAATGACGGCTGCCCTTTATCTTTTGCGGGCTGGCGTGAAAACCGCCATGATCGAAAAGCTCTCCCCGGGCGGCCAGGTTTTGATGACCTCGGAGATCGAGAACTATCCCGGCTTCCCCGGCGGCCTTCAGGGCTGGGAACTGGCCGACAAGTTTTCCGCACAGTTGGATGAATATCCCCTGGGCCGTATTTACGATGAGGTCCGGAGCATTGAGGTCGGTGAATCCTTGCATGCCATATCGGTGGGCGAGGAGATCGTGCATGCCAAGACCATCATCCTGGCTACCGGCTCGCGCTACCGCAAGCTAGGCGTGCCGGGCGAGGAGCGGTTGCTGGGCCGGGGGGTTTCCTACTGCGCCCTGTGTGACGGCAACTTCTTCCGGGACCGGGACGTTGCCGTCATCGGTGGGGGTAACTCCGCACTGGAAGAGGCTCTGTACCTGGCGCGGCTAGTGAACAAAGTCTATCTTATCCACCGTCGCGACGAGTTCCGCGGTCTGGTCTGCTATCAGGACAAGTGCTTCAACCACGACAAGATCGAAATCATCCGTTCCACCGTGGTCGATGAGATTCAGGGCGCCGAGGACGTCGAGTCCCTGGCTCTGCGCAACGTGGCCACTGACGAGACCTCTACGCTCAAGGTGGACGCGTCGTTCATTTTTGTCGGTTTTGAGCCCATCATGGACTTTGTTCCGGAAGAAATCGGGAAGGACCGCAACGGCATCATCACTGACGTGGAGATGCGGACGAACGTCCCCGGCGTTTTCGCTGCGGGCGACATCCGGTCCAAGATGTGCCGCCAGGTGGCCAGCGCCGTGGGCGACGGAGCCACTGCCGCCACTGCCGCCTTCACCTATCTCGAACAGCTCGACGGTTAGGAGAGTCCATGCGTGTAGCGTATGTTACGGCGTTCCTGTTCGTCCTCTTGCTGTCATCCGGCTGTTCGCTGATCGACAGCATTTTCCTGCCGCCGCCCGAAGACACGGCCCAGGAAATCTACGAGGCGGGCATGGATGCCATGGACGCCAAGGAGTACGACAACGCCCAGGAGTACTTCAACAAGCTCAAGGATCGTTTTCCCTTCAGTCCCTATGCGCTCAAGGCGGAACTGGCCCTTGGCGATGCGTATTTTCTGGACGAGAAATTCATGATGGCATTGGACGCCTACAAGGAATTCGAGGCGTTGCACCCGAGCAACGAAGAGATCCCCTATGTCCTGTTCCAGATCGGATATGCCAACTATGAACTCTTCCAGTCCATTGACCGTCGTCAGGAAAATATCAAGGAAGGGCTGGAGTACTTCTACCGCCTGCGCGAAACGTATCCCGATTCCAAATACGCGGAGACGGCCAAGGATCTGATCACCAAGAGCCGGAGAATTCTCGCCGAACATGAAGTGTTTGTGGCGGACTTCTTCTGGCGGACGGAACAGTATGGTCCCGCCTGGCATCGCTATCAGTATGTGGTTGAGAACTTCTCAGACATACCGGATTTGCGCGATTACGCGCGCAAACGGGCGGAATATTCCTACTTTGAATATCAGAAGACCTTGTCGGAAGAGGAGCGACAGCGTATTCAGGACAGTTGGAAGCTGTGGCTCAAAAAATGGCTTTAACCCTCGGGTGGCTACCACGCCCCCTTTGTACCCCATGAAGCAAGCATCCTTCGAGTTCCCCCAGTGGCTGAACGAATTCGTCCCGGACGACGAATTCTTTGCTGCGGCCTACGATGAGGTGGGGGAGCAGAAGAGGGCGTGGCTGAAGACCTGCATCGCCCGACTGTTCGACTGGTATGGGCCGCGCAAGGACCCGAGCGGCGAGATCGTCCGGCATTGGCAGGCTGGGTTCGATACCCGGTCCGCTTACGCACCGGTGGATTTCGGAGTAGTCCTTTTTGACGATACTCTGTTGTCCCCGGCCCGTTTGCTGGCCGGGCTGGTCCCGGCCATGGCGGGCGGCGTGGAAAAGCTGCTGGCCGTCCGGGTGACTGAGGGTGCGCCGTGGCCCAAGCCTATTCTTACCGGTTTAGAACTGGCTGGCCAGGAGTTCGTGGTAGACCTGAACGAGAGCCGGGCCAGGAAACTGTTCTCCGAGCTCAGGGAATCGGAAGCGTCGGGCGCAGTCACCGTTCTTGGGCCAAGGGCCGGTGCAATCAAGAGCAGCGAGATGCAGGCCGCATCCCGCATGACTTTCTGGAGGCCCCGCTTCAGCCGGTCGGCCTCAGTCTGGATGGAGGAACCCGACACTTTCGACTTAGAGGTGCTGGCGTTCACGCATCCAGACATGCGTTTTACCGTTTATGGAGCGGAAAGCGAACTGCCGGGAGAAAGCTTCACCCGTGCTCCCGGCGCATTCGAAGACTGTATTTCCGTGGCCGCCGACGTGGCTTACCTTCCCGCAAGCCATGCGGACCGGGGCCTGCCGCGCATGCGGCTGGTGTTGGGCCCAGGGCAGGAAGGCTGCTGGGTCTGGCCGGACCTGCATCTCGACCATTTTCAATCCCACTGTACCGCCTGGACCATCGGAGGCTGACGTGAGCAAGGCAAACGCTCCTTCCGCGAAGGCGCTTGGAGCCCTTCGCAATATCGGCATCATCGCGCATATTGATGCGGGAAAAACGACGCTGACCGAAAGGATTCTCTATTATTCAGGGAAGATACATCGTATCGGAGAGGTCCATGAGGGGACGGCCACCATGGACTACATGCCCGAGGAACAGGAGCGCGGCATCACCATCACTTCGGCGGTGACGTCCTGCCAGTGGGATCCGTGCATGATCAATATCATCGACACCCCAGGGCATGTGGACTTCACGATCGAGGTGGAGCGCTCACTGCGCGTACTTGACGGCGCAGTTGGCGTTTTCTGCGGCGTCTCCGGCGTTGAGCCGCAATCGGAAACGGTGTGGAGGCAGAGCGAAGCCTATCACGTTCCCAAGCTGGCGTTCGTCAACAAGATGGATCGGCTTGGGGCGAACTTTGAGGCGGTGGTGGATTCCATTCGCACCAAGCTTGGGGCCAACACTGTGCCCATTCAGTATCCCGACGGCGAGGGGGACGAATTCAAAGGCGTCTTTGACCTCGTCGAGATGCGGCGGCTGGAATTCGATCAGGGAAGCAGCGGCGTGAAGTATGCCGCCCATGAACTGAGCGGGGAAGAGACGGCCAGGCTGGAGTCGTGGCGCGAAAAGCTTATCGAGGCCGCAGCCGAGGAAGACGAGGAGATTCTTGATCTCTACCTGGCCGGAGATGATGTTCCCACCGCTAAGATTCGCGAGGCGCTGCGCAAGGGCACGCTGTCTCAGCGCATGGTGCCCGTCCTGGTCGGATCAGCGCTCAGGAATATCGGTGTGCAACCGGTTATGGCTGCCATCTGCGACTATTTGCCCAGCCCACTGGAAGTGCCTGCCGCTACGGGCATAGAACCCGCCAGCGGCAACCGCAAGTCTTTTGCGGTGTCTCACAAGGAGCCGCTGTCCGCGCTGGTGTTCAAGGTGGCCATGGATTCCGGTCGGAAGCTGGCCATGATGCGAATTTATTCGGGCAAGCTCTCTGCGGGCGACACGGTGTACAACGTCACGCAGGATAAACAGGAGCGGGTGGCCCGACTCTTCCGCCTGCATGCAGGACGCCGAGAAAAGATCGAGACTGCCTTTGCGGGTGACATGATCGGTGCCGCAGGCATGAAATTCGCCCGGACCGGCGACACACTCTGTCATGAGACGGATCCTATTTTATTGGAGCAGATTGCCGATTACAAGCCGGTCATCTCTCTGGCCATCGAGCCGAGGAACTCCGAGGAGGCCGAGAAGCTCGACGAGGTATTGGAAAAGTACCTGATGGAAGACCCGACCCTGGAACTTCGGAGGGACGAGGATACGGATCAGATCATCCTTTCCGGCATGGGCGAGCTTCATTTGGATGTGGTGCTCGAACGGCTTCGGCGCGAGTACAATCTGGAGCCTCGGGCAGGTAAGCCGCAAGTGGTGTACCAGGAGACAGTAGCCTCCAAGGGTGTGGGCAAAGGGGAGTTCCGGCGCGAACTCGGCGGCGAAATGCATTTTGGCGGTGTCACTCTTTCTGTGGAACCTAGGGAAAGGGAAACCGGTCGGAAAATATCTCTGGAAGTGGATTTTGAGGCCTACCCAGGACCGTGGCTTGAAGCCGTGGAGGAGGGCATCTCTGACGGCCTGCAAAGTGGCGTTGTGCGCGGCTACCCTGTGCAGGATGTCCGCGTCCGGGTCACCGGACTCGACCGCCAAGACGGCGAATCCAGCCCGGTGGGATACCGTATGGCTGCGGCCATGGCTCTCAAGGACGCATTGCGCAAGGCCGACCCCAGGCTCATGGAGCCCATTATGTGGGTGGAGATCGGCGTGCCCGAGGATTTCGTGGGCGAAGTCGTCGGTTTGCTTGGCTCCAAGGGAGCCAAAATCGAGAACATGCTCGACAGGTCCGGTCAGAAGATAGTTCAAGGGCTTGCACCGCTGGCCGGATTGTTCGGATTCACCACGGATCTGCGTTCCGCCACTCAGGGGAGGGCTGCCTTCGTCATGAAATTCAACAGGTTTGATGTGTTGGAGTAATTCGTGGCGGATTTGAAGAGGCACTTGCCGCCGGAGGCGCCGCAACAGGCCCGTCCGGACTGGTGGAGCAGACTGAAGAGATGGACCAAGTATTGGTATCTCCGGCTCATGCGACAGAAGTCGTCGGCCAGGAATCTGGCGGCGGCCATGGCGCTTGGGATGTTCATCGGCGCATTGCCCATCATTCCGTTCCAGTCGGTGGTGGTTATCGGATTGGCTTTTCTTTTCAGGGTGAACAAGCTCGCGGCCTGGCTCGCTACCTGCTATTCCAACGCCTTCACCATGGTTCCGTTCTACTATTTTCTCTACAAGGTCGGCAGCGTGGTGACGCCTTTGAATGTGGCGTTCGACCCCAACAACCTAGCCATGGAGAAGATGATCTCCGCCGGTTGGGACGTTTTCCTCGTCATGCTGGCTGGCGGATTGGCTTTCGGAATACCAGCCACTATCATCACCTATTTCGTTTCTTTATTCGCCATCCGCAAGTACCGCGAGCGTAGGGCGTTGCGGCTTCTGCGAAAGCGGACAGGTAATTGAGCGCAGCCGGGCGGCGACTTCTTCTCTATATTTCCTCTTTTTTGGGCGGCAATTGCTTTTCCCAGGAATACCGAGTACTCATGGCTTAGGTGGCACAACTAATCCCTGACATTTTCCGTCATATTCAGGATGGGGAAACAGGGGCAAGGGGGAGCACCAGGTGATTGCTGCATTGACCGTTGTCCTTTGTTTGCTCTTTGCCGTGGCCTTCAAGATCGGGGGCTGGGCTGCTTTTGGCGTGGCCGCTTGTCTCTCACTGATTTGCGGTGTCGGGGGAATGGTATATTCCGCTCGGCGCCGGAGGGTGTTGCTCCGAGGACTGGAGGCGCTTGCCGAAGGGCGGGATCTGTCCGTAGGAGCCGACTCTGTGCCGTTGCTTTCGCCGTTGGCAGAGTGTCTGGGCTCGATCAGGGAGCGGGTGGCTTTTTTCGAAAGTGCGTTCAAGGGGTTGGGGTATCCTGCCATCCTCTGTGACCGGGAAGGGCGGATCTCGTTATGCAGTAAGGGATTCCTTGCCTTGCTCGACAAACCTGAGAAAGACATACTGGGACAATCCGTGTCTCGGGCTTTTTACGGTGATGACCGTGAGTCCTTCACGGAAAAGGCGCTCAAGGGCGAAGAGGACTTTCGGGAAACCCTTGACCTTACCCTCTGGAACGGAAGGACTTTTCCTTGCATGATGTACATCAATGTGATTCGCGATTCCGGACGTCGGGTCGTGGGGGTCGCCAGTTCCTTTATCGATATTTCCCGAACGCTGGAGCAGCAGCGCGAGATCGAGAGGCACCGCGAGGAGATGATCCGGGCCGGAAAGCAGTTGAGCGAGTTGGCTGAGCATGTGGCCTCGGCTGCGGAACTGCTTTCGGCTTCCGCCGACGATCAGGCCGAGGGAGCTCAAAAACAACGGGTCCAGACCGCATCGGTCGCCGAAGCCATGGATCAGATGACCGGCACGGTGTTGTCCGTGGCACAGAATGCCACGGCGACCCGTGAAGCTGCGAGCCAAGCCCTGGAGTCGGCGGAGGAAGGTGCCGCAAGAGTCAGCGAGGCCGTGCGCGCTATCGACGAAGTCGCCCATTCCTCTCAGGCCTTGGGACAGGATATCGAACGGCTGAATGCCCGGGCGGAACAGGTCGGGCAGATCATCGGCGTGATTAACGACATAGCCGACCAGACCAATCTGCTGGCGCTTAACGCGGCTATCGAGGCCGCCAGGGCCGGTGAGGCGGGACGCGGATTCGCCGTGGTCGCGGACGAGGTACGCAAACTCGCCGAGAAGACCATGGGGGCCACTCGGGAAGTTGAAGGGTCCATCTCTACCATTCAGTCGGGTGTTGGCGCAGCCCTTGAGGCCATGCGCATGACAGAGGGGCAGGTCACTTCCAGCACCGAACTCTCCACTCAGGCCGGTGAATCTCTGAAACAGATCATGGAAAACATCCGCAACATGGTCGATGGGGTTTCGCTTATCGCCGCAGCAACCGAGCAACAATCCACGGCGGCGGACAACATCAATCGGGCCATCGACGAGATAGCCGAAATTTCCGGAGACGCCGATGAGGCTGCGGGTCAGGCGGCAGGCGCGACCCGCGATCTTGCCGGGCTGGCTCAGGAACTGCTCGACGTCTCACGCAGTTTTCTGGAAGGAGACGGTGGGGAGCGATTGCGCGAATCCGAGCATCTGATGAAAGGTATCCTGCCCAAGCTGGCCCAGGAGTTTGTCCAGAAGACCTATGCCAAAGACATATATGACGGGATGCAGGAGGAGATGGGCAACCCGGTCTTTTTGCCAGGCAAAGGGTATTCGGATCAGGTTGTCATGCAGATGGCCGAGACCGTCTCGGCTCTTGCGGGAGTTTCCGTCCGTCGGTTCTTCCTCGATCTCGGTCGATACACCGTGGGCCGCTTTCAGGAGATGTATCCGGGGCATTTCAAGGAGGAATCCCTCAAGGATTTCTATTTGCGCATGAATGACATTCATCGCCAACTCACGCGGGAAATCCCGGGTATCAAGCCTCCCTCCTTTACCTATGAGGACAAGGGCGACTCGTTGTTCATGAACTATCGCTCCGGCAGGGGGCTTTTTGATTATTTTGAAGGGGTTTTGCTCGGCGCGGCGGAGTTCAAAGGTGAGAATGTCGATATTCAGGTCAAGCCGTTCGACGAGCAGACCGCCAGGGCCGAGATACGTTTTCTCGGCAGGAAATGATTTTTCCCAGATTGGTAATTTATAATGGGCTATTGATACCCTTTTCTGTGATAGTGTCGGTGAAGTTGGTAGCAGTCGGATCGATACCCCGCAGGCCATGAAAGCATACTGTCGAGCATTAGGAGCATTGTAGATGTCCGATGATCTCAATAAGCAGATATTTAAGGAAGAAGCCTACGATCTTCTGAGCGAACTGGAAGGGGCGCTCCTGGAGTTGGAAGAGAACCCTCATGACATGGATGTGGTGAACCAGATTTTTCGGGCTCTGCATACCATCAAGGGCTCCGGCTCCATGTTCGGGTTCGAGGATATTGCGGAGTTCACCCACGAGGTGGAGACCGTCTTCGACATGGTCCGCAACAGTGATCTTGGGGTGACGCCGGCATTATGCAGCTTGGCGCTCAAGTCGCGCGACTATATCAAGTTGATGCTGGATTCCGATGTCCAGGGCGAGGAAGTCGACTCCACCCTGAGGTCGGAAATCTTGACCGGACTCAAGAAGCTCGCCTCAGGTGGGGAAGAGGCTTCGGAGGATGAATTGACACCCGAAGTAACCGGGGATGATGAGTCTGCCGAAGTTGAGGAGGCCGCACCGGCGCAGGAACACGATTACCGGATCGTGCTGACGGCCAAGCCTGATGCCGAGGTGGACGAGTCCATGCTCGAATCCTTGTTCGAGGAGTTGGTCAAGCTCGGCGAGTTCAAAGTGGTCAAGCGTCCCGACGATAGCCCGGATGCCCCGGGCCCTCGTTCCTGGGAATGTGCTCTTGTCTCCAATATCGGGAAGGATAACGTAAGCGACGTCTTTTTCTTTGTAGATGCAGACTTGAACATCGATATTTCCGAGTCCGGGGATGAAGCTGTGGTTGAGAAGAAGGAGGTGCCGCCTCCCGCTCCCACGCCCAAGGATGTGCCTGCGGAAGAGCCTGTTCAGACCGGTGCAACCCTGAAGGAAGAGGATATGGGGGAAGATGAGGCCCCCAGGCGTTTGGGAGAGTATCTGGTTGAGACCGGGGATGTCACCCAAGAGGACATTCAGGAAGCGCTAAAGAAGCAGAAGCCTCTGGGCCAGATTCTGGCCGAGGACGGCAAGATCGAACCCGAAAAGATTGATCAGGTGGTGAAGAAGCAAGCAGCCGTAAAGGAACGGGAGGCGTCCAAGCGCCGTCAGGAGGCCTTGTCCTCCATCCGCGTGGCTGCCGACAAGCTCGATTATCTGGTCGATCTGGTGGGCGAGTTGGTCATTGTCCAGGCGCAGATAACCCAGGTGGTCAGCGAACGGAGCGATCCGCAGATGACCGCCCTGGCAGAGGAACTGGAACGTCTGAGCGACGAACTGCGTGACTCCACCCTCGGTATCCGCATGCTGCCCATCGGTACGTCCTTCTCCAAGTTCAAGCGTCTGGTACGCGATCTTTCGAGCGAATTGGGCAAGGAGATCGGCCTACGCACCAGCGGAGAGGACACCGAGTTGGACAAGACGGTCATCGAACGGCTTGGTGACCCTCTGGTGCATCTGCTTCGCAACAGCCTGGATCACGGCATCGAAACCCCCGAGGAACGTACGGCCGCAGGCAAGCCCCCCCAGGGAACGATTTTCCTTTCCGCCGAACATTCGGGCGGCGAGGTTCTCATCCGCATCACCGATGATGGTCGCGGCATGGCCAAGGAGATGATTCGCGAGAAGGCTATTGAGCGCGGGTTGATCACCAAGGATACCGAAATGTCGGAGAAGGACCTGCTCAAGCTTATCTTCGAGCCCGGGTTCTCCACCGCCAAGGAAGTGACCAATGTATCCGGGCGAGGCGTGGGCATGGATGTCGTTAAAAGGGCCATTGACTCCCTGCGCGGCACCATCGATATCGACAGCAAGCCCGGCGCGGGCACCACGATCACCATCCGTCTGCCACTGACGCTGGCGATCATTGACGGCCTTCAGGTGCGCGTGGAGGATGAATACTACGTCATCCCCCTTTCACTGGTCGAGGAATGCGTGGAATTGGCTCGTCAGGAAGTGGACGAGAACGATTCAGGACAGAGAATCCTGCACCTGCGGGGCGAGATCGTACCCTACATCCACATACGCGACTGGTTCGGCATCGAGGGCGACAATCCGCCAATCGAGCAGATCGTCATTACGGGCGTGGAAGGGAGTCGTGTTGGTATTGTGGTTGATACCGTCATCGGCGAACATCAGACCGTCATCAAGAGCCTGAGCCGCGTCTACAAGGATGTGGAAGGCATATCCGGAGCCACCATCAAGGGTGATGGTTCCATTGCATTGATTCTGGATATCCCGAGTTTGGTCAGAAGGGTCATCGCCGAGTCGAGGTAACCACTTTCTTTCGTGAGGCATAGGTATGAAGAAGATTCGCGTGCTTGTAGTGGATGATTCCGCTGTTGTCAGGCAGACATTGGTGGATATTTTGAACTCGGATCCAGCCATCGAGGTCATGGGGACCGCTTCCGATCCCTATGTGGCGGCTCAGCGTCTCAAAAACGAGATCCCGGACGTCATCACCCTGGATATCGAAATGCCGCGCATGGACGGATTGACCTTCCTTGAAAAGCTGATGAAGCAACACCCCATTCCGGTTGTCATCTGCTCTTCGGTCGCGGACAGGGGGACCTCCAACGGCATCAAGGCGTTGGAGCTCGGTGCGGTGGAAATCATCACCAAGCCCAAGGTCGGCACAAAGAAGTTTCTTGAGGAATCGTCCATCCGCCTCATTGACAAGGTCAAGGCGGCGGCCAGCACCAGGGGCAGGGTAAAGCCCCTGGCTGATGTGAAACCGATGAAGGTAGCCCCTAAATTAGACGCGGATGCGGTGATTCCCATGGGTAAGACACAGAATCTTTCGGCAACGGAAAAAATATGCCTTGTGGGTGCTTCTACGGGCGGAACCGAGGCCCTGCGCATTTTCCTCGAAGCTCAGCCTGTGAACTGTCCGCCTATCGCCATCGTCCAGCACATGCCTGAGCATTTTACGGCAGCTTTTGCCAACAGGCTTAATGGGATCTGCCAGATCAGCGTCAAGGAGGCTGTGGACGGCGACCCCATGATGCGCGGTCAGGCACTCATTGCACCCGGCGACAAGCACATGCTGCTCAAGCGTACCGGGAACAAATATCATGTCGAGGTCAAGGCGGGCCCGCTGGTTTCGCGTCATCGTCCCTCGGTGGACGTTCTGTTTCGGTCCGGTGCGCGCTACGGAGGCAAGAACGTGGTTGCTGCCATCATGACCGGCATGGGCGATGACGGTGCCAAGGGTATGCGCGAATTGTATGATTCGGGGGCCTATACCATCGCTCAGGATGAGGCGTCGTGTGTCGTCTTCGGTATGCCTCAGGAGGCCATCAAGCACGGCGGCGTGCACAAGGTCATGACGTTGACCGGCATCGCCGGAGAGATTGTCCGGGCTTGCGGTTAGGTTTTTTCTCTCTTGAGTCAAAGGCCTCCGGAGGTTTCTTCCGGAGGCCTTCTGTTATTTCTGATTGTGCCGGTATAGGATGACGTCCACGGGTTCGCGTGTGACCATGCCCTCACCCATGACCTTGTCGAGGAATTCGAGCAGCGGGGCGGTGCGCTCCGGGTGATCCACAATTTCAACCACCACGGGGAGGTCCTCCGAGAGACGGAGAATCTTGCTGGTATGGACCCGGCTGTTGGCTCCGAACCCACTCAAGCCGCGATAGGCCGTGGCTCCGGCCAGCCCCAGTTTCCGCGCCTCCTCCACTATGAGATCGGCCATGGGGCGGCCCTTGTACTTGTCGTCTTCGCCGGTGTAGACCCGGATGCGTTCCGCTTGTTCCAGTAGTTTCATGCTGTGCTCCGTTTTCTAGAGAAGCCTTCCCACGGCGATCCCCGCCAGGACAAGTGCCAGCCCGGCGACGGATTGGCCCACCACGTTTGCCATGGCCATGATCATTTGTCCGGACTTGACCAGCCCAGCGGTCTCGAACATGTAGGTGGAAAAGGTCGTGAACGCGCCCATGAAGCCGGTCAGGCACAACAGGCGAATCTCGCTACCGGGCAGGAGCCGATTCTCGAAGAAGCCCCAGACCGTCCCGAAGAAGAGGCAGCCGAGCATGTTCACGGCAAAGGTTCCCGCCGGAAATGAACCGCCCGCCAGGCGTTGGGCCACTCCCGAGAGCCAATACCGGGAAAGGGTCCCGGCAGCGCCACCGATACAAAGGTAGAGAATTTTCGTAAACATGTGCTAATCCTTGACGCACCTTAGCAAGATGAAGAGAGAATGCCAATGTCCCTTGAATGTGAATTGAAATATCTTGATGCGAACCTCGAAGCGCTTTCCATGCGTCTGCGCGAAGCAGGAGGAGATTCGACCGGGCCGTACCTCGAGTCGAATCTCGTATTCGATGATTCGGAACGTTCTCTCAAGAAGGCGGGGACTTTGCTCCGGCTCCGGGAGAAGCGGGGCCGGGCGGTGTTGACCGTGAAGAAGCTGCCCGACGAACCTCATCCGTCGGCCCTCAAAGTCTTCGAGGAAATCGAGACCGGGGTGGACGATTTTGACGCCATGCGTCTTTCGTTGGAAACAGTGGGTTTTTCCGTGGCTTTCGGGTACGAGAAGGTGCGGGAGAAATGGTTGTTCATGGGATGCGCCGTCTGTCTTGACCGGTTGCCGTTTGGCGATTTCGTGGAGATCGAGGGAAGCGAGGAGAGCGTTCCCGCCTGTGCGGCGGCCCTCGGCCTGGACGACAACAGAACGACCAAGTCGACCTATCATGCCCTCAATATCGAACACCGGGCCGTTAACGGCCTTGAACCGGATGAGAATTTTCTCTTTTCCGGGGCGAAAAGGGAGGAAATCCTCCGTCAAATGGGGAAAGATTGACCCGCTCCTCTCGACAGGTGGGGAAAAGGAATTTATATTGGGTGCTAAAGGATAAAAAAGGATTGTTGGAGTGTCATCGAAATGAGCGACCCTGTTACCGGCGACCGGTCCGATGCCGAGCTGCTTGACGAGCATGAAGTCAAGGAGCCTCGGAAATATAAGGTCCTGCTGCATAATGACGATTATACGACCATGGACTTCGTGGTCGAGGTCTTGATTCGGGTGTTTCGCAAGAGCGAGGCCCAGGCAACGGCGATCATGTTGTCCGTGCATAACCAGGGGTATGGCGTTTGTGGCGTCTATACCGCCGAAGTAGCCGAAACCAAGGTTGATTTGGTTCATAGGCTGGCAAAGAGCGCGGGATTCCCGCTCAAGTGCAGCATGGAAGGTGAATAGATTATGACGATGCTGAGCAAGGAACTGGAAAGTGCGTTGACGTCCGCCGTCAACGAAGTCAAGCGGAGGAACCACGAGTTCCTCACGCTGGAACACCTCCTGTATGCCATCTCCATCGGGGAGCAGGGCGAGGAGATTCTCGAGGCCTGCGGTGCCGAGTTGGAACGGTTGCGCGACCAGTTGGGCCGATTTTTCGTGGAGAACATGGAGGCGTTGCCCGAGGGGACCGAGACCGAAGTCATCCAGACTCTGGGCGTCCGCCGTGTTCTTCAGCGCGCCGTGTGGCAGAAAAAGGCCTCCGGCAAGACCGTGGTCGACGTGGGCGACGTGCTCGCGGCCATGTTCGATGAGGAGGACTCCTACGCGGTCTACTTCCTGCGCACGCACGACATCTCCCGCCTCGACATTCTGGAGTTCATCTCTCACGGCATGTCCATGGGCAAGGATTGGGATGACGTGGGTGAGGAACAGCCTTCCAAGGTCGACCCGCTTGAGGGGCGTCCCGGCGAAAAGAAGTCTCCGCTGGAGGAGTTCACAGTCAATCTGACCGAACGGGCTGCCCAGGGGCTCATCGACCCGCTGATCGGTCGTGCCGACGAGCTGGAGCGCACGGTGCAGGTCCTGTCCCGCCGCCGCAAGAACAATCCGATCTTCGTAGGTGATCCCGGCGTGGGCAAGACCGCCATGGCCGAGGGGCTGGCCCTCATGATTGTCGAGGGCAACGTGCCTGACGATTTCCTCAATGCCGAGGTCTACTCTCTGGACATGGGGTCGCTTCTGGCGGGCACCAAGTACCGTGGTGACTTCGAGGCGCGGCTTAAGGGTGTGCTGGCACAGCTCAAGACTCACAAGGACGCCATCCTCTTCGTGGACGAGATCCACACCATCGTCGGCGCGGGAGCCGTTTCCGGCGGGTCCATGGATGCCTCGAACATTCTCAAGCCGCTGTTGCAGTCCGGTGAAATCCGCTGCATCGGCTCTACCACCTTCGAGGAGTACAAAAACCATTTCGAGAAGGACCGCGCCCTGTCGCGCCGGTTCCAGAAGATCGAGATCAACGAACCCACTGTGGAAGAGACCATCGCCATTCTCAAGGGACTCAAGCCTCACTATGAGGAGTTCCACGGTGTCAATTACACCCATTTTGCACTCAAGGCGGCTGCTGAGCTTTCCGAGCGACATATTACCGATCGGTTCCTGCCCGACAAGGCAATCGACGTCATGGACGAGGCGGGTGCGCTTTACAAGCTCTCCACCAGGTCGCGCAAGGGTGACCGGATCAAGGTGGCCGACATCGAAAAGATCGTAGCCCGCATGGCCCGCATTCCGGCCCGCAGGCTGACTGTTTCGGACAAGGCCCGGCTTCAGTCCCTTGAGGATGATCTCAAGAACGTGGTTTTTGGTCAGGACGAGGCCGTCAGGGCTCTGTCCAAGTCCATCAAGCGTTCCCGTGCAGGCATGCGCCAGGCCGGCCGGCCCGTCGGGTCTTTCCTGCTCACCGGCCCCACCGGCGTGGGCAAGACCGAATTGGCCCGTCAACTGGCCCAGACCCTGGGTATCGGTTTCCTGCGTTTCGACATGTCCGAGTATATGGAGAAGCACGCTGTGGCCCGACTTATCGGTGCGCCTCCTGGCTATGTCGGTTTCGACCAGGGCGGTCTGCTCACCGAGGGCGTGCGCAAGAAGCCGCACTGTGTAGTCCTGTTCGACGAGATCGAGAAGGCCCACCCGGACGTCTTCAATATCCTGCTCCAGGTCATGGACTACGCCACGCTGACCGACAACAATGGGCGCAAGGCCGATTTCCGCCACGTCATCCTGTTGATGACTTCCAACGCGGGTGCGCGGGAGATGTCCAAGAGCGCCATCGGGTTCACGCGCAACGAGAACGCCGACCGCAAGGGCGGTGCCATCAAGGCCCTGGAAAAGCTCTTCAGTCCGGAATTCCGCAACCGTCTGGACGCCATCGTCACCTTCAAGGCGTTGGAGCAGCCGGTCATGGAACGGATCGTGGACAAGTTCGTCAAGGAGCTCAACGACCAGTTGCAGGACCGTCGCGTGGTGGTCGTGCTGACCGACCCGGCGCGTGCGCGGCTGGCCGAGCTTGGCTACGACACTTCCATGGGAGCCCGTCCCATGGCCAGGGTCATTCAGACCGAGATCAAGGATTTCATCGCCGACGAGCTGCTCTTCGGAGAGCTGGTCAAGGGTGGCGTGGTCACCGTGGATGTGGCCGGGAAGTCCAAGGGCAAAAAGAAGATCCCCGCCGTCAACGAATCGGGTGAATTTGTTTTCACTTTCGATCCGACGGGCAAGATTCAATAATCCGACTGCAACGGAATCAGGGGGTGGCATTGCGCCGCCCCCTCCTTGTATTGAGCGAGTGGCATGACCATCTACCGTCTATTCGAGGAACCCATTTTCCCGGACCCGGAAGAGGCCGAGCCTGACGGATTGCTCGCCGTGGGCGGCGATCTCTCTCCGCAACGTCTGCTCACGGCCTACGCCAACGGTATTTTCCCCTGGTACGCCGAGGATTCCCCCATATTGTGGTGGTCCACCAATCCCCGCTTGGTGCTGTTGCCCGAAGAGTTGCATACGCCGCGCAGTGTCCGCCGTGTACTGAACAGGGGTGAGTTTTCTTTCACTCTTGATACCGACTTCGAGGCGGTCATCCGAGGCTGTGGCACATCCTGTCGGCCGGAGCAGGAGGGAACATGGATCGTACCCGAGATGCAGGAGGCCTATATCCTGTTGCATCGCCTTGGATACGCACATAGCGTGGAGGCATGGCGTGATGGGGAGTTGGCTGGCGGTCTGTACGGTGTCTCACTCGGTTCCGCCTTTTTCGGGGAGTCCATGTTTTACCGAGTACCCAATGCCTCGAAAGCGGCCTTTTGCACTTTGGTCCGGCAGTTGCGTGTCTGGGGGTTCACTCTCATCGATTGCCAGCAGACCACAAGCCATCTGCTCCGGTTCGGTGCCCGCGAGTTGCAGCGCTTTCGGTTTCAGGCCATGCTCCGGGAGGCCATGGAGAACCCCACGCGCGAAGGGCGTTGGGCCTTCGACGACCAATCTTGCTGCCAGCCGGGTTCCTGATCAGTCTTCGACGATGGGCGGGTGCTGGTTCAGGTCGTAGAGTCCCTTGATGGGCAGCCCCAGAGAGTAGCTGGGGATTCTTTCGAATTCGATCAGGCCGACGGATTTATTCGGCGTCAGCTGAGAAAGGCCGGCAAGCCCAGCCGGGACCGGGAAGGTCAATGGTGTGGAGCGTATCCCTCTAAGCCTTGTGGAATACTGCTCTTTCAGATACTTTATGATACGGTCGCGCTCAGCGGCGGTAAAGGATTCCATGATCACGCGCCTGCTGGACTCTGCGTCCTCCGTGCCGCTGATAAGCCGGGTCCAGTCTACCCCTTCCTCCATGGCGGTTTCCCAGGAGCTTCGAAAGAGGTGGACCTCCACGTCACGGCGGCCTTTGAAGCTCTTTATGACCATGGACAGCGAGTGGACAAAGGGGACGGGTGGCGTTTCTTCAGGCTGTATGATGATGATTTCCATTACGGTCGCTCCGTGTTGCTTTTCGGGTATCTATAACAATTGATTACGCGTTTCAGCGAATTTCCTCAAGTGGGACGAGATATATTCATGCCGGATTTCAGACTTGTCAGCGATTTTACTCCCAAGGGAGATCAGCCGGAGGCCATCGAGGAGCTCACGACGGGGTTGCGCGCAGGGGTACGAGATCAGGTTTTGCTTGGCGCCACCGGTACGGGCAAGACCTTCACTATGGCCAACGTAGTGGCCGGACTGAATCGGCCCGCCCTGGTGCTCGCGCCCAACAAGACACTGGCCGCGCAGCTCTACACCGAATTCCGTTCTCTCTTTCCCGATAATGCTGTCGAGTACTTCGTAAGTTATTATGACTATTACCAGCCTGAGGCCTACCTGCCGCACTCGGACGTCTACATTGAGAAAGATTCGTCCATAAACGACAATATAGACAAGCTCCGGCACTCCGCCACCCATGCGATCCTGACCCGGAGCGACGTGCTGGTCGTGGCCTCGGTTTCCTGCATCTATGGATTGGGCTCACCCGATTTTTATGCCAAAATGGTCATCCCTGTTGAAGAAGGGCAGACCATGGCCATGGAGTCCCTTTTATCGCGGCTGGTGGAGATTCACTATGAGCGCAACGACTATGATTTCCATCGCAGCACATTCCGCGTTCGGGGAGACGTAGTGGAAATCATCCCGGCCTACAGCCGGGAGAAGGCCTTGCGCATAGAGTTCTTCGGTGACGAGATCGACTCCATTGCCGAGACCGATCCGCTGACCGGCGAAGTCAAGGACCGCCTTCGCAAGACCGTCATCTATCCAGGCAGCCACTTCGTGTCCGACCGTGAAAACCTGGATCGCGCGGTGGATGACATTCGCAATGAATTGCAGGTGCGCCTGGCCGAATTGAAAGGCGCGAACAAGCTGGTCGAGGCCCAGAGGCTGGAACAGCGGACCATGTATGACCTCGAGATCATAGAAGAGCTTGGCTACTGCAACGGCATCGAGAACTACTCCCGCCACCTTGACGGGCGGACCGAGGGACAGCCTCCATCCACCTTGCTCGACTATTTCCCGGAAGATTTCATTCTGTTCGTGGACGAGTCCCATATCGCCTTGCCGCAGGTGGGCGGGATGTATAACGGCGACAGATCACGCAAGACCACGCTGGTGGATTTCGGATTTCGGTTGCCCTCGGCCCTGGACAACCGTCCGCTCAACTATGAGGAATTCCAGGGTCGGGTGCATCAGGCCGTCTATGTTTCGGCCACGCCCGGTCCCTTGGAGCTGGACCTGGCTCAGGGCGTCGTAGTGGAACAGATCATTCGTCCGACGGGACTGCTTGATCCTGAGGTCGAGGTCCGAAAAGTACAGGGACAGATTGACGATTTACTGGCAGAATGTAAAAAGAGACAGTCACGGGACGAGCGGGTTCTGGTCACCACTTTGACCAAGCGCATGGCCGAGGATTTGAATGATTATCTCAACTCCATGGGCGTTCCTGCTCGTTACCTGCATTCGGATATCGACACCCTGGAGCGCATGGCCATCATCCAGGCTCTGCGGGCGGGGGAATTCTTCGTGCTGGTGGGAATCAACCTGCTTCGGGAAGGGCTCGATATACCCGAGGTGTCCCTGGTTGCGATTCTGGATGCGGACAAGGAAGGGTTCCTGCGTTCCAACCGGTCTCTTATCCAGACTTTCGGCAGGGCGGCGCGCAATGTCGGAGGAAGGGTGATCCTCTATGCGGACAAGGTCACCGGGTCCATGGCTGAAGCCATGGAGGAGACCGAACGGCGGCGTGAAAAGCAACAGCAATATAATGTTGATCACGGCATTACGCCCATGACCATCCGCAAGAAGGTGGAGAATCTGTTCGGCGAGTTGGGAGGCGGTAGCGGCCAGACCGTGGCCATGGCAGCCGAGCCCGCCGCCGAGTATGGCTCGGATCCGAAAGTATTGCGGAAGACAGTCAAGCGGTTGGAGCGGGAAATGCGAGAGGCCGCCAAGGAGCTGGCCTTCGAGCGGGCGGCCGAACTTCGGGACAGCATAGCCTTGTTGCAGGAAAGAATTTTGGAGCTGGGGTAGGGGATATGGGCGATGTGTTTCACAGACGGATGCTCAGGCTGAGGGCGAAACTCGGGTCTTTCTGGAGTGTCGTCCTCGGCGTCGTATATCTGTTCATCGTCTTCCTGATCGGGATCGCCTTTTACATGGGCTATGAGGACTGGGATTTTGTCAGTTCGTTTTACATGGTGGTCATCACTCTTTCCACCGTCGGCTACATGGAGGTCAACCAGCTCTCCGAGGCAGGGCGGCTTTTCACGGCCTTCCTGATCATGGGTGGCGTGGGCGGTTTCGTCTATATTGCCGGTGCGTTCGCTCAACTGCTCATCGACGGGCGTTTGCAAATAATGTGGGGTAAGCACAAGATGCTCAAAGAAATCAGTAAGCTGCGAAATCATTTTATCATTTGTGGCTATGGGCGAATCGGCACCATCGTGGTTCAGGAGATCATGAACGAGGGACATGCCGTGGTCGTCATCGAACAGGACCCTGACCTGATCGACAAGCTGGAGCAGGACGGGATTCTGTGCATTGAAGGCGATGCCACCAGCGATGAGACCCTTTTGGCGGCAGGCCTGCTTCACGCCAAGTCGCTCATCTCCGCCCTGACCAGCGAGGCCGCCAACGTCTACGTGACCCTGACAGCCCGCCAGCTTAACCCGGATATTACCATCGTCGCCCGCGCCGGAGACAAGACGCATATTTCACGGTTGGAACTGGCTGGGGCCAATCGTGTGGTCCTGCCTCACTTCATCGGCGGATTGCGTATGGCCCAGAACGTGCTTCGTCCCACGGTGACCAACTTCATCGAACTGGCCGTTCGCGGAGGCATCGACCTGCAGATGGAGGAGCTCGCCGTTACCGCCGAGTCCGAACTGTGCGGCCTGGACCTCATCGACTCCAAGATTCGCCCGCGTTTCAACCTGATCATCATCGCCATCAAGCAGGCCAACGGGGAGATGGTCTTCAACCCCGGCCCCAAGGAAGTCATCCATGCCGGGGACACCCTGCTGGCGGTGGGCAAGAAGACCAACCTGAGCGAGATCAAGGCAATACTTTAACCCTGGCGGATTGCATCGAACCCTATGGCATCATCTGATTTTACCGAACGCGCGGCGTATCTGCGCGAAACTCTCGAACATCACAATTATCTCTATTACGTTCTGGACGCGCCCGAGATTACGGACAGCCAATACGACGAGTTGTTTCGGGAACTGGCGGCGCTGGAAGCGGCCCACCCGGAACTGGACGATCCCAATTCCCCCACCCGACGCGTAGGCGGTGAGCCTGCCGCAGGGTTCACGCCCTATGAGCATGCCGTGCGTATGTACAGCCTGGACAACGCCATGAAGGTGGAGGACTGGTATGCCTTCACCGAGCGCGTTGCCAAAGGCCTCGGTCGTGCGGACGTCGAGTACTGGACCGACCCGAAGATGGATGGCCTGGCCTTGGAGGTTATTTACGAGAAGGGGCGCTACGTCCGGGCGGCAACGCGCGGCGATGGACAAACCGGCGAGGACGTGACCCATAATATGCGCACGGTCATGAACCTGCCCATGAACCTGCGCGGGGGCAACGTCCCAGACCTGTTGGAGGTCCGGGGCGAAGTGGTCATGGCCAACGAGGATTTCGCTGCCTTGAACGAGCGTCAGGAATTGGCCGGGGAAAAGGTGTTTGCAAATCCCCGCAACGCTGCTGCCGGGTCCATTCGTCAACTTGATCCCAAGGTCGCTGCGTCCAGACCTCTTCGCTTTCTGGCCTACGGCGTCGGTCGAGTTGAGTGGGGCGGGCCGCTGTTTAGCTGGACCTCGCAAAAGGAGATCATGGATGGGCTTGGAGCATTCGGCTTTTCCATCCCGCCCGAGGCCCGGCTGTGCGGTTCCAAACAGGAGGTCGCCGACTATTTTCTCGAACTTGGGGAACGACGCGCCGCTTTGCCGTTTGAAATTGACGGTGTCGTTGCCAAGGTGAACAACCTGGAGATGCAGCGGGCGCTCGGCTTTACGTCCAGGGCACCGCGTTGGGCATTGGCCCTGAAGTTTCCTGCGCACCAGGCCAAGACGGTGCTCAAGGACATTCGTATCCAGGTCGGGCGCACCGGTGTGCTGACCCCTGTGGCGGAACTGGAGCCGGTTCCCCTGGCCGGAGTGACGGTGAGCAACGCCACCCTGCACAACAAGGGCTACATCCGGGAGCGGGATTTTCGCATAGGCGACACCGTGCTCATCCAGCGGGCCGGGGATGTCATTCCGCAGGTCCTGTCCGTGGACCTGGAGGAACGGCCCTCCCATGCCGAGCCCTACGTCTTTCCCATGACCTGTCCCGTTTGTGAGAGCGATGCCTATGAGGACGGCGAGGCCGTGCGCTGTTCCAATCCGGCGTGCCCGGCCAAGACCGTACAGCAGATCATCCATTTCGTGTCCAAGGCCGGGCTCGACATGGAAGGGGTGGGCCGCAAGTGGGTGGAGCGTCTGGCCGTGGACGGTGTGCTTGATACGCCCGCCGATCTCTTTTCTTTGAAGAAGACCGATCTGCTTCGTTATGAAGGCATGGGAGACAAGTCTGCTGATAACTTTATCACAGCCATTGCCAAGGCCCGGGAAGAGGCTCCGCTCTGGCGGCTTGTCGCCGGATTGGGCATTCGCCACGTGGGCGAGCAGACGGCGCGCACCCTTGCCGCCCATTACGCCGATCTGGACGCCATTGGTGCGGCTACACAAGACGAGTTGCAGGATCTGGAAGATGTGGGGCCCAAAGTGGCCGAAAGCGTTCATCGCTTTTTCCAGAGTGAGCCGACCAGAAAGCTTCTAGCCGAGTTCAAGATGGTGGGCTTTTGGCCGGTGGGCTCCATCGATACGGAAACGGAAGAGGACGCGGCAAAGCAGCCGCTTGCAGGAAAGGTTTTCATCTTTACAGGGAGTTTGCCGGATATGACGCGCACGCAGGCCCAGGCTCTGGTTGAGGAGCGGGGCGGCAGCGCGGTCAAATCCATATCCAAAAAGGTGGATTTTGTGGTAGCCGGAGAAAAGGCTGGCTCCAAGATCGCCAAGGCGGAGAAACTCGGACTGACCGTGATCGATTTTGACGGGTTCATGGCTTTGCTTAATGAATCCGAATAAATATTTAACAAGCAGGAGTATGCAATGACGACAAATATCGTGATTTTGGGCGCCAAGGGGCGCATGGGCAACACGCTGGTCAACCTGACTTTGGCTGACGATGAACTTAACCTGGTGGGCGCGTGCGAGCGCAAGGGCAACGCCGGGGGCATCGATTTTGACGGCTGCACCGCTTCGGACTGCCTGGAGGAGCTTCTCCCGGAGGTGCCCGGTGCCGTGGTTATTGACTTCACGTCCCCCGAGTCCTCTGTGGCCTCGGCCAAGGTGGCGGCCAAGAACGGCAATCCCATCGTCATCGGCACTACCGGCCTGAACAAGGAGCAGCAGGCCGAACTGGCTGAATCGGCCAAGGAGGTTCCCATCTTCTGGGCTCCGAACATGTCCGTGGGCGTCAACGTCCTGCTCAAGATCCTGCCCGATCTGGTTCAGGCTCTGGGCGAAGCATATGACATGGAGATGGTCGAGACCCATCACAAGATGAAGAAGGACTCGCCCAGCGGAACAGCCCTCAAGCTGGCCCAGTGTCTGGCCGAAGCCCGTGGCTGGGACTATGACGAGGTCAAGAAGCACTGTCGCGACGGCATTATCGGCGAGCGCCCGAAGAAGGAGATTGGTGTCCAGACCCTGCGCGGCGGCGACGTGGTCGGCGACCACACCATGTTCTTCTTCGGTCCGGGGGAGAGGATTGAAGTCACTCACCGTGCCCACTCGCGAGAGACTTTTGCCTCCGGCGCGTTGCGTGCGGCCAAGTGGTTGGCGCAGCAGAAGCCGGGCAAGCTCTACGCCATGGCTGACATCTTCTAGGCGAATTTAATACTGACAAGAGAAAAGGGGCTCCCGTAGGGAGCCTCTTTTTTGTTGAATACTATTTCTTCGAAAGCGGTGTCTCTTATTTGAGCCGGTTATTTCTAGAGTAAGAAATCACAGAATGGGAGAGAGCAGGCGGGCGCACTTGACTGCAGTCTGATAGACGATGTTCTTTCGATCATATTCCTTGGTATCCGTTTCCTCACAGCGGGCGAAATCCCGTTCGAGCATCTCCTTGATCTGCCGATTGAAGGCAGCGTTCTCCACGAGCATGGTCAGTTCGAAGTTGAGGCGGAAGGAACGGTTGTCCAGGTTGGCGGTGCCCACTCCAGCCAGGGTGTTGTCCGCAAGAAAGACCTTTTGGTGCAGGAATCCCTGATTGTAGCGGTAAACGCGGATACCGGGAATATCCAGGTCGTGGAGACAGGCGTAACCGGCCAGGTAGACGAGTAGATGGTCAGCCTTTTCCGGGAGCATGATGCGGATATCCACGCCGCGCATGGCCGCCAGTTGAAGTGCCTTGGTCACTGCGCTGTCCGGTACGTAGTAGGGACTGGCGATCCAGAACCGCTTGCGGGCCGCGTTGATGGCGCGGATGAACATGAGAGAGCAGGATTCCAGTTCGTCGGCGGGCCCCGTGGCCAGAGTCAGTACGTCGGCATCACCTGCCACCGGGGGCACGGTCATGTCCAACTCCAGCATCTCACCTGTGGCCCAGTACCAGTCTCGGGCAAAACTCATGCGCACTCCCAGCAGAGCCGGGCCGCTGATGCGCAGGTGCGTGTCGCGCCACCCGTTAAATTTCTTTGTTATGCCGAGGTATTCGTCTCCCACGTTGTGCCCGCCCACAAAGGCGGTGTGTCCGTCCACGACTACTATTTTGCGGTGGTTTCGGAAATTGAGCTGCAACCTGTTGCCCCATCCCCGCGTGGTATGGAAGGGGTGGGCTTGGACGCCGCTTGACCGCAACTCTTCCCAGTAGGCGGCGGGAGTGTCGTGGCAGCCGATCTCATCATACAGGAAGTGGATACGGATTCCCTGCCGGGCTTTCCGTAGGAGCAGGTCTTTGAGGCTTCTGCCCAGTCCGTCATCGTGGACAATGAAGAATTGGAGGAAGATGTAGTGCTCAGCGCTTTCTACTGCCTTGAAAATGGCATCGAAGGTAGCCTTGCCATCCTCGAGCAATTCCAGAGAGTTGCCTTCCATGAAGGGAATGCCTGCCAGAGTTTCGAAGGCACAACGCGGCAAGTGGGGATTCCGTCGTTCCGAAAGCCGTTTTATGGCTGGCAGGGGATGGTCGTCGCCCACCAACTCCCGGAAGCGTTCCTCGCCCTCGCGCATGACATCCACGTATCCGTGGAATTTGCGCCGCCCGAATACCCAGTACAGGGGCAGCGTCAAGACAGGAAACGTAACGAGGGAGATGGCCCATGCTACGGCCCCTTGTGGTGTCCGCGTATCTCGCACGGCGAAAACCGCGTTGATGATGGCGGTTATTTCTATGACAGTGTAGGCGGCGCTGAGAGCCGAAAGCAGGAAGTGGATGTCTGTTTCGAACATGGCTGATAAATAACAGAAAAAAATGGTGAGCGGAATATACTCTCTTGCCGTTACTGAAGATATGTGATCTCTCTTTCCCCTGAACGGGAGAGATTGAATGAACAAGAGAGTTTCGGAAGAGTCGAGAGAACATCCTTTTGTGCGCAGGCCTAACAGGACGCTGCTCGGTCTGGCGTTGCCGGTATTGTTTTCCCTTGTGGCCGAACCTCTCACCGGCTTGGCGGATACGGCTTTCGTGGCACGTTTGTCCGGTTCGGAACCCGTGGCCGCGCTGGGGGTCGGGACGGTGGCCTTTTCATCCATTTTTTGGGCCTTCACGTTTCTCGGTATCGGAACCCAGACGGAAGTGGCCCAGGCTGTTGGCGGCGGACATCACGAGCGGGCCGTGAAGGTGGTCTCTTTGGCTGCCGCCATGGCTACGGGCATAGGCGTCATTCTGATGCTGGCGGCCTTGCCCGTGCTGAGTCCCATCGCAGCATTGCTTGGCGGTGAAGGCGCGGTGAACGATCTTGCCTGTCAATACATGTACTATCGATTGTTAGGCGCGCCCGCCGTGCTGGTAACTCTTGCCTGTTTCGGGGCACTCCGGGGTGTCCAGGATATGCGTACGCCCCTTTTCGTGGCCGTTGGAATCAACCTGGTCAACGTCCTGCTTGATTGGTGGCTCATCTTCGGGGCAGGGCCTGTGGCTCCCATGGGCGTGGCCGGTGCGGCAATAGCCAGCACGGCGAGTCAGTGGATCGGTGCGATCTGGACTCTGGCCGTGGTCAAGAAACGCCTCGGTCTGACCATGGATATACGCGGTGCGGGCGTGGCGAGACTGATGAAGATCGGCGGGGACCTCTTTGTGCGAACTGGTTCGCTTTTGGTCTTTTTGGCTCTGTGTACGCGGGTTGCCAACAAGGCCGGGGCCGATGAGGGCGCCGCCTATCAGGCAATTCGGCAGTTCTTTTTGTTTTCAGCTCTGTTTCTGGATGCCTTCGCCATTAGCGGGCAGAGCCTCGTAGGCTATTTTCTAGGTGCGGGAGACAGGGCTCTCGCTCGGCGAGTGGCGAGAAGCGTCTGTCTCTGGAGTCTGGCAACCGGGGTGGTCCTGTGCGGTGCCATGCTTCTGGGGGAGGCCGGAGTGGCGTGGCTGCTGGTTCCTCCTTCGGCCATGGCTGTTTTCGGTCCTGCCTGGCTAGTGGTCTCTTTGAGCCAGCCCGTCGGAGCGCTTTCCTTTGCGACCGACGGCATTCACTGGGGAACCGGCGATTTTCGCTATCTGCGAAACGCCATGCTGGCCGCGTCGCTGATGGCAGGCGGTGCCGTCATGTACCTGGAGGCCGTCCGTCCCGAACATCTTCTTGTCTATGTCTGGTTGACCACCGCGCTGTGGACGTCTGTACGGGCCGCGTTCGGTCTGGTTCGCGTCTGGCCCGGCGTGGGACGGGCTCCGCTCAGAGCGGATGCCTGACGAATGGGTTTCGTAAGCGGAGTCTAGTGCTCGTCCAGGTAGTTGAACATGAAGGCGTAGGCCCGACGCATCTCCGTTTCCAGCTTGGGGATTAGAGCCTCGGCGGCTTTCAGGTCATGAGCCTTGGCCGCGTTCTCCAGGGCGAGGCAACAGTCGCGCACTCGTGCGACGCCCATGGTTGCCGAACCTCCCTTGAGTGAATGGGCCAAGTGTCGGAGTTGCTCTTCGTTTCCCTCTTCCAGCGCCTTTCGGATTTCTCGCAACCGTTTGGGCTCCTGGGAAATGAAAACCGTGAACATCCGTTTCAGAAAGGATTGCTTGCCTGCCATGGACTCCAGAAATTTGGAATCCATCACCTCGCTTGCCACCGGCTCCATGATGTTTTTGGTTCTTTCTGCAGTCGTCACAGACGTCTCCCTCGGTACCTCTTTTTCTAATCCGTACGGATTCCTATTTCATACGGTACTGAGAAATTTTCGGCAACAGGTTTGCTGAAAAATATGGGGAGGGAGATGCCAATTATTTGCTTTCGAAGCGGATGGTGTTTGATGGCTGGTCCAGGTCGATGTAATGGCTGAGGATCATATGGAATGTCCCGTTTGTTCTGATCTTTTTCAAGCCCTCGTTGAACCGTTGCAGCAATTTTCGTGAACCGGGATACTTCTTGGAAATCATGAGGTGTTGGGGATTGATGCGCCAGGGCGTGGGGGTGGAGGCAAACCGTTCTCGCTGCTCAGGGAAGATGCGTCTGATCAAGCTCCATCCCACCAACTCGTCTTCCGCAAAAAAGTCATTGCGTCGGTCCCATAGTTTCCAGAGTCCCGAGGCTTCTCCCGGCGCATAATCCACCCGGAGACCGACTTTGTGAAAGACTTTTTCGTAGTAGTTACCTGACGTGCCGCCGATTAGGTAGCTCCGCATGGATTCTAGGTTGGTGTAATCGTAGTCTGGAAAAGATTTTTTAAGATAGAAAAAAACATTTCGGCAACTCCAGATGCTGTTGGAGAACCATGCGTATTTTTCCCGCTCTTTGGAGATCGCGTAGGGAAAGGCCCCAAGGTAGGAGCCGGACTCCACCAACATGGCGCATCGTCGCCACGGACGGAATTCAACATGTGCCTTTACTCCCACCTCCTTGAAAGCTGCCACAACCAGTTCCGTCAGAAATCCAGGGTGGTTCTGATCAACATTCACGTATGGGGCGTATTCGTTTGAAAGCAGAACAACGTCTTCCGCCAGTACTGGCGTGGCCAAGAGAAGCAACAGCGTGGGGATGAGGAAGATTTTCGGCATGCTTTATTCCTGTGCCGCTATGTTCTGCGGCCATGCTCGGATGTGTGCAGGTATTGTCGCAGGAGTGCCGGGGAGAGGATAGGACATCAGTTCATCTCTTTTTTGCTCCCTATAGGCTGACCCTATGCGCTTCATAGGCTTTTTGCGGCTAGCGCGCAACAATGGAGTGGAAAATTCACTACATGCAGTTTTCTCTGCTTCGCGCATTTCGTCCGGAGTGGTAAAAAAGGGGGCGGGAACCGATATCGGTTCCCGCCCCTGCTACTATTCGGGTACTTCAATAGACTACATGGAGTAGAGCTTTTCTCCCGGAATGATGGTGATGTTGTTCTTCTGGAGAAGTTCGATGCCCTGCTCAGTACGATCAAAGCGCAGGATAAGCACGGCGGAGTCGCCAGACTGCTGCACAAAGGCATACATGTATTCGACGTTGATGCCGGCATCCTGCAACATGGAGAGAATATTGTGCAATCCGCCGGGGGAGTCGGCAACCTCGACCGCCACCACAGAGGTGCGGCCAACGGTGAAGCCATTTTCCTTGAGCTTGGCTTTGGCCTTTTCGAAGTCGGACACGATCAGCCGCAGGATGCCGAAATCCGAGGTGTCGGCCAGGGACAGGGCCCGGATGTTGACTTCCGCTTCAGCCAGAAGGCGGGTCACTTCGGCCAGGCGGCCCGCTCGGTTTTCCAGAAATATGGAGAGTTGATCTACTTTCATGGTTTTCTCCTTGGATTATGTTCGGTTATCCTTCGTTTCGCTTGTCGACAATGCGTTTGGCTTTGCCGACGGAACGCTCGATTTCCTTGGGGTTGACCAAGGTCACCTTGGCCGTGACGCCAAGGAATTCCTTGATGTTCTTCATTACCTTCGATTCCACACGTTGTAAATTCTTAATCTCGTCCGAGAAGATGGACTCATTGACCTCGACCTGGACTTCCAGGGTGTCCAGGTTGCCCTGACGTGCGACTATGAGCTGGTAATGCGGAGTGAGTCCCTCAGTCTCGATGAGAATGGATTCGATCTGGGACGGGAAGACGTTGACGCCGCGAATGATCAGCATGTCGTCGGAGCGACCTGTGACGCGCTTCATGCGGGCCGTTGTGCGGCCGCATTTGCAGGGCACCGTATTCAGTGTTGTCAGGTCGCGGGTGCGGTAGCGGATCAGGGGGATGCCTTCCTTGGTCAGGGTGGTGAAGACCAGCTCGCCTTCTTCACCCGGGCCTACGGGTTCGCCGGACACCGGGTCGATGGTCTCGGCCAGGAAGTGGTCTTCCTGGATATGCAGGCCGTCTTGGGCCTCGGCACATTCGATGGCTACTCCGGGGCCCATCACTTCGGACAGACCGTAGATGTCGATGGCCGTGATCCCGAGTCGTTTTTCGATTTCCACGCGCATTTCGTTGGTCCAGGGCTCGGCTCCGAAGATGCCGATGCGCAGGGGAAGGTCCTTGATGTTGATCCCCATTTCCTCGCCGGTTTCAGCCAGGAACAGGGCGTAGGAGGGCGTGCAGCAGATGACGTCCGGGGCAAAGTCCTTGAGCAGGGTAACCTGCCTGCGGGTGGCTCCGCCCGATACCGGGACAACCGTGGCGCCCAGGGCTTCCGCTCCGTAGTGAGCACCCAGGCCTCCGGTAAAGAGCCCGTAGCCATAGGCGTTGTGCACGGTGTCGGCGGCGGTGGCGCCGGACGCGGCAAAGGAGCGGGCCATGAGCGCGCCCCAGTTGTCGATGTCGCGCTTGGTGTAGCCGACCACGGTTGCGGTGCCGGTGGTTCCTGAGGAGGAGTGAATGCGCACGATCTGGTCCTTGGGCACGGCGAACATGCCGAAGGGATACTGGTCGCGCAGGTCCTGCTTGACCGTGAACGGGAGCAGGGTGATGTCCCTCAAGGATTTGATGTCTTGAGGCTTGATGCCCTTTTCATCAAATTTCCTGCGGTAGAAGGGCACGTTGGCGTAGACCCGCTCGCACAGGGCCTGGAGACGCCGCAGTTGCAGTTTTTCCAGGTCCTCCCTGGGCAGAGTCTCGTTTTGAATATCGTAGATCATCCTCTCTCCTCCTTGCGGGCCTTCCCTCAGCCCTCTGACGTACAAGAAAAAAAACCACGGAGCCCTGAAGCCCGTGGTTGTATCAGCGAGTCCTGTAACGAAATTCCACGAGCTTCCTAGCGGAGGCTCGTAGACCAAAAGTCGTGTCGGTTACAGGGATTATGCATAGGCGGAAGTTTGTCCGATGTCGCTTTCCGCGTCAAGGGGTTTGTCCCGTTTTGAATGTCTCTTGCGGGAATTCCTGGTTTTTGCGTCCCAGTATGGTAGGTTTCATGCACAAAGGGGAAAGATCGTGCGAAAATCAATGTTCTTAGCCATGTGTATCCTGCTGTCATGGCAGGCGGCTCTGGCAGGGCCGCCCGGCCAAGCGGAATATGCCGAAGTCCTGCACCGGTACGTCCGGGGTGGAAGCGTGGACTATGCCGGGCTTAAGGAAAATCGTAAGCTGTTGGACGAGAGCCTCTCCCGTATGGGGACAGTTGATCCCGAGTCCCTGTCGCGGGAAGGTCAACTGGCATTTTACATCAATCTGTACAATGCGGCCACATTGCGTCTTGTTGTAGACCACTATCCCGTGTCTTCGATCAAGGACATAGGCGGATGGTTCTCTTCGCCGTGGAAGCAGAAGGTGGTTCCGTTGAAGGGTGAACTGGTCTCCCTTGATCACGTGGAACACGAGATCCTTCGACCCCGTTTCCAGGAGCCGCTGGTCCATTTTGCTCTCAATTGTTCGGCGCGAAGTTGCCCGCCCTTGGCGGAGGAGCCGTATGTCGCTGATTCGTTGAAGGATCGGCTTCGTGTTGCAGCCATCACCTTTATCAACGATTCCGAAGGGAACAGGCTGGAAAATGGAAAGCTTTACCTGAGCCGGATTTTCAAATGGTATGCAAAGGACTTCCCCGAGGATGTCGTGAGTTGGCTTCAACAATATGCCCGAGGGAGTCTCAAGGAGAAGTTGGACGCAATGACCGAGAAAGGGAAGACACCGACAGTCAAATATCTCGAATATGATTGGCGTCTCAATGACCGGCCCCGTTAATGGGCGTTGCAGAGGGCGGCAAAGTCCTTTACAAATCACAGGTTGCCAGGGAGGAAAGATGAATTTTAAGGAATTGGTTGCGAAAAACCGGACTCGGCGCATCTTCGATCAGTCTCGTCCAGTGGACGTGGCGGATCTGGTCGATATGGTGGATACTGTGCGGCTGATGCCGTCGGCCATGAACAAGCAACCGCTCAAGTATGTGGTAACCGCCGACCAGGATCAGTGCGCGGAGATTTTTCCCCTGCTGGGCTGGGCCGGATACCTCAAGGACTGGGACGGTCCCGCAGAGGGCGAGCGTCCTACTGCTTACGTAGTTATCCTCCTGGACAGAGATATTGCCTCCACTCCCCATTGCGACCACGGTATCGCCTGTCAGACAATCATGCTGGCGGCGACGGAAAAAGGACTGGGCGGCTGCATCATCGGTACAATCAAGCGCGGAAAGTTGGCCGAGCTCCTCGGTTTGGAGGAGCGCTACGAGATTCTCCTGGTTCTGGCATTGGGCGTCCCCGCCGAGGAGGTCGTGGTAGAACCGCTTCCCTCCGACGGGAAAATCGAGTATTGGCGCACCTCGGACGACAAACATCACGTGCCCAAGCGGTCGGTTGGCGAGTTGCTGGTGGGCCGGTATCCGAACAAACAGGATTGAATTAACTTGATGAATAAAAATAAGAAATACAGTGAAATTCCCAGTGTGGACAAGGCCAGGCTCGTTGCCGAATGGCTTGAGGCCAAGCAGGCGGAGAACATCGTGATCATGGACGTGACCGGCCTTAGCTCGGTTACGGATATAACCGTGGTGGTGTCCGCCCGGGGCGTGAAACACGCCAAGGCCCTGGCCGAAAACATTCTGGAGCGATGCTCCGAGGAGAACATCGAGTTTCTGGCCATGGAAGGACAGAAGACCGGCGAGTGGGTTCTGGTGGATCTCAACGACGTGCTGGTACATATCTTCCTTGATGAATTGCGCGACTTTTACAACCTCGAAGGCATGTGGGGCGAGGCTCCGCGTGTGGAACTCGAAGCCTGAGCGGAGAGCATGATGGCCGAGCCGAAACAGACCGTGTTGCTGATCCTCGACGGCTGGGGCATTGCCCCGGAGGGCGAGGGGAATTGCGTGCGCAATGCAGCCACCCCGAACCTAGACCGGTTGCTCGCGGAATATCCCATGACCCAGCTGGCCTGTTCGGGCAGGTCGGTCGGGCTGCCCGACGGGTTCATGGGCAACTCCGAAGTGGGGCATATGAACATCGGCGGCGGGCGTGTCATTTATCAGGACATGACTCGCATCGACATGGCCATCGAGGACGGGACGTTCGCGAAAAATGAGGCTTTGCTTGATCTGATAGCTCGCACCAAGGCTGGTAGCGGCAGGCTGCATCTCATGGGGCTGGTCTCTGACGGCGGCGTGCACAGCCATCAAAATCATATTTATGCCGTGCTGGAAACGGTCAAAGCGCAGGGAATCGAGGAAGTCTACTTCCACATTTTTCTGGACGGCAGGGACACTCCGCCAGCCAGCGGGTATGGTTACGTAAGCCAGCTCATTAAGAAGATGGAGGAACTCGGCGTCGGAACAATCGCCACTGTCTCGGGGCGTTATTGGGCCATGGACCGCGACCAGCGCTTCGAGCGCGTGGAGGTGGCCTACAAGGCGCTGGTGGACGGAGAGGGCGTCATGATGGACGATCCGCTCTCCGGCATCCAGGCCTCTTATGATGCGGGCGAGAATGACGAATTCGTCAAGCCAGGTGTGGTTAAGGGGGTAGACGGCCGTATCGGTGACGGTGACGGCGTGTTCTTTTTCAATTTCAGGGCGGACCGGGCGCGTGAAATCAGCCGCACCCTTTTTGAAGACGATTTCGAGGAATTCGAGCGAAAGTCCAAGCCCGCATTGGCCGGCTTTGCCACCATGACCCGGTATGAGAGCTCCTTTCCCATGCCCAACGCCTTTCCGCCGGAATCCTATGACCAGACCCTGGGCGAAATCGTGTCCGGCCTTGGCATGAAACAGTTGCGCATTGCCGAGACCGAGAAGTACGCCCATGTGACCTATTTCCTTAACTGCGGGCGGGAAGAGCCCTTCGAAGGGGAAGACCGGATCATGATCCCTTCCCCGCGCGAGGTGGCCACCTATGACCAGAAGCCACAAATGAGCGCGGACGAGGTCGCGGACCGGCTCATTGCCGAAATGCCGGAATACGATTTGTGCGTCTGTAATCTCGCCAATCTCGACATGGTCGGGCACACCGGCATCATTGAGGCGGCGGAAAAGGCCTGCATCACCGTGGACGGTTGCGTGGCCCGAATCGTCGACGCCGTTCTCAAGCGGGGAGGGCGGGTGCTGCTCACAGCGGACCACGGCAACGCCGAGCAAATGATTGCCGAGGATGGAACTCCGCATACGGCGCACTCCACCAACCCGGTGCCGCTGGTCTACATCGAGGACAATTGTGGTGAGGTGACGCTGTCCGAGGGTATTCTCGGTGATATTGCTCCCACTATCCTTTCCTTGTGGGGCGTGGACCAACCTGAAGGCATGACCGGCAGGAATCTCATAACCAAAGGGTAGAAGTATGTCCGATATGAAAAAGCCGCTGACACCTGTGAAGCCCACGGGTATGGAACTCATTTTTCTCTACCCTTGTCCGCATTGCGACCGGGAGGTGCCACTCATCGCGCCGTCGCGTCCGGCTATGGCCCAGTGCGACGCCTGTCGGGAGAATTTCCCCATAGTTCCGGTGGACGACAGGACTATTCGCTACATGAAGGTCATCCTGGCTGGTGGTAAGGCCGGTATTGATCCCGATTTTTTGTAGCCTGTCGCTCTTTTCCGTGACAAGCATCTGGCAACGGCTTGCGCATCCTGCGCGGAGCCGTTGTTTTTTTTGTTTTTCTGCATGATGCATCTCTGTTTTTGAAGTGGGATAGCGTTAGAGATTTTCTAGAGTTTATTTAGAAAACGCTCAGATGGCTGAAATTTTAGAAATTATTTAGATTTTTTTTAGAGATGCAGTTTGAGAATAGATAACGGGCAGAGAGAGGTCGGAATACAAATGGTCCGGAAATTGCCTATGGGATTCAACCGGATTGATCATTAAATCTTATGGGAAAAACTGTAATGATAAGAAAAAGAAGGCCGTATTCGGCTGGTTTTGCATGGGGATTTTTCACCTTTGTGCTGTTGCAGATATGCGTTTTGCCGGCTTGGGGAGCTGAAACAAACGTTACAATTCTGTCAGAGAAAGTGGATTGGTTGACTACCATGCTGGTGGCGGTGTCTGTCATTGCCGTCGTTGCGCTAATCGTCGCCGTCCTTTTGGTCAGGACATTTTACTCAAATAAATTGAGTCTGTTGTCTGATTCACTGATTCGTTTGACACAGGAGTCGGGGAGTAAAGATCGGAACGGTGTTGAAGTTGACAAATTTGGCGGAGCCGCAAGCGGAGTGAACCAAATTGTCAGTTTCATTGCCAAGTTAGAAAAAACTATTGCGGATAACGAAAGTGTCGCTTCCGCAGCTGAGTCAAAGGCTCGGGACGCATTGAATCAAGCGGATCAGGCTAGGAAACAGGGAGAAGCCGCTCGTTGCCACGGGTTGCTTTCCGCCGCCCATACCCTGGAAGCGGCGGTGCAGGGAATCCGGGATGAGGCAAACCGATTGGGCGAGTCCACGGATCGGGCCCAGTCCGGCGCTGCGGATCAGCAGCAGTTTATCTCAGGTGCGGTCTCCGCCATGGAGCAGATGAACGCCGCTGTGAGCGAAGCCGCAATCAATGCCGAGGCTGCTGCTGAGGATGCCGGTCAGACCCGCGAGTACGCCCGCAGCGGTGCAGAGGTCGTGACCCGGACCCTGGATTCCATCAGTTCTGTATCCGGGAATTCGCAATCCCTGGCTGAACGCGTGACCGGGTTGGGAGCCCAGGCCGAAGGTGTAGGCAAAATCATGGGCGTCATCAACGACATCGCGGATCAGACCAACCTGCTGGCCCTTAACGCCGCCATCGAAGCGGCTCGAGCAGGCGAAGCCGGGCGCGGTTTTGCCGTTGTCGCGGACGAGGTGCGCAAGTTGGCAGAAAAGACCATGGACGCTACCCGGGACGTGGGAGTGGCCATCGACGGTATTCAGGAACAGGTCTCGCTGACCGTGAAGGGTGTGCAGGAGATGACCGGCCTGGCGGACGAGGCCGCGTCGCTGGCGCAGCAGTCCGGGCAGGCCCTGGACGAGATCGTGACCATAGCAGGGACCAGCGCGGACCGTATTCAGTCCATCGCCTCAGCCGCATCCCAGCAGTCCGTGGCCAGCGAGGAGGTAACCCGGACCATTAGCGAAGTACACGCAATTTCCCGCGCAACGGACGAAGGCATGCTCGAAGCCACGCAATCAGTGGCCAAACTGGCCGAGCAGGTGGAGGAGTTGGCGGTCATGACTGGCGTCTTCCGCTTGGTGGGCAACGGGACTGTGCAGAATGTCATTACAAAGATGGCATCGTCGCCGGACATCCAGTCCCAGAATCGCGAGCGACAGGAGAAGGTCATGCGGCGCGTACTCCGTGAGAACGATTTCCTGGAACTTCTCTACATCACTGATGATAAGGGTAAACAGACCGTCAGTAACATGGGGGGCAAAGTTACCGATTTCAACGAGGATTCATCGGCCGTTGGCACGAATTGGAGTGAACGGCCGTGGTTCTCCGAAGTCATGAACACCAAGACCTTCAACGTCTCGGACGTTTATGTTTCCTCCGCCTCGGGCGAGAGTTGCATCACCGTATCCGGTCCCTTTTTGGATGCCGCAGGCCAGGTGCGGGGCGTCATCGCCGCCGACGTTCGGGTCGCAGGCTGATCCTTTTGTTCTCATATAAACGTAAAAGGGAAGGCGGAATCATTCCGCCTTCCCTTTTTGTTAGCATTGGGGTGAACTGGGCTTAAATGCCGGCACCATCCACAAAGGACTGTTTCATGCTCCGGGACTGTACTATTTGGGAGCCTGCGGGCACGTCGCGGGTGATCCAGACGTTACCGCCGATGACAGCGCCCTTGCCTATGGTCACGCGGCCCAGGATGGTCGCACCCGCATAGACGATGACGTCGTCCTCCACCAGTGGATGGCGGGGCAGCCCTTTGATGAGCCGTTCGTCCTCTCCTTTAGGAAAGCTTTTGGCTCCCAAGGTTACGCCCTGGTAGACGCGGACGTTGTCGCCGATAATACAGGTCTCGCCGATGACGGTGCCGGTGCCGTGGTCCATGAAAAACGACTTGCCGATGGTCGCTCCGGGGTGGATGTCGATACCCGTATCGGAGTGCGCCATTTCGCCAATGATGCGCGGGATGATGTCCACCTTGAGTTCGTACAGCTCGTGGGCGATGCGATGGTTGGTCATGGCCCGGATGGACGGGTAGCAGAAGATGGTTTCTCCGTGAGTCTTCGCCGCGGGGTCGCCGTCGTAGGCCGCTTCCACGTCGGTGAGCAGCAGCTCACGGATGGCGGGCAGCTTGCCGATGAAGCGGCGGGCCATCTCGCGGGAACGGGTCCGACAGTCCTTGCAGCGTTCTGTGGATGTCTTGTCACAGACGAAACAGTAGCCACGGTTTATCTGGTCCGCCAGTTTGCGCTCGACGCTATCCAGGGTGGAGCCTATGTAATAGGGCATGGTGTCCGGGGTTACTTCCGAAGGCCCGAAATAGCCCGGGAAGAGCACTGTTCGCAGGGCCTCGACAATCTCTGAGAGCATCTCCACGGAGGGCATGGGCGCGTCTTCGGAGTAGCGGTGGGACGCAGGGCCGGAGTCGCCGGATTCCACCAGCAGGGCCACGACGTCGGCCAGGGAATACTCTTGTTCGGTCATGACAAATCCTTACTCGAAAAGCGGGGTGCTGAGATAGCGTTCGCCGGTGTCACAGACCACGAAGACGATCATTTTCCCCTTGTACTCGGAACGGTTGGCCAATTCCAGAGCGGCTGCGCAATTGGCTCCGGAGGAGATGCCACACAGGATGCCCTCTTGACGCAGAAGTTTCTTGGCGGTTTCCACGGCATCATCTCCCTTGATTCGGATGACTTCGTCGTAGATTTCAGTGTTCAAGGCCTTGGGTACGAAGCCCGCGCCAATACCCTGGATGGTGTGCGGGCCAGGTTTTCCGCCGGAGAGCACGGGGGAGGCATCCGGTTCCACGGCCACCACCTTGACGGCGGGGTTCTTTTTCTTGAGGACCTCGCCCACGCCGGTGATGGTGCCGCCCGTGCCAACGCCTGCGACAAAGGCGTCCACTTTGCCGTCCGTATCTTCCCATATTTCAAGGGCGGTAGTCTTGCGATGGGCTTCCGGGTTGGCCTCGTTCTCAAACTGCATGGGCATGAAAGCGTCTTCGTGTTCGGCTAGGATTTCCTCGGCCTTGGCGATGGCCCCCTTCATGCCCTGGTCCGCCGAGGTGAGCACAAGTTCTGCGCCAAGCCCTTTGAGCAGCTTACGCCGCTCTATGGACATGGACTCCGGCATGGTCAGTATGAGCCTGAGGCCCTTTGCCGCGCAGACAAAGGCCAGGCCAATGCCGGTGTTGCCGCTCGTGGGCTCCACCAGGAGTGTGTCCTGGTTGATACGACCGGCGGCCAGGGCGGTCTCAATCATGTTCTTGCCGATGCGGTCTTTGATTGAACCGCACGGGTTGTTGAATTCCAGCTTGGCCACCAAGGTGGCTTCAAGCCCTTCGGAGAGTTTGTTCAATCTGACCATGGGGGTTCGCCCCACGAGTTCCGTAATGTCGCCGGCAATGTTCATGGCTACTCCGAAAAGCTCTTGGCGCAGGCTGGCGCTTCCTTGTCCGCGGAGAAGGGCGAGAGTTTGCGCAGGTTCTCGATGATCTTGGGCAGTGCGCCCAGGACGAAATCGACCTCTTCCTCGGTGTTGAAGCGGCTGAGGCTGAAGCGGATGGAGCCGTGGGCGAAGGTGAAGGGCACCCCCATGGCGCGAAGCACATGGGAGGGCTCCAGTGAGCCCGACGTGCACGCCGAGCCGGAACTGGCACAGATACCGAGTTGGTCCATCATGAGCAGAATGGCCTCGCCCTCCACGTAACCGAAGGAGATGTTCGCGGTGTTTGGCAGCCGGTTGTCCTTGTCCCCATTGAGAATGGAGTCCGGGATGGTGGTAAGGATGCCTTTCTCCAGTTTGTCACGGAGAGTCCTGACTCGGGTATTTTCCTCCTCCATGTTCTCCTGGGCGAGCTGGCAGGCCTTGCCAAGGGCAATGATGCCCGTGGTGTTTTCAGTGCCCGCGCGACGGCTACCTTCCTGGTGTCCGCCGATGAGGAAGGGGCGGAAGGGCAGGCGCTTTCGTACGAACAGGGCTCCCACGCCCTTGGGTGCATGCAGTTTGTGCCCTGACAGGGAGAGCATGTCGATGGGCATAGCCTCGAGGTCGATGGGGACCTTTCCCACGGCCTGAACCGCGTCGGTGTGGAAGATCACGCCTTTATCCTTGGCGATTTTCGCCATCTCCTCAATGGGGTGGATATTGCCTGTCTCGTTGTTGGCCCACATGATGGAAACGATGGCTGTGTCGGGGGTAACCGCGGCTTTGTATTCATCCATGTCCAGTCGACCGTGTTCATCGGTGCCAAGATAGGTGACGGTGTATCCCTCTTTTTTCTCGAGGTATTTGCACAGGCTGAGCACGGCGGGGTGTTCCACACGGGTGGTTACGATGCGTCGTTTTTCCGGCTGCGCCTTGAGAGCCGAACGGATTGCCGTGTTGTCGGACTCCGAGCCGCAGGAGGTAAAGATGATCTCTGCCGGATCGCAGTTGAGCAGTGTGGCCACCCGCTCACGAGCCTCTTTGAGTTTCTGCCCCACCTGTCCGCCGAAGCGGTGCATGGATGAGGGGTTTCCGTAGAGTTCCGTGAAATACGGCTGCATCTCCTCGAAGACCGCCGGGTCCACCTGGGTGGTGGCGTTGTTGTCCATATAGATCGTGTTCATGCTACGCCTCCCGGACCTTGATTTGGGGGTCGACCTTTTCCCTGAGCTTGTTTTCGACCACGTTGGTCAGGGTCAGCTTGCTGGACGGGCAGTTGGTGCACATGCCCATAAGCTTGACAGTGACGAGCTTGCGATCAATGTCCACCAGCATGACGTCTCCGCCGTCGGCCTGGAGCATGGGGCGGACCTCCTCGTTGATAACCGAACCGATGAGGTGCATGCGTTCGATGTTGGTCATGCCCTTGGCCGGGTAGTCCGGGGTTTCGCCGGGCGTTTCGCAGACGCCTTCGCCCCGGGCTTCGGCCAGGAGCCGCTCCAGGTCGTCGATGCATTTGCCGCATCCGCCGCCGGCCTTGGTGAAGTTGGTGATGTCTTCGACGGTCTTGAGGTCGTTTTCCTTGATGGCACGCAGGATTTCTTCGTCATAAACCCCGAAGCACTCGCAGATCAGTTCGCCTTCGTGTTCGTGCTCTGCACGGGGCGGAGCCTCTCCACGCATGTTCTTGATGGCCTGCTCAAGGGCTTCCTGGCCCATGACAGAGCAGTGCATCTTCTCGCGCGGCAATCCGCCAAGATAGTCGGCAATGTCCTTGTTGGTGATTTGTTCGGCTTCTTCAACGGTCTTTCCCACCAGCAACTCGGTAAGAGCGGAGCTGGAAGCGATGGCGCTGGCGCAGCCGAAAGTCTGGAACTTGGCGTCGGTGATGACGTTGTCCTTTACCTTGATGTACAGGGTCAGCGCGTCACCGCAAGCCAAGGAACCTACTTCGCCAACACCGTCGGCGTCTTCGATTTGTCCAACGTTGCGGGGGTTCAGAAAATGATCTTTGACTTTATCAGTGTATTCCCACATAGGCTCTCCTGAAATATGTTTTCCGTCAATTCGGTAGGTTGTCGTACAAATACTTCGTACTCTGTCTTTCTATCACGAATAGATAAGTATGCATACCAGCCGTGTAAAGGCGGAAAGGGTATATTTCATACCGTTGAAGTCTGATTTCGGGGCGCGAAGTCGGAGAGGGTCTGGACTATAAAGCCATTATCCCTGGAATAACGGATACTTTTTCATAGACATCCATTACAGCCTTACTGGAGCACATGTGGGATTCCAAGGTTGCACTGATGTACTTTCCACTTTTGGAAGGGCGGGTGGTGACCTCTTCACCTGGGAAGAGGGCCAAGAGGGCTTCGAGGCTTTCGTTGGGCACGATGAATTTGAAGACGTAGGGGCAGGGCCACTGGTGGTGTCCGTCCAGCGCCTGCTTGAACCGGGCGTTTTTGTGAGGCATGGTTGCTCCTTTTCGGGGTGGGGTCTAGCTGCGCATTTTCGATTTGTCAAATTTGCTGCAGTCGGGCTTTTCGTTTTTTTATGAAATAGTAGAAGATTATAAATTATCTTTAACGATATTTTTGCTATGACTTTTAGAAATCATGTAAAAAAGCAATAGTCATGAAAACCGATATGTCCATACACAATGAATCAATCGACATACTTGTCGTCGATGACGAACGCATCAACCTCAAGTTGATTGAGGGTATTCTTCGCGAACGGGAACTCAACCTCGTCTTGGCCGATTCGGGTAAAGCCGCATTGCGGGAGGTCGAGAATCATGACTTCGCCGTTGCGTTGCTCGATGTCATGATGCCCGGCATGGACGGATTCGAGTTGGCGGAACGGCTTCGTTCCATGGAGCAGACGAAGCGGCTGCCTATAATTTTCATTACCGCCATCAGCAAGGAACAACGGCATGTCTTCCGCGGGTATGGTCTTGGCGCGGTCGATTATCTCTTCAAGCCGGTTGAGCCGGAGGTCCTGAGAAGCAAGATCGGGACTTTTTCGGAATTGCACCGCAAAAGGCGGGGGCTGGAGGAAACAACCCGGCGGTTGGAGCACACCATCGAAGAATTGGAAGCCTCTCGCGCTGCACTCCAGCAGTCGGAGCAGCGATATAGAATGGTGGCGGATTACAACTACGACTGGGAAAGCTGGATCGACCCGGATGGGGTGCCCATATACGTGTCCCCGTCATGTGAACGGATCAGCGGATACCCTCCGGAAAGGTTCTTGAACGAACCGGCCCTGTTCGAGCGTATCATCCATCATGATGACCTGCTTGCCTGGAACAATTACATGCAGGACAGCACATCCGGAGACGAGGAGGGCTTGGAGTTTCGGATCAACCATAGGAGCGCCAAAGTCCGTTGGGTTTCGATGGTAAAGCATCTCATAGAAGAGGATGGAAGACCGCTCGGGTTGCGAACCAGTATTCGGGACGTGACCAGCAGCAAGCGGATGGAAGCCCAGTTGCGGCACAGTTCCCTCCATGACCCCCTGACCGGTCTCCCCAACAGGGCTTTGTTCCTGGATCGTATGGATCGGGCCTTGGAACGGGCGGTGGGCAAGGGGCACGTCTTTGGCGTGCTGTATATCAACTTGGACAGGTTCCAGGCCATCAACGACCATTATGGGCACATCGTGGGAGACAAGGTGCTGGTCAATGTGGGCGTTCGTCTCAAGCAGCAATTAGGGCTCGCTGATACAGTGGCCCGGTTCGGTGGGGACGAGTTCGTCATCCTGTTCGAGGATTTCGAACGGAAGGAGGACGTGCGCAGCCTGGTACAGCGTATTCGCCGGTCTTTCAACACGCCAATCGGAATTGACGGAATGGAGTTTCCTGTTGCGGCCAGTTTCGGACTGGATACGTCCCGAAACGGGAATGCCGATCGGGAGCAACTGTTGCGCAACGCCCAGTTGGCCATGTTCAAGGCCAAAGGGGGAGGCAAGAATCGCTGCCTCGAGTACAATCCCAAGATGCGGGTTGGCCTGGTCAACGTGGTCGCCGTGGAGGCGGATCTGAAGCGGGCTTTGGATAACGGTGAATTCGAGGCCTTTTTCCAGCCAATCGTCAATCTTTCGGACGGAAGGCTTTATGGATTCGAGGTGTTGGCGCGTTGGAACCATCCAGAGCGCGGCCTAGTCTCTCCGGGTGAATTTATACCCGTCGCCGAGGAAACAGGGCTTATTGTGCCGCTTGGCGCGAGAATTTTGGAGGACGCCTGCGAAACGCTCAACCTGTGGCGGGAGGAACATCCCAGTGTGGATGAGCTGAATATCGCCGTAAACATTTCTGCCAAGCAGTTTGCCGAGGCCTCCCTGGTGCACGATGTGGAGACTATCCTGAGTCGGACCGGCCTGCCTCCCGGCATGCTTAAGTTGGAGATTACGGAAACGGTCGTTATGGGAGACGCAGTGGAGTCGACTAATAGGCTTAATAGCCTGAAGTCATTGGGTATAAAGCTGGCAATTGACGATTTCGGCACCGGATACTCATCCATGAGTTACCTGCAGAAGTTCCCTCTGGACCAGCTCAAGGTGGACCTGAGTTTTGTTCGGCGCATGGAAGAATCTCCCGAGAACATCGAAATTGTGCGCGCCATCATCAACATGGCTCATAGCCTGCGCCTGCGCGTGGTGGCCGAAGGGATTGAGACCGAGCGGCAACGGGACCTGCTTTATTCCTTGCAATGCGATTACGGTCAGGGCTATCTCTACTCCAAGCCGCTTCCCAAGGCGGAGGCAGTGGAGTTGTTGACTATCTTGGACTAATCACTCAAGCCCTGAAACGGAGAATTCCCCAACATGAACTTGAGCGCACCGCAAGTGATCACCTGGGTCGTTGGCGTCATCATCGGCCTTCTCGGCATCCTCATTCAGATGGATGTCATGTCCGTCCCTGCATTGGAAAATTTGGTCCGTCCCTTCTGGTTGGTTTCGACCGGTTTTGTGATCTTGGCCGTATCCAATGTTTTCAGAGGGTTATAGAGCCAGATGAATTTATTCAGACTCAACATTTGGCGTAAGTGTATTTTGGCCGGATTCGTACTCGCAGTCGTCGCTATGTTTTCCATTGACTGGGGATACCATTTCAACGTGGGGCATGTGGTTCGGCTTGCGGTCGGAGCTGTCGCTTTCTGGTTGGTTGTAGACCGGTTCTAGCCCATAGCGGTCATGCAATGGCTGCAGGTGATCAAGGCTCGGTCGGGAAGAGGGTGGTTATGCTCTGCTCCACTTCGTGTAGCCACGCTTCGCGTTCTTCCTGCGTGCTGGTAACGATGACCCGAAACACTTTGCGTGTGGTTTCCTTCACTCCGCAAAGATCAAAGACGCAATCCCGCCATATCCGTTCCAGCGGATCGCCGAAAACCCGATTCTCGCGTTCTTCATACGTATTGGACGTATTGAAGACCATGGCTTTTTTCGCCTTAAGCAGCCCCACCGGCACGCCTTCCCCATCATCGCCTTCAACAAATTCATAGGCGAGACCTGGACGCATTACCCGATCCACCCAGCCCGTTAGCAGGGCGGGAGGCATGCCCCACCAGTTGGGGTGAACCACGATGATGCCATCGGCCTCCGCAGCCTCGCTGCAATGGCGGGCGATCTCCTCAGGTAGCGTCACGTCACGCTGAATTTCCTCACCCGGCAGTGCTGGCTCGAATTTTTCCTTGTACAGATCGTGGAAAATGACAGTATGGCCATTGGCTGACAGGGTTTTGTGCGCTCTATCCGCGATGGCATGGTTGAAGCTGGTTTCGTTTGGGTGGGCCAGGATGATGAGGATAGTCATTGTCTCTCCAGGTGCAGGGTGTGGATGAGGGCTTATTAGTTGGCTAGTGGATATCGAAATTTTGAAATTTGTGCTTGACGTTCTGATGTGTTCTGCATAATCAAGAAGCAACATAACGAAAAGGTTTATCTGAATTATGCGTACTTTCGACATTAATCCCACTCTTTCCGGCGTTCTCCTAGAGAACGGCGTATCCGTAGTAGTAGAGGTAGTAGTAGGTGATGTCGACAAGGACGCACCCTAGTGGGATTGTAGAGTATTTACAAGACTTAATAACCCCCGCCGGTGCAACCGGCGGGGGTTTTTTCATTCCCGGCGGCGAGGCGGGACGCAGGAGGCTTCACATGAAATTCAGCGGTGCGGAAATCATTGTCAAATTATTGGAGAGACAGGGGATTACGACTATCGCCGGTATCCCCGGCGGCGCGAACCTGCCCATGTACGACGCGCTCGGCCAGAGTGAAAAGATCAAGCACATTTTGACCCGGCATGAGCAGGGTGCCGGATTTATCGCCCAGGGCATGGCCCGGGTCAGCGGCCAGCCCGCCGTGTTCTTCGCTACTTCCGGACCAGGTGCGACCAATACCCTGACCGCCATCGCCGACGCCAAGCTCGACTCCATCCCTGTTATCTGCATCACCGGCCAGGTTCCGCTCTCCATGATCGGCACGGACGCCTTCCAGGAGGTCGATACATACGGCCTGAGCGTGCCCATCACCAAGCACAACTATCTTGTCCGTTCCGTGGAGGAACTGCTGCACGTCATCCCCAACGCCTTTCGTCTCGCTGCCTCCGGGCGTCCCGGCCCTGTGGTTATTGACGTGCCCAAGGACGTCCAGACCGCCATTCTGGAGTTCGATGAATGGCCAGCGCCGGGCCGTCGTGATCCCGGCCCGGAGCTTATCCCGGCAGAAGTGGAGCGCGCCGCCGCCATGATCAACGCGGCGGAGAAGCCTCTCCTGTACTTGGGCGGCGGTGTCATTCAATCCGGCACCTCCGGCGATGTTCTGGCTCTTGCGGAAAAGGGGAATATCCCCACGGTTCTGACTCTCATGGGCCTGGGCATCCTGCCTCACGATCACCCACTCAACCTCGGAATGCTCGGTATGCACGGCGCCCGCTATACCAACATGGCCATGGAGGAATGCGACCTGCTCATCGCTGCCGGTGTCCGTTTCGACGACAGAGCCACCGGTAAGGTCGCGGAGTTTTGTCCCAACGCCAAGATCGTGCATATCGACATTGACCCGAGCGAACTGGACAAGATCAAGACCGCCACGGCCTCGGTTACCGGCGACATTGCGGATATCCTGAATATGTTGCTCCCGTTGGTTGACCGGCAGGCCAGGGCCGACTGGATGGAGCGAGTCGCTTCGTTGAAGGCAGCGTGTCCCATGATCGTGCCCGATGCCGATAATCCTGCGTCTCCCTATGGCGTGATCCTTCGGGCCGCTGAATTGGCGGGCAATGACGCCATCGTGGCCACTGATGTGGGACAGCACCAGATGCGCACCGCCCAGGTTTATCCTTTTGAGCAGCCCCGCCAGTGGCTCACTTCCGGCGGACTCGGCACCATGGGCTTTGGTATGCCCGCGGCCATAGGCGCTGCCTTGGCCGCACCGGATAAGACCGTACTCTGTTTCACCGGCGACGGTTCGATAATGATGAACATTCAGGATCTGGCCACGGCTATGGAAAACAACGTCAATATCAAGATCATCCTGACCAACAACAACGCGCTGGGGCTGGTCCGCCAGCAGCAGGATCTGTTCTACGGCAAGCGCTATTATGCTTCCGACTATGCGCGCAGGGTGGATTTCGTAAAGATTGCCGAGGGATTCGGTATCGCTACCTATGATTTCGAGCAGTGCGAAGATCCGGCTGCCCTGTTGGCGGAAGCCATGGCTACGCCTGGGCCTGCCTTCATCCATGTGCCGATCAGTCCCGATGAACCCGTGTATCCAATGGTTCCTCCCGGAGCCGCCAATTGTGAAATGATCGGAGGTGAAGCCAATGTGTAAGCAGACCGTTCTCGAACTCAGGGTGAATAATCATCCGGGCGTCATGTCCCATATCTGCGGCCTGTTCGCGCGCCGCGCCTACAATGTGGAAGGCATCGCCTGCATGCCGGTCAACGGGGGCACGACAAGCAAGATCTGGCTCCTTGTAAACAAGGAATCCAATCTGGACCAAATGGTCAAGCAGGTAGACAAACTGGAGGACGTGCTGGAAGTCGAGCGCCATGACAACGGGCACGAGGTCTTTTCGAAAATGACGGAATTCGTCCAATAGGCGTTTTTCGTCAATCCTCTCCTCTCAGTTGGGGCCGGGCATGTGCCCGGCCCTCATCTTTTGGATTGGTTGATCATCTTCTGGCCGATTGCGGCGTAGAATTCCCGTTGTTCGAGAGTGAGGCCAAACTCCGTGTCCAGCGCCAGCATGAGGTAGGCGTTTCCCAGGGTCTTTCGCGCCGTTTCAGGGTGACGCCGTCTCCAGGTCGGGCCTGATGCGGCGACGTCTTTCGCGCAGTTTAGGATGTGTCTGGCCCTGACGGTCGAGGAGTGGGTGGACAGAACTTTTCTTCTACCTTGCGCTGCTATTCGTGCCAGCCTTTCCGGGTCGGCCAGAGCTGTTCTGGCGATTTCCGCGGCTGCCGCCGGGTTGCCCCGCGGGTAGAGCAGAATGTCTTCGCCCTCAATGAACATTTCGCGCAGCCCGTTGCTCGTATCCTCCGTCAGCATGGCCGCGCCGCAGGCCATGGCTTCGAAAATGCGGAAGTTAAGTTCCCCGGCCGCACTCTGATTGAGCACTATTCTGCTGCGGTTGTAGACGGGCACGTAGTTTCCCTGGGTTACGAAGAGAGGATAGACGCGCTTGAAATGATCGAGAAATATTTTGCGCTCTCGGTTGATGGACCCGGTTACGGTCCCTACGAAGGAGGCCGGGATGTCCCGCTCCAGGCCAAGGTCCTTGTCCTTGAGCGGATTGCAGAACAGTGGCTGCCATTGCAGGTCGTTGCCGATATTGGCCTCCCTGAACCCAGGCAGGTAGTCCTTCTGGGCCAGCATCATGACGTCGAAGGCTGCACTGAACGGGGTGTGCCATGGGTTGCAATACTGATCGATGGAGTAGCCGATGGTGATGGCGGGCAGATTCTCGAAACCGAGCACGGATGGCGGCCTGCATATGTCCGCCCAGACAATCAGTTCGGGGCGGAAGTCCCGCTGGGCGAGCACGTTCAGGAGGTCGGACAGGGAGAGCGTGTGCGTTAGCTGGAGGTCACAACCGGAGAACGGGCCTAGCCAGAGAACCTCATGGCCGAGCTTGCGGAACGCGTTCACGAAATAGTGTCCGTCCAGGTTGAGTATACGCAAGGATAACCCCTTTGGATTTCAGCTATTGATACACGAATTGGGAGGGGAGAGGCAAGTGGGTGCTCTTGTCACGTGAAAGAAAAAATGTGCGACGGCCCTAAAGAATTTTCCTCATGCGCCGATAAAAAAGACGGGAAGGCACGACTGCCTCCCGGAGAATGCCATGGCACTGACCGATTTGGAAAAGAGTCTGCTCTATGATTATTCGCAGCAACTGCTTCAGCAGGATATGCTGACGAATCAGTTGTTTGCGTCCTCCAAGGTGGGGCAGGATCTGCGTTCATTGGTATTGGGGGAACCCGTTCGCGCGCAGACTTTCACCAACCCCTTTGAAGAGGCCATCAGCGGAACTCTCCGGTCCGACGCCCAATCCACCCGCCAGGCGAGCCGCAACGTGGGCGAGGCCGCGTCCATGATGGGCATCGCCAGCAGTTCCATGGCTACTATCGTGGATACTCTGGAGGAGATGGAGGATATGATCGCCGATATCGAGGCAGGCACTCTGGATGCCACCAGTTCTGTGGTGCAGGGTGACTTTGACGACCTTCGCGACAAGATTACTGGCCTCATTTCTTCCACGGATTACAACGGAATATATGTGTTGGACAGCAGCCAGTGGGGAACCGAGCAGATAACCTCGACAGGCGAGGTCCACATCCAGTCCAACGAGGGCGATGGCTTCAACATCAATTTTAACGCCGTGGACTCCGGTTCCGGCTCCGTGGACTGGGCGGATCTCAGCGGCGCGGCCCTGGACGGCTCCCTGGCTACGCAGAAAAGCTATGTGGACAACCTCAAGCAGTGGGCCAGCTCCATCGCGGACATTTACGATTCCAAGGAGGACTCGCTTGTCAGTCAACAGTTGCAGCTTGAGAGCCAGGCGCAGCTGCTGGATAACGCCGCACAGATGCGCAAGCCCTCCGACCCCGATTACTCCCTGGAAAAATTGTTGGCGGACCTAATCGTTAGAAACACCGGGACAATCATCGATACAGACGGCTGATCAGTTGGGTTTCTCCTTATCAACGAGCAGTGAATTCGGCCTTTTCTCTAAAAGGGCCTCAAGAGAATACAGGAAGGGGCTTGTCGTTTATCGACAAGCCCCTTGTCGTTGATTCCTGCATTATGATATCAAGATATTAGTAAACCATTTCATTTTGATCGGTGACAGCCAGAGTAAGGAGATTGAGACCATGGCTGATTTGAAGCGTTGGAGTCGGGATGAAATATCCCGCATGCGCAAGGAGATGGATCGGTTGTTCGACGACCTGTGCGTTGATTTCGATTTGCCGGCCATGTTTTGCCGTATGGCTGGCGACCTCGATCTCCGGGAAGAGGGGAATGCCCTGGTGGTCAGGCTGGAACTGGGAAATATCAACCCGGACAACGTGGACGTTTCCGTTTTCGAGCGCCGATTGATCATTTCCGTGAACAGTACGGCTCAGAACGGGAGCCGTATCGAGAATCATGTTTTTCGTAAGGAGATTAGGTTGCCCTGCATTGTCCAGCCCAAGGACGTCAATGCGGAGTTCAAGAATGGCGTCCTAGAGGTGCGCCTTCCCAAATGTCCGACCCAGATCGGCCAGCTTGTCAAAATAATCAGGAGATAGAGGGAGCCCGCCTATGCCCACCGCTAAAATGCCTACAGAAGTTCCTGTTGAAGACTTGAAGTGGAAGCTTGATTTCAAGACGGTAGGGTTCGAGACCACCGACGACCTTGAGCCGCAGACCGAGATCATCGGTCAGCAGCGGGGTGTCGAGGCCTTTCGTTTCGGTATGGGGATGATCAAGAAAGGGTACAATATCTTTGTGACCGGCCAGCCGGGAACCGGGCGGCTATCATCCGTTCGGAAACTCCTCAGCGAGATGGCAAACAAGAACGAGACACCGAACGACCTCTGTTACGTTAACAACTTCAAGCATCCAGAAGCACCTATTCTGCTGCGTTTCAAATACGGTGAAGGGAGCCGGTTTAAAAAGGATGTGCAGACATTTCTGGATGCGGTGAAGCGCGAGGCCCCCCAGCTTTTCGAGAGCGAGGCGTACATCGCCAGGAAAAATGAGATCGCCGAGGCCCATGAAAAGAAGATTCTGAGTTTTTACAAGGCTATCGAGGATCAGGTTAAGGACACCGGTTTGGTGGTCGTCCGCATGCAGATGGGGCCGATTCAGCGCCCCGACGTCCTGCCGCTGGTTGATGGTGAGCCAAAGCGTATGATCGAACTGGAGGAGATGGTCGGGAACGGGCGTTTCCCCAAGGACGAATTCGAGCGCTTGCGTGACAAGCGCCTTGAGCTCAAGGAGGAAATCGACACCATCGTGCAGGAACTCAAGGACTTGCAGAAGGAAGTCCGCAAAAAGCACGAAGAGGTTGATCGCCTCATGTTCACGGCCTTGGCTCAGGATTTCATCAAGCCTCTTCGGGAGGCGTATCCTGACGAAAAGGTTTTGAAGTACCTGGATAGCGTGTTGGAGAACATGGCTGATGATCTGGACAACATCAAGGCTCTGGGCGGTCCCCCCAAGCAGGGGCCCATCCCGGGCATGTTGTTCGCGGGGCCTTCGCCGGAAATGGTGTTTCAGCCCTATCAAGTCAATCTGCTTGTGGATAATACCGAGCTGGAAGGGCCGCCGGTCATTGTCGAGTCGTATCCCACCTATCGCAATCTGTTTGGCAGCATCGAAAGGGTGCAGGACCGCTCAGGCGGCTGGCATACCGATTACACCAAGATCAAGGCCGGGTCGTTCGTCAAGGCCAATGGCGGATACCTTGTCATCAATTTGATGGACGCCATTTTCGAGCCCGGAGTGTGGCAGACCCTCAAGCGTTCGCTCAAGACCGAGAAGATTGAGATCGAAACCTTCGACCCGTACTATTTTATCAGTGCCACCGGGTTGAAGCCCGAGCCTATTGCCATGCAGGTCAAGGTGGTGGTTTTAGGCAGCCCCTACCTGTATGCCATGCTCCGCCATTATGACGAGGACGTGCCGAAAATATTCAAGGTACGCGCCGACTACGAATCGAGCATGGATCTGACAGAGGACTCCGTTTTGCAGGTGGCCAGGTTCATCAAGGCCGAGGTGGAAAAACACGACTTGAAGCCGTTCGACGTGAGCGGAGTTTCCGCTGTGATGGAAGAAGCGGTCCGCTGGGCAGGACGGCAGGAAAAGATCTCTACGTCATTTCCGGCCATGGCCGATTTGTTGAGCGAGGCCGATTACTTTGCTTCGCGGAGCGGGGCCGGGACAGTAGGTGACGAGCACGTCAAGGAGGCGGTCGAGGCCAAGCGCTATCGCTCCAACCAGGTGGAGGAGCGGATTCAGGAGATGATCGACCGCGGCAGCCTGTTCGTCGATACGGATGGCGAAGTCGTTGGTCAGGTCAATGGTCTGGCCGTCTATTCGATGGGGGATTACGCATTTGGCAAACCCGCTCGCATAACCGCCGTCACTTCGCTCGGGAAGGAAGGAATAATAAACATCGAGCGTGAGGCGGACATGTCCGGCCCCACGCACAACAAGGGGATGCTTATTCTTTCCGGGTTCCTGAGGAGCAGGTTCGCGCAGGACAAGCCGTTGTCGCTTGCGGCCAGCATTGCCTTCGAGCAGTCGTACGGCGGCATAGACGGCGATTCGGCGTCTTCTACCGAGCTGTACGCGCTGTTGTCGAGCCTGTCGGGCAAGCCACTCCGTCAGGACGTGGCCGTCACCGGGTCCGTCAACCAGTATGGCGAGGTACAGCCCATAGGCGGGGTGAACCAGAAGATCGAAGGGTTCTATCTCTGCTGCAAGCATGCCGGACTGACCGGCAGGCAGGGCGTGATGATTCCGAAACCCAACGTCAAGGACCTGATGTTGCGTGACGAAGTGGTCGAGGCTGTCCGCGAGGGCAAGTTCCACATTTGGGCTGTGGAGAGCATCGATGAAGGCATCGAGATATTGACTGGTGCAAAGGCGGGAGTTCGCGGAAAGACCGGGAAATATCCCAAGAATTCCATTAATGCACTTGTGGATGACAAGCTCAGGAGTCTTGCCGATCAACTGATCGCCTTCGGAAAGGAAGACGAGAATGGGAAAAAGAAGGCTTCAGCGAAAAAGAAGGCTCCGGCCAAGAAAAAGTAACGCTTGCTTCGGGGAGTAGCTTCCTGAAGTGCCAAAATAAAAACGCCGTTCCCAGAGGAACGGCGTTTTCGATATATGGAGCTGCTGGGCGGGATTGAACCGCCTACCTCATCCTTACCAAGGATGCGCTCTACCGATTGAGCTACAGCAGCGTTTGGTCTGTTTTCGAAGAAATGGCAAGCCGAGTTTTTCATCGGCTCGCCGGGGTACTTCTTCGTTTGGTCGGGATGAGAGGATTTGAACCTCCGACCCCTTGAACCCCATTCAAGTGCGCTCCCAAGCTGCGCTACATCCCGACGCGAGGTGAGTAACTATCTGTGAGCGGGATTATTGTCAATCGTTTTTTGAGAAAAAAATTCAACTTGGTGTTTTTTGAAGTGGTTGCATGGTCACCACTCACCCTTTTCAGGGGTGGGGAGCACTGGGTATTATTCAAATTAGAGTAAGTTTATAATAGTTTTTTGTGGCGTTACCCTATAGTTAATAAACACGGAATGAGTGAACGGCATATTCCGGCATCAAGTAGACGTGTCCGTGTTCGCAAAAAAAAGAAATCCTCAATGAAGCGGGGGAAGTATTATGACTGATGATGTGTTGAAAGATATCAATCAATTTTTGACTTTCACCCTTGGCAAGGAAATCTTCGCTCTGGACATCGGAACGGTCCGTGAAGTTCTGGAATTGACTTCCATCACCAAAATTCCGCGTACCCCCGAGTTCATGCGCGGGGTCATCAACCTGCGCGGCCATGCGGTCCCCGTCGTGGACATGCGGCTCAAGCTCGGCATGTCCAAGGGCGAGGATACGGTGGACACCTGTATCATCATCGTAGAGATTGAATTCGACGGCGAATTCACCGTGATGGGCGCACTGGTCGATTCCGTTCGCGAGGTCTTCGAAATGACGCCGGATACCATCGAGCCTGCCCCGAAGATGGGTGCCGCCATCAATGCGGAATACATCAAGGGTATGGGCCGCCAGAACGAGCAGTTCATCATCATCATCGACATCAACAAGATCTTCTCTGCCGATGAGCTGGCCATGGCCAAGGAAATGGCCGGACTGGGCGGTGGAGCCGAGCAGATGCCCGCCGAGGACGCGTCCGCAGCCGTCATCACCCTGTAACTCGTTTACAGAAGCCATAAATAGGCCTCCGTCCCGCAGGGGATGGAGGCCTTTTCAATGGTATTGCATTCATGTTTGTCAGGGCATCTCATCCCAGTTTGCCATCTTGTCCCAGGTGATCTTTCCCTGGGTTTTTTTCTGCTTCCGGAGCAGGACATAGATTGCCCCGGCCCCGCCGTCCTTGGCCTGGGCCGTGCAAAAGGCCAGCACCACCCGTTTGAGCGGATCGCGTGTCAGCCAGCCTTCGGTCTCGCGCCGGAGCACCGACTGGCCGCCGGGGGAGTTGTGTCCCCGACCCGTAACCACCAGGACGCAACGGTGTCCCTGCATGTAGGATTCCCTGATGAAGAAGTGCAGACTGTCCCTTGCCTGGACAGATGTCATCCCGTGCAGGTCCAGATGGGCCTCCACGCTCAGAGCTCCTGCCTTGAGCTGTTGAAATGTCTTGATGTCGAGCCCTCGGACGTATCCGTACATGTACTCTTCGGTGTACTCCAATTCGAACTCGACCTCGCCTCGCAGGAAGCGTTGCAGGTCGTTTCTGGCTCTTTCCTCGGGGTCGACGCTAAGGGCCGTCGCGGCGGGCTGCTGGGCCGGGGTAACCTGGCGTCCGCCGCCTTCGAGGTTTTTGACTCCATGCATGGCCGCCATGAATAGTTCTTCGTCAGCTGGTTCGTTCCGCTCGGTTTCCGCTGCATCGGGTCGGGCCTTTTTCTCGTAGGGTAGGGTGTAGGCGTCGTCCTTGTCTTTTTTCAGCTTCAGGTCCTTGAGCTGGCTCAGGTTTTGTATCCTTTTTTTCTTGCCCATATCTTTTATCCTTAATTCGCCTGTTGCGTTTGGCTTGGGAATGCTTACTTACACGCTTGGCTGTTTGTTCGGCCAGGGAGTCCATCCTCCATGATTTTCTGGACTTCCAAGACAGGCTTCAGTAAGAGCCCTGTTTGCACCAAGATCCAAAGTGAGGAAACACATGCTGACCATTGAAGACTTGCATGTCAACATCGGCGATAAGACCGTCCTTAAGGGGATCAATCTCCAGATCAACGAGGGCGAAACATTCATTCTTTTCGGGCCAAACGGTTCCGGCAAGACCTCTCTGCTCATGACCTTGATGGGCTTTGCCGGTTACGATATTACCCAAGGCCGTATTACCTTCAAGGGTGAGGACATTACCTCAGCCCCCATGTATGAGCGCGCCAGGCTGGGCATCGGCATGTCATTCCAGCGCCCGCCGACCATTCATGGCCTGCGTACCCGCCACCTGGTGCAAATGTGCGCCCGAAAAGGGTCGGTCAACCCGGACGCTTTGGCCGAGATCGTCAACATGACCGACTTCCTCGATCGTGATATCAACGCGGGCTTCTCCGGCGGTGAAATCAAGCGTTCCGAGCTGCTCCAGCTCATGGCCCAGCAGCCGGACCTGGTGCTCTTTGATGAGCCCGAATCAGGCGTGGACATGGAAAATATGCAGCTTGTGGGCAAGGTCGCCCGCCATGTGCTTGATGGCAACTATCATGCAAATATGGATTTGAGTCTCAAGGAGCGCAAAGAGCGCATCAACACCTCCGGGCTCATCATCACCCACACGGGATATATTCTGGATTACGTCAACGCCGACCGCGGTCAGGTCCTGTTTAACGGACATCTCTGCTGCGAAGGGCGTCCCCGCGATATCCTCGATCACATCCGCGAGCACGGCTATCAAGAGTGCGTGCGCTGCATGAATTAGTCACATGCATGGAGTAACCTATGAGTAACGTTGATCTTTCCGATTTCAAATTTGATGGCCTGAAGCAGGATGCCCTGACCGACCTTACGGCCTTGTCCCAGGAGGACAAGGACCAACTCCTCATGGCGGGCGTGGTTTCCGACCTTTCCACCCGTTCCGCCACATACCTGCAGATGGACCAGTCTTCGGTGCATTGTAAGTCCATGGACGAGAATGTCGAGATCATGGACATCAAAGAGGCCATCGAGAAGTACGACGGCCTCACCGAGTACCTCTGGACGCTCGTGGACAAGGACAAGGACGAGTATACCCGTTCCGCCTACGATAATCTTCACGGTGGCTATTTCATTCGCGTCAAGGCCGGGGCCAAGATCAAGGACCCGATCCAGTCCTGTCTCATGCTCAAGTCCGAGAACGTGGGCCAGAACGTCCATAACCTCGTGATCATCGAGGAAGGTGCCGAGGCGCACATCATTACCGGCTGTTCCGTGGCACACGGCACCAAGGCCGGGGCGCATCTCGGTATCTCCGAGTTTTTCGTCGAGAAGGACGCCTCCCTCACCTTCACCATGGTGCACAACTGGGGCGAGGACGTGGCTGTGCGTCCGCGCTCCGCCGGGGTGGTCAAGGAAGGGGGCAAGTTCCTCTCCAACTACGTACTGATGAAGCCCGTCAAGGACCTTCAGATGTACCCGAGCATCACCATGGCCGGGGAAAACTCCGTAGCAAGGTTCAATTCCGTTATCGTGGCCACCGAGGGCTCCCATCTCGACATGGGCAATCGCGTAATCATGGATGCGCCCAACACGCGATGTGAGATCATCGCCCGGACCATCTCCACCGGTGGGACCATCATCAACCGGGGTCACATCGGCGCCCACCATGTCCCGAGCAAGGGGCACCTGGAATGTCAGGGGCTCATCCTCGGCGAAGGCCGCATCTGGGCCATCCCCGAACTGGACGGCACCCTCGAAGGCGTGGAGTTGTCTCATGAGGCCTCGGTCGGCAAGATCGCTCAGGAAGAGATTGAATATCTCATGGCGCGCGGCATGGACGAGGACGAAGCGACCTCAACCATCGTGCGCGGCTTCCTCAATACCGACATCATGGGATTGCCTGAGAAGCTCCAGGTAGCCATTGATCGCCAGATTGAGGAGTTGCAGTCCTCTGATGCCATGTAACCGACCCTATCATGTGAAGTTAACGGGCGGAGCTTTCGGGCTCCGTCTTTTTTTGTCCATTTACTGATAGAGAAATAGGGCTTGAAGTATCCTGATGCCCGTATTAAGCAAATTGGTTACGTAGAAACAGTCCGCAAGGAGAATGCCGTTGTCCCTGTCGAAAAAGGAAAAAATACTGATTGCCGCCCAGGAGCTTTTTGCCCGGTATGGTTATGCCGGCACCACTATGAAGATGGTCGCCGAACAGGCCAACGTGGCGTCTGGTTTGGTTTTTCACTATTTTGACAGTAAGGAGAACCTGTTCATGGTCGCGGGAAGCGAGTTGGTGGACACCATGATCATGGTTTTGCGGGACAAAATAGCCGATTGTCGCAATGGCTACGAGGCCATGGGGACCTTTGTCAGGGCATACCTGGATTTCACCGTTAGCAATGAGAAGACTTTTCCCACACTGATTCGTTGTTCTCCTTTCAGTGATGACAATCCCGATCTAGACCGTAAGAAGATTGGTGCCAAGTTTAGGCAGTTGATTGATATAATTGAAGAAATATTGAGAAGTGGCATAGAGGACGGATCCATTGTAGACCTGCCCGTCACGCAGACAGCCTTCATGGTCTACGGCAATATCGTCGGCGCGGTCCGCACACGTTTTTTGACTCCCTATGACGTCCACGGACTGTATGACGAGGCTTGCGATTTCGTTCTGCGGAGTGTCGGGTCTTCCGCTTCGCTCAATTCCTGATCGTTTTTGAAGTATGCCTGGATATCAGGGACATCTGCTGGGGGGACTGTTCTTCGCCGTCATGGGGTTGGTCGGCGCGGTGTTGCTCGGATGGTTTGTCTTCGATCCTCTGACCGCAGCCGGTCTGATCGGTTTTTGCTTGTTGGGGGCTCTTTTCCCTGATGTAGACACTGATTCCAAGGGCCAGAATCTCTATTATTCCGTTTTCGCCATGGTTGATCTCGGGTTGATCATTCAAAAACAGTATATCTGGTCGGCATGGTTGGGGCTTTTTGCCATGTTGCCCGCCATCGGATCACACCGAGGATGGACCCACACATGGTGGGCCATGCTGGTGGTGCCCTTGCCCATACTGCTTGTCCCGGCTGCCATGCTCGGGTTTCCCCAAGCTAATATTTTTGTTCCCTATTATGTGGCATTTGCCACGGGATACTTCTCCCATCTCCTGCTGGACGGCGAGTTTCGGTAATGATTCAGGAAAGCAGGCTGCTGTAGAGGGCCATGTACTTATCGGCCATGACCTTGTCCGTGAAACGGGCCACGGTTTCCGAGCCGTTTGCAGCCAACTGTCCGGCGAGTGCCGGATCCGAGGCCAGGCGGACGATGCAAGCCGCCAGTTCCCGGGCGTCGCGATTGCCGAATACCAGGCCGTCGTGTTCGTGAGTGACCAATTCCAGGTTGGAGGGGAGATCGGAGGAGATCACCGGCGTGCCTGACGCCCAGCCCTCCTTGATCACGCCGTTGGACCCCTCGCCATCCACCGAAGGCACGGTGAGAATATCGATTTCCGGCAGTACCTCGCGGCTGTCCCTGTAGCCGAGAAAGAGGATGGAGCGGGAGATTCCCTGCTGGTCAGCCCTGTCTTTGAGTTGTTGCAGGAGCGGTCCGTCGCCAGCTATCAGGCACTGCCAGTCCGGTATGCATTCCTCATCGCGGAGGATGGCCAGTGCATCGATGAGGACCTCGAATCCTTTCTGAGAGCTCAGGGCTCCCACTGCACCGATGGTCAGCAGAGGGCCGTGGCGTTTTTCCGTGGTATAGCGCTCCACGTCGATGCCGCTGTGAATGGTGGACGTCCGTTCTTTTGGAATGCCGCCTTCCACCAGGACTTCCTGAATTTCCCGGCTGACCGCCACCAGGGCGTCGCCAGCCATGTATTTTTTTCTGGAGCGAGCCTTGAGGGGATAGGATACTCGCCTGCTGTGCACCAGTTTGAACTCACCCAGCCAGCCCTTGGCGAGAGCGGCGAGGGTAGCGCCTTTGGCGTCGTTAGTGTGGATGATGTCCGGCTGCTGGGTGGCAACGATTCGAAAAAAACTGAAAATATTCAGCGGGTTCAGGTCGCTTGCAGAGGGCAGCGCTATATGCGGTATGCCTTCTTCTTCAAGCAGGGCACGCAATGGCGCTTTGCCCGGCAGGGCCACGAGAGGGTCAAAGCCGGGCGTTCGGTGCAGTCGACGGGCCAGATAATAGACCTGGCGCTGTCCGCCACGAAGTTTTTTTCCTAAGTCCAGAAGCAGTATCTTCAATTGAGAATCCAGTTAATTCAATGCGTCGCGTGTTATCGCGGCCATGTCTTCAAGGCTGGGGCAAAGGATGAAACCCGCTTTGCGCATGGTTGCCAGCTTGTGGTCGATGCCCCCTCCATTTTCGAGAATGGCTCCGGCATGGCCTAGCCGTTTGCCAGGAGGGGCTGTCTGACCGGCGATGAATGAGATGACCGGTTTGTCGAAGCCGGTCGCCGCGACGTATTCAGCCAGATTCTCTTCGGCCTGTCCACCGATTTCACCGAGAACGACCACGGCCCGTGTTTTATTGTGATTGCGAATCATTTCAAACAGGTCAGCGAAACTCGTGCCTATGAACGGGTCTCCGCCGATCCCTACGCATATGGATTGGCCGATTCCGGCGGCGCTCAACCGGGCCGCCACCTCGTATGTCAGGGTCCCGCTACGGGAGAGGATCGCGACCGGCCCGGGTGTGAATGGCGAGGCCGGGAGGATGCCTATCTTCGTCTGTTCCGGGATGATGATTCCCGGTGTGTTCGGGCCGACTATTCGCGTTGGGGAGTTTTCGGCCTGTTTTAAAGCGGCTAACATATCATGCTGCGGGATGCCCTCGGTTATGCAGGCTGCCCAAGGAATTTCATTGGCCGCGGCTTCAAGGATTGCGTCTGCGGCCATGGGCGGTGGTACGAAAATGATGGAGACGCCGATGTCATGATTCCGTTTGGCCTCGGCGATGGAGTTGTAAACCGGGATGCCGAGCGTCTTCATGCCGCCCTTGAACGGAGTGACGCCGGCCACGATGTTGGTTCCGTATTCCAGCATCAATTGTGTATGGAGCTGGCCGATCTTGCCCGTTATGCCCTGGACAAGGACCGGTGTATCCCGGTCAATGCCGAATGTTTGATCGGATCGATAGCCTGTCTTGGCCGGTCTGCTACAGGGTTTGGGTAATTCCGGTACCGGGAATTCGATTGCTGCGGCCGTGGCCGGTTTGAGGGTGTCGAGGATGGAAATGGCTGATTGCATATCTTTCGCCACATGGACATTGGCCACGTCAAGTTCCTTGAGAACAGCCAGTCCTCCTTCAGCGTCCTTGCCTGCCATGCGGACCACTACGGGTTTGGGCGGTGCTTCGCCGCCCAGCGCTCCCTCCAGTGCCCGGGCCACCTTCTCACATGAGAGTATCCCGCCGAAAAGATTTATGAAGATGGCTTTTGCCTTGTCGTCACCAAAGAGCAGGTCCATGGCCGTGCGCATCCGCTGCTGGTCGGCGGCTCCTCCTAAGTCGAGGAAATTGGCGGCGGGAAGGCCGGAAAAGTTGAGCAGGTCCATGGTGGCCATGGCCAGGCCGGCTCCATTGACCATGAGTCCCACCCAGCCCGGCAGCTTGACGAAGGAAAGGCCTGCTTCGCGGGCTGCGTTTTCCTCTTGGGTCGCGTGTTCGGGCTGATAATATGCTTCTGCCTCTGGGTGGATCTCGGCATAGTTGTCGTCGATTTCCACCTTGCCGTCCAGGGCGAGAAGAGTACCCTGGTTGGTGATGACAAGCGGATTGATTTCCGCCAGAAGCAGGCCGGAATCGAGCATGGCGGCAAAAAGGTTTTGCAGTAGCTCTGCAAAGGGCTTGAAGTACTCCTTTTCTAGTCCCATGTGGAAGAACGCCGCCCGGACCTGATGCGCAGCCAGTCCGTTGGGAAGATGGATTTCCTGTATCAACAGATTGTCCCTGCCGAGGTTTTCGATTTCAATTCCTCCGCTCCGTCCGGCAGTGAGCAGGATGCATCGGCGTTCACGGGAGACGGTTAGGGAGAGGTAGAATTCGTGCCGGATGTCTGCAGCCGGCTCCACGCGGATGAAGGGCACTTCGTTCCTATTGATTTTCAAAGCAAACAGCTTTCTGGCGACAGGCCCCAGTTCTGCAGCGTTGACCACCCGCTGGATGCCGCCCGCCTTGCCTCGACCGCCGGTGAGCACCTGAGATTTCAGGAACCAGGGCAAGGGAAAGTCTGGCCGAGCACTGTCCTCATCGCCTGGATGTATTTCGATGCCGGGAGGAACGGGGATGTTGGCTTTGGAGAATAGTAGTTTGCTCTTATGTTCGTTCAGCAGCATGACTCGCTCATGGGGTTGGGGTGTCGGATTCCTGCCGGACTTGAAGTTCCGGCGCGCTGTTGTTGCCGTTAAAAAGAATCGGAGGTACATTAAGACATTATGGATAAATCCGCCAGGAGTTCCCATGTCTGATTTGAAGGATTTCGCCGATCAATTGCAGCAGGATGTGGTCGCGGATATGGCCGAGTCCTACTTCGGGCATAGAAAGGACTTGGACAACATGATCGAGGGCTTTCAGCTGATGGTGGAGGACTTCCGCAAGATCGGTCCCAAACTCTCCCTGGCAGCGGCCCGTCTGCATGCGCTTCTATTGGACCGCACTACCGCACGGAATTTCTACATTGCTCTGGATATCCTTCCCTCATGTATTCCTTTTCCGGAAGGAGAGGTCGTGCCTTTTCTTGAATCGATACCGTTCGCCCTGACCGTACGCGGGCGTTATGAACGGTGTGTTTGCATGGCTTATGAAAGATTTCAGAAGATCGCGGACGAATATCTGAATGGTCGATACTATCCCGATCCCGATCAGACGGGGCGCAAGCGCCTCACCGTGCATTATATCCGCCTCAAGGCTTTGGCAGAGCACATCAATGAAAAAGTCGACCAAGTCAATCGGGTCATGTCACCCAGTGAGACCCTGCGCTACGTCAAGGCCATGGACCCGGAATTGGCTGAAAAGGAACTTTTCATCGGTGAATCCTGCCGTCTGGATGAATGCAGCCTGGACGAGGATCTAAAATTCAAACCATTGGATTTCGATGGGTTGGGTTTGCCGGTCGTGCAGGACCTTCCCCGTCTTGCCGAGGTGAAGCCTGCGATACGCGATTTTTGCTGGCAGATGTTTCCCGGCAGAGTTGACGAGGTTCGGTCCGTACTACAGCGTATGCTTGTTGGGAGCGAATGACGTGTTTTTTAAATCAGGTCGAGGTTGCGTAACTCCTCATGCAGCTTTGTATTGATTTCCGCCTTGTGGATATACGCGTCGGCGTCATTGTGGAAGAAGGCCTTGCTGACGTTGGAGATGTCCTTATGGCTCGTAAGCATGATCAATTTGAAAGAATTCACCGGTGAAACATCTTGTCGGCGTTCGATTTCACGCATGCGCTCCACCACGGCGTGACCATCCATTTCCGGCATGCCGATGTCCATGAATACTACGGAAAACGGGGCTTTCTCCCGGAGGTGGTATTCAAACTGTAAGAGCGCGTCCTCCCCGGACAGAACTACGACGCACTGGGCAGTATTTTCAAGGCGTTTGGCGACGAGAAGGGCGAATCGCTCATCGTCATCCACTATGAGAAAGCGTCTTTGAGTTGGGATCAACGGTTTCATTTGGCTTCATCGGCACTGAGTTGATCTAAAATCGTCTTCAAGGTTTCAGACACCTCGCTTTCGGCTACCTGACAGGTCCCGACCATGCGGTGCCCACCGCCACCAAGCGAGAGCATGAGCTTGCCGATGTTTGTTTTGCATGTTCTGTTCGTAATGGAATGTCCTACGGTAAAGACGACGTTTTGCTTCTTGAATCCCCAGATGACCCGGATGGATACGTTGCAGTCGGGGAAGAGGGTGTAGATCATGAAGCGGTTGCCACAGTAAATCCTGTCCAGTCTGCGAAGATCCATGACCATGGCGTTGCCGTACAACTTTGTGTTTTCCTTGAGCATGTTGATGTAGGCGTCCTTGTCCTGCCTGTAGCGCTCGATTCGCTCCTGCACGTCGGGAAGGGCCATTATCTCGTCTGCCGTGTAGATGCGGCAGTATTCGATCATGTCGAGCATGAGCTGGTAGTTGGAAATGCGGTAGTCGCGGTAGCGTCCAAGGCCGGTCCTCGGGTCCATGATATACCCGAGCATTATCCACCCTTCCGGGTCTGTGATATCGCTTATGGTCAGGTCAGCGGAGTCGACTTTATCCACGGCCGTCAGCATAGGGTTGAAGCTCTCAGGAAATTTGTCCGCCCCATAGTATTCATAGATGACCCTTGCACAACTGAGCAACGGCTTCGAGGCCCCCTCGAACTGTATCTCGCCCAGTCGTTCCATCTCACTTTGATGGTGGTCGAACCAGAGTCCGCACCCCTCTACGTATGGGACATTGGCAAGGACGTCTTTGCTGGTGACCTCTACCTTGCCGTCCTGAAGATCCTTGGGGTGAGCGAAAAGATAATCGTCAATTATGCCGAGGTGTTTGAGTAAGGTGGCGCAAGCCAATCCATCAAAGTCGGATCTCGTGACGAGGCGCATGTGGCAACTCCGGGGGTAAGCGTGTTTTTATAACGGTTTCGATAAACCTAACAGCGCACAATTGTTTTTCAATTATAATACGCGCGGAATTCCTGTCAAAAAAAAGTTGTTACCGCTTCTTGCTTCTCCCGAGCACTGCCGCACGGAGTTCACGCAGGATCTGGCCGGACTTGCTGCCAAGGTTTCTCGATTCAGGTGGAAGAGATACTGCAAGTATGGATTCCAGATCAGTCTTGGCCTGCGAAAGAAGATCGACCCCCGTATCGGCCACGATCAGGGCGAACAGGGGAGCTACGGTACGAGAGAGATGGAGATCCATGAGCAGATCTACACGGGTGCCGGGGCGGAGTTCCTCATATCTGGCGGCGGTCATGTGCCATTGGGCCGCCTTTATGCCAGCCGTGACGTGCGCATTGGACAGGCGGATGCGCTTGGCAAGTGACTCGGCCGGTCCGATGCCTCGCTTGTCGTGCCCATGGTGTCGCGGGAGGAATTTCGGATCGGATAGCATTTTCCCCAGGTCATGGCAGAGTCCCATCCAAACGGCGATTTCGTCTCCGGCCAGCCTGTCCATGATCCGACAGGTATGGCCGATGACGTGTGTGTCGTGGTATGCGGGCGGACCCGCCGGAATGGTCATGCCCCCCTGGAATTCCCGGAACCACGGCGACAGGCAACGTGTTTCCGCCAGAAGTTGAAGGAAATTACCCGGTTTAGGAGAGTTGAGAGCCTTGATGGTCTCCTGTCCCACGCGGTCCGGGGCGATGGTCTCCAGAAGTCCGGCCTCGGCTACTGCGGACATGGCGGCTCGCAACTCCGGGTGGGGAGTGAAGTCCGGGAATCTGGCCCAGAACCTTGCGGCGCGGAAAACCCTGAGTGGGTCCGAAGTAAGGGAATCGGGAGCGGCCGGTCTGAGAACTCGGTTCACAAGGTCGTCAAGCGCTTGAGGATGAGCGATCAATTCCCCGTCCTCATCCAGGAGCATCGCATTGACAGTAAGGTCTCTGGACTTTATTTCTTCTTCAAGTGTCTCGGCCCGGGGGAAGGAGAATTCCATCCTTTCCAAAAGGTACACCGGAAAGGTGTGGCCGACCTCCCGAGCCGCAGGAAAGCGCGCTTCGAATTCTTGCCGGGTCGTGTCCGTCACGAGGTAGTCGCGGTCCTTGATGGGCTTGCCGAGAAGTATGTCGCGGACAGCGCCGCCAGCCAGATAGACTTTCATTTCCTTAATCAATATCACAAGGTAACTCATGCTGCCACCTGGAATTTTTCTATGGGAACCCGAGGATGAAGCCTTGCCCGGAGGGGCTTCTCTTGAGAATTCCGGCCCTCTAACCCAAAATTGGGAAGAAGGGCTGGCTCTATGCGGAGAATGGGCTGATCCTCTTGAGATGCCAGGAATTGGGCGGTTTCGCCAAGCCTCAAAAGAGTGCGAAACCACTATCGTCATAGTGGGCCGCTGCTTCTCAACCATGGAGGCAGCCCGTCTTCTGTACGAGCAGGGCGCCGTAGGTGAGTGGGGTTCGGTTGTCGCCCTTACACAGACCGGTGGACGTGGCCAATTGCGTCGTCCCTGGTCATCGCCTCCGGGGAATTTGTTCGCTTCGGTGGTTTTGCCCAAAGCTCCGACCGAAAGTGAATGGTCTACTGCCTACGGGAAATTGCTTCCGCTATTGTGCGGTTACATGATTGCAGAAATCCTCGGGGAACAGGGGGCGCAGCTTGAGGTGAAATGGCCCAACGACCTCCTTCAGAACGACAGGAAGGTCGGAGGGATGCTTATTGAAAGCAAAAAAGAAGTGGATATTCTTGGGTTGGGCATAAATCTTATCGAGTCACCGTCTGACTCCTTGATGCGAGAAGATCGTTCGGTCCCAGCCGGAATTATGCAAACGGGGAGAGGTGTGCCCACCACCGTGGGAATGTGGCATACGCTTGTGAACCGGTGGAAAAAGATGTATATAGTCTTGCTCGGCGAGTTGAAGCCTCCCCAGTTTGTTTCGGCTATGCTCCCCCGACTGGCCTGGTTGGGGCGCCGCATTCTGGTTCACGAGAGAGAGGGTCTATCATTTCAAGCCGAAATAATTGGCATTTCGCCAGAAGGCGGACTTGTTGTACGCCGTCCGGAAGGAGAAGGGGTTCTCTTCTCCGGTTCCATTATTCCTCTGTAGAATATCAAGTGGCAGAGAACAGCGGAATAAATTTTTCTTATTATTGCCAAGGAGATCAGTGTATCCATGCAGCCGAAGTCCTTTGAACAGGTGCTTGATGAGGTCAAGGGGAAGCGGATTCTTGTAGCCAACCGGGGCATCCCGGCTCGGCGCATTTGCCGTTCCATCACGGAAATGTTCAACGCCAAGGCGATCATGACCGCCACGGACGTGGATAAAACATCCCCCGCGACCTCCGGCGCCAACGAGCTGCTCATGCTCGGTTCCGATCCTCGCGCTTATCTCGATATGGACAGGGTCATCCGCAAGGCCAAGGCTGATGGCGTGGTCGCCATCCATCCTGGCTGGGGATTCGGCTCCGAAGATGATTCCTTCCCCGCCAAGTGCAAGGAAGCAGGCATTATTTTTATCGGTCCCGAGCAGGAGCCCATGCGTGTCCTCGGAAACAAAGTGGCCGTCCGAAAACTTGCGATCGAGCAGGATGTGCCGGTCGTACCCGGTTCCGAAGGTGCAGTGTCTATCCCGGAAGCTCGTGAGATTGCAAAGGAAATCGGATTCCCGGTCATGCTCAAGGCCGAGGGCGGCGGAGGCGGTCGCGGCATTTACGAGGTCTACAAGGAGGAGGACCTGGAGAACGCGTTCTCCAAGGCGTCCGCTTTGGCGCAGGCCTCCTTCGGCAATCCGCGCCTCTACGTGGAAAAACTCCTGACGTCCGTCCGGCACATTGAAATCCAGGTGGTGGCTGATCAGTATGGCAACATTTTCTGCTTCGACGAACGCGACTGCTCCGTGCAGCGCAATCACCAGAAGCTGATTGAGATCACACCTTCTCCCTGGCCCAAATTCACTCCGGAGCTGCGCGAGCAACTCAAGGAATATTCCCGCAAGCTGGTCGCGGCGGTGGGGTACTACTCCCTGGCAACAGTGGAGTTCCTTGTCGATACCGACGGGGTTCCCTATCTCATTGAGGTCAACACCCGGCTTCAGGTGGAGCACGGCATCACCGAGTGTCGCTACGGCATCGACCTGGTCGAGGAGCAGATCGCCATCGCCTTCGGTGCGGAACTCCGCCTGAGTGAGGAAAAGACCAAGCCGTATCAGTGGGCGTTCCAGTGCCGCATCAACTGCGAGGACCCGCAAAAGGGCTTCGAACCTAACTCCGGGCGTATCACCCGCTACGTGTCACCGGGCGGGCAGGGCATCCGCATCGACTCCTGCGTAGGCGACGGCTACCGTTTCCCGTCCAATTATGACTCCGCGGCGGCCTTGCTCATCGCCTACGGCAATTCCTGGAAAAAGGTCGATGCTCTCATGAGCCGCGCCCTGCGGGAATACATGATCGGCGGATTGAAGACGACCATTCCTTTCCACCGCAAGATCGTTGACCACAAGAAGTTTATCGAAGCTGACTACGATACCAATTTTGTCCGTCAGAATTACGCGGAACTCATGGATTATTCCGACCGTGAGCCTGATTCCCTGCGTATGACCCGGCTGGTCGCGGAGATTTCCGCCCTGGGACACAACCAATATGTCCGTCTTGGCGAATACCGTGGCCGTGAGGACAAGCGGTTAGGGCGTTTCGAACTGGCTGATGCTCCGGAGGTTTCGTCCTGGTTCGAGCCCAATATCACTCGTGGTATGGATCGTGATACCATCCTGGACACCCTGCGTAGCGATCGCGAGGCCGGAATCATCCACATGACGGATACGACCACCCGTGACATAACCCAGTCCAACTCGGGCAACCGTTTCCGCCTCGCCGAGGACGCCATCGTCGGCCCCTCCCTCGACAAGTGCGGTTTCTTCTCCCTGGAGAACGGCGGCGGCGCGCATTTCCACGTGGCCATGCTCGCCAACATGACTTACCCGTTCACAGAGGCGGCCGAATGGAACAAGTTCGCACCGCAGACCCTGAAGCAGATTCTGGTGCGGTCCACCAACGTGCTCGGCTACAAGCCTCAGCCCAAGAACGTTATGCGTATGACGGGCGAGATGATCAACGAGCATTACGATGTTATCCGCTGTTTCGACTTCCTTAATCATATCGAAAATATGCGTCCTTTCGCGGAAGTGGCGCTCAGTTCCAACAAGAACATCTTCGAGCCTGCTCTGTCCCTGTCCTGGGCCAAGGGCTTCGGTGTGGACCGCTATATGGCGGTCACCGATGAGATTATTCGGATGTGCGCGGATGTGGCCGGAGTGAGCCAGAAGAAGGTGGAACGGATGATCATCCTCGGCCTTAAGGATATGGCCGGCGTCTGTCCGCCCAGATTCATGCGCGAGCTGATCGGATCCATCACCGCTAAATACCCCGAGTTGGTCATTCACAGCCATCGTCATTACACCGACGGTCTGTTCGTGCCGACCATGGGGGCTGCCGCCGAAGCCGGTGCGCATATCGTCGACGTCGCCGTGGGCGCGTCCGTGCGCTGGTACGGCCAGGGCGAGGTGCTCTCCACCGCCGCCTACATCGAGGACGAGATCGGTCTTAAGACCCATCTCGACAAGGACATGATTCGCGCGACCAATTTCAAGCTCAAGCAGATCATGCCTTACTACGACAAATATACCGCTCCCTACTTCCAGGGAATCGATCACGACGTGGTCCGGCACGGCATGCCTGGCGGTGCAACCTCCTCCTCGCAGGAGGGCGCTCTCAAGCAGGGATACATCAAGCTGCTGCCGTATATGCTTAAGTTCCTTGAAGGGACTCGTAAGATCGTCCGCTATCACGATGTCACCCCCGGGTCCCAGATTACCTGGAACACTGCCTTCCTGGCTGTGACCGGCGCCTACAAGCGTGGGGGAGAGCGGGAAGTACGCCGCCTGCTCAACATCCTGGACATTGTCAACCTCTGCAAGGAAGAGGAACTGACCAGCCTTGAGCGCGACGCGCGGCTCGATCTGTACCGTGACGCCAACGATGCTTTCCGTAATCTGCTCCTCGGAAAGTTCGGCAGGCTGCCCTTGGGCTTCCCTGAGGATTGGGTCTACCGGTCCGCATTCGGCAAGGGGTGGGAGACCGCCATTACCGAGCGCGTCGAAGTTTCGCCCCTGACAACTCTTGAGGATGTCGATCTTGCTGCTGAAAAGGCTGCACTCCAAAAGCGGCTGCACCGCCAGCCCACGGAGGAAGAGTTCGTCATGTACCTCAACCATCCGGGCGATGCCATCACTACCATCGAGTTCTGTGAGAAGTACGGCAATATCAACAACCTGCCTGTGGATGTCTGGTTCGAAGGCCTGGAGAAGGGCGAGATCCTCAACTTCCAGGGAGATTGCAAGAAGCCGCATATCATGCGCATTCTGGATATCTCCGAGCCTGATGAGAACGGTATGGTCGTGGTTCGCTATGTGCTCGACTCCGAGATCATGAGCCATCAGGTCAAGGTCGCCGAGCCCGAGGCCGGAGCCAAGGACGCCATGGAAATGGCCGATTCCGGCAATCCGTACCATGTTGGCTCGCCGAGTAACGGTGACCTGTGGGTGACCCATGTCCGTCCCGGAGACAAGGTCAAGGTGGGTGAAGAGCTGTTCAATATCTCCATCATGAAACAGGAGAAGTCGGTGCTTTCACCCATAGACGGTATGGTGCGGCGCGTCATCAAGTCTGCCAACTACACAGAGGACAAGAAGATGATCCCGGTGGTGGAAGGAGAACTGATCGTCGAGCTCGGTCCTGTTGCTGGAATCTGTCCGACCTGCAAGATGGAAGTGCCGGGTGAGGAGTTCAACTTCTGCCCCAATTGTGGCCAGAAAATGTAAAAAAAAGTTCAGCTTGATCAAATTGGTCTGAACAGAATAATGTGGTCGGATTCCTCGGCCATGAATGACTACTTTGAGCCGACAGGTTATAACAGCCTGTCGGCTCTTGTTATTTTAGTTTGCTGGATTGTAAGCACGTCCTCTTTAGATGATTTCTCGGTAGAAATTGGTGTTATAATTTGTTCATTGGTTGGACCAATAGTTTCATTGACTTCCCTATTGTATTGCCTGTAAGCGAAAACTCGAAACTGAAGAGGTGATTGTTCTTTTTTTCAAATTTCAATTTTTCAGGAAGCAGTGAACCGGGGCGCGGATGCGTTTTGTTAACTACCGGTGGAACTGACTTACCAGGAGGATACGATGGCCAAGACCCAGAAAAAGCCCGCCGAAAAGGATGCCGCCGCAGCCAAAAAGGCGGATGCAAAAGCTGAGCGTCTCAAACAGAAGTTGATTCTTTCCGGCGCAGACATCAAGGCGATCGGCGAGGATGCCGAACTTCTCGTTGGTGGAAAGAACTACAACACGGCAATCATCAGTCAGGTCCCCGGTATCCGGGCTCCCGAGTTCCGGGCCATTTCTTCCATTGCCTTCCACACCATTCTGGATGAAACCAAGGTCAACGCGGCTGTTGTTCGGGCCACGGTGGACAAGGAATACAACAAGGTGGACTGGCACTCCGATGAAGTGAACCAGGACTCCGAATATCTTCAGCATTTCGTGCGCGAGGTCGGCCGCAGGATCCGCGAACAGTCGACCAAGCAGTCCGGTACCCCCATCAAGCTTCGCACCTTTATTAATAATGTAGTGGACGGGTTCGCCACCTCCCCGGAGGGAATCGACCAGTTACGCATGCGCTCGGTGCTCGTGCAGTCCGCCATCCTGTCGGTGGAGGTTCCCGAGGAGATCGCCAAGGAAGTCAAGGGCGCCTATGCGTCCATCTGCCAGGAAGCCGGCATGGACGACGTGCCGGTCGCGGTTCGTTCCTCTGCGGCAGGTGAGGACAGCCGCAAGAAGGCGTTCGCCGGTTTGCAGGACACCTACCTGAACATCGTGGGTGAGAACACCTGCCTAGAAGCATACCACTGGGATTGCGCTTCCGCCTATAACCTGCGCTCCATGACCTACCGCCGTGAGGCCATTCTCGACGCCATCACCAAGGCCGAGGAGACGGGCGACGATTCCATCGCCGAGACCGCCAAGAAGGAGTGGGCCATTGAGCACACTTCCCTGTCAGTCTGCCTTATGCGCATGATCAACCCGGTCATTTCCGGTACCGCCTTCAGCGCGGATACGGCCACGGGTTGCCGTGGCACCGACCGCAACGATCTCGTGTCCATCGACGCCAGCTACGGCCTCGGCGAGGCGGTTGTGGGTGGCATGGTCACACCTGATAAATTCTATGTTTTCCAGCGTGACGGCGGCAAGGAAGTCGTCATCCGCTACATGGGCTGCAAGGAAAGAAAGATCGTTTACAAGGAAGACGGCAGCGGCACCCACGTGGTCAAGGTTCCGGAGAACGAAGTTTCCCGCTGGGCTCTTTCCATCGCCCAGGCCGAGATGGTCGCTCAGGGCGTGCGCGCCATTTCCAAGGCCTACGACGGCATGATCATGGACACCGAGTTCTGCATCGACAAGACCGATCGCCTCTGGTTTGTCCAGGCCCGTCCTGAGACTCGTTGGAACGAGGACTTCGAAAAGCATCCCGACACCATCTTCATGCGCCGTCTCGAAGTGGACCCCAAGGCCCTCGACGATGCCGAAGTCATTCTGGAAGGCAATGGTGCATCCCGAGGCGCGGGGCAGGGCACCGTCAAGTATCTCCGTTCCGCCCTCGAGCTGAACAAGATTAACAAGGGCGACATCCTGGCTGCCGAGCGCACCGACCCGGACATGGTGCCCGGCATGCGCATCGCCTCCGCCATTTTGGCCGACGTGGGTGGCGACACCAGCCACGCGGCGATCACTTCCCGCGAGCTGGGCATCCCCGCCATCATTGGTATTCAGCGCATTGAGGCGCTGCGTTCCCTTGAAGGGCAGCAGGTCACCGTTGACGGCTCCCGCGGCAAGGTCTACCGGGGTGAACTTCCCCTGGTGGAGGTTGGTGGCGAAATCAACGTTGCCGAACTGCCCGCGACCAAGACCAAGGTCGGTCTGATCCTGGCCGACGTGGGACAGGCTCTCTTCCTCTCCCGTCTGCGCAACGTCCCCGATTTCGAGGTAGGCCTGCTGCGCGCCGAGTTCATGCTCGGCAACATCGGCGTCCACCCCATGGCCCTGGAGGCGTATGACAAGGATACGCTGAACGACCTGGTGGATGAAAAGCTCATGGAGATGGACAATCGGCTGACCAAGGTCATGAAGGAACAGCTCGCCGACGGGCTGATCCGCATGCCTCTCAAGCTGCGCGAATACGTGGGACTGATCACCGGCCTGTCCAAGGAAATGGACAAGCTGGCCGAGCAGGAAGGATCCCGCTCCACAGACGAAGTCCTGGCCATGCATCGTAAGTTGCGGGAAATGGACCGGAAGCTCGACGAGCATATCTCCCTGGCCACGGATCGGCTTGACGTTCTCAAGACTTCCATTGATCTTGAGGCGCATGTTGCCGTCATCCTCGGTTTCCAAGACATGCTGGAAGCTATGCCGGAACCCAGGACCGAATCCTGGAAGATTCGCATGGAGCATGAGCAGATCGTGGCCGATCAGGTCAAGAAGCTCAAGGATGTGCCGGAGGTGCAGGAGTACCTCGACCAGGTGACCGCTCTGCGCGAGGAAGTTGCGCTCAAGATGGGCCTCAAGTCCGAGATGGACGAAGTCGCCACGCTGCCCGATCGCATTCGCGGTATCCTGGAGAGCAGGGGCTACACCACGGGCAAGGAAAATTACATTCAGACGCTGTCTCAGGGGCTGGCGCTCTTTGCCATGGCATTCTTCGGCAGCAACATTGTCTACCGGACCACTGACTTCAAGTCCAACGAGTACCGTAACCTTTTGGGCGGTTCGCTCTTCGAGGCTTTCGAGGACAACCCCATGATCGGTTATCGCGGTGTTTCCCGCAATATCCATGACTGGGAGCTGGAGGCCTTCAAGCTGGCTCGGGGCATCTACGGCGGCAAGAACCTGTCTATCATGTTCCCGTTCGTCCGTACCCTGGAGGAAGCTCGCTCCATGAAGCGGTACCTCAAGCAGGTTCACAACCTGGAGTCCGGTCGTGACGACCTCAAGGTCATCCTCATGGCCGAGATTCCGAGCAACGCCATCCTGTGCAAGGAGTTCCTCAAGGAAGTGGACGGATTCTCCATCGGTTCCAATGATATGACTCAGATGGTGCTGGCTACAGATCGCGACAACGCTTCTCTCCAGCACATATATGACGAAGAGGACCCGGCCGTTGTCTGGGCTATCCTCTCCGCCATTTTCGCCGGTCAGAAGGTCGGAAAGAAAGTGGGCTTCTGCGGTCAGGGTGTCAGCAACTCTGTCATCCTGCGCGGGCTGGTGGCCATCGCTGGCATCGTCTCCGCCTCGGTCGTGCCGGATACTTACCACCAGACCAAGGTGGACATGGCAGCCGTCGAGTCACTGGGTATTCGTACTCGTGACCTGGGTGCGTGGCTTAAGGAGCAGCACATGAAAAAGCTGTGCGAACTGCTCGAGGCTAACAGCTATGGCCATATCCTGAAAAAGTATAAGTCTCCCGAGGACTTCATGGAGTGGTACGAAGGAGAACTGGATCGCTTCAGCGAACAGCTCCGGGAGCACATGGAAACTCCCAAGGAGGAGTTCTACCGTCAGGAGATGCAGCAGTTCCGCGGCATCTTCCACAAGCCGGTCATTTATGCCAGCTGGGATTGGCACCACACTGTTGAAGACGCCATGCGGCATGCCGGATTCGCATCCTTTGATGAGCAGGAAGCCGCCCTGGAAGAGCAGCGCAACAAGCAATGGTAAGTTTGTATTGATAACGGAAAAGGCCCCGTCGAATGGCGGGGCCTTTTTTTTTGAAGTCTGGTTGCTGAATTGAGGAGATAGAGCTGGGCGGTCAGGCGATCTTGTCCGCAATGTTGCCCATTCCTTCCGCCAAGGTCTGGGAGATGGCCTGTGCAACGTCGATATCTGTTCCGGTGGAACTGAAGTCCGTTCCGGCCCCAATGTATTCCGTGGTCTTGTCCACGGTTTCGGCGCCGACCACAGTCTGCTCCTGGGTGTCCAAGCCGTTGGGGCTGACGCCGGACATGACGGTCCCGGACTCGTCCGCAGTCATCTCCGCCCCTGTCGCCACGCTCTCAAGGGCCATGGATAACGGGCTGCTGGCTGAAATGCTTATGTCGGACATGGCTGCCTCCTTCAGGGATGATTATCAAAACTATACCATCAGGAGTATATGAATGACAAGGCCGCTAGTCGGGCACGGCAAAAGCCCCCGCCACATTAGCGCCGGGGGGCGTATATGCTCTTGCCGATGGCTGGCCTAAGATACTTCGTCGAGGAAGCCGCGATCGAGGTTCTTCAGTGACTTCGAAAGCTTGAGAAGGTCATCGCCGGGAATCTTGCGGATAACCTTGCCTTCGCCGTCAATGATTTCAACCTGCACGGTGTCGTTCTCTTCAAGGACGTTGAACTTGAGCTTGACGTCGTTGTTTTCCAGCAACTCCTGAGTTTCCTTCACGAGGTCGTTCATTTGTTCCTTGGAGAACTGCTGTGATTGCTTGTCCGACTTGGAGCTGTCCTGCTTCTGGACTGCATCGCTGGGAACCTTGTCCGACCCGTCGCGAATGCTAGGGCCATGGACGGCCTGGGCAGCAGCTACACTCTCCGAGCGCAGGCTCTGCTTCACGTCATTGTTGATTTCGGGGATATTCATGGTCTCCCTCCCTGGTGTTACACGAATCATCCCAACCTGATTTGCCTCTTACGCTGTTCTCATCGGCAACTTTGGTCATATCTTTAGGGTGGGTGTCTCACTTAATACAAAAGAATGCCGGAAGACATCGATTCTTCTAAATGCATTGACTGGGAAAAGAAAATTCACTATGATTTCAATCCGTTAAAAAAGTCATAAATGTAATGTTTTGCGCTGGTTATCTTGTGTAGCCGTTTTGCCGTCGCCCTCAATTTCGCTTGGATATGTGCCATGCCGTTTTTGCTGAAACACCATTTTGATCCAGATTGGGATCCGCATAGTCTCAAGCCACAGCAGCAGGATGATGGCAGCGTCGATCATTACCAACTCAATTTCGTCCAGAATGTCGAGGCGGGCAGCATCATTGCCGAGTTGGTCGATCTTTCAGGCGTGGAGCGGGAAGAGGTTGATTCTCGGTTTGTGAGCGAGGATCTGAAGTTTCCTGCGGGCAAGGGTACTGCCTTGAGCCGCAAGCATCCAGACAAGCTCTTTGCAGCGGTCAACGGATGCGTGATGTATGCTGACGGTAAGATCGTGGTCCGGCAAAATCTGGATTTGCCCGGCGACATCGATTTCCATACGGGGAATGTGGACTTCATCGGGAACCTGACCGTCGGCGGTTCTGTACGGGCTGGGTTTTCCATCCAGGGCAGGGACGTGACCGTTCAAGGGCAGGTGGAGGGCGCGAGGATAGAGGCGCTCAGGGACTTAAGCTGTCGGGGCGGGATCAAGGGAGGCCGGGAGGCCTTTGCGGAAGCAGGAAAAACCATCAAGGCCGCGTTCTGCGAATACGCCACCTTGAAGGCCGGAGGGGACATCCTTATCAAGGGAGCCCTGATGCATTCGGATGTATACGCGGGGAGTCGGCTTGCGGTTGGCGGCCGTCTTACCGGCGGAAATTACTATTGCCACGACTATGTCTACGTCGGCACCCAGTTGGGGGGAGGCCTGGATACCAATACTTCCTTGGTGTTAGGCTATGATCCGACCTTGTTGTATGCTGACGAGCAGTACAACCGACGCATAAAGAAATTGCACGAAGACATTTCATCCTATGAAAAGGTGTTGGGCAAGGGCGATGACAACCATGATGAGTTCGCCAGAAAATTGGAATCGGCGGAAAGGGAGCTTGGTTTGTTAAAAATGCTCAAGGTCAAATTGTGGGAAGGAATTCATGGGACGGAGAACATCGGGAACTGCAAGATACTGGTGCCAGGAGTAGTCAAGCCCGGGGTCGAGATAAGCATCGGCTCAGCTTACCTGAAGGTGGACGACTACCTGGAAGATGTCTATTTCTATTACGATAACAATGAAGTAAAAATTGGCGCTACTGCCAAGAAACACACAAGTTAGCTTATGGATATCGCAACTCTCATCGGTCTTGTCGGAGCATTCGGCCTGGTTTTCACCACCATTTTCATGGGTGGAAACGCTGCAGGCTTCCTCGACATCCCATCCATTGTTGTCGTTATCGGCGGTACCTTTGCGGTCACCTTCGTCATGTTCCCCATGGGGACGGTTATCGGCACGATCAAGGTTGGCCTGAAGACCTTGCTGTTCAAGTCCAATGATCCCCAGGAGATCATCCGCCAAATCACCTCATTGGCGGACACAGCCAGGAAGGAAAGTCTGGTTGCCCTTGAGAAGGTTCCCATTGAAGACGCCTTTCTCAAGAAGGGAGTGATGCTGGTGGTGGACGGCTCCAGCGAATCTCTGGTCCGTTCGGTTATGGAGATCGAGTTGGAGTTCATGAAACAGCGGCACAGGCAGGGGCAGGCGGTTTTCAAGGGTATGGGGGCCATGGCTCCGGCCTTCGGAATGATCGGTACGCTTATCGGCCTGGTTAATATGCTTTCCAATCTTTCGGATCCATCATCCATCGGTCCCGCCATGGCTGTTGCTTTGCTGACGACGTTTTACGGAGCGATTATGGCCAACTGTGTCTTCCTGCCACTGGCCACCAAACTGGAGGAGCGGTCGGCCGAGGACTCATTGTTCATGCAGATCATGATTGAGGGAGTCTCGTCCCTCCAGCGTGGCGACCATCCCACCGTGGTCAAAGAAAAGCTGCAAGCCTTCCTCTCGCCCGCCATGCGAGAGAATACCTAGACGCCTCACGGAGGACCGTCATGGCTGAAAAGGCTGAAGAACAGATACAGCGCAAGCCGCCCGAGGAACCTCCGGGAGAGGAAGGGCTTCCTGCGTGGATGGCTACGTTTGCCGATATGGTGACGTTGCTGCTCTGTTTTTTTGTGCTTTTGCTTTCCTTTGCCGAACAGAGTGAACAGAAGTATCGGGATGCGCTCGGTTCCATCAAGGGGGCGTTTGGCGTCAAGGAGGTGAGAGCGGTCTCCGAGGACATGGCAATGTTCAGCACAAGCGAAACAGCCAAAAAGATGGCTGCCAACATCTCCCATGACGAGCGTCTTCTCCTCGGTGTGATCATGCGCATCAAGTCGTTGTTGGACGACGAAGACGCCAAAATCAGGGAAGGGACCGGTGTGACAGCCGATCGTGACGGCGTCATTTTCAGCGCACGGTCCAGCGCCATGTTCAACCCCGGAAGCGCGGAGCTTTCCCCCGGCGCATACCGGATTTTGGACAAGGTGATCAAGGTGCTCAAGGACTACAAACTCAATCTCGTGGTCAGGGGACATACGGACGATCGTCCCATTTCCACGGCAAAATTCCCTTCCAACTGGGAGTTGTCCGCTGCGCGGGCGGCGGTGGCTCTCGACTATATTATCAATAAGGGTGGAATTGAGATCAATCGGGCCAAAGCCGTTGGGTATGCGGATACACGGCCTGAAGTACCCAATGATTCTGAGGCGAATAGGCTTAAAAATCAGCGTGTTGAATTTTACCTGCACATGCCGCAGCGCGATGCGTGGTAGGGTGGATAGCCATGGCGAAAGAAGCGGTTGAAGAAGAACAGACCTCGGGCGGAGTCCAGTCCGAGCCGCCGCCGCAGGAGGAGGGCATTCCTGCTTGGATGGCAACGTTTGCCGACATGGTGACGTTGCTACTGTGCTTTTTCGTGCTGCTGCTGTCCTTCACGAACCAGGATGTGACGAACTTTCGCATCATGATGGGGTCGGTCCAGGAAGCCCTGGGTGTGCAGACCAAGGATCCGAGTGCGTTGGCTGCGCCGTATGCCGAAACGGCCTTCAAGGAGAGGCGGAGCGTACGTGAGAATCGCGAGATCGTGGAACTCGGGGCTAGGCTGAAAAAGTTTATTCGTTCCAAGGATCTGTCCAAGATGGCCAGGGTCAGCAGTGACAAATCCGGAGTCATGCTTCGTTTTGACAACAGCGCCATGTTCGATAAAGGGTCGGCCAAATTGACCCCTGAATCCAAGCAGGGCCTGCAGGTTGTCATTGACGGAATGGAGAACAAGAATTTCAATTTGATCATACGCGGGCATACTGATGGTGCGGAAACGGAATCCAAGCTGTATGCATCCAATTGGGAGCTCTCGGCTGCCCGTGCGGCATCGTGCCTGCGGTATATTCTCGATCATTCCACAGTTAAAGCCAACCGGATGAAGGCTGTCGGGTACGCCAGTGCCAAGCCTATCCTGCCTAGTACTACCGAGGCCAATAAGAGAACCAACCGGCGGGTGGAATTTTTCTACATGCCCGTTGGGCGATCGAAGTGGTAATCGCGCCCTATCGGTGAGTGTTTTTTATTGGATGTTGGCTAGCGTCTGCGCAAGTTCCTCAAATGAAACCGGCTTGGAAATGTAGTCACTCATGCCAACACGAAGAAATTTGTCCCGGTCCTCGGGCATGGCATGGGCGGTCAGGGCCACGATGGGGATGTCGGCGACAGCCTCCAATTCTTTCGAGGTCCGAATTTGTTTTGTTGTTTCGATTCCGTCCATCACCGGCATTTGTATATCCATGAAGACGCAGTCGAATGGTTCCTCTTTCAGTAGCCTCAAAGCCTTTTCGCCGTCGCTGACGCAGATGGCGGTATGCCCGAGTTTTTGAATCATTCTCTTGATGGCGATTTGGTTGACCCTGTCGTCTTCCGCAACAAGAATGGACAGCTTTCGTTTCGCTTGGTGGACATGGCGGCTGAGGGCTTTGGAATTGCTGATTTGCTCATTTGATGGAACGGCGAGTTGCAGGGTGACGTAGATCGTCGTTCCCTTTCCCACGCAGCTATCTACGGTTATGGAGCCGTTCATGAGTTCGACCAACTTCTTGACAATTCCCAGTCCGAGCCCGGTGCCTTGGTAGCTTCGAGTATATGTGCCATCCACTTGGGTAAAGGATTCGAATACGTAACTGATCTTTTCATGAGGGATGCCGATGCCGGTATCTGTTATGGTGAATAGGATGTTTACGGTCTTCGGCTTGTTGCTGTAGGGGAGGGCCTTGACGGTAATATCGATTCCGCCCTCCTCCGTGAATTTGACTGAATTGCCTACCAGATTGAAAAGAATCTGGCGGATGCGGACTTCGTCTCCAAGAAGATACGGAGGCAGCCCCGGTTCCACATCCAGCCTGAGCCTCAATTCTTTTGACTCGGTGGAGAGCTTGAAGAACTTGTAGATAGTTTCCAGTATTTCATGTGGCTTGAATAACTGTTCGCGCAATGTCAGTTTGCCTGCTTCGATCTGAGCGATATTAAGAATGTCGTTGATGACATTGAGCAGGACCTTGCTCGAACTGATGGCCGTGTTGATGTAATCACTCTGTTCCGCGTTCAGGGGCGTGCTTTGCGTCAATTGAAGCATACCCAGGATGCCGTTTAGCGGAGTGCGCAGTTCATGGCTGATATTCGTTAAGAACTCCGTTTTTGCCTGGCTTGCGGACTCCGCTGCCTGCTTGGCCTTGACCAGGGCCAATTGGATCGCCTTACGGTCGGAAATGTTTTCAGCCAGGCCGACCATGCGAACGCATTTGCCGTCTCCGTCATAAACTGGAAAGGACTGGGCTCTAAGCCATCGCTTCTTGCCATCCGGCATGATGATCTGAAACTCTTCATCAAGGATTCTTCCTTCGGTGCGCACTCGATTGAATCGCTCCAGCACACGGAAACGGAACGCGTTGTCAATTGCGAGGAAGAAGGATTCCGGGTTTCCGTACAAGGACTCGCGGGTTCGTCCCCAGATCATTTCATAGGACGGGCTGACATATATGAAGGAGTTGTTTTCGGTTTCGGTGATCCAGAATGCTTCATGGATATTTTCCACCAACTGTCTGAATCGTTCCTCGCTCTCCTTGATTTCTCCTTCACGTTTGTCCACGTGAAGGACCATCTTGTCGAATTCATCCTGGATGATGGCCAGCTCGGAGAAAACCTGGCGTCCATTCTCGGGCTTTCGGTAATTGCCTTGGGCGGTCAATTCAATTGATTGCGTAAAATCCGCCAATGGCTCCACAACGCTTTCTTTCAAACGGTGAAGCAGGAATTGGGCGAACATGATGAAAAGGCAGAGAATGACAGTGAGTAGTGCCAACAGGGGGGACAGGATGGGCAGGAATACATCTTTGAGTGGTTTTGATATCAGGATCTGCCAGTTGGTTCTGGGAATGTTCGCAACAGTCCCGATGCGGTATACGCCGTCATCCTTGTATACGGCCGTTAGGGTCGTCTTTGATTTGTGGTTTCGTATGATGCTCAGGTTGCCTATGTTCTCCTGCCTCTCAACCCTTTGGAAATCCGAATGGGAGATTAGGTTTCCATACGAGTCCATCAGGACGAGGTTTCCTTGTTCCTGTGGCAGAAGCTCCTGAACATGGTTCTGAAGACTTGTAAGGCTGAGTTCGCCCAGCAGGATGTCGTTGTTGCTCAGCCGTACGCCGATGTAGATAACCAGGTTGTGCGAAATGGCCGAAGGAATCGGGGCTGAGAGAATGGAAACTTTCGACGTGGCTTTGTCGAGAAACAGATCCATTGAGAAGAGCGTGGAATCCTTTTGAGGGTAGGTGGCTCTTATTCGGCCATGAATATCCACGTAAATCAATTGTTCGAAATAGGGATAGGCCAACAGGAAGTTGCTGAACATCCACTGGAACCAGAACGGATCGTAGCGGGTAATACTGTTGGCTAGCGAGCCGAGCGCAGATTGGGAGTCACTTGCGTGCTCAGTGATGTGCTTGGCCAAAACCTGCGTAAGGACGGTATTTCTTGCCTCGAAATCCTTGCTTTTTTCATAGGCGGCATATGCTCCCAGCAACATTATGAGACTGATGCTGGGTATCAGCATCCAGAAGGTAAGGTTGCGCTGGACAAGTTGTCTGAGTGAGAATGATGCCATCTGCCGTCTCGCCGTTGTCAGTATTTGAACAAGTTTGCCTATCGCATTTCCAGTGTTCTGAATTCTTTATTCTGGACGGTTACTATGAAAACTTTTCGGGTTACGTCACCGAACGGGTTGAGTTTGAATGGACCTACCACGCCGTTGATCGTTTGGCTTGGGGCCATTGCGTTCGCCAGGCCCGTGGGTGTTCCTTTTGTTTTCTTCAGTCCTTCCGCCAAAGCTAGGGTTGCTTCATAAGAAAAAGCTGAAGCGAAATTAGGTTCTTTTCCAAATCGATTTTTGTAATGTTCCTTGAATTTTATAAATTCCGGTCTGGGGTTGTCGAAGGCATAGTCGATGGCGAAGATCATTCCTTCGGCATACCTTCCACCCCAGAGGAGCAGCCTTTCCGTGTAGGCCCAAGAGCCGGACAATATTGGGAGATGCAGTCCGGAAAAATTGATTTTCTGGACGATGGCAGCCGCATCTTGAGCCGGGCAGGCCAGGAGGAGAGCATCCGGCCGTTTTTCTTTGAGTTCCGCTATGAGTTTTTGCCAGTCTTGTGGATTTTGAGTGGAATAGGTGATTTCACCCACCATTCTTCCGCCGAGCGCTTTGAAGGCGTCACCAAAGTTGGCGATAAACGAGAAGGAGTAACTCTTGTTGTCCGATTCAGCCACTGAGACTACGGAATTGATACCAATTCTGGAATAGGCATACTCGGCCAAATCTTTGCTGCGAACAGATGCCTCCATCATTGTTCTGAAAAAGGCGTCTACTTTGCCCGAGAATTGTGGGGAGGAAGCAGTGGGTGAGATCATGACGATCCCGTTTTCGGAAATCTGCGGCATCGCAGCCAGGCAAAGTGAGCTGGTCATGTGCCCGATGATGGCTACCACCCCTGCGTCGATCAGTTCGCGGTCGGCCTGGATGGCTCCTTCAGGTGTATTGTGATCGTCGGCTGTTAACAGTTCTAATGGCCGACCGTCTATTCCTCCGGCGGCATTGATGTTTTCCAATGCTAGTATAACGCCGTTTCTTCCGGCGGTTCCCAGGTCGGAATTACTTCCCGTCAATTGTCCGGAAAAGCCTACGATAATCGGCGAGGCATCGCTACAAGCCGTAAGGAAGAGGGCACAGAATATGGCGATGATGCCAAGGTATCTGCTGAGCGTCATGGAATCCTTCTTTTAATCGATTCTCGTAATTTAGGCATATCCTATATGTAAAAATTGAGCAATAAAAAGCATTTGTTTCATTATCTTGCATCGGCTGGCGTGGTTTGAAAAGAGCACTGATCCCGCCAATTGGATACGAATGAGTTTGTTTCGGTCCATTCGGCAAATATATGTTGAGAGATTCCGGTTAACTGTTGACTCGGCAGCTGGAAAAAAAAGCACCGCTCTTGGAGCAGTGCTTTTTCATTTTCATTTCATTTTCGGGATTATTCTTGTTTTTTCCATATGGAATCGGCCGGGAACAAGTGTGTCCCGGTAGCAACTTCAAGTGGTTTGGCAAGAAGGTCGGCGGTTGTTTCCACCCATCTCTTGAAGTGCGGCATGCCTTCGTGGATTTCAAAGGCCTTTTCACTGGTGTAAACTTCATAAAGGTGCAGACAATTGGGGTCTTCTTTATCCTCTATGATGTTGAAAAGGAGGCATCCTTCTTCGTTGGCTATCGACCCTTCTCCGTCCAGTATCATCTCCTTGATGAATTCGTCTCTCTTTTCCGGCTTGATGTGTACGGTGACCATAACTGCGAACATGAGTCCTCCTTGTTTTGCACCTGCTAAATGCTGCGAGAATGCATAGCGCATGAGTGTGTTTTTCAGAGATTCCGGAAACAGTAGATGCCGGGGAATTTATTGTCAAAGAAATTGGAAATTGATTGGATAACAGAGGGGGCAGTTCGGTCATTTGAAGTTTTGTCAAGAGATGGCCCTTCTTCCTACTGTTGGCTCCAGCGTTCATAAATCCCGCGATTTGAAGATAAATATCATTTATTGCGTGATCCCCATTGCATCAGGACATTGCCGGCGATGATGAAACCCAGGCCCGCCACAGTGGAGAGGAGGATCTCCTCACCAACCAGGAAGTGGATAAAGATGAGGGAGAGGAAAGGAGAGAGAAAAATGAGATTGGCAATACGGGCCGTCCCTCCGCCGTCGGGAAGGGCCGCATGCTTCATGGCTGTAAGCCATAGGGCGAAGGTGACGCCCATTTCGAAGAATCCTACATAGGCTGAACCGAGGACCGCTTCCACGCTGAATGCCGGAGGGCCGGAAACGAAAAACATGGTGAGGAGAATGAGCGGAAAGCCGAAGGCGAAGTTGAGAAACAGACCGATTATCGGGTCCGTGTCGGATCTGGTATTACCGATCCAGTATAGAGCCCAGATGATCGTCGAGCCTAAAGCCAGCGCCACCCCGGTGGGGTTGGAAAAACGGAAGGCAAGCAGTTCTCCGTGGGTAGAGATGACTACCACTCCAAAATAGCTGACGAGTATTGCCAACAGGGCTTTCATGGAAATTTTTTGTCCGAGCAGCGGCACCGAGAGCAGGGATAAGGTGATGGCCCAGGTGTAGTTCAAAGGCTGGGCTTCCTGGGCGGGCAGCAGGGCGTAGGACTTGAAGAGTATCAGGTAGTAGAGGAACGGGTTGAGCACACCGAGGAGGGCGCATCGCAGCAGTTGGTGCCGGGACAGCTGTTTGAGCTGCCCTTGTTTTCCCTGAATTGTGATCAGAATGGCCAAGGCGACGAGAGAGGCCGCGCAGGCGCAGGCCAGCAATTGAATCGGGGCCAGGTGGCGCAGGGACAGCTTGAAGGCCGAGGCGACGGTGGACCAGATGCCCACCGTCGCCAGGCCGAATAGGAGTGCTTTTCGTTTGTCGTTCACTCGACGTTAGATGATGACGTGCTTTCTGATATGGGCGACGACTTTGTCAGGATCGTCCGTGATAATGAAGAGGTTCAGATCTTCCTTCTTGGCGAAGTTGTTGGCCACGATCTGTTTTTCGAACCATTCCACCAGGCCGGACCAGAATTCCGTGCCGAACATGACGATGGGGAACGGCTTGATGCGATGCGTCTGGATGAGCACAAGAGCTTCGGCCAGTTCATCCAGAGTGCCGTATCCGCCGGGCAGTGCCACGTAGGCCAGGGCGTACTTGATGAACATCAACTTTCGGATGAAGAAGTATCGGAAGTCACTGCGGATATTCAGATATTCATTGTTGTGCTGTTCCATGGGCAGGTGGATGTGCAGGCCGATGGACTCGCCGCCGTTTTCAAAGGCGCCCTTGTTTCCCGCTTCCATCAGGCCGGGGCCTCCGCCGGTGATCACGGAATAGCCGGCCTCTGACAGTTTCTTTGAAATCTCAACGGTTTGAAGGTAGAGCGGGTCCTCGGGTTTGACCCGGGCCGATCCGAACATGGATACGGCGGGGCCGATTTCGGAGAGATTTTCAAAGCCTTCCACGATTTCAGACATGATCTTGAAGAGCCGCCAGGACTCCTTCATGGAAAGGTCGTCGATAAGGAACTGTTTGGAGCGGTGTGACATCATAAAAGTATCCTCGTGGCGTTGCCGGACAAGTAGTCCGGGAGAGAACGGTTGCCTGATTCCTGTTTATGAGGCATGTATTGCGGGGCGGCGACCGGCGGAAGTTGTTGCCTCTAACATTCTCAATACACCGATTTTTTCTCTTCTGAAAGTGGATTTTTCCGCTACGGACGAGAAGCTTTTCGAGGGAAACAGGATGAAGATTACGTTTATGGGGGCGGCCCGGACCGTCAGCGGCTCATGCTACATTCTCGAGTGCGGAAACAAGCGGTTCGCCGTGGATTGCGGCATGCATCAGGGAAACCTTGAGATAGAAAAGCGAAACTGGAATTTCGACAAGTACGATGCGAAACATATCGATTTCATCTTGATCACGCATGCCCACATAGATCATAGCGGCCTGCTGCCGGCACTGGTCTCCAAGGGATACAAAAACCCGGTCTATTGTACCGCTCCCACGCGGGATCTGATGGAGATCATGCTCCTGGATTCCGCGCACATTCAGGAGATGGAGGCGGAGTGGGCCAACCGCACGCGCATGCGCCATGGGGAGCAGCCCATACGGTCCCTGTATTCCATTGCGGACGCGGAACACACCATCCCCCTTCTGGCAACCATCGAATACGGCAAATCCTTTTCCCCTGCGCCGGGACTGAACGTGACGTTCAAGAATGCCGGACACATCCTCGGGTCCGCGTTTATCGAGATTGATTACGAGCAGGACGGAAAGCGGACTCGCGCAGTCTTCTCCGGTGACCTCGGGCGTCCAGAGCAGCTCATTGTGGAAGATCCCGAAGACATGGAGCACGCTGACTACATCTTCATGGAATCCACCTATGGCAACCGCAACCACCCAGACGAGGAGCACAGCCTGGACGAGTTGGCCAAGGCTATCGACTACAGCTACAAGAATGGCGAAAAGGTGGTTATCCCCGCCTTTGCCGTGGAACGTTCCCAGCAGATCATCTATTCGCTCTTTCTGCTCAGACGGCAGGGGCGGCTTCCTGCCGATATGCCGGTGTACCTGGACAGTCCCCTGGCAATCCGGGCCACGGAAATATTCCGCAAGCATCCGGAGTTCTATGACGAGCAGACCCAGGAGTTCATCCGGAAGGGAGAGCATCCCCTGGATTTGCCCAACCTGCATTTTACCGAATCGCGGGAACAGTCTCAGGCCATCAACGAGTCCAAGGGGCCGAGCGTCATCATCTCGGCCAGTGGCATGGCCAACGCGGGGCGTGTAAAGCATCACCTCTTTCACAACCTGTGGAAGCCCGGAGCCAGTGTCGTCTTTGTTGGTTGGCAGGGCGTGGGTACGCCCGGGCGGAAGATTCTGAACGGGGCAAAGTCCATCCGTATCTTCGGCGAGGAGGTCAAGGTCAACGCCAACATTTTCACCATCAACGGATTCTCCGGTCATGCCGGGCAGGACGAACTCTTGGATTGGCTGTCGACGATGCAGGGCAAGCCGGTCAAGATTATGCTGGTACACGGCGAGGCCGAGGTCCAGAAGCAGTTTGCGGCCCTTATAACGGAGCGTTTCGGGTTCGAGGTCCACATCCCCGAATACATGGAAGAGTTGGAGCTGGAGCCCGGCGAGGCCCTTGCTCCGGTGGTGGATATGGATGTCGCCCGTCCTCCGGTGGACTGGGCTTTCCTGCTCAAGGATTCCGAGTCCCTGTACACGGAACTCAAGGCCCGTATCAGGGACGTGTCAAAGAAGCCCTGGGTGGACCAGGTGGAGTTGCGCGATCGTCTGCTCAACGTCAACCGCGAGATTGTCGCGCTCATTTCCGAGATGTAGATGCGCATCGTCGGCGGGCGCTTCAAGGGGCGTAAACTCAGCACCTGGGAGGGACCGGGCTATCGTCCAGCCACCATGAAGGTGCGCGAGTCCATCTTTTCCATGCTCACGGCCAGGGGCGTTGATTTCAGTCGAGTGCGCGTCATTGACATGTTCGCGGGCAGCGGCAGCCTCGGCATCGAGTGCCTGAGCCGGGGAGCCCCCACAGCGTGGTTTGTGGAGAAGGCCGGCAAGGCGGCTGCGGTGATCAGAAAGAACTTGGCGGCGCTCGGCGTGGAAAAAGCTCGGGCCAGGGTGGTCTCCAAGGACCTTTTTGGGGTATTGTCTACCAAGCCGGACAAGGCGTTTGACCTTGTCTTTATCGATCCGCCCTATGGCAGGGACATGCTCGTGCCTGCGCTGGAAAAGGCGCTCGCCAATGGCTGGATCGCGGAGGGCGGGTTTGTCCTGGCCGAAGTGGAAACGGCGGTGAAGGCTCCGGATGAGGGGCCAATAGCCGAAATGGAACTCGTAACCGACCGGGAATATGGTCAGACCAGGATTTTGTTATGGCGGCACTGAACTCCAAGATTGCGGTTTATCCGGGCACCTTCGACCCCTTGACCATGGGCCACGTCAGTTTGATCCGGCGGGGCCTTCAGGTTTTTGACAAGGTTATTCTGGCGGTGGCCGAGTCTACCCCGAAAAAGACGCTTTTTACCATTGAAGAACGGGTGGCTTTAGCAGAGGAGGTGTTCAGCGATACGCCGAATCTGGTCATTGATCCGTTCAATACACTGCTTATCGACTACGTTGAGAGCATGGGGGCGGGCGTTATCATGAGAGGCCTGCGCGCGGTGTCCGACTTTGAGTACGAATTCCAGATGGCCCTGATGAACCGAAAGCTCAAAAGCCAAATTGAGACCGTGTTCATGATGACCGATTTCCGCTGGATGTACCTCAGCTCCACCATCGTCAAGGAAGTGGCCCGATACGGCGGAGACATATGCGGCCTGGTGCCAGGGCCTGTGGTCAAGGCGCTTCAGGTCAAGTTCGGCACCCGTTTCGGGTGCGGCTCGGAGTAAGTCGTGTCCGACGCCCCACCTATTGTTTGTTTGCTTGGTCCCACCGGCACGGGAAAGACTGCGGCGGCTATCGAGATATCCCGTCGCATTCCCGCATCCGTGGTCAATTTCGATTCCCGTCAGGTTTATGCCGACTTTCCGGTTATTACGGCACAGCCGGACAAGCACGAGAGGGCGGCCTGCCCCCATCTGCTATATGGGTTCCTGCCTACTATTGAAAAGATGACCGCCGCCCGGTTCGTGGAATTGGCCGTCAGGACAATTGAGGACGTTCGGGCCGAGAATCGGCTGCCCATTTTGGTGGGGGGCACCGGGATGTACCTGAAATCCTTGCTCGGCGGAATCGCGCCCATTCCAGAGATACCGGATGACATTCGGACCTCGGTCCTGGAGCGGATCATCAACGAAGGGCCGCAGGCGTTGCATGCGGAATTGGAACGGACCGACCCGGACTACGCGGCACGCATCCACCCCAATGATACCCAGCGAAATGCTCGTGCCGCAGAGGTGTTTCTGGCCACCGGTCGGACCATGACATGGTGGCATACCCATGGGGAGCACACGCCTGCTCCGTATTCGCCGCTGAAGATCGGCATGCAGATTGCGCTATCCGATCTTGAGCCGCATCTGGCCCGACGTATCGACGTCATGCTTGAGCAGGGTGCTCTAGACGAAGCGCGCTGTGCCATGGCGTCCTGCTCTGACCCGGAAGCGCCGGGTTGGAGCGGCATCGGCTGCGCTGAATTGCTATCCCACCTGCGGGGCGAGATTTCTTTGGAAGAGGCCAAGCTGCGCTGGGTGAAGAACACCCGTGCCTATGCCAAGCGGCAGATTACCTGGTTCAAGAAAGAATCCGGCATCAACTGGTTTGCGCCAGGGGAAAACGCGGCCATCGCCGATTTGGTTGAATCCTGGCTGGCTGAGAATTTCGGCTGAGGCCGGGACCGGGCACAGTAACAGCGCCGCATTTGTTAAACCGTTGCTTGAACAAATAAACCTAGTCCTTGGCTATCAAGGCAAGCTGGGCTGGCGTGAGATACCAGTTCAGGACTCCTTTACCTGTCTGCACGTCATAGTTTATCTGCATCAGTCCGCCGTTTTCGATGTGCACTTCAAGCTTGGCCGTGCCGGTCAGCAGAGTGGAGGCCACCAATCCTAGCGAAGGCTGGTGCCCGGCCACAAAGACGGAGTCCAACCCTTCGTATTCACGAAGGAATTCCACTAGACGCTGAGGAGGCGTCATGGCCTTGCAGGCGTCTGACATTTCGATGCGGATGACCGGGTAGCCTGTGTGCGCGGCCATGATCTCGGCCGTTTGCAGTGCGCGGGGCTTGCTGCTGGAGACCATGAGCTCGAAGCGAAGGCCTAGTCTGCTCGCGGCAATGGCGGATTTTTCGATCTGCTCCCGGCCGACAGGACTCAGGGATTGGTGGGAGTCTATTTCTTTGGGCAGGCAGGTCCCGTGTTGCATCAGATGGATCAGCATGGCTCTCTCCGTTTGGGTTGCGGAAAAGTCTATCATCACGTGCAGGGCGCGGCAAGCCGCTTGCGGAAAAGGCCCAAGCGCGATACATGCTGTGTGGCTGTTGAATCCTATCGTCAACCATTGCGACCCGACAAAAACAAAGCGATCATATGTCCCTGAGAATATTTCTATTGAGTGTGACCATGCTGCTGGTTTTCCCGGCAGGTTCGCGGGCTTTCCAGGGCTACGTGCAGACATTCGGCGACAACGCGACCCTGTCCTGGGGAAGCGGCGAAGCCGAGGTTTCGCGGGAGCTGGCGCCTGCGGGCGAGGACGCCACTGTGAATCCGCTGGCCATCCGCAAGGCCGTGAGCGGCGCGCGCAAGCAGTTGCTCGACATCATCCTGTCCGTGCGAATCGACGCAAGACGAACCGTCTCCGCCTACTTGTCCGAAGATGCTGAGCTGGCTGCACGGGTCCGTGGGGTTGTACAGAATTCGCCTCTGGAACGTCCTGTCGGTGCGGGACAGGGCGGAGCCGTTCGCGTTTCAGAGCGGTTTCGGGACAAGCTTGCAGAGTTGGTCCTGCCCACGACCATCCAATTTCAAAGCGGCATCCCTCCCAAGCTCTCCACGTCCATGGAACAGTCCATGGGATTCGAGGGTGGTGTGCCCGAACCGGTTGGTGGCAATTCGGGTGGCTACACCGGATTGATCATTGATGCACGCGGCCTGGAGGTGACTCCTGCCTTGACACCGGTCGTGTACGGCCAGGATGGTCAAGGCGTCTACGGTACCTTCCTTGTCAGCCGTGACAGCGCCGTGAGCAAGGGCGTGGCGGCCTATGCCACGACATCCGATCCCGGCATTCTTGCCGAGAGGGTGGGGAAGCGCCCACTGACAGTGCGTGCGCTGAGCGCCTACGGCTCCTGGCGGACCGACCTGATCATCCCCACGTCCATGGCTCGGCTTGTTGCCGCCGTGGCTTCCTCGCCCAGCGTTGCGGGCAACTGCCGTGTGGTCATCGTCGTGGATGAGCGCAGGCCCAAGGTCGCCGACCCCGTTGTGGAATCCACCGAGCCCGGAGAAGCTCCCGGGAGCGAGTAGCCCCAAAGGAACGATACGTAATGCGAACTTTGCGATATGTCATATTGGCGGCAGTGTTGTTCTGCCTGTTGTCCGGGGTGGCCGGAGCAGGCGAAGTGCAGGTGTTCAAACCTGCGGATGAAGAGGTCTCCACCATGGAGCTTCGCCAACGGGCAATGGCCGAGGGCTTCGCCCTCGCGGTCTTGCAGGAGGCGCAGACCATGCTAGGAACGCCGTTGGACGAGGCGCGCGGTGAAGCGTTCAAGCAGTATATGCTCACTCAGGCGCGGCAGTATATTCAGGGCTACAAGATCCTGTCTTCCAAAGTCTCCGGAGAGGGCGTGGCGCTTGCTCTTGATGTGCGGGTCAACCGCAAGCTTCTTCGCGAGGGACTCAAGAGCATGGGATTGTTCGCCGCTGAGGCCGGCCCCTTGACCGCCTCGATCTCGTGGCCCGAGGGAGTGCCCGAGGAGACCGTGGTCGGGTTGCAACAACTCATGACCCTGACCGGCATTCGCCAGGGGGTGGACGTGTTGCCCTCCTTCACGCTGGAGCCTGGCCCCAAGGACGCCTTCAAGGCTCGTCTGGAAATGGACAAGCAGGAATTCGTCGCCATCGACAAGGACCTGAGAGTGCTTTGGTTCAAGCTCTGGAGCAAGTACTTCAACCGCGATGAAGGCACGGTAGCGCGCTCCGGTGTGCAAACCCTGTCCGTGGATGGCTGGTTTGCGCCCGACGCAGTCCTCGAGTTTGACGGTGTATTGCGCGCCTGGGAATCCGCAGTGCAGGAGGCCCGGTTGGTTGAGCTGGACATGCAGCCCTCGGGAGTGGGGGGGGTCTGGGAAGTTCGTCTCCTCAACGCGAGCCGTCTTGATTCGCTGTTGAAGAGCTACCTGCCCCAGCGAGGTTTGACCTACAGGCTTTCAGAGAAGGATAGTAAATAGGGAGCCGCAAGTCCGGTCGCCTTGTTTTCTTCTCCGTTGTTCCGCGGTAATCAATAAAGAAAAGCCCGGCCGCATTCGCGACCGGGCTTTATTAGTAAAATCAAGACAGGCGTTATGCCTCGCCGTCTTTTTTCTCTTCCTTTTTGGGCGTGACGTCGATCTCCTCGGGCTCATTGGTGGCCCGTTTGAAGTTGCTGATGGCCTGACCGATGCCGCCGCCGATCTCGGGCAACTTTTTGGCGCCGAAAATGACCAGGACGATAAGCAGAATGATCAAAAGTTCCCAGATTCCGAATCCGCCAATCATATATTGCCTCCAATGGTAAAATTCTTCAAATCGAGTGACAGAGGCTATACACCCGCACCATGCAGAGGTCAAGAAGCGGGGACTCTCTCCGGGCCCCGTCAGAATGTGAAAAAGGTTGCCCTTGCCTTTACATTATCCCGGCGGAGTTTTACACAATCCCGACAAGATGAACCGTTGCGCGGACTGGGACAAACGCCGTCTGCGCGACGCCGAACATAGGGAATTGGAATGGGCGATGTGAAACGGCTGCCCGGAAAAGGGTGCCGTCATCATACAACTGGTCGCTGCCTGTATCAGGAGCATCTCAATCCGGGGTATTCGGCCGAGTGGCGTTGCCGCGTACTCGCCCGTTGGGAAGACGCCTATGACGACTTCCTGCTTCGGGCCGAGTCCTTCGGCGTATCCCAGGACGCTGTCCCGGATCTCTGGGGCCGCAAGTTCCAAAGGATGGCGCGGCAGGTCTTCGATTGCCAAGATTATGTTCATAGCGTGAACGGCGGTCCTCCGGCATGCGCTCATGCCCTGGACGGCCTCTGCCGCCTGGCTCTGCCTCCCTGCCCGGGGCGGTGCCGTCACTTTTCAAGATAACCGACCTCCACCAAAAAGGAGTCTTTTCTATGTTGCTGTCATTTCCCTACATGCACCCGGAGCTGGTGCCCGGCGTCAAGGCGGACGGGATGCGTTTCTTTGATCCCGGCCTGGCCGAGACGCCGGGAGAGTGCTCCTTTCGGCCTGAAGGGCTTCCTTTGGACAGGAAGACTGCGGCGGCATTGATACGGGACTGCATTAACTTTGGGGAACAATTCAAGGACCCCGCTGAGATGGCGTATTTCGGGGCCGTCTCCGCCGATGATTTTTATGAAGGCTCTTCCATGTCCATCCAGAACCAGCTCATGCAGCAGTTCAGAGACGGGCAGGGCGAAAAGGAAGAACGTCAAGCCAGGGAAAACAGAGCTCGCGCCCAGTTCATCCTCCTGTTGGCATGGTCATTCGAGGAAAAGATGATGGAGCTGGCCTCCATCGAGCAGGGCGTCAAGAATTCCTGGAAATCCATGGACCAGACCCTGGGCGTGGACGACGAGGACCGGTATGAGGAAAAGGTGCTCGACCTGGGCAACCGGTTGAGCCACACTGGCGGCGTCTCCGACGAGCAGCGGGTGCCTCTGCCGTGGCAGCGGATCATAGAGGCGCTGCCCGCCTTCATTCCCGAGGACTCGGTTCTTGTATGTGTCGACAAGGAAATCATCGCAGCCTGGGACGATCTGGAGATTGCGTTCGGAGAGGGCGGAGACGATTTGCCCGAGGGAGCGGTCGTGGCGACCCTTCCTGCTTGGCAGTTCGCCGGGCGGCGCAAGGCCCCGGCCAATCTGCCCCTGGCCTTGAAAGAAGTGACCGTTGCCATCATACGGTAAAATCAGGAGAAGCTACATGGCATTGGCCAATCCATTGATGAACCCCGCGCTGGTCTCGGGGCTCAAGTGCATCATTTTCGACTGTGACGGGGTCCTAATCGACTCCCTGCAGGCCAACATCAAATACTATGGCGATATCAAGGAGCAGCTCGGGCTGCCCCCAATTACCCAAAGCGAGATTCACTACGTCCACTCCCGGACCCACAAGCTGGCCCTGGAGCACATCGCACCAGGCGATCTGTTGCCCAAGGCATGGGAGCTTGCCAAAGGGTACGACTCATCCTCCCTGTCCAGCTATCTGAAGAGGACGGAAGGCATCCGCGAGTTTCTCTGCTGGCTGCGGAGCGCCGGGTTCAAGCTGGCCGTCAATACCAGCCGGACGGACACCATGGACTACATTCTCAAGATCATGGATCTGGAAGGGTTCTTTTTCCCCGTCATCACCTCGGCCAAAGTGGCCGCGCCAAAGCCGCACCCCGAGGGGGTATACAAGATTCTGCGGACCTTGAACGTGCGTCCCGAAGAAACGGCTTTCGTTGGGGACACCCATGTGGACGAGAAGACCGCCAGAGCGGCCGGAGTCCGGTTCTGGGCTCATGGGGATCAGACTCTTTCCGCGGAAGTTCACATCGAAGATTTCTGGGAAATCAAAGCAGTGATGCAGCGGTGCTACAAAGGCAGTCGTTGTTCGTATTAGGACTTGATTCTTGCAATTTCGTGTGCGAAATTACCATCATCGAATTATTGGCGGCGAGTAACCAACCAGCCGTCATCTGGAGGTTTCATGGACTTGATTGTCCGCGCAATCGCAACTGTTCTTGGTATCATTCTCAATGCCTACTTCTGGATCGTCATCATCTCAGCGTTGCTATCCTGGGTGAACCCCGACCCGTACAATCCCATAGTGCGCTTTCTGCGCGGGGTGACCGAGCCCGTCTTCTATAAGATCCGCTCCGTCATTCCCTTTGCCGTGGTGGGCGGCTTCGACCTTTCGCCCATCGTGGTCCTGCTGGCCATCAAGGTGGTCGAGATAGTGGTCGTGGGGAACCTGATGCGCCTGGCCTACTCCATGGGCACGGGCATGCCGATGTGATCCGAAAGATAACGGCCCAAGGAGGTCCCCGTGACGGTTTCCAAGATTGATTTGCTCAACAAGCAGTTTTCCCGCAGCATGCTCGGCTATTCCCGCGTGGAGGTGGACCAGTTCATGTTGGAACTGGCCGATGTCCTCGGCAATGCGGCAGATAGTCAGAAGGCCATGCGCAGAAAGATCAAGGCGTTGGAGAAGACGGTCGTGGAGTACCGCCAAAGGGACGAGACCCTGCGAGACACCCTGGTATCCACGCAGAAAATGGTCGACGACCTCAAGGTAACAGCCAACAGGGAGGCCCAGCTTATTCTCGACGAGGCCCGCGCCAAGGCGGATGCGGCAGTCCAGAAAGGGCACAACAGGCTGGCGCAGGTTCATGAGGAGATCGAATCGCTCAAGCGGCAACGCACCCAGTTCGAGGTGCAGCTCAAGGGGTTGCTCCAATCCCATTTGGAGATGATCGAGATGAGCAACCCGGAGCGGGAACAGGTCGAAGAGTTGGAGTCCAAGCTCAAGTACTTGAAGAAAGTAGACTAAAACGATCAAGCGGGACTTTTGAAGGAATTTGTCAGCAAGAGCGGGAAAGGGTGGATTCTCCACGTTTGGGTACAGCCCGGGGCCAAAAAGACCGAGGTCGCCGGGGAATACCAGGGGTGTGTCAAGATACGCCTCGGCGCTCCTGCTGTGGACAACAAGGCCAACAAGGCGCTCGTCGCCTATATCGCCAAGTTGTTGAAAGTGAAAAAAAGTCAGGTCGTCATTGAGTCCGGTTTGACCAACCGGCGCAAACGCTTGACTATTGACGGTGCGGCCAAACCGGATTTCTCGGTGTTCCGTTGAGCCGGTTGCCCGTATGAACCCTTAAAAAGGAGCGGTACATGGAAGCCAAAGACCTTGAACTCATTCAGCAGTATGAGGCCAACGATCCGGAATTGAAGGCTCTGTGGGATCAGCACGTTGTATACGAAAAGATGTTGGAGAAGTTGGAGGGCAAGAGTTACCTTTCTCCCACAGAGACGCAGGAAATAAAGGAACTCAAGAAGAAGAAGCTGGCCGGCAAGACGCAATTGCAGGGGCTGCTCGATAAATACCGTACGGAGGCGTAAATCATGAAGTTGACCGGGGCCCAGATCCTCTTGAAGTGTCTGGAAGAGGAAGGTGTTGATGTCATGTTCGGTTTCCCTGGGGGAGCCGTCATCGATATCTATGATGAAATACCCAAATCGTCCGTTGAGCACATTCTAGTGCGCCATGAACAGGGCGCCATTCATGCAGCCGACGGATACGCCCGCGCCACGGGCAAGGTAGGGGTATGCCTAGTCACCTCCGGCCCCGGCGCCACCAACACCGTAACCGGCATTGCCACGGCCTATGCGGACTCCATACCGGTGGTCATTTTCACCGGGCAGGTGCCCCGCCCGCTGATCGGCAATGACGCATTTCAGGAAGTCGACATCGTCGGCATCACCAGGCCATGCACCAAGCACAACTACCTGGTGCAGGACATCGAAGATTTGGCCGGGACGATCAAGCAGGCCTTTTACCTGGCCCGCTCGGGCCGTCCCGGCCCTGTCCTGGTGGATCTGCCCAAGGACGTTCAGAACCAAATCACCGAGTTCTCTTATCCGGACAAGGTCGAGATGCGCAGCTACAAGCCGACCAAGAAGCCGCACATCGGTCAGATCCGCAAGGTGGTCAAGCTGCTCAAGCAGGCCAAGAAGCCGCTCATCTATTCCGGCGGGGGCGTGATCACTTCCGGTAGCCATGAGGAACTCACTTGGCTCGGGCAAAAACTTTCCATCCCGGTGACTTCGACCCTCATGGGACTCGGAGCCTTTCCGGGCGACGACGAACTGTTCCTGGGCATGCTCGGCATGCACGGGACCTACGCGGCCAATATGGCCGTGAACAACTGCGACCTGCTGCTCGCCGTGGGTGCGCGTTTCGACGACCGCGTGACCGGCAAGATCGACACTTTTGCGCCTAACGCGACCATCGTTCATATCGACGTGGACCCGACTTCCATCCAGAAGAACGTCTCCGTGCACGTGCCGCTTGTGGCAGACTGCAAGTCCGCCCTGGCCGCGCTCAAGAAGGAGACCAAGGGCACCCTCGACGAGTACGACTGGGCGTCGGACCATGGCGATTGGGTCAAGCAGGTACAGGAGTGGAGCAACACGCACCCGCTGACCTACAAGGATGATGACAAGACCATCAAGCCGCAGTACGTCGTCGAAAAGATTTATGAAATAACCAAGGGCGACGCCATCATCGCCACCGAGGTGGGCCAGAACCAGATGTGGGCGGCTCAGTTCTACAAGTATACCAAACCCAACACCTTGCTGACCTCCGGTGGGCTCGGCACCATGGGTTACGGCTTCCCCGCCGCCATGGGTGCACAGAAGGCATTCCCGGACAAGCTGGTCATCGACATCGCCGGAGATGGCTCCATCCAGATGTGTATTCAGGAGATGATGACCGTGGTCTGCAACAAGCTGCCGGTCAAGATCGTCATTCTCAACAACGGTTACCTCGGTATGGTCCGCCAGTGGCAGGAGCTGTTCTACGAAAAGAACTACTGCGCCACCTGCATGGACGCCCAGCCCGACTTTGTGAAGTTGGCCGAGGCCTACGGGGCCGCCGGGTTCAGGGTGACCGAAAAGAAGGACGTGGAGTCGACCCTGCGCGAGGCGTTCGCGGTGGACAAGCCTGTCATCGTGGACATCCGAGTGGAGAGGGAAGAGAATGTGTATCCGATGGTTCCTGCCGGAGCCTCACTGACCGAGATGCTGCTGGTGTAGGGGGACGAGGATATGAGCAAACACACACTTTCCGTCATGGTCGAGAACGAGCCGGGAGTCCTGTCCCGGGTCGCCGGTCTTTTCAGCGGGCGCGGATTCAACATCTATTCCCTGAACGTAGGGCCGACCCTGGAGAAGGGCGTCTCCCTGATGACTATCGTCGCCGAAGGTGACGACTCCATCGTCGAGCAGATCGTCAAGCAGCTTCGCAAGCTGGTTCCAACAATAAAAGTCAAGGATCTCACAGAATTGAGTTCCGTTGAGCGGGAGATGGTCCTGCTCAAGGTCAATGCGGAAGATTCCAAGCGGGCCGAAATCCTGCGTATTGTTGACATCTTCAGGTGTAAGGTTGTAGATGTCAGCCCCGACGAGGTGACCATCGAGATAACTGGCGACCAGGGCAAGATTAACGCCCTGATCAACCTGTTGACCCGATTCGGCATCAAGGAGATCGCACGCACCGGTAACGTCGCACTGCGCCGTTCCATGCAGCTCGATCTATAGCCCGCAACCAGGCGTCGTGCCGGACAGGGGAGTCGCTCCCTTGCCCGGGCATTTTGCATGATCATATAATTCAGATGATTGCGGTCCATTGTGGCCAAACATATGAGGAGTTTTCCCATGAAAGTGTATTACGAGAAAGATGCGGACCTGAGCCTCTTGAAGGACAAAACCGTGGCCATTGTCGGCTACGGCAGCCAGGGCCATGCCCACGCCCAGAACCTGCGTGATTCCGGCGTCAACGTCATCGTGGCCCAGCGCCCGGGCGGCCCCAACTACGACCTGGCCAAGGAGCACGGCTTCGAGCCCATGTCCGTGGCCGAGGCTTCCAAGCAGGCCGACATGATCATGATCCTGCTGCCTGACCAGTACCAGGCCGAGGTCTTCAAGAACGAAATTCTTCCCTACCTCGAAGAAGGCAACATTATCGCCTTCGGTCATGGCTTCAACGTTCATTTCCAGCAGATCGTACCTCCCAAGGGCGTGGACTGCGTCATGATCGCTCCCAAGGGTCCCGGTCATCTCGTTCGCCGCACCTACACCGAGGGCGGAGCCGTTCCCTGCCTCGCCGCTGTGGCTGTCGATGCCTCCGGCAAGGCCATGGACATCGCTCTCGCCTATGCCAAGGGCATCGGCGGTACTCGCTCCGGCGTCATCGAGACCACCTTCAAGGAAGAGACCGAGACCGACCTCTTCGGTGAGCAGGCTGTGCTTTGCGGCGGCCTGACCGCGCTGTGCAAGGCCGGATTCGACACCCTGGTCGAGGCCGGTTACCAGCCTGAGGTCGCCTACTTCGAGTGCCTGCACGAGCTCAAGCTGATCATCGACCTCATGTACGAGGGCGGCATGGCCAATATGCGCTACTCCATCTCCGACACCGCCGAATACGGCGACTACGTCACCGGCCCGCGCATCATCACCGATGAGACCCGCGAGGAAATGCGCGCCGTGCTCAAGGACATCCAGACCGGTAAGTTCGCCCGCGACTTCATCCTGGACAACAAGGCCGGACAGGTCGGCCTCAAGACCATGCGCCGCATCGGTGCCGAATCCCAGATCGAGGAAGTCGGCGGCCGTCTGCGCGAGATGATGAGCTGGCTCAAAAAGTAGTTCGTCTGCGCAAAGCGACTTCATCGCCCGGTTCGGCTTCTGCCGAACCGGGCGTTTTTTTATTACCTTCGGCGGCCCATCCCTTTTTTTATCGCTTCGCGGGAAAAAGGGAGGAGGTTCGAATTAGTACGAAAAATGTGGGTTGACGGAGACAAAATTGTCGTTGGATTTGTGACGAAAAATTTGCTTGACCCATCCGAAAAACATCCTTAAACCCGGCTCTTCAAAATTTTTTGAGAGGGTTTGCGATGTCTATGGATGTTCTGTTTCTTGGAGGACTTATCTTTCTGGCGGAGGTAGCTGTCCTCACCATTGGGACCGTACGGACCATGATTACCGTACTGGGAGAGTCCCGCGCGGCTTTTTTTCTCGGGTGCCTGGAGATGACCCTATGGGTTTTCGGCACCTCCGCAGTCATGCTCAAGGTTGGGGAAGAGCCCTTCCTTGGTGTGTGCTACGCGGTGGGGTTTGCCGGAGGCAATGTCGTCGGCATCATTGCCGAGAAAAAGCTGGCGCTCGGCAATGTCGTTGTACGCATCATCAGCGCATGGCACGGTCAGGCCATTGCCGAGGCGGTCCGCCGGGCCGGCTTCATGATCACCACCGTGGCGGGCGAGGGCTCGGACGGACCGGTTACGGTCCAGTTTGTGGTCTGCAAGCGAAACGACATGAAGCACGTGCTGACGGTTGCTCGTTCCGTTGATCCGGAGCTATTCTATACCTTTGAGACTGCCGGCGGGGTGAGCGAGGTACGCAGCCCGTTTGAGAGCCGGACAACAAAATTCATCAGGCCGCTCAAGCGGCTGGTGCCTCAGATGTAGACAAAACGCCCGGCTCGTACGAGCCGGGCGTTTTTTGTTTGGAAACTATTTCGCCAGGATGGCCTTCTTGAATGATTTTCCTGGTCCGGGCTTGGGGCCGATCCAGGTAGCCAGGATGGCGTCGGCAAAATCCTTACCCGGAATGACGCCCTTGCCCTTGCCCGCAACTGCGACGGTGGTGCCGTTTCCCGGTGCATAGGTGAAGGTCATGGCTTGGCCCTCCTCAATGTCGGACATCATGCCGGTCAATTGGAGGAACTTATCTCGCAATGCCGGGCTGGCATCCGTTACGTTGGCTTCGAGACCCTCAAGCCATGCCTTATTGATGGCCTTGGCGTCGACGTCGCGGACAAAATACATGACCATTCTGCGCGGCGCGTCCAGTTTGAGGATTGCGTTCGGATCTTGGGATTCCTCCGTAAGATAGAGCCCCGCAACATATACATCGAAGACGAATTTTTCACGCAATGCGATGCCGTTGAGTTGCAGTGTCGTTCCTGCGACCTCCACTGTGTCGGGCAGGATGACGCCCGCCTTTTCCGCACTCATGGCGGGTAGGGCGACCAACAGGCAAATGGTGCAGGCCAAAGCAGCAGAAAAAAGGCGATTCATGATTCTTCTCCATCAGGGCAGTAGGTTAAGGAAGTGCCCGAGGGCGTTGTTGAATGCGGCGGGCTCCTCGTAAAAGGGCAGGTGACCGCTGTTTTCCAGAATGGTGAATCGGGAATTCGGTACGGACCCGGCTACATACCTGCCCGTGGAAGGGCCGAAGCACATGTGCCTTGATCTCCCGTAGGCTACGAAAACGGGGGCAGTGATGGTCGGAAGTACACCGGTGTAGTCCCGCTGGACATAGTCTTCGTAAATGGTGGTCGCAGTGTGATCGTTCACCTTGAGGTGTTCGACAAGCATCCAGCGGCGGGCATGAGCAGGGGCTTCGCCAGAGAGGAACATGGCGTCCACGAACCGTTCGCCGAACGCGCGCCGATCCCGCACCATGGTTTGCAGGTCGGCTTTCATGGCCGCGACGTCTCCGCCCCTGTAGCGATGGACGTTCCATGGCGCGCCGGACATGGGGGCCGGACCTGTTTCCACCAGTCCCAGGCCGGAAAGCAGATCGCCGCCGAACTCTCGCCAGTATTCCATGACCACCGAGCCGCCCATGGACCAGCCTACGAGCATGACTTTGGAGAGCCCCAGTGCCCGCAGGACTTCACGCACGTCGCGGGCGTAGCGGGGCACACTGTGCCCGCGCAGCACTGAGTCGGATTTACCGTGGCCGCGCAGGTCGATGGTGACCACCTGGCACTGCTCGGCCAAGGCTTCCTGCCTTTTCCAGAAGGCGGAACTCATGGTCCAGCCATGGATCAGGACCATGGGCTTTCCGCAACCGTGGACGTCCACCCAGACTCGGGCTGCGTCCGTGGTGGTCACCCAGCCGCCGACGTGGTTGTCCCCCCTGGTCTCGACAGCTTCGAATTGATCCATGCTACTTGGGGTCTTTGGGCTTGGGCTTGATGTCGATGACCGGGGTGCCGTCGATGGCCTCCAGTGGTTCCACGGTCAGGGTAGTGCCATCGATGTCCACCAAGGTGACCCGGTGCAGGCCGATGGGGTTGGGACGAAAAGGTGAGCGGGTGGTGAACACACCGCGCAGGGCGTTGTTCTTGTTGCCGCGTGGATGAACCTTGAGTACGTCGCGTTCGGCTTTGTGGAACCAGGTGAAGAGTTCCAGTTGTGCGCCCGGCTTCATGGTGTCCAAGCCTTCGGCATAGGCCGGATCGATTTCGATTTGGGCTCGAACCGCGCCGGGTTCGTCCTCCATCTTGGGAGCGTTTTCCAGATCCTTTATGGATGAGCGAATGGTGCCGATAATGACGAGTTCCCTGTCCATGTCTGCTCCTAATTTTCGAAGTGATCGAAGCCCCGGGCGGTGAAGGGTTCTCCGTTAAGGCGTAAGCCGGGGGTGTCGGTAACCGTGCCAATGATGGTCAGGCCGGGGACTGAACTCACTTTATCAAGCGTATCAGGCGAGGAGGCTCCGAGCAATGCGTAGTCTTCGCCGCCGAGCATGGCGATCTGCAACGGGTCCTCTCCCACGCCCAGGGCGAAGGCGAGAACGTTGCCGTTGAGCTGCTCGGGTGCCAGGGTGATGTCTGCACCCAGGTTCGGGCCGAGTAGGCGGGGCAGGTCGCGGGCCAGGCCATCCGAGACGTCCATGAGCGAACTGGCGCCCGCCGCCTTGAGCAGGGTACCGATCATGACCTTGGGCTTAGGGCGCAGGTGAGCGAGCACGGCGGCCGGAAACGCTTCCCGGCCTTTTTCTCCCAAGGCCTCCAGGGTCAGCATGCCAGCCCTGGCAAGCCCCAGATCGCCAACGGTAAAGAGCGTGTCGCCGGGCGCGCACTTGCCTCGTTGCAGAAACTCGCCCGATCCGGTGACGCCGAAGATGGTGATGGACACGCCGAGTTTTTCCGCCCGGCTCAGGTCGCCTCCGGCCAGGACCATGTCGTTCTGCCGGGCCAGCATGGCCATGGACTTGAGGAATTCGTTCAGGAAATCGTCGTCCAAATCCGCCGGGAGCATCAGGTCCATGGTGAAGGCCACGGGTTTGGCGCCCATGGCCGCGATGTCGCTGATGTTTACGGCCAGCGCCTTGTAGCCGATGTCCGCCGGGGTGAAGTAGCTGCGCCGGAAGTGTACGTCCTCCAGAAAGAGGTCCGTGGAAACGCAGTAGGGCTTGCCGCCCGTAAGGACCGCGCAGTCGTCGCCGCGTCCCAGGCTCACGAATTCATTGTTCAGGGCGAAATGGGTATCCAGCAGTTCAAGGAAGTGTTCTTCGCTTTGCATGTCAGTATGGTGGTTAGAGGAGTTCCAGATAGTCGCCGATGATGGTCTTGATGCCGAAGCCGGGAAAGTTGACTTTGAACTTGTTGGGCTCCGGCTGGGCGATAATTTTTCCCTTGCCGAAAATCTTATGTTTGCAGAAGCCGAGCTTGGAGGGGTCGACCTTGGGCGAAGCTGCGGAGGTTGATGCCGTTTCATCGCCGTAATCATGACGTGGAGATGGCGTTGCGCCTGGAGTTTTCTGCATTTGTTTCCGTTCCAGGCCGCCGCCGTAAGACTCGTTGACGCGCTGGAACACATCACCGGGCAGTTCCAGCACAAAGGGGCTGGGCAGGGTCGGGTCGGACATACCGCTGGCTCGGTTGTAGACCGAGCTCGGCACGAACAGCTTGAGGCATTGCTTGGCCCGGGTACAGGCCACGTACATGAGGCGGCGTTCCTCTTCCAGGTCCTCGGCGCGCTGCATGGCCCTGCGCGAGGGGAATCGGTCCTCCACCAGGTCGATGATGATCACTGCGGACCATTCGAGGCCCTTGGCAGAGTGCACAGTAGACAGGACTACCGCGTTTTCCTTCCGTTTTTCTTCGTCCGGATCGCCATCGAGGCTGAGGTCGCCCAGGAACTGGTCCATGTCCGAATAACTCACGGCGATCTGGGAGAGCTGTTCCAGCCCGGCCTGTCGTTTGGGGTAGTCGTCCGGGTATTTTTCCATGAGAATGGGCTGGTAGAAGGCGAGTATCCGTTCCAGCACGGCGGACGGTTTGGGCGGCATTGCGCGCAGCGCGTTGAGTTCATTGAGCAGTTCGCGGAGCGTATCGTGCTTCTTGGTCATCTTGACCAGGTACTTCTCGTCGTTCGTGTGTATGGCCTGATAGATTTTCGTTACGGTCTTGGGCCCGACTCCCTTGATGTGATCCATGGCCCGTTGCCAGGCCAGGAGGTCATGCGGGTTGAGAGTGAGCCGCAAATAGGAGAGCACATCCTTGATGTGCGCGGCCTCGTGGAAGCGTATGCCGCCGAACTTCTGATAATCGATGCCTATGCGGGTCAGGGCCACTTCAAGAGGGAAGGACTGGTAGCCAGCGCGGAACAGGACCGCGATGTCGTGCAGCATGTACTTGCGCTGAAACTCAAGCACCGCGTCCACAACCAGTCGGGCCTGGGTTTGGTCGCTCAGGGGATGAACCACTTCGGGCAACACGTCGCTCTTCAGGTCCGAGTAGAGGTTTTTGTCGAACTTGGTGGTGGCCCCGGCCAGGATTTGGTTGGTCAGGTCCAGAATGGGTTGCACCGAACGGTAGTTCTGCTCAAGCCTGATGACCTTAGCGCCTTCGAAAATTTTTGGAAATTCCAGAATGTTGGCGACGTTGGCTCCACGGAAGGCGTAGATGGACTGGGCGTCGTCGCCAACGGCCATGACGTTGCCTTTGGTGCCTGCCAGGTGCTTGACGATGCGTGCCTGAACCAGGTTGGTGTCCTGGTACTCGTCGACCATGATGTAGCGGTAGCGGGCCTGGAGCTGGTTGCGCAGCGGCTCGTTTTCCGCCAGCAGTTTGTCGAGCAGGAAGAGCAGGTCGTCGTAGTCCACCAGGGCGTGCTCGCGCTTGAAACGTGCGTAGCCGTCCGCGATCTCCGTGACTGCGTCCAGATAGGGCGAGAGGTGGTAGGCCTCGCGCTCCATGACGGCATCGATGGTCAGTTCCTTGTTTCTGGACTTGGTGATCATGTCCAGCAAGGTAGCCTTCTTGGGGAAGGAGCGGTCCCCCTTGCCCAGCTTGAGCGCGTCCTTCACTTCCTTGCAGATGTTTTCGCTGTCCGCGCGGTCCATGAGCGTGAAGCCGTTGTCGAAGCCGATGTCCGCGGCGTTGCGTCGGAGGGTGGCGTAGGCGAAGGAGTGAAAGGTGCCGCCGCTGGTGCCGGTCAGGGGGCGTCCGAGGATGGTTTCGGCTCGGGAAAGCATCTCCTGGGCGGCTTTGCGGGTAAAGGTCAGCAGCAGGATCTGGGCCGGGTCCACTCCCTGTTCCACCAGGTGGGCCAGGCGGTAGACGATTGTCCGAGTCTTGCCCGAACCCGCTCCGGCGATGACCAGCACGGGGCCTTCGGTGGCCAGTACGGCCTCCCGTTGGGCCTCGTTGAGTTCGTTGTCTATGTCTATACTCATGAATTATTTGTCGGCGATGTTGAAGTGGTCGAGGATGGCGCGGCCCACGTCGCGCATGCGTTTGGGACGGGTTCCCTCACTGTCGAAAAAGATAGCTCCATCCACGGTGTGTGTTCCCGTGCGCCCGTGCAGGCCGAAGATCTCGCTCCGGTCGAATTTGGCCTTGAGGTCGTAGCCCGGCCTGGCTTGGCAGACAAGGTCCGGCAGGACGGCTGCGTCCGCTCCTGGATACAGGTCCTTCCCCTCGTGAACCTGTTCCATGACCCGCTCGCCGTTCAAGGTCAACCCCTCCAGACTGCTTCGGATGGTCTCAAGGAGAGCCTGTCTTTCTGCGGCCGTGACCCGGCCTCGAGAATAGCGATTATCGTGAAGATAAATTCGGCCCGGATCAAGGGCAAAGGCCGTGGTTTCCGGTCCGATGCACCGGGCGTCCCACTCGTCGGCAGGCAGGGAGTTAGTGACGAGATGGCCTTGCCGTTTCAGCCAGGTGTTGAGGCAGACCTCGGTCCGGATTTCCGTAAACCCGTGGTCGGCCAGGACCATGAGCCGCTTGGGACCGGGTAGTGCGTCGTAGCGGGTCAGGAATGCTCCCAGGGCGTGGTCCCAGTCGGCCAGGAAGCGCATGCATTCCAAATGGTGCGGGTGATCCCGGTGCAGCACCGCATCCATGAAGAAGTGGAAGAGGCGGTCGGTCTCGGTGAAGACGTGAATGAACAGGTCCCAGGCTAGGTCCGGCCAGAGGATGTCCAGGGCGGCGAGGCGCGAACGCAGGGTATGGCGCAGTTCGTCCAGCAGATATGGAAGGTCCGAGGCTCCCCGGTTGGTATCGGCCTCCAGCAGATAGTTTTCTTCGGCCAGTCTGCCTGCCAGGAACGGGGGATACACTGCTCCGGCCAGTTCGTGTGAGACGAACCCAGAGATGAGCATGCCTTTAAGCGGCTTGGTAGGGTAGGTGTTGGGCAGGTTGACGACCCGCGAAACCAGGCCATGCTCGCCCAGCTTGTCGAACAGGGTGGGGCAGCGGACGTCCCGGCTGTCGGTGATGCGCATAGCGTAGGTTTGCGGGTCCATATGCGAGAACCCGAAGACACCGTGTCGTTCCGGTCCTTCTCCGGTGAAAAATGAGGTCCAGTTCACCGGTGAGAGTTCGGGGACCTCCGCGCGAACTGTGACCGCGTTCTTCGCCAACCGCCCTATATTCGGCAGGGAGTGCCCCAGTTCAAGGGCGAGGTCCAGAGGGAGCCCGTCCAGGCCGAGGACGGCCAGGCGTGGGCGTTGTGGTTCCGGCGAGAGCAGGATGGACATGGAGCCTATAGGAGGGTTGCTTCGAATTTCTTTAGAAAGAACGAAGGGTTGTACGAGAGCTTGGCCTTGCGCAATCCTTCGTCACCCAGGTCCTGCTCCCTGTTGACGTTGATGTATTCAGCCGCGTCGTTTTCCAGGAACATCTGGTTGATGGCCTGATACACTCCTTTATACTGGATGTTGCCCTTCTCGAAATGGATGACGATGGAGTCGTCGCAGAGGGGTTCGGCAACGGTATAAGCGATGACCTTGCCTTCTACGCGCAAGGTGGCTCCCATGAGTCCCTTGATCTGATCGAAGTTGTGGAGGACACGGGTGATGGCGCGGTTTTCCGCCTTGAGCGCTTCGGAGGGATTGTTTTCCTCATACCATTTGTACCATTCGTCCTGCATCTCCAGGACTTCCTCCACGCATTCCGGGGCCATGGGTTCATACTGGTACAGGTAGTTCTTTTTGAACTGGTTGAGGAGATTCTTTTTCTTATGGAATTGCTTGCCCTTGAGGGCGATCAGTTCTTCCACCGAGTAGACATAGTCCCAGTGGGCGCGGTTTTCCTCGATCAGGATTTTGTTGCCGAAGGAAATGGACCAGAGTCGGGTCAGGGCTTCGGGCACGCGGGTGAAATGAGCGGACTCCCGCATGGCGCAGCAGTTGGCCCAGTCGTATTTTTCCCACGGGCCGATGGGCGCCCAATAGACCGTCTCGGGCTTGGTCTGGCGGATGAAGCACAACTCCTTGTGGAAGGCCCACTCCAGGCCATAGTGCTCGGCCCAGCCATAGACGTTGGCAAAGGAGAAGTCGCTGGTCAACAATTGCGGACAGCCCGAAAGGGCGGCGTGATATTCTTCCTGACGGGCCAGGTTGATCGGTTCGAATTCCAGTGTCATGCGGATTCCTTGGAGAGCGTTTTGGTGTTGCCGTTTCGTTTTTTGATCATGGCGAAACGCTGCCAGTTTTTGAAAGTAAAGACATACAGCAGGATGGAGGACTGGACTATCTGTGAGCAGAACATGGCTATCCAGATGCCTTCGGCGTCCTTCATGACGAAATGTCCGAGTCCGTAGGCCAGGGGTAGCCTGAGGAGCCAGGTGGCTCCACCCATAATGAACATATTCCACAGGGTCGCGCCCGCTCCGTTGAATGCCCCTGCCAGGATCATGGAGGTCAGGGTGAACGGAATGGCGAGCACGTTCCATTTGAGGTAGCTCACGGCCTGGGCTGCAACCGCCGGATCACGGGTGAGGAGATCGACCCATGACCCGATGAATTGCCAGACGACCAGAGAAAAGATGGTGATGGAAACCAGGCCCAGCCCGAGGATGCGGAAACCGAATTTTCTGGCCTCATCCGGCTGCCTCGCTCCGAGATAATGGCCGATGAGGATCGAAGCGGTCATGTTGAAAGCAAAGGCGGGCAGGAAAAGCAGGGCTTCGATGCGCAGGCCGATGGCCATGCCGGCCAAGGCGTCAATGGCGTTCCACGGCAGGCTCCCGGTTATGGCGTAGAGAACCAGGTAGCCGGAATGCCAGACGATCTGCATGAGCCCTGAAGGCCAGGCCACCTTTAGGAGGTACGGCATCGCCCGTTTCATCCAGCGCCACGGGGCAAAGGATTCCGGCTTGAGCAGTCCCTGGGTCGAGAGGACCACGAGGTTTAGCACCGCACCCGCGGCTACCGAGCCGAAGGTGGCCCAGGCCAGTCCCTTGAAGCCGATATTAGGCATGCCGAACCAACCCAGCCCGAGTCCGAGGTCGAAGACGGTATTGAGCGCAGTGACGAGTATCATGGAATAGAGCGGATACATAACCTGCTTACGGGCCCGGAAGATGGCGTTGGTAATGATCAGGAGATAGTAGGGCGGCAGCAGGAACAGATACACCTGGAGAAAGTATTCCGTTACCGGACGCATGGGCTGGGGGACTTGGAGGGCTGCGACCAGCATGTTTTTGAGGGGCAGCCCCAGGAACAGGAAGATGCTGCCCAGCACTGCGGCCAGGAGAAGGCACAATCCGACGTACCGCTTGACCCGCTTGTGCAGCCCTGCGCCCATGGATTGGCTGATGGCCGCCACCGAGCCGTTGGCCACGGCCATGGCCACCACCAGCAGGAAGAAGAGGGACTGGGAGATGATTCCAAGGGAGGCCTGAACTTCGCGGTTGATATACCCTGCCACCCAGACGTCGGTCAGGCCGATGAAGAAGTGGAAGACCATCATGATGATCTGTGGCCAGGCCAGGTGCCAGATGGTGCGGTAGGGAGCCCGCGTCATGTTTTCGCTGAATCTATCGGACATGCTCATATGCGTGGAGGTTGCGGCGGGCCTTGATGGCGAGCCATCTGCTAATAATAGGTCGTAATTGCCAAAAGCCAAGGCTGATTTAGCAGTTTTCTTGTGATCTTTTTTGATATAGTGGCTGTATAAAATGTGACTGTTTTTATTTGATTGCCGAAGGCTGGTGTTAGAGTGGAGGAAGGTTTGGAGACTGCCGAATATTATTGTGTCGAGTCGGTATGTGATATTTTGAATCCCGACATGCGTATCCTTCTGGCGGATGATTCACCAACCATGTGTCGGATCATACATGCTGCGCTTGAACATGCCGGATTGAAACATGTCACCGTGGTTCATGACGGCGACGAGGCCTGGGAAGTCTTTCAGCACTGCGATTTCGATCTGGTACTCTCTGATCAGCAAATGCCGCATATGTGTGGTGATTGTCTGCTTGAGGCAATTCGTCAGGGAGATCGTAATCCCGGCATTCCTTTCATCATGATAACGGTGGCACCCATGCGCGAGGACGTAATCAATGCAGTCCGTCTTGGCGTTTCCAGCTTTATCGTCAAACCGTTCAGTGCAGGACAGTTGTTGGCCAAAGTGGTCAACGTTTTGACCCGGGACGCAAAGTGATAATCGTTTTGTTCTGATTCACCAAGCCCGATGCCTGCTCAGTGCTGGTGCGGAACGTCGCCTTCCTCATGCACGTGGGTATGGCTATGCGGCTTGAGCTCTCCGGGACGTATCTTTCCATCTCGCATTGCCAGGAGTCGATCCGTTGTTGCTGCCAGGAAATCGGGTTCGTGAGAGACTACCAGGCGCGCCATGTCCAATGACTGCAGGATCTCTACCAGCCGATCCTTGGCCTCGGGCGAGAGGCCCGTGGTCGGTTCGTCAAGAACCAGCACCTCGGGGTCCATGGACAGGATGGTGGCCAGGGCCACCAATTTCTTTTCGCCGCCGGAGAGACGGTAGGGCACTCGGTCTTCGAAACCGGCCAGCCCAACGGTTTCAAGGGCTCGGGCGGCCTTTTGCCGAGCCTCGTCCGGGGTACACCCTTGGTTGAGCGGGCCGAAGGCCACATCATCAAGGACCGTAGGGCAGAAGAGTTGGTCGTCGGAGTTCTGGAAGAGGAAGCCGATCTTCAGTCGGGCCTCATCGAAGGCCTTTCCGTCCGTCATGGTCTTGTCGAACAGGATCACCTCGCCCTGTTGGGGTATGATCAAGCCCATTAGGATGTGCAGCATGGTCGTTTTGCCCGCGCCGTTGGGGCCGAACAGGCCGATTTTTTCGCCCTGGTGCAGGTGAAAGTCCAGGCCGTCCAGAGTCGTTCCCCTTCCGGGAAAGGCATAGGCGACGTCTTTGAGTTCAATTATGGCGTGACTCATGAAAAATGGCTCCTGATGACGTCCAGCGACTCCATGCCGATGACGGCGGCGAGGCACAGGGCGAGAAAAAGATAGTCTTTGCTTGCGGAGGTGAAGGTGGTCAGCGAATAGAAGCGGTCTCGGAATCCCCTGCAGCGCATGGCTCCATATACGCGCTCCGCGCGGTCCCAACTCTTGATCAGCAGCATACCCACCAGCCAGGCGTAGGACCGGTAGGTGTGTCGGTTTGTTTTGGGGCGAAAGCCGCGCGCGGCCATGGCCCTGCGCATCGTGAGATACTCCTGGTGGATGACGAAGATGTAGCGGTAGGTGAAGAGGAGAATGTGGCAGAGTTTGTCCGGTACCCGGAGTTGTTGGAGGGCCGGTCCCAGGTCGCGTAGGGGGATTGTGCCCATGAGCGCCATGAGGCCTAGGACCACGGCGTTGGACTTGACTGAAATGAGTGCGGCCAAGCCGATGCCTTCCCGCGTGATCGCCAGCGGCCCGGCGGTGAAGGCCGCCTCTCCCGGCAGGGAAAAGGGAACAAACAGCCACAGGAAGAGTACAAAGAGGTTGACCACGGCCAGCCGTTTGACAACCAGGCCTATGGGAAGACGTGCCGCGCTGACCAGGATAAAGCCGACAGCCAGGGCCGCGCAGGCCTGGTCCATGTTCGTGAACAGGGCTGCGGGCACTGTCAGCATGACCGCGCAGAGCAGGCGAATGCGCGGGTCCACCGTGTGGATGAAAGAATCGCCCGAGGCGAACGGTTCGTCGATGGCGGCCACGGAATTCCCTTGTTAGGCTTATTTTATTGATTTCCCGCAGGAAAGCTTTGCGTAGTACAGAACGGGATGGCGTGCAACCGCGCCCGTGCGTCCTGTTGGAGATTACTCCGCCGCAAGCCCGACTTCCGGGGCTATCTCCGTGACGGCAGCGATGGCGATCTGAAGGAATTCTCCGAGCTCCAGGCCTATCTTTTCGCACTCACGGATACAATCGCGGTTGACGCTGGCTGCGAATGCCTTGTCCTTCATCTTCTTCTTGAGACTCTTGGGCTTCATGCCCTCGATCCGGGTAGGGCGGACCAGGGCTCCGGCGTGGACCATGCCGGTGACGGTTTCGCCGCAGCGCAGGGCAAAATCGAAGTCCGTAGACGGATCGTCACTTCCATTCATTTCGCAGGCGTGCCGCTTGATGGCGTCAAGGGCCTCGGCGGGTAGGCCATCGCCGATGAGTGCCGCACTGTCCAGTCCATGGCGTGCCTCATTGGTCTTGGTAGTTGCGTAGTCGAGATCGTGCAGCAGGCCGGTGATTCCCCACAGCTCTTCATCCTTGCCCAGCTTGCGGGCCAGGCCGTGCATGACAGCCTCGGATTCGAGGGCGTGGTTGATCAGGTTCTGTTCACTGTTGTGTTCCTTGAGCAATGCCATGGCTTGGTCACGGGATAACATCGGTGGCTCCGTAATGGTTGAAATTGGTGTTGCCGGTAAAAATAAGGCGCGATCTGTCACGTGTACAGGGACAGATTGCGGAGTTTGTCTTCGTGACAGGACTCAGTAAAGCCAGCAGGCCACTTCTGTGCCCGGTTCGATCTCCTCGGGCTCGGGCCGTGCCAGCGAACATTTGTCGAAGGCCTTGGGGCATCGGGGGTGGAAAGGGCAGCCCGAGGGAGGGTTCATGGGACTTGGCAGGTCGCCTGTCAGCGGAATACGCTCCGGCTGGCTGTCCGGGTCGGGCGGCAGCACGGCGGAGAGCAGGGCCTCGGTGTATGGATGCCGCGGGTTGCGGAACAGGGTTTCAGAAGGCCCTATTTCCATGATCCGGCCCAGGTACATAACGGCCACGCGGTCCGAAATGTGGCTGACCACGGACAGGTCGTGGGAGATGAAGATGTAGGTCAGCCCGAAATTGCGTTGCAGATCCTTGAGCAGGCGCAGGACCTGGGCCTGGACCGAAACGTCCAGGGCCGAGACCGGCTCGTCGCAGACGATGAGCTGCGGGTCCAGGGCCAGAGTGCGGGCAACGGCCACGCGCTGCCGCTGGCCACCGGAGAATTCGTGTGGATAGCGGTTGCCGTGTTCCGGCCTGAGGCCTACCAGACCGAGGAGTTCCTCCACCTTGGCCTTGCGTTCCTCTTTGGTGCCGATTTTGTGAATGTCGAGTCCTTCGCGGATGATCGAGCTGATTTTCTGCCGAGGGTTCAGGGAGGAGTACGGGTCCTGAAAGATCATCTGGATGCGGCGACGAAGCTCCTTTTCATCCCATTGAGCGATGGAGCGGCCGTCGAACAGAACGTCGCCTGATGTGGTCTGTTGCAATCCCATCACGCATTTGGCCAGGGTGGATTTGCCACACCCGGATTCACCCACCAGGCCGAGGGTTTCGCCCTTTTTGACGGACAGGGTGACGCCGTCCACGGCACGGACCGTGTCGGACTTGAGACCCATCAGGCCGCTGGTGACCCGAAAATGCTTGCGGACGTCGATCAGTTCCAGCAGGGGCATGGCACGCTCCTAATCATAGAGCCAGCAGCGCACGAAGCGCCCCGGTTCGGGTTCGGTCAGAGGGGGCAGGATGAGCGAGCACTTGGCAAAGGCCTTGGGGCAGCGAGGATGAAAACGGCAGCCTTCGGGCAGGTCGAAGATGGAAGGGACAATGCCCGGAATAGGCGTGATGTCGGTCCTGTCTCCCAAGGTCGGCACCGAGGCCAGGAGTCCCTGCGTGTAGGGATGAAGCGGCTTCTTGTAGAGGGGGCCGGCCTCGGAGAGCTCCACTATCTTGCCCGAGTACATGACCGCCACCCGCTGGGCCATGCGCGCCACCACCCCAAGGTCATGAGTGATGAGCATGAGGGAGCCGTCCATGCGCTCCTTCAGCTCGTTCATCAGATCTAGAATCTGGGCCTGGATGGTCACGTCCAGGGCCGTGGTCGGCTCGTCCGCGATGAGGATGTCCGGATCACAGGCCAGGGCCATGGCGATCATCACTCGCTGGCGCATGCCTCCGGAGAGTTCGTGCGGATAGGCTTCGGCCACCTTGGCGGGGTTGGGGATGCCAACCAGGGAAAGAGCCTCTACCACCTTCTCTCGTGCCTCGCCTTTGTCTATCCTCCGGTGCAGAATAAGAGGTTCGGCTATCTGGTCGTTGATGCGGAAGACCGGGTTGAGCGCGGTCATGGGCTCTTGGAAGATCATGGAAATATGATTGCCGCGAATCCGGCGGAGTTCATCTTCGTTCATATCCAGGAGATCGTCGCCCCTGTACAGGATCTCGCCCTCGGTAACGCGTCCAGGCGGGTCGGGAATCAGGCCGAGGATGGACAGGGCGAGCACGGTCTTGCCACAACCCGATTCGCCCACTATGGCCAGGGTTTCTCCTTGCATAAAGGATAGGCTGACGGTATCCACCGCCTTGGCTATGCCCTGGGGCGAGGAGAAGCAGGTTGTCAGCTTGCGTATATCTAGGATCGGGGCTTTCATGTAAAGTGCATCCAAATGGTCGCGGTTTTGCCGTTTATACGGCATAATGCGGCGAACGTAAACGATACCAAGGATATGAAATGGCGAAGGTGAGCATAGTGGGCGGAGGTCTGGCCGGATGTGACGCGGCGTGGCAATTGGCCCGTGCCGGGCATGAGGTTATTCTCTTCGAGATGAAGCCGGACAAACGAAGCGAGGCACACACCGAGGACGGCCTGGCCGAGCTGGTCTGCTCCAACTCCTTCCGAGCCACAGGACCAGCGGCGGCCATCGGGTTGCTCAAAGAGGAAATGCGGGCTCTTGGAAGCCTGGTCATGGAGGCCGCCTACGCCACGCAGGTACCTGCGGGCGGAGCCCTGGCCGTGGACCGGACACTATTTTCTGAGTACATCACCGCCAAGCTGGAGAGCCATCCCAGAGTTACAGTCATCCGTAAGGAGATAACTTCGCTCGATGCCGGGGAGCTGGCCGGAAACGACGCTGTAGTCATCGCCGCCGGGCCGTTGGCCAGCCAGGAACTGACCGAGTCCATCATGGCGGCGGTAGGCGACGAACGGCTCTACTTCTACGATGCCATCGCGCCCATCATCTCCCGGGATTCAGTGAATTTCGACAAGGCGTTTTGGGGCTCCCGCTGGAAGCCGGAGGACGACGACTACCTCAACTGTCCCATGTCCGAGGAGGAGTACAAGGCCTTTGTCGCTGCCTTGCTGGAGGGGGAGAAGGTCAAGCCCCGCGATTTCGAGAAGGAGGTCCACTTCGAGGCCTGCCTGCCCGTGGAGGCCATGGCCGAGCGCGGAGAGATGACCTTGGCCTTCGGTCCGCTCAAACCCGTGGGTTTTGTCGATCCCAAGACCGGGGAGCGTCCCTTTGCCATTGTCCAACTGCGCACAGAGAACAAGGACAAGACCGCCTTCAACCTGGTGGGCTTCCAGACCAAGCTCAAGTACCCCGAGCAGAAACGCATTTTTCGTATGATTCCCGGCCTGGAAAACGCCGAGTTTCTCCGCCTGGGGTCCATTCATCGTAATACCTATGTCAATGCTCCCGAGGTGTTGGATGAATCCCTGCAGTTGCGTGCCCGTCCCGGTTTCTATCTGGCCGGTCAGATCACCGGCGTGGAAGGCTATTTGGAGTCGGCTGCCTGCGGCCTGTGGGTGGGGTTGTCCCTGGCCCGACGTTTCGATGACCTTTCCCTGAAGAATCCGCCCCGTGAAACCGCGCTTGGCGCTTTGCTCGGACATTTGGCAGACAAGCCGGACAAGGCCTTCCAGCCTTCCAACGTTAATTTTGGCCTCATGCCAGGGTTGGAAAAGAAGATGAAAAAGAAGTTCCGTAAGGAAGCCTACGGCCAGAGGGCTCAGGAGGCGTTCCGAGTCTGGTTGGAGCAGGTTGATTTGACGAATTAGCCCGGGTTATCTCCGCCATAACAAGTTCCAATGGGACAGGGCATTGCCACAGCGTCCGCTTTTGCGCATGCTTGGGCCGTGAGAAAGAACCCAGCGGGCGACCGCGTAAACCACGGAGTATTGACCATGGCCAATAAATCCTATGGTCCCCAGACAAGGGCCCTGCATGCGGGCCATACCCCTGACAGCGATACCGGCTCACGGGCCGTGCCCATCCATATGACAACGGCGTACCTGTTCAAGGACGCCGGACACGCCGCAGACCTCTTTGCACTCAAGGAAGCGGGCTATATCTATACCCGGCTCATGAATCCGACCACGGACGTGCTGGAAAAGCGCCTTGCCGATTTGCACGGCGGTGCCGGTGCCCTGGCCGTGGCTTCGGGCATGGCTGCCATCTTCTATGCCGTCACGGCAATCACCTCTGCGGGGCAGAACATTGTCACCGGCTCCAACATTTATGGCGGAACGCAGACCCTGTTCGAGCATACTCTGAAACGGTTCGGTATTGAAGTGAGGTTCGTGGACTCGTCCGATCCTGCCAACTTCGAGGCGGCCATGGACGAGAACACCCGACTTGTCTATTCCGAAGCTATCGGCAATCCGCGTTGCAACGTGGATGACCTCTTGGGTATTGCCGATGTGGCCCATCGCCACGGCGTGCCGTTTGTGCTTGATGCCACCGTTGCTCCGCCGCCAATTTTCAATCCCTTTGATTTTGGCTGCGACATCGCGGTCTATTCCCTGACCAAGATTATCGGCGGACACGGTACGGCCATGGGTGGTGCCATTGTGGAGAAGGGGGATTTCGATTGGGGTGAGGGAGGTAAGTATCCCGAACTCACTGAACCGGACCCGACCTACAACGGGCTTAAACTGTGGGAAGCCTTGGGCGGAGGCTCAGGCAATCCATGTCCTGTCTTCGTCACCAAGTTGCGTATCGGCATGCTCCGCGATACCGGCGCAACCATTTCCCCGGCCAACAGCTTCCAGATTCTTCAAGGGATGGAGACTCTGCCGCTTCGTGCCAAACAGCATTGCGAAAACGCTCGCAAGGTAGCGGAATTCCTTGAAACGCACTATGCCGTTGAGTGGGTTAATTATGCAGGTCTGCCCAGCCACAAGGACCATGACCGTGCCAAGAACACCTTCCCACTGGGCCCCAGTGCGGTCTTTGGCTTCGGTGTGAAGGGTGGCCTTGAAGCGGGACGCAAGTTCATCGAGTCGGTCGAACTGTGCTCGCATCTGGCCAATATTCTTGACGCAAAGACCTTGGTCATTCATCCCGCGTCCACCACACACGGACAGTCCACCCCAGAGGAACAAGCTGCCGCCGGCGTGCCGGAGGATCTTGTCCGTATCTCCGTGGGTATCGAGGATGCAGAAGATATTATAGAAGATCTGGATATGGCTCTGGCGAAGTCGCAGAGGTAGCTTCCCTGCTTATTTTACTGATAAAAAAGGCCTTCAGTGATGAGGGCTTTTTTTTCGTCTTGTGGCACACGATTGTTTAAGGTATCGGTGTCTCGTATCTGTTACTCAATATTCGAGGTGCTTCATGCGTATGCGGCTGTTTTTGTCTTTTTCCCTCCTGTTGTCACTCTATGTCCTCAATGGTTGTGCTCCGGTTACCGCACGCCCAACCATCGATCCCAAGCTTGCCGAACAGGAAGCCGCAATCCAGAAAAAAATGGCGGTCGAAGAGCAGATCGAGTTGTTTCGCAGGTTGAGCCGAGTCGCCCAGCCAATACTGACCAACGGGGTACCGATTTGCGGTGATGACGTGACCTATTTCATAGGCATGGACACCAACTCCATTGATGCCGTCGCCAAGGACTGGCGTTCCGCTTATGCGGATGCTCTGGGCCTGGAAGAATATGTCAAAGTCACCTATGTGTTGGCGAATTCTCCGGCCGAGAAAAGTGGTTTCCAGGTTGGGGATATCATCACCTATCTGAATGACGACAAGATCGAGCCGGGCAAGTATTGCTACAGAGATTTCCAGACGCGATTGACTGAACTCCTTGAATCCGGGAAGGATATCGAGTTTTGGATCGAGCGGGACGGTTTGCCCAAGAAACTTGTTGTATCTCCCGCTAAACGGTGCAGTTATTCCGTCGTCCTGACGGAGGACGTGGTCGTCAATGCCTACGCAAACGGGCATGCCGTGATGGTCACCAAGGGGATGATGCAGTTCGCACAAAAGGATGACGAACTCGCTTTGGTCATAGGTCATGAAATGGGTCACAACGTCATGGACCATATCGACAAACAGCAGGGCAACCGGGTGATGGGGGCCGTTCTTGACGGCATTCTGAGCGGACTGACAGGAGTGTACATCAACACGTTCCAGAACGTTGGTGGTATGCTCTACAGCCAGGAGTTCGAGCAGGAGGCGGATTATGTGGGAATGTACTTCATGGAGCGAGGCGGATACGACAGCTCGAATGTAGCCAACTTCTGGCGCAGGATGGGGGCGAGTTTCCCTTATGCGATCACCCATGCTACGACTCACCCCACCTCTGCCTCCCGATACGTATTCCTCACCGAGTGTCATAAGGAAATAGCGGGCAAGGAGGAGGCCGGGAAGGACCTCATGCCGGAGCGGGCTGAAACAGTAGCAAAGAAAAAATAAAAGCCCCGGGCTGAGCGGGGCTTTTGGGCGCTGTCTGCGGTTTAGAAAAGAATTTTTTCCGGCGGCCTTCTTTCCGGCACATATTGCTTTTCAATGGTGCCGTCGTTGTACTCCTTGCTTACGTACAGGGCGCAGAAGCATGCGCCGTACTCCTTGACGTCCTCTTCGCGATATACGCAGGGGCAGATGATGTCCTTGTCCGCTTCCAGTTCACCATTTGCCAGACGGCAGGGGCAGGCCATGTAGCCATGCCGCTCCTTGTTGGTCAGCAGCGATTCGAGCAACGGCAGGGTCATCTCCATGTCTTTGTTGAAGTAGTATCCCTTGGGTTCCTGGATTTTCCTGAGGTTTTCGTAGAGCGTCTTGGCATCCATCTTATTTGATCCCTTCCTTTTCGAGAGCCTTGTCGATTTTGTCCTTGTGGTATCCCACGACGACCGTATCCTTGATAACGATGGTGGGGAACGAAACAGCGGGATTGAGGTCCTTGATTTGTTGTACTATTTCCTTACGCTCATCGCCGCTGAGTTCATCCACATGGACGCAATTGTATTTCACGCCGCACTCGTCGAGATATTTCTTGGCGTTGCGGCAATGGATGCAGGTGGAAAGGGCATAGACTTTGATGTCGTCCATATGAAATGTCTCCTTGTTGAACGGGCCGCATTGCGTCTCTTGTGCGAGAGGGGATGCGTCCTGATTAAATTTCTTTTTAAATGGATTCCAGCCGAAGAGGTTCACGGGAATCAATTCCTTTGCAATGCAAGTTCGAGTTTTCTGACCAGTAATGAGCAGAAAAAGGTCAAAATAAAATACATGACCAGGACCGTGGTCCAGACCTCGAAGCTGCGATAGGTGGTGGTCATGATCTGTTGGGCCTGGAACGTCAGTTCTTCAATGGAAATGACGGACACGATGGCCGAATCCTTGATGATGGATATAAACTGTCCAGCCAGTGCTGGCAACATGCGTTGCATTGCCTGTGGCAAAATGACGTAACGCATGGACTGACCACGGCGCATTCCCAGGGCCGTGGATGCCTCCCATTGGCCCGCCTCTATTGACTCGATGCCTGCTCGGACTATCTCGGCAATGTATGCGCCTTCGAAAAGGGTCAGAGTGATCAGCGCCGACAGGAATTGAGGAAAGCGGTTCATGGGACCGAAAAAAACGGCCAGGAAAGATTTGGTTTCCTCGGAGAGCGAACGAACGAATCCATCCACATCCAGGGCGGTCATGATCTGGTCGCCAATGAAAAAATAAAAAATGAAGATCAGGACCAGGGGCGGGGTGTTGCGGATCAGGCCCACGTACGTTGTCGCCACCTGTCGCTTGAACAGGGAGGGGCTGACCCGGAACAACCCGACCACCGTGCCGATGATAATGGCCATGCCGGTGGCCCAGACCGAGAGCCGAAGCGTGGTTATCAGTCCCTCGGTCAAGAGCCCAGCCCGCCAGTTTCCAGTCCCCTCGTCGTAGCGCAGGATGAATTGCGGTATCACCTCCCACTTCCAGTGGTAGTTGAGTCCGGTGGCGGCCTTGAACAGGACGTAACCGATCACCCCCGCCAGCGCCGTCAGGATGACGGCGTCCAGCGGGGTGATTTTCGGTATGCGGGAGGTGGGGCGGGAAGCCAAGAGACCGGTCCGTTATTGGATCTGGTTTTCCCACTCGTTGGTGAAGAACCAGTAGTGATACCTGTTCTGCAACCATCCCTTGCTCATGTTCACGCGGACCCAGTTGTTGAGCCAGTTCAGATAGTCGAGATCGCCCTTGCGCACGGCAAAGGAGATGGGCTCCTTGGTGAAGTCTTCCTTCAGCGGAAGGTAGAGCTGGTCCGCGTATTCATTGGCCAGGTTGAAGGGCAGCGGGTTGGAGGCGACCACGGCATGGACGCGGTTGTTGAGAAGTTCCTGGATGGTCTGGGACTCTTCGTCAAAGTAGAGCTTTTCGGCCTTGGGCAGGAAGTTCTTGGCCGCTTCCGCCGCAGTGGTGCCCAGGCGGACGGCTATCTTGGTGCCGGGCGTATTGAAGTCCTCCAGGGTGGAGCGTTCGCCCGCCATGGACTTGGAGGCCACGATGGACATGCCAGAGAACTCGTAGGGGAGCGAGAAGTTCACCTTGAGGTTGCGTTTGGGCGTCACGGACATGCCGCCGATGATGATGTCGAACTTGCCGGTGAGCAGGGCGGGGATGATGCCCGACCACTTGGTGGGCACGAATTCGACCTTGACGCCCATATCCTCGGCAAGCTTCTTGGCTACGTCGATTTCAAAGCCGATGTAGTCGCCCTTTTTGTCCTTCATGGCCCAGGGCTTGAATGTGTCGAAGCCTACTTTGACAGTGCCTCGTTTGAGGATGGTCTCCAGTTGGCTGGACTCGGCCGCCCGGGCGGCATGGGCCGGGCCGAGTATGAGGGCCGCAAGGCAGAAAATGGTCAGCAGGGTGGTTAAACGAAAGAGTTTCATGTGGGTTCTCCTGTTCCGGTCCGCAACGAATCCGGACGCGTTAAGGTTTGCAGGATGCCTGTGCGAAGGTCACGTGGGACACTCCCAAAATGGCGATGAGAATACCCTTGCCGGTCTTGATCGCTCTCCAGATGGTCATGTGGTCCTCCTGGGTTGCGGGTTAGGGCGCGAGGCCGTTGGCGCGCCGTTCAAGTACCCGCACCACGCCGGACAGGGCCAGAGTGATGACGAGATAGATGGCGGCGACGGTAAACCATATTTCAAAGGTCAGAAAAGTTTCGGCGTCTATCATTCTACCTCGTTGTGTCAGGTCGAGGATGGCCACCGTGGACACCAGCGCGGAATCCTTGATCAGCGAGATAGCCTGGCTTGTCAGCGGAGGCAGGACGCGTCGTATCGCCTGGGGCAGGATGATGTGCCGGTACATGGCGTAGGACGGCATGCCGAGGGATTTGGCAGCTTCCCACTGACCCATGTCTATAGAGGTGATGCCCGCCCGGAATATTTCAGAGGCATAGGCTCCCTCGAACAGCGATAAGGCAATGATAGCGGCCCAAAAGCCGGACATGCCCAGTATGGGGGCGAGCACGAAATAGAGGAAGAATATCTGGATGAGCAGCGGGGAGTTGCGGATCAGTTCCATATAGAGCCGGGCCACGCCCCGCGCCGCCCAGGAGCGGGACATGCGCATGAGGGCTGTTGTCAGGCCGATAACCAACATGAGCGATAAGGATATGCCCGTTATCTGCAGGGTGACTCCCAGTCCCTGCATAAGCGGGCCCCAGGATAGACCATTGTCCGTGACCTGGACCAGGTACTGCGGTATCCGATACCATTGCCAGTTGTAGCCCAGCCGTTCGGTGCCCAGGGAAACGAGCCAGAGAAGCCCGGCCATGAGGGCGAGGTATAATACGGTATCCAGAATCGATGATACCGGTATTTTATGAGAATGTGGAGGTCCGAGCGTGCTGTCTTCAGGCATGAAATCCTGTATGGACGGTATGTTGACGGGAATGTCCTTGGGCCATGTCTTGCAGCATAGCAGATTCGCTCAAAGAATCCAGACCCTAATCCGTTGCTGGCGGATGAATGGTCCCGATCAGGCTGTGATATCGTCTAGAAGCGCTTTGACAGCGGTGAAGACTTCGTCCGGGGTGCCGTCCGCCTTGGCGACCTTGATTCGGTCCTGGTGGTGGGAGGCCCAGTCCAGGTACCCTTCGCGGATACGCTTGTGGAAGGAGATGTGCTCGGCCTCGAATCGTCCTTCCTCTTCAGCCTTGCCTTCATCCTTGTTGCGGGAGGTAGCCCGTTTCAGGCCTGTTTCCGGGTCGAGGTCCAGCACGATGGTCAGGTCGGGCCACAGTCCGTCCACGGCCACCTCATTGAGTTGCTGGAGCGTTGCGGTGTCCAGCCCACGTCCATAGCCCTGGTAGACCACGGTGGAGTCGGCGAAACGGTCGCACAGGACGACTTTCCCGGCTCCCAGTTCGGGGCGGATCACTTGAGCCACGTGCTGAGCGCGGTCGGCCAGATAGAGAAACAGCTCAGCTATGGGGGTGATGTCGCTGTTGTCCACGTGAAGGAGCATCTTACGCAACTCCGTGCCCACGCGGCTACCGCCCGGCTCCCTGGTCAGAAAGACCTCTTTTCCCTTGGCCTCGAAATAAGCTTTGGCCCGCTGGATCTGCGTAGTTTTTCCGGTACCCTCTATGCCTTCAAAGGTAATAAACATTGGTTCTCCGGCTTGTCGTTTTTCTGTTTGGATTTGTCGGGAGTCGCCGGAGTGCGGAAGACGTTGCGTTCCAGGAAACGCATATACGGGGACCACTCCGCGCCCGTCTTATCCATGTCCGCGTAGGCTTGATCGATGATGTTGAGCTTGGCGTCCATATTGTCCGCAAAGTGGAGGATGAAGGCCTCGGGCGTTTTGGGGCGGACCGGTGAACCGAACTCGTGCTCGCCGTGATGGCTGGTGATCAGGTGCTTAAAGTGAAGCTTTAACTTGTCATCCAGTCTTTTGTTTTTATTTAGGAAAATATCAATCTTTTCCATGCCGAGCTGGATATGGCCGAGGAGGCGGCCTTCATCGGTATAATCATTGGTCAAACCGCCAGACAGCTCCCAGGCCTTGCCCAGATCATGGAACACGGCTCCGGCGAGTAGGGTCTGGCGGTCCAGGGCAGGGTAGACGTCGCACAGGGCCATGCAGGCCCTCGCCACCTGAAGGGTATGCTCCAGAAGGCCGCCGACGTAGGCGTGGTGAACGGTTTTGGCTCCTGGAGCAACGAGCAGGCGGGCACGGATTTCCTCATCCCCCAGCACCTTGCGGCAGAAATTCTTCCATGGAGTATGCTTCATGTGTTCCGTGATCAGGTCTTCCAGAGCCTCCAAGAGTTCCGCAGGCGGGATGTTTGAAGCGGGCAGGAAGTCGGCGAAATCGATTTCCCCGGGCGCGGGTGCTATCAACTCCAGGTGATCGACCTTGAGCTGATTCTTATCACGGTAATTCTCCACGAAGCCATGGACGCGGGCCATCTGTCCGGGCTCCAGGGAAGGGTATTCCTGGCTCTTGGGTGACCAAATCTTGCCGTCAACCTTGCCGGTTGCGTCTTGAAATGTCAGATTCCAGTATGGGCCGTTTCTGGACTGGGCCAAGTTGGCCGCAGCCAGAAGAAAAATATCTCCCACCTGGGTGCCGGGGGTCAGGTCTTGAATATATTGCGACTTTTGTGTCACTAATCTTGCCATCTTTCTTGTGTTGAGGTACCTCGCCCCTAACGGTTTTCCGCAAAGGGGCGGCGCGTGCGGGCGCTTTTGCCCGCTTCAGGGTTATGAACCTGATTTCACTTGGATTGTCAAATCGAACAACGGAAGGCTTCATGAAGATTCTTCTCGCCAACGACGACGGTATCCAGGCCGTGGGCCTGCGGGCGCTCTATTTTGCTCTGAAGGAGGCCGGACACGAGGTCCGGGTTGTGGCTCCTGTCACTGAACAATCGGCAGTGGGGCACGCCGTGACCCTGTCCATGCCTGTTAAAGTAAAGACCTTCCGGGAGGACGGCTTTGTGGGGCAGGGTGTTTACGGTACGCCAGTGGATTGCGTCAAGCTGGCCCTGTCCACGCTTCTGGATGACGCTCCCGACCTGGTGTTGTCCGGCATTAACGCCGGGGCCAACGTTGGGGTGGACATCCTTTACTCCGGTACGGTCTCGGCTGCAACCGAAGGGGCGCTCATGGAGATTCCGTCCATGGCCGTTTCCATGGACAGCTTCAGCCCGGGTGATTTGAGCGGACAGGCCCGTTATTGCGTGGACCTGATCCCGAGAATTCCCTGGGGTTCCCTGCCGCCCAAGACCGTGGTCAATCTTAATTTCCCGGATTGTCCCATCGAAGAGGCCAAGGAATTGGTCGTTTGTCCGCATACGCGCGCTTCGTACAGGGATTGGTATGACACCCGGGAGGACCCGCGTGGGCATGCTTATTACTGGTTGTGCGGGGCAATACCGCCAGAGCGGATCAGCCCGGACCGTGACAGGGCGCTGCTTACGGATGGACACGTCACCCTAACCCCGCTGCGGTTCGACTTCACGGATCGGGAGACCCTTGGGCTTCTGGCCGGTGAGCTTGGCTGATTGGTTGACGAAAAAAAGATCGAAAGCGTATTGTCTCAAGTATTCTGTCATTTCCAACGATTGTAACAACACGCCAGGGAAGGAGGAACTGCCATGGCAACGAAGATAGGCTTGAACGGGTTTGGACGAATCGGACGGTATCTCGCGCGCTTGCTCGCTGATGAGAAAGACCTGGAACTGGTGGCGGTCAACGCCCGCGCATCCAATGAAGATTTGGCGCACCTGCTCAAGTACGACTCCGTGCACGGCCGTTTTCTCGATGTTGAGCCGACGGAGACCGGGTTCAAGATGAATGGCCAGTCCGTCACAGTGACCCGCAACGCGCCCGGTGAATGGACTTGGGGCGACCTTGGCTGCGATCTGGTCATCGAGACCACCGGAAAGTTCACCGACCGGGCCAGTTGTGAGAAACACCTGGCCTGTGGCGCTAAAAGGGTGATCATCTCCGCGCCCGGCAAGGAGCCGGACATCACCGTGGTTATGTCGGTCAACGACGAATTGCTCAAACCCGAGCACAAGATCATTTCCAACGCCTCCTGCACCACCAACTGCCTGGCTCCCGTTGCCAAGGTCGTGAACGATCTTTACGGCATCAAGCACGGCATCATGACCACCGTGCACTCCTACACCATGAGCCAGCGTATCCTGGACGGTTCTCACAAGGACATCCGTCGAGCCCGAGCCTGTGCCGTGAACATGGTGCCCACCACGACCGGTGCGGCCAAGGCCGTGGGGTTGGTCATTCCTGAGCTCAACGGCGTTCTGGATGGAATGGCCATTCGTGTGCCCACCCCCAACGTCTCCCTGGTCGACCTTGTCTGCGAACTGGAAAAGTCGGCCACCGCTGAGGAAGTTAACGCCGCGCTCAAGGCCGCGGCCAATGATTCCATGGGCTATACCGAGGAACCCCTGGTGTCCGTGGACTTCATGGGCTCCACCTTCGGCGGAGTGGTCGATAGCGGTCTGACCCGTGTCATGGGCGGCACCCAGCTCAAATTGATCATTTGGTATGACAACGAAGCCGGTTTCACCAACCAGCTGCTGCGACTGACTCGCAAGGTCGCGGGCATGATGTAGGCGCCGGGCCAAGAAGTTCAAGGCCGCTCCTGATCAGGGGCGGCCTTTTTTTGTGCTCATCAGAGCAGTCTTGATGTCGGCACGGCTTCATCGTCTATATTAAGATGTGTTTAATCCGATTTTACCACTTTACACTGCGGTTTCTTTTTCGTACTAGAAAGAATGGAAAAATTGTGTTCATTTGTTCACAAGGTCCGTTTTGGGGAGGACTGAGTGAAAAGGGAGAGGTGGAGCAATGGATGAGAATCCTGTTCAAGGTGATTTGCCCCTGTTGGTTCGTCAGCCGATTTTCGACAGGGACAAAGCCGTCTGGGGGTATGAACTGGTTGCGGAGGATTCGTTGGAGGAAGACCTATCTGGTCTGATTTCAGGACGGTTGGCCGCCATGGCTGCAATTTGCTCCGATTTGGGAAGCGGAAGAAAGCTCTTCTTGAATCTGGGCAGCGACAGATTGTTGGACGTCGCGTCCCTGCCTATGGAAATGGGGAATTGTGTCTTCGGCATATGCAGTGAAGCAGTTTGCTCTTCTCGATGCGCCGGATTTGCAGATTGCCTGCACGAGCGGGGAGCGGGTGTTGCCCTGGAAAACGGAGGGACGGTTCCTGCCGAGATGGTGGGGAAATATGACATCATTAAGGTCTCTCTCAAGGGAAAGACGCCGCCGGAGATTGTTCAGCTCAGGCAGAAATACAAGGATTTGGACTGCGTGATAATGGGAACCGGCGTCGACTCCTGGGAAGCATTCGAGGGAACACGCGCGCTGGGCTTCGATTATTTTCAGGGATCCTTTTTTACCAAGCCACAGAAACGAGATGACGACAGGCTTTCTGCCAGTTCCATAGCCAAGCTGCAATTGCTTAGGGAGTTGAATAATCCGGCTTGTGAGCTGGATGAACTGGTCTCCATAATTTCTACTGATATTTCGCTTAGCTATAGAATACTTAAGTACATCAATTCTGCTTCATTCGGTTTGATACGCGAGATTCGGTCCATTCAGCAGGCCATCTCCCTGCTTGGATTGGATGAATTACGGCGTTGGGCGACCGTGGTGGTTATGACCGACCTGGACACAACCTCCGCTGGGGAGGAATTGGCGTATATGGCTTTGCAGCGGGCTCGTTTTCTGTCCAAACTTGGAGATTCGCTGAAGTCAATCTCGCATTCTTCCAGCACCCTGTTCATGCTTGGCCTGTTTTCCAAGCTTGATGCCTTGTTGAATTATCCCATGGAGAAGGCTGTTGATGGCCTGCCGCTAGAGAGGGACATCAAGGAAGGCCTGTGTGGTGCGGACAACGAGTATGGCCAGTGGCTCGCCATGCTTATGGCGGTCGAAACAGGACGAACCGGTGAGGCCAATGCCTTTCTTGAAAGGTATGGGGTCTGTTTGCTGGACGTGGCGACACAGTACATGCAAGCGGCCACCTGGGCGGTCAGGCAATTGCCGGAGATGAAGCGTTGACTAGAAAAGGAAGGAAAAGGCCGGACAACCTGTTGGTTGTCCGGCCTTTTTTCTTTTTTTGAGGGGGAGTATTACTCAGCGGAATCGCGTTGATCATCCCGGAATAGTTTGTAATTGATCGCGTCAACCACAGCCTGCCAGGAGGCTTCGATGATATTGTGCGAGACGCCCATTGTGGTCCACCGTTCCTTCTTGTCTCCCGATTCGATCAGGACACGGACAAAGGAGGCGGTGCCACCCGTGTCGCGCACGGCTCCGGAAAGGACGCGGACCTTGAAGTCCAGCAGGCGCATTTCACGCAGGTTGGGGTAGAACCGCTCCAACCCCTTGCGTAGCGCTCGGTCCAAGGCGTTGACCGGTCCCATGCCGGTGGCCGCAGTATGTTCGACCTGGCCTTTGACGTCTACGATGACGGTTGCCTCGGTGAACGGTTCCGGGTCTTCCTCACGCTTGGCGTCCACCACAAAAAAGTTTCTGAAGTGGAAGTAGTTCAAGGGTTTGCCCAAGGCTTTGAGCAGGAGCAGCTCAAAAGAGGCGTCGGCAACGGAGTATTCGTAACCCATGCTCTCCTTGAGCTTGAGGTCCTTAAGGAGTCGGTTGACCGTGGGGTCACCCTTCTTCAGGTCGTAACCGAGCTCCTCGGCCTTGAACAGGATGTTGGATTGACCGGCCTGGTCGGAAAGCAGTACTCGCTGTTTGTTGCCAACGGTTTCAGGCACGATGTGTTCGTATGTCTTGGCGTCCTTCAGGATGGCCGAGACATGGACACCGCCCTTGTGCGCGAAGGCTGAGACTCCGACAAAAGGTTGGCGCATGAACGGCCGCAGGTTCGCCGTCTCGCTTACGAAGTGCGAGGTGACCATGAGCCGTTCCATATTCTCCTTGCCGATGGTCTTCATCCCCATTTTGAGTTCCAGGTTGGGAATGACCGAGCAGAGGTTGGCATTGCCGCAACGTTCTCCGTAGCCGTTGATGGTGCCCTGGACCTGGCTTGCGCCCAGGCGGACGGCCTCAATCGAATTGGCCACGGCAGCCTCGGAGTCGTTGTGGGCGTGGATACCGAACTCGGCATCCGGCAGTGACTTCGTCACCGCTTCCATGGCCTTGGCAACCTCGAAGGGCATGCTCCCACCGTTGGTATCGCAGAGAATCAGGCGGTCCGCACCGGCTTCATATGCGGTGCGAAGGGCCAGGAGGGCGTATTCCGGGTTGTTCTTGAAGCCGTCGAAGAAGTGTTCGGCGTCGAAGAAGACTTCGTCCACCCGAGCTTTCAGGTAGCCGACGCTGTTTGCGATCAACTCAAGGTTGCGCTCCAGGGAGATTCCCAGCGCCGTAGTGGCATGCAGATCCCAGGTCTTGCCGAAGATGGTGATGACCGGAGTCTCCGCCTCCAGCAGGGCAGCCAGGTTGGGGTCGTTCTCCGGCGTTGTCTTGGCCAGATGGGTGGAGCCAAAGGCCGCCAGCTTCGCGTTCGTTAGGACGTGTCCTTTTATCTGTTCGAAGAACCTCTTGTCCGTGGGGTTCGAGCCGGGCCAGCCGGCTTCTATGTAATGAATGCCCAGCTCGTCGAGCTTGTGGGCGATGCGCAACTTGTCATCGCTGGTCAGATTGAGTTCCTCTGCCTGAGCGCCGTCGCGCAACGTGGTATCATATATGCTTATTTGTCTCATGATGTCTCTATTACATGTTGGCCTTCTTCAAGTTTGAAGGCCTTGTGAAGTGTCCGCACCGCAAGTTCGGTGTATTTGTCGTCGATCAGGCAGGTGACCTTGATCTCGGACGTGCTGATCATCAGGATGTTGATATTCTCATCGGCAAGCGCTTGGAACGCGTGAGACGCGACTCCGGAGTGGTTACGCATGCCGACGCCGATAATCGAGACTTTTGAGACATTTAGGTTTGATGTTAGCTGTTCGTAACCGATTTCGTATTGGAGTTTTTCCAGGGTCTTGATGGTCTGGTCCACATCGGCGCGGGGCACGGTGAAAGTCATATCCGTGACGCCGTCCTTGCTCGGATTCTGTACGATCATGTCAACGAGGATTTTCTTTTCGGCAAGGGGGGAAAAAATCTGGGCGGAGATGCCGGGGGTGTCCTTGACGTGCACCAGCGTGATCTGGGCCTGGTCCTTGTCGTAAGCGATACCGGAAACGAGAACGGATTCCATGGTTTCATCCTCCTGCGTGACTATGGTGCCCGGCTCGTCGGAAAAGGTGGAGCGGACGTGAACGGTTACATTATATTTCTTGGCGAATTCGACGGAGCGGATCTGGAGCACTTTGGCGCCCATGCTGGCCATCTCCAGCATCTCATCGTAGGCGACGCGGTCTATCTTGCGCGCATCCGTGCACATGTTCGGATCGGTGGTGAAGACTCCTGGGACGTCGGTGTAGATTTCACAGACGTCGGCCTTGACCGCTGCGGCCAGAGCCACGGCAGAGGTGTCCGAGCCTCCTCGGCCCAGGGTGGTGATGCGCATTTCGTCGTCGCAGCCCTGGAAACCGGCCATGACCAGAACATCATACTCCTCGAGAAGCTCCTTGAGTCGGGTGTCGTCGATGCTTCTGATGCGGGCTTTGCCAAAACAGTCGTCGGTTTTGATAGGGGCCTGGAATCCAAGCAGGGAGCGTGCTTTGACGCCCTGTTGTTTTAGCAGCATGGTAAAAAGGGCGCAGGAAATCTGTTCGCCCGTGGAGACCATGGAGTCCATTTCTGCGGGGTCGGGAGAATCCGACCACTGATTGGCCAGTTCAAGAAGCCGGTTGGTTTCACCGGCCATGGCCGACAGGACCACAATGACCTTGTTGCCCTCGCGATAGGGACGAAGGACCTTCTGCATGACCTGGCGTTGGCATTCCAGGTTGCGCACGGATGTTCCACCGAATTTCTGTACGACGATGTTCATGTTAGCTCTGTTCTACTTGAGTGTGAAGTGATCCGCTAAGGATCGGGCTATATGTAGAGCCGTTTCCCCGAAGGCGTGTATCGTTACGTCGCGTCCGTTTTCGGACGGAGTCCATTCGAGGAAGAGGGCTTTTTCAGGCCATTCGCTCCGGTCGAGAAACTGTATCCATTCCACCACGGTCAGTGTCCCGGGATCATCAAGGTGCTCAAAAAGAGCATCGTCCGGAGGCATCCCCTCCAACCGATAGAGATCGAAATGAGCCACGGGCGGGACGGTAGGGTAGAGGTTGAAAATATTGAAGCTGGGGCTCGAAACCTCGGCCTGGTCCGCGCCTGGCAGGGACTCGACCAGGCCCCTGACCAACGTGGTTTTGCCTGAACCGAGGTCGCCTTGCAAGAGCAAAGCGGGCGGATTGGCATATTTAGCCAGTTTTTTCGCCAATTCGGCACCCAGCGCCAGCGTGGCTTGGGTATCCTCCAGGTGAAGTCTTACGTCCACGGCAGCGGATCAGTCCTTGAGCAGCGTCTTGAGGATATCTTCCTTGCCGACCACGCCCACAAGCGTTTTGTCCATGATCACAGGCAGGGTGTAGAGCTTTTCGTTGGCCATGAGAGTGGCGACGTCTTCGATGGATGTGTCCGGAGTGACGAAGGTCGGCGCCGGGGTCATGGCCTCACCCACCTTGAGTGCTGCGATTTTGGACATCTCCTTTTCCAACTCGTCGTGAGAGGATATCGGGAACACGCCGTCCAGAAGGGTGAAGAAAGAAGGGAGAGTGATTTTTTTCTGCTGGGCCACCAGGTCTGATTGGCAAAGTACGCCGACGACCTGGCCGTCCTCGACCACGGGCGCGCCGTTGATCTTGTTTTCGAGCAGGGTTTTGGCGGCGGTCATGATGTCGGTGTCCGGCGTCAGGGTGATGCAGTCGGTGGTCATGATGTCTTTTGCCTTCAGCATGTTCACATATCCTTTAGATGATGTTGAATCGCAAGGGGCAGGGCGGATGCGATCTCCGTCGCCAAGTTGCCCCTTGCCGGAAAGTCCTTTCTGAGCATTCGTCCGGCAAGGCCGTGCCAGTACACGCCGATGCAGGCCGCTTCAATGGCTGTGACGCCCCGGGCCAGGAGTGAGCCTATGACTCCGGCCAGGATATCCCCTGAGCCGCCAACGGAAAGGTTGGGTTCCGAAAACGGGCTGATGGCCGTGACGTCTTTGTTGGTCACCACTGTACCCGCGCCCTTGAGCACTAGGATTGCCTCGCTCATTTTCGTGAAGCGTTTAGCGCACCCCAATCTGTCCCCCTGGATTTCCGGAATGGCTGAAGCGAAGAGCATGGCCATCTCGCCGGGGTGCGGAGTGAGTATTGTCTCCGCCGGAAGTTCGGCGATCCTGCCGGGAAATTTCGACAGGGCGTAGAGCGCGTCAGCATCCAGAACCGTACGCGCGGGACACTTTGCAATAAAATCCTCGAGGAGATCAACGGTTTTTTGGGCCCTGCCTATGCCCGGCCCGACAACCACAGCGTCGAAACGATCCATTTGAGAAAGGAGGTCGTTGGCAATATCCGCCGTCCATTCATCTCCTTGCCCAAGCGGCAGGGTCATGATGTCGGGCGCACCGTGCTTGATGGAATCGGCCAGCCCGGCGGGACAGGCAAGGGTCACCAACCCGGCTCCGCTTCGCAGGGCGGCACGAGCCGCAAGATGCGGCGCTCCCGTCAATCCGATGGAACCGCCGACGATGAGAACGTGGCCCGCCGTTCCTTTGTGCATGTCGTGGACAAGACCCGGGATGCGGTCCAGAGCCTCCTCTGTAATCAGGTGGTGGGAGGCGGGATTCTTTTCCTGCACCAGGTTGGGGATGCCGATTGTCCGAACATGGAGCATGCCTGTGAACCGGTTGGCTCCGGGCATGGCCAGGCCGAGTTTCGGGGCCTGGAAGGTGACCGTGGCATCGGCTACGACCGCTTCAGGCAGGGGAGCTCCGGTTAGCCCACTCAAGCCGGACGGAATGTCTACAGCCAGGACAAAGGCCCTTTTGCCGAGCCTGTTGAGACTGCGGACAAGGGTAAGGTAATCGTCGCGAAGAGGCCCCTGGAGTCCGGTTCCGAGCAGGCCGTCCACGATGATGTCGGGCTGGGGCAGGGAGTCCGTGTTCACAGCGGACAAATGCCTGAGGGGCACACCGAGCTTTTGCGCCCATTGGAGGTTCTGGCGGGTTTCGCCTCTATAACGCTTCTTGGCGATGGTGTGGAAGACAGTGACGTCCGCCCCGAGGTCAGCCAGTTGACGGGCCATGGCAAAGGCGTCGCCTCCGTTGTTGCCCGAGCCTGCGAAACAGAATATTTCGGCGTTTTCCACTGAGCCGTATTCTTCCAGCAGCACGTCCACGGCTTCGCGGCTGGCTGACTCCATGAGGGTCGCGCCGGGTATGCCGATGGTTTGAATCGTCTCGCGGTCCCAGAGCATCATTTCTTCGGGAGTGGGCAGGGGAAGCAGCATGGGTGTCCTTGGTTGCGGTTTTGATTATCTTTCCAATACCACAGTGGCAGCGGCAGTGTCACGGGAGTGGGTGAGCGTGATGTGCGCAGCCTTCACGCCCAATTCGTCGCATTTCTCTTTTCCGCGTCCGAGGAAGGTCACTTCCGGCTTGCCGCTTTCAGCATGCAGGATTTCCACGCACTTGAAGTGAATGCCTTGGGCGAAGCCCGTGCCCAGAGCCTTGACCGCCGCCTCTTTGCCGGCAAAGAGCGCAGCCAGACGGGGCACCGGGGCCTTTTTCGGCAGTTGGGCGATCTCTTTGGATGTGAGGATTTTCTCGGCGAATTTCGAGCCGTATTTATTCCACATGTCGCGGATGCGTTCTATCTCGGCAAGATCAATACCCAACCCGATTATCATGCGGACCCCCTAGTCCGCGAAGGAACGGACAAGTTCGGCCATGTCGCGGACCGCACGGTCCAGACCAACGTAAATGGCTTTTGCCATGATGGAGTGCCCGATGGAATACTCCATGATGCCGGGAACATCTTTGAAGGCCAGGATATTTCGATAGTTCAGGCCGTGGCCGAGGTTGACCTTCAGGCCGATACCCTGGGCCAGACGGATGCCTTCGATTATCTTCGAGAGTTCCTCGTTGCGGGCGTTAAATTCCTTGGCGTCGGCATAATGGCCGGTGTGGATCTCGATGTATTCCGTGCCTATGGCCCGAGCCGCTTCGATTTGTTTGGGGTCGGCGTCGATGAACAGGCTGGAGCGGATTCCCTTGGCGTGCAACGGGGCGAGGAAATCCTTGAGGCGCTGTTCGTTGCCTACGCAGTTGAGGCCGCCTTCAGTGGTCAACTCCTCCCGCTTCTCGGGCACGAGGCAGACGAATTCGGGATCTATGCCCAGGGCGATCCCCTGCATTTCCTCAGTTGCGGCCATCTCCAGGTGCAGCCGGGTATTGCAGGTCTTGCGGATAAGTTCCACGTCCCGGTCCTGGATGTGCCTGCGATCTTCGCGCAGGTGGACGATGATGCCGGTAGCTCCGGCCATTTCCGCCAGGTAAGCGGCGGTGACGGGCTCGGGCTCTATGCCCATGCGGGCCTGCCGGAGGGTGGCTACGTGATCGACGTTGACTGCGAGTTGCGGCATATATTTCTCCTCATTGGATTGGCTGGAAAGTGCTTTGACTATATCCAATTAATTTATGCCTTCTCGCCGCAGTTGGCAACTGCGGCGAGCGAATGTGACGATCGGGAGGCAGCATATAGATGAGTTGACACCGCGCGTGGGCACAATGTAAGGGCCACCTCAGTCAAACACCGTTAATTCAATTCGGAGTGATAACGATATGAACGTTTGTATTGTCGGCACAGGCTATGTGGGCCTGGTCTCCGCCGCCTGTTTTGCCGAAATGGGCAATGATATTTGTTGTGTGGACGTCAACCCCAAGGTCGTCGAGACGCTTCGGGCCGGCCGCATCCATATTTTTGAACCCGGTCTGGAGGACCTGGTCAAGCGCAACACCGAACAAGGTCGCCTGCACTTCACCACGGACCTGGCCGAGGGTATTTCCACCGCCCAGGTGGTCTTCGTGGCCGTTGGCACGCCTTGTGGTGAAGATGGCAGTTGTGATCTTCAGTACGTCGAGGCCGTTGCCCGCGAGGTCGGGCAATGCATGACCTCTCCCAAGATCGTGGTGGACAAGTCCACTGTGCCTGTGGGCACGGCAGACCGCGTTCGGGCCATCATCGCCGAGGAGTTGGCAAAGCGTAATGAGGATATCTCCTTCGATGTGGTTTCCAATCCCGAGTTTCTCAAGGAAGGCGACGCGGTCAACGACTTCATGAAGCCGGATCGCGTCATTGTAGGCACCGAGAACGAGGAAACCGCCACTGTGCTTAAAACCCTTTACGCCCCCTTCGCCCGCAGCCGTGAAAAGCTGATCGTCATGGGTGTCCGCTCCGCCGAGATGACCAAGTATGCGGCCAACTGCATGCTGGCGACCAAAATCTCCTTCATCAATGAGGTTGCCAATATCTGCGAGCGGGTGGGTGCCAACGTCACAGAGGTACGTGCGGGCATCGGCTCTGACAGCCGCATCGGTTACAGCTTCATCTACCCCGGGGTAGGGTATGGCGGCTCCTGCTTCCCCAAAGACGTCAAGGCACTCATCGGCACTGCCAAGGAGTATGGTTATGAAGCCAAGCTCATCCAGTCCGTGGATGATGTGAACAACGTCCAGAAGGGCGTGTTGGCAGAAAAGATCAAAGCCTACTTTGAGCCCCAGGGAGGCGTCGCCGGACGCACTCTCGCAATGTGGGGAATCGCCTTCAAGGCGAACACCGATGACATCCGCGAGGCTTCGGCCGTACGCATTATCAGGGAGCTTACCTCCTTGGGTATGAAGATCCGTGCGTTCGATCCCGTGGCCAATGAGCGGGCTCGCGAAGAGGTCGGCGACATAGAGGGCCTGGAAATTATGGACAGTCAGGAGGCCGTGCTGGAAGGGGCGGATGCTCTGGCCGTGGTCACTGACTGGAACCAGTTCCGCAATCCTGATTTCGGCAAGATCAAGGAACAGCTCAAGGCACCCATCGTCTTCGATGGCAGGAATCTTTATGATCCCGCGGCCATGGGAGAAGCCGGTTTCGCCTATTTCAGCATCGGGCGTCAGCCGGTCGCCTAGCCGTTACCAACCGGATAACAAACAAAAAACCCCTGTCTCTGTTGAGACAGGGGTTTTTTGTCGAAGATCGGAACCGGGTTAGAACTGGCCCTTGAAGGAGGTGCGGAACTGCAACTCCTGCAGGATGACTCGTTCATACTCCGGGTTATACTCGATACCCGGTTGTTCCTCCTCATCCAACATTTTGGCAACCTGTTGTGTTTCTTCCCAAAAGTCCAGTAGTTCTTCGTCGGCCAGGCTTTTGACCTGTTCCTCAAGCGACGCGTGGTCGCCGAATGCGGCGTATTGACCCATGTGCTGCGGTTCGTCCTGTAGGCTAAAATTCAAACGAAATCAGTCAAGTATGACTAAAGTGAAAAATAAGTTATTCCTTTATGAGACGCAGGTCAACCGAACTTTGGATTCAATAGATTATAATCTCTCCAACAATGTCTGATTATTGATCAAACGCCATGTATGGCTTGTTTCAAGTATGCGTTGGCAGTGAGGCTGTTGTGTTGATCTTGTCAACGATTTCATGCGACTAGATATTTTAATTGACAAAAAAAAGGACCGTTGACACAGTGAAAAGGTCAACATGGGCCTGCATGCCAGCATCCTTTTTTTTTGAGGTAGCCATGAGTATTGAAGTCGAAGATGTCACGGATATCGAAGAGGTCGAGCGCGACCAGGAAGTCATTCAACTGGTCACGTTCAGTATCGGTGAGGAGGAATTCGGGGTCAACATTCTCCAGGTGCAGGAGATCATCCGTACAATGGAGATCACCAACGTTCCGCGTGCTCCCGAGTTTGTGGAAGGCGTGATCAATCTTCGCGGCAAGGTTATCCCCATTGTGGACATGCGCAGCCGTTTTGGCCTGGAGTCCAAGGAGCACGACAAGTATACCCGCATCATCGTCATAGAAATTGAAATGATTGTTGTCGGGTTCGTGGTGGACTCTGTGTCCGAGGTGCTTCGGATTCCAGCGAACTCGGTCCAGCCTCCGCCCCCGGTTGTGGCGGGTATGGACTCAGATTACATCGACGGTGTGGGCAAGCTGGAGGACAGGTTGCTCATCCTGCTTGATCTGGATAAGCTTCTCGATAACGAGGAACGCGAGGCCCTGAGCGCCGTGTAGCCATTATTTTTCCAGTGACAAGCCGCCTCTCTCCCGTTAGGAGAGAGGCGGCTTTATTTTTCTATATTCTTACAACCAGCCAATTACCATGTCATCCACTTTCCCCGGAGCCATACAGGACTTTATCAAGGGAGCGGCCGATTCCGTCCGAGTCTTCAAGTCCGGTCCAGCCACCCAGGCCTTTGTAGGCACTTCACTGCTGGCCAGGGGCCGCTCAACGGTCATCGTGGTTCCCGGTGCTGCCGAGTTCAGGCAGATGAAGGCTCTGCTAACGCTGTTTTCGTCCAATGGCGAGGCTTCGCATAGCCCGGTCTGGGAGAGGGAGTGGGCCTTCCTGCCTCCCTATCAGCCCAAACGGCCCGATGCAGAGGCGTGGAGCGAACGGTGGGCGGCACTGTATGCACTGACTTACGGTGGGAAGTCCCGGGGCGTGCTCATGACCGTGGACAATCTGCTGCCTTTATGGCCCGGCGATTCGGTCCTGCGCGAAAACTGGATTTCCCTGACCAAGGGCGAGGACATGTCGCCCGATCTTCTGCTGGAGCAGCTTGTGTCCTGGGGATACGTGCGTCGCAAGCTGGTTTCCGGTCCGGGGGACATGGCCATGCGTGGAGATATCCTCGACATTCATGCGCCCGGATATGACTTGCCCCTGCGGTTCGAATTTTTTGGCGATACTTTGGAGGAGATCCGGCTGTTCGATGGCGCGACCCAGCGGTCGAGGGTGGATCTGGACGAAGCCGTGATCCTGCCTGTCTCGCCCGGCATTACCACCGAAGCATACGCCGCTCAGGCCCGGGAAGTCTGGAAACGGTTGCGGACTACAGGCGAAATGTCCGCCGCCGAGGAGCACTCCCTGGACGAACGGCTGGAACTCAATGACGGCTTTGTCTGGCCGGGCATGTACTACGCCGACCCTGTTGGCTTGGAGACTTATTTCCCGGCTGACACTGCTTACCTGCTTTCCTCGGGCAGTTCCTTGCGGGCTCGCCTGGAGGATCAGGATCAGGCCTGGAGGGAATACGTGGAGGAGGAGGGGCGGAGCAAGGGTGTGCGTTGGCCCCTGCGGTTTTTCTGCCGTTCCCATGAAGGGGCCCGCCAGGTTTGGCGTGACGCACCGCAGGTGGTCTTCGAGGAGTTGACTATAGGGCGGGAAAAGAACGGCATAGACCTGGCCGAAACCGCCTACAGTGATTTCACCGATCTTTTCTGGAAACCCGAGGCGTCGCGTCGTCCCTGGTCCGCGTTGATGGAAGGGGTACGGGATTGGACTCGTTCCTCTTTTCAAACCATTCTCAGCTTTCGCTCGGAGCGCTCACGCAAGAAGTTTCTCAGCCTGGCCGAGCAGGAGCATCTTCCCATATCTTTGGAGTATTCCCCAAGGAAAGCGGGGCTGTTCGCCTTGGTGTCGCCGTTACGCAAGGGCATGGAGCTGGCCTGGAGCCAAGTGCGCATCCTGGGCGAGGAGGTGCTTCAGCCCGAGCCGCCAAAGGCACACGGCAACAGAGACAAGACCTTCAAGGGATTGGATAAATACGAAGATCTCAGCGAAGGGGATCTGCTGGTCCACCGCGATTACGGGCTGTCCCAGTTCGGCGGGTTGCACTCCATGAAGCTTGGGGATGCCACCAATGATTACCTGCTGTTGTACTTTTCCGGGGAGGACAAGCTCTACCTGCCGGTGGACCGACTCAACCTGGTCCAGCGCTTCAAAGGCCCGGAAGGAGGCAGGCCGCCGTCCTTGGATAAGCTCGGCGGCACAAGGTGGGCCAAAACCACGGCCAAGGTCCGCAAGGCCATTGAAAAAATCGCCCATGATCTTGTGGAAATGTACGCCTTCCGCCGGGTCGCCAAGGGGTTCTCTTATGGCCCGCTGGACGAGATGTATGCCGAATTCGAAGCCACGTTCGGTTTTGAGGAGACTCCGGATCAGGACAGGGCGGTCAGGGATGTGTTCGCAGATATGGAACGTCCCGAGCCCATGGACCGTCTGGTCTGCGGCGATGTGGGTTTCGGTAAGACCGAGGTAGCCCTAAGGGCCGCTTTTCGCGCCGCCTCCGAGGGGCTTCAAACCGCGCTCCTGTGTCCCACCACTGTCCTGGCCGAGCAGCACTATCAGACTTTTACCAAGCGCATGGAAGGGTTTCCCGTCCGGGTCGGACTGCTCAGCCGGTTTGTGCCGCGCAAGCGCCAGAAAACGGTGCTGGAGGCCGCTGCTCGTGGTGAGATCGACATTCTTATCGGGACGCATCGGATTCTGTCCAAGGACGTGGAGCTCCCCAACCTCGGCTTGCTCATTTTGGATGAGGAGCAGCGTTTCGGCGTGAAGCACAAGGAAAAGCTCAAGCGATTCAGACAGAATATCGATGTGCTCACCCTGACGGCAACACCCATTCCCCGGACTTTGCAACTTTCCCTTTCCGGTATCCGGGGGCTCTCGGTCATCGAAACGCCGCCCGAGGACCGCAAGCCAGTGGAGACCGCCATCGCCGAGCGGGAGAAACTGGCGTTGCAGGGTATACTGCGTCGGGAGCTTGATCGTGGCGGTCAGGTGTACTGGGTCTACAATCGGGTCAACGGCCTGGAGCGGGTGGCGGAATTCGTCCGTGAACTGGCTCCTGACGCCAAGGTGGCCATGGCCCATGGCAAAATGACCGAGAAGGCGCTGGAAGAGGCCATGCACGGCTTCTGGCATGGCGAGATTGATGTCCTGGTCTGCACCGCCATTGTGGAGTCAGGGTTGGACTTCCCCAATGCAAACACGCTTATCGTGGATCAGGCGCAACTCTTCGGTCTGGGACAACTTTATCAGCTTCGGGGCAGGGTGGGCCGGAGCGACCGTCAGGCCTACGCATATTTCGTGGTCCCTCACGTAGACGATCTTTCGGAAATCGTGCGCAAGCGCTTGCGTATCATTCTGGACATGGATTATCTGGGGGCAGGCTTCAAGATCGCCATGGAGGACCTGCGGCTGCGCGGGGCGGGCAATATTCTTGGCGAAGCCCAGTCCGGGCAGATCGCCAAGGTAGGGCTTGACCTCTTTTTGGAGATGCTTGAGGAAGAAGTACGCAGGTTACGCGGCGAGGCGGACACGCGGGCTTCCGAGCCGGAACTCAATTTTGTATTCGAGGCGCATATTCCGGGGGATTACATCCCGGATGCCAAGGAACGGTTGCGGTATTACAAGGCACTTTCTTCGGCTCGCGAGGAATTGTCGCTCAAGGAACTGGAGGCCGAAATACGTGATCGCTTCGGCCATCTGCCTGAGGAGCTGGAAACCTTTCTTGGGGTCCTGCGCATCAAACAGGCCCTCTCCCGGCTACAGGTGGACAGGGCAGAGCTGTATCCCGGCCGAGCGGTTGTCTCCTGGGGAGAAAACGCAGTGGCCACCGATCCGAGAAAGCTCATGGATTGGATTGCCGAGAGACCGGAGCGGGCCAAAGTGTTGCCTCCGGCCAGGTTGGAGTTGCGTTATGAGCAGACAGAATCCATGCGTCGGGCTCTGGAGGAGACCGCTTCCGAATTGGAGGAGTTGCTCGGATCGAATGTCGGAGAGACGGCAACCGTCAACCAAGAGGAAAGATGATTAAAAGAATATTAATATGTTGCGCAATGTTTCTCTTGCTCGGCTGCTCGGGCGATGCCGACGAGCTCGGGATCATCGCACGCGTCAACGGGGTGCCCATTCAGCTGTCCCAGTTGGAATTCCAGCATGATCAGTTCCAGGCCGACACGGCCGGGGCCTTTGTCCCGAGTGTGGAGAAATTGCGCCAGGAGTACGGAGAGATTCTCACGGACCTGATCGTTCAGGAGCTGGTGGTACAGGAGCTGGCCCGTCGGGATCTGCCCGTCACCGATCGAGAGTTGCTCAAGGCCGAGGAAACGGTGCGCGCCGATTATCCCGAGGGCGCCTTTGATCAGATGCTGGTCGAGGAGTACATCGATCTTAAGGCTTGGAGAAAGCAGCTCAAGGCCCACTTGGCCATGAAGAAGTTTTATCAGCAGGTGCTCAGGCCGCAGATCAAAATTGATTACAAGGAAGCTGAGCAGTATTACAGGGAGCATATCTCCGATTTCTACCTGCCGGAAAGCCTACGTATTTTGGTGGTGCGGGGGCCAAGTCGCGAAATCGTGGGAAAGGCCGTGGAAAAATTTCTGGCCGAGCGGGATTCGGTGAACCTGGAAACCGCATTCGGAGAAGTTGAAACCCGCGAAGTGGTCGTCCGGGAGGGCAAGCTGTCCGCTACGTGGAAAAACGCCATGAACGGACTCAAACCCGGTCAGGCCAGCGGTGTCCTGACTGATCGTTTCGGGTTTGAGGCGCTCGTGCTTCTGGAAAGGAGTCCGGCCAAGATGTTGCCTCCGGCACAGGCCTATCCCATTGTGGAGAAAGCCTTGCTGGAGAACAAGATGCGCGATGCCTTCGGAGCCTGGCTGAAAAAGGCGGTCGCCGCTGCCGATATTCAGGTTTCAAGTCATTTGTTGCCTGAACGGGATGGTATGGAGGAAGAGGAAGCCCCCGCGATTCCGGGCGATGATCTTCCTGGCGAACCGGAAGGGAACGGAAGCGACGGCTAAGTCGGCGCGTTCGTTGCATAGTTTTCGCAAACAGACTAGAATCCGTCAAAATCACATGATCGAAATCCTCCTGCCGGGGGATCAAGGAGCCATACGTGTTTCGATATTTGTCTATGATGCTGTGGGTGTTGATGTTGATAGCACCCGTGCGCGCCCTGGCCGATGAGGTCGTGTTCGATCGTATCCTGGTCAAGGTCAACGACGATATTATCACCCAGTACGACCTGGACGAAGAGATCAAACCTGTTCTCGCCAAACTTGGTAACAGGCAGCTGTCCGTTCGTGAACAGGAGCAGCTCGACCAATTCCGCAAGCAGGTCCTCGAACGGATGGTCAACGACAAGCTTATGGAACAGGAAATCAAGAAGTTCGAGATCGTGATCTCCGATGATGCGGTGGATGCTGAGATCAAAAAGATCAAGAAAGAGCAAGGGTATACGGATGAAGATTTCAACGAAATGCTCAAGAAGGATAATTTGACTCTTGAGGATTTCCGTACCAAGCTCAGGGGCATAATCGAGAAGCAGGAGTTGCTTGGCTATATGGTCCACAGCAAGGTGTTGGTTACGGACTCCGAGATCAAGGAAGAGTATGACGCGCACCATGACGATTATGTGCTTGAGAAATTGATTTCATTGGCCATAATAGTCCTGCCGCCCGATGTCGCAGCAACTGAAGTGAAGAAGCGGATTGAGGATGGCGAGTTGACTTTTGCCGAAGCTGCGGAAAAATACAGCATAGGTCCAGGAAAGGAGAACGGCGGATCCATCGGAGAGGTCGCCTGGAATGATCTTGCCGATGATTGGCAGCGATCTCTTGACGGGATCAAGGAGGGAGGCGTCAGTGCTCCCATTGAAGTTCAGGGCAACAAGGCGCTCCTGTCGCCGGTCAAGGTCATTGAAGACCGGTTGATTCCCTTGGATGAAGTCCGTGACGAGATTTTCAAGCGGCTCATGGATGCCAAGCGGGAGAAGGTTTTTGACGAATACTTTGAACAGTTGAAGCAGAGCTCGGTAATCGAGTACATGGAATAACCCAGGTATACCTACGGAGATTTCAATGGATTTTCAGGAACTTGGAGAAGCGCTGAGGCAGGAGCGGGAGAAGAAGGGGCTGTCCATCGAGATGGTCATGGATTCTACCAAGATCAGCCGGACGAACATCGTTGCCATGGAAAATGGCGATCGTTCCTCCTTGCCGCACCCGGTCTATGCCAAAGGTTTCGTCAAGAGCTATGCCCGGTTCCTCGGCCTCGACGCCGAGGAGTTGAGTATGGTTGTGGATCGCGAGTACCAGGATGAGGCGGGCGGACCGGAAGAACACATCTACGAAGTGTCTCCTGCCGCAGAAAAAGCCTTTCAGGACAAGGACTTTCAGGAAGGGAAACGCCGCGTTCGCTGGCCGTTGTTGCTGATTCTGGTTTTGCTCCTGGCTGGAGGCGGACTCTTCTTTTTCAATCTCAAGGGAAAGAATGCGGATACGCCGGTTCCGCCTGCGCTGCAGGAACAGACTGGCGAACAGCCTGCTTTGGAAGCCCCTACGGGCGAGGAACTTTCTGCGCCTGAGTCTGAAGCCGCACCGCCTGCTGACAGTGAGCTCGCACCGCAAGCCGACGATGAGGCCGCAGGACAGGCTGCCGATGAAGCCGTGGAGGAGGTCCCGGAAGCAAAGGAAGTCTCAGGTGATACTGCCAAGGCGACCGATGAGGCGGGCGTAGCCGTGACGGAGACTGCTGCTAGTGCGGACCGTGCCGAGCGGGAGGCGGCGGAGCAGGGTGCTGAAATCGATGAGCAGCCCGCTGAGGCTATGGCTGAAAAGCAGCTGTATGATCATGTCGTGATCATTCGCGCAATCACTGAAAAAGGGTGTTGGATAGGCGTCTGGAAGGGCGATGAATCCCGTATGTCTCGCGATTTTGTGCTCAAACAAGGAGAGCCCCTCAGACTGATGTTCAACAGCCCGCGCCGCATCCGCATCGGCAATGTGGCCGGCGTGACCGTGACCTACAACGGCAAGCCCTACAAGCTCGAAGATAACAAGACCAACATCCAGACTTTGCAGATCGGGTACTAACCCGTCCCCGGGGGACTTGCGGCATGGGGGCCACGGAAAAAGCGCTTGTCCTGAAAACGGGCCGTTTCCGGGAGTCGGACGTCTGGGTTCGTCTGCTTACACCATCGCGCGGCATCTTCAATGCCTTTGCCTTCGGCGGGAGCCATAGCCGACGTCGTTTCGTTGGTTGCCTTGACCCGCTTTCCCATGTTCTTTTCACCATCGGTTCCGGCAGGCGCGGAGAGTATACGGTTCTGGAGGAAGGATCGTTGCTCAACAATTTTCCCGGTGTGCGCAAGGACCCGCTCAAGACGGGCATAGCCGCCAACTGCGTCAAGTTCATTGAGGCCGTGGATGCCGGTCCGTCGGATGCCGTCCATGCCTACGGCCTGTTGCTGGAGACATGGGAGATGCTGGAAACGGGTGGGGCACCCGACTTCGTGCCTTGGTTGTTCCGGGCCCAATATGCCTTTGCCATGGGCTATACGCCGGACTTTCTTTCCTGTGGCGCATGCGGTAAGCCGGTGGGTACGGAAAAGGGATATCAGTTCGGCGTGGAGACCGGGCAGGTAGCCTGTCCCACTTGTCTTTCCGCCGGGAAACCGTTAGAGGGACTTGCTCGGCAGGTTTCCGCCGGTGCGTTGCGCGCCCTGGATTGGATACAGCGGAGCAGGCCTGCCGACTGGGCCTCCGTGGAAATGGACGTCGGTATTCGCCGCCAGTGCAGTCAACTGGTGGAATTGTTCGTTGCCTATCACCTGGGCCTGTCCTGGGATAACGGTATGTATAAAAAGGTATGAGTTGGAGAAACTGATGAATTTTCAGAACGTCATATTGACACTTCAGGATTTCTGGGCCGATTACGGCTGCGCCGTGGTGCAGCCTATGGATATCGAGTGCGGCGCGGGCACGTTCAATCCCAATACCTTTTTCCGCGTCATAGGTCCCGAGCCGTGGAAGACCGCCTATGTAGAGCCTTCCAGGCGTCCCACTGACGGCCGCTACGGCGAAAACCCGAACCGTTTGCAGCACTACTATCAATTCCAGGTCATCCTGAAGCCTTCGCCGGACAACGTTCAGGAGCTGTATCTCGAGTCACTCGGGGCTCTCGGCATTGATGCAAAGGCCCACGATATTCGTTTTGTTGAGGATGACTGGGAGTCGCCCACCCTGGGCGCCTGGGGCCTTGGCTGGGAAGTCTGGCTCAACGGCATGGAAGTGACTCAGTTCACCTACTTCCAGCAGGTGGGTGGCATCGATCTCAAGCCGGTGTCCGTGGAGATCACCTACGGCCTGGAGCGTATCTCCATGTATCTCCAGGAGAAAGAATCGGTCTATGATCTCCAGTGGAATGACGAGATCACCTACGGCAACGTCTTTCATCAGAATGAAGTGGAGATGTCCAAGTACAATTTTGAGTTGTCCACGCCGGAATTGCTGTTCGATCTCTTTAACAAGTTCGAGGCCGAGTGCCTGAAGTTGTGCGAGGAGGGATTGCCTTGGCCCGCATACGATTGCTGTCTCAAGTGTTCCCACTCCTTCAACATGCTGGACGCTCGCGGCGCCATCTCTATCACCGAGCGCGCTACCTACATCGGCCGCGTCCGGAACCTGGCATCCAAGATTGCCCGTCTCTACGCCGACCAGCGTGAGGAGATGGGATACCCCATGCTGAAGAAATAACGCTGCCACGCGCAATTACAATAAAAGAGTAGAACAATGGCCGAATTCATACTGGAAATCGGAACCGAGGAAATGCCTGCCCGCTTCGTGCCGAAGCTGGCTGCGGAGTTGAAAGAGACTTTCGGCAAGCTGCTGGACGAAGCCATGGTCGAGGCCGCCGAGGTGCGGACCTTTGCCACGCCGCGTCGTATCACCGCGCAGGTGGTGGCGATCGCCGAGGCGCAGCGCCAGGAAGAGGAGACCGTCACCGGGCCGCCCACCCGCATCGCTTACGACGCCGACGGCAACCTGACCAAGGCCGGGGCCGGTTTTGCCAAGACCCAGGGCGTGGCCGAAGCAGACCTCTTTAAAATGGACACGGGCAAGGGTGAATACCTGGCGGCCAAGAAGGTCGTGGGTGGTGGCAAGACTGCTGACATTCTCCCTGAACTCTGCCTCAAGGCAGTGGAATCCCTTTCTTTCCCCAAACGGATGCATTGGGGCGGGTATGACTTTACCTTTGGCCGTCCCGTGCGCTGGTTGCTGGCCTTGCTCGATGACGCCGTGGTGGAATTCACCGTGGAGAACATGACCTCCGGACGGGAAACGCGCGGCCATCGGGTCATGGGTCCGGGACCGTTTGCCGTGGCTTCCTCAGCCGACTATTTTTCCGTTATCGAGAACGACTGCAAAGTTGTCATCGATCCCGAGGAACGCAAGAAGACCATCGTGGCCGAAGGCGACAGATTGGCCAAGGAACTGGGCGGTGAGATCGTCTGGAACGACGGCCTGCTGGATGAAGTGGCCAACCTGGTCGAGTACCCGAAGCCGCTTATTGGCGACATCGATGAGTTGTATCTGGAACTGCCGCGTGAGGTACTTCTTACCTCCATGCAGTCCCATCAGAAGTCTTTCGGTGTCCAGGGGCCCGACGGCAAGCTCATGGCTCATTTCCTGACCACCCTCAACCTTGAGCCCACTGATGTGGCCTTGGTAAAGAAGGGGTGGGAGCGAGTGCTGAAGGCTCGCCTGGAAGACGCCCGTTTCTTCTGGGAAGCCGACTGCGAGGTGGAGTTCCAGACCTGGCTCGACAAGTTGGAAAACGTCGTCTTTCTCGGTCCGCTGGGCTCGGTGGGAGACAAAGCGCGTCGCATTGAAACTCTGTGTTCCAAGCTGGCCGGAATGCTCGGCGAGTCCAAATCCATCCTGCCGGGCGAGATTGCTGAATACGCCGAGGCCGGACGTCTGGCCAAGGCGGACCTCGTTTCCGAGATGGTCATTGAGTTCGACTCGCTTCAGGGCAAGATGGGCGGTATCTACGCGGCTCGCAAAGACAAGGGTGACATCGTCTCTCAGGGCATCTACGAGCAGTACCTGCCTGCTGGCCCCGATACCCCGGTGCCTTCAAGCCTGTCCGGTGCGTTGGTCTCCATGGCGGACAAGGCCGACACCATGGCCGGTTGTTTCGGCCTGGGCAAGAAGCCCACAGGTGCAAACGATCCTTATGCCCTGCGTCGTTGCGCTCTGGGCATCGCCAGGATCATCATGGAGCATGATCTGGACGTCGACCTGGAGGTTTTCCTGAAGAACGCCCAGGCTGCGTACAGCAAGGATATCAAGTGGAAGGTGGAGCAGGGCGAGTCCCTGTCCAACCTGATGGAATTCTTCGGCCAGCGTCTGCGCGCGCTGTTCACGGGCCAGGGCTTTGACACCCTCGCCGTTGACGCTGCCCTTGGTGCCGGATTCAACGACATCCGGACCCTCAAGGCCCGTTTGGAAGCTCTTGCCGACTTCACTAGGGAGGCGGACTTCGAGCAGGCTGTGCTGACCTTCAAGCGCGCTGCCAACATCATCCGCAAGCAGGGTGACGAGGCCGGGCAGGTCCTGACCGGAGGCTACACCAAGGAGTTGTTCGAAGGCGAGGCGGAAACAGCATTCGGTACCCGCCTGGAGGAAATGGGGCCGCGTTTCGACGATCTGTGGCAGGCCGGCGACTTCGCCGGACTGATGGGACTCCTGCGGGAGCTGCGCCCGTCCGTGGATGCGTTCTTCGACAACGTCATGGTCATGTGCGATGATCAGGAGGTTCGCCTCAATCGGTTGAATCTGCTCAAAGCGCTGGTGGACAAGCTGGGTCGTCTGGCCGATTTCAGCGCTCTGCAGGTTTAGGTTGGTCCGGTGCGGCCACTTTGTTTGCCGCAGGGACAGAGAAAACGCTTGACATCAGAGGCAGAGTCCATATAAAAGGCTCTCCCTTTGGGAAGAATCACAAGCAAAAGCTTTTTTTACGAAATACATTGATCAGGAGAAATTACCTTGGCTAATCACAAATCCGCCCTGAAAAGGCACCGTCAGAGCTTGAAGCGTCGCGCCCGCAACCGCATTTCCAAGACCCGCATCAAGAACACCGTCAAGGCTGTTCGTGTTGCCATCGAGGAAAAGGATGTCGCCAAGGCCAACGAGGCTCTCAAGGCCGCCGCTTCCATTCTGGACAAGGCCGCCCGCAAGAACGTTATCCACGCTGCCCAGGCCAAGCGCCGCATTTCCCGCCTGCAGGTAGCCATCAATAAGATCGAAGCCTAGCTTCATCTGCGCAATTTCTGCGAAAGCAGCCCGCCGCACTTCCGTGCGGCGGGCTTTTTGCGTTGGGTCGTGGTAATTGTATACTTCCACCGTATTGTTCGTGATGCTCCATAGTTATGGTGAATTGTGTATTGCTCAGCATAATTCATTTGTGGTATTGGATGTAAAATCATAATCCAACCAGGGAGGAGTATTCATGAAAAGGATTTTGTCTCTCGTATTGATGTTGCTCATGCTTACTGGCGTTGCCTATGCTGAAGGCGTCCAGTGCAAGGCAGAATACGGTCCAGGGAAGACCGTATACAAATTGGCCACGGGCAGTCCCGGCGAGCTTGGTTTGCTGAAAGTGTTGGCTGAAACGTTCAATGCCAAACATGACGCCATGATGTGCTGGGTCAAGGCCGGTTCCGGCAAGTCCTTGGCATTGCTCAAGGCGGGTGAGGTCGATGCCTGCATGGTGCATGCTCCTGCCGCCGAGAAACAGGCTGTGGCTGATGGATGGGCCGTAGGCCGCACACTGATAGGTTCCAATGAATTCTATATTGTCGGCCCTTCGGACGATCCCGCGGGCATTGCCGGTGCCAAGGACGCGGCGGATGCCTATACCCGCATTGCCAAGGCCAAGGCTCCGTTTATGTCGCGTGGCGACAATTCCGGCACAAACAAGAAGGAGTTGGCTATTTGGAAAAAGGCCGGGATCACACCTTCCGGAAGTTGGTATGTCATCACCAAGGATTTCATGATGGCGACCTTGAAGCGCGCAGACGCGGAAAAGGGCTACTTCATGACTGACAGCTCCACCTGGGTTGCCGGGAAAAAGGAGATGAAGGATCTCAAGATCCTGTTCCGAGGCGATCCCATGCTCATCAACACCTATCACGCCCTGGCTTCGCCTGAGGGTGCTCCCAATCACGCTCTGGTCATGGAATTCATCAGGTTCCTTTCTTCGGATGAAGGGCAGGGCATCATTGCATCCTACGGCAAGGATTTGTACGGCGAGGGTATGTACAATGATGCCGAATACGCAAAGCAGTATGATCATTAGATCACAGAGGGTACAATAACCAAAAGGGGGAAGCTGAACGCTTCCCCCTTTTTTGATTTCAGGCTTGGCTATCTGCCTTCGTTGGCAATCTCTTCCAGTTGACTCCGGTCCAGGATGGTAATTTCTTTGCCGTCGATGTCTATGATCTCCTGTTCACTGAATTTCTTGAAGATGCGTGACAGCGTTTCCTGGATGGTGCCCAGGTAGAAGGCTATCTGTCCCTTGGGCAGGTCTAGCTTGAAGGTGTCGGAATCCTGGGACGAACGGAGCAGCAATAGATAGGAGGCCACCCTGGACGGTGCCTCCTTGAGGCTCAGGTCGTCGATCTTGTTGACCAGTATGCGCAGCCGCTGGGCGAGCATGGCCATCATCTTCATGCCCAGGTCCGGGTCCTTGCGGATCATTTCCGCGAATTCACGGCGCGGAAAGAAGAGAGCCTTGCAGGGTTCAATGGCCTGCCCGTGGGCTGGGAAGGTGCCACCTTCGAAGACCGGGACTTCGCCGAACGCCTCACCTGGGCCGAAAACGTGCAGTATCTGCTCCTTGCCTGAAGGAGAGGTACGAAAGATTTTTACTCGGCCGGAAATGGGAGCAAAAAAACCATGGGCCGGGACGTCGGCTTCGAACAGAAGCTCGCCCTTTTCGAATTTTTTAATAATGGATATCTGTGCGAGTTTTTCGAATTGTTCATCTGGCAACCCTTCGAAAAACATGACGGATTTGACCGCTTCCAACTTGTTCATAGATGCAGGCTCCCCTCAAAATCAATTGGTATTTGTACAAGTTGACCTAAGTCATAGTCCTCGTCAAAGGAAAAGGGCAGAAAGGGGACACGGAGAACGGAAATGAAGAACGCCATTATTGCCATACCCATCCTTGCGCTGCTGCTCCTCGGGGCGCATGCGCTCAGACAGGGAGACTTCGGTCTGGCAGCCGGATTCGGGCTGGTGGCCGGGCTGGTCTTTTCTCGCAGGGGATGGTTGCGGCTTGCGGCAATGGTTGCGTTATTCTGGGGCGGCTTCATTTGGGCCGATGCCACCGTTCAGCTCATCCAGTTCCGCCAGGCCATGCAATTGTCCTGGGAACGGTTAGCTTGGATCATGGGCGGGGTGATCGGATTTGATGCCTTGGCTCTCCTCGTCCTTTTCGGCAAGACAGGTCGGGAGTATTTTTACAAGAGCAGGGCAACAGCATTGCCCCGCGCGGCCATCTTCATATTGACCGCTTTCGGTCTGGCCATGGCTCGGGCCAAGGTCTCCTTTCCGATCCTCTTGGCGGATCGTTATCTGCCCGGCTGGGGATGGCTGGAGATCGCGCTGCTTTCGTTCTATGCCCAATGGATCGGCGGCCTTATGCTTGACGCCAGCTCACACCGGATATTGCGGCCGCGCATTTGGGGTCTGTTTTCCGCCGTTTTTTTCGGACAACTTCTCCTGGGGCTGGCCGGGCTGGACCGGATGCTCATGACCGGGACGCTGCATCTGCCGGTGCCCGCGCTCATCCTTGCCGGACCGGTTTTCCGCGGGGAAGGGCTCTTCATGATCATTCTCTTTTCAGTCACGGTCCTGCTGGTCGGTCCTGCATGGTGTTCACATCTCTGCTACATAGGAGCTTGGGACGATGCCATGAGCCGACGGGGCGGACGCCCTGTCCCCAATGCGCGGTGGGGGCGCCTGAGCGTTTACGGCCGGCTGGGAACCCTGTGCCTGACTGTGGGCGTGGCCCTTTGCCTGCGCCTTCTGGGCGTGTCCGGTCCGACAGCGGTGGGTTTTGCTGCGCTCTTCGGCCTGGCCGGCGTGGGTGTCATGGCTATTGTTTCCCGGCGGGCAGGGGTGATGGTCCATTGCACCGCGTATTGCCCCATGGGACTCATTGCCAATGTGTTCGGCAAGCTCTCTCCGTGGCGGATTCGGATCGATGACGATTGTAACCGGTGTGGAGCGTGTTTCTCACGTTGCCGATACAGCGCGCTGGATGCCTTTTCAGTGGCGCAGGGCAAGCCCGCCATTTCTTGCACCCTTTGTGGTGACTGCGTGCCCGCCTGCGCGCATGGGCGCATTGGCTACCGTTTCCCCGGTCTTTCGCCTAAGCAGGCCCGGACAGTATTTATTGTTTTGGTTGTCAGTCTCCATGCCCTGTTCCTGGGTGTGGCTAGAATATAGATGTTTATGTAAAATTGTGAGGTTAATAAGATGGTTACTAGAAAGATGATCTCCATTGACGAAGAGTTATGCAACGGTTGCGGACAGTGTGTCCCCGCTTGCGAGGAAGGTGCTCTGGCCATCGTGGACGGCAAGGCCAAGCTGGTAAAGGAAATCTACTGCGACGGCCTGGGAGCCTGCCTTGGCGATTGCCCCACTGGTGCGCTCAAGGTTGAGGTACGAGAGGCTGAGGACTTCAACCCCGAAGCTGTGGCCGAGCATCTCAAGGCTCAGGGACGTACCGTTCCCGGCCATATGCCCGATCCGGAAAGCCTGCGGTTGGACAAGCCCGCTGGAGGCCCCCGACCCATGGGAGGCTGCCCCGGGTCCGCCATGCAGGCCCTGACCCCTTGCGGTCAGGCCAACGTGCCTACCGCTACGGCTCCGGCAGGCGGTTCCCAGCTTTCGCACTGGCCCATCCAGTTGCGTCTGGTACCGCCCACAGCGCCGTTTCTCAAGGAGGCTGACCTGTTGCTGACCGCCGATTGCGTGGCCGCGGCCTATCCTGGCTATCACGCCGAATTTGTTCCGGGCCGTGTGGTGCTTATGGGTTGCCCCAAGTTCGACAACCAGATGGAATACGTGGAAAAGCTTGCCGGAATCATAGGCGAAAACGATCTGAAGTCCATAACTGTCCTTGAAATGGAGGTCCCGTGCTGTTCCTCCATGTCGGTCATTCTTGGCGAGGCCGTCAAGCGGGCGGGCAAGTCTGTTGACACAATCAGGGTGACCATATCCCGGACCGGAACCATCCTGAGTTCCGTCCCTCTGGAGTTTCAGTCCTAGGAGGCTGCCATGAAGAAGATAGCGCTTTTTGAAGAACATGGTTTCAAGGAGTTGACCTTTTCCAATTACCTGGTGCATGAGTCCGAGTTCATGAAGGTCATCAATTTCAACTTCAAGGCGGGCCAATCCCTCCCGGTTCATTCCCACGATCTGGAAGGCGAGTTGACCCTGACCATCCTTGAAGGCGAAGGAGAGTTTCTCGGCGCGGATGGCTCGTCCATGCCTGCCCGGACAGGCGACGTGCTTGTCTCGGAGATCGCCGAGCCCCACGGAGTCAGGGCGGCAACGGACATGCGCGTCCTGGTAACCATAGCCCCCCCAATTTGATATATGAAAACACAAGAATACATTGAAACCCTCCCCAAGGGAGCCTGCCGCTCTCGTGGGGAGGGACTCTATTCGGTCATGGCCCGGACCCCGCTGGGGGACGTGAGCGCGGAGCAGCTTGACACCATCAACGCGGTCGTCAAGGAATTCGGTCTACCAGGCGTCAGAGTGACTGCTCGGCAGCGCATCCAGCTCATAGGTATCCCCGAGGACAAGCTGCGGACAGTCATTGAGCGCCTTGGCCTAGTGGGCGAAGGGCGCAAGTACTTCGTCCAGGCGTGTGCGGGAAATTCTTCCTGCCGTTTCGGGGTCAGGGATTCCATGGAGATGGGAGCCCGCCTTGAAGAGTTTCTTAACGGATTCGATCTACCGGCCAAGCTGAAGTCCGGTGTATCCGGTTGCCCCATGTCTTGTGGTGAGAGTTACGTACGAGATATCGGTTTGGCAGGGACGCCGAAGGGCTGGACAGTCCTCTTCGGAGGCAATGCGGGGCGTCGCGTGCGCAAGGGTGATGTCCTGGCCAAGGGCGTTTCAGACGAGGAAGCTTTGAAAATCGTGGGCAACGCCCTTGATTTTTACGCGAAAAACGCCAAGAAGAAGGAACGCACCGCACGCTTTGTCGAGCGGGTAGGTATTGATGCGGTACTGGAAGCCGTAAACGGCGCCTAACGTCACTTTTTCAGGAGTTTGACATGCAGGATAAAGGCGCTCCCAAGGGAGCCATTCTTCAACGTGACAAAAAAACCTATGCCATCGTTCCCCGCACACCCGTAGGGCTGGTGACGCCAGACGTTCTCGAAGCCCTGGCCCGGGTGGGACGCAAGTTCGAGATTCCCATCATGAAGATTACCTCCGGCCAGCGCATCGCCCTGGTTGGGCTGGAGGAGGAGCAGGTCGAACAGGTATGGGACGACCTCAAAATGGACATCGGCCCGGCGGTTGGACTTTGCGTGCACTATGTGCAGGCCTGTCCCGGTACCGAGGTCTGCAAGTTCGGCGTACAGGATTCCCTGGGACTCGGTCTGGAGTTGGAGGAGATGTTCGTAGGCAAGGAACTCCCCGCCAAGCTCAAGGTTGGTGTCTCCGGTTGCACCATGTGTTGCGCCGAGTCTTATGTGCGTGACATCGGCCTGATCGGCAAGAAGAATGGCTGGACCATGGTCGTGGGTGGTAATGCCTCGGGCAAACCGCGGATCGCGGATGTCCTGGCAGAAGACCTGACCCGGAGTGAGGTCGTCGAACTGGTCGGCCGTTTCATGGAATATTACAGGGAGAATGGCAACAAGCGCGCCCGTTCGGCCATGTTGCTTTCCAAAGTCGGCATCGACGCGGTCAAGGCGGCCATCCTGTAGGTTGTTTCCCCGATTCTTTTTAGGCAGGCGGTCCCGATTTTTCGGGCCGCCTGTTTTGTTGTATTTCATTAGGATACCTGGACAGCGGGAAAATTGAGCGATATTGCTCAACCTGATAAAGACAGGTAGAAGACACTGGGAAGCACTTTCACGCTTCGAGGAGAAAATCGTTGAGGATCATCATTATTGGAGCCGGTGAAGTCGGCTATCATATCGCCCGTCGGCTTGCCGTGGAGAACAAGGAAGTCGTGGTCATCGACAAGAGCGCAGAAGCGCTCAGGAAGTTGGCTGAGGCCTCCGACGTACAGACCATAACCGGCTCCGGGTCCAGCCCGGAGATTCTTGAGCAGGCCGGAGTGGAGGAGGCGGATATTCTCCTTGCGGTTACCGACAGCGATGAGATCAATCTTATCTCCTGTTTTTTCGCCAATATGTTGAACCGGGAGATGACCAAGCTCGCCCGGGTGCGTAGCGAGATGTACACCGACTATCGCCACCTGCTCATGGACGAAGGCGCGGGCATCACCAAGGTCATCAACCCCGACGAGGAAGTGGTTAACTCGGTACTTCGGCTCATGAGTGTGCCCGGGGCCGTGGAGATCAACGAGTTTGCGGGCGGCAAGATCCGGCTCATCGGGATAAATCTGCCTGATGGAAGCCCCCTGGTAGGAACCCGGCTGATCGATTTGCGCGGGAAGATCGGTGACGATGTGGGCATCGTTATTGCGGCTTTGGTGCGCAACGGCGAGTTGATCATTCCCAGCGGTCTCGACGAGATCCGGCAGGGTGACGTCATCTACTTCGTCTGCGACATCCGGGACCAGGAGGAGATCGTTTCCCGTCTTGGCGTGGCCACCGAGCCCGTGCGAGAGGTGCTTATCATTGGCGGTGGCAATATCGGTTTTCGCCTGGCCAAGGCGCTGGACAACAAATTTTACCACACGCGATTGCTGGAAAATCGACAGAAGCGCTGCGAGTTTTTATCCGAGAAGCTGGACAGGCCTATTGTGCTCATGGGGGACTCCACCGATCAGGAAATCCTGCGGGAGGAGAACATTCAGGATATGGACATGGTCATCGCCGTGACCGGAGATGAGGAAACCAACATCCTGAGTTGCCTGCTGGCCAAATCGTTGGGTGCCAAACGGACGGTTACCCGCGTCAATAATTTCGGCTATATGCCGCTAATCGAGCCCATCGGCATCGACTATGTGGTCTGTCCTCGGCAGTCGGCCATCAATTCGCTTCTGCACTTTATACGGCGGGGCAGGATAATCTCCTCGGTCAATATCAGGGGAGAGGAGGCCGAGGCGCTTGAGGTTATCGCCCACGAGGATTCTCCCATTGTCGGAAAGAAGGTCAAGGATATCGACTTTCCGCGCGGTTGCCTGATTCTCTGTTTCCAGCGCGGGGACGAAGTTGTCATTCCTCGAGGTGATACCTTGATTGAGCCCAAGGACCAACTCATTATCATCTCAACCCGCCAGAATATTCCCAAGGTCGAGAAGGTCCTGACTGCAAAGGTGGAGTTCTTCTAGATGCGCTGGAAATACGTCCTGCATGTCATCGGCGCTCTGATTGCCTGCGTCGGTATGACCATGGTCTTTCCCGTTGCCTGGGCCCTCTACTACCACGACGGCACGGCCTCGGCCCTCTCTCTGGCCATGGCCATCACCATAACATCCGGTGTTGTCCTGTTTTTTCTGTTTCGTGATCCGGAAGCCTCCAAGTCCCAATCGGTCATGTCGCACCGTGAAGGCATGGCCATCGTCGCGCTCGGGTGGTTCGCTGCAGGAGCTTTCGGGGGGCTGCCGTTTTATCTTAGCGGCACGTTTGATTCGGTGGTGGATTGCGTTTTTGAATCCCTGTCCGGGTTCACCACCACCGGTTCCTCAGTCCTCGCTGACATCGAATCCATTCCCCGGCCCGTCCTGTTCTGGCGCTCTCTGACTCACTGGCTCGGGGGCATGGGCATTATCGTTCTTTCCCTGGCCATCCTTCCATTTCTCGGCGTTGGCGGCATGCAGCTTTACAAGGCCGAAGTTCCGGGCCCGGCGCCGGACAAGCTCAAACCTCGCATCAAAGACACGGCCATGACCCTGTGGAAGGTCTACCTTCTGTTCAGCCTGGTGGAGACGATTCTGCTAATGCTTGGTGGAATGGACTTTTTTGATTCCCTTTGTCACACATTCGGGACCATGGCCACGGGCGGTTTTTCGACCATGAATACCTCGGTCGCAGCGTTTGATTCGGCGTATATCGACTATATCATTACCGTGTTCATGCTTATCGCCGGGATTAACTTCACCCTGCATTATGCGCTGCTGAAGTGGAGGCCGCGCGAAATGATAAAGGACCCCGAGTTCCGGGTCTTCGTTGCCATGGTGGCGGTTTTTATCGCTGTTATCAGCGTTGCCGTGTACATTGGCGGGAACTACGACAACACTGCGGATGCCGTGCGCTACACCTCGTTTCAAGTGGCCTCCATCCTGACCACTACCGGCTTTGCCACGGCCGATTACGAACTATGGCCGGGGATCGCCCAGGCCATTTTGCTGTTTTGCATGTTTATCGGAGGGTGTGCAGGCTCCACGGGCGGCGGCATGAAGGTCATGCGCATGATGCTGCTCGTCAAGCATTCTTACAAGGAGCTGTTCCGGCTCATCCATCCCCGCTCCGTCAACCGGGTCAAGATGGGGAAGATAGTTGTGCAGGACGACGTGCTCAGCGGTGTCTGGGGATTCTTCGTCCTGTGGATTGGGCTGTTTGTCCTGGCCGGCTTCGCCGTTGCCGCAACAGGGGTGGACGTGGTCACTTCCTTTGCCTCGTCACTGGCCTGCATCGGTAATATCGGCCCCGGTATCGGCGGCGTCGGCCCCACCGACAACTTCGCCTGGATGCCCGATACAGCCAAGTGGGTCCTGACCTTCTGCATGGTCCTGGGGCGACTTGAAATTTATACGGTCATCATTCTCTTTGTGCCTGAATTTTGGCGCAAGTAACCACGCCCATTCGCTTTCCCAGAAAGCCCGCAACACTTCCCAGTTACCGAATCGAGCCGAGGGAGACCTCAGTACCCTATAGCTGTGTGGGAGATATGCTCAAATCGCTTGTGTGTACGAATGAATGATTGGTGTCGAAAGTCTATAGTATTTTCAGAGTCGAAGTGCCGCAAGGATTTCAGGCTTGAGGAGAGGGTGTTGAATTACATCCCATAGAGGCAGCTGTGGGGAAGTATGGAAGGTCTCCTTGGCCACGTAGGTCGTAGAATGGCAGGCGCGTCGCGCGTCTAAGGGCGCAATTCTCGTTTTCGTACTTAACGAAGAAGAGCTTGCATCCTGTAGTGCTATGCCGCAGTGCGGAACCTAATCGGTGCGGAAGTGGCAGCCTTTGGTTTCCTTGTTGCGCAGAGCCGACAGGGTGACGATGTACGCAGCCTGGGAGCCGTGGAACAGGTCGATAATCGGTTTGCTCGGTGCGGTCTGCTTGTAGAAGTCCTGGAGGTCCTTGGTCAGCTTGCGCAGATCGGTAACGGCGCGGGTGAGGCGGGCGCGGGTGCGCGAGACGCCCACGTAGTTCCACATGGTATTGCGGATGTTGGACCAGTCCTGCGCCACCAGGGCAGGGTCTTCGTCGTGAAGTTCGCCACCGGACACCCAATTGGGGATCGAGTCATCAAGCTTGCGGCTAATGGTCTTCTTGCGGCAACGGGCGGCCATGTCCATTCCAGCGCTGTATCCCCAAAGCATACCTTCGAGGAGCGAGGTGCTGGCCAGTCGGTTGGCGCCGTGCACGCCAGTGCAACTGCATTCCCCGGCGGCGTAGAGCCTGTCCAAGGTAGTGCGCCCACGCGTGTCAACCAGGATACCACCGCAGAAATAGTGGGCCGCAGGCACCACCGGCACTGGATCAGTCCGCATGTCCACTCCTATGGAGCGGCACCGTTCGTAGATTGTGGGGAAGCGTTTCTGCACGTCATGTTTGACCTTGGATACATCCAGATAGACGCAGCTGTCTCCGGAGTGAAGCATCTGGTCCATGATGGCCCTGGTCACGATATCGCGCGGGGCTAGGTCGGCGCGGGAGTCGTACTTCGGCATGAAGGCTTCGCCCGTGGCGTTGATCAGAATCGCGCCTTCTCCGCGTACTGCCTCGGAGACAAGGAAGCGCCGTTTGCCGGGTTTGGAGCCTCCGTACATGGCGGTGGGGTGAAACTGGACATATTCGCAGTTCATGAGCCGAGCTCCGGCCCTGAATGCCATGGTCAGGCCGGAACCGATGGAGCCCGACGTATTGGTCGTGTGCAGGTATATTTGGCCTATGCCACCCGTAGCCAAGAGGGTGGTCTTGGCTATGATCGTTTCCACCGCCCCAAGCGTCTGGTTGAAGACATAGGACCCCACACACTGGTTGGACAGGGAATACTTGAAATCCATATGGCGAGCATGATGCTGGGTGGACAGCAGGTCGATTGCCGTCCTGCCCGTCAGGACGCGGATGTTATCGTGGGCCGTCACCTCAGCAGTAAGAACGTCAATGATGTTCTTGCCCGTGTGGTCGTCACAATAGAGGATGCGCGCCAGAGAGTGCCCGCCTTCCTTGGTCAGGAACCAGTCTCCCGGTTCCCGGTGATTGAATGGGATCTTGTATTTGTCCAGAAAGATTTTCTTGAGCACTTCCGGGCCATAGTGGCTGAGGTAGCGGACCGCACGAGCATAGTTATGATTCCACCCGGCGATTTTGATGTCCTTTTCCAGAATGCGCGGGTCATCATCCTCGCTGCGGTAGACGATACCTCCCTGGGCCAGGGCGGTGTTGCCTTCGGTTACGTCTTCGCTGGCCGTTATCAGGATGACGTCCAGGCCCTGGTCGGCCATGGTCAGCGCGGCCAGGCTACCGGCAATACCGGAGCCCACGATCAATGCGTCGCAATACAGTCGAAAATCATTCATTTGGATCCCTGCAGGGTTAGGCACATGCTTCGAGCATGCGTTCCAGGGCGAGGCGGGCGGGTTCTTTCACATCGTCCGAGACGCTCACGGGAGTTTCGTTTTCAATATTCGCCAGGAGGGCGGCGAGATTCTCCAGTGTGATCTTGCCCATGTCCTCACACAGGCTGACCTTCAGAGGCTTGATGACCTTTTCATTTTTGAAGCGCTCGGCCAGTCGGCTGACCAGGTTCTCCTCGGTGCCGATATAGATGGTGGAGCCGGCAGGGGCCTCCTCTGCATACTTGATCAGGAAGGTGGTGGACCCGTTGCCGTCGGCGGCCTGGACCACCGAGGGATCGCATTCGGGGTGAACCACGATTTTGGCATCGGGTTCGGTCCTGCGGATATTGTCGATGGCGTCCAAGGTGAATTCTTCGTGGATGGGGCAGTAGCCGGGCCAGATGATCAGTTCCTTGTCCTCGGCCTCGGCCGGGTCCACGTAGAGGTTGGGATCGCCGTCGATGACCGCCTCGTGCAGTATCAGCCGTTTTTCCTCGGGGATGCCGAGATAGTTGGCCGTGTTGCGGGCCAAGTGCTTGTCTGGCAGGAAGAGGACGGCATCGCCCTGCTTGCGAGCCCAATCGAGCATGGTCTTGGCGTTGGCAGAGGTGCACACCGAGCCGCCGAAGCGGCCGACAACGCCTTTAACTGCGGCCGAGGAGTTTACGTAGGTCAGCGGAATGATCTTCCGTCCGGACTTGCCGAGCAGGTTGAGGACGGTTTCCACCCGTCCGGCCTCGGCCATGTCAGCCATGGGGCAGGAGGCACCGGTGTCCGGGATGAAGACCTTCTGGTCGGGACGCTGGAGGATGGCCGCAGATTCGGCCATGAAATAAACGCCGCAGAAAACGATGTATTTCGCCTTGAGAGGACTGATCTTGCGGGAGAGTTCCAGTGAGTCGCCACGGATGTCTGTATGCGCTATGACCGCGTCGGACTGGTAATGATGGCCGAGGATGGCGAGGTCCTCGCCCATGACTTTTCGGATGGATTCGATGGTCTCGATGGACTTTTCCACAGTGTTCCTCTCTAAGCTAACGGTACGAATTGCATGCTGAAATCGGACGAAGGAGCGGAGTGGGTCAGTTTGCCCACGGAGATGTAGTCCGGCCCGACTTCCGCAACGTCACGGATTGTTTCCAGGGAGACGTTGCCGCTGATTTCCGTCTCTATGGAGTCCGGAATAAGTTCAAGGGCGGCTTTGGCGGTCTCGGCATCCATGTTGTCGAGCATAATCCGCCTTATGTCGCATGCGCTGGCTTCTTTTACCTCGTCGAGGTTGCGGCATTCCACTTCGATGGGGGGGCAGGGATTGTGAGCCCGGTGCAGGGCTTCTACTGCCTGGGTGATGGACCCGGCCCTGTCGATGTGGTTGTCCTTAAGCATGAGCATGTCCTGCAACGTCAGGCGATGGTTCTTCCCGCCGCCGCAGAGCACGGCGTATTTTTCCGGGAAGCGCAGTCCGGGCAAGGTTTTGCGTGTATCCAGAAGCTGAGTTCTGGTGCCTTCGAGGGCCTTGACGTACCGGGCGGTCAGGTTGGCGATGCCGGACAGATGGCAAAGGAAGTTCATGATGACGCGCTCGGCTTTGAGCAGTTGGATAGTCGGGCCTTGCAGGGCCGCAACCATGGTGCCTGGCGAGACGCGATCGCCATCGTCAACATTGAGGTGGACCTGGCAATCCTCTCCGCCAAACTCAAGGACCATGGGAATGATGGGAAGGCCGGACACCACGGTGTCCTCCTTGGCCACTATCATTGCCTGGGCCATGTCGCTGTCGTTGAAGACGCCCATGGAGGTCAAATCGGAGCCGTCCTCGGCCAGCGCGATCCGGATGGTCGCCAGCAGGAACATGCGTGCCTCAGCCTGGAAAAATTCATCAAAGAGATTGGTGGGCATGATGGGTTTTCAATATTACGTTACCTAGTGGAAGGCAAGTAGGGGAGCGGAATTTTTTCACCTCGAATCTGGTTTGGTTTATGAAATATTTCACAAATATATAACATGGAATGGAGGGGAAAGCTTTGACCTGAACAGTGATTTGGGCTAGGGATTCTCACCATGAGCAAGCATGAGGAAATCCGTGAACAGCAGGATGATTTCAACGATGGCCTGACCGCCGCCGAACTGGAATCCCTGCACCCGGCCGATGCCGCCGAGACCATCGAAGGTCTGGACATCATCGACCAGGTCAAGTTCATCAAACAGCTCCCCATCAGGGATGCCGCCAAATCCATTGCGGAGATGGAAGACCATGACCAGAAGATTCTCATTCAGAATCTGAATCATGGGCTTGCCGCGCGCATCGTGGAGGAAATGGCCCCTGATGACGCGACCGACCTGCTGGAAGACCTCGATGAGGAACACCGCCAGGCCTTGTTGCGTCGCGTTCCCGAGGAGGAACGGGCCGAGCTGAAGACGCTGCTCACCTTCGACCCGGACACCGCCGGCGGTGTCATGAATACAGAGGTCGTCATCCTCGACCAGGACCTCGCTCCGGACGAGGCCATCGGCCAGATTCGAGAACAGGTCGAGGATAAGGAAGTTCCCTACTACGCCTATCTGACCGACCGGAAGGAACGGTTGGTCGGTGTTGTTTCCCTGCGCGATCTCCTGCTGGCCAAAAGGGGAGTGCCCCTACGCGAGATGGTCAAAGACCAGAACCTGATCACGGTTGGGTACAACGTGGACAAGGAGGAGGTGGCCCACCTCATCGCGCACTACAACCTGTTGGCCCTTCCCGTAGTCGATTTCGGAAACCGTCTTCTGGGCGTTGTCACCGTTGACGACGTAATTGACATTATCCATGAAGAAGCGTCCGAAGACATGCAGACCATGGTCGGTGCCGGCGCAAATGAAACCACGGATTCTCCAGTCACTTTTTCCGTCAAGAAGCGTATCCCGTGGCTAATCCTCAACGTGGTCAACTCTGCCATTGCCGCCTATGTCGTCCATCTGTTCGACGCCACCATCGCGGCCATGGCGCTCCTCGCCGCTCTGATGCAGATCGTATCGAACCAGGCTGGCAATACGGGGCAGCAAGCTCTGGCGGTGATGATCCGCCAGCTCGCCATGGAAAAATTCGATCGCAAGAAGGCGTGGTTCGCGGTATTGCGCGAAATCAAGATCGGTGTCATCAACAGTGCGTTGATCTCATCCATGGTTTTGGCCGTAATATTCATTGCCACAGGTGACATCATGCTGGCGGGATGCATGGCCGGAGCCCTGATTATCGACATGCTCATAGGCGCATTGGCCGGTGCATCCATTCCGTTGATTCTCAAGGAGATCGGACGTGATCCTGCCCAGGCGTCCTCAATATTCCTGACCACCATCACGGACTCCATCGGCTTTTTCAGCTTTCTCGGGCTGGCCACGCTGTTCATCCTGTGAGCCGGATTGTTTTTTAAGTCAAAAAGGCCCGCTATCCTCAAGGATAGCGGGCCTTTTTGACAATTGATCGTAGTAGCTTAGTCCAGCCCGAGTGAGGCGAGCAGGTCGTCCACGTTGTCCTGGTTGGTGTCGGCTGAAGGACCGGCTAGTTTGGAAGAGGCTGCGGACTTGGCGTCCACCGACAGGGTGTCGATGTCCTTTTCCGGCTCGGCTTCGCGCTGTTTGATCATCAATCCGGTGGACAAGATGACTTCGCGGACGATGTTTTCCACCTGCCGGATGGAATTGATGATGATCTTGATGCGCTGTCCGGTGAGATCCTGGAAGCTCAGGGTGACCATGATGGTGGAAAGGTCGTTGCCCAGGGTTTCATTGATTTCCTTGAGCTTTTCGCGGTCGGCCTTGGTCACGCCGCCGGATTCGAATCCCTTGACTATTTTAGCGACTGAACCCTGAAGCTCCTGCAGTTTTTCGACAATGTCGATGATGTCAACGGCAGCTTTCTCTGTAGTCTGGAGTACCGCGTCAAGCTGGTCTGAAGTTTCGCTGAACAGCTCCTCCGGGTCGATTTCAGCAGTAATTGACTTGCGCTCCCGGCCGCCTCTGGCCGCCTTGACCTCCTGGTAAATCTGCTTGAGGCCTTCCTGGAGGTCTTTGTTGACGCGGCGGTAGAATTCGCCCTCGAGAAGTGATTGGGAAAGATTGTCGATAATTTCCCTCTCCACGGCTGCGGAGATCGAGTCCTTGAGTCGGTCACCGAGGTCAGTGGTGATACGCTCCATTATTTCCCGGACGAGTTCATCATTGGCGGTCATGGATTGCTCCTGAAGTGGCGCGGATTAGAGTTTGGAGTTGCGAATTTCCTCGCGTTGCTTCTGAAAAACGAATTGAACAATGGCCTCGAGGTCGGCTCCCCGAATATCTATGAATTCGAAACGGTAGAGCTCGGTCTCCTTGTCGAAGCCGCGAATGCGTCCTTTGGAGCTCGCCATTGTCAGGGGAATCTGGCTCAAGTTGATGACCATTTCCAAGGTGTCGTCCACCGAGAGTGGGATTTTGGAGCGGAATTTGACTCCTGCAGCGGAAATTTCCCTTATTTCAATATCAAGAGGGAAATCGCTTTTGATCTGGTCTTTGCTGAGAATGCCGAGGATGCTGTCCAGCTTGCGGTCCATCTCCGAAAGAAAAGTTGCCAAATCCTCCGGCAGCTTGCTGCTTCGGAAGAGCTGGTCAAAGTTTCTTTTCTCCACTACGGCGCCGCTGGTGAAGAGCGGAGGCGAATCAAGGGAGTTCATGGCTCGGGCATACCCCTTAAGCCTGACGTCGACTCGTGAGAAGGTCCGTTTTTCGTCACTCATGCCAGCTCCCTCCGGCAAGGAGTTATTTGTTTTCGTCCAGGTCCAGGGTCATGGCCTTGACCGGACAGATGCGGGTGCACATACCGCAGGCAGAACACTTCTCCACATCGAAGATCACCTTGCGGGTGCTCATCTCCAGGCTCAGGGCATCCGTGGGGCACATCGCAGTACACAGTCCGCAGTGGACACAGGACTCCTCGTTACGGAAAATCTTGTGGGCCACCGGGGTGATCCTGATGCCATTTTCCTTGAGATAGCTGATGCCTTTATGGAAATCTTCTTCCATTCCGGAGACTTCAAGAGTCATCGAGCCAAGATGTCTCGGGCTGATGTCCGCCTTGAGGATGTTGAAATTGAGGTCGAAGAGCCGGGTGAGATTACATATGACTGGACGTCCCGACGCTTCCGGCGGGAAAGAGAGGTAGACAATTTTTCTGAAACCCTTGATGACTTCTTTCATTGGATATCCTGATTTACCAGAGTATTGCATGGGGGCTGCCGGTCGGCAACCCCATGAGTGTTATTATTTTGCTTTCTCCAGGAAACGTTTGGCCTGCGTGGCTTCCACGGACTTGGGAAATTTTTCGACGATTTCATTCATCCGCATCTTGGCCAGCTCGGGCTTGCCAAGATAGTTCCAGCAGTAACCGGCCTTGAGCAGAGCGGATTTGTATTTTGAACTCTTCTTGTATTTTTCAATGACGTCTTCAAACAGGATGGCGGATCGGGCATAGTCCTTCAGTTTGAAGTAGCACTGGCCCTGCCAGAAAACGGCGCTGGCTGAGAAAGAATGGTTCTTGAACGTGTCAGTGAATTCGGCCCAGTAGGAGCGAGCCTTTTCATACTGTCCCTGCTTGTAGAGGGCGTAGGCCTTGTCGTAGAGCGCTTTGGCCGGGTCTGTCTCCACTGCCGGAGTGGCCGTTTCTTCGGACTTGGTCTCAGTTGCAGGAGTAGGGCTGGCAGCGGTGTTTTCGGCGGCGACGGGTGCAGCCAATGCCGCAGCCCGTTCCCCACGTGCCTTGCCCATGTCGACCTGGAGCTGATTTTCCAGGATGAAGTCGATTTCATCAATACGTTCTTCCAGGCCACTCAGGCTGCGGGTGGAATTGGAGGCACCAACTTGCCGGTCCAGTCGCAGATTCAGCGTGTCCAAATCGCCACGCACCGTGGCCAAGTCCTTGCGCAGAGACTGCAGCTCGGCCCACATGTCGGCCGTACGCTGGCGAACCGGCGACTGCGACTTTTCTATTTCTTCCTTGAGAAGTTGCTTGGATTCCTCAAGTTCGGCTTCAAGCTGCTTTATCCGGTTCAGGTCCTGCCTTCGCTCGATCTGGAGGGTTTGCATGTCGCTGCTGGTAACACAACCGGCGAGAATCGTCATCGCAAGAACGATGGTAACTATGCTAGAATCTTTTATTATTTTCTTCATATTCTTTTACTCCCTCGGTTTTTTCCCAGGAAAAGATACGCCAGCGAGCCGAGAATTGGAACAAAAATACAGATTTGCATCCAGAGTACTTTTTCATTGGTGGACTCGAAATCCCGTTTCCAGGCATCGAGGATGGACCATGCGGAAAAGGAGAAGCAGGCCGTCACGATCGCGATGATGATTATCCACTGCTGGGTGGTCAGTGCCGAAAAATCTGCAAACATCGTCTACACTCCTTGGTTCCGGAAAGGGGGGTTACGCCTTGCTCCGGTTCCGGTTTATGTACATGGACAGCAGGATGCATCCCGCGCCCACGGTCAGGGCGGAGTCCGCCACGTTGAATGCGGGCCAATGGGAAGAGCCCACGTAAAAGTCGAGAAAGTCCACGACCACGCCCAGCCGGACACGGTCGATGAGGTTGCCCACTGCGCCTCCCGCGATGAGGCCGAGGCCGTGGATCATCCACTTGTCCGAAGGGCAGGTGGTCTTTAGCATGTAGCCGATGAATCCGAGGGCTACGAGAGTTATGATGATAAACATCGGGCGCTGCCAATCGATGGCGTCGCTGCCGAGAAAGCCCCAGGCCGCGCCCCTGTTCAGATAATGGACCAGGTTGAAGAGGCCGGGAATGACGGCTTTGCCCGTCCAGACCTTCATGGTCGAGGAAACCCATAGCTTGGTGGCCTGGTCGATCACGACCACGGCCACCGTCCAGATGGTCGCCAACAGGTAGCGGTTCATGGTTCCCTAATCCAGGGTCTTGAGCACCGCCGTACAACGCGGACAGGCATCGGCGTACGCCGGGTCCGTGCCCAGGTCTTCGCTGATTCTCCAGCAGCGCTCGCATTTTTCGCCGGTTGCAGCTTTTACGCCGACCTTGAGGTCCGCGACCTCTTCCGCGACAAAGGCGTCGTCGGGAGCATCGGCGATGTCGGCCAGGATCACCTTGGAAACGATGAAGAATTCCATGGCGTCAAGGTCTTCAGAAGCAACCAGTTCACGAACCGTCTTGGTGGTGTAGAGGGTAACCTCGGCGTCGAGGGACTTGCCGATGACCCGATCCTTGCGCTTGGGCTCGATAGCCTTGTTCACCTCGCCGCGAATCTCGGCGAGCTGTTCCCAACGGGCGCGCTCGTCGTCGCTCAATCCGGTTTCGTCCGGGGAGAAACGCAGGGCGAACACGGTCTCGTCCTGGTCCAGAGCCGCCTTGATGGCCTCGGGCAGGTTCTGGAAGGCCTCCTCCGCAGTGAAAGAGAGGACCGGGGCCATGTCTTCGAGGAGCATGAGCAGAACCTGCCAGAGCACTGTCTGGGCGGAACGGCGTTTGAGGCCGTTTTCCTCCTCGACGTAGAGCCGATCTTTGATGATGTCGAGGTAGAAGGCGGAGAGGTCGACCACGCACAGGTTGTGCAGCGTGTGGTAGACCTTATGGAATTCGAAATTGCGGTACGCCTTGCGGATGGATTCGTGATGGCGCGCTACCATGTCCAGCGCGTAGCGGTCCAGGGGCAGCATGTCGCTCACGGACACCTTGTTCGCCGGATCGAAGTCATTGAGGTTTGACAGCAGATAGCGGCAGGTGTTGCGGATACGCCGGTAGGCGTCCACCAACCGGTTCAGGGTCTCGTCCGAGATGCGAATGTCTTCCTGATAGTTGGAGGCAGAGACCCACATGCGCAGGATCTCGGCGCCGAACTTGTCGATGATCTCCTGGGGCGCGAGGACGTTGCCGATGGACTTGGACATTTTGCGTCCTTCGGCGTCCACCACGTAGCCGTGGGTGAGCACGGTCTTGTAGGGCGGCGTGTTGCGCGTACCCACCGAGGCGAGCAGGGAGGAGTGGAACCAGCCGCGATGTTGGTCGGAGCCTTCGAGATACAGGTCGGCGGGGAAGCGGGTTTCCTTTCGCTGCTCGACCACGGCGGCATAAGAGGTGCCGGAGTCGAACCAGACGTCGAGGATGTCCGTCTCTCGCTTCCAGTGGGTGCCGCCGCACTTGGGACAGGTCAGTCCCTCGGGCACCAACTCTTCGATGGGAGCCTCGAACCAATAGTCGCAACCGGTCTCGTGGGCCGCGTACTTCTCACAGATGTCATAGACCCACTTCGCGTCGAACCAGGTCTCGTCGCAATCTTCGCAGATGAGAGCGGAGATGGGCACGCCCCAGTTGCGCTGGCGGGAGATGCACCAGTCGGGGCGGTTCGCGACCATGTTGTAGATGCGTTCCTCACCCCAGGAGGGGACCCACTGCACGTCCTTGCGGATGTGGTTCAGGGCGCGCTTGCGCAGGTCGTTCTCGTCCATGCCGATGAACCACTGGGTGGTGGCGCGGAAAATGACAGGCTCTTTGCAGCGCCAGCAATGGGGGTAGGAGTGGGAAATTTCTTCGCTGGCGAGCAGGTTGCCCAGTTCCGTCAGCTTTTCAATGACCTTGGGATTGGCTTCCCAGACATTGAGTCCCGCGAAAAACTCCACTTCCGGGAGGAATTCCCCCCGATCGTTCATGGGGGAGTATACTTCCAGGCCGTAACGGATGCCGGTCTCGAAGTCCTCGCGGCCATGGCCGGGTGCGGTGTGGACGCAGCCGGTGCCGGTCTCGAGCGTGACGTAGTCGGCCAGAACCACCGGCGACTCACGGTCGTAGATGGGGTGCTTCGCCTTCAGGTTTTCCAGTTCAGCGCCCTTGAAGGTGGCCACGGTCTCGGGAGCGTCCCAGCCGAATTTCCCCGCGCATTCCTCAAGCAGGCCTTCTGCCAGGACGTAGTAGTCCCCACCGGTCTTGACCAGCACGTAGTCGAAGTCCGGATGCACGGCCACGGCCATGTTGTCCGGAATGGTCCAGGGGGTGGTGGTCCAGATTGCGATGTATAGCCGGGAGACGTCGATGTCCGCCAACTTCTTGAAATTCTCGTCGGCCATGGGGAAGCGGACGTAGATGGACGGAGAGGAGTGGTCCTCGTATTCGACTTCGGCCTCGGCCAGGGCGGTGCGGCAGTCGCAGCACCAGTAGATGGGCTTCTTGCCGCGTACCACGCCGTCGTTTTCCATGAACCGGCCCAGTTCGCGGGCGGTCGCCGCTTCGTATTCGGGCTTCATGGTCATGTACGGGTCTTCCCAGACACCGAGTACTCCCAGCCGCTTGAACTCCTTGCGCTGGGTGTCCAGCCACTTGGCCGCGTAGGAACGGCAGATCTTGCGGATGGTCAGAGTGTCCAGTTCCTTTTTCTTCTTCTTGAGTTCCTGCTCCACCTTGTGTTCGATGGGCAGGCCGTGGCAGTCCCAGCCCGGCACGTACTGCGCCTGCTGGCCCTGCATGTTGCGGGATTTGACCACGATATCCTTGAGGACCTTGTTCAGGGCGGTGCCCATGTGAATATGCCCATTGGCGTAAGGGGGACCGTCGTGGAGGACATACATGTCGTCCGGGTCGCCGGCCGAGACCATGGCGTCATAGGCCTTGGTCTCTTCCCAGAACTTGAGCATCTCGGGCTCGCGCTGCTTGAGGTTGGCCTTCATGGGGAATTGGGTCTTGGGCAGGAGCAGGGTCTTTTTATAGTCGCTCATGGGTGTCAACGTCCTCCGCGAAAATATATTTCCATGATGATTTGTATCGGCTCGAATGAATCGAGGTACATTGTTATAAGCCAGTCAGGAAGTCAAGGCTTGCGCCATTTTTGCGCATAAACGGTGCATGTTGCCGCTGGCCTGGCGGCAAGGGTTTTGTTACGATCAGGGCCTCACGCTTCAATGGCGAGAAACCCCATTTACAGGAGGCCTCATGGGCGTACACAAAAGAGAACGAGAGATGGAAGATCTCAAGGAAAACTACATCAAGAAATCGTCGTGTTACCTGCTTGTTGTCCTTGCCCTGCTCGCCGGATGCTTCATCGGCAACACCATTACCATGTTATATATGGCCAACACGCCGTCGCAGGGTGTGCGGCAGGTGCAGACAACGAGCAGCCAACCTGCTGCTCCGGCTGTGGATTCGGGACGTTTGGCGGAGCTTGAAGGCATTGCCAAAGCCAACCCGACGGACGCCAACGCCTGGGCGCAGTTGGGGCACTATTGTTTCGACAACGATCTGCCGACCAAGGCCGTGGCAGCCTATGAGCGGTCTCTGGAACTCAGGCCCAACAACGTGGGCGTTTGGTCCGATCTGGGCGTCATGTATCGCCGGACCAAGCAATTCGACAAGGCGGTCGATGCCTTCCGCCATGCGGCGTCATTGGACCCGAAGCACGTGGTTTCCCGCTTCAATATGGGTATTGTCTATCTGCATGACCTCAACGACCGCGCCAACGCGCTCAAGGTATGGAAGGAAGTCCTGTCCATAGACCCGCAGGCCAAAACCCCGGGCGGGCGACCTGTGGCCGAACTGGTGCGGGAGATGGAAGGCAAGTAATTCGTGATCGGTCAGTAGAGGAGAGATGGGCCCGCCAAAGTTAGTGGGCCGATGTCTTTTGGGAGACGGTCGACAGCGCCTCTTGTTTTCTGGAGGTGTGCTTTCGAGCGACTGGAGGCCTTTTGTTGTCTTCAGCTTCCTGTTGCTTCGCAATTGGGAAATGAAACAAAAAAAGGCCCATGACTATACTATGCCAAGGGGCTTGGTGTCAGCCCGGTACTTGGCATGCCATGAACCGATTTTTAGTTGGGATACAGTTATCATACTGTAATGGTGGAGGCGGGGAGAGTCGAACTCCCGTCCGAGAACGATCCGCGAAGACGTCTACAGGTTTAGGTCCGGAATGAAAATTCGCCGGATGGATTGCTCCGGGCCAGACGGCCATCCGACTAGTCCTTTTATGAGTTTCGCGACATAGGCAAAGAACAAACGTATGTGGCTAGCCCTATAGTTTGACGATTCCTTCCGCCTATAAGGCGTCAGCGGGGGAATCGTGACATGCTAAGCTGTCAGGTAGCAACTCTGCAATTAAGCAGCCATTGCGTAATCGTAATTGTCGTTGGCAATTATCTTTGTGGTCGATTTTTACGAGGCCATCGACCAACCTCGACCTGCGGCCTTGGCTTCAACTATCCCCGTCGAAACCAGTGCGCCCCCTTTCAAAGAACAATTCGGACAGAACCTATATATGGCGTCTATCCGGTTTGGCAAGTCCTGAAGAAGGAAAATCGGGAATTGGCTTCGGCTTTTCGAAGGCAGCAACGAATGAGCCTGTCGAGCATCCTGGTGCTGGTATTGGCCGCTTGACTTGATTGAATCAGCCCCTACAGGGGGGGGACGGGGGAGGGAATCGTAAATCGAGCAATTTTGTCCAAGCTTTCCCTTTGAGGCCAGGCTAATTGTTTATGCGGAGTGGGTGAGAAAAATGGAACCAACCAGACAGAATGATTTTCAATTCATGAACCTTAAGAGTTCCGTCAATATGACTGTTCTCAATGCTGTCATGGCGGATTTTTCCTACGCCAATCACGCGCATGAGGAGTACGCTCTCGGCGTCACCCTTGAGGGACTTCAGGATTTCTCCTTCAATGGTTGCCGCTTCCGGAGTCGCCCTGGAAACATCATCTTTTTCAACCCTGGGGATGTGCACAACGGCCATCCCGGAAACAGCGACGCGTTGAAATATACGATGTTTTACGTTGATCCATCTGATTTTCAGCTGCTTCTGGCAAGTGCCGCAACAGTTGAAAACGTGGAACTGCAGAATCACGAAACCAATTTTTCCGATGCCGTTCTGAGTTCCATGATCCTGCGTTTGACCCATCTCGTAAGCAATAACCAGCTCTCCGCACTGGAGAGTGAACAATGCCTCTATGAGATAGCAAAGCGACTTACCCAGAGAATGGGGATTTTTTATCCTGATTCGTGGAAAGGAGATAGGGATTCGCTGCTGTTGAAAGCTCGGGATTTTATCCACGACAACATCGTTGAGGACATTTCAATCGATGACCTCAGTCAGGTGGCCAACATCTCGAAGTTCCATTTCATCCGTCTGTTTCGAAGCCAGTTCGGCCTCACACCACATCAATATATCCTCAATCACAGGATCAACCGGGTGAGAGAGGCCCTCAAGGCCGGAGGGCTTCCCACGGATATCGCCCAGCAGTTCGGTTTCTTTGATGTGAGCCACATGAACCGCCATTTTAAGCGGTCATACGGCATCACACCCAGGCAATACCAATATCAATTGAATAAGTGAGGCAACAAGTGATCGGCATTCTGCTTTTCTCGGTGGGAGTGATGTATACTCCCGGCCCCGTCAACATCCTGAGCCTCAACACCGGCGTGCAGAAGAAATTCATGTCTGTCGTTCCGTTTTCACTGGGGGTGGCAACCTCCATGTTTTTCTGGTTTCTTCTGGTGGGATATGCAGGGAGTGCTATCGTGAATGAGGCTGCTCTTCCCTATATTAGTGCGATGGGGGTCCTTTTCACTTTGTATTTGGCCTATAAAATACTTTCGTCGCATACAGATGTAACGGGCAACGGCGGGAGTGCCTTCTCGCTTTCATACCGGGACGGGCTACTGCTGCAACTGTTGAACCCTAAAACATTCATGGTTGTCCTTCCGGTGGCAGCGGTTCAATTCCCGGCAGCGGGCATCGTAGGGGGGCAGATCGCTGTATGGGCGCTCGGCCTCAGCCTCCTCGGATTTGGAGCACCGCTCGCTTATGCGGCTTTCGGGACGACAGCCGCTAGATATGTAGAGAATGCGTCTTGTTTCAAGTATTTCAACATCGCCATGGGAGTGATGCTTGTCGCCGTTGCCATTGATATGGCGTGGCGGTATATCGTCCCTGTTCTGTTCTAGCCGACCTGCGAAAAACTCTTCGATAGTCTTTTCCCTGATTGCTCGCCCGGTCTTGTCACCGGGCGTTTTGGCATTTGAAGCCAGACGCACAGAGGTGCGGAGTAAAAAAAGAAGAAGGTCCGTAAAATCTGTATGATTTTACGGACCTTCGTTTGAGTTCTTGGTAGCGAGGAGAGGACTTGAACCTCCGACTCTGCGGATATGAGCCGCATGCTCTGACCAACTGAGCTACCTCGCCACGGTTGTTTTCGCCGAAGCGGAGATGTCTATAGACTGTCTGCCTCTGCTTGGCAAGGGGAAAAAGTGGAAAAGTGCAAATTCGGATTTCAATTACAAAAACAGGAAGATCAATGGAACCAGGGCCAAACGGTATACAGCAAAGGGTCGTAGGGTGAGTTTGCCCAACAGGTAGATAAACCCTTTGACCGCCAGCCAGGCGGAGACGAAGGAGACGCCGAAGCCGATGGCCAGGAAGATCAGGTCGTCAGTGGCGAACAGTTCGTAGCTCTTGAGGAAGTCGTAGCCCGTTGCCGCAAACATGATCGGAACTGCGGCGATGAATGAGTATTCGGCGGCAACGGTGCGCCTGGCGCCAAGCAGCATGCCGCCCATAATGGTAGCGGCCGAGCGCGAAAATCCCGGCCAGAGGGCCAGGCATTGGAAGCAGCCGATGCCGAAGGCGAGCAGGGGCGTTACCTCATCCAGGGAGGTGGTCTTTTCCCGTTTGGGCATGCCTTCGACAATAAAGATCATGACCGCGCCCACGGCCAGGGCGCAGGCCACGGTGAACGGACCGAAGAGGTAGGTCTTGATGGCATGGTGGGCCAACAGGCCTACCACCGACGCCGGGAGCGACGTCAGGAAGAGCAGCCACAATCCGTAGGGGCCGGAAAAGCGGCGGTCCGGGTCTGTTTTGAACAGGCCCACAAATCGCTCGAAGTAGAGGACGACCACGGCCAGGATGGCGCCGAGTTGGATGACGATGTCAAACGTCTCGGCCTTGGGCCCGGTGAAGCCGAGCAGGTGGTTTGCCAGGATGAGGTGTCCAGTGCTGGAAACAGGAAGGAATTCAGTCAGCCCCTCGACGATGCCGAGGATGACCGCCACGTACCATGATGTCATAGTGACCTCTTGTTGATGATGATACTATCCCGATGAGGGCTACTCCAGGAAACCGTATCTTGCAACCCCTCGGAAGGTGGTGTAGTTCTGCGTTGATCGGACTCAATCGCAAGGGAGAATACCCATGACCACCATCATGCCGCAGAGCGAACTGACGCGCAAAGCCATAGCCTGGATCAGTGAACAACTGGAAGAAGCTCCAGACAGGCAAATGCCCAAATTGCTCGAAGAAGCGGCGGTCCGTTTCAATCTCTGCCCCAAGGACTGCGAGTTCCTTTCGCGTTTTTACAAGGAAAAACAGGATTAAACCAGCGCGGTGAAACTGCTCCATCGTCAGATATTTCTGGAACTGTGCAAGCTGTTCGGCTTGACGGTTTCCTGTCTGCTCGGCCTCATTCTTATAGGCCGCATGCTCCAGTTGAGGACGCTGTTTCTTTCCCAGAACATCGGTTTCTTCAACATCCTGCAATTATTCTTTTTCCTGACTCCGTTTTTCCTGCTGTTGGTTATGCCCATCTCCACCATGCTCAGTGTATTCCTGACGTTCCTGCGCATGAGTACGGACAACGAACTCACGGCTCTCAAGGCCAACGGGGTGAGCCTATACAAGATGTTGCCCGCGCCCGTGGCATTCTGCGCCCTTTGTACTCTGTTTACCTTTTTCATATCCTTCTGGGGATTGGCCTGGGGTATGGATATGTTTAAAGTGAAGCTTTATGAATTCGCGAGGACCCACTCCAAGTTCTCTCTTCAACCAGGTGTATTCAATAAAGAATTCCCTGGGCTGACCTTTTATGCTCATCAGGTCGACAACGAGAAGGGAATACTGAAGTTTGCCTTTGTCCGCGATCAATCGACCCAGGGCGCATCCGTTGTGGTCGTTGCGCCTGAAGCCCGGATCATATCCTCGCCGAAGACGGCGGAAGTGAAAATCGTCTTTAACCGGGGAAAGATATTCAGGCAGGATGGAGATGAGCTCAACGTATTGAAGTTCAATACCTATTCTGTCAGACTCGACCTGGGAGAATTGTTGGGTGGGTTCAACTTCACGGAGCAGAAAGCCAAGGATATGACCTTTTCCAGGCTTAGTGAAATCAGACGGGACCCCAGCAAGGGACCTTCGCAGACCCCGCGTTTTCAGCGTAAGGTGGATACCGAGTACTTCAAGCGGCTGACCTTGCCGTTGGGCTGCCTGATTCTTGGCATGTTCGCCATCCCTATCGCCTATGTATTCAGGGGATTGAAGCAACAGTACGGACTTGTGCTCTCCATGGGGCTGTTCCTGGTATATTATTCGATGTTCTCCATCGGCGTTTCCATGGGTGAGGCCGGCAGCATTCCGCCCCTGTACGGTATGTGGGCTCCCAATATTCTCTATATTTTCGTTGCGGTCGTGGGCATAAAGTTCGCCAATGAAGAGCGGACGTTGCCCATCGTCGACTGGATCGCCCACCTGCGGGGGAGACTGAGGAGGGCCGAAGCATGAGCGCCTTCGGCATCGGCGTGCTGAGCCGGTATCTTATCAGGCAGAATATCTATCTCATGGCCATCTGCCTCTCGGTCGGAACCTGCATTTATCTGCTCTCCGACGTGTTTGACAGGCTGGATGACTTTATCCGGGCCGGACTCGGCGCTGATACCATCTTATTCTATTTTTTCGTCAAGATACCGCTCATCGTCTCTCAACTTATGCCCGCCATTTTCCTGTTGGCCATGGTCGTGCAGTTGGGGGTGTTGACGCGAAGTAAAGAGATGCTGGCCCTGCGTGCGGGGGGCGTGTCCTTTGCCTGGTTCATCCGCTTTTTCGTTTTCTACGCGGTTGTCTGGAGCATGGGCCAATTGGTCTTTTCTCAATTCCTCGGCGTGTTCGGCGAGGTCGAGGCCAATCGGATCTGGAAGGAAGAGGTTCGAAAGAAACAGCTCGACGAGTTGAAGATCAACGACCTTTGGTTTCGTGACGGACCGTTCATCGTGCTTGCCAAGGAGGCGTTCCCGGCCAAGAGCAGGGCCACGGACATCACGGTGTACGAGTTTGCCACTGACAGCCAGGAGTTGATCCGCATTCTCAAGGCAAAAAAAGCACTTATCGACGATAATGGCTGGGGGTTGCTGGATGTTCAGGAGTTGGACACCCGGACCTTCGTTTCAGTGAAACGACTCTCTCAATTTTTATCCGTGCGCCAGAACCTGAAGGCGTACGCTGCGGTGGAACTCAAAGGTGACAAGGCGCAACTGCCCCTGCTTGAGTTATCCAAGGCGATCAAGAAGCTTGAAGAATCCGGGTCCAACGTGGAGATTCTCAAGACAGCGTGGCATGGCAAATGGTCCTACGCCTTCTCCATCGCAGTCATGGCGTTGCTGGCACTGACCCTGGCGACCTTTTCGGAGAACATCTACGCCAACATCGGGCTTTCATTGATCCTGATCTTCGTCCAGTACGGAATCCACGTGGTGGGCGTCACGGCAGGGGAGAAGGGCGTGCTACCGCCCTTTATCGCTGCATGGATGGGAAACATCGTCATGGGTGGCTTGGCCTCCGTGCGACTGGCCTGGGTAAGCCTGCCGGGCTTCCAGTCCTCTCTCAGGGAGTGGATGTCGGGCCTTAGGGTGGCCCGTTCCTGACGCTACAGGGCCGCGTGGGCTGCCAGGATGTCCCAGAGCTTGGCTTCACCCATGCCCGTCTTGCTCGAAAAACAGAGCGGTGCCTTGTCCTGTTGCAGGATATCCTTCCACTGGTTTTGAATTTTGGCCCGGTCGCGTTGTTTCGGTTTGTCCGATTTGGTCAGGACTGGGATGACCGGAATGCCAAGGCTCTTCAGGTAGGAGGTCAGCTCCAGGTCGAGTTTCTGCGGGGTCAGACGGGAGTCGAGGAGCACGGCCACGGCCTTAAGCTGTGTGTTTCCCTGAATATAGGCCTCGATGAGCTTGGCCCATTTGGCGCGTTCCGCCTTGGAACACTTGGCATAACCGTAGCCCGGCAGGTCCACGAGAAAGAAGCCGTCCGGTTCAACCCGATAGTAGTTGAGGCTGCGGGTTTTGCCCGGTTTGGAACTGATTTTAGCGAGTCCCTTGCGACCCGCCAAGCAGTTGATAAGCGAGGATTTGCCCACGTTTGAGCGGCCTGCCAGGGCAATCTGAGGCTCTTCGAAGTCCTCAAGCTGCTTGATTTCGTATATTGTTTTGATTAACTCAATGGTTCTGTTCATGAAGAATCACCGTTTTCGTGTTGCAGGTGAAGAGAGCCCGTCAGTGTTCTCGATTTACGCCTGTGCGTCAAGGCGGCATAGGACCAACCCGAGAGGAATACCATGTCCAGACTAACCATTTTGATGCTCAACGGTCCGAATTTGGGACACATAGGCAAGCGCCAGCCGGAAATCTACGGTTCCAGGACCATGGAGGACATGCCCGAGATCGTCAAGGGGCTTATGGGTGACGCCGCTGATGCTATTGATATCGTCCACTTTCAGTCCAACAGCGAGGGCGCGCTCATTGACCGGCTGGAGCGGGCCAGGGAAGAGGGTGTGGACGGCGTGGTTTTCAACGCCGGGGCTTACACCCACACCAGCCTGGCCATTGCCGATTGCCTGGCCTGGATAGGCATTCCCTGCGTGGAAGTGCATATCAGCAACATCTGGGCGCGCACGGGCCAACCCCTGCGCCAACAGTCCATCATGGGCGGTCAGTGCATCGGCGTCATTGCCGGATTCGGGATTCTGAGTTATGCCCTCGGTGTTCAGGCGCTCCACGCGCACCTCACCGGCAAGTAGAAAAAACGCCCGGCGTGTCCGGGGTAACGCATTGGAGAGAATATATGATATCCACCAAAGATTTCAGGACAGGCCTGAAAATTGAAATTGATGATAAACCGTTTGAAATAGTTGAATTTCAGCATTTCAAGCCGGGTAAGGGCGGAGCCATGGTTCGGACAAAGCTCCGTCAGCTCAAGACCGGCCAGGTGCTCGACAAGACTTTCCGCTCCGGTGAGAAGGTCAAAAAGCCCGACATGGCCGTGGTCGAGCAGCAGTTCATTTACAAGGATGGCACCGATTTCGTCTTCATGGACCTGGAAACCTATGAGCAGATGAATGTTCCCGGTGACGCCGTAGGCGAAAAGGGCGGCTACATCAAGGAAGGCGACACCGTAAAGGTGTTGTTGTACAATGGAGAACTGATCGGCGTTGATCTTCCCGCCAACGTCAGCCTGAGCGTAGCCCAGACCGACCCCGGCGTTCAGGGCGACCGCGTGTCCAACGCCACCAAGCCCGCCACCATGGAAACCGGCCTTGTGGTTCAGGTCCCGCTTTTCATCAACGAAGGGGACATCATTAAGGTCGATACGCGTAGCGGCGGCTACCTGGGCCGGGAATAAACTTGACTTGCAACTCGTTGTGAAAGTTGCGTAAAAAGGTCCATGGATGGCTTGCCGTCCGGGACCTTTTTTCCTAATGAGGATTTAATGGCACAAAGGAAAACCACGGCGGTAACGGTGCGGAAGGGGCGCGGCAGGGAAATTGCCGGCATCTTCCTGCTCTTCCTGTCAGCCTTTCTCTTCTTGAGTCTCCTGTCGTTCCATCCCAAGGACCCAAGCTTCAACCAGGCTGTATCCCCGGGGTGGCCGGTTCAGAACGTCGTGGGGCTGGCTGGTTCCTATTGTGCCGGTTTTCTTGTGGAAATATTTGGTCTTGGGGCCATGGTCTGGCCTTTTTATTTCCTCTATCTCGGCCTTTCGCGCTTCGTGTCCAGAATGAGCCTCTCAGCTTCACGCTGGATCGGTCTTTGCGGTTTGTTTATCGCCTTCGAGGCCTGGGCCACCCATCCCTGGTTGAGTAACGTCCCGCCGGACGCCTACGGATTGATAGGCGGGGGGTTCTTGGGCCGGGACATCATCTCCCGGTTCACTCTGCCGTATCTGCGTCCCCTGGGGGCATTTCTGGTGTGGGCTTTTGTGTCCATTGTTTCCTTCCAGATGGCCATGGGCTTCACTTGGACTTCCGTATGGTCACGCCTGCTTGGATGGTGGGCTCTCTATCAAGAGGGAGCTTCCGAGCGCGCCATTCTCCGAAGGGAGAAACGGGAGGCCAAAGCTGCGAAGAAAGCCGCGCGCAAAGCCGATGGCGAGGCGGAAGCGGAAGAAAGCGAAGAAGAATTGGGGCTTCAGTTCATTGATCTTGATGCCGGGGAACCGGAGAACAAGAAAAGCCTGCCCAAGCCAAAGAAAAAGACGAAGAACAAGCCCGCGCCCAAGGCCGCAGTGTCTTCAAGTAACGGGGAGTTGCCTGGCACGGAACTGTTAACCCTACCGCCGGAACAGCATACCACCCAGACGCCGGAGGTATTGCAACCTCTGGCTGACAGGCTCAAGGAATGTCTGAACGATTTCAAGATACAGGGTGAAATCCAGCGCGTGGTTCCCGGCCCCGTGGTGACCATGTTCGAATTCAAGCCCGCACCCGGCATCAAGGTCAGCAAGATCGAGAATCTGACTGACGATATTGCTTTGGCCTTGAGGGCCGAATCCGTACGCATCGAGGCACCGATTCCGGGCAAGGACAGCGTCGGCATCGAGATTCCAAACATCGATCGCGAGATTGTGTACTTGCGGGAGGTTCTTGAATCCAAGGAATTCAACAAGAGCAAGTCGCCGTTGACCCTTGCACTGGGCAAAGACCTGCACGGCGAAAACCGCATCGCGGACCTGGCCAAGATGCCGCACCTGCTGGTGGCGGGCGCCACCGGCGCGGGTAAGTCCGTGGGCATCAACGGTTTTTTGCTCAGCCTGCTCTACAAGGCCGGGCCGGACCGGGTTAAGCTGCTTCTGGTCGATCCCAAACGCATCGAACTGGCTCCGTATGCCACCTTGCCGCATCTGGTTCATCCGGTGGTCACCGAGATGAGCCTGGCCAAGTCCGCCCTGGAGTGGGCGGTCTTCGAAATGGATTGCCGCTACAAGAAGATGGCCAAACTCGGGGTACGCAACATCGAGGGCTACAACAATAAGCTCGAGGATCTGGGCGACAATCTTCCGGAAGGGTGTGAGAGCTACAAAGTGATGCCGTATCTCGTGATCATCATCGATGAGCTCGCGGATTTGATGATGACCGCGGCAAAGGATGTGGAGCAATGCATCGTGCGGCTGGCGCAGTTGGCGCGCGCTGCTGGCATTCACATGATCCTGGCAACCCAGCGACCCAGCGTCGACGTGGTCACCGGCCTGATCAAGGCCAACTTCCCCACGCGTATTTCCTTCTTTGTCACTTCCAAATTCGATTCCAGAACCATTCTAGATGCCGTAGGCGCGGAGCGGTTGCTCGGCAAGGGAGATATGCTCTTCAAGCCCAGCGGCGGCAAGCTCAAGCGCATGCACGGAGCGTACGTGGATGAGACGGAAATTGCGCAGGTCGTCAAATTCTGGGAAGAGAACGTGCCCCAGAATTTCGATCTGGACTTCACTGACTGGAAGAAAGATGACGGCCCGGGCGGTTCCGGCCAGCCCGGTCAGTCTGACGATCCCGTGTATGACGAAGCGGTACAATTCGTGCTAAACCAGGGCAAAGTGTCCATTTCCCTTTTGCAGCGGCAATTCCGTATAGGTTTCAACCGTGCGGCCCGCTACATCGAGCAGATGGAGCAGGAAGGGATTATCGGCCCTCAGGACGGCAGCAAGCCGCGCAAGGTCCTTATCAAGAAATAACAGGAGTTCCCTGATGTTGAAAAATATTGCGACGTTGTTCATCACCGCCGTGTTGATCACTTTTTTCGTCATGACCTGCCAGGCGGCCGATCCCATTGCGACCGAAGATATACCCGACCTTATCCAGCAACGGTACGAGTCTTTGAAAACATTTCGGGCAGATTTTGTTCAGGAGCTGACTAACGTGGCCAGTGGCGAAGTCCAGTTGCGCAAGGGGCGCATATGGTTCAGGCAGCCCTCTCAGGTGCGTTGGGAGACTACCGATCCGGAGAAGGAGTTGCTCATCGTCGGCCCGGATGCCGCCTGGGATTATATCGAAGATGAAGAGGTGGCCATCAAGTACAGCGTTGCCGGGCTGTTGGACTCCAAGACTATTCTTCGTTTCATTTCCGGCAAGGCCAACATCAAGGAAGATTTCGTGGTCAAAACCGAATGGCAGGGCGCCGACAAGGTTCGATCCAAATGGGGAAAAGGATTCACAGTGCTGCAACTGGTGCCCAAGGAGCCGGAGCCGGGTATGGTCCTGGCCTATGTTGGCGTAGAGCCTGACACCGGGCTGCTGCGTCAGGTGATGATCGTGGATTTCTATGGAAACGGCAATGAGGTCAGGCTGTCCGACGTCGCCCTGGATGTGAAGTTGGGAGCGGAGATGTTCACGTTCACTCCACCCAAAAACGTCCATATCGAAGACAACACCCAAGGATTTTAGGGCCTAGCGCAGCTTGACCGCCTTTTTCAGGGCGTTCAGTTCTGCTGGCGTCAATTCGCGCCACTGGCCCCGCTTAAGGTCACCCAAGGCCACCGGTCCCTGTTTGACCCTGTGCAGGCGCAGAATGGTCAGTCCGCTCTCCTGGCACATTCGTCGAATCTGACGATTGACTCCCTGGATGAGCGTCATTTCAAGCGTCTGGGTCCCGGCTACGGGTTTTTCCGCGACCACTTTGACCGGGGCGAGCCTTTCTCCATCCTCCAGAGTCATGCCGGAACGCATCTTCTTGAGAATTCCATCGGTTACATTGCCTCGGACAGTCACTCTATAGACTTTAGGCAGGTGGTATTTCGGGTGGGTGAGTCGGTAGCAAAGATCGCCGTCCGTGGTCAGCAGCAAAAGGCCTTCGGAAAAAAAATCTAGACGTCCCACAGGGAATGGGCGCATCTCCTTGATTTTCTTGGGCAGAAGATCGAGGACGGTTGTCCGTCCCTGAGGATCGCTCGCTGTGGTCACCACTTCTACCGGCTTGTGCAGTATGAGAGTGATGTCCTTGCCTCCGCCGGTACCGATCAACTGCCCGTTTACCGCAACTTTGTCTTTGGCCGGATCGACCTTGATGCCCGGGGAATCGGCTGTGACGCCGTTGACTGTAACCTTGCCGGCGAAAACAAGATCATCGGCACCTCGCCTGGAGGCTATACCGGATTGGGCTATGAATTTGTTGAGACGAATGAGTGAAGTTTCCTGCGGCATGATCCATCCTGTGAAATAGGCGCAGGGCAGGGGAGTCCGCCCCGCGCCGGATGATCATGTCTTAGACGCGAATGGTTTTGCTGGCAAGCTGGAAGCTGGTGACCACGTCGAGCATGTTGGTCATGTTGCCTACCTGGAACGTGTCGGAGAGGCCGAAGAACTCCAGACAGGTTCCACAGACGAGGATGGAGACGCCGTTTTCCTCCAGTTCCTTGAGCACCTCCATGCAGGGGTTGCCTGGTACGGTCAGTTTGACTCCTGCGTTGACCATGACGATTCGCCACAGGTCCGGGCCCAGCTCCTTCAGTGTCAGCAGGAAATTGGTCATGAGCTTGGCGCCCAGTTCGTCGTCGCCCGTTCCCATGACTTCAGTGGGAATGAAGACCAGGATTTTCTCCTGCCCGACATTGCTGATTTCCGCTTCGCTCATGACCTTGCAGACTTCACATTCGTCGCCGTCCGTAGATATCCGCTTGCCGATTACAGCAAAATCGGAACCTCGGTTCTCAACCTGGACGTCGTATCCGCGTGTTTTCAGAAAACGGCTCACATTTTCCTTGGCGGCGTCGTTGTCCACTATAATGATCAGTTCGTCCGGCGCGTCATTTTCGATGGCCGACTTGCATTTCAGAACCGGTTGAGGGCAGGGAAGCCCTTGGCATTCAAGCTGAATCTGTGTCATACGTTTCTCCTTGCATCAATTTGAAGCATAGGTGCGATCAAAGGGTCAAATAGAAAGGATCTATCCACGGTTGGGCACAAAACGTCCACGCCAATGCACATTGCATCTTGCCCTGTTTCGGCACTGCGGCTATGAAGGGAAAAAACGCCATTCGGACTATCATGAAAATACCCTTTGATCCCGCTTGCCTCGCTCCGTTCATCGCCTTCCTATTCAAACTGTGGGCTCGGTCGATTCGTTATGAAATCGATGGTGACTGGGACGGCTTTCTTGCCTTGAATAGACAGGCAAAACCACTGATCCTTGGCTTGTGGCACGGCGAATTATTCCCGGCCACCGCTTTTGGTTACTCCAGATGCGACCGTTTGGTCACCTTTGTGAGCCAGAGCAAGGATGGTGAGGTTATCGCCAGAGTCATCGAACGGTTGGGCCATGTGACTGTCCGCGGATCCAGTTCCCGGGGCGGAGTACGGGCATTGCTCAAGGCAAAGCGGATAATGGAAAAAGAGAATCGTATCGGGGTCATTACCCTGGACGGCCCGCGTGGTCCGCGTCACAAGTCCAAGGATGGGGTCATTTTTCTGGCTCAGCGTGTGAAGGGAGTCATCGTCCCATTGCGGGCATTCCCCAAACGTGCCAAGATTTTCAATTCGTGGGATAAATTTGTGTTACCAATGCCATTTACCAAATGTCGCATCTGTTTGGGGGAACCAATGGAGGTGACCCGTGAGAAGCTTAATCCCGAAGTCATGGCGGGGGAGCGGAAAAGGCTTGAGGCGCGCATGCGCGAGCTGGGTCGTGATCACGAATAAAAAATGGAAGTTCAATAGGATAATGCTAAAAAAAGGGACGCCGAAGCGTCCCTTTTTTTGTTAATCAACTTTTTTTCGTGCCGTGCCATCCTTGAAGAACGGCAGACCGGTCTTTTTTGCTTCCAATTCCGCGCGGGCGGTCTTGATGATGAAGGTTTCGTTGTCCGCATCTTCCTTCCTGACATAGGCAAGGGCAATGCAGTGCCCCAAACTGGGGGCAAAGGAGCCACTGGTGACCACGCCGGTTTTTTCACCCGAGGCGAGCAGGACCTCGTCGTGGTGGCGGGCTGTCCGTCGGCCTTCGATGGTCAGAGGAATCAGAGATACTTTGGCGTTGCCCAGACCGCTCTTTCCTATGTAGTCCGTCTCCTTTTTCAGGAAAAATCCGGCACCGGCCTCTTCGGGAGTGTGGACGTCATCCAGGTCCTGGCCATACAAGGGATAGCCTATTTCCAGGCGCAGGGTGTCGCGTGCACCGAGTCCGACCGGCTCCACACGTTCGTCCGCCACAAGCTTTTCCCAGATTTCCAACGCCTTGTCGGAAGGGAGGTAGAGTTCGTAGCCCAGTTCACCCGTGTAGCCGGTTCGGCTGATGATCATGGAGAAGCCGAGGGTGTTCGTCGTTTCGAAATTGAAGTATTTCAAATGATTCCAAGATGCTCCCATGAGCTCGTTTACGACGTCGAGAGAGTCGGGGCCCTGAAGGTCGATCTTTGCCGTCTGATCGCTGATGTCCGTGAGCAGGACCGATTCGGGAAGATTGGCCTTGATCTGCTTGAAATCCTTTTCCCGGCACGCGCCGTTGACCACGAGCATGTACTCATCTTCGGCCGTGCAGTAGACGATCAGGTCGTCGATGATCCCACCGGTTTCATTGAGCAAAAATCCGTATCGACATTTGCCAGGGGCAAGTGTTTCAAGGTCATGGGTGATTATCTTGTTCAAGGCGTCTTTTGCACCAGCGCCGACAAGTGCGAATTCACCCATGTGGCAAATGTCGAAGACCCCGGCGTGGGAGCGGGTGTGCTTATGTTCAACCATGATGCCCTTGTACTGTACCGGCATGTCGAAACCGGCGAAGGGAGCCATCTTGGCGCCGTTGTCCCGGTGCCATTGCGTTAATGGGGTTATCTCTAGACTTGTCATGTATCCTCCTGAATTCTTGTAAAAAAGGCTTTAAACCTTAGGTTTATGTGGTCCTGGACTTTCTGATGAAGCGGAATTCATCGAGCAGTTGGGCCAGTTGGTTGTAAAGGGAGTGAATCTTTCTACCATAGGGGGAAAGGGTGGCTTCATCCACGTTCACATATTGCCGCTGTAAATACGGGTCTGAGATCACGTCGTTGCCTATGATCAGGACTTTTACGACCAGCTTATCGAAATAATTTACTATTTCAAATTTGAGTTCACTCAGGATTTCGGTCATGAGCTCCAGCATGCGTCCATAGGAGATCGGCTCGCCCTTGTACTTCCGATAACGAAGATCTTCAAGGATCCGTACCTTTCTCGCCTGTTGAATCTGGCTGTAACGAGACCAGACTTCCTGATGCAGCAGATAGTGTTCATTGAAAATATCGTAATTGTCTGGAGCGAGAAGATATCCGTCCAAAACCTTCACCACCTGAGAGTAATACTCATCAGAATAATCCACGATCCGATGCATGTGTTTGGAGAGCCAGGAGTAGAGCACCTTCAGACGATTTTCGTGTGTTTCCGTGCTGCTGATGATCTCATTGCGTTTGTAATTTATGGCAATCCGGTATTCGCCGCGCACGATGTCGTTGAGCCTGAGGATCATGTTCTGGACATTCTGGATAATATTGACATTATCCATGATCTCGCCCGTGATGGGGTGGATGACCTCCTGACGCAACACGGAAAGGGCACGATCCTCTCGCACGTTCTTGGGGCTGTATTCATGCTGCTGGTAGGTCACACGGAGAATGACAACCCGTTTTTTCTTATCAACGAAATACCCATTCTCATTGAAGAAAGCGATGGCGTCCTTCTGGTTTTCATTGACTTGGACAAGGGCCATCTTTTCCACTCGTGGATATTTCTTGAATGGCTTGGGTCTGCTTTCCGGCGGTGTCATCAATGTGGTGATGGTGCGGTCGCTCTGTCCCAAAACACGGACTATGAAACGCTCCCCGGACCGTAACAGACGAATGGCGAACATGGCTGAAGAGGTGCGCCGCTCAGAAACAATGGGGAAACCATGCAACTCCATCATGAACTGGTAAACAAACAGGCGGTTGCATTCGTACATGAGGCTGTCCCCGGGGCGGAACTTGCCTATCTTCAGGCCAAACTGCTTGAGTTCGCTGTCCAGATTGGAGGGCAGAGAGGAATATATCCCGCGCAGGGTGAACTGCCCTGCGCTATCGTGCGCCAGCACATGAGCGCGCTCCAGTTCAAGCAGGAAGGACAGCAGCTTCGGGTAGTTCTTCATGTTGGTGATATCCGCGCTGTCATACGCCTTGAAAAAATCCGGATGGTGACGTTTCGGCAGGCGACTCTGGAACGTGCGCAGGTTGGTCTGAATGGCGTTGTCCTCGACGATACACGAGTCCTGGCTGAGCATGCCTTCCCAGTCCGACAGGGCGTGCAGGGCGTCGAACTGGAAGACCTCCTGGAAGGAATTAAGCTGACGTTCGAAGGCGACGAGGCTCATACCGGGCAGAGCCTTGTATTCATACAGATCCACCTCAAAGGAGGGTAGGAGTTCCCTGGCTTCCACCAACGGATAATCCTTCACCTCGAAATAGGGCTTGAGCAGGCAATATTTGATATGACTGAAGTCCAGAAATTCCTTGAGTTCCTCAAGGGTTCTCAGCTCGGGAGAGGGGGAATTCCTCCTGCCGTATTTCTTGAAGCCCGGAGCTTTGCTGAACGCTTTCTTCCACATGAATTCCTGCCGGTGATCTTGTGATGATAACAGTGGTCTAAGCGGCTATGCCGCAATCATAAATTCATATACCCATCCGGCGTGAAATTCAACGGATTTGCCCGGTGGAATGACCGCCATTTACTCGAAGCAACTATCCATGTGTTCAAGTATTGCCCCATAACCGCTAGAATCATTGACTCAATGAGTAACGTTGTCTACAGTCTCCCAGGCTCTGCGAGGCGAGTCCAATTCATGTGGCATGAGGGGGTTGCAATGAAAAAGAAAGACCAATGTCCACGGTCGAAAATCAATGAACAGTACTGTTCCTGCACATATTCTTGCGACAAGCACGGTATTTGTTGCGAATGTTTGCATTACCACCGGCAGCGTGGTGAGATCCCGGCGTGTTTCTTTACTGCGGAGGAGGAGAAGACCTACAATCGAACTGTTGAGTTCTTCATCCAGCGCCGGACCTGATCGGAAGGTTGTTTGAAAGTGAAAAGACGGTGTCCTCACCGTCTTTTTTCTTGAGGAGACTAAATGAAATCATTCAAGGCCGAATTGTTATTGCCGGAGTTGATGGTCATAGCCGATAGGGCCGGTGAAATGGTAAGGCAGGCTTCCGCCGGAACCAGGAAGATATCCTACAAAGGGAGGATAGACCTGGTCACGGAGACCGACATGGCTGTGGAGTTGATGCTCAAGGAAGCCCTCGGGACCTTGCTGCCCGAAGCCAATTTTTTGGCCGAAGAATCGGCAAGCGACGGGCAATTGGGCGAATTCACCTGGATCATCGATCCCATCGATGGCACGACCAACTATGCACATGGTCTGCCCTTGGTGGCCAACTCCATCGGGCTGTGGCATCGAGGTCGTGTGGTGCTTGGCCTGGTCAATCTGCCGCTCATGGGCGAAATGTTTACCGCAGCCGAGGGCAAAGGCGCATTCCTCAACGACCGCCCCATTCACGTAACAGGGGAGAGCGAAATGCAGCGCTGCCTGCTCGCCACGGGCTTTCCCTATGCCATCGAGGAGCATCTTGAGACGGTGCTCAAACATCTGGAACGGTTGTTGCCACTTGCTCAGGGCATCCGTCGTCCTGGTGCTGCGGCCCTGGATCTCGCCTATGTTGCGTGCGGGCGATATGACGGATTCTACGAAAGCGCGCTTAATCCGTGGGATACGGCTGCCGGTTTACTCCTGGTGAAGGAGGCCGGGGGACTTGTCACGGAATACGACGCGGCCAGGGAATACGCCTTTGGTTCAAAGACGATCCTGGCGTCGAACGGCATTATTCACGCCGAGTTGAGTCGCCTGCTTTGTGAAGCTTAGCCTCTGGGGCAAGACGGAAGAGAAGAACTTGTGTTGACATCGCCTAAGGAGCTTCGAGAAGCCCCGCTTCCCAAAGGGTTACCAGGTTGGGGGTCAGGAGTTCCCGGAATTCCTTGACCAGGCAGGTCAATTCCTCACGGGAAAAATGATATCCTTCGGCAACATCTTTTTCATTGGGAACGATCTGCTGGGTGTTTCGCGTCACGGCATAGATGGTCACGTATTCGAAGCCGGTCTCGGCGCAGGCCGGCAGGCTGCGTACGAATTGCGGAGCGTCCACTTCCATCTGGAGTTTGTCCTGGAGTACGCGCAGGGCGGCATCAAGGGTTGACTCGCCTATTCTGGGGTGGGTGCGTGCGGATATGTCCCAACGTCCAGGGAAAAAACGTTTTTGGGCGTCCCTTTTCTGGAGGTATAATTTTTTTTCATTGTTGAAGACCAGGACCTGGACCGAGCGGTGTTTGAGCAATTGCCTGTGAATGATGTCCTTTGAAAGAACGGCAAGCGGACGATTTTTGTCGTCCAGAACTTCAAGAAGGTGGGCGGCATCCTGTTTGTCGAGAGCTTTGGTGTCGAAAATCATGGTCCTGTCACTGGAAATCTTTGATTTGATTCTGAAGAGCGTATACACTCAATGCTTGAACATTGCCAGCCCGGATAATCCCGGGGAGGAGACAAGGCATGGAAGTTGAGGTCAAGGAACTGGAGGCGTCGGACCTCGATGACCTTGTGGAATTGGAAAAACGGTGCTTCGCCTATAATTGGACTCGTGAACAGTTCCTCATGGGACTGGAGCGCAAGGTGTTCGTCATTTTGGGAATTCGCTTGGACGAACGTCTCGCGGGATATATCGCCTTTTCACTGATCGAAGATGAGATGGAGATCCTCAACCTCGCGGTGCACCCAGACTTTCGAATGTTGGGTTTCGGGGCGGCCCTTCTCGGAAGCGCTTTTGGAGTATGCCGAGACAGGGGAGTCAAAAAGAGTTTTCTGGATGTCAAGGTTTCCAATGAACCGGCCATCCATTTGTACAGGAAGTTCGGATACAAGCAGATTGGAGTTCGAAAGAAATACTACCCGGACACTAAGGAAGATGCCTTGTTGTTCCGGTATGATTTCGCATACTGACGGAGTAAGGAAAGATGATGAAGTTTATCGATCAGATGGACATTACCGGCAAAAAACTGCTCTTCCGCGTGGATTTCAATGTCCCGCAGGATGGCACGAAAATTACGGACGACAATCGGATCAGGGCTGCGATTCCGACATTGAAATATGCCTTGGATCAGGGGGCGGCAATTATTCTCTGTGCCCACCTCGGCAAGCCCAAGGGAAAGGTGGTGCCTGAGTTGAGTCTGGCGTCCGTGGCAGACCGTACCGCCGAGTTGCTTGGCGTGCCTGTTCCGCTCGCTCCCGACACCGTGGGTGAAGGTGCCATAAAAATGGCGGCTGCATTGCAACCCGGGCAGGCCATGATGTTGGAAAATCTCCGTTTTGATCCGATGGAAACGGGTAAGACGGAGGCTGATCGGGGCGATTTTGGGAAGAAGCTCGCAGCGTTGGCTGATATTTATGTAAATGACGCCTTTGGTGTGGCCCACCGAGCGAATGCTTCCGTGGTGGACGTTCCGAAGCATGCAGCCCAATGCTGTGCCGGATTTCTGCTCAAACGTGAGCTGGAATACCTGGGCGATGCCCTGAGTGATCCCCGCCGTCCCTATGTCTGCGTGTCCGGTGGCGCCAAGGTGTCCACCAAGCTTGGAATCCTTAACAACCTGCTCGGCAAGGTGGACGACATCATCATCGGCGGCGCCATGGCCAATACGTTTCTTTTGGCCAAGGGGCACGAGGTAGGCAATTCACTGGTTGAGAAGGATCTGGTTTCAGCAGCGGTCGAGATAATGGACAAGGCTGAAAGCCTGGGCTCCAATCTGCATCTGCCCGTTGATTTCAAGTATGCAGCCTCTCCGGATGCCCAGGAGGCCATCGGCGTCTGCGCTGCTGACGCCATCCCGGCCGACGCCGTCGTGCTCGACATTGGTCCGGATAGTATCGCCGCTTTTGTGAAGATCCTGTCCGTGGCCAAAACCATCGTCTGGAATGGTCCTATGGGCATGTTCGAGACCCCGGCCTTCAGCTCCGGCTCCTTGGATGTTTGTCGTGCCATTGCAGGCCTGGACGATGCCACCACCATCGTGGGAGGTGGTGACACAGACGCGGTTGTTCACCTCTTGCATCTCGCAGATGAATTCAGCTTCATCTCGACAGGTGGAGGATCTTTCCTCGAATTTCTGGAGGGTAAGGAATTGCCCGCGTTTAAAGCCTTAAAGGAGTGCGTTAACAAATGAAAAAGTTGATGGCAGCCAACTGGAAGATGTTCAAGACCTGGGATGAGGCGTGCGCCACGGCCAGGGAGTTGATTGAGTTTGTGGCGGACAACCTTCCGGAAGACCGTGAGGTTTTAGTCTTTCCTCCATTTACCGCCGTAAAAGGAGTCGCCGAAATTTTTAAAGCTGCGGAAGGCTTTTCGGCAGGAGGCCAGGACTACTATATTAAAGAAGAGGGCGCGTTCACTGGAGAGATCTCTCCCGCCATGTTGCGTGACGCCGGTGCTGTATATGGCCTGACCGGGCATTCCGAGCGCCGACACGTTTTGGGTGAACAGGATGCCTTTGTCGGTGAAAAAACCTCCTTTGGCCTGGCTTGCGGCCTGAAGGTGGTTTTGTGCATCGGCGAGACCATCGACGAGCGCCGTGGCAACAAGGTGGAAGAAGTTCTTGAGCGACAAATTCGCATCGGTCTCAAGGATGTTTCCGCCGAAGTTGCTCCCGAGGACCTGAGCGTCGCCTATGAACCTGTCTGGGCGATTGGCACTGGCGAGGTTGCCGGCCCGGAAGAAATCGCCGAGGCTCATGCTTTTGTCAGGAAAATATTGATTTCCATTTTTGGAGATAAAGCCAATGAAATGAGGTTGTTATACGGCGGAAGTGTTAAGCCTGACAATTGTGCCGAGATTATTGCGCTTGACAATGTCGACGGAGTATTGGTAGGAGGCGCGAGCTTGCAGGGCGAAAGCTTCTCAAAGATCGTTTTGGCCCGCTAACACAAGTCACTTGAAACGAGTCAGTAGCAAGGATAAGATTTTGGAAACTTTAGTAATTGTCATTCATGTTTTAGCTTGCATCTTTTTGATCGGCGCGGTAATGCTCCAGTCCGGTCACGAAGGGATGGGAGTCATCTTCGGCGGCGGAAGCTCGACCATGTTCGGCAGCACCGGCGCAGGAGGCCTCCTGGTCAAGGTAACGACGGGATTGGCAGTAGTTTTCCTCGTCACTTCGCTGACCTACAATGTCCTCACCGGCAATAAGGTATCCCAACAGGATTCCATCATGTTGCAGGGCGAAGGGACTGTCCAGCCGATCGTTCCAGCGGAACAGCAGAAGCCGGCCGTTCAGTTCAAGGACACTGGCGACGACGCCAAGAGCGAATAGCTCTTAAGCATACGTGCCGAGGTGGTGGAATTGGTAGACACGCTGTCTTGAGGGGGCAGTGGAAGAAATTCCGTGGGGGTTCGAATCCCCCCCTCGGCACCACGAATACAAAAGGGTTGTAGCTAACAAGCTGCAACCCTTCCTCTTTTTTGGGGCCCGGCTACAAGGTCAGAAGTTGCGTGCTTGAACGCTGCGTGCCAAGAGGCACGGAGAAATACTCTTGCAAACCGTTGGCGGCGCTCCTGTGCAAACTCATCTGACGCTTTGCTCGGTATCGTTTGTGAAATCTCTTTTCAAGTTATCTGCCGTAAATCCTAACAACTCGAGTTTCTGCACGAGAGGCGGTCCCTCCCTGTTAATCGATGGCTAGGGAGTACTCTTTACTCCTGCGCATCTTGGGATACGCCATAATATCCGATTGCTTACCTACTAGTACTGCCCTTGCTTATCGCAATATGCCTGAAAGGGGCCATTCCCTCGAATTCGATGCCAGACAGTTATCGCGGTTATTCCCTGATTGATGAGAATGCCATCTCTTCGGAATAATAGGGTTCAATTTAGGTGGGGCTTGAGATATGGTCGTGTGAAAATCTGGAGTGAACGTGTTGAATTCAGAGATGTTGCAGCTTCTGCCGGAAGCTTTGTTGACAGTGGGACTTTTGGTCCTGGCTGCCGTCTTTTTCATCCGACGGCCGTTCGTTAGGAGTCTGAAGGATCAGAATACATTCCTACAGACTTTGATTGAAAGTATCCCGAGTCCTGTTTTCTACAAGAATGGGAATGGGTTATACCTAGGTTGCAATGAGGCGTTCCTGACTATGCTGGGCCGTACAAAGGAGGAGGTCGTTGGCAAAAGCGTCTACGATCTTTCACCGAAGCACCTGGCTGAAATTTATGAAAGGGCGGATAAGGACCTCTTCGAGAAACAGGGAGTGCAGCGCTATGAAACCCAAGTGGAATTCGCTGACGGCACATTGCATGATATGTATTTTACCAAGTCCGTATTCCATGACGCCAGGGGAGAGGTGGCCGGGCTGCTCGGAGTAATGTTGGATATCTCCGCCAGAAAACAAGCTGAGAATGAGCTCAAGGAGGCTCACGAGCATCTGGAACGGAAGGTTGCCGAACGGACCCTCGAATTACAGGCCGCCAACAGGCGACTGGAAGACGAGATTGTCGAGAAGGTTCGAGCTGAGAGAGAAAGTCGTGAAAAAAGCGAATTTTTGGATACTGTCATCAATTCCATCGAACATGGGCTGGTTGTGGTTGATGCCGCCGATTACACGGTCAAATTGGCCAATTCGGCCATTGCCAAAGGTAGAAATTTGGACGGGATGCGTTGTCATCAACTTCTCCACGGAAGCAATCTTCCCTGTATCGGGAAAGTAACGGCGTGCCCATTGCACAAGGTCAAAGAGACGAAACGTCCGATCGTGACTCAACATAATCACGTCGGCCCAGACGGTTCCCCCCGTTATGTGGAGATTCATTCCTATCCCGTGTTCAACGACAAGGGCGACGTAGTTCAGATCATAGACAACATAATGGATGTCACGAAGCGTAAAGAGGCAGAAAAAGCCATTGTCGATGCCAAGGATATGGCCGAGGCGACCAACAGGCTTATGTCGGAATTTTTGGATACCGTGTCGCATGAACTGCGGACCCCGATGACCTCTGTGCATGGTTTTGCCAAGCTGATTCAGAAGACGTTCAAAACCAAGCTCAAAGAGAGGCTGGAAGACGATCCTTCATTGCTCAAGCCAGCTGAACGGATTGAAGAAAATATTGCAATCATACTTACGGAAAGCGAACGGCTTTCCAACTTGATTAACGATCATCTCGATCTTTCCAAACTTCAGTCAGGCCGGATGGACTGGCGGCAGGAAAAGATCAATCCGGCTGATCTTGTTGCAAGGGTTGGGGTGGCCACGGCTTCGCTTTTCGAGGATAAGCCCATCAAATTCGAAGCCGAGGTCGAAGAAGAGCTTCCTTCCTTACAGGGCGATCCGGACAGATTGCTTCAGGTGTTGATCAATCTGGTGTCCAATGCGGAGAAGTTTACCAAAGAGGGCAAGATAACGTGCCGCGCTCTTCGGACGGGGGATGATGTCGTGTTTTCGGTGAGCGATACCGGCATAGGCATCCCGAAAGACCAGCAAGAACTCATTTTCAGCAAATTCAGACAGGTTCAAAACAAGATTGGCGGCAAGCCCTCCGGGACAGGGCTCGGTTTGGCCATATCAAAAGAGATCGTGACCCACCATGGCGGACGGATTTGGGTGGAAAGCACTCCCGGTGAGGGGAGTACTTTCTTTTTTTCCGTGCCCGCGTAGAGCGTAGTCGCGCTAGGCTGTAAGCCTCATTTCATATTCATTAGAAGGGATAGACAAGGGTGCTTTCCTTGCTTGTCTCCTTGCCCATCTTCTTATCAATGGCCGCAATTCTGGCCTGAGCGGCTTCACGCTGTTCCTTGCGATCCGCACGTTTGACCACTGTGCCGAGTAAGCGTTTTGCCGTTTCGTATTTTCCGCGTTTTTCATAAATGAGCGAAGCCCTATACATGGCGGTCAACGCCCAGATGTTCTCCTGCGGGTACTGCCAGGCTAGCTGGAGATAGTAGTCCAGAGCCCGATCAGGATTGCGCATGGCCTGTTCTCCCTCGCCGAGCCAGAAGAGGGTCTCTGCCTGAAGCGCCGTAGTCATGCCGGTGCGGCTTTTCCACATGGCCAGCAACTGCTCCCTGGCCGCTTCATAGTTGCGGTTCTGTTGGTAAAGCAAGGCCATGCGCAAACGGGTCATGACCGGAATGTCTGTATCCAGGGCACCCATTTCTCCGTAGGTCTTAAGCGCAGCGGCCGGGCGGCCGGAATCCAGTTCCAGGCGGGTCTTGATATCCAGCCATTCAGTTTTCTGGTCTATGGGCAGGCTGTCCGATTTCACTTTGTTGAGATAGAAGGCCCCTAATTGCAACCGCTTGGCTCTGACTTCCTGGTCCGCAAGGTAGAGCAGGGCGCTTGTACCGAAAGATGTGTCATCGAAGAGATAAGCAGCCCGCTTGGCGAGATTCCTATTCGGAGAAGCACTGAAGGCGTTCTGCCAGTGGGCCAGCAACAATAGTTTATCCATGGGATAGGTTAATGTGGCTAACTGTTTCAGGGAGTTCTTGGGAGCGGAAATCCAGAAATCAGCTTGGTCACCGCTTGTTCGATCCTCGCCTGCTGCGCCGCAAAGAGAAGTGAAGACAGGGTAGATGGCAAAGGCCTTGCTTGCCGTGTCCGGCAGGATAGCATTCAAGTCTTCCTTGAAAAGCAAAGCCCCAGCCAGCTGTAAGGCAAGAGGGAGATGTTTTTTATTTATTTTATTCCAAGTGGTTGAAGAACCAATGAAGTCCCCGTTGGAAAGAGAAAGGGCGAGTTTAAAATTATTCAGCAGCTCTGCCGTCTGCTCGGAGATCAACATGGAGCCCAACTCGTTATCAATGGCTTTGTTTGCATCGGATACGGACATGTTCAGGATATTGTTCCTAAACTTAGTCCATGGAGCAGAATCAGGATTACCAAGAAGCCAACCAGCGCGTGAAGCGGAGTAGGGGGCCAGAACGTTGCCCTGCCAGAAGGCAAGGGCTTTCAAGTGATTGGATTCAGCAAGGGGAGCCAGGGAAGCGGGACCTTGACCTGTCGCCAGGAAATCGATGACGGATACCCAGAAAAATTTCACCGCCGGGCGTGAGATTGAAGCGGCAAGGGCGTGAGCCTGCTCGAATTTTTCCAGTGAGACAAGGGCAAGCGCTTTGACGATAGCCTCCCTGTCCTGTTGAGAAACAAACGGCTGCAAAGGAAGACCTTTTTCATCAGTGTTCGCCTTTGCCGTCGGAGCATTAGTTTTGCCTGCTCCTAGGGTTAGCCCAGCTTTTTCCCAGTATTGTCCGCCCCATACGGTTAAACCGATCCGATTTATACGTTCAAGGGCATCCTTTTGCGCACCTCTAGACATGGTGTGATTGGCCCCAAAGGCCCAATACAACTTAAGCCAGACATCCTTCCATATGGTTTCCAACTCCGGCTCCGACTCGAATCGTCGTTGCATGTCCTTGCTGTCGGAAATATGCTCGGCAGCCTGGCTGAACCATAGCACGGACTTGGAGAGGTCGCCCAAAGCACGATGAGCCTGGCCGCCATACCACAGACGTTGGGATTCCGTTGCGTTGTCAGCAAAAGCCGGCGTCATCTCAATGAGCTCCAAAGCCTTTTGGGGAGAATTGAGGTTGAGATAGACCTCAGCGCGCTTGAGAATGACTTCAGGGGTGTCTTTGTCCTGTTCGGCGGCGTATTCCTTTTCCAGTTTATCCCAGGCACCGTATTGCTTAAGCCATTGTTCGAAGCTGGCTGGTTGGGAAGCAGCAATTGAGACGCTGCACAAGGAAAGGAGTACAACCAAAGTCAGCATGGGGAAGCGGTAAGTTTTTATCATAACGTCCTGAGAGGCCGTAGAAGCGGCTTTGTTAAAGTTTGCTTGTAAGCCCATTACCAGTCCTCAAAAAAACTCTCAATGAGCCAACACGGGCGATACCGATTTTTCGCATGTGGATTTGAGAAGGGCAATCATGTTTAGAGCATCAACCATCGCTGGTGCCTTATATAATTTTAAAAGTTTACATAATTTACATTATGAGACAACATTATATCAATCCGGTATATATGAATAAAATAGTTAAAGCGCGTGCTCCCACTTCGTAGCTTACCGGTAAGCTTACTCACTCTTGTTGCCAGAGATTGTTTATGAGCGAATAAAGACAGGAAACGACAAGATGATATGTCTAAGGTCAAAAATCCCTTCAGCGGGATTCTGGAGGCCTTTTCTGAGTACTCTGCCGTTGGCAAAAAAAAAGACCCGTTACCGGGTCTTTTGAATAACTATGTGGGCGAAGGAGCTACTCGTCTTCGTTCACAGTGGTTGCTTCAAGCTGCTTAAGGAACTTGTCCCTGCACTCGTAGGAGCAGAAGACGTGAACTTTCTCCCCTTCCCGGACACGGATATGTCCATCATGTTCGACATAGGTTCCGCAGATGGGGTCCTTGACCATTTCGCCGGAGGCCACCTTCTGTTTGGTGGTTTGGGCCTGGTCCATTTCCTTTTTTTTCTTGTCGCCCATGAAGAGTTTGTAGACGAGAAAAAGGGCTACGCCGATGACGATGAATTTCAACATGAAGCGCTCCGCTGTGTTATGAATCCTGCCAGATCTTGTTGCCTTCCATACGGTAGTCGATGGCTGCAAGAGCTTGGTCGACTGTCGTCCCGTCCGGGAAGACGAAATCGGGCTCGATTTCCTTGAGCGGCACGAGCACAAACGCCCTTTCCTTTGCCCGCGGATGCGGAAGCGTCAGGAAGTCGCTCTCCATCACCAGGTCTCCCCAGGAGATGATGTCCATATCCAACGGCCTTGGGCCACCCGGCACCTGTCGTTCACGGCCCATCTGGGCCTCGATGGCGGTGCATGTGGACAGAAAGCCTGCAGGAGCCCATATCTCAGCGTCAATTTCAAGCTTGACCACCTGGTTGGTGAACCAGGGCTGATCTTTGATCTCGCCCTGTGGTTCAGTCAGGTAGGTGCTTGAAAAGGCCTTCAAGGAGATTTCGTCTCCGTATGTCTCCAGCAAGGTCAGCGCGTAGTTCAGGTTTTCCTCAGGGTCACCCTGGTTGGAACCGAGGCTGACGTAGCAGTTTACAGTTTCGATATTCTGGATACCGCCTCCTCGAGTCGATCATTGTGAACGGTCAGAGAGATGCGGAAGTACCCTTCTCCGGGTGTTCCGAAACCTTGGCCGGGAGTCAGCACCACGCCGGTCTGCTTGAGAACGTTGGTGACGAACTCGGAGGATGTGAACCCTGCCGGGGTGTTGCACCAGACGTAAAAGGATGCGTCGGGAACACGATGCTTGATGCCGGCCTTGGTCAGCGCGGCGGAAACCACGTCGCGACGTTCCTTGTAGATGGCGCGGAATTTTTCGGCATAGGGCTCGCCCTTCTGCAACGCAGCGACGCCAGCTTCCTGGACGGCCTGGAAAATGCCGGAGTCCACGTTTTCCTTGATCTTGCCGAGTCCTGCCACGAGGCTTGCGTTGCCCACGGCCATACCAACGCGCCAACCGGTCATGTTGTAGGTTTTGGACAGCGAGTGGAACTCGATGCAGACATCCTTGGCGCCTTCGCACTCGAGGATGGACATAGGCTTGTTGGTCGGGTCGTAGTAGATTTCAGTGTAAGCGGCGTCAGAGACAACGATCACGTTGAATTCCTTGGCCTTTTCAATGAGCTTTTCGTAGAATTCCTTGGTGGCCGTCGCTGCTGTCGGGTTGTTCGGGTAGCAGACGAAGATCATCTTGGCCTTGGCCCAGGTGTCGTTGCTGATGGCATCCAGATCGACCAGGAAATCGTTTTCTTCCAGCAGCGGCAGATATTCCACTTCGCCGCCGGCGAAGTTGGTGGCAATACCGTAGACCGGATAGTTGGGTGTGGCCACCAGGGCCAGGTCACCGGGGTTGATGTAGGCCAGCGGGAAGTGCGCAATGCCTTCCTTGGAACCGATCAGGCTGACCACCTCCCGATTCGCGTCCAGCTCGACGCCGAACCGTTCCTTGTACCAGTCGGCCACGGCCTGACGGTATGCGGGCATGCCCACATAGGAAGGATATTGATGGTTTACGGGTTTCTTAGCGCCTGCGTAGAGCGCTTCAATGATGAAATCCGGGGTGGGAAGGTCGGGGTCGCCGATGCCCAGGCTGATAATATCAATGCCCTGTGCGGCGACTTCCGCCTTGGCCTTGTCGATGGCCGCAAAAAGATAGGGGGGAAGCGTCGAAAGACGATCGGCAAGCTGAAATTCTGACATGTACAGTCTCTCCTTCAATTGACTTGGAAGCAACTTTCATAAATGGGGTGCGTACGCCTGTCAATGGAACCATTGCTCTTTGGGCTCCGGCTTGGTAGCAATCGTATGGTCCCTGGCGAATTGGGATAAGCTGAGCACGGGTACGTCAGTCTTGTCTAATTCGTTTTGCATATCAATTTATTAACCCGATGATGGCGTGATCATGAGCAAGAAGGGGAATACAGATACGGCCGCCCTGCCGACACACCGCTGGGTGGACAAGTATCTGGAGCATATTCTCATAGAAAAGGGGTTGTCCGAGAACAGCCTGTCCAGCTATGCGCAGGACTTGACTTCCCTCCTCCGCTTTCTGGACAACCTTTCCATCCGGCTGGAACGGCTCGACGACAAGACCCTGTTCCTTCACCTGACCCACCTTCGCGCCAAGGGATTGAAAAGCCGCTCTCTGGCCCGCCACCTCTCTTCCCTCCGGGGCTTTTTCCGTTTTGCCCTGGACGAAAGGTGGTACAAGGAAGACCCCGGCTTGTTGTTGGAAAATCCCAAGCTCCCTAAAAAGCTTCCGGAATTCCTTTCCCGCGACGAAGTCGCCCGCATCCTAGGCCTGCCTGACGTCTCGACACGTCTTGGCATGCGCGACAGGGCCATGCTGGAGTTGCTGTATGCTGCGGGTTTGCGTGTTTCGGAACTGATCGGCCTTAAAGTATTGGATTATGACCCCCAGGTGGGGATCCTGCGAGTGTTCGGCAAAGGGGCCAAGGAAAGGCTGGTACCCATCCACCACATGGCTCAGGATATACTCACCCAATACATTGATCAGACTCGCCCCGCGTTCAAACCGGCGGCGGATTTCCTCTTTCTCAATCGTTCCGGCAAGGGGCTGACTCGCCAGGGCGTTTGGAAGCTGGTCAAAAGATACGCCGAGATGGCCGGTGTGAAGCGAGCCATCTCACCACATACCTTCCGCCACTCCTTCGCCACCCACCTACTGGAAGGGGGCGCGGACCTGCGGACTGTTCAATTATTGCTCGGGCACGCGGACATTACCGCGACCGAAATCTACACCCATATCCAGGCCGGAAGACTGAAAGCCATCCACCAGGAATATCATCCCCGTTCGGGAATGCGGGCGGAGTAACCCTACTAGCATGTCTGTCAAGAAGCCCCAGAAAAAACTCATCGCCAAAACGGTCATCACCGCTCACGCCAACGCGGATTTCGACGCCCTGGCCTCCATGGTTGCCGCGAGCAAACTCTATCCAGGAGCTACGCTGATCTTTCCCGGGAGCCAGGAAAAGAGTCTGCGCAACTTCTTTGTCCAGAGCACGACATATCTCTTCAATTTCAAGGCGTTCAAGGACATTGACCCGGACCGCGTGGAGTTGCTGGTCGTCTGCGACACCAGGCAGCGTTCCCGCATCCCCCACGTGCAGGGTGTCCTCAACAATCCGGGGTTGAAAGTCCATCTCTATGACCACCATCCCGATACGGACGACGACCTGGATGCCGAAAAGAGCGTGGTCAAGGATTGGGGGTCCACAACGACCATCGTTACCGACATGGTCCGTAGCGAGGGGCTCGCCCTGACTGGCGAGGAAGCCACCCTTCTCGGCCTGGGTATTTATGAGGACACCGGTTCCTTCGGTTTCAACACGACCACTCCCAAGGACTTTGAAGTGGCGGGCTGGCTCAAGAGCCAGGGCATGGACATCGAGGTCATCAAGGATCTCCTGTCCCACGACATGTCGGCCCAGCAGATCACCTATCTCGGCGAACTGCTGCAAAATGCCAGCAATTACGACATACACGGCGTGGATATCGTGATCACCGAGTTGTCCACGGACAGCTTCGTTCCCGATTTCGCCCTCCTCGTTCACAAGCTCATGGACATGGAAGACATCAAGGTGGCGTTTGCCCTGGGACGCATGGGCGACCGCATACACGTGGTGGCCCGATCCAAGAACCCGGACGTCAATGTCGGACGCATTTGCTCGTCCATGGGCGGGGGAGGCCATGGCGTGGCAGCGTCTGCCACGGTTAAGGACAAGACCCTGGCCGAGGTGCGCGACGACCTGTTCGCCCTGCTCTACTCCGAAATCAATCCGCAGATAGTGGTCGACACCCTCATGTCCCGGCCGCCTGTGGTCATGGAGGACGACAAGACGCTGGCCGATGCCGTGGAGCTCATGACCCGTTATGGGCTGAAGGACGTGCCTGTCGTGGAGCGAGGCACCCTGCATTGTGTCGGACTCATGGGACAGGTCACTGCGGAGAAGGCCGTCTCCCACGGACTGGGAGCCATGGGCGTCAGCGAATACATGAGCCGTTCGTTCGACTCGGTGGAGGAGAAGACCGACCTATACCGGGTGATGGAGATCATCCTGGGTAACCGCCAGCGCATGCTGCCGGTCGTCGACAACGGCGAGATCACCGGAGTGATTACCCGCACGGATCTCCTGAACATGCTCATTGAAGAACCCGCCAGAATCCCCGATTCGCTCCTCCCGGACAGGCGCCGGGAGCGCAACATTTCCTCCATGGTCACCAATCGACTGCCTCAGGACATGCTCGATCTGCTTAAGGCGGCGGGTGATCTCGGTAGCGAATTGGGTTGGGAGGTATATGCCGTAGGCGGCTTTGTGCGCGACATCCTGCTGGGGCGGCCCAACCTCGACCTTGACCTGGTGGTGGAGGGCGACGGTATCGCTTTTGCCAAGGAGCTGGCAAAGCGGCTCGGCGGACGGGTCAAGGCACACAACAAGTTCAAGACCGCCGTTGTCATTCTGGACGATGAACGTCGCGTGGACGTGGCCACCGCAAGGCTGGAATATTACGAATACCCCGCCGCCCTTCCCACGGTGGAGCTGTCCTCCATCAAAATGGATCTCTACCGCCGGGACTTCACCATCAACGCCCTGGCGCTTAGGCTGAACCCCGGCCGCTTCGGTCAGTTGGTGGACTTTTTCGGGGCCGAGCGGGATATCCGCAACAGAACCATCCGCGTGCTTCACTCCCTGAGCTTTGTGGAGGACCCCACACGGATTTTGCGAGCCATTCGTTTCGAGCGTCGTTTCGGCTTCCAGATAGGTGGCCAGACAATGCGGCTCGTCAAGAACGCTCTCAGTCTGGAACTCTTCAGCAAGCTCTCCGGCACCCGCGTCATGCACGAATTGCAATGGATCATGAATGAGGAGGACCCGCTGGCCTGCCTCAATCGAATGCAGGAGCTCGGCATCATGGAGGCCATTCATCCCCTGCTGGAACTGAATAGAGATCGGGTGCAGGTGCTCATCGAGCTGGTCAAGGTCCACAACTGGTACAAGTTGCTCTACCTGGAACCCAAGGCGGTACCGTGGAAGGTGTACATGCTGGGGTTGACCATGGGAATCAAGCGCGACCAACTCTCGCAGGTCACAGGGCGGCTTCACTTCACCGCCCGGGAGGAGCGCGAATTTTTCCAACTACGCGACATGATCGCCGATGCCTTGATGAAGCTTATGGGTTGGCGCGAGGGGCGGTCTCGCTTGAGCCGATTATACGCCATACTCCACCCCATGCCGGTCGAAGGGATCATTTTCCTCATGGCTCGAAGCCGAAAGGAACACATTAAGAAAAACATCTCCCAATATCTCGCACGATTGCGTTATCTTGAAATTGAGGTCGGAGGCAATGACCTCAGGGAACTCGGCATCAAGCCCGGTCCGGTGTATACCATTATCCTTGATAAACTCATGGCCGCCAAGATTGACGGCAAGGCCGAAACCAGGGAGGCGCAGCTCACGCTCGCCAGGCAGTTGTATAGGGATTTGGGGGACGGCGACGAAGTTATCGGTCGGCCATGATTGTTTGAGACTTGCCCTGAACCCGCAAGCAGTGTAGAAAATCCAAGCTGTTGTTGGCCGTGTCCAAGGAGGCGGGAATGAGTCAGCCGAATGTATCCGTCATCGGAGCCGGCAAGTGTGATGCCGGTGAAACGGGTCGCGCTCTGTACAAAGAGGCGATGGAACTCGGGTCACTCCTGGCCGGAGCCGGATATACCGTAGTGTGCGGCGGGCTCGGTGGCGTGATGGAGGCCGTGTGCCGCGGTGCCAAAGAGGCCGGAGGACATACTATCGGTATCCTCCCCTTTCTGGATCGTGCCCAAGCCAACCCTTACGTGCAGACCGCCGTGGCCACCGGCCTCGGCCAGATGCGCAACATGCTGGTTGTGGCCAACGGAGATATCGTCGTTGCGGTCGGCGGAGGATACGGAACCTTGTCCGAGGTCGCCCTGGCCAAGAAGTCCGGCAAGGAAGTCATCGCCATCGGCTCCATGGCCGGAGTGGAAGGAGTGGTCTGGGCTGACGATGCCCGGCATGCCTGCTCATTGGTAAAGAAATATTTCGACCGGAAGAAATAATGGATGTTTTATGGGCGCCGTGGCGTCTTGATTACATACTCGGCCCCAAGCCGGATGAGTGCGTTTTCTGCATTCCCGAGGACACCTCGGAGGATGAGGAACGCTGTATACTGGCCCGGGGTGAACACTGTTTTGTCATCATGAACAAATTCCCTTACAACAATGGGCATCTCATGGTGACGCCGTATCGACATGTCAGCTGCCTGACGGAACTGACGGAAGCGGAATCCATGGATTGCATGTTATGGTTGAGACGGTGTACGACAGTATTGGAAAAGGCTTTCCATCCGCAGGGGATCAACATGGGGCTTAATCTTGGCGAGGCGGCGGGGGCCGGCATCGCCCAGCACATGCATTTCCAGATCGTCCCGAGGTGGAACGGAGACGCCTCGTTCATGGCCGTGTTCGGGGAGACGTCCGTCATACCGGAACATCTGCAGTCGACCTACAGCCGGCTGAAGCCGCTGTTCGACGAGACACCATCTTAAGGAGTGTGCTTAATGCGTTTTATCAAGGTTCTGTTTTTACTGTTTCTTTTCGTTTTTTCCATCCTGTTCTTCTCTCAGAACAATGATGTCCTGTTGCAGGCCCTGCAGTTAAAGCTGGAAATCCCCTACGCCATGACCCTGCACTCCATTCCCCTGCCCTTCGGTGTGCTCATTCTGGCGGCATTCGTGGCCGGTTCCCTGCTGACCATGATCTACTTCGCAGTGGACAAGGTCCGCGGCGGAGCCAAGCTCAAGGAATGCAAGACCCGCATGGCCAGCCTGGAGCAGGAGCTCAATTCCTTGCGTAACATGCCCATCGGCGAAGACCAACCCTACGGTGCCGCCGAAGAAAAGAAGGAAGAAGAGGAGCAATAGGACGGCTGATGGCCTGGAAACTGTTCAGCCGCAAGAAGTCCGTCGGGTTCAAGAAGAACCTCAAGGCGGCACGGGATGCGGGAGGCGGTGAAACCCTCCCGGTTCAAGATACCCGTGCGGCCATTGAGGAGCTGAGCCAGGTCGTCAAGAACGACCCTGAAGCGGTTGAAATCTATCTTGCTTTGGGCAATCTGTACCGATCCCAGGGGGAGATCGAACGGGCCATTCAAATCAGAAACAGCCTTATTGTCAGGCCGGGCCTTGATCGTCAGTTCAAGGCCCGTGCCTTGTTTGAATTGGGACGCGATTTTCGGCGGGGAGGCTTTCTCGACCGGGCGGAAAAAGCCTTTGAGGACGCTCGCTCCTTCGGCCAGGATCCGACCGCGATTCATCATGAAATGGCCCGCTTGGCGGCCGAACGAGGGGCCTTTGAAAAGGCGGCGGACTCCTACGGACAGTTGGGACTCCCTCTCCCCCAGGCCAATAGCCTGGTACGACTGGCCACAGATCACTTCAACGAAGGCAGGGATTCTCAGGGCTACCGAGCGCTGAGGCATGCCATCCGGGCCTATCCCGGAGCAATTGAAGCGTGGCTTGAACAAATCGTGCACGCCTATCAGGCCGGAAGTCTCCGCAAGGTGGCTGACATTCTCAAGGACGCTTTGAACCGAGTTGAACCGGGGCTCCGTTTCGTACTTCTCGAAGGATTGGTTCAGGCCATGATCAAGGCAGCACGGGAGCACTCGGAAGGTGAGATTGGTCCTTGGGCCAATGCCTGTTCCGATGCGGACGTTGCCAAAACGGTACTCCCCGTTCTCGAAACCCAGGAACCGGATGTCCTTCTCCTGTATTATGGTGCAGTTTTTCTCCTGCGGGTTGAAGACGTGGAAGCAGCCAAGGAATGGCTGGAGAAGGCGCTGGTCATGGAGCCCGGCTTCTGGCTGGCCCGTCTGGAATTGTTTGATCTTTCCAAGGAAAACCAGACAATGACGCCCTTTTTCGAGGAGCAGCTCGCCTTTTTTATGGGCCATGCGCGTAAGGTACGCCGTTTCTACTGCCGCCGTTGCGGCTTAAAGCGCGATCAGCTCTTCTTCAACTGCCCGCGTTGCCGCAGTTGGCATTCTATCGCTTTCCGAACCGAATTTTCCCAATAATAAACTTATCTTCCGGATCACGTGGCTAAGAAAAAACTGACTCCCATGCTCGAGCAGTACCTGAGGTTCAAGGACGAGAACCCGGGCTGCCTGCTGTTCTTCCGTATGGGCGATTTTTACGAGCTTTTTTTCGAGGATGCTGAAACCGTGGCCAGAGCGGTGCAGATCGCTTTGACAAGTCGCAATCCCAACGACGAAAACCCCATCCCCATGTGCGGCGTGCCTCACCACGCGGTGGAACCGTACCTGAGCCAGTTGCTGGAGAAAGGCTATAAGATCGCCATCTGCGACCAGATCGAGGACCCGCGTGAGGCCAAAGGGCTGGTCAAACGCGACGTGACCCGCGTCTTGACGCCGGGGACCGTGGTTGAGGACTCCAACCTCAAGTCCAAGGAAAACAATTATCTGGCGGCATATTTTTGGAATGGAGACAAGGCCGTTGGCGGCATCGCCTGGATTGATTTCTCCACTGGACAATGGTCCGGCCTCTACAGTCGCAAGGAACCTGAACTCTGGCAGTGGCTGGTCAAGCTCAATCCGAGCGAACTGCTACTACCCCAGGGATGGCAGGTGCCCACCCAATACAATGAGCTTTCAAGCCAGGTCACGCCTGTCGCGGCCGGGGCCTATTTCGACTTGGCCTCATCCTCGAACAAGATCAGCGAATTGCAGGGAACGGCGGACCTGAAGCCGCTCGACCTTTCGGACAAGCCCGAGCTGGTTCGCGCCTGCGGTGCGCTGCTCACCTATCTGGAGCACACCCAAAAGAGTGAGCTTGGGCACCTGGGCGAGTTCAAGCCGCTCAATCTGGGCAAGTCCCTGCTCCTGGACGAAGTGACCGAGAGGAATCTGGAGATATTCAGAACGCTCAATGGCAAAACCGGCAAGGGCACCCTGTGGCACGTCCTGGATCGGACCATGACACCCATGGGAGGCCGACTGCTGGAAGAGCGCCTGCGTCGTCCATGGAAAGATCTTTCCCGAATTGAACAATCCCAGGCCTGTATCGCCCTGCTCTTTGAGCGGGACCGGCTGCGCGGTGACCTGCGCGGGGCGCTGGATTCGGTCTACGACCTGGAGCGGTTGTCCACCCGCGTTTTCCTGGGCAGAGCCACGCCCAAGGATTTCATCGCCCTGCGCCAGAGCCTGCGCATGCTCCCCCGTCTTCGCCTCCTGCTGGTGGGCGAGGAACTAGAGGCCGCTCCCGGACTGGAGAAACTTCTCAGGCACTGGGATGACATGGAGGACCTGGCCGCCCTGCTCGAATCAGCCCTGGTAGACTCCCCTCCCCCGGTCATCACCGACGGCGGTTTGTTCCGCAAGGGCTACGATGCCCGGCTGGACGAACTTATCGAGCTCAACGAACACGGTGAGGACCGGCTCAAGACGCTGCATGAAAAGGAACTGGCGGCTCACGCCATACCCAAACTCAAGCTCGGCTTCAATAAGGTGTTCGGCTATTATTTCGAAGTGTCCAAGGCGTTCAAAGGCCAGGTTCCGGACCATTTCGTCAGGCGCCAGACCCTGGTCAACAGTGAGCGGTACATCACTCCTGAACTCAAGGAGCTGGAAGATCGCATCCTATCTGCCTCGGAGGAGCGCAAGTCCATGGAATACGCCTTGTTCCAGGCCCTGCGCGAAAGGCTAGCCGCCGCGCGGAGCCGATTCCTGTTCATGGCCGACGCCGTCGCGTCTCTGGACTATTGGCAAGGATTGGCAGAGGCCGCTCGCATCAACGAATGGTGTCGCCCGGAACTGCACGAAGGTATGGAGATCGAGATCGAGGCGGGACGCCACCCGGTGGTTGAAGAAGCCATGGGCGCGTCCAATTACATCCCCGGCGATCTCAGGATGGATGAAACCCGCCGCATTCTGCTCATCACAGGCCCCAACATGGCAGGTAAGTCCACGGTGCTGCGCCAGGTGGCCATCCTGACCATCATGTCCCAGATCGGTTCTTTCGTACCGGCACGACGCGCCCGGCTCGGCCTGACAGACCGCGTTTTTTCCCGCGTTGGCGCATCGGACAACCTGGCCAAAGGGCATTCCACCTTCATGGTTGAGATGAACGAGACCGCCCGCATCCTGCGTCAGGCCTCCAAGAGAAGCCTGGTGATTCTGGACGAGATCGGGCGCGGCACCTCCACCTACGACGGTCTTTCCCTGGCCTGGGCGGTTGTCGAAGAGCTCTCAACCCGCGCCCGGGGCAGCATCCGTACTCTGTTCGCCACCCATTATCACGAACTGACCAGCCTGGAAGGCAAGATCGACGGGCTCAGGAACCTGAATATCGCGGTCAAGGAGTGGAAGGGAGATATCGTCTTTTTACGCAAGCTTGTGCCGGGACCGGCGGACCGCAGCTACGGCATAGAGGTCGCCAAATTGGCGGGCGTACCCCGTCCGGTGGTTGAGCGCGCACGGGAAATCCTTGCGAAGCTGGAGGAAAAATCGCAGGATAGCCGCTCGGAAGGAGCCGTGGAGCGGGCATCGCAGACTCTGCTGCCCGGCTTTGGCGCGCCGCCCATTGAGATCCGGGGAGAGCTTACTGAACACCCGATCATCACCCAGCTCACCGAACTTGACGTGGACGGCATGACGCCCATCCAGGCGTTGATGCTCCTCAACCAGTGGAAAGAAATGATCAAGGGATAGCCCATGCGCATACGTTATTTCGTTTTTTCCCTGCTCGCCCTGCTGCTTGTCTCCGGTTGCGCCCTGGGCAAGAAGGAGTGGCCCGCAGCCAGGGAGAGCGATGATGCGTTCGAACTGGAGGTCATCGCCGCCCAACGCAAGGATCAATGCCTTACGCTACAAGTGGGCGTACGCGGCGCGGTTAACCGGCTGTATCGCGTCAGCATCCAGCTTGAGCGGGTTGGCGGCGAAGGTGGCGGTTGCCCCGGCTGTCCCTTTGTTCCGCGTGAGGCCGTGCACATCACTCGCGACCAGCAGGAGTTCAGCTTGAAGGGCAATTTCCTGGACCTGAGCCTTTGCACCCTCGAACCGGGCGTCCCCTACCGCTTCCGCGTCGCGGGCAAAAGCGAACTTCCTACCGCTCCGCTCGTGTATACTGACGTCTTCGTTGCCGATCCCTGAGAGGATCGATATACGGAATGAATTGGACAAGACGAACGGTCCATGCTTCTAAGGATTCAATCAAATTTCCGCCGACATATATTTTAAGGAGATACCATGCATCATTTTGAATACCGCGACGGCAAGCTTTTTGCCGAAGAAGTCAGCGTCACCAGCCTTGCCGAGGACTACGGAACCCCTCTGTACATTTACTCCGCCGCTACCTTTCGGCGTCACTTCGAGGCCTTCGATTCCGCATTCGACGGTCTGGACCACCTGACCTGTTATTCGGTCAAGGCCAACTCAAACCTCTCCGTGCTTAAAATGCTCGGCGAGATGGGCGCGGGCATGGACGTTGTCTCGGGTGGCGAACTCTTCCGGGCGCTCAAGGCCGGCATTGACCCGGCCAAGATCGTGTATTCCGGCGTAGGCAAGCGCGACAGCGAAATCCGCGAGGCCCTGACCGCCGGCATCCTCATGTTCAATGTGGAATCCATGGCTGAACTGGTCAAGATCAACGAGGTCGCCGGAGACATGGGCAAGACCGCCTGCATCTCCATCCGCATCAACCCCGATGTGGATCCCCAGACCCATCCGTACATCTCCACGGGCATGAAGAAGAACAAGTTCGGTCTGGACATCGAGCATTCTCTGGAGGCGTACAAGCTGGCCCTGGAGCTGGAAAACATCGAACCTGTGGGCATGGACTGCCACATCGGCTCCCAGCTCACCTCCATTGATCCGTTCCTGGAAGCTCTTGATAAGCTTCTCAACTTTCATTCGAAAATCACCGAGATGGGCGTAAACGTCAAATACCTCGACCTGGGTGGCGGCCTCGGCATTCCTTACGATGAGGAAGAGCCGCCCCACCCGACCGAATTCGGCAAGGCTTTGGCCGAGAAACTGTCCGCCCTGCCGCTCAAGGTCATCCTGGAGCCCGGCCGCGTCATCGCTGGCAACTCCGGGGTTATGATTACCGAGGTAGTCTACACCAAGTCCAACCCCACCAAGAACTTCCTCATTGTGGATGCAGGCATGAACGACCTGGTTCGCCCGAGCCTCTATGGTTCCTTCCACCGTATAGGCGAAGTGGAGCAACAGGGCCGTGCCGCCAAGGAGTACGACGTTGTCGGGCCCATCTGCGAGTCGGGCGATTTCCTGGCACGCGACCGCAAGCTGCCCGAGGTAGAGGCCGGAGAACGGCTGGTGGTCTACTCCGCCGGTGCCTACGGTTTCACTATGGCCTCCAATTACAATTCCAGGCCGCGCGCTTGTGAACTCCTCGTCGACGGTGATACCGTCATCGTGGCCCGAAAGCGGGAGACCTACGATAGCTTGATCGAAAACGAACTCTAACACACCGGGCCGGGAGTTCGCTCCCGGCCCTTTTTTTTGGAAGACTCCATGGCGCGGCTCAATTCCTTTTTTCTTCCTCCGGATCAATGGCCTTCCGCTCCCGGCGATGTGGTGTCGCTTCAAGGTGACGAAGCCCGGCACATGCTGACTGTTCTGCGCACGCAGGCGGACCAGACCGTGCGCCTGTTCGACGGACAGGGCAACTCGGGGCTCTTCCGTGTCCTCAAGGCCGGGAAAAAGCAGGCTTCCCTGGAAACAATCAGCCTGGAAGACGCTCCCGTGTCCGGAAGCAACCTCACCTTGGCCATTGGTTGGGGAAAGTCCAAAAGAAGAAACTATCTCTTTGAAAAAATTGTGGAACTTCAAGCCGAAGGCGTGGTCTTCTGGGAAGGAGTCCGCAGCCAGGGGCGGTTGCCATCGGAACCCAAGGAAACATGGCGGGAGAAATGCATCCAGGCCGCCAAGCAATGCGGCAATCCGTATCTCCCTTCTGTTTCCGTTCTCCCCGACGGTATAATCGGTCTTATCGAATTTTCCGCCAGTTTTGATCACTGCTACTTGGCCTGGGAAACGGAAGCGGCTACCATCCCTCTGAAACCGCTGGACTTGGCCGATGGACGGAGCCTGGTGGTCATCGGTCCCGAGGGTGGCATGGATGAAAGCGAGGCCATGCAACTCATGGACGCCGGATTCAAGCCAGTGACCCTGGGCAACTCCACTCTCCGTTGGGAGACGGCTGCCGCCTATTGCCTGAGCCTTGCCTTTTTTGCCGGACAGGAAATGAAATGAAGCTGGAAATAGAAGAAACCAAACCCCTGGCTGACCGCATTAGGCCGGAATCTCTTGATGACTTTGTCGGACAGGGGCATATTCGCAATCGAATAGAGGCATTTACCCGCTCCAAGCGCCTGCCGAGCCTGTTGCTGTTCGGCCCGCCCGGCTGTGGCAAGTCTACCCTTGCCCTGCTCCTGGCCAATCTGACCGGAAAGAAGTTTCTGCGTGTAAGCGCTCCCGAGGCAGGTCTAACCGCGCTTCGCAAGCGCCTGCCCGGACATGATATTCTCATTCTGGACGAGCTGCACCGCTTTTCCAAGGCGCAGCAGGATTTCTTCCTTCCCATTCTGGAGACAGGTGAGATTACGCTCCTGGCTACCACCACGGAGAACCCCTCCTTTTCCGTCACCCGCCAGCTCCTTTCCCGGCTCCACGTGCTCCGGTTGCGGACCCTGAGCCGGGAGGAATTGCTGGAGGTCGCACACCGGGGAGCCAAGGAGCTCGGGATCGAACTGGAAGAAGACAGCTACAAGCTGCTGGCGGCCATGGGTGGTGGAGATGCCCGTACCTTGTTGAATTTACTTGAGTACACTGCAGAGTTGCCCAGAGACAAACGTGCCCCGGAGCAACTGCGCGACTCCCTGCCGGAAATCGTTGTCCGAGGAGATCGGGACGCGGATTCTCATTACGAACTGGCCTCGGCCCTGATCAAGTCCATTCGCGGCAGTGATCCTGACGCCGCGCTCTACTACCTTGCCTGCCTGTTGGAGAGCGGCGAGGACCCGCGTTTCGTCACTCGTCGGCTGATCATCTCCGCCTCGGAAGACATCGGACTCGCTGATCCCCAGGCATTGGGAATGGCTAACGCCTGCCATCAGGCCGTTGAAACCGTTGGCCTGCCCGAAGGCGTGATCCCCATGGCCGAAACCACCGTGTACTTGGCGCTTGCACCGAAATCCAATTCCACCTATGCGGCATACCGCACCGCCCAAAAAGAAGTTCGGGAAAATGGCCCCAAACCCGTGCCGCTGCATCTGCGCAACGCTACCTCGGCGCTTCAACGGGAATGGGGCTACGGTCGAGGCTACCTCTATCCCCACAACTTTCCCAAGGCCTGGGCCGATCAGGAATACCTGCCGAGCGAGCTCAAAGGCCGGGTGTTCTACCACGCCAAGGAGCAGGGCGAAGAACCTCGGCTAACGGCATGGCTACGTCAATTCAAGAGACGTCGTTAATATTTGTAATAATAGAGAAAGCCCTCTTTTCTGACAACAGAAAAGAGGGCTTTCTTCATGCAATGCTTTAAGTTGGTCAGGCGCGTTTGAAATATAATTTTTGCCATTCATCCAGGAAAAGAATGGCAGTATCCAGGTCGGATAATTTCCCCTGCTGTTGCCTAACGGCCCAGACAAGATCAGGAAAGGAGACGTCATCCGGCAGCCCCAACCTGCCTAGCAACAGACCAATATCGGCGGCCAGCTCGGGGGGCAATTGTGCAAGGGCACCTGTTTCCCGTTTGGGTTTGGGCCACCCTTCCAGACATTCAGCGGTGAACTCCAACAGGGTCCTCATTCGCGCCGCATAGGTGTGGTCGGCCAGCACCCGTGCTCTCGAACGCACGGCAATGGCTTCGGCCTCATCCGGATGGGCAAGAAAATATCCTATCATTTCCTTCAGTTCATCCATGGAAGAAAAGGTAGCCAGCTCATCATCCCTGAACGCATCGGGCATGAGGCTACGCTTGTCCACCAACTGGAATGCGCCGCAGGCGGCCAGTTCAAAGGTACGCGGATTGATGAAATCACCAAAAGTGACCAGTTCTTCAGCCTGTACACTGGAGTGCAGATTGAGATTGATGCGGGTGGCGTTGAAAATCTTCACGCAATCCTCAGGGGATACCCTTGCTCCGCTCATCTGGATAAATGGCTTGAGGACGTGGTCGCCTTCCCATTCCGTTCCCCATATCTTGAGGTCGTGATTGATCAACTCACGGAAGGCGAGACGCCGATTCGGATAGCCTGCGCCCATGAATGAAACCGCCGAGCCGAACTTGCGTTTTTCAACCGACGAAAGCTCTAGAGGCTTGTGGAAATCCGGTTGGGCGGCCAGGGGGAGGTAAAGCGCATTGGGTTGACCGATGGCCTCCAACTCATTGAAAAAGGGTTGCTTTTGAATAACGGCAAAAACATCGTAGAGAGGCGCGAAGGCCTTCCAATAGGTAAAGAGTCGGAAGTCCTCCACAAACCACATGGCAGTTGCCACGCCGTCCCTGCGCAACCGTTTGAGCGCCTGCTGGTTGAGGGGAGCCTGGGCCATGGAGATGACAAGGTCCGGCTCAAAGGTCTCGACCTTGGCCAGTACCGCCTGGCTGATCATGTTGAGAAAGGAATTTTGCAGGTATTCCAGTCTGTCTGTGGTCACCCGAAGATCCTTAAGGGACTCGTAGGCCGAGTGAAATTCCGGTGCTTCAAAGACTTCCGCCAGGTGCCCCTCTTCCCGGAGGGCTGACGCCACGTAGCGACCTATGGGCAAAGAGCCGCCATAGAGCGGCAGGATGACGAGAATACGAAGGTGCTGCATGTCAAATTCCTATAGTTGCCCCGGGCCTCGTCCGGGTGGTCCAATCCCGTGGATGAAAGAAGCGTCCTGCCATGTCGGCCTTACCTCCCGGGTCGCCCTCCCCTGTCCCGGTCAGGTACTCAAGCAGGAAATTGCGGAACACGGCGCGGTCGGCGGCGTCGGTATCTTCTCCCGCCATCGGAGTGTAAATCTGGCCAAGGGCGTCGAATTCCGAGGTAAACGCGATCAGCCCGTCGGGAGCGTGTTCTGGCTTTTCGGTAGTAATGAAACGAAGAAACTCTGGTGAATTGAAGCAACCAAGACAGGCCACATCATGGGGGCACGGCTGGGTTTCAAGACAGGGCAGACAATTACTAACGGCCTGGTACACCCAATGTCCCTGACCGTAAGGTCCGGTCTCGAAACACCATGCGGATGAAAGAAAAAAGGCTGCGACAGGCGTGCCAAGGTGAGCTGCCAGGTGCATGGTTCCGGTGTCCGGAGTGATCAACATGTCCAGTGACTCCACTACCTCCGTCAGTGAGGCCCAGTCTGTCTTTCCAGCCAGATTGACCGTTTTTGACTGCAGCCGTGCTGGAAGTTCCTTGATCAGTGACAGTCCCGCCGCCTGCTCCGATTTTCCACCGAGCAGATGAATTCGCTCGGTTTTGTTGCTCATGGCCAATGTCGCGGTAATACGCGCCAATGTCGTCACCGGCAGGGAACGGCGTGACTCCCGCCCCGCCAGTACTACGCCGATACCGCCGCCTTTGGGGACCGGAGCCGGGTTGACCGTCTCCGGGGCCACAGCGTCCGGGCAATATCCCGCCCAGAAATCCACCAGGTTGATGCCCAGACGGCGATGCCGCGCCCAGCGCATGGCCATGGACGGCCACAACCCGGTGATTTCCTGCCCGTTGCGCCAGGCGAATCCTTCTACCCTGTCTGGATCGAACAGTGCGGCAAGACGAAAATTGAGCGGTGAAAAATTGATGTTATACACGCGCTCAAAATCAACCGCCGCCAAACGGGAGAAGGTGTCGCGATTTTTCACCAGCATGGCCCGAACAGCCTCCTCACGGCTGAGCCCCGTGCCGTGGGCGATGACGGAATGGACCGTGATCTGCGGATAGACCAGCCGGGCCAACGGAGCCAGGGAATGGTCCACGCAGAGGTGCACCTCTGCGTCCTCTCGGGCGCAAAGGGTCGCCAACAGACGCTTGGTCTGGATGAGGTCGCCGAATCGAGCGAGTTGTATGACAAGGTAATGTTTCATGCGGTTTGCTGGTATGAGCGTCAAAATACTATCGTAACCCGGCAGGTTATTGCAAGAACCGGGCAATTCCTATTTTACATGCGACCGACCATTGGTTATCAGTGGACATGCGTTACTACCCCATCTTCGTGAATCTGGAAAACAAGCATTGCCTCGTGGTCGGCGCAGGAGAGGTCGGCAAACGGAAGATCCAGTCCCTGGTGGATGCAGGAGCCGGTTCCGTGACCATCATCGACACCCGCCCCGCCGATCCGGAGATGGACGGCGTACTCGCCCTGGACAACGTGACCTTCGAGGGCCGCGAATTCCGAGACCTTGATCTGGACGGCAAGTTCCTGGTCATCGCCTGCACCTCCAGTGAAGAGGTCAACTGGCGCATCAGCACCCTGTGCGCCGAGCGCGGCATCTTGTGCAATATCGTGGACCAGCCCGAGAAGTGCAGCTTTATCGTACCCGCCACGGTGAAACGCGGGGATCTCACGGTTGCCATTTCCACAGCAGGCCAAAGTCCTGCCATGGCGAAGCGCATCCGAAGAGAATTACAGGAGAACTTCGGTGATGAATACGCCGTCCTGCTCTCCCTGATGGGCAAAGTCCGCGCGCTCATGCTTTCGCTGGGCCTGGAGACCAAAGCCAATACGGCGGTTTTCCGGTCGCTGGTGAACTCCGGCCTTCTGGAGGCCATCAGAATGCACAACCTTGACGCGGCCGAGGAAATCCTTAAAGAATCGTTGCCCCAACCATTGTACGCCAACATCCCGGAGCTGCTCGATGGGCTTGTTTGAATTCCTCCATATCGCCATCATTGCCTTGTATGGCCTGGGCACCGTCCTTTTCCTGACGGGGCTTGGGACGAGCAATGACCGGCTTAAAAAGGTCGCGGTCTGGCTTGCGGCGGCAGGTTTTGCCCTAAACACGGTCGACCTGGTCCTGGTTATCGCCAGGGAACCGGGCGCGCTCTCCGCCGGCAAGTTCTATTTCAACATTCTGGCCTGGTGCGTCCTGGCCGTTTATTTCTATCTCTGGTGGCGACTACGGCTTGAATTCCTGGCTATCACCGCCCTGCCCCTGGCGTTGTTGCTCTTCGTCTCCTCCATGGCCATGGGCGGCATCCGCGTGATCATGCCGCCGGAACTGACTGCCCTGTTCTTCGGGCTGCACATCGCCACGCTCATCCTGACCATGGGCGTTCTGATCATGGCCTTCGGCGCAGGCCTGGCCTTTCTGCATTACAACCGAAAGCTCAAGACCAAGGCCGGTCTGGCCAGCATGGGCAAGGACGTACCCTCCCTGGACAAATTCGACCGCGTCAACCGCTGGGCCATACTCGTCGGCTTTCCGCTCTTTACCCTCGGCCTCTTTTCGACCTTTTTCTGGTACTGGATCGCGCCGGGCAAGCAGTTCGCCTGGGACGTGATGAAAATCGGGTCCCTGGCCGTCTGGTTCCTGTTCGCCTTCCTGTTCCACCAGAGGCTGGTGCTGGGCTGGCGAGGAAGAAAACCCGCAGTCCTCACTATCTGGGTCTTTGCGGGAATGTGCATTTCGCTCATCCATCACACGATTACTTTCAGGTCCATGCCATGAACAGGAATATCATACTCATAGGACTCAACCACCGCACCGCTGGCGTGGACATTCGCGAAAAGTTCGCCCTGACCGATGTGGAGAATTTCGAGAAAGGGCTGATGGCCCACTGTCCCGTACAGGAATGTATGTGCCTTTCCACCTGCAATCGGGTGGAGATCGTTGTTATCGGACAGCGCGCTCCCCAGCATGAAATCCTGGACTCCGTAATTCAATACTGGGCCGGCATCTGCAAGGGCGATCCCGCGCTGCTGGTGGACAACACCTATCGGCATGCCGGACTGGACGCCGTCAAGCACCTGTTCACCGTGGCCAGCTCGCTGGATTCCATGGTGATGGGCGAGCCCCAGATTCTCGGCCAACTCAAGGACGCCTACCGTAAAGCTGTAGATGAAGGGACGGCCAAGACCATCATCAACCGACTGTTGCACAAGTCCTTTTCCGTGGCCAAGCGGGTTCGCACCGAAACGGCCATCGCCTCCAGCGCCGTGTCCATCAGCTTCGCCGCAGTGGAATTGGCCAAAAAGATTTTCGGCAACCTGCAGGGCACCCGGGCCATGCTCGTCGGAGCCGGTGAAATGGCCGAATTGGCCGCCACCCACCTGCTGCAGAACGGCGTTCAGGACATCATCATCGCCAACCGCACCCTCTCCCGCGCCAGAGAGTTGGCCCAGTCCCTTGGTGGCGAACCTATCCAGATCGAGAACATGACGGATAGGCTGCACGAAGTGGACATCGTGATTAGTTCCACCGGGTCGCCCGTGGCCGTGATCAAGGCCAAGGACGTCAAGTCCGTGCTCAGGAAGCGCAAGAACAAGCCGATGTTTTTCATCGATATCGCCGTGCCCCGCGACATCGACCCGGACGTCAACCAGTTGGATAACGTTTACCTCTACGACATCGACGACCTCAACGAGGTGGTCGAGGACAACATGGCCCAACGCCAGGAAGAGGCCAACAAGGCCCGCGCCGTTGTCGACATGGAGACGGAGACCTTCAGCAATTGGCTGCATTCCCTCAGTATCCAGCCCACCATCGTTGATCTCGTCGACAAGAACGAGGAAATAGCCATGCGCGAGTTGGGCAAGACACTCAAACGTATCGGCCCAGTGGATCAGCGTACGCGTGACGCGCTGGAGACTCTGGTCCTCTCCGTGGGGCGGAAATGTCTGCATGAGCCCATCTGCTTCCTAAAGAGGCGTACCCAGGAAGAAGGTTCTGCGGAACGATTCATTGACCTGGCCCGGCGCATGTTCAACCTGGACGACGAAAATGTGCCGGATACAGCGCACCTGGACCGCAAGTCCGGCAGTTGCTCCCCGGAAGACATCGAACAGTTGATCGACACGTCAAAAAACAAGGAACAATAATGCGTTCTTATCTGATAGAAGACCTTTTTGAAGCCGATATTGAAAAAATCAAGGGCGCGCTGAACGAGATGCAGTTGCAGGGCCCCCTGGAGGGCATTTACTACCTGCCCTTGCCCACCGAACTGCTTCAGCAGGAGCAGAAGGACCACCAGGACGAATGCGGCCCATATTTCATGGCCCTGGAGATCATTGAGGGCGCTTCCGACATGTCCGAGTGTCAGCTCAAGCTTGAGTTGCTCACCCGCGCCCGCAACAAGATTCGTTGTTCCTGCGTAAACTACGCCACTCACGAACAGCGAAAGCACATGATCGAGTACCTCGACCAGTTCATCGAGGAGCTCGAGATCTCGGTGTAGCATGGTCTCCGCGCCCCGCGACATCCCGCGCACCCTGCAGGACCTGCCGCCGAAATGGGCGCATTGCTGTCTTCACGTGGAGCACTTTCTTGCCGGAGAGCTTGAGTTCGACCTTTCCGGAAAGACAGTGGTCGTAGCCTTTTCCGGCGGGGTTGATTCCACCGCCCTGCTCTTGATTCTCCATTACTTGGCCCAGAAGAATGGCAGCCGCGTCGTGGCCGCACATCTCAATCACCAACTCAGAGACGAAGCAGACGCTGACGCACAGTGGACGGCGGTGTTCTGTGAGGGACTGGGCATCGCATATGAACAGCGAACCGTGCCCGTGGCTGAATTGGCTGCAAGGGGCGGTGTCGGCCTTGAGCAGGCCGGACGGGATGCGCGCTATGCGTTTTTCGCGGACATCCTTGCGCAACACGACGCGCACTGCTGTGCTCTGGGACATCATCTGGACGACCTGTGCGAAGATGTGCTCATGCGCCTGGCTCGCGGCACGGCCTGGCCTGGGCTTGCCGGGATGTCCGGGTATGACCGGGAACGCCGGATCATCCGCCCCCTGTTGCTTACATCCAAATCGGTCCTGCAGCGATTCCTGACAGATATCGGCGTTACATGGCGTGAGGACGCCACCAATGCGGACCCTGCAATGACCCGAAACAGGGTGCGCCATTCCCTGCTGCCGCTTTTTCTCATGGAAAATCCCAATTTCCCGGAGACCGTAGCCCGCCTCTGGAAGGTGGGACGCCTTGATCGTGATTATTGGGACAAGCAGACCACCTCCAGCGGCCCCCTGCTTCCCCACTCCCTGCTGAAGACGAGTCACAAGGCCCTGCGACTCCGCCTGTACAAGGCTTCTCTGGATGAGATGGACGGGGGCCAGGCTCTGGCCGACACCCTATTCAAGCTGGACTCGGCCTGGGAAGAGCGCAGGTTTGGCGCGGTATTCCAGTTCCCCGGCGACAAGCGGGCTACCATCACCAGGGACGGCGTGGTTTTCTCTGTTTTCTCCTCCAGGCATTGACTTCCTCGGTCCACCAGTATAAGAGCATGTGATCTTTTGCACAATGTGCCGGGATGCCATTGAGGCATTCCCGATGAATATCATCAGGAGGACAGTATGAATATTCTGATTTTCGGCCCCAACGGCTCCGGTAAAGGCACCCAGGGCAACATTGCCAAGGACAAGTACAAACTGGACCACATCGAGTCCGGCGCGATCTTCCGCAAGCACATCGGCGGCGGTACCGAACTGGGCATGAAGGCCAAGGAATACATCAACAAGGGCGAGCTCGTTCCTGATGACATCACCATCCCCATGGTTCTCGACGTGCTGTCCGGTTCCACCGAAGGCTGGCTCCTTGACGGTTTCCCCCGCTCCCTGGTTCAGGGCGAAAAGCTCTGGGACGCCCTGCAGAAGGACGGCGTGAAGCTGGATTACGTCATCGAGATCAAGCTGCCCCGCGAGATCGCCAAGGCCCGCATCATGGGTCGCCGTCTCTGTGAGAATAACCCGAACCACCCCAACAATGTCGGCATCTCGGCCATCGCTCCTGACGGTGATAAGTGCCGCGTCTGCGGCGGTGCCCTGTCCGCCCGCTCCGACGACCAGGATGAGGACGCCATCAACAAGCGTCACGACATCTACTACGATGAGGAAACCGGCACCATGGCCGCTTGTAACTTCTACAAGGACATGAAGGACGGCGGTTTCAAGTACATCGAACTCAATGGCGAAGACACCATCGACGCCATCAAGGATTACCTGATCAGCCAGCTTGATTAGTTTCCTTTAGACAGACCTGTTCGTGGGCCCTTCCGACCAGTTCGGAAGGGCCTTTTTCGTGTGCAGAAAGTCTCCTGCCCATGCTGTGAGAACTGTGATTATATCCGTCAATGGTTAAGCGGTTGACAGAGTCACAAGAGGAAGAAAGTTGCCATAAGGAAGGAGCGAGCTCTTTTCTGTCCGCTACTCCAGGCGCGGCGGTTATATCATTCGTAATGATGCCCGGGAGGGAAATAAAAAAAGGGAAGGACCGTCGGTCCTTCCCTTTTCATATTACATTATGAGCCCTGTTATCAGGCTTCCACTTCCTCGGCTGCGGAACCGGGACCGAAACCGAGCAGGATCGGGCTGGCTACGAAGATGGAGGAGTAGGTACCGACGACAATGCCGATAAGCAGTGCCAGGGCGAAGTCGTGGATGACGGAACCGCCGAGCACGTACAGACACATTACGACCACCAAGGTGGTCAGCGAGGTCATGATCGTACGCGAAAGGGTCTGGTTGACCGAGCGGTTGATGACGTTGCCAAAGCTGGCGTTACTCTTGTTGGCAAGGGTATTCTCACGGATGCGGTCAAAGACGATGATGGTGTCATTGAGCGAGTAACCGATAATGGTCAGGAGCGCGGCGATGATGGTCAGGTCGAACTCCTTGCCCAGGATCGAGAAGATGCCCACGGTGATAATCACGTCGTGAATCAATGCCGCAACCGCGCCCAGGGCGTAGTTCAATTTCAGGTACCAGCACATGGCGATGGTTACGACCATGGCAATGACGGTGAGCCAACCCATGTCCAGGCCGGTCAGGCCCACGCCGTAAATGACCCCGCCGAGAGCGGCGGCCATGATTCCGGCCACGGTCCAGCGTTGCTCGAAACGGCCCGAGATGTACACGGCAATGAGCAACACGGCGTAGAACATGGCCTCAAGTGCCTTGGCTCGAAGGTCTGCGCCCACCTTGGGGCCGACCATCTCCAGTCGCTGAATGCTGTAACCGTCAGCTCCGAGGTCCTTGGTCAGGGCCTCATTGACCCGGTTGCGGATATCCTGAGAAGAGATATCCGAACTGGAGGTACGGATCAGGTATTCGTGGTCGCCTTCCAGGCCGAGGGTCTGAACGACCAGGCCGGGCAATTCGACGCCGTTCATGGCGTCCTTGATTTCGCCCACGTCCTTGGCCTTATCGGCTTTGACCTGGACGATGATGCCGCCAGCGAAGTCGATGCCGTACTTGGGGCCGCCCTTGATCACAAGGGAGCCGAGCCCGGCGAGGATGATTACCGCCGAAAGGATGAAGGCGATCTTGCGCAGGCCGACGAAGTCGATTCGGGTATCGGGTTTGATTATTTGCAGTCCCATGATCTTCTCCCTAGATGCTCAGCTTGGAGTTGTCGGCGCGGTTCTTCGTGTACAGGTCGAACAGAATGCGCGATACGAAGATGGCCGTGAACATGGAGGTGATGATGCCGAGCGTCAGCGTGACGGCAAAACCCCTGATCGGACCGGTACCGAACTGGTAGAGGATGATGGCCGCGATGACCGTGGTCACGTTGGCGTCCAGGATGGTCAGGGTGGCCCGGCCGTATCCTTCGGCAATGGCTGCGCGCACGGTCAACCCCCTGCGCAACTCCTCACGTATCCGTTCGAAGATGATGACGTTGGCGTCCACCGCCATACCGATGGTCAGGATAATGCCCGCGATACCCGGCAACGTCAGGGTAGCGCCGAAGGCCACAAGACCGCCGAGGATGAGCATGATGTTCAGACAGAGCACCACGTCGGCCACGAAACCGGCAAAGCCGTAGTAGATGATCATGAAGCCCAGGACCATGCCCATGCCGATGAGTGCGGACATGATGCCCTTATCGATGGATTCCTGTCCAAGGGACGGACCCACGGTGCGCTGCTCCAGGATTTCAACCGGAGCAGGGAGCGAACCTGCGCGCAGGACCACGGCCAGGTCGCGTGCTTCCTCGCGGGTGAACTGGCCGGTAATGGAGGCGCGGCCTCCGGTGATCTTTTCCTGGATGACGGGTGCGGAATAGACCTTGCCGTCGAGGACGATGGCCATCCGCTTATTCACGTTTTCACCGGTCAGGTTGGCGAAGATGGCGCCGCCCCGGCTATTGAAGGTGATGGAAACGTAGGCCTGGTTCCAGCTGTCGAGTTGGACCTTGGCGTCGGTGATGTATTCACCGGTGAGCACGGCGTCCTTTTTCAGGACGATGGGGGTCTCGGTATAGGAGCCGTTGGCCTGCCGATGCAGGACCACGGAGAGCTCGCGGCCCGGAGCCAGGATACCTTCGGTAGCCTTGGCCACGTCGGCGGTGTCGTCGACCATCTTGAATTCGAGATGGGCGGTCTGGCCGATGATCTTGATGGCTCGCTCCGGGTCCTGAAGACCGGGGAGCTGGACCTGGATGCGGTTACCCTCCTGCTTGCGGATGTCGGGTTCGGCCACTCCGAACTGGTCAATGCGGTTGCGGATGGTCTTGATGGCCTGATCCAGGGTCAGCTTGGCCATTTCCTTTTTATAGGTGGGCTGAACGGCAAGAACGTATTTGACCTTGGAGCCGTCCATGGGTTCGACGGATTCGATGTCGAACGGGGTGTAATCGGCCACGGCCTTTTCGAACCCCTTCTGCTGGTCGGCCTTGAGCAGGACGATCTCCACGCGGGAATCGGAAAGGATGTTGGGGCGCAGGACAAAAATGTTTTCTTCACGGGCCGCTGATTTGAGATCATCGCCAAGACGGGCGAGGTTGTTGCGCATGGCGGTTTCCATGTCAACACCCAGGGTGAGGTGAATGCCTCCCTTGAGGTCAAGGCCGAGATTGACGGGTTCGCCCGGCAGGATTTTGCCGAGCGCGGACCCGGAAACGCCGGGGACGGACGGCAACATGTATGCCAGTCCGAGGACCAGGACGACCAGGGTCACGATGATTCTGAGGCGCAGACTCTGCATGAAATCTCCCTTGATACGAACGAGTTACAGCCTACAATGCGGGGCTTCGCCAAGACAAACGCGGACCGGGCCACAAACAGGTGTGGTCCGGCCCGCACGGAAGTCCGTATTTTCGGCTGTCAAGCCTACTTCTTCTTTTCGTCTGCTGCGGGTTTGCCGTCCTTGTCGGCGACAAAACCGCGCTTGATGACAACGTTGACGCCCTGGGCGATCTCGACAGTGAGGTTGTCGCCGTCGACATCGGTGATACGGCCGAGGATGCCGCCGTTGGTCCAGACCTTGTCGCCCTTCTTCAGAGCGTCGAGCATGGCCTTGTGCTGCTTCTGCTTTTTCTGCTGCGGGCGAATGAGAAGGAAGTAAAAAATGGCGAACATCAGGACGAGCATCGGCAGCGGGCCGCCGAGAATGCCGCCCAGGCCGCCTGCAGCCCCGCCGTCGCCGCCGGTGGGCGGAGCCATTGCGTAGGCTATGGAATCGAAGAACATGGTTCCTCCAGACTTGGGTAAAAATGGTTTTGCGACAAAAGACGATGCCGTCTTCCTGGTCCACGCCGTTTTTGACGTCCCCCTAGCAGGGAACGTACAGGTCGGCGTACGGACGATGCGAAAACGGACGTATTTTCACGAAGTTCTCGCTTAAAATGGCTTCGCTGTCCAGTTTCAATTCCCGGGCGTATTCCCTGACGAGTTCTTCGACGACTTCAAGGTCCTCGGAAGATGCGGGCTGTGCCTGCAGGCCGGGACCGAGTTGTTCCTCGGAAATGCCACCCCGGACGTAGATAACGCCGCCGTGCATGCCCGTGCCGAGACTCCGTCCCGCAACGGGCGCATCAGGCTTATCAGAAAACATACCCAAGAGCAAAATAATTCCACCAGCCATATATTCTCCGAGAAAATCACCGGCCTTGCCGCCGATCACTATCTTCGGCTGATGATCGAGGTAGGCCTTCATATGGATGCCCACCCTGTAGCCCACATCACCCCTGACGAATATCTCGCCGCCGCGCATGGCGTAGCCGATGACGTCTCCGGCAATTCCCTCGATAATCACCCTGCCCTCGTCCATGGTATTGCCAACGCCGTCCTGTGCGTTGTTATGAACCCGAATGCGCGGGCCGCGCATGAAAGCCCCGAGGTCCTGCCCGGGCACGCCATAGATATCGAACAAGAGATCGCCTTCCAGAGCCGTGGCGATATACCGCTGGCCGTTGCATTCCTTTAAGACGAAATGGCCGACGCCTTTTGCGGCCTGAGCCCGAATTTCCTCGTTCAGTTGTTTGTAGTACATCCCGCCCACGGAGAGCGTCTTTTTTTGTTTGGCGCTCATGCTAGGCCTCCAGGTCCACGATAACGGGTTCACCCGCCTTGGGCATCCAGACGCGATCCAGGGTCGGACAGACTTCTCGCACGGCGGATTCCTCACTGGCCATGAAGACCATATCGTCCTTTTCCGCCACCAGCAGGGGTCTGAGCTTGATCCGGTCGTTTAGGCCCATCAGCCGATGGTTGTCCGCCACGAGGATGGCGAAGGGGCCGTTGAGCATGCCGGGGCCGTATGTGGCGCGCAAGGTCGTGTAGAGCTCCCGGTCGGCCTCATCCATACGCACGATCTCGTCCCAGAACGGCGGCGCAAAGCACTTGGCCGCCAGTTCCCAGGTAAGTCCGTGCTTGCGGATGAGCAGGTCAAGCTCATAGGCCACCACCTCAGTGTCGGTCATCATGGTGCAGAGGTAGTCGTGTTCGCACAGCCAGCGGCGATTGATGCCGTAGGAGGAAATCTCCCCGTTGTGGACGATGGACCAATTGAGGATGGTGAACGGGTGCGCCCCGCCCCACCAGCCCGGCGTATTGGTGGGAAAGCGGTTATGTCCGGTCCAGATGTATGCTTCGTACTCCTCCAGCCGAAAGAGTTCGGCGATGTCCTCGGGGTAGCCCCCCCCCTTGAACGCGCCCATGTTCTTGCCGCTGGAAACAACGAAGGCCCCGCCGATGGCGGTGTTGATCTTCATGACCACAGCCACCACGTAGTCTTCCTCGGCAAGTTCCGCGAATTCGTTGACCGGACTATCAGGCACGGTGACGAAATAGCGGATAAACACCGGCGGATTCGGGATGGCCAGGGTGTGCCGGGTGGGAATGGGCTCGAAGTGGTGCATATCGAAATACTCGCGCAGCATCTTTTCGGTGCGCTCAATAGCCGCCGGGTCATCGTACATGAGGTGGAAGCAATAGTGATCGGCGTGCTCGGGATAGATGCCGTATGCCGCGAATCCACCTCCAAGGCCGTTGCCCCGGTCGTGCATGCAGGTCATGGCCCGGATGGGCACGTCACCCGAAATCAGTCCCCTTTTCCGGTTGATGACCCCGAAAACGCCGCAACCGGCGATGTCCTTTTGAAAATCGTGATATCCTTCGGGCGCTTTCATCGGTCCACCTCGCTCAATCCTGTTCCACGTAACCGGGGTTCCAGGTTTCCCTGAAGAAATCCTCGGGCCACATGAGCACATCGGGCCCGCCGGCCAGAATCCGTTTCTTTGCCTCTTCTGGCACGGCCATGCGAAACTTGACGAAGGCCGTATACATTCCGGCCATGTCGATGTCTCCAACCAGTACGTATCCCACGAGCCGGTCGTGGTGAAAAACCAGCTTTCGGTAGGATTTCTTTTTTTCGTCAATCGAGGAGACGATTTCGTAGCTTTCATCTTCTTCCGGCGGATTAACCGTGCCCACGGATATGGTGGGCAGCCCGTAGAAGGAGATGGAATTCATGGCCAGGGAGCCTGTGAATTCGGTCTCGTCGCCCGCCATATTCTTGCCCGCGCAGAACCCCTGGTTGTAGGCATTGGTCCAGATGGGAATGACCCTGCCATCACCAAAGAGCAGATCCCTGGCCTGGGCCACATCGCCTGCAGCGAACACGCCCGGTACGTCGGCCCGCATGTGCTCATCCACCAGAATCCCTTGGTCGACTTTGATCCCGGTACCTTTGGCCAGATCGTAGTTGGGAACCACGCCGATGGCGATGACCACCACGTCGCATTGGAGAAAATCGCCGTCCGTCAGGTGCACGCCCTTGAGGTTGCCTGCCTTGTCGCGCTGAATTTCCTTGGCGGACACGCCGCAACGCACGTTCAGGCCGACTTCGGCAAGCCGGGTACCGGCCAGCGCTGCCGCGTTTTCGTCAAAGGCGAGGCTCAGGATGCGCGGCGAAAGCTCCAGGATGGTCACGTCAACGCCCCTGTCAAACAGGGATTCCCCTGCCTTGAGGCCGATGAGCCCACCGCCGATGACCACGGCGCGTTTGATATCCCCTGCCTTGGCAATTAGGGTCTGAGCGTGATCCAGGTTGGTAAAGTTGTAGACATCAGCCCCTTCCACGCCGGGAATCAGCGGGGTGAACGGCATGCCACCCACGGCGATAAGCAAATTTTCGTAGCCTATTGTTTCGTCTTTGTCCGTGGTGACAGTTCTGGCTCCGGTATCGATGGCCTCAACCGAGGTCCCGAGCATCAGGTCGACCTTGCTGCTCTCGTAGAATTCCGCAGGGCGCAGGGCCAACCGGTCAGGCTTGATCTTGCCCGCCAGCAGGTAGGAGATGAGGGGCCTGCCATAGGCGGGAGTGTTCTCTGCCCCTATGACCAGGATTTCGTTTTCACGATCCACTTTGCGGATGCCCTCGATGGCGCCTATGGAGGCCACGCCGTTGCCGATAATGACGTATTTCAAATTCCGCACGCTACCGCTCCTCGTACTTGAGCGCCTGGTTGGGGCAGGCCGCAACGCATGCCGGGCCGCCCTCCCGCCCCTCGCACAGGTCGCACTTGACGATCTTGGATTCCAGGGGGTGCCTGCGAATGGCTCCGTAGGGGCAGGCCATGAGGCAGGACCAGCAGCCCACGCATCTGTCGCGATCATAAACGGTGCGACCGGTTTCCGGGTCCTTGCGCAACCCGCCAGCAATGCAGGCGGCCACGCAGGCGGCCTCGTCGCAGTGACGGCAACTGATGGCCACGCTGATGTCGCCGCTCTCGAAGACCCGCTTGCGGGGAGAAAGGCCGTCCTTGCCCCGCTCCTCTCTGAAAGCAATGATCAGGTCCTTGGACTTGGAATGGGCCGTGACGCAGGCCAACTCGCAGAGATGGCAGCCGATGCAGTAATCCTTGTTGGGATAGACGCGCTTCATGATTTCTTCCGCCTAACGCCCGGCATGCTTGATGCCGAGAATGTCGAGTTCGGTGTCGGACAGTCCCACGCCGCGCAGCTTGTCGCGGTTACCGCGGAGGGACTCAATGGAGTTGAGCCCCATGCCGCCAAGCATCTCCTCGATTTCGTGTCCCCAGGCCCGGATCAGATTGGCCAGCTTCTTGGCGGCGATATCCGGATTCTGGCGTTTGGAAAGCTTGGGGTCGTTGGTGGCGATGCCCCACGGGCATTTGCCGGTGTAGCACCGTCCGCACAGGGTGCAGCCCACCGCCACCAGCGTGGCCGTTCCGATATAGACGGCGTCCGCCCCGAGGGCGATGGCCTTGATCACGTCGCCCGAGCAGCGGATACCACCGGCGGCTACGATGGAGACGTTGTTGCGGATGCCCTCGTCTCGGAGACGCTGGTCCACCTGGGCTAGAGCCAGCTCGATGGGAATGCCCACGTTGTCGCGGATCATGGCCGGGGCCGCGCCCGTGCCGCCGCGCATGCCATCGATGGTCACGATGTCCGCACCGGCCCGGGCAATACCAGAGGCGATAGCGGCCACATTGTGCACTGCGGCGATCTTGACCGAAACCGGCACCTTGTACTCACTGGCTTCCTTCAGGGCGTAGATGAGCTGGAGCAGGTCTTCAATGGAGTAGATGTCATGGTGCGGTGCCGGAGAGATGGCGTCGGAACCGATGGGCACCATGCGAGTCTCGGAAACCTTGTCGTTGATCTTTTCGCCGGGCAGATGCCCGCCGATGCCGGGCTTGGCACCCTGCCCCACCTTGATCTCAATGCCCACTCCGGCCTTGAGGTAGTCCCGATGCACGCCGAAACGACCGGACGCCACCTGGACGATGGTGTGGCTACCATATTTATATAATGATTTGTGCAACCCGCCCTCGCCCGTGTTGTAGACGGTGCCGGTCTCGGTGGCCGCACGCGCCATGGCCCGGTGCAGGTTGAAGTTGATGGCCCCGAAGGACATGGCCGCGAACATGATCGGCACGTCCAGGGCGATCTGCGGTGCGAGTTTCGTTTTCAACTCGGGCTTGCCGTCCTTGCCCGTCTGCACCTCTACCCGCCTGGGCTTGGCTCCAAGAAACGTCTTGAGCTCCATGGGTTCACGCAACGGGTCGATGGACGGATTGGTCACCTGACTGGCGTCAAGCAGCATCCGATCCCAATATATGGGAATATCCACCGGGGACCCCATGCCCGCCAGAAGCACCCCGCCTGTATCCGCCTGCTTGTATATGTTCTGCAGGAACACGGGCCGCCACAGGGCGTGGGAGCGGAAGTCGGAAGGATTGTTGCGGATGGTCAAGGCATTTGTCGGGCAGAGGGCCTCGCAACGATGACAGCCGATGCATTTGGTATTGTCATGCATGACCTTCTGCCGGGCATCGTCCCAAAAATGTGCTTCATAGGAACATTGCCTTATGCAGACCTTGCAATTGATGCACAATTCCGGGTCCCGGTCGATGCAGAATTCGTGATAGTTCTTATTGACTGGTTGAAAGAGCAAGACGCTTACCTCGTTTGATGTGTTGCCTCAAAAACTGTCTTGCGAACCGCTATCCAGAAAATCTTTCAGCCCGATTCCATTGCAGACAAAAAGGGCTTTTGGCGAACGATTATCACCAGACCACAGGTCTGTCCCAACTGTCAAGATTTCTACAACATAGTAAATAAAAAGAAAAATTTAACCTCATATGCAAAAGGAGCCCAGTGGCATGCAAGGGCGGCGAAATGCAGGTGTGAGTCTTTTTGCAAAAAGACGAAGTCAGTTCCAGGGCAAAGCTTACCTGTGTGAATGCACACTTCCTGTCAGCATAAGAGGACGAAACCTGTTCAGGAGGCAAACGGTTGCTTGACATTGTTTGCTTTTCAAAATATTGGAACTTCATGCATATAAACCAAAATCGCTTTCGCTTCTTTTTCTTTTTTAGCTTTCGCTTCTTTAGAAGCGCCTGCGGTCTTGGGGTGTGTGCATAACGGATAGATAACCGACACATCGTAAACAAGGGCCGCAGGCGACAAGCCGGCGGCCTTTTTGTTTGTGCTTCCGCCGGCTGACCGTCTGGCCCGCAAGCAAGGAGAGGTAGGTTCATGATGTTGGGATTCGGGAGTGTTGAAATCGCGCTGGCCTTCTGGCTCAGTATCGCCTCCACGCTGCTATGCGTGGTCTACGGCATCGTCAACTGGAACAAGGGGGGCAACGATAAACCGGGGGGGGATGCGTAGATGGAAGGCAAAATCATAGGCATCCTCGTCTATCTGGGGGTCATTTTTTATCTCGGCTACAAGGCATGGCTGCGGACCAAGGAATCCACGGACTACATGCTCGCCGGACGGCAGATGAATCCATTCATCCTGGCCATGTCCTACGGAGCGACCTTTGTATCCACGTCAGCCATCATCGGCTTCGGCGGCGTCTCAGGCATGTTCGGCATGTCTTTGCTCTGGCTGACCTTCCTGACCATTTTCGTCGGCATCTTCATCGCCATGGTCTGCTTCGGCAAAAGGACCAGGCGCATGGGCCTGGCCCTGGACAGCCACACCTTCCCCGAACTGCTGGGCAGACGCTACAAGTCCAAATTCATCCAGCAGTTCTCGGGCGTGGTCATCTTCGTGTTCATCCCGGTCTACGCGGCGGCCGTGCTCATCGGCATCTGCCGCATGCTCGAGGTGGCCTTCCCCGCTATCAGCTACGGTGCGTGGCTGCTCATCGTCACGGCCATCGTGGCCATGTACGTTGTCACGGGCGGGCTCAAGGCCGTCATGTATACCGATGCCTTCCAGGGCTCAATCATGGCCGCCATGATGCTTATCCTGATCGTCACGACCTACTCCCTGCTGGGAGGCGTGACCGAGGCGCACCAGGCCCTGACCGACATGATTTCCCTGGTACCAGCCAAACTGCTCAAGGGCGGCCTGGTGGGATGGACCGAAGGACCGCACTTCCAGTCGCCCATCGGCCTGACCATTTACACGACCATCATCTATGGCGTGGGCATTGGCGTACTCGCGCAGCCCCAGTTGGCCATCCGCTTCATGACCGTACCTTCCGACCGGGAACTCAATCGGGCCGTGGCCATAGGCGGCGTTTTCATCCTGCTCATGACCGGCGTAGCCTTCCTGACCGGCGCGCTCTCCAACGTGGTCTTCTTCAAGGAGTTCGGCAAGATCTCCATTGCCATGGCCGGAGGCAACTTCGACAAGATCATTCCCATCTACATAGACAAGATCATGCCCGGCTGGTTCTCGGGGCTTTTCCTGGTGGCCATGTTCGCGGCGGCCATGTCGACCATGAGCTCCCAGTATCACGTGGGCGGCACATCCCTTTCCCGCGATTTCCTTGAGCAATATATCAAGGTCGGCAACAGCGGTTCTGACATGAAGCTCAACCGGCTCGGCGTGACGGTCGCCGTCATCGCCACATTGGTTTGGGCCTGGCTGCTGCCCGGCGGCGTCATCGCCAGGGCCACGGCCTTCTTCTTCGGCCTGTGCGCGGCCTCCTTCCTGCCCATCTACGTGCTCGGGCTCTACTGGAAAGGCATGACCAAACGGGGGGCAAAGGTTTCCATGGTCGGCGGTTTCGCCTTTTCCATGTTCTGGCTGCTCTTCATACACGTCAAGGAAGCCCAGACCATCGGCCTGTGCCAGGCCCTGACCGGCAAGGTCACCCTGGTGGCGGACGCCGCCCCCATGTCCTGGGCGTGGCTGCTCCAGTGGGTGGACCCCAACGTGGTCGCCCTGCCTGTCTCCCTCGCCCTGGCCGTGGGCGTCTCCCTGGCCACCCGACGAATGGAACAAAAGCACCTCGACCTCTGCTGGGAAGGCCTCTGCTAACCATTCGCCATAACGTGGTAAATACTAGCGCCGGAGCCCACCAGCTCCGGCGCTTTTTTTTGCCCATTCATCATTTGACAGGCGCGGACATACGGACAATAAACAACCAACCATCAAGCCAAAGGACCGGACGAACGAATGAAGACGATACCCGTGAACGTGAAGTACCTGCATGACGTGTGGAAGGAACACGACCTGGCCTACTCTACCGAGTACTCGGCGGGCGTGGACCTGCGCGCCTGCATCGATGTCCCGGAACTGGAGATCGGCCCGGGAGAAAAGGCCGCCATACCTGCTGGCCTGGCCATCGAAATCCTTGAGCCGAGCATTGCCGCCTATGTCTTTTCCCGCAGCGGCCTCGGCACCAAGCAAGGACTGACCGTAAGCCAGGGCGTAGGCGTCATCGACCCCGACTACCGGGGCGAGATCAAGGTCTCCCTGCTCAACACCTCCGGGGAAGTGCGACGAATTGAGCGCGGACAGCGCATCGCACAACTGGTCTTCATGCCCGTCTTTCAAGGCGCTTTCCAGATCGTGGACCAACTCGGTGCCACGGACCGCGGGGCCGGAGGCTTCGGTTCCACGGGAACGATATAACTTTCGAGGAATAAACGATGAGCAACAAATTCGATAAAATCAAGGAAAGGGAATCCTCTCTGCTTTGTCACACCTATGGACGGTATCCCCTGGCCGTGTCCAAGGCCAAGGACTGCCGCCTCTACGACCTTGATGGGGAGGAGTACATCGACTTCCTGGCGGGCATCGCCGTGTGCAGCCTGGGACACAGCCGGGACGATCTGGCCGACGTTATGGCCGAGCAGGCGAGGAAGCTTGTTCACGTCTCCAATCTCTTTTACCAGGAGCCGCAGCTGGACCTCGCGGAGAAACTGCTCTCCACCTGCGCGGCCGATAAGGTCTTCTTCGCCAACTCCGGGGCCGAAGCCAACGAGGGAGCCATCAAGCTCGCCCGGAGATACATGCACAAGGTGCGGGGCGAGGAACGGCATGAAATCATCACCCTGGAGAAGTCCTTCCACGGCAGAACGCTGTCCACCCTGACCGCCACGGGCCAGGCCGGTCCCATCAAAGATGGCTTCAACCCGCTGCCCGAGGGTTTCGTCACCGTGCCCTTCGGCAACGTCAACGCCCTGCGCGGGGCCATCAACAAGCACACTGCCGCGATCATGATTGAAATGATCCAGGGCGAAGGCGGCGTCCGGCCCCTGCCCTCGGATTACGTCAACGACATCGTCGCCCTGTGCAAGGAAAACGGCATCCTGCTTATCGTGGACGAAGTCCAGACGGGCCTGTGCCGGACCGGCCGCTTCTGGGCCCATCAGCACTACGGCGTGACGCCGGACATCTTCACCTCAGCCAAGGCCCTGGCGAACGGCCTGCCCATGGGCGCGGTGCTGTGCACAGATGAACTGGCCAAGGGCTTCGAGCCCGGTTCCCACGCCACCACCTTCGGCGGCGGGGGCGTGGTCTCCGCGGTGGCCGCCAAGGTCATCGACATCATGCTCGAGGAAAAACTGGACGAGCAGGCCTTCCACATGGGCGTATTCGCCGCTCAGGAGGCTGAAAAGCTGCGGGCCAAGCACCCCGACAAGATCGTTGGGCCGCGCGGCCTGGGTCTGCTCTTCGGAATCGAGCTCGCCGTGGACGGCGCGCCGGTCTGGAAGGGGCTGCTCGAAAAGAAGATGGTCTGCAACCTTACCCAGGGCAAGATCCTGAGGCTGGTGCCGCCGCTGACCATCACCAAGGAAGACATCTCAGCCTTCATGGCCGCGTTGGACGAGATCCTGTCGGCGCTGTAATCCGGGGCGTCTTGACCGTGGTTGGCCGAGTGCGTATCTAGGAGGGAGAGGTATACGATGAGCAGCATCTCCCCCCTTGAGCCCATGAGCGAGTATTCGCCCGAGCGGTACGAAGAAAAGCGGGAGGAAATAGATCCCCTGCAGGCGCAACCAAATGAAGATGCCCGGACACCGGTCGTCAAGGCCGCTGTAGAGCAACAGGACGCCAAGACCACGCTCAATGCCTTCCAGTACACCGGCAAGGGATCGTTCATCGACAAGGTCTTCTAAAAACAACAATACAGGGCCGGGAGCTTCGGTTCCCGGCCTTTTCATATCCACCAAAGCGGAGCATTCATGTCCACCCTTTTGAAAATCGAGTTCACTATTGCCGAAGACCTGGCCGACGAGGCCGGAGTTTTCATCGCCTCCAAAGTCCCTCACGGCTGGGAGGAAACCCCGGCAGACGGAGGTCGGCACTTTACTATGTATCTTGAGGACCATCCCCTGGGCATGGAAATGGTCAAGGCTTTCCAGACCGAATTTCCGGATACAGACGTTGTCTACTCCGAACAGGAATCCGAAGACTGGGCCATGGCCTGGAAGGATTTCTTTTCCCCGGTCAACTGTGGCGAGACATTCAAGATTCTCCCTCCTTGGCTTGAGGACGGCGAAGAAAACGGCTCGACCCACATCGTCATAGAGCCAAAGATGGCCTTTGGCACCGGTCATCACCCGACCACGGCCCTCTGCCTGGAGACCATCGGCAAGCTGGCCAAAAAAGGACTGCTCAAAGAGGGACAGGAGTTCCTCGATCTGGGCACGGGGTCGGGTATTTTGGGCATCGGCATGTGCAAACTCGGACTGCATGGCACCGGGCTCGACATCGACCCCCAGGCCATTGTCTGCGCCGTGGAAAACGCCCAGAACAACAATGTGGCGGACACCCTTGAACTGGCTGTGGGCAGCATCGACTGCCTGGACAAGGACAAGTTTTTCGACCTGGTTGTGGCCAATATCCTCTCCGGGCCGCTCATTGAGATGGCCATGGACATCACAGCCCACGTCAAACCTGGCGGTGTACTCATTCTGTCCGGCATTCTCGCTGGCAACCAGGCCGACGCCGTGGCCGACGCTTACGAAAGACGCGGAATCGGGGCGCCGGAACGATTCATCGACGGCGAATGGTCCTGCCTTGTCTGGGAGAAGGTCGGCTAGATGGGCACGGGCGCGGTCATCCGCGACATGTACGGGGCGTTGCTTGACGCCCTTGGCCCGAGCCATTGGTGGCCGGGCGACACTCCGTTCGAAATTGCCGTGGGAGCAATACTGACCCAGAACACCAACTGGCAGAACGTGGAAAAGGCCATCACCAACCTCAAGGAGAGCGGCAACCTGTCTGCCCGGGCCATGCTGGAACTGCCCCCCTCGGAACTGGCCGAGTTGATCCGCCCCGCCGGTTACTATAACATCAAGACAAAACGGCTCAGAAATTTCTTGGAATTTCTGCGTATTGAGGCAGACTACGATCTAGAGGCTCTCAAAGTTCAACCTTTGCATGAGCTTCGGCCAAAGGTGTTGGGCATCAACGGCGTGGGCCCGGAAACCGCTGATTCCATCCTGCTGTACGCGTTGGAAAAACCCACCTTTGTGGTGGATGCCTACACCGCCCGGCTGATGGGACGGCATGCCCTTGCCTGGGAAGGGATCGAATACCATGATCTCCAGGCGCTTTTCATGGACGCCCTGCCCGAGGATGTGGCACTGTACAATGAATACCATGCGCTCATCGTTCGCGCCGGCAAGGACTGGTGCAAAAAGAAAGCCGGGCTATGCGATACCTGCCCGCTCAAACCGTTTCTAGCTTCCTGACATCATGAAACAATTCCTCCTGCTCCTCGCCCTTCTCCTGACGGTCCTACCGGGCTCCGCCCGCGCGGAGGAGGATGGTGAGGCCTTGCAGCAATCCCTTCAACAGGAGCATCAACGGGCGGACGACAAGGAAATGAAGGTCCGCGAACTGACCAAACAGGCCGGACGCATATCCACCAAGCTTTCGGACATCGAACATGACATCCGCGTGCTCAAGAGCAAGGTCGGACAGCAGGAAAAAGTCCTCAAGGGCATCCGCGACAATGAACGCAAAGCCCGGCAGGAACACTTCGCCTTGGAAAAGGAAAAGCAGCTCATCTCCGGCGAGCTGGCTGACCTGGTTCGCACCCTGTGGCCCGTGCACCTGCAAAACATACGCGCCCGTTTCGAGGGCGTGGACAGTTGGGATGAATTCGATCGCCGCTTCAACTGGCTTACTGACATCTACGGAGCCACCAGGGAAAAACTGGAAGAGGCGCGAGTCAACTCCGAGCGAATAGCCCGAAACCTTGAGCGCCAACGCCTCCTGGAAGCAGAGGCGGAAAATCAGCTGGCCATGGTCAACAAGAACAAGGACCGGCTCCTGGGCAGCCAGTACTCACTTCGTAAAAAACTGAACAAAGTCCGCAAGGAACGGAGTGACGCCGAAACCGAACTGAGCGAAATTCTGGCCAGTATCGAAGACCTCCGCTACCAGTTGCAGTCACAGAAGACCAAACGATTTTCGCTCTACAAACGCACCCTGCCCTGGCCCGTGAACGGACACCTTGTGTCGGGCTTTCGGCCCAAGGCCAAGCCGCCGGTACGCGGTCTGATCCTGAGCGCACCGGAAGGGACCGGGGTCCAGTCCGTGTTCTGGGGCAAGGTGGTGCACAATGACACCCTGCGCGGTTTCGGACACGTGGTCATCGTCTACCATGGATATAATTACTATAGTCTTTACGCCTACTTGTCCGAGACCTATGTACGAAATGGACAAGAGGTGGAAAAGAACGAGCCCCTCGGCGTGGTAGGCTACAACCCCAAGGCGGGCGGGCCCGGGCTGTATTTTGAATTGCGTTTTCATCAAAAACCAATTAACCCAAAGCTTTGGTTGACCGCACGCCGATAGCGCGGCACCAATTTCAGAACAGACTCCGTTTTACGGGAGGACATATGCGCGTATCGCTCTGGATTGCCACATTTCTTTTGCTCTTTACCCTGACTGCAGGGCCGGTCTCCACCCAGGCCGCCAACGACGACCATTTTCAGGCGCTCAAGCGATTCTCGCAGGTTCTGGATATGGTCGAAAGCTCCTACGTCGAGCCGGTTACGCGCAAGCAACTCATCGACAACTCCATCAAGGGGATGATTGAGCAGCTTGACCCCCACTCCACCTACATGACCCCTGAAGACTACAAGGACATGCAGGACCAGACCGCCGGCAAATTCTCCGGTATCGGCATCGAGATCAGCCTGGACCAGGGCCGCCTCATCGTGGTCACGCCCATCGAGGACACGCCTGCCTACAAGGCGGGGCTCCTGGCTGGCGACATCATTCTTGAAATCAACGGCGAGTCCACCCAGGACATGACCCTGATGGATGCGGTCAAACGCATCCGGGGCAAAAAGGGCACCACGGTCAATCTGGTGATCCTGCACAAGGACTCCAACAAGCCCGAGGAAGTCGCCATCGTGCGCGGCACCATCCCCATCGTTTCCGTCAAGTCCCAGTCTCTTGAGGACGGCTACCTCTATCTCCGACTGACCGGGTTCAAGGAATCCACCACCAAGAATATGCGCGAAAAGATCGCCGAGTACCGCAAATCGCATGAGCTCAAGGGCATCGTGCTCGACCTGCGCAACAACCCCGGCGGACTCCTGGGCCAGGCCGTGTCCGTGGCCGACACCTTCATCAAGGACGGCACCATCGTCTACATCCAGGGCAAGGCCAAGCATTCCCGCAAGGACTTCTACGCCTCCAAGAACGCCGACGAGGTCTCGGTGCCCATGGTTACCCTGATCAACGCCGGATCCGCTTCCGCTTCCGAGATCGTGGCAGGCGCCCTGCAGGACCACAAGCGCGGCCTGATCCTGGGCGAGCGTTCTTTCGGCAAAGGCTCCGTCCAGACCATCATCCCCATGTCCGACGGCTCAGGCATCAAGCTGACCACCGCGCTCTATTACACCCCCAATGGCCGTTCCATCCAGGCCAAAGGCATTGAGCCTGACATCCGCATCCCCTTCGTGGCTCCCACCAAGGATGAGGACGAGGCAATGCGTGAACGCTTCACCGTGCGTGAAAAGGACCTGACTCATCACCTGGAAAACGGCTCCAAGGGAACGGACCGCAAAAAGGACACGGACGAAGACGCCCAAAAGGCCAAGGACCGTCTGGAGCGGGACAATCAGCTCCGCATGGCCTTGGAACTGGTCAAGACGCTGCCCAAACTGAAAAACATCATCTAAAGAAGGATATTCTCTTCCCATGGACGAACGTTCCCAGGAAGAAAAAGAAACCGAAAGGACCGGGTTGGACAGGTTGCTCAGCAGCCTGTATCGGCCCGGTCCGTTGATTTTCCTCTTTACTCTGGCCTTTGCCGCCCTGGCTGGCCTGGGCTATTTTCTGCTGACCGAGGAAACGCCCCCTCCCGTGGTCGTGGTTGAGGAAGCGCCTGCGCCCGCCGAGGCCCCTCGGATCTACGAAGAAGATACCTCCTCCGACATGGAGGACATGGTCAAACAGGCAGACCTGGCGATAATCGAAACAATGAAGGCCATGGACCTTGGCCTGAATCAGATGGACCTGCTGGACGTGGAAATCCGCAGGTTAGAAGGCAAAGGCTACCACTATCAGGTCCTCCAGCTCCCCGCTGTCCCCAATCACAGTCTTTTCCTGAAAAATCTGAAAACCAACCTCGCCAGCCGACTGCCTCAGGCGGTCGTGGAGCCAAGTGCGAAAAACGAACTTGCCCTGTTCATCAACGGCCTCCCCACACACAGACTGCTGCTGGAGTCCGTTCCCCTGGCCCTGCCCCGCCCTGAGCCTGAAGGGCCGGAACTGGCCGTCGTTATCGACGACATTGGTGAAAATCTGCCCATCCTCAAGGGTCTCCTCTCCCTTGATTTCCCCGTGACCCTCGCTGTCTGGCCCAACGCTACCCACACGCGGGAATCAGCTGAACTGGTCACGGAAAATCGGCATGACCTGCTGATTCACTTCCCCATGGAGCCGCAGGGTTACCCTGAATACGATCCGGGCGACGATGCTCTCTTCGTGAAAATGTCCCCTGAACAGATCAGACAGCGTGTGGCCCTGAACGTGGCCCGAATTCCCGAGGCAATCGGCGTCAACAATCATATGGGCTCCAGATTTACCACCGATGCGCCCGGCATGAAGGTTGCCCTTGCCGAATTCAAACGGAATGGCCTCTTCTTCCTGGACAGTATGACCACGGGCAAAAGCGTGGGCAGAACAACAGCTAAGGAAGCTCATATCCCCTATTACGAACGCGATATATTCATCGACAACGTCAAGGACGTGAACGCTATCATCCTCCAACTCAAGAAGGCGGAAAACGTTGCCCACAAGCAGGGACATGCCATCGCCATCGGCCACCCGCACCGGCAAACTCTCGACGCTCTCAGGCAATGGGGACAGACCCGCAACAAGGCCATCCGTCTGGTTTACCTGTCGAAGATGGCGCCTCAATAGGATTTTTAACAAATCCGCACGGCACCGCAGATTGCCTCCACTTTTTACCTCATACTCTTTGCATGCTATCTTATTTGGCATTCTAACAATTTAATTTAATTTAATTAAATTTTCATTTTAGCGTTTGTTTAAACATTTTCCGGACAAATTCGGTATCAGCTTCCCCTCCCATTGTTGCCATGGTGGCGGGGGATGTGTCACAGTTCCCTAAGGGATTCGGGCCAATGGCCGAATAGATAGTATGGGCTTCGGTCCGCTTTTTGCTTTAGTCTGTAACGGCGTTCAAAAATCCGGCACGAGCCGGAAACGCGCGGACACTTAACCGGCCCAATGAGAGAGGCTTTGTTTTCATGAGCAAGATCCTCGAACAAGATGAAGTTGATGCCCTGCTCCGGGGACTTTCCGGAGGGGACGTCGAGACGGAGACCGAAATACCGGAGGACGACTCCGGTGTGGTCGCGTTCGATCTGGCCAACCAGGACCGGATCATTCGCGGCCGTATGCCCGTTCTCGAGATCGTCAACGATCGCTTTTCACGCCTGTGCACCAATGCCCTGGCCAACACCATGCGCAAGCGGGTGGACATCAACCCCATCTCCATCGACATGTCCAAGTTCGGCGACTTCATGCGCTCCCTGCCTGTGCCGACATCCATTTCCATTTTCAAGATGGACCCCCTGCGCGGCAACGCCCTGCTCGTCGTCGATTCCAGGCTTGTCTTTGCCCTGGTGGAAAACTTCTTCGGTGGTGCAGGCTCCCAACCCAAGGTGGAGGGACGCGACTTCACGCCCATTGAGCAGGCTATCGTCGAACGCGTGGTAAAGATTGCCCTGGCCAATATGGAGGAATCCTGGAAGCCGGTGCATGAGGTCCACGTGGAGATGGTGCGCACCGAGGTCAACCCCCAGTTCGCGGCCATTGTTCCGCCCTCCGACGTTGTCATCGTAGTGACCTTCGAGGTGGAACTGGAAAACGCCATCGGCTCGCTTATCGTCTGCCTCCCCTATGCGACCATGGAGCCCATCCGCTCCAAGCTGCATGCCTCGTTCCAGTCCGAGAGGCTGGAAGTGGACCATGTCTGGATCAATCGCTTCAAGGAGCGTCTCATGGAGACGCCGGTGGAGATGGTAGTCCGTCTGGGCAAGACGACCATCAGCGGGCGGCAGTTGCTCTACCTTCAGGAAGGCGACATCATTCTTCTCGACACCGACGAGGACGAGCTCCTTGAGGCAGAGGTGGAGGGCGTTCGCAAGTTCCAAGGGCTGCCTGGCCGGGTCAAAGGCAACAAGTCTTTCCGAGTCATCAAGGAAGAAGAAATTCGCTATTAGCTGATTCCGTCAAAATTTGTTTTAAAAGGCTGCCGTCAGGCAGCCTTTTTTGTGGTCTTGAAACCGGGAACCTCTTGACTTTGTCGCTGCCAGATTTCAATGTTTCCGGATCAATCAAATGAGGAGTGTATCCATGAAAAAGATCATTTTGACCGTCGTGGCGCTGTGCCTGATTGCCAGCACTGCTTTCGCCGCCAAGTCCTACACCGTTTCCGTCACTCAGATCGTCGAGCATCCCGCGCTGGACGCCATCCGCAAGGGAACTCTTGACCGCCTCAAGGAAAAAGGCGTTGATGTGACTGCCAACGTACACATCGCCCAGGGCAACCCTGCCACCAACGTCCAAATCATCAGCCAGATCATCGGCGAACAGCCCGACCTGGTACTGGCCATCGCCACACCCGGTGCCCAGGCCGCCGCGCAGAAAATCAAGGATATTCCCATCGTCTTCACCGGTGTCACTGATCCGGTCTCTGCTGGTCTGGTCAAGGACCTTGCCAACAGTGGCGGCGGAAACATCACCGGCATGTCTGACTTCAGCCCCATGGACAAGCATGTGGCCCTGATTCAGGAAGTCGTCCCCACGGTCAAGACCATCGGCGTCATCTACAACGCGGGAGAGCCCAACTCCGTGGTTCTGGTCAACAAACTCAAGGAAGAAGCCGCCAAAGCGGGCCTCTCCGTTGAGGAAGCTACCATCGCCAACTCCAGCGGCGTGTACCAGGCCGCCAAGAGCCTGGTGGGCCGGGCCGACGCGGTTTACGTACCCACGGACAACACCGTGGTCTCCGCAATCGAATCCGCAGTCAAAGTCTGCCGCCAGAACAAGCTGCCGCTTATCGCTGCCGACGTCGACTCCGTGTCGCGCGGTGCCGTCGCGGCCGTGGCCCTGGACTATTACAAAATGGGCCTCCAGAGCGGCGACATGGCATACCGCATTCTGGTCGAAGGCGTGAAGCCGAGCGACATGCCCGTGGAGTTCCTCAACGACCTCAACCTGCATGTCAACAAGAAGGCTGCTGCCTCCATGGGTGTGACCCTGCCGGAGGAAATGATCCAACGCGCGGAAAAGGTCATCGAATAGCCACACAGGCCCATTTGCGTATTCCTCCCAATCAGTATACAAGGCGCGTTGTTCACAACGCGCCTTTCCCTTTGTTTTGCGAGGGCCGTTCGGTCCGAAGAATTTGAATCAGGATTAAGTAATGACTACATACGCTCTGTTTGGTGCACTTGAGATGGGATTCGCCTATGGCCTGATGGTCATTGGCGTCTACATCACCTTCCGGGTGCTGGATTTCCCGGATCTCACGGTTGACGGTAGCCTGCCTCTCGGCGCCTCCGTAACCGCAGTGTGCATCTCCGCAGGATATTCCCCGGCTCTCGCCATCCTCCTGTCCGCGGGAGCGGGTTTCCTCGCCGGAGCCATGACCGGGGTTTTGAATACTAAATTCAAGATCCTTCACCTGCTTGCGTCCATTTTGACAATGATCTCCCTGTATTCCATCAACCTGCGGATCATGGGCAGGCCGAACATGACCCTGCTCGGCCAGGACACGGTTGTCGATTGGTTCATCGAATCCACAGGGTGGGCTGCATACCTTTCGACTCCCTTCCTTTTCCTGATTATCTGCATCCTGGCCGTGGCAGTGCTCATCTGGTTCCTGCACACCGAGCAGGGCCTGGCCTTCCTGGCCACCGGCGACAACAAGCAGATGATCACAAGCCAGGGTGTCAACACGGACAGCGTCATCATCTTTGGCGTGGGCCTCTCCAATGCCCTGGTCGCCATCTCCGGTTCCCTGGTCGCACAGAATCAGGGAGCTGCGGATGTGAACATGGGTGTGGGCACCATCATCGCAGGACTCGCCTCTGTCATCATCGGCGAAACGGTATTCGGAGACAAAACCATTACCCGGGCGCTCATCGCAGCACTGCTGGGCTCCGTCCTGTATCGCATAGCCATCGCCCTGGCCCTCGGGCTCAAGCTCGGCGAGTTTTCGTTTACGCCCAGCGACCTGAATCTCATCACCGCCCTGCTTGTCGTCACCGCGCTGGTCATGCCCAGGGTCAAACGTAAATTCCTGCCCAGGAGCGCGTCATGATCAGCATCTCCAACATCACCAAGGCGTTCAACAGAGGGGACGTCAACGAGGTGAAGGCGTTGAACGGCGTCAACCTCGAGGTCAAGGATGGCGATTTCATCACCATTATCGGTTCCAACGGCGCAGGCAAGTCCACCTTCCTCAACGCCCTGGCAGGCACCTTTCCGCTGGATGAGGGACGCATCGTGCTGGAGAATGAGGACATCACGCGATGGACCGAATTCCGTCGTGCCAAGCTCATAGGGCGGGTGTTCCAGGACCCCCTTCTCGGCACCTGCGCCGGAGCGACCATTGAGCAGAATCTGGCCATGGCCATTAAACGCGGTCAGCGCCGCGGCTTGGGACTCGGGGTCAAAAAGAAAGACCGACTTTTCTTCAAGGAAAAGCTCTCTGTGCTCAAGCTCGGGCTGGAGGACCGCCTCAAGACGCTCACCGGACTGCTTTCCGGTGGCCAGCGCCAAGCCCTGACTATGCTCATGGCCACCCTGGTCCGCCCCAATCTGCTGCTCCTGGACGAGCATACAGCCGCCCTGGACCCCAAGACCGGTGGCATGATCCTCGACCTGACCGAGGAAATCGTCTCTTCGCAGAATCTGACCGCGCTGATGGTCACCCATAATATGAACCAGGCCATTACCATGGGCAATCGGCTGGTCATGTTCCACCGCGGTGAGATCGTCATGGACATCTCCGGGGAGGAGAAGAAAAATCTCAAGGTCGAAGACCTTCTGCTGCGGTTCTCGGAACTGCGTGGTGAGGCGGAGATCTCTGACCGCATGCTGTTGTGTTAGCTGTTTTCCGGGCAGCTTCTGTTTAACTGGCAAAAAACTGCCGATAGGTATACGAGACAAGAATTGGAGGTACACATGGCTATTGAACAAACCTTTTCCATCATCAAACCCGATGCTGTCGAACGCGGCCTGATCGCCGAAATCCTGAAAATGATCACCGACTCCGGCCTGAAAATCAAAGGCATGAAGATGATCCACATGGACCGCGCCAAGGCCGAAGGTTTCTACGCCGTTCACAAGGAACGCCCCTTCTTCGGCGAACTGGTGGACTACATGATTTCCGGCCCGGTGGTCGTCTCCTGCCTGGAAGGCGAAAACGCCATTGAAGCCTACCGCAAGCTGATGGGCGCCACCAATCCGGCCGATGCCGAAGAAGGCACCATCCGCGCAGCATACGGCCAGGATATCCAGAACAACTCCTGCCACGGTTCCGACGGTCCCGACACCGCCAAGACCGAGGTGGCTTACTTCTTCAACGAGAACGAATTGGTGGGATAATGACTAAGAAAATCGGGTTCATCGGCGTAGGTAACATGGGCGGGGCCATCATTCGCGGCCTTGCTTCCCGTGATTCGGTCGAGCTGCACGGCTTCGATCTCAACATGGGCATGGTCACCAAGCTCGGCAAAGAGTGTGGTGTCGTGGCCCAGGAAACCGCTGTAGATCTGGTCAAAGCCTGTGACTACATCGTCCTGGCCATCAAACCGCAGCATGCCGAGCCGGTGGTGAAAGAAATCACCTCCGAGTTGAACGCCAAAAAATGCCTGATCTCCATCTGCGCCGGCCTGAATGTGGCCGTTTTCAAAGATTGGACCGACGGCCTTTGCCCGATTGTTCGCGTCATGCCCAATACCCCTGCCCTGGTCGGCGAATCCGTGTCCGCCATCTGTCTTGACGACAAGGACTTGACCGACGACATGAAGACGACGGTTCCCTCCCTTCTGGAGGGCATCGGCCAGACTCATGTGCTGCCGGAAAAACTCTTTGATGCCTTCACCGGCGTCATCGGCTCCGGCCCGGCCTACGTCTTCTACTTCATGGAGGCCCTCATCGAATCCGGTGTTGCCCTAGGGCTCACTCGCCCCCAGGCGACACAGATGGTCAAGGGACTCTTCCTCGGCTCGGCCAAGCTGGCGGACCAGAGCGAGTTCCCGGTGACGCAGTTGCGAGAAATGGTCACCTCGCCGGGAGGCACTACCATTCGAGCCCTGCAACACTTCGATCGAACCGCCATACGCGGGAACATCATTGACGGAGTCTTCGAATCCTATTTGCGAAGTATTGAATTAGGCGAATAAAACAAAGGGCTCCTCCGGGAGCCCTTTGCGTTTAAAACGCCATCCTTGCCTTTTATACGGGCAACGGATAATAGCCCCATCTGCATAAATAAATATTCTCATGGAGAATGGATGAGTTGGGTATCACTTCTCTCGAGCGCCTTGATTCTCTTCGGAGCTGCGCTGATGTTGGTGAACATCGGCAGCCACCGTCATACAGTCGAGGCCATTCGCAAGAAAAGTAAAGCGACTTCCCGTCGGACCAAGGTTCTGATCCTGTCCCACCAATTCTTCATGGTGTTCTTTTTCCTTGGTTATCTTGCCGTCTTTTTTCTTTTTCTCGAGAGAATTGAATTTGCCAGCTCTCTCTTCGTTGCTGTCATCTTCTTTTTTGGCGCGATCTTCGTTCTGATGGGCATCACCATACAGAAATGGATGTTCACGGCACTGGATGAAACCAATGAAAGGTTGCTGCAGAAGAACCGGCAGCTTGAAGAGGAACAAAGCCGTCTGCTGGAAGCGAATGATCGATTGCAGCGTGAAATAACCATTCGGGTAGAGGCTCAGAAGGCGGATCAACTCAAATCGGACTTTCTTTCCCTGGTCTCGCATGAACTCCGCACACCACTGACGTCCATTTTTGGATTCACTCAATTACAGCGGAAACAAATCGCGTCATTGGAATACAAATCTGACGCGGAAGTCTTTCGAAAAACAAAGGAGAAACTCGCAACCAATCTGACCATCGTCAGCAAGGAATGTGGAAGACTAACCCGCCTGATCAACAATGTTCTGGATTTGGCGAAAATTGAATCCGGCCAACTCGAATGGAAGGACCAGGATGTTTCCTTTGAACAAATTCTTGAAGCATCGACCGCTGCAGTCGAAGGCCTATTCCTGGAAACCGATGACGTAATGTTCGTTTCCAGCCTTGAGGAAGGTCTGCCTGCCATTCGCGTCGACGCAGACCAGGTCACACAAATGCTTGTCAACCTGATCAGTAATGCCTTCAAATTCACCGAGCAGGGAATGATCCGATTGAGCATCGCCTCGGAAACGAATGGATTCCATCTGTCAGTTTCGGACACGGGCCATGGGATTCCCGAAGAGAGCCTAGTGAATATCTTTGACAAATTCTATGTTGTCCGCAACGGCGACACCATGGGCGGCAAGTTTTTGGGGACCGGCCTGGGACTGGCCATCTGCAAGGAAATCGTCGAGCACTATGGTGGCCGAATCAGAGTCGAGTCAGAGGTGGACGAAGGCACGACCTTCCACATCCATCTTCCCGGCTCCATTGCTGTTTCACGCTAGAGGCGTGTACTGTCAGCAACAATATTATTGCAGCACACTCTAGAATGCCGTTTGAATCCCCCCGAAAAGAAGGATGAAAATCCAGGCGGCCCGATATCCAGTCGCCTGACAAACGGCAATGAGTTTGCGGATCATGCTCGCATCCCAGAGCTTTCCTTCGGGGCCAAGCACTGGTTTTTCCTTTACCTTCCCGAAATACACTGTTGCCCCTCCCATCTGCCCCTGGAGCAGCCAGGCTGCCGCTGCCATGGGCCAGCCAGCATTGGGGCTCTCCATCTTCGCTGCATCCTTCCTGAAACAACGCCTGGCCGTATCGGCATCCAGGCCTCTGCCCTTCCCCACCGACAGGAGCAACCAGGCTGTAATCCGGGCCGGAACATAGGCAAGGATGTCGTCGGTCTTGGCTGCGGCAAAGCCGAGTTTGCGATAGGCCTCGGTTTTGTATCCCCACATGGAATCCATGGTTGAGACCGTCTTGTAAGCCCACATACCTCCCGGTCCCAGCAGAACGAGATAGAACAAGGGGGCCACGAACCCGTCATTCAGGTTCTCGCTCAGGGTCTCAGCCAGGGTCCGGCGAATGCCCTGCTCATCCAGGGCATCGGTATCGCGACTGACCAGCATGGAAAGGGCCATGCGAGCACCAGAAAGGTCCCCACGATCGATTTTACTGGCCACTTCCCGGCATTCCCGCAGAAGGCACCCAAGAGCAAGCCCCGCATAGGCGAAATAAAGGCCAATCAGAAAACCGACATAGGGAATGACCATCAGCCAGGCCACCAGTCCCCATGCTGCCAAAGGAAAAAGAACCAGGGCCAGGAATCCGGCTAAATGAAGATTTCGGCCAATTTTACGAGCAAGGTATTCAAACGAATCCAGCCCTTTGCCGATGAAACGAACAGGGTGTGGAAAGTGGTGCGGATCGCCCAATCGAGCGTCGAGGAATACGGCAAGCGCCGGAAGGAGCAAAACGTAAAAGGCGGATTCCATGATTTCTCCCGGTGCGAACAGGGCAAGAAAAAAGGCCGGGAGAATGTTCTCCCGGCCTTTTGGATGATCTAGTTTTCGAAGTAGGACCGGAGCAACGCGCTGCGAACCGGATGACGCAGCTTCCTGAGCGCCTTGGCCTCGATCTGCCTGATGCGCTCGCGGGTAACGTTGAAGAGTTTGCCGACCTCCTCCAAGGTGTGATCGGATTTCTCTCCGATGCCGAACCGCTTGCGGAGCACTTGCTCCTCGCGCGGGGTGAGATCGGAAAGCACGGACGCGATCTGCTCGCTGAGCTTGGTAGAGACCACTTCCTCGGCAGGCGCGGCGGCCTTCTTGTCTTCAATGAAATCGCCCAGGCTGGAATCTTCCTCGTCACCGATGGGCGTCTCGAGGGAAATGGGTTCCTTGGCGATCTTAAGCACCTTCTTGACCTTCTCCAGGGGGTAGTCCATACGCTCGGCGATTTCCTCGGGAGACGGATCACGCCCAAGCTCCTGGACGAGATAACGAGAGGTCCGGATAAGCTTGTTGATGGTCTCGATCATGTGCACGGGAATACGGATGGTCCTGGCCTGGTCCGCGATGGCGCGGGTGATGGCCTGGCGAATCCACCAGGTTGCATAGGTCGAGAACTTGTATCCACGCTGATACTCGAATTTGTCCACGGCCTTCATCAGGCCGATGTTGCCCTCCTGGATGAGATCCAAGAACTGCAGGCCACGGTTGGTGTACTTCTTGGCGATGGAGACCACCAGGCGGAGGTTGGCGCGAATAAGCTCCTGCTTGGCTCGCATGGCCGACTGGTTGCCGCGCTTGATGCGCCAGAGAACTTCCTCCAGATCGTGCACCGAATGGCAACACTTGTCCTGCAGGCGGTGCATGATCTCCAATTTGCCGGCGAGCATTTCCTTGAAGGAGAAGAACTCCTCAACGGTCATGCCGAGCTGGTCCGCAGCGACCACGGGGTTGATCTCGCGGTCGTCAACCTTCTTGAACAGTTCCTCGATCTCGCTCTTGGTCAAGCCGACGGACAGGACGTAAGCGGAGAGATCGCGCTGACAGTTGTGCATCTGGCGGACGTAGTCATTGACGGTTTCGATGATCCGGTCGATGAGCGTCTTCTCCAGCTTGATGTCGCGCAACCGGGTGACGACCTCGTCCTTGTAGCTGAGGATATCCTTCTGCACTCCATAGACGCGTTTGTCCGGTTGGGCGCAGTAGTCCAGCTTCTCGTAAATCTTCTTTTTCTTCTTGTAGAGCTTCTTGACCTCGGCCAGCAGGTGGATGACCCGCTGACGCTGGTTCATCTCATCCTCGCTCGGGTCGTCCTCTTCGATTGTCTTGACCACATCCTTCAGCTTGACGCGGCCCTCTTCGAGATCTTCACCCACAACGATGAGCTCTTCCACGGCAACCGGAACTTCCACCAGAGAGTAGAGAACGTCCAGCTCGCCGTTTTCAATCTTCTTTGCGATGACGACTTCGCCTTCCCTGTCCAGCAGGGGCACGGCTCCCATCTCACGCAGATACATGCGCACCGGGTCCGTAGACCGGGATGCGTAATCCGCGCTATCCTCATCGTCTTTTTCTTCGAACTTCAGGTCCTTATCGTCCGTATCGAACTTCTTCTCATTGCCTTCGTCGTCCACCAGGGCAATACCCATCTGGTCGAAGATGGCATGAATTTCTTCCAGCTGTTCCGGCGTGTTGCAGTCAGAAGGCAGCGCCTTGCTCAACTCGTCGTAAGTCAGGAATCCTTTTTTCTTACCTTCCGCGATAAGAGTTTTTATCTGCTGGATTTCCTTAATATTGCTCATCGTCCCTCCTGAGAGATTCTTCCAAGGCCCGGAAGCATTCGTTCATGCGCTGTCTGTCGCCGCTCAATTGCGCCTGCCGCAAAGCCTCTTTGAGCTGTCTTCTGCTTGATTTTTCCTGTCCATCCGCAATTTTCTTGCAAATATGCTCCCACTCGCACAGTAATTCGTGTCCCGAAAGGACGGATTGACGCACTTCCTCGCGGCACCGGATGTAAAAACTTTTTTCCTGGTCATTCAACAGGCTCATTATCTGGCCCTGTTGCGCATTCACAAGTTTATTCCATAGCGCCACTGCCCACTCGGTACCGAGTATGCGTCCGAATCCCCTCTCCACCAGAGCCGGAATATAGTCCGGATACTGGATGGGAAACTTCAAAAAATACCGGTCGTCCTTATCTTCCTTGCCTACCGCGCACTGCCCGGGAATTCCGGCGGGTCTCGCCTGTTGTCGAGGCTGGGAAATGGTATTGCGCGGCGGTCCAGAAACACCTGCATCGCGCCTGAAATCAGCCTCGGACAAGCCCAACCCGCCTGCAATGCGTGGCAAATAGTATGCCCGCAGGGAGGCATCGGACAGATCCGATAGAAAACTCTTGGCCCACGCCATAATATCCCTGGGCGCAAACTCCGCGCGCAGGGTGTTCATACAAAACTGCAATCCGTCAGGGGCATTGGCCATGCAGGCTTCCACCCCCTCCGTGCCCTGTTGCTGCAACAGGCTATCGACGTCCTCGCCATCGGGCATGAGAACAACCTTGCAAGCGACCCCCTGCAGGAGAATCATCCTGCTCGATTTGAGTGCCGCTTTGCGTCCCGCTCCGTCGCCATCGAAAATCAGATCGATGCGCGAGCAAAAGCCAGCCAACCGTTTTACCTGCTCCGGAGTCAGGGCAGTGCCCAAAACGCCGCAGGAATCGGTGTAGCCGAACTGATGGAGCGATATGACATCCATGTATCCTTCGGTCAGGATGGCCCGCTTTGTACGAGTCATGGTGGACCGTGCCAGATTCAACCCGTACAAGTGGTCGCCCTTCTTGTAAATAGGTGTATCCGAGCTGTTTAAATACTTGGGTTCTCCATCTGTAATTATTCTGCCGCCAAAAGCAATGACCTTTCCCGATAAATTTTGGATCGGGAAGATCAGTCTACTTCTGAACCGGTCATAAATATTACCTTTTTCATTCTTTGACAAAAGTCCGGCAATCACACCGTCCTCCGGTGTCCGCCCTTTTGTCCGCAGAAAATTGTCCAAGCCATGCCAATCGTCCGGACTGTAACCCAACCCGAACCGGCTGATCATCTCCGGGGACATGCCGCGTCCTTCAAGGTAGCGCCGGGCCCCCTCTCCCGCCTGCATGCGGAGGTTGCGCTGGAAAAAATCATTGGCCTCGCCGTGCATATCCAGAAGCTTCTGCTTCAGCGCCTTGCGCTCGGCAGCATGTGGATCGTGCGGCACGTTGCCCAGTTCAATACCCGCTTCCGCCGCGAGTTGCTCCAGCGCCTCGCGAAAATCCAGGCCGTTGATGCGCGAATAGAAATCAATGACGTCCCCGGACGCCTGACAACCGAAGCAGTAGAAAAACCCCTCATCGTCGTTCACCGACATGGAGGGCTTGGTCTCCTGATGGAACGGACACGCGGCCATGAACCGGCCGGAAACCGGTTTCAGGTCCACATACCGGCGAACCACGTCCGCGATGCTGATGCGGGCCTTCACGGCCTCCACAGCACTTCTATCCAAAACGCGCCTCCCGGCTACTTGAGCGTTACTTCGGTCATGCCGTCCCCGCCGTGTTCCTCATCGGCGAGGGAAAATTCCGCAACGGCGGGATAGTGCTTGAGAAACTCATGCACCTCTCGGCGCAACGCGCCCGTGCCGCGCCCATGCACGATCTCCAACCTCCCTGCCCCCTTGCGCAAAGCGTCGTCCAGAGCTCGTTCCAGTCTTGACAGCGCCATATCCGCACGTTCGCCGCGCAGATCAACTTCCACCGCCAGGTCCGACGGAGCGACAGCTTTCGTCTTCTGCCCGCTCGGAGCAAAGGACTTCTCCTTGCCGGCAGCAGCCAACTGATCGGCCTTGATCCACATGGCCACACCGCCGATGTCCACTTTGGCCTGCTTTTTCCGGGCATTTATTTCCAGTACGGTGCCCGACTTGTTCCATGCCGGATACGACACTTTCATGCCGGGGACAATATCCTGAAAGGAAAATACGGCAACTTCCTGTTTTTTCGGTGCAAGGGCCTCTGTCCGCTGCCGCACCTCGGCCAATTTCCTGCGCGCTTCCTTACGCCCCAACTTATCCGCTTTCCACTGCCGGACCAAATCCTGGGCCTGGGTCTGGATCTCATCCAGAAGGCGCGTCCGATCCTGCTCGAAACGCTTTTCGAGACCAGCCCTCTTCTTCTCAAGCTTGGCCCGCTCCGCCTCCAACTCCTCCAGCTCGTTTTCCCGTTTGACCGCCATGGTATTGAGCCGGTCGAGAACGGCGGACGTGTCGGAACCGTCGAGCAGGAGGTACTTCTCGGCCCGCTCGAGGATCATGGTGGGCAGGCCATGCTCTCGGGCCACGTCCAGAGCGATGGATGCGCCCACCTGGTCGTAGGCCAGCTTGTACAGCGGCCTCTTGGTGGAGGGGTCGAAAAGCACGCTGGCCGCCCTGACGGAATCGGCAGCCATGGCATAGGCCTTAAGGGCCGGAAAATGCGTAGCGATAAATGTGGTCGCGTTTTTTTCCACCAGGGAATCAATGACCGCCTGGGCCAGGGCTGCACCCTGGGTCGGGTCCGTGCCCGCGCCAAACTCGTCGAGAATGAAAAGGGAGTGTTCGTCGACCCTGCCCCAGACGCGCTTGAGGTACTGGATCTGCGCCGTGAAAGTGGAGACGTTCTCCTCCAGAGACTGCTCATCGCCCATGACAACGAAAACATCATTCCAGAACGGCAGGACGCTCCCTTCGGCAGCAGGCACCGGCAGCCCGGTAAACGCCATGAGCCCAATGAGGCCCACAGTTTTGAGGCAGACGGTCTTTCCTCCTGCGTTACCGCCGCTGACAACCAGCGCCTTCTGTCCTTCAAGCAACTCAATATCTACGGCCTGGACCGAATCATCGGCCAGAGCGAGCAAGGGATGACGAGCTTTAATCAGTCTGGGGCTTCCGTCCGGCACCACTTCAATGGCAAGGCCGTCGAAGCCTGCGGCCATGGAGATCTTGGCCATGAGCACATCCAGAGCGACCAGCCCGGCATAGGCTTCATACAGATCCTCCTGCTCCTGCCGGACAAGACCGGTCAGGTAGTCAAGTACCTTGTACTCCTCCTCGCGCTCTTCCCGCTTGAGTTCCTGAAGCCGGTTGTTGGTCTCCACCAGGAACATGGGCTCGAAATAACAAGTCTCGCCGGTCTGGGAGTAATCGTGGATGATGCCCTTGGTCTTGTTCTTGAAATTCACCTTGAGCGGCAGAACATAACGGTCGGACGAGATAGTCATGAACTCGTCCTGAAGGGCTTGTCCGAGATTCTCCTGCTGGACGAAATCCTTGACCCGTTTTGTACACCGCTGGTGGATGGACCGGATTTCCTGGCGCACATCCATGAGACCGGGCGAACTTTCGTCCTTGATGCGCCCTTCCGGATCGAGGCAACGACCGATGGCGGAAACGGTCTTGACCGGCCAGGTATAGGCAAACAGTTTCTCCCGCAGGACGTCCCATCCTCTGTCCTCGTATTGCATGAGGGAATCCCGGGAGATGCGGGCTATCTCCAGTGCCTGCTTAAGAGCGAAGAGGCCGTCCTGGTCAAGAACACCGTTCTGCCTCTCCAAAAAAAGAAAAAGCCCGTCCAAGGGAGGAAACGAACGCATGGCGATGCCGGATTCGCCTACCCAGGCGGCAGCCTGGCGGAATATCTCCCCTTCACGACGCACCTCGTCCAAATTGTCGAAAGGACGCAACTCAAGACAGGCTGCGGCACCGGCCTCGGAAACGGCCATGCCGGACAACACCCTGAGTATTTTGGGAAATTCCAATACCTGAAGCGTTCTGGATTCCATTTGGCAACCATGAAGGGTTGATGTTCGTAAGGAGGATTGCAAACCAACAGGGCGCAGGTCGCCAAACGCAAGAAAAACTCAAGTCCGACGCCGAAGCGCCCCGGTTTGAGTTTTGCTGCTGCACCACAGTCGTGGTGCGATTATGATTTTGCTACGTGGACAGCTTGGCCTTGACCATCCCGCTGGCCTTCTTGCCGTCGACCTGACCCTTGTACGCGGCCAGAACAACGCCCATAACCTTGCCCATATCCGCCATTCCTGAGGCCCCCAGATCGGCTATGGCCTTATCGATGGCTGCGGAAAGCTCTTCATCGGAGAGCTGCTTGGGCATGTACTGCTCAAGCTCGGCCAATTCGTCGGCCTCAACCTTGGCCAGATCGTCACGACCTGCCTTTCCATACTGTTCGAGTGCGTCCTTGCGCTGCTTCGCCTGCTTGGCGATCAGCTCGAGGACGACGTCATCGGACAGGCTGTCGGCCTTCTCTTCGACCATACGGTTTTTAATGGCCGTCTTGAGATGCCTCAAGACGGCCACTTTTACCGTAGCTTTGGCCTTGTAGGCCTCAATGTAGTCCTTGTCGATCTGTTTTAACAGACTCATGCTACATACCACGCATCTTGCGGATTTTCTTGGCAAGCCTCTTCTTGGCGGCAGCTTTCTTTTTCTTCTTCTGCACGCTGGGCTTTTCGTAGTGCTGACGCTTCTTCAACTCGGACAGGATGCCTGCCTTTTCCACCTGCTTCTTGAATCGACGCAGGGAGATGTCGAAGTTGTCGCTATCGTCTAAATAAACGCCGGGCAATGTAAATCACCTCCTCGGTGAACCGCCCGCAACCAGATTCTTTATACGCGGGCTGGCGAAATAAGACAGTCTACATATACGGCCTGAGACCGAAATGCAACCCTAAAATAACATTTTAGGCCCATGAGACATGAAGACTTCAGGGTGGGCGGCGAGCCCAAAAAAGTTGCCCGGTGCATTCCGCACCGGGCAACTCGATCAATCTCTATGGTGTAGAACTAGTGGCTGGCATTCTTTGCGTCGCGCAGCGACTGGAGGATCGTGACAAAAAGGGCCACACCAATCACACCCAGGACGACATACAGAACGCCGAAAAAGACAAAGTGGTCGGGCATCCACCAAGGAAGGTCCATAGGCAGGGGGCTGTGTACGGTTTCACCGTGAATCATCTCTTAAACTCCTTATGCCTATTTAACGGCGTCCTTGAGGATTTTGCCGGGGCGGAACTTGACGACCTTGGTGGCCGGAATCTTGATTTCGGCACCAGTGCGGGGATTGCGGCCAACCCGAGCCTTGCGCTCGTCGACAGCAAACGTGCCGAAGCCGGTCAGGGTAAGCTTGCCTTCCTTGACCAGAGTATCCTCAACAGCTTCCAGGAAAGCGTTCAGGGCCTTCTCGGCACCGGTCTTGGTAAGTTTGGCCTTTTCTGCGATCTTGTCTACCAAATCAGCCTTAGTCATCAGTCCTTCCTCCTCAAAAAAGATTAACCTTAATATTGTCGCAAAGCGCTTTGCAGAGAGATACTCATATGCACTTCCTCTCCTCACGACTTCCTATTTGCCCTTAATTGAACTTTCAATTTGTGTCCAGTCCGAGAGGCCGGAAATCGGAAAAAACTACGCAATATGGACCTTTCAGAGCATTTTGCCACATCCAAAATCAGCCTCGACAGAACCCTTTCAGCTTCGCCAAGCCTCTTAATCGTCGATTTTTGTATCAAGATTCACAAAGTCCCCCATCAAAAGACTCTCTTCTTAATTTTCATGAATAACATCGAGCGACAAGAGGAGATTTATGGCCTGTCTCCTCAAGCACTTCACGCTTCACCATAAACGTTTTTGTCATCCAAAAATCAGAAAAACAGCGCCACGGCGGCTATATCAACCTCGAAAGGCCCTGGAATTGTTCCGGCGTGAGATTTTCCGGTCTGGCCTTGGGGCTGACGCCCTCTTCGTCGAACCACGCCTGTACTTGCTCGTTCCATTCCTGTTTCAAAATGGTCGACAACTGCTTCCTGCGTTTCTGAAAAAGGGTCTTAATCAGTCTGGACAGGGCTTCCGGATCATCAGGCCAAAGTTCAGACGGCAGCGGCCGAAACCCGACCACGGCTGAATCCACCTTGGGACGGGGCTTGAAGACCGTCGGAGGCACTTTGAATAAATAACGGGTATCCGCGAAATTCCTGACCCAGGCCGTCAACCCGCCAAAGGCCTTGGTTCCGGGATCGGCGGTAAGCCGCATGGCCACTTCGTGCTGAACCATGAATACCCCCAAAGACAGGGAGTGCACCCTGCTGACGATGTCCCAGATCAGCTTGGAGGCCACGTTATACGGCAGGTTGCCCACAATCTTGCACGACGCGGCGTTGAGGGATTCCCAATCGAATTCAAGGGCATCTGTCCGGACGACTTCGACGTCGGGAAAATCCTCTTCCAGACGAAGCGCCAGCGAATCGTCCATCTCCAGCACTGTGAACCGCCGGGGGCCAGCCCCGGCGATGAGTCCTGTCAAGGCACCCTGCCCCGGACCTATTTCAATGATATAATCATCCGGCTCGATCCGTATGGCGTCGACGATCCGGCGGCAGACGTTCGGGTCCTGCAAAAAATTCTGGCCAAGACTCTTCTTGGCGCGATGTCGGGGGCGTTCGCTGGTCATGGGCATTACCTAGCGGATGTCCCCTCAACCCGCAACAATATTGACACGATCTCCGAATACCCCGTATGAATCTCCGGTATTCATCACCAGGAGGATTTCATGAATTTACGAGACTACATCCGGGACATTCCCGACTACCCCAAGCCCGGTATCATGTTTTTCGACATAACCCCCATCCTGAAGAGCCCCAAAGCCCTGCAATATGCGGTGGACGGCCTGGCCGAACGCTTCAGCGGGTGCGGCGCATCCAAGATCGTGGCCGCGGAAGCACGAGGCTTCCTGTTCGGCACGCCCCTGGCTGTCAAGATGGGCATCGGCTTCGCACCGGTCCGCAAGCCAGGCAAGCTGCCCTACAAGAACCGCAGCGTCACCTACGACCTCGAATACGGCACCGACACCCTGTGCATGCACGAGGACGCCATCGATCCGGGGGACAAGGTCTTGATCATCGACGACCTGCTGGCCACCGGCGGCACTGCCGTGGGCATGGTGCAACTCGTCCGTGAGACCGGCGCCGACATCGTGGGCAGCGGCTTCGTGGTTGAACTCGGCTTCCTGGACGGCGTCAAGACCATGCAGAACGCCGGGGTGGAACCCACCTGCCTGCTGACCATTGACTAACCCGGAGTTCTCATGACCAAGATCGGCATCATCGGCGGCAGCGGCCTGGACAATCCCGACATTCTGCAGGACGCCCACGACGTGGAAGTGGAGACCGTATACGGTTCCCCGTCCTCCCCACTCAAGGAAGGCACCATTGCCGGCAAGGAAGTGGCTATTCTGGCCAGGCATGGTCGGGAACACACCATTCCGCCCACCTACGTCAACTACCGGGCCAACATAATGGCTCTCAAGGGTGCCGGATGCGACGTCATCCTGGCCACCACGGCGTGCGGTTCCCTGCGCGAGGAGATCAAGCGCGGCGACCTGGTCATTCTGGATCAGTTCATCGACTTTACCCGCCTGCGCCAGGTCTCCTTTCACGAGCGGTTCGAACCAAACTGCGCAGTGCACACCGGCATGGCCGACCCCTTTGACGAAGGTCTGCGCAGCAAGCTCAACGCAGCCTGCGACGCACTGGACATCGCCCACCACAAGGTCGGAACCGTTATCACCATCGAAGGTTCCCGCTTTTCCACCAGGGCGGAATCGAACATGTTCCGCCTCTGGGGCGCGGACGTGATCAACATGAGCGTGGCCCCGGAGTGCATCCTGGCCAACGAGGCAGGCCTCCCCTACGCCGCCGTGGCCATGAGCACCGACTACGATTGCTGGAAAACCGACGAGGCCCCGGTAACCTGGGAGGAAATCCTCGAAGTCTTCCACGGCAACGTGGAAAAGGTCGTGTCCCTGCTCATTGAAACCATCAAGGCCCTGGATTAACCCGGCGATGAGTGATCCGTCCTTCATCCCGGAACCGTGCGACCTGCTCGTCAGGGCCGATACGGTAGTCACCCAGGACGACGCCCGTTCCATCTTCAATGGAGCGGGCATCGCCATTTCCGACGGACTGGTGATGGAGGTCGGAGACTACGCCGCCCTGGACGCCCGCTTTGAACCAGCGGCCCGCCTGGACCTATCGGGCAGAATCGTGTTTCCCGGGCTGGTCAACGGCCACACTCATCTGCCCATGACCCTCTTTCGGGGGTTCGCCGACGACATGCCGCTCATGGAGTGGCTGGAAGACCACATCTGGCCCGTGGAGTTCCAGCTCACCGACGCCATGCTGGAGATCGGTGCGAAGATAGGCTGCGCCGAACTGATCCGCACCGGCTGCACGGCGTTTCTCAACGGCTATTTCCATGAAGAAATCACGGGAAAGGCGGCATCCTCAGCCGGGATGCGGGCCGTTGTGGGCGAAGGGTTCTTCGGATTCCCTTCTCCTCACTTCCCCTCTGCGGAAGCATGCTGGCAGGTCAACAGAAAGCTCAAGGAACACTTTCAGAACGACCTGCTCGTGCGTACTGCAATTACTCCCCACGCGGCCTTTACCGTGGGGCCGGATGACCTCACGGCCAGTTATGCGCTGGCCGAAGAGTTGGGTATTCCCTGGCAGATTCACCTTGCGGAATCCCCTGAGGAAACAGCCGTCTGCCTCGAAAAATACGGGAAACGCCCCGTGGCGCTGCTGCACGGACTGGGCCTGCTTTCCGGACGAACCACCCTGCATCACTGCGTGGACGTCACGGACGAAGAGATCGCCATCCTGGCCGAAACAGGAACAAAGGTGGTGCACAACCCAGCCTCCAACCTCAAACTCTGTTCCGGCATTTCGCCGGTCCAGAAACTGCTTGATGCGGGAGTCGTCGTAGGGCTGGGTACTGACGGAGCATCCAGCAACAATCAACTCAACATGTTCCGAGACATGGCCTTGGCCGCGCTTCTGGGCAAGGTGCGCCATGAGGATGCCTCTGCGCTGTCGGCCCAGAGCGCCCTGGACATGGCCACGCGGGGCTCCGCCGAGTGCCTCGGCTGGCAGGGTTTGGGCCGCATCGAAAAGGGATGCCCGGCGGACATGATCGCCCTGGACCTGAACAGCCCGAACCTGATGCCCGTATTCAATCCCGTATCCCACGCTGTCTACGCCTCCACCGGCATGGAGGTATGCATGACCATGGTGGCGGGCGAAGTTCTGTATTTATATGGCGACTATCGGACTATGGACGTTCACGAGTTGCGGAACGAGGCGTTGCAGGCTAAAAAATGGGTATTGTCCAAGGCGAAAAATTGAAATGAAGTCTAAAAAAACTTGACAACACCCATGTTGGATGCATATCCAACACTGCTCTTGCACCACAACAAGATTTTCAATGCCTGCGGGCATACAATGAGCCGCACCAATTTTTAGGAGGAAGGCATATCATGGCCAAGAAAAAAGCAGTTTCCCTTGAAGGCGCCGTCAAGACCGACGCCGGCCTGACCTACAAGGGCGTGATCATGGAAGAGGTTGACGAGAAGTGTGAAGGCTGCGAGCGCATCGCTGCAGTTGAAGGCGGCAAGTACTGCCCCACCTACGCCCAGCCCGCCCGCAAGTGGGCTCACGGCGTGTGCAACTTCGCCACGCACGTCCGCGCCGAGGTCGACAAGACCGGTGCTGTCAAGGTCAACCCGCTCAAGGCTTCCAAGCGCGCCGCCCGCGGTCGCTAGGCCTTTTATTCGTCAAGACACGGGCGGGGCTTGTCCCCGCCCTTTTTTTGTTTCGTGCGGGTGAAATTCCCGTTACCGTGGACACACATTCCCGGGAGGCAGCATGGATATCCTTTTCAAGAACCTCGACGAGCAGACCGAAACCGTTGTCGGATTGCAGGCCGGACTCACGGCCATTCCCGCCCTTGGCCCCCGCAACGGCGGCGAGGGAGAAAAGGAAAAGGCCGATTGGGTCATGGGTTACCTCAAGGACCTGGGGATAGAGGATGTACGAGAGTACCGCGCCCCCTGTGACGACGTTCCCTGCGGCTACCGTCCCAACCTGGTCGCCATGCTGCCCGGCGAAGATACGGGCAAGACCCTTTGGGTCATCTCCCATCTCGACGTCGTGCCTCCGGGCGACCTGACCCTGTGGGACACCGATCCGTACACCATGGTGCGCGACGGCGACACGCTCATCGGGCGTGGCGTCGAGGACAACCAGCAGGGCATCGTGTCCTCCCTGCTCGCGGCCAAGGCTTTGCTGGAGAACGGCGTCACTCCGAAAATCAATTACGGCATGATCTTCGTCGCTGATGAGGAAACCAGCTCCACCTACGGCCTGAGCTATCTGGCCCGCGAGCACGAGGACCTCTTCCGCAAGGACGACCTGTTCCTTATTCCCGACTCGGGAGAGCCCCGTTCCGAGCAGGTGGAGGTTGCGGAAAAATCCATGTTTTGGCTCAAGGTGACCGTGGAAGGCAAGCAGTGCCACGCCTCCACTCCAGCACAGGGCGTCAACAGCCTGGTGGCCGCCGCCGCGCTCATCCTGCGCATCAAGGATCTCCAAACGATTTTCGACGAGGAAAACCCCATCTACGATCCGCCCCACTCCACGTTCGAGCCCACCAAGAAGGAGGCCAACGTGGAAAACGTGAACACCTTGCCGGGCCGTGACGTTTTCTACGTGGATTGTCGAGTCATGCCGGTCTACAATCTGGAAGACGTGCTGAACACAATCAAGGGATTCGGCGCGGAGGTAGAAAAGGAATACGGTGTCACCATTTCCTACGAGCCGGTGAACTACGAACAGGCCGCCCCGCAGACTTCCGTAGAGAGCGAAATCGCTCGCAGGGTCATGGCCAGCGTGAAGAAGGTTTACAACAACAATCCCTACCCGGTGGGTGTGGGCGGCGGCACCGTGGCCGCCATCCTGCGCCGCAAGGGATATGAAGCCGTGGTCTGGGCCACCCTGAACCACAACGCGCACCAGCCCAACGAGTGGGCCTCCATCAAGAACACCATCGGCGACGCCAAGGTCATCGCCGACATGCTCATGTCCTGAATGACACGAAGCGAGGGCGCCCTGTGATGAAAGCCCCTTTTCCAGACGTTTTCGACCTGATTGTGGTCGGTGCGGGCCATGCCGGTTGTGAAGCCGCCATGGCCGCCTCCCACCTCGGCCTGCAAACGCTGCTGCTGACCATCAACATCGACCGCATAGGCCACCTGTCCTGCAATCCGGCCATCGGCGGATTGGCCAAGGGGCACATGGTCAAGGAGATCGACGCCCTGGGCGGCATGATGGGGCTGTGGGCCGACGCGGCTGGCATCCAGTTCCGCATCCTCAATACCCGCAAGGGACCTGCTGTCCGCTCCAGCCGCGCCCAGATCGACCGCGCCGAGTACATGCGCGTGGTCCAACGGGACATTTTCGCCCAGGAAAACCTCTGGGTCTTCCAGGACACGGCAGGCGCGATTCTGACGAACCAAGGCCGGGTTTCCGGCATCAGGACTGAACTGGGCGAGATCATCCCCGCCAGGGCCGTCCTTCTGACCACTGGCACCTTCCTTAAGGGGCTTATGCATGTGGGGCTCTCCAATTTCAGCGGCGGACGCTTCGGCGATCCGGCGGCCAATACCCTTTCCGACTCTCTCAGGGAGCTCGGTTTCGAGCTGGGCCGCCTCAAGACCGGCACCACGCCCCGTCTGCTGCGCTCGTCCATCGACTTCGACAAGATGCAGGTGCAGCCCGGTGACAATCCGCCGGTTCCCTTTTCCTTCCGCAACACCACGGTGCCCATGCCACAGGTGCCCTGCTACCTGACCTATACCAACCCCGAGGCCCATGAGGCCATCCGCTCGGGCTTTGACCGCTCTCCCATGTTCACCGGCGTCATAGAAGGCACCGGAGCGCGTTATTGCCCGTCCATCGAGGACAAGGTCGCCCGCTTCCCGGAAAAAGACCGCCATCAGGTATTCGTGGAGCCCGAGGGCCTGGACAGCCCGGAGATGTACCCCAGCGGCATTCCGACCTCTCTGCCTTTCGATGTGCAGAAAAAAATGGTCGCAGCCATTGCCGGGCTGGAGAACGCACAGATCGTCCGCCCGGGCTACGCCATCGAATACGACTTTGTGCCGCCCACCCAGCTCAAGCCGACTCTGGAGTCCAAACTGGTTCCCGGCCTGTACATGGCCGGACAGATCAACGGTACCTCCGGCTACGAAGAAGCCGCCGCTCAGGGGCTGTGGGCCGCCCTCAACGCCGCCTGCGCCAACCAGGGCCGGAAGCCGTTCCTGCTCTCCCGCGATCAGGCGTACATGGCGGTCCTGGTTGACGACCTGGTAACCAAGGGAACCATGGAGCCCTACCGCATGTTCACGTCCCGCGCCGAGCACAGGCTCCTCCTGCGAGAAGGCAACGCGGACGAACGACTCACGCCCATCGGGCGCGACCTCGGTCTGGTGGACGACGCCCACTGGGCACTCTTCTCCCGAAAGCAGGAGCTGCTCCAGTCCGTGCTGGAGGCAATGAGAACCATCCGTATCCGGCCCGACGCCGCCACCCGCGAAACCATGCGTTCCATCGGTGCGGCTGTTCCGGGCAAGGCCGTGGAGCTGGCCGCGCTGCTGCGTCAGCCGCACATGGAAATCGAAAAGCTGACCGTGTTCCTTCCGGAGCTGGCGGACATGCCGGACAATGTCCTGCGCGAAGCGGAAACCCAGATCCGCTACGAGGGCTATCTGGTCAAGCAGGCTGAGCTGGTGGCCAAGTTCAAGCTGATGGAAGACGTCAGGTTGCCGGAGGAGATCGACTATGCAGCGGTCTCCGGACTGACTACCGAGGTCATCGAAAAGCTGTCCCGGATACAACCCGTCACCCTTGGGCAGGCGGGCCGCATATCCGGGGTAACCCCCGCCGCGCTCACCTGCCTGGAAATCCACCTCAAGAAACTTGGCTTTTTGTAACACACAACAAGTTTCCCCACTATTGACAGGGTGTGTCCCTCTGTCTAAATACAACTAATACAATACTCCCCACAGGTGATGCCCTGTCATCCGGCGTGTGGAACGACAAACGATATCAAGGAGTCTGATCTTGGACGAAGGGTCTGACAGTCGATTCATCAACATCATCAAAAAATTATTCGGTTCCAACGGACATGATCTAGAGGAACACATCATGGAGGCCAAGGCTGAAGGGGAAATTGAGCCCCACGAGGTCTCCATGCTTCTCAACATATTGGATTTTGATGAAAAAATGGTCACCGAAATCATGGTGCCCAGAACGGATATGGCTTGCGCCGAGGAATCTTCCACGGTGCAGGACATCGCGCAAATTATCATCGAACAGGGAGCGCACTCCCGCATTCCCATCTACCGGGAAACCCGAGACCACATCCTCGGGGTGGTCCACGCCAAGGCCCTGCTCAAGCCCCTGCTTCAGGGGCAGGACGACATGTCCATCGCCTCGCTCATGCGCCCGGCATTCTTCATTGCCGAGGAAACGCGCCTGGACGACGTACTGGCCGCCTTCAAACGGGAAAGGCAGCACATGGCCATTGTCCAGGACGAATACGGCGGAACCTCGGGCATGGTGACCATGGAAGACGTGCTGGAGGAAATCGTCGGTGAAATAGCCGACGAATACGACCAGGAACGACCGGAGGAGATCCAGACTTTGCCCGACGGGGTCTACGTCGTTTCTGGCCGCGTGCCTCTTGACGAGGTATGCGAAAAATGTGCGATGAATCTGGAATCAACGGATGTCGATTCCATCGGCGGTTACCTGACCGCCATGGCCGGACGCATCCCCAACAAGAATGAATTCTTCACCTTTGAGGGTAAACGTTTTACGGTCCTCGAAGCCGACGACCGTCAGGTCTGGACTATCCGTATCGAACCGCTGGAAGGAGCATAAGTGCTCACACTTGTCCTCATCGCCGCGGTGGGAACCTGGATCGGCTTTGCCAATCCGCTTTTCCATTTTCCGCTGGCCGCTCTTGCCCTGCCTCTGGGATTGACCTGGATAGGCCTGCGGGCCACTTCTGCCGGCAATGCCTTCAAATTCGCATGGATCGCCGGCCTGCTGGCCGGGATCGGTATTTTCTACTGGGTGGTGATTCCCGTCCAGATATACGGCGGCCTTCCCTGGTACGTGGCTCTGCCATGCCCCGCCCTACTCGCAGCCGCGCTGGCCGTTTATTACGCCCTGTTCGCCGTGCTCATGCACGTCGCCGGACAACGGGTTACGGGGATTCCTCTCTGCCTGATGGCCGGACTGGCCTGGAGCACCATGGAACTGGGCATGGGAACGCTGTTGTCCGGCTTTCCTTGGATGACTCTCGCCTCAGCCTTCACACCCTGGACCTTCGCCATCCAAGGGGCATCACTGATTGGTGCCTATGGCCTCTCCGGCGTCCTGGCCGCCCTTGCCGTGGCCATCCTGCTCTACTCCACCTACCGCAGCACTCTCTGGTTCGCCGTATGCATGGCAGCCCTCATCACCGGATTCGGCGTATACCGGCTCCAGTTCATGCCTCAGGAAGACCCGAGCTATATGGTCTCACTGGTCCAAGGCAACATAGACCAGGCTCTCAAGTGGGAGCCCAAATTCCAGGCAGCCACAGTCAAGGAATACGCCAGCCTGAGCCTGGAGGCCATCGACAGGAACCATCCCGAGTTGGTAATCTGGCCGGAAACCGCCATGCCGTTCTATCTTCAGGACGTTTCCCCCTTCCAGAAAGCCGTCAAGCTCTTCGCCCACGACACCCATACTCCCATTGTCACCGGCTCTCCGGCCTACAAGGTCATCGATCTCAAAAAACGTGACTACGTCCTGTTCAACCGCGCCTGGCTGGTGGACGACCTGGGGAACGTCACCCAGTCCTATGACAAGGAACACCTGGTGCCATTCGGCGAGTACATGCCCCTTGAGGAGTACGTGCCGTTCAAGAAACTGGTCCAGGCGGCAGGCGACTTCAAACCCGGGACGGATAACAAACCGCTGGTAATAGACAGCGTTGCCCTTGGCATGCTCATTTGTTATGAAGGGATCTTCCCCGACCTGGCGCAACAGCAGGTGGAACGCGGGGCCACCGCTCTTTTGAACATCAGCAACGACGCATGGTTCGGCGACACCTCTGCTCCGAAACAGCATCTCGATCTCACGGTACTGCGCGCCGTGGAACAGGGACGCTGGCTGGTGCGCTGCACCAACAACGGCATTTCCGCCTTCGTGGACCCGCTGGGACGGCTGGCCCTGGTCGGTGGGCAGTTCCGGGCCGAAACCCTGAGCGCGAAAATCGCGCCATTGAAGGAAACGACCCCGTACCACCGGATTCACGACGACATCACATTCTACACTCCGCTCCTGACCCTGGCCCTGTTCGCCTGGGTTATCATCGGAGTGTCACGCAAAACGACCACAGGATGATTAGCAACGATGACCGAATATCCAGAACTCAAGACGCGCTCCTCGGACCTGATACAACAGTTCGACTCCCTCTGGGGGCGTCTTTGACTACGCTGAAACCAAAACCCGGCTGGATGAAATAGAAAAGGAACTTTCCAAGCCGGGAGCCTGGGACAAACCGGACGAACTCACCCCAGTACTCAAGGAAAAAAGCCAACTCTCCACGAAGCTGGACATGTACGACGGCCTGGCCGAAGCCAAGGACGACCTCGACGCATGGCTTGAGCTTGCCCAGGAAGAACCGGACGAAGAAGTGCTGTCGGCATTGGAATCTCAACTTGGCGTGTTCAAGTCCCGCCTTGCCGGAACTGAACTGGCTACCATGTTCGCCTTTGAGCACGACAAGAATAACGCGATCCTTGAAATCCATCCCGGAGCGGGCGGGGTCGAGTCCCAGGATTGGGCGGAGATGCTCCTGCGCATGTACACCCGCTACGGCGAGCGCAAGGGGTTCAAGGTCACCCAACTCGACTTCCAGCACGGCGACGAAGCGGGCATCAAGTCGGTCACCCTTCAGATGGAAGGACTCTACGCGTACGGCCTACTCAAGGGCGAAAGCGGCGTGCACAGGCTCATCCGCATCTCTCCATTCGACTCTTCGGGCAGGCGCCACACCTCATTTGCATCGGTGGACGTCTATCCCGACATGGACGAGGACATCGAAATCGAGGTCAAAGACGAAGACCTGCGCATCGACACCTTCCGATCAAGCGGTCCCGGCGGACAGAGCGTCAACAAAACCAGTTCGGCCGTCCGCATCACTCACATTCCCACTGGCATCGTGGCTCAATGCCAGAACGAAAAATCCCAACACAGGAACAAGGCCACCGCGCTCAGACTGGTCAAGGCCCGACTCTACGAACGGGAACTCAAGAAGATCGAGGAAAGCCGAAAGCAGGACTACGAGGCCAAGGAGGCCATCGCCTGGGGCAGTCAGATACGGACTTACACCCTCCAGCCCTACCGGCTGGTCAAGGACCACCGTTCCAATTCCGAAATAGGCAACGTGGACGCGTTCCTGGACGGCGATCTGGACGAGATGATCCGCAACCACTTATTATTCATCCATGCACACGGAAAACAATCCTAAACTCCCCCTTGATGCACTCGCCAAGGAGTTGGCGTCCCTGCAAAGCGAACTGGGAGACCTCTTCCCGCTCAGCGGGGATGATGCGTCGGAGGCGGTGTGGGTCTTTCGCCAATTTCAGGGCATAACTCCTGCCGACTGGAAAACGCTGTCGGCCCAGCGCGACTTCTCGGGATGGCTGACCCTCCCCCTGGACGGAGACGCGTACCCCCATCTCAAGCAGTTTCAGGAGACCCTGGAACGTCTCGCCTACCAGACCGAACACGATCCGCTGACTGGCCTGGCCAACAGGCGTGCCTTCGATAGGACGCTGGACATAGAGATGGAGCGCTCAAAACGGAGCAGAACGCCGCTTTCCCTTGCCATTTTTGATCTCGACAATTTCAAGAGCATCAACGATACCTACGGCCACCAGAAAGGGGATGAGGTGCTGGAGACCTTTGCCCGCATGCTCAAGGACACGACGCGTCGATACGATCTTGCGGCCCGTTACGGGGGTGAGGAGTTCGCCCTGATCATGGCCGGCTCCGGCGTGGTCAAAGCGCAACGCCTTCTCAACCGGCTTCTGTCTGAACTTCGGCTGGTTGAGTTCGACAAACCTGACGGGGCCGGGAGTTTTTCCGTGACCTGCTCCGTGGGGCTTACCTGTTTCAAGGGATCGGCGGCCATGGATGTCGAAGAATTCGTCAAACTGGCCGACGACGCGTTGTATGAGGCTAAAACATCCGGCAAGGACCAGGTGCGCGTCTCGAAGCTTCCTTTCGCTGACAACGTTCCCAACGACACCCTGGTCCACGCAAACGAAAAGCAATTCCTGTTTGGTGGGAAATAACGGAGATAGTCCATGAACGAAAACAAGACCCTCAGTCTTTCCATCATGAGCGGCAAGGGCGGCGTCGGCAAGACCAATATCGTCCTCAACCTCGGCTACGCTCTTCATCAGGCCAATATGACCGCCATGCTCATGGATTGCGACCTCGGACTCGCCAACCTCGACGTCCTGCTCGGCATTTCGCCCGAACGCAACCTGCACGACCTACTGCAAACCGGCGTGGACGCCGAAGACGTCCTGGTCTCCATTGAAGACGGCTTCGACATGCTGCCGGCCACCAGCGGTGTGCCTGAACTGGTTGAGATGGATGAAGACATGCAGGATATCCTGTTCAGAAAGCTGCTGACCCTGGCCGGGGAATACGACTATATCATGCTCGACCTGGGGGCAGGCATCAGCCATACGGTCCTCTCCCTGGCGGCCATAACGCAGCTGCGGATCGTGGTGGTCACTCCGGAACCGACCTCGCTCACGGACAGCTATGCCATGATCAAGGTCCTCGCCACCCAGCACGGAATCAAGGATTTCCTGATCATCGTCAACCAGGCGACCTCGGCCAAAGAGGCGAAAATCACCTTTGAGCGGCTTGCGGCGGCCTGCCGTAACTTCCTGAATATCGAACTGAGTAACCTCGGTTTCATCCATCAGGACAGCACGTTGATTGAATCAGTACGTCGCCAGACCCCACTGCTCAAATTTGCGCCAGACTGCAAGGCAAGCAAGGATATCAAGGGGTTGGCACAGAAACTTATGCGATATCGCCAGGACAATTCGGAGAAGATCGCCAATCGCCCCATCCTCAAGGATTTTTTCAGTGCATGAGATGAAGATAGGGGTTGACGAAAAGAGTTATTTTTCGGCATAGTTAGTGAGAATTTAGTCAGAAATTCTTTTTTCGTTAGCTGTCCGCCCTGATAAACGGGGATGCAGTCAACTTATTTTCCCAGGGGGAAATCATGAACAAGAGCGAATTGATCAAGGCTCTGTCCGAACAGAAGAAAATGCACGTTGACGAGGCCACCAAGGTGGTCGGAGCCTTCGTGGATTCCGTGAAGGAAGCTCTGCTGCGCGGCGACCGGGTTGAAATTCGCGGCTTCGGAAGCTTCAAGATCAAGGACTACGAGGGGTACACGGGACGTAATCCCAAAACCGGAAGCGTCGTCCAGGTCCGCCCCAAAAAGCTCCCCTTCTTCCGTCCCGGAAAAGAGCTGAAAGAATACATCAACGATTAGGATGCGACGAATCATATGCTGCTTTCTTGCGGCGGCCTTCTTTCTTACCTGTAGGCCGGCGCAGGCTGAGCAGTCCCTGCTGACCATCCTGTATTCGGCAAATACGTATGGCACCGTCAGGCCATGTCCCTCCTGAGGTGGTAAGACCTTGGGTGGCGTGGCCCGGCGGGCCACATATTTTTTTGATGTACACAAGGCAGGCTCTCCGCGTGTTCTCGTATCCGGCGGGTGGGAGTTTATGCGCCCAAAAGGCGACCTCCCCTCACCGGAATTGGTCGCCGGGCTTGCAAAGGCTTACGATCTCATGAAGTATGACGTGGCCATGTTAGGCCGCAATGAAGCCGACTTTTTCGCCAAGGCGGGAATCGCTCCGGACCGAAACAGAAAAACCGCAGAAGAAGAACCCTTCACGGTTATCCACACCTCCGAAGGCGCTTCCGTGGGCTTCTTGCGTTTTCCCTCTCTGGGAGAAGGTGAAAATATCCCCTCGCCCAAGCTAATTGACCGCATCACGGCATCGATCAAGACGAAGAGGGACAACGTGGACCTGCTTGTTGCCTTATCTGATTGGGGCTGGGTCGGCGAACGGGAATATCTGGGACAAAACCCCGAGTATGTCCCCGACATCCTGCTGGGCAGCGGGTTGGGGTCCGGGGTGGTAGGACGGCTATTGGCAGACCGCCGGTGCGCATGGTACCGCCCATATGACAAAGGAATGACGGTGATCGAGGCTCAGGTGCTAGCCTGGCCTGACCGCACTAAACCCTTTGCCTGGAGTGAACCAGACAATCTGCGCTCCCTTTCCATTGGATTGGGCGACCAGTATCCGGACAATCCGGAAGTAAGCAAGATTCTACAATAAGCAGCCCTGCGGGGCGCATCGAGCATAAAATTTATCTACCCAGGAGGGGAGGATCATGGAACTCAGAGGTGCATTCACCGCACTCTCGACACCATTCAGAAATGGTGAAATCGACGAAGAAAGCTATCGCAATTTTATTGAGTGGCAAATCGAGCAAGGCATTGACGGACTGGTTCCGTGCGGGACCACCGGCGAAGCGGCTACAATGACCCACGAGGAACAGGGCCGGATCATCAGGATTTGCGTGGAGCAGGCCAAAGGACGCGTACCGGTCATAGCGGGTGCAGGCTCCAACTCCACCAAGGAAGCCATCGTGCTGACAAAGCTGGCCAAGGAAGCCGGCGCCGACGGTGCTTTGCAGATCACACCATACTACAACAAGCCGACCCCTGGCGGTCTTGTCGAGCACTTCAAGGCCATTGCGGCAGAAGTCTCCATGCCGTTCGTCATTTACAACGTTCCCGGGCGCACCGGACTGAATCTGCTGCCGGAACACCTGAAAATGATCGTGGACGCCGTCCCCGAAGCGATCGCGATCAAGGAAGCCACGGGTAACCTGAATCAGGGCGCGCGCGTTATAGAATTGTGCGGCAAGGACTTCAACCTCCTGTCCGGCGACGATTTCACCGCCCTCCCCCTGTTGGCCGTGGGTGGTCGAGGCGTTATTTCGGTTATTTCCAACATCATGCCTGCAGAGATGTCCGGCATGTGCAAGGCCTTCTTTGAAAAGGATCACGACAAGGCCCTTGACCTCAGCCTGAAGATGGCACCGGTCAATCGCGCCATGTTCATGGAAACCAATCCCATTCCGGTGAAAACTTCACTGAACATGATGGGCCTGTTCCCCGAGGCTTCTTTCCGCCTGCCGATCGTTCCGCTCCAGGAGGAAAACAAGCCCAAGCTGGAGGCTGTGCTCAAGGAAGCGGGCATCCTCTAAGGCGTCGGGCATTCAGCCAGAATGAAATAACGCGGATCGGACACTTGTCCGGTCCGCGTTTCATTTTTGCCGACACGAGGGATGCTGCAATGGACATTGGCTGGGGACTACTTATCGCGACTGGGAAACATTCCACTTACTGAAGACAGCATCCAACCTGCCATTTTCTTCCAATTTGACGAGGGCATCCTGCAATCGGATCATAAGTTTGGTATTGCCCTTCTCCACCGCCACAGCCACGGGCGACCCCGGGTCGGAATCTTCGATAACCTTGATATGGACGTCGTGTTTTTTGGCAAGATAGTGGGCCACGGCCTTGGGGGCTATCATTGCAAGCACGTTTCCCTCTTCCAGGAGTTGCATGGATACATCCTTGCTCTTTGTCTGATGGATGCGGATCTTGTTCTTGAGTCCTCGCTTTTCGAGAAGGCGTTCAATGTAGGAATGGCGGTCTCCAGCCACGACACTCCATTTCAGGTCTTCCAAGGAGTTAACGGATTTGGTCCTAGCCAAGACAAGCACAACGACGCGCCTAGAATAATATGGGGGAGTGAACTCAAACATAATCCTTCGTTTCGGATTGATTTCCATGCCGCAGATGCAGTCCAACCTCCCCAGGCGTAGAGATGTGACCACATTGTCCCAGGAGTCCTGGACGAATTGAATCCGTACTCCCATTTGTTTGGCCAGGAGTTTTGCTACCTCCACGTCAATGCCCGCAGGATTGCCTTTTTCATCCTTGAATTGGTATGGCGGATACCCGGTTGCCAAGCCGCAACGCAAGACCTCGTCTTCCCCGGTTGCCACTCCCGCTACGAGGAAAATTGTCGTCAAGGCCGCTATGGCGAGCCATACCATATGTGAAAAAGAGTTCTTAAAAAGCACTTCTTGATTCCCGACACCATGTCCGCAAACAACGAGTTGGATTGGAGTCCAACAAATAAAAACCTTACATTCTGGTTTTAATAAAGTCCTGGCATATACACTTGTTACTCAACAATGACCCTATACGGTTTTATCAATTCAGTACATTACGAAATCAACTATTTATACCGGTTACCTCTTACACGTCGACTTAACACCACTGGATGTAGATATGCTGCGCCTTCCATTAACCAGAAATAATTGAATAATGGAAAACACTAAGCGACGACTTGTCCTGATAAGGAGAAGGCAAAATCAACTTTATTGAACAATAAAAAGCCCGGTACGGACAATCCGTACCGGGCTGACTTTGCGCTTGGTATGTCAGTGACTGACTTAGCCTTCGAAGGCCTTGATGAAGTTGGGGGCAACCTGCTTCTTGCGGCTCATGACGCCGTCCAGGTAGACCGGAGCGCCATCGGTCGCAACGCCGAAGGCCTTCTCGACCACGGACGGATCGTCAGAGGCGATCAGCATTTCGGATCCTTCCTTCATGATGTCGGTCAGCAGCAGGAAGACGGAGTGACGGCCGTCAGCCTTGACCTTTTCGATTTCAGCCTGCAGGGCATCCTTGTGGGCGTCCAGCATGGACAGGTCCACGACTTCCAGCTGGCCGATGCCAACCTTGTTGCCGGACATGTCGAAGTCCTTGTAATCGCGGAAAACCAGCTCGCTGGCGGAGGCACCGTCGACAGCGGACTTGACCTTGAACATCTCCATGCCCAGAGCCATGACATCGTCAACACCGGCGATCTTTGCCAGGGCTTCAACAGCGTCCTTGTCGGCGGGGGTGCAGGTGACGGACTTGAACATGACGGTGTCGCTCAGGATGGCACAGAGCAGGATGCCGGCGATGTTGGCCGGGATCTCAACGTTGTAGAAATCGTACATGGACTTCAGGACGGTGCCGGTGCAGCCCACGGGCCAGACCCACATTTCCAGGGGGCCGGAGGTGGTCACGTCGCCCAGCTTGTGGTGGTCGACGACGGCGACGAGCTCGCCCTTGTCCAGGTTGTCGATGGTCTGGGAAATGTCGGTGTGGTCGACAAGAATGATCTGCTTGTCGGTGGCATCGGTGACGATTGCGGGAGCGGCAAAGCCGAACTTCTCGAGCACGAAAGCAGTCTCGGGAGCAATTTCGCCCTGGGTGATAGCCTCGGCTGCCATACCACGTTTGGTGTACAGATCAGCAGCGGCAAGCGCGGAAGCGACGGTGTCGGTATCGGGGTTTTTGTGTCCTACTACCAGAATAGCCATATCAAAGTCCTCCTAATTAAATTACTCCTGTCAATCAGGAAAATCACACTCGAAAGTAGAATGTGCCAAATATCACAATCTGAATCGTCTGCCAAGCTAAAAACGACCAAAAAACATGAAAATAGCGATGAGCGTAACCCCCCCCATCAGGACTCCGTAGGCCCGGCGCAATCGCAGGGACATCAAGCCTCCAAGCATGGCGGCTACCCATAGGTGGGGCCATGTGATACCAACCGAGGTCAGGAATGTGGGGTACAGGGAAAAAAGGGTCTCAAATGTGAATTTCAGAACAAGGGTGGACGCCAGGAATAAGAACCAGGATACAGCAAAGGTTCGAAGCAACGCCTTGAGTATCAGCTGGGTAGGAACAACCGGACTAGCTGGATCTCGAGACCAATTCAGCAGACGATTGTACCCTCCCCTCTCCTGATCACGCAACAATCCCTCGGCCTTGGCCCCGAGCCACGCAAGCGGCATGCAAGCGAACAGAATGCCCATGATGCGTGCCGGATGTTCAAGCCCGAAATAGGTGGTGAGGGAGAGCGCCGCCAGAGTCGCCGCAGTCAGATGTGGTGGGATATATGTTCCGACCGGGATAAGATCGAGCCAAAAAAGCTCAAAGAAAATTGCTATATACAGGCTTGTCGTCATATCGCCGGTGAATAGCCCCCACAACAGGCCAATCACAAGCGGGCGTTCAAGAAGACCTATGCTCAGCGAATAGCGGAACAGGGAAAAGAGGGCAAAAAAAAAGCGACCAGCCCGAACCAGACATTGGGATTGGCAAGTGTCATCAGAACCTCACCTGAATCGGATCATTGGGCACACAGCGAAAATCAAGTGAAACGCCCTTTCTGGACAACTGCTTGAGGCAGCTTTCATCATCGTCGGACAGGGCCACACTTGGCGAAATCTGTTTCTTTCCGGGGCTGTAGTGAACATTGCCTATGTTGAGCGACTGGAAATCAAATCCGCTGTCGTAGGCTCGCTTGGCATCCGGACAGCTAGAAAAAAGAACCAGAACCGATGCAGACTCCTTGCCCGAAAAAATGGCCTGCATCTCACCGGCCAGGTTCTCAATCGAGACAAATCGGCTGGTGACGCTCTGCGGAATAGCCAAGGACATGATTTCCTGTTGCAACGCGTCAACGGAGAGCTCGTCGTTGGCGACGATCACTGTCTCAGCCCCTGTATACGGCAACCAAGTCTCGATGATCTGGCCATGGATGAGCCGGTTGTCTATACGCACGAGTGTCATGGGTCTGCTATTTTCTGGTTTTTTTCCGCAACATGGCACCCGCAACCTTGATGCCCTGCACACCTGCGGATTTGGCGTTTTCCGCCAGTGCGTCCAGGTTCATGGCGCGGGCTTGCAAGGTCGCCACGAGCATGGGCAGGTTGACGCCGGTGATCACTTCAAGGTTCTCATCGTCCATCAGGGAAAGCGACATGGTCGTTGGAGAGCCTCCGAAGAGATCGGTCAAAACCATCACTCCCCTTCCCTTTTCCACGGACCGGATGGCCTTCTGGATGGCTTCCATGGTTTCGTCCACGCCGAGTTCCACATCAACCCCTATGGCCAGGCAATCATCCTGAGGGCCGAGCACCATCTCGGCGGCCAGGAGCAAAGCCTGACCGAAATTGCCGTGGGTAACCACCACCACGCCGACCTGCGGCTTGTTTTTCTTCCGGTCCTTGTCGGGCATACTCATCCCAATTCCATGTGTCTGTGTTCAATGGTGACTGCATACCCTTTTTCCCGGAGGGTCGCCAGCACCGATTCGGCGACCGAGACCGAGCGGTGCCTGCCGCCCGTGCAACCGAGGGCCAGGGTGATGCGATACCGCCCCTCGTCCGCATACAGGGGCAACATGTATAAAATAAATTCCAGAAATTTCTTGTTGAATCCCGCGCCGACATCACTGCCCAGGACATAATCCTGAATGGCCTTGTCCTGACCTGAGAGTGGACGCAGTTCTTTTTCGAAATAGGGATTGGGCAGGAAACGCAGATCGAAAACAAAGTCCGCCTCGGTGGGGACACCATATTTGAACCCGAAGGTGATGATGTGCACGCGCATCCCCTTCCCGAGCTCCTTGATGGCCGTCCACTTTTCCTGAATTACCCGGCGCAGGTCGTGCACGGAGTATTGGGTTGTATCCAACACCAAGTCCGCATTTCTGCGGATGGGCTCCAGGAGTCCCCGTTCCTTTTCCAAGGCCTGCTCAAGGCCAAGGGACTGACTTTCCAGCGGATGCAGTCGACGCGTGGTTGCGTAACGGCGCACCAATTCAGTCTGCTTGGTTTCGAGGAAGATTACCTGGGGGCTGACGCCAATCTCGGCCAGTTGCTCAAGAGCCGCGTTCCAGCAATCGGTGAATTCCATCTGGCGCATGTCCATGCCCAGGACGAGCCCACGATATTTGGAATCCTGATTGAAAATAAGCTCAGCAATTTTGGCGGCCATACCAGCCGGCAAGCCGTCGATGCAAAAGAAACCGAGATCCTCAAAGACCTTGAGGGCGGTACTTTTTCCGGAACCGGAAAGACCGGTAACCACAACAACGGGGAAATTGCGTGCAGAACTCAACAGATCGCTTCCTTCATCGGATTAAACGTCCTGAAGCAGGTTCCACAACTCGTCCCGCCCTTCGGCTTCCAGAAAACGCTTGCGGAAGGCCTCATCTTTGAGCACACGGGAAATCTGCGCCAGAATGCGCAGATGAAGCCCGGCCATCTGTTCCGGGGCCAAAACAAGAAAGAAGATGAAACACGGCCTGTGGTCCAGGGCCTCGAAGTCGACGCCCTCGGGACTCCGGCCCGCCACCACGATGACCTTCTCGAGGTTTTCCAATTTGCCGTGGGGGATGGCGATGCCGTCGCCGATGCCGGTCGTACCGAGCCGCTCCCGATCAAGAAGGACACGGACCGCATGGTCCGTGTCCACTTCGGGTTCGGTTTTGCCCACAGGGGCTATGAGTTCCATCAGTACCCCCGACTTGGAATCGGAGGTGAGGTTGGGAAGGATGAGATCCTTCACCAGGTAGTCACCGAGTTTCATAATTAGTGTCCAGGATCGATCAGGCCGTAGTCGCCGTTCTTCCGCTTATAGATTACGTTGACACCCTCGGTCTCCGCATTGAGGAAAACGAGGAATTCATTATCGAGTGAATTGAGCTGTTCCGCCGCCTCGTCCACGGACATGGGCTTGGCCTCGTAAGAGTCGGTGCCCACAATGGTCGGGCCGGAAACGCCGGCTGTCTCCTCGAAAGAGAGGAAGTTCATCATCACCTTGTTGCCCCGCGCCTGCCGGGGGCGATCCTTCATCTTTTCGCGCATCCTTCGCAGTTGCGCCTCGAGCTTGTCGAGCACCATGTCGATGGTGGAATACATGTCTTCGGAGTCTTCATATGCCGATATATGGATTGCGTCCGCGTTGAGAATGACATCTGCCTTATGGCGGAACTTGTCGACCAGCAGGTTCACCTGAAGATCGGCCTCGGAGTCGGAAACGAACTTGGCCACCTTTTCAAAACGCTTCTGCGCATAACCCTTGAGATGATCAGACGGGTCGAAGTTCTTGAAAGTGAAGCTTATGTTCATACTCTACCTCCTGGTTATAAGTCCAACAAGATCAGAAGTATTGCTTGCGCTTTGAAGATGAGGCGATACCCATTGCAGAACGATACTTGGCGACGGTGCGCCGGGCGATGTTAACATCCAGCTTCTCCTTCAGTATCTCGCCGATTTTTTCATCGCTCAGTGGTTTCTTCGCATCTTCCTCGGCGATCATCTGCTTGATGAGCGCCTTGACGCTTTCCGAACCCACCTGGGAACCGTCATTCAAATCCAGCGCACTGTTGAAGAAGAACTTCAACTCGAAAATACCGTGCGGCGTGGACACATACTTGCTTGTGGTAATGCGGCTCACCGTGGACTCGTGCATCTCGATATCTTCGGCAACCTCCTTAAGTATCAATGGTCTGAGCTTGGTTACGCCCTCTTCAAAGAACTCCCGTTGAAAACGGACAATACTCTCAACTACTTTATACAAGGTTCTTTGGCGTTGGTACAGACTTTTCATCAACCATGCGGCAGAACGCATCTTTTCCTGAAAATAGTCCTTTTCCTTGTCTTTGGCGCCTTTCATGGAATCCATGTAAAAAGAATTCATCTGCAAGCGAGGCAGACCATCCTCGTTGAGAATGATCACGAACTCGTCGCCGTACTTGTAGACGAAGACGTCAGGGCTGACGTAATGCGGCTCGGTGGAAGAAAAATTGGTGCCCGGCATGGGATCCAAGGTCTGGAGGAGATCAAGGTATTCCTTGAGTTCTTCCATGGAAATCTTGAACTTTCGCGCCAGGGGCTTGTAACGGTTCTTTTCCAGGTCCTCAAGGTGATCCCTGACCAGCGACTCGAGAATGGGGTCATCGTAACCGAGTACCTCCATCTGGACGAGCAGACACTCCTGAGGAGTACGCGCGCCCACACCAACGGGATCGAGACGCTTGATCCGCTCGATCACGGAATCGATCTCCTCCTCAGTGGCCGAAACCATGGACATGATCTCTTCGTTGGAGGCCTGGAGGTACCCGTTGTGGTCCACATTGCCGATAACGGTTTCACCGATGGCCACTTCCCGTTCGGTAAAATTGGAAAGCCGCATCTGCCAGTTGAGATGCCCTTCAAGTGAGGGCTTGGATGCCAGCCGAGCCTCAAAGGAAAGCCCCTCTTCCGGCACCTCGGAGTCACGAGCCATGGCCTGCTTGGAGGTACTGGAGAACTCGCCCAGGTAATTTTCCCAGTCGGCTGTGCGTACAAGCTCTTCCTCGGCCTGGGATTCGGTCAGGGTTTCCTTCTCCCGAATCTCGGTCTCGGTCTCGGTCTCATCGAGAAATGGATTCTCCATGAGTTCCTGCTGCACCGTTTCCAGAAGCTCAAGACGGGAAAGCTGCAGCAGTTTGATGGCCTGCTGCAACTGGGGCGTCATGACCAGCTGCTGAGAAAGCTTGAGTTGTTGCCTGAGTTCAAGGCCCATAGTTATCAGGCCTCATCCGCGGCAAACGCGCATATATACAATTCTATCTGCAAAATACTTTTTCCATCATTGAAGTTGGATTTCTTGAGATAAACTATGCCACATTGAGAGGAATGTTGCAAGAACATCCTGCTAACTCGTTGTGAGTATTGAATTAAAAGTGGAAGATATGGCACATGAAAGAATTGTACCAACCTTTCATGACGGTGTAAATCACCAAAGGTAAAAAAGGTGCCGAAAAGGCGTTACAGGCGGAAGTCTTCGCCAAGATAGATCTGACGAGCGCGGCTATCCTGCACGATCTCTGCAGGCGTCCCCTCAAGGATGACGGTCCCCTCGTACACAAGATACGCACGGTCACAAATATTGAGTGTTTCCCGAACGTTGTGGTCGGAAATAAGAATGCCGATGCCCATGGATTTGAGCACGGAAATGATCTCCTGAATATCGATGACGGCGATGGGATCAATCCCGGCAAAAGGTTCGTCCAGGAGAATGAACTGAGGGTCCATTATCAAAGCCCTGGCGATTTCCAGTCTGCGGCGCTCTCCGCCCGAGAGGAACATTGCCGCCTGGTCCGCCAGCTTGGTAATGGTGAACATCTCCATGAGTTCCTCGGCCCGGCGCTTCTGGGCCGCGGTATTGAGGGACGTCTGCTCGAGAATGATCTCCAGATTCTGCCGGACCGAGAGCTTCTTGAAGATGGAGCTCTCCTGCGGCAGATAGCTTACCCCCATGCGCGCCCGCTCGTGCAGCGGCTTCTCCGTAAGCTGGGTGCCGCTGAGGACCACCTGGCCGGTGTTGGGCTTGACGATGCCCACAAGCATGTAAAACGTCGTGGTCTTGCCCGCTCCGTTGGGACCAAGCAACCCGACGACCTCCTTGGGGTGCAATTCGAGATTAATGCCGTGCACGACCTCTTTCTGGCCGTAGCGCTTGGAGAGATTGGTGGCGACCAGTCCTGACTGCATCTATTGCACCTTGAGCTTGCTCGGCGCCATGAAGATGGCCTTGACGCGCTGTCCGTTGCCGCCGATCACTTCGCTGCGGTTCTCACGAACGTAAAAATTGATGACGTCGCCGGTCAGGCTGTTGGGACCGTCCTGAAGTTTGGGGTTTTGCTCCATCTTGAGGATCTGCTTGGCAACAAAATAGGTCACGCGACCAGCCTCACCCTCGGACTTGCCCTTCTTGGCCCGGACGTTCCCGTCGGCCACGATGCGGTCGATGGAGTCTGCGGAAAACTTCTTGCCGGTGCTGGACGACAGATAGGCGGAGAGCTTATCTGCCCAAAGGGTCAGGCCGCCGTGTTCCGCCACCACGTTCCCCACGAAGGAAACCACTTTTCCGCTCTCGTCGTAGACCATCCTGTCCGCAGATATCTTCACCGGGATGCGATTGGAATCCACGCCGAGGTTTTCCGTAGCCGAAGGCGGTGCGGAGGCCACGTTTGCCACAACCTCACCCTCTCCCTCGGCTTCCGCCACGACCGGCTTTTCCTCGCTTTTGGGTGCAGCCTGAGGCGCCGCTTCTACCCGTTCGAGATACTTGTCGTTGGCGTAACCGATGGCGCGGGATTCGTCACGGGTGGGTTCGTTTAGATTGAAAACAGCCACCCAGCCCTCCTTGAGAAAGTCGACCTTGACCCGTTGCCCCTTGGCGAGGGTGAGGACGTGCTCCGTCTTGGGAGAACGCCCCTCCCGCACATTCAAGTTGCTTTTGGCGACGCGAATCTCTCCCCAGTCGGCGGCGAGAGCCGCACCGGTGACAAACAGGCCGCATAGCAATGTCAGCGCCATGGCATATATCTTTTTCATCGGAGTCCCGCTCCTTTGTCTACTGGTTGAATGGCAGATCCCGCATTCCGCCGGGGGCCATGAGCGCCTTGACGTCGCCTGCCGCCGTCAATTCCCGGCTGACAAGGTCGATCTCTACGGCAGTGGCCGTCAACGTCATGTCGGGCCGTCGCACCGTCACGCCGCCCTTGAGGTAAACCTTCTTGATAGCTCCCACGTAATCCAGATACTGGGCAACCAATTCCATGTCCCCGAACCGCCCGGTGATGTTGTCGTAGAGCGTCAGGTTATCGTTAGACTGGTCCACCTCACCCCGGTCCGCCTTGACGTAGACCTCCTTGCGGTCTTCGCCGAAATAAGCGGTGAGTTGGGGGCGCGTCACGCCGATCAACTTTCTCTTTTGGTTGTATTTTGCGGTCTTGGCAAGGAGTTTCCATGTCATGGCCCCCTGCTTCCCCTGGACCAGTTCAATGTCTTCAGCGACGATGTCCGCCTGGTTGAGCAACTCCTCACGGCTCATGTCGGCAGTGGACGGAGCCGGTTGTTCCATCACCAGCGGATCACTGAAAAAATAGGTCTTGACCGCGATGCCGATGGTCATACCCACGGCAAAGATGATCAGAATGGAGAGCGCCGGACGCTTTCTCATCTATTCAACCCATTGTTTTTTGGCGTCTTCCAGCAATCCCTGCGCTTCAAGAATGAAGCCGATGGCCTCGCGCACGGCTCCTTCACCACCCTTGCGAGCCGAAACCCAGTCTGCTGCTTCAATGACTTCGGGCAACCCGTTGGGAACGGACAACGCCAGGCCCGCCTTGGACATGACGCCGAGATCGATCCAGTCATCGCCCATGAACGCGGCCTGTTCCGGTTGGATACCCAATGATTCGCACATAGCCAGAAACGGCGCGACCTTGTGGTGATGGCCGGGCGAATAGAGCGTGATGCCAAGCTCACTCACCCGCCGCTCAACCGGCTTCTGGTTCAGACCGGTGATAACTCCGATATGCAACCCGGCCGACTGGGCCAGCTTGATGCCGAAACCGTCCTGGACGTTGAACCGCTTCATGATCAAGCCGTCGTCGCCGAAATACAGGCCGCCGTCGGTGAGAACGCCGTCCACGTCGAGAACGATCAACTTGATGTTTTTCGCCAACTCAAGCGCGCGATCAACCATGATTCAACTCCCAGATCGCCTTGAGCCGTTTCAGCAACGCCTCGGCCTCGTCCAGCGGCAGGCTGTTGGGCCCGTCGCACAGAGCCGTGTCCGGGTCGGGATGGGTTTCCATGAACACGCCGTCGGCTCCGGCGGCCACGGCAGCCGAGGCCAGCACCGGAACGTATTCACGCTGCCCTCCCGACTTGCCGCCAAGTCCGCCCGGCAACTGCACCGAATGGGTGGCATCAAAAACCACCGGGACGTCAAACTTGCTCATTTCCGGAATGGAGCGCATGTCCACCACCAAATTATTGTAGCCGTAAGTAGAACCGCGTTCGGTGAGCCACACCCGGTCATTGCCCGAGGCGCGGACCTTGTCCACCGCGTTTTTCATATCCCACGGCGCCAGGAACTGCCCCTTCTTGATGTTGATCACCCGCCCGGTCGCGGCGGCCGCCACCAGCAGGTCGGTCTGTCGGCAGAGGAAAGCGGGGATCTGCAAGACGTCCGCAACCTCGGCCACGGGCGCGGCCTGCTCGGGGTGATGGATGTCCGTGACAACGGGCAACCCGGTCTCACGCTTGACCTCGGCCAGTATGGACAATCCCTCGTCCATGCCCGGCCCCCGGAAACTGGTCACCGAAGTGCGGTTGGCCTTGTCGAAAGAACTCTTGAAGACCAGCGTAAGCTCGAGCCTCGCCGCGATGTCGGCCAGCGTGGCCGCCGTACGCAGCACGATTTCCCGGCTCTCAATGACGCACGGTCCGGCCAGAATGAACGGACCGGACCGGCTTACGGCATATAAATCTTTATTTGCCAACTAGTTGCCCCTCTTCTGCTTATCCAGCTTGGCAGCTTTGATGAACTCGCGGAACAACGGATGCGGCTTCATGGGATTGGACTTGAATTCGGGATGGAACTGACAACCCAGGAACCAGGGATGATCAGGGTATTCCACGATCTCCACCAGGGATTCGTCCGGCGCGGTGCCGGAAAGGATCATGCCGTTTTCCTCGAAGGCTTCGATGAACTTGTTGTTGAACTCGAAGCGATGGCGGTGGCGCTCGTCGATGTTGACGGTCTGGTATGCGGCGTGGGCCACCGTGTCCTTCTTGAGCTTGCAGGGGTAGGAACCCAGGCGCATGGTACCGCCCTTATCCGATTCCTCATCCCGGACTTCGGTCTTCTTGGTACGGAAGTCGAACCACTCCTTCATCAGGTAGATGATGTTGTTGTCAGTGGTCGGATCGAACTCTTCGGAGTTGGCATTCTCCAGTCCGATGACGTTGCGCGCGAACTCGATGCAGGCGCACTGCATACCCAGACAGATGCCGAAGAACGGGACCTTGTTCTCTCGGGCGTACTTGATGGCCAGAATCTTGCCTTCCACGCCTCGGGAGCCGAAACCGCCGGGAACGAGAATACCATCCAACCCCTTGAGTTTCTTTTCAACATTCTTGGGCGTGATCTTCTCGGAGTTCACATATTCAAGTTCTACTTTAACTTCATTGGCAACGCCGCCGTGCACCAGGGCTTCATGCAGGCTCTTGTATGCCTCGGTCAGGTCGACGTACTTGCCGACAACACCGATCTTCACGGAACCCTTGGGGTTCTGGAGCGTATGCACCAGGGTTTCCCAGGGGGTCAGCTCGGCATTCTTGGCCGGGAGCTTGAGCAGGATGGCGATCTTCTGGTCAACGCCTTCTTCGTAAAATTTCAGGGGAACCTCGTAAATGCAGGAGACGTCCACGCCGGAGAAAACGGCGTCCTGGTCCACGTCGCAGAACAGAGCAATCTTTTTCTTGAGATCTTCCTCAAGCTCCACCTCGGAGCGACCGATGATGATGTCGGGCTGGATGCCGACGCTGCGCAGTTCCTTGACGGAGTGCTGGGTGGGCTTGGTCTTCAGCTCGCCTGCGACACGGATGTAGGGCACCAGGGTCAGGTGGATGTACAGGACGTTTTCCTTGCCCAGATCGTTCTTGAGCTGACGAATGGCCTCCAGGAAGGGCTGCCCCTCGATGTCGCCCACAGTGCCGCCGATCTCGATGAGCGCCACATCCTCGCCGTTGGGCAGGTTGATGACAGCCTCTTTAATTGCGTCAGTGACATGCGGGATGACCTGCACTGTGCCGCCGAGGTAATCGCCACGCCGCTCCTTCTGGATGACCGAGTTGTAAATGGAGCCGGAGGTGTAGTTGTTCTGCTGGCTCAGGGCGGTGCCCAGGTAACGCTCGTAGTGGCCCAGATCGAGGTCGGTCTCGGCGCCGTCATCGGTGACGTAGACTTCGCCGTGCTGGAAGGGGTTCATGGTACCGGGATCGACGTTGATGTATGGATCGAGCTTCTGGATTGTCGCCTTAAGACCACGCGCCTGGAGCAGTGCTCCGATGGACGCGGCAGCGAGTCCTTTGCCGAGTGAGGACAGCACACCGCCCGTAATAAATATGAACTTGGTTTTCATATGACCGAGAACCCCTTCGTAGTAATTGAATTATAAGGATATAAAGTGAGTGCGCCCATGGACTCTCCATGTTGACTGTGGCGCGCCTGGCACGTATGTAATGGCGCAGCAAACGCTGCTTCGCAAATTTTGCAGGGTACAGCAACAAAGTCAATACGAAGAGGAGAATTTCATGGCTCGCGTCAATGCCCTTGTTATTACCGGATACGGCACCAACTGCCACGAGGAATCTGCCCATGCGCTGAAGAAGGCGGGTGCCGACAACGCGGATGTGGTGTATTTTTCCGATCTCGCCGCCGGCCACGTGACCATGGACAAGTACAACTTCCTCCTCTGCCCCGGCGGGTTTCTGGACGGCGACGACCTCGGCGCTGCCCAGGCCGCGGCCCTGCGCTGGCGTTGGGCCACCACCGAAGACGGCAACCCCGTTCTGGATCAGCTCAAGACCTTCTTTGACAAGGGCGGGCTCATCCTCGGCATCTGCAATGGTTTCCAGCTGCTCTGCAAGCTTGGCCTGCTCCCGGCCGTCGGCGGAAAGTACTTTGAACGCCAGGTCTCCCTTTCCTACAATGATTCCGGCAGGTTCGAAGACCGCTGGGTCCGTCTCAAAACCAACCCGAATTCCCCGTGCGTCTTTACCAAGGGTATCGAATACCTTGACGTGCCCATCCGTCACGGAGAAGGCAAGATCATCCCCATGGATGACGCCATGCTCCAGGCGATTCTCGACAACAACCTGCACGCGGTTCAGTACGTCGATCCGAAGACCGGAGAACCGACTCAGGAATACCCGCTGAATCCCAATGGTTCACCCCTGGGCATCGCCGGTCTGACCGACCCCACGGGCCGCATCCTCGGCCTCATGCCCCACCCGGAAGCGTACAACCACCCGACCAACCATCCGTCCTGGACGCGCGGCACCGATCCGAACATGCCGCTCGGCCTGGCCATGCTGGAAGCGGGCGTGAACTACCTGAAGAACCAATAGCCGGAGACGCGTTTGGCCTCTCCTGCGATTCCAACTCCGCCCGCCGGCATGGACTGGCGCGCGCTGATGGACGTGGCCTTTAGGGAGGCCTGCAAGGCGGCGGCAGAAGGTGAGGCCCCCATCGGGGCCGCCCTGTTCTCTTCATCGGGCGAGCTCATCGCCAAGGCGCACAACCGTCCCATCTCGCTGAACGACCCCACCGGGCACGCCGAAGTACTCTGTCTACGCCGGGCCGGTGAAGCCATGGGAAATTACCGCCTGCCAGGAACCATTCTGGCCGTGACCCTGGAGCCGTGCCTGATGTGTACTGGTGCGATCCTGCATGCCCGCGTCACAGGTGTGGTCATGGGCGCACTGGACCCAAGGGCCGGAGCACTGGTCACCAATATGGACGGCAGCGCCCTGCCTTTCACCAACCACAAGGTCTGGACCCTGCACGGCGTCATGGAGTCGGAATGCTCCACCCTGCTGAAACGCTTTTTCCTGGAAAAACGGAAACGATAACATTTTCCTCCCGCCGCTCTTTACAGCGCCGAAATCGAACTTACATGTCGCCAAGGCGGATCATAACCATAGGAGAATAGAGATGAAGATAGCGCTTCCCACCCGTGACGGGCAGATTGACGACCATTTCGGTCATTGCGACCACTACACGCTGATGACCCTGGACGATGAAAAGAATATCGTCAAAATCGAAGCTATGGACTCCCCCGAGGGCTGCGGCTGCAAATCGAACATTGCCCCGATCCTTGCGGAAAAAGGCGTAAAGATCATGCTCGCCGGCAACATGGGCCAAGGCGCCGTGAACATCCTCCAGGGCAGCGGCATCCAGGTGGTGCGCGGCTGCTCCGGCTCTATCCAGGACGTTGCCGCCAAATGGATCGCCGGCGACCTGCAGGACAACCTGATCACCTGCGACCACCACGACTGCGACCACCATGACCTGGAACACCTGTAATTCCGAAAACACCTTGGCGCGACAGGCAAAAGTTCTTGCCAGCCGCGCCGAGTCTGTTTATATAGCCACTTCACATCGGCGCAAGCCACCAGGAGAGGTAGCGAAGTCCGGCCGTAACGCGCTCGACTCGAAATCGAGTTGGCGGTGAGTAACCGTCACGTGGGTTCGAATCCCACCCTCTCCGCCATATTTTTGGGGGTACGAAGTTTTTCGTACCCCCTTTTTCTTGTTAAGATTGATCACGCCATACGATTTTGCGCCCGACACCACACTGTTCAATCCTTACTGGTTGACAGTTTCGGAGAGTTGGAACAATCTGATTTGACTCGGCTTACGACCTTTTTTTGAACTTTCTGGTCTCTGCTGATAGAGTTTATGCCTAAAATCGATCTACAAGTTCATATGTACACTCACGGAACATCCACAAGGAACAAGCCGCTGGCGCTCAAAGATTCTCGGCCACATATGAGATACGCAAAGGGGAAGTGCGTGGTCCGGGATACGCTGGGGAAATGGCTGGCTATTTCCAACACCCCACCAACTGGGCTTGTCTCAAGTGCCTGCTCCAGCTCCACCCCGTCGCTATAACCAATACGTCCCATGGATTATTTCAACGAAGAAGAACGCGCCAAGCAAATGGCTTTCGCCGCCAAACGCGACAGACTTTTCTCCCCCGTCATCACTTTGTTGGTTTCGCTGGGAGCCACGGCAAACCAGATATCCATCATTGGCGTTGTCTTCCTGCTGTTGGCCTGTGTCCTTCCGCATGACTACGCGTACACAGCCACGTTCTTCATGGCCTTGCACGTGTTTTGCGACGGAATAGACGGACCGCTTGCCCGCCGCTTGGGCAGCGCCCATGCGGGGGGATCGCTCATCGACATCGTCGTGGACCAGTTGGGGGTAGTATTCCTGCCTGCCGCAGCCATATACCACTTCGGCGCCTGGGGACCGGCCATGGTGGTTTTTTCCAGCTCATACCTGATCTTCATCGCTCTGGCTGTCTACGCGAATGAGCTCGGAGTGGAGCTTCGAAAATTCATTCGATCGAAATACCTAATGTTTTTGCTCTACCTAGGCTCCCTGCACTCGAAAAACGACATGGTGACCTACTTCTGCGGTGCTTTCGCCGTGTATTATTCCATCGAAGCCTGCGAAGCCCTGCGCCGAATATACCTCTTTCACGATACACGCCCTCGCGGCCCAAAATACTAAGAAGCCCTCTCCCCAATCCAAACGGAGCATGGGCTTGTCCTCGCGGTCCGTTTTCATCCTGACACGAAATATTTCGTGAATGGACATACGTCCTAACGCATGTCCATTCACGGCAAGAAAACCGCCGGAAAGAGCGTGGCAGTCGCTCTGATCAATCATCACCATACTGTGACAAAATGCGAAATCCGGCGGCTTTTCCGGATGTGCGCGTTTAGCCCATCTGCGCCTGGTACGCTTCCATGGCGTAACGACGCAGGGACTCCGAGCCGAGGTCTCCCATGCTCTGGAACATGGACGTCAGGCTGTTGTCGCCGCCCCGGAAGGCTTGAAGCAGTTCGTCAAAGGTAACCACACCGTCTTCGTTAAGATCGTAGGCGTCATATTCCTCATCACTCTCACTGCTTGATTCCGTTCCCGAAGCAGACCCGCCGCCCATGGCCGCAGCGGCCTGGGATTCGGCTCCCGCTGGCGGGGCGGATACACCCTGGGACGCCTTCTCTTCCATGTCGGCGCTCAATTCGTCAGCGGTGATGAAGCCATCGCCGTCAGCGTCGATGGAATTGAAGAGGTCTTCGTCAAGCGGCGTCTCATCCAGGCTCAACATGCCGTCGCCGTCGGCGTCATCCTTCTCCACAATGGAAGCAGCCATTTCGGCAGGGTCAATTCCCTGCATACGCATGTTCAAGCTGCCCATCATCGTGTTCTGCTCCTGCATGCGGGATGCCGCATCGGAACTTAATTCCTCGGCTGAAATAAAGCCGTCGCCATCCTCATCGATGGAATTGAACCGCTCCTCGTCAAGCGGCGTTTCCTCAAGGCTTAATAGCCCATCGCCGTCCGCATCGTCCTGTTCGACGATAAAAGACGCCATTTCATCCGTGTCCGGCCCTCGATTCCGATACGAACCGGCCATCTGCTCAAGGTCAAAGCCGGAGCCGGATATCCCCGAACCCACTGCCGAGATGCTCATGATGCCCTCCTTTCACGTTAACGCGCCAAAATGGCAAGAATTGCCCTATGCAACTCCGCATTCAAGGCAGCAAAGCATGGGCCGGACATCCCAAAAATATTGAATAATTTTATTAAGAAACATTAAGATGGATAGTTCTTCGCAATGTCCTCAGACGAAAAAGATGACAAAAAGTTCATAATCAAGATAAGTTAATATGTGCTTTAAATGCACTCCCCGCGCTGGCAACGCTCTTCGGCCTCAGGGAATGACGCCTACCGGATGTATGGTGCAATTAAGAGTTCGGCAATCCTTGCCGCCTTCATTTAAAAAAACGACCTGCTGGTATTGAGAATATCATTGTATCAGGCTTCAATATGAGATTATCTTTTGCCTACTCAATAATTTTACCCTCGGAGGAATAATGAGCATTAAATGGAAGTTGCTGTTGATGGTAAGCCTGCCCATAGCCGCAATTGTCATTATTTTCGGGGTAGGATTATCCAGTTTCTACAATATTAATAGCGCAATGAGTGAGGTGAATTCCCTTCACCTCGACCGTGCCACCATGAACGCCGCCGACCGCGATGCCTACCAGGCGCAAGTGGCCATAATGCATGTGCTGAAAGCGGATTCTCAAGAAGAATTGCAAGGCGCCCAAAAAGATAGCGAGGAAAACCTGACGCAGACCTGGGAACGCATTATGGGCCCAGCCGAAAATTTCACTCCGGAAATGGCCTCTAACCTCGATAGCTTCAAGGCAGGGTACGCCGAGTGGAAAAGGAGGAACGAGGAAATCGTCTCCCTGTCCAACGAAACGCTGGCAAGCAATCAAATGCGAGACCAAGCCGAAAAAAAGGCGCTGGATTCGTTCGACGCCATGCGCGATGTAGTCAACAATCTTGGAGAAATGATTGACGGTGAATTGCGAGACCAATACCTCGACCCAACCCGTCGCGTGCGTTTGGAGGAAGCTCTTTCCAAGGTTCTCAATGCAGACCGAGACGCCTATCAGGCCTATGTGGCTCAATTGCTCATAACCAGGGCCAAGGACATCGAAACCGTAATCAAGCTTTCAAACTCCTTCGTCGAGAACGTTGGTCAGACCAGGGAAAGGGTCGTTTCCGGTTGTGACATAGTAGGAGGAAAGGCTTCGACATTAAAGAGCGATTTCCTCAGGCTCTTCTCCGCGTGGCAGGGAAATAGCGACCAGGTGGTGGAACTGACGCGGGCCAATGTAGAGAAAAATCTGCGCAAGATATCCTTGCTGCAGGAAAGCGGTGAACGCTTTTCCACCATGCGCGACAGCGTCGACAAGCTCGGCGATATGGAAATGTCTCGCGTTGAGAGACGGCTTGAAGATCTGGACAACATCATTAACAGAACGATCCTCATCTACGTCCTGGCAACCATACTGTTCATTATTCTTTCCGTCATTACTACCCTGGTCGTCGCAACGCGCATAGCCAATGTCATGAAGCAAAGCGCCCAAGTATCCACAGCCCTTTCGCAGGGAGACTTCTCTGTCAAGCTCGACGTTAGGCGTAACGACGAGATCGGCCAACTGGCCGACGCCATCAGGAGCATGATAGAGAAGCTGAGCGGCATTGTCCTTGAAGTACAAAACGCAAGCACCATGGTTGCGGCGGGCAGCGAAGAACTGGCCAGCTCATCCCAGGCTCTCAGTCAGGGAGCTACGGAACAGGCCTCCGCCGTGGAAGAGGTCTCTTCCTCCATGGAGGAGATGACCTCAAGCATCAGCCAGAACACGGACAATTCTGGCACAACCGAATCCATTGCCCGGAAGACCGCCGAAGAGGCCCGCAAGGGCGGCGAAGCCGTTCGCAAGACCAGAGACTCCATGTCTCTGATCGCCGAAAAGATCAATATCATCGAAGAAATCGCCAGGCAGACAAATCTGCTGGCGCTGAACGCGGCAATCGAAGCCGCGCGGGCAGGAGAACACGGCAAGGGCTTTGCGGTAGTCGCCGCCGAAGTACGAAAGCTGGCGGAAAAGTCGGGCCAGGCAGCCAACGAAATCAGCGAACTGTCCACGGAATCAATGGAAGTGGCCAACGAAGCTGGAGAAATGCTTAATTCCATCGTCCCGAACATTGAGAAGACCGCTGAACTCGTACAGGAGATCACGGCCGCAAGCAGTGAGCAGAATGTCGGCGCTTCCGAGATCAATGCTGCTTTGCAGCAACTGGATAGCGTCGTCCAATCCAACGCAGGCTCTTCAGAGGAAATCGCCTCCACGGCAGAAGAGCTGGCCTCCCAAGCCACGCTCCTCAAGCAGACCATGGCCTTTTTCAAGCTTGGAAGGACAATGGTTGCACCCATGACGAGAGAAAAGGCGACTCAGGCTTCCCCGATCCCCATCGAAAAGGAACCGAAGCAAACCGGGCTCGCCCTGGAAATGGATGACGACGCTTTTGAACGCTTCTAACCTCTTGCTTCAACATCCGGCACCTTGGCGGCTCTTCCACGGAAGGGCCGCCTTTCATTTGCATTAATGCCTTCGCACTTCCAGTGAGCCAACCGATTTCTTTCCACCAAGGGGTTGCCATTCGGACCGGGTTCGTCCATGGTCCTTCACACCATGCAACAGCCCCGCTCCCTCGGTCTCTTGTTCGCCCTGATCGCTGTTTCCATCTGGTCGGGCAATTTCGTCATTGCCAGCGGCTTTGTCCACTCGCTGCCACCCATCACACTGGCCGCATTACGCTGGGTGACGGCCGCAATCATCTTTCTTCCCTTCTGTTGGAAACGTATCCATCGCGATCTGCCGGCCATCATGGCGCATCGCTGGCAAATCCTGGTTGCGTCGATTACCGGTGTCACGCTCTTCAACACCCTTGTCTATGTCAGCGCGCGAACCACGGACACCACCAACATGGCCCTCTTCGCCTCCTCGACTCCGGTCTTCGTGGTCATCCTTTCGAGAATATTTCTGGGCGAGGGCATCAGCAGGGCTCGCGCAGCCGGGTTGCTCATCGCCATCTGCGGCATGTTGACCATCGCCACACGCGGCGACCTGGAAATACTCCTGGCCATGACTTTCCGCGTCGGCGACATATGGATGCTGCTTGCCGGATTGCTTTGGGCAGTCTACTCCATCCTGGTCAAGAAGATGCCCTCGGATATTGATCCGCTCTCGTATCTGGGGACAACCTTTTTCATCGGGGCCATTCCGCTCATCCCGGCCGCATTTATAGAGCAGCAGACGGCAGCCGCGTGGTCCATGAGCTGGCCCATTGCCGGAGCTGTGCTCTATCTAGGCCTCGGTGCTTCCCTGGCCGCGTTCTTCCTCTGGAACAACGCCGTAAGGATCATCGGACCTGGAACGGCTTCACTGTTCCAGTACTTCATGCCGGTCTTCAGCGGCGTGGCGGCCTACTTTATCCTGGGCCAGCCCATCACGTTCGCCCACTTGGCCGGGTTCGTCCTCATCTTTCTGGGCGTATTCATGGCCACGAGACTGCGCTAGACTCATCCGGACCGACAAAAAACGGTTGCCCTTCCACGCTCTTGGCCCTACCGTGCAAAGTATGAAATACATCATCCTTCTTACGGTCGCCACAATGCTCCTGCTCCTGCTCACCGGCTGTTCCGGCAGCACTCCCGGCAATCTTGGGGTACGAAACGGACAACTCGCGCCCTGCCCCGGATCAGACAACTGCGTTTCCTCCCAAGCCACCGACGATGCGCACAAGATTGCCCCCATCCCGGCCCACGGCCTCAAGGAAGTTGTAATGGTCGACCTGGCCAACACCATCGAATCCATGTTCGGCGGCAACGTGGTCGAATTGAAAGGGAATTATCTCCGAGCTGAATTCACCAGCCGGGTCTGGCGATTCGTCGACGACCTCGAGTGCTATTATGACGAAGCCAATGGCGAGATTCAGATCCGTTCGGCCTCACGCCTGGGGTACACCGATTTCAACGTCAATCGTGAACGGGTCGAGAAACTCCGCGCCCTCTTCGCCAAACGGCAATAGTCGCTTCACACTCAGAAGATGCTGACCTGAGAGTCAGAGCGGGAAAAGACATCTCTGCAACCTTCACAAAAAAAAGGCCGCAAAAGCGGCCTGTTATTGTTCCAGAAAAACGGAACTATTTGGAGATGGCTTCGTTAGGGCAGGTTTCAATTGCTTCGTCTACACAATCCGCGTCTGAATCGGGATTGATAACAACGGCCTTTTCACCGTCATCATCCATCTCGAAAACGTCTGGACATATTTCCACACACGATTCACAACCAATGCATTCATCCGGATCAATTACGATTGCCATGAGAAAACCTCCTGGGATATTACGCTAATAGAGAAAAACTCCACACCGGTTTGTTGGGACTATAGCTCTTCTCGCGTTTTGGTTGCAACGTTTTTATGCTAACTTCGACAGCAGTATTCCATGACAGTTAATCACTCCCATGAATGAACTCCTTGCCCTCACATCCATTGTCCTGGCCGCCGGCTTTCTCCAGGGATTAACCGGATTCGGCTTCGGGCTAATCTCCCTGCCGCTGTTAAGCCTGTTCCTGCCCATCAAGCTCATCGTCCCGTTGATCATCCTGCTAGCCCAGCTCATCAACTTCACTCTGACCATCCAATTGAGGCGCTCCATAAGGAGTAAAACAGTGATGTTATGGCTCGCCGCCACCCTGCCGGGGATTCCGGCCGGAATCCTTATCCTTGAACATGTGGCCCCGGAAAACCTGGCCATACTCGTCGGTACGATCATGATTGCGTTCACCTCATACCAACTCCTGGTTACACCACGTCCCCAAAAGCTCGGCCTACCGATCACGCTGGCGGCGGGGCTGACATCCGGTGTACTGACTGGCAGCATGGGCGTAGGTGGTCCTCCGGTAATCATCTATTCGGCCATGCAGCCGTGGTCCAAGGACCAAGCCAAGGCGACTCTCTCTTCCTATTTCCTCATCAGCGGCGTAATCACCCTTATCGCCCAGGGCTCTGCGGGGATGATTACCGGCGAGTTGCTGCATTTCGTTGCTGTCTCGGTTCCGGCCTTGGCTGTGGGCGTGCTGGGCGGGACCTATGCATACACACGCATTTCCGACCAGGGCTACCGCCGCTTGGCAGTTATCCTGGTCCTTCTCCTAGGAATCATGATGATTCTCAAGAACATGTAACGGCATAAAAAAAGGGGCGAAACGCCCCTTCAAAATTCATACGGTGCAAACGACTACCGTTCATGCAACCCGTGATAGAGCGTGTCAAAATAGGGATAGACAAGATATTCCATGACGGTTCGCTCACCGGTCTTGATGGCCACCAGCAGACGCATGCCCGGATAGAGCTGATACTTCCGGCTTCCCTTCTGGAAGTGATCGCTCTCGGTCTCCACGAGAACCCGGTAATACGTCCCTCCCTCGGGCGTGGTGATAGCGTCCGGACTGATTCGCCTGACGCTGCCAGTCAAATTGCCGAACATGCGCGCGTCTCCGGTAGCCAGCCGGACCGATGCGGGCTGCCCTACCTGGACATAACCGATGTCACCCAGCGGCAGGTGGGCCTCGATGACCAGCTTGTCATCCGCAGGTACTATGTCGAGCACGGTCATGCCGGGCTGGACAACCTCACCCTCGCCCATGATATACACGGTCTTGACGATGCCGTTGGCAGGCGACCTGATAACAGTCCGTTGCAGGCTGTCTGACATTTTGCGCAGGCGCTGGGAAAACTCCAGCAACTCGCGCCGCGCCCTGCGCAGGTCGGACTGCACCTGCTCATGAAACTGGTTGGAAATCTGGGCCAGGGCTTCCCGGGCGGATGAAAGCATGGAGCGGGACCTGTCCAAGGCTGCCCGGTCCTCTTCAATACGGCTGACCAGCGAAGATTCTTCCTTAAGAAATCCCAAATGCTTGTACCGCGTGGTAAGCTTGTCCTTGAGCAACCCTTCACTGATTTTGATCTGCTCGCGCACGTATTTGAGGTTCTGCTGCTGGTTGCGGATACGGGCCGTAATTTCCTTAATGTCCTGCTGCCGCTGCTTGATCTGCTCCTCTTGCGCCTTGATGTCGTTCACGAACCGTTCCCGTCGGGCGTTATACAGCTCCTTCGCCTGGGCCACCATGTCCGGAGCATCCTTGCCAAGTTCGCCCGGGAAAACAGGCGTTACTTCGAACGGATCAACGGCCATTGGAGAAACAGACTCCTTGCCTCCGCCGTCAAACCAACGGGATTCGGCTTCCAGACGCAGCATTTCAACCTTCAGGGATGCCACCCGAACGTTGAGCTCCTCCACGGTTGAATCACTGGCTGTGGCCTCCAGTTCGATCAGGGGCTGATCAACGGTGACCGTGTCACCCTCACGAACCTTGAGGGCACGGACAATGCCGCCTTCCAGGTGCTGGATCCGCTTCACCTTGGAACTGGGAACCACTTCGCCCATGGCGTTGCTGACGATATCCAGCGGGGAAACCGCCGCCCAGATGAAAAAGCTGACGCAAAAGGCCGCACACAGATAAAAGAACGCACGGGTCGTCCACTTGACGGAACGGATTTCGTCTTGCACTGCCATCTCCGCCTATGCCTTTGCTGAAGTTTCAAGCTGGCGGACCTTGTCCGCCTTTTGGACGAGTCCGATACGGGGAATGGGCTTCGAATCCAGATCGATGAGCGTAGTAAAAGTCTTGGCAACGAGAGGATCACGCGACACAACCACCAGGGTTACGCCGTCCCGGATCAAACCGGCCATGACTCGAGACACAGCCTCACAGCCGTCCTTGTCCAATCCTTCGGTAGGCTCGTCAAAAACCGCCAATCGTCCCTGCATGGCCAGAGCGCGAGCCAGGGCAAGCCGTTTGCGGATGCCAACGGGAAGACTGCGCCCTCCTTCTTCCATGACTGTCTCCATGCCCTTGGACGTAGAGTCCAGGAAGCGGCGCAGATCCGTCAGCCTGATAATTTCATTGAGCCGGTCGTTCTCTATATCCGGGTTGCCCATCGTGATGTTATCCCGGATGGTACCGTTCAGAAATGTAGGCTCCTGGGGCATGTACATGACCTGCCCCCGCCACCACTCCGAGGCCAGTTGCCGCAAGTCCACCCCATCGGCCAGAATTTGACCACGCACGAGTTCCACCAGCCCGACAAGCAGTCGGGCCAAGGTGGTCTTGCCAGCGCCATTGCCGCCGAGAATCCCCACCACAGCTCCGGGAAGCACGCTATGGTTCAAGGATTCAAAAAGTGGGCTCGCGGCCCCGGCAAACCCCATGCTCACATCGCGAAATTCCAGTTTCCCGGAGAATCGATTCAGGGCCGTGCCGCTTGCGTCCTCTCTCGGCAGCTTGAGAAATTCGCGGATCTTGTCCATGGCTTCATCAGACTTGCCCATCAGTTCCAGAGTCTGCATGAAGCTGGTGGCGATCTGCAACGCCTTTGCAGAGAGGATGGACACACCGATGAGCGAGCCTACGGACAGCTCCCCCATGATGACCAATTTCGCGCCCACCGCATACACGGCCACCTTGAGCAGGGAGCTCAGCAGTTGAGCGATCGCAAGGGACCAACTTCTGCGGACGAGAATCGCCTCCTTGAAGGCTGCCAGACCGACGACCTGCCGTTCCCATAACCCACGCAGAAAGTGCCCGCCGCCGTGCGCTCTGACCGTCTCCACTCCATGGATAGCGGAAACTACGCTGCCCCGGTGGTGCACCATCTCTTCCCGGTAGGCATGATCGGCCCGGCTCAGACTGCGCATGGAAAGCTTGCCGGAAACAAGCTGCATGACCACGGCCAGCAGGGTTATCACGGCCAGCAGCGGGCTGAGCACAAACACGGCCAGAACGAAAAGAACGAAGAACGGCATATCCAGCACCGAGGCGATTCTGGAAGCCTCATACGCGGACTGGACCATTTGCGGCGCGGCCATGATCTCCTGAATTCTGGACTCGGGAAGGCGTCCCAGGGCCTGGGCCTTGAGTTCGCAAAGAGATCGCAGCACCGCTTCCTGAAGCTGGCGATCGGGCTCGCGGCTGACTTCCGCGCACATCCGAGTCCGGATTACGGAAAAACCCATGCCCAACAGAAGGGCAATGAGCATGCCTGCCGTCAGGGTATACAGGGTTCCGTCAAACCCATAGCCGATGTAGCGGCTGAGAATTTGAATGACGAAGATGGGCGAAGCGAGGAACAGAATATTGACAAAGAAGGAGGCGGCGATAATCTCCGCCGCAAGGGACTTGATTCGAAACAGACGTCTGAATAGCTCGTTCATGCCGGCTTCTCCCGCGGACTCGCCCGAGGGCCGTGCCCCGCGCTTACATTTCCGTGATGTCCTTGGTGATGAGCCCCATCTGGTACAACAGGGTGTATCCGGCAATAATCGTATCGATATCCGTGGCGATCTTGGCGCTGATTGCGCTGATGTAGTCGCGTTCACCCACCAGGATATCCAGCAGCCGTACGTCCTCGCCCATCGCCTTTTTCTTTTTGACCAGTCCGAGAAATTCCCAGGTGATATTGGCCCGGGTTTCATACAATTCGGAATTCTGCCTCAGGGTGGTCAGTTCAAGCCAGGCGTTGCGCACGGCTTCCTCCACCGTGCGCTGGCGATCCTGCAAGGTCCGCTGCGCGCCGTTCATGTCGGACTTGACCGCCCGGACCCCTTCCAGGTCCTGGAACCCGGAGAAAAGATTGTAATTCATTTCCAGTGTGGCCCGTTGTTCGGTGCGCACCCCGGCATTGGCCTGGTCGTTTTCCATGCGCTCGGCTTCGAGCACCGCATCGAATTTGGGGTAGTAGCGGGATTCGGAAGTGCGCAGATCGCCCTCAAGGCGATCCATGGAGTGTTTGACTTCCAATAGCAGCGGATTGTTTTCGTAGGCCACGGCCACGGCCTCCTCGACGCTGCCGGGCATGTACTTGCGGGGAACGGGCACGGAGTGCAGTCGCTTGATCTCCTCGTCCGTGGGAGCGAAGCCGAACACCGACTTGAAATTGTTGACTGCAGTCTTGAGTTCTCGCTGCTGGGTCACCCGGTAGGCTTGGGCTCCGGCCAGTTGGCCCTTGACTTGAAGCTCCTCATAGGAATAGCCGGCGCCCCGCTCAACGAGAACTTCCTGCATGCCGGACAATTCCCGGATGCTCTCCTCCGAACGGAAGGCATACTTGACCAGCTCTCTGGAGCGAATGACGCGAAGATAGGCGATGATGCCTTCGGCCATGATCTGCTGACGAACCTGTGCCAGACGGGACTCGGACTCCCCAACACGCCCGGCGGCGGAATCGATCTTACCGGAAACCCCGCCGAAATCGTAGAGGAGCTGCCGGGCGCTCAGAGTCTGCTCGTTGCGCGACATCTGCGTTTCCGATTCTCTGGGTTTGCTGATATTCTCCTGGCCGCCCTCAGCGCTCAGATCCACACTCGGCATCCAGCCGCCGCGTGTCCCCTCGTACTGGTGACGCATGGATTCAAGCTGGGATTCCGAAGCCTTGATACGGTCATGCGTTTGGACAAGCTCTTCCAACAGCGCGTCAAGATCGAGATTGCGTTCCTGCGCAAATGAAGCCCCTGGTCCCAGAAGAACGACGGCCAGAACGGCAAGTCCGGCGACGGTATATGCAAACAGCCTTTTCAAAGCTTACTCCCATGTGTATGTACATAGCAGGAGGCGTTGATCCATCGGCAACAATTTCAATCGATTAGAAGAACGCCCGCCTTTTAGCGTACATACATTAGTAAAAAAACGGACGATTAGCAACAGCCATGTTATTTTCATCAAAAATATTACTACATTATCGGCATGGCATTGCTACGCTTCGACATTCAGCCCATCCAACGGTGTCCTGAACATGATAAAACAGCTCGACAAAGACCGCCTCCTGCTCCTGTGCATAGGGCTGGCCGCCACCCTGCTCATGTCGGCACTCTTCAAGGAACAGCCGTCATTCATAAGATATCTCGACTACAAGGCCTATGACAGCTTCATGAACCTGTACCATTCGGACAAGTCCACAGATGTCCCCGTGATAGTCGATATTGATGAAAAAAGCCTGGCAATCCTCGGACAATGGCCGTGGCCCCGTTACAGGGTAGCCATGCTGCTCAAGCTGTTGCAGGGATATGGGGCGGCCGCCGTTGCCACGGATATCATTTTTGTCGAGCCGGACAAGACTTCGCCCAAGATCATCCGTCGACAGCTAAAAAAAGAACTGAAAGTCGACATCAATATCGGCGGACTCCCTCCGGCCTTGGAAGACAACGATAAGCTGCTTGCGGACAACCTCAGGACCGGCCCCTTCATCCTCGGCATCGATTTTCTATCCCGGGATGTGAACAGTACCATCGATTTCACGGATCTGGGACGGGAGTGCTTCATTCCTCCAGCCAATGTGGCGACACACCGGCCAAAAGACGCTCCCTCACCACACCAGGCCCTCCTGAAAGCGGATGAAGTCATCTGTCCCCTGTCTACGCTGGCCATGGCGGCACCCAAAGTCGGCTTCATCACCATCGGCGCGGATCATGACTCCATCTACCGCCGCGTTCCGCTGCTCTTCAGTTGGAACGAAAAGCTCTATCCTTCCCTGGCGCTGGCCGCGATCATGCAGGCCACGGGTGAGGAAACCCTGCTGCTGAAGATGTCGACCAACGGGGTGGAGTCTCTCCGCCTGGGCGACATTACCATCCCCACCGACATGCAGGGACGCATGCTGATCAACTACCGTGGCCCTTCCCGGACCTTCGAATACATCAGCGCCGCAGACGTCCTGGGCGGGAGGCTCAAGTTGGATGCCTTGAAAGGCAGGATAGTCTTCGTCGGCACTTCAGCCTCAGGCCTCAAGGACATCCGCGCCACTCCGCTGGACCCCAGCTTTCCCGGGGTGGAGGCACACGCAACCATCGTGGACAACATCCTGTCCAAACAATTCCTGAAAAAGCCCGACTGGGGCATCGGTCTGGAGTTCAGCGCCATGGCTGCGGCCGGACTGCTTACCACCCTGCTTCTACTCTGGACCGGAGCGGCGTGGATGGCGGTTCCGCTGGTAATCATGGGGGCGGGCATCTGGTACGGCTCAGTCTACTTCTATACCAAACATCTGCTGTATGTTTCGCCAGTCTATGCCTTCTTCAACCTTATCCTGACCTTCACCCTGGTCATGGGCGCCAAGTTCTGGCGCGAGGAGCGGGCCAAACGCTTCATCCACGGTGCCTTCGCCCACTATCTCGCGCCGTCGGTTATCTCCCAGATCATGGAACGGCCCGATGCTCTCACACTGGAAGGGCAGGAAAAGGAAGTGACCATCCAATTCTCCGACATCCGCGGTTTCACAGCCTTGTCCGAGAAACTCACCCCTGCACAGGTCACCGATCTGCTGCATGATTACCTTACCCCGATGACCACTATCATTACCGATTACGAAGGCACCCTGGACAAGTTTATCGGTGACGCTATCATGGCCTTCTGGAATGCCCCACTGGACACTGAAAACCACCAGGAAAAAGGGCTGACAGCAGCCTTTGCTCAGCTTGAGCGACTCGAAACCCTTAATGAAATTTTCAGGGGAAAATACGGATTCTCTATCCGGATAGGCATTGGCCTGCACAGCGGTCCTGTCCGTGTTGGAAACATGGGATCCGAGCATCTCTTCGACTACACCATCATCGGCGACAGCGTGAACCTGGCCTCTCGGCTGGAGGGACTGACCAAATTCTACGGACAAAAGCTGATCGTCAGCCAATCAATAGTTGACGCCTGCTCCGGCGGATACCGTTTCCGTGTCCTCGACTCGGTGCGGGTCAAGGGCAAGCGTGAGCCCGTCACCATCTACACCGTCTACTCCGAAGATAGCGCCGCCAATAGAGCGGAAGAACTGGCCCGCTACGAAGAGGCCCTCAACCTCTATAGACAAAAACGCTTCACCGAAGCCCACCAAGCCTTCAAGGAATTGGATGGCCTTGGCACCGAGCCACTGCTATACGCCTTATATATGGACCGGTGCCGCCTGCTGGAAGCAAATCCCCCGGAAGCCGAATGGGATGGGGTCTTCACGCACGAGAAAAAATAGCGCATCACGACGAACCTTCCGACTAATCCAGAGAGCACGCCCCATTTTAAAGCTTGGGAAACACATCAATCGACAATCCCAGTTTGCCCGACATGCATTGCCAATTGTGGGAACTTCTTTGATTCACCACATGCAAATTTGTTGGATTTTCGATTTGCCGTAAATGTCTTTCCTTAACAAATTTAAACGTCTGTTTCATGTTAATACACCGATATCGCTGAAAAAAGCGTGTTTTCAAAAATTTGCCAGAAGAGACAAGAAGGGCTATTAAAGGCAGCTTCAAAACATCACCGATCAAGTGAGAAATTCCAGTGAGTATAGAAGGTAACAAAGTACTGATAGCCAACAGGGGCGAAATCGCCGTGCGAATCATGGAGGCATGCAATGAACTAGGCCTCTCCTTCGTCGCCCTGTACACCAAGGAAGATGAACACTCCGGCCATGTGGATATGGCCCGGAAACTGGGCGGTAACAGCTCGCTCTACCGTATCCAGAACTATCTCGATGCCGGAGACATCCTGTCCGTGGCAGACCAGGCCGAAGCCACCGCGATTCACCCGGGCTACGGCTTTTTTTCCGAGAACTACCGCTTTGCCCGCCGCGTGACCGAACGCGACCGGCCCATGAGCTTCATCGGCCCTTCCTGGCCCGTCATTCGCGACCTGGGCGACAAGATCAACACCAAGCGGCTGGCCCGTAAGCTCGGTGTACCCACGGTGCCCGGCTCGGACCGTGCCATCTACGATGAACTTGAAGCCGAATCCATCGCCGAATCCCTCTTTGCCTTCCAGGAAAAGATGGGCATCAAGCGCCCCGTCGTCCTGGTCAAGGCTTCGGCCGGCGGTGGCGGCATGGGCATCGACGAGTGCGAGGACATGGCCCGCTTCCGCCAGACCTACCGACGCATCCGCAACTTCTCCCTGCGCACCTTCAACGACGAGGGCATCCTCATCGAACAGCGCGTCTTCGACTTCAACCACCTGGAAGTGCAGATCGTCTCGGACCGTACCGGCGTTAACCCTGTTCATTTCGGCTCCCGCAACTGCTCGGTGCAGAGCCCGGGCCTGCAAAAACGCATTGAGGTCGCTCCGGGCTTCTGGCCGCAGGACCTGCCCTACTCCTTCGACGCGGGAAAGCTGCTTAACGACATCACCGAGTACTCCCTGTCCATCGCCCGCGAGATCAAGTATGACAACGTCGGCACCTGGGAGTGGATCGTGACGCCGTCCGGCGAGCCCTTTCTCATGGAGGTCAACACACGCATCCAGGTCGAGAACGGCGTATCCGCCGACATCGCTTCGGTCAGGGGCGACAGGAACGTCAACCTCATCCGCGAACAGATCCGCATCGGGCTGGGCGAGGAGCTGGGCTACACCCAGGATGACGTGACCTTTGACGGCGTCTCCATCGAGTACCGGATCATCGCCGAAGACACGGTCAACGGCTTCACCCCATGGGTGGGCCGCATAGAGGAACTCGGCTGGACGCAGAAGGAATGGCTTTCGGTCCACACGCATGTTCCCCGCGACCGGGCGTACCAGATTCCCACCGAGTACGACCCCAACCTCGCCCTGGCCATCATCTGGGGCAAGGACCTGGCGGAAGCCAAGGAACGCGGCGTCAGCTTCCTGAAGGACCTGAAACTCAACGGCGTCGATTCCAGCGGATCGACCATGAAATCCAACATTCCGTTCCTGATAGAGAAAACGGAAAATCTCCTTGAATTCTAAACCGGCACGTTATGAATATAGAAAAGAAACTCAGTGAACTCACCGAGCGGGTCAACTATGCCCGCGACATCCTGGGCAACAAGTCGCGTCCTGAACTGGACGCCTTCGCCCGAGAGATTCTGGAGTTCCCCGGCAAATATTCCCAGGCTCCCGAAGACAAGTCTGTCCGCGCCATCAAGTCCCTGGACAAGCGGCTGAGCACCATGGAAACGGCCATCGATGCCCAGCTCACAGCCATGGACAAGGTGCGCATAGTCCGGCATCCGCAGCGAGCCTGCCTCAAGGACATCCTGGAAAACGTCTACGACAATTACACCGAGATCGGCGGCAAGGACGAACACTCCATCGATCCGGGGATGCTCATCGCCCGCGCCTATATCACCCGGCGCAAAGGCAAGAAGATCATCAACCAGCCGGTCATGGTCGTGGGTCAGGAAAAGGGTCACGGCCAGGAGTTCCGCAACGGCGGCTCCATCAAGCCGTGGGGTAACTCCAAGGCGCTCAAATACATGAAGGTCGCGGCCATGGAGCAGATCCCCATCCACGCCTACGTGAACACGCCCGGCTCCTACCCAATCGAGGACTTTCCCGGTGCGGCCCAACAGATCGCCGAAAACATTTATGAAATGGCAGGACTGCCGGTTCCCATCATCGCCATCTTTTCCGAAGGTGGCTCCGGCGGCGCCGAGGCCATCGGCATGGCCGACAAGCGTCTCATGCTCTCTCACGGCTACTACTCGGTCATCTCTCCCGAAGGTGCGGCCGCCATCGAGGGACGGATCAAGTCCACGGAACGGGCTCCCACCGAACTGATCGAATCCTGCGCCATGGCACAGAAGATCACGGCTCAGGATAACCTTGCAAACGGCTACATCGACGAAATCATCGAGGAGCCGCCCCTGGGCGCCCGCGCCGATCATTTCGACTTCTACAAGCAGGTCCGTGAGCAGGTGGTTCGAGCCACCGACGAGGTCACCCTGTCCGTACGCGGGGTGCGCTTCTTCCGCGCCGCCGCCCTGCGACTCTTCCGCAGGCACGCCGACATCATCGTCCGCTGGAGCATGAACGACAAGGCCAGGGACCGGCTCATCGAGCGCCGCTTCAAGAAGTACCGCAAGCTGGCCCAGAACGCCTATCAGGACAACCGCTCCATGCTGGAAAAGCTCAACGCCACCAGCAGCGGCATGGTCTCCTCCACCACTTCCGCCATCCTCTACGGCATCATCAAGCCGTTCAAGCAGCGTATCGGCCGGTTCATCGAGGAAGCCACCGACGAAATCCACGTGGTCACGGGTAAGATCGATTCCATCTGGCGAGCCGGGCTCAAGAAACTCGGCATAAAGTCCACCGACGACAAGCAGAAAGAAATGGAGCTGACCGGTCTCTCCGAGGTCAAGGAAGAGGAAACGCCCACTTTCAACGGTGACGGCTACATCTCTCCGCAGGCCAAGGTCGACAGGGAAATCTCCTGCCCCCACGCGGAAAAGCGCGGTTGCCTGGACATCTGGGCCCGCGACCTGTTCACGGACTTCGCCGGCGTCTGTCCCCACTGCGGATACAACTTCCCCATGGAATACCAGTGGTATCTGCACAATATCTTCGACAAGGGCTCCATCCGCGAGTTCAACCGCGACATCGCCTCGGGCAACCCCACCGGGTTCCCCAACTTCGAGGAGCGGGTTGACGCGGCCAAAGAGAAGACCGGCCTGCAGTCCAGCTGCATGACCTTCAACGCCAGCCTGGAAGGCATCCGCCTGACCTGCGCCACCCTGGTGGCCAATTTCCGTGGCGGGTCCGTTGGGGCCGCCGAGGGCGAAAAGTTCATTCGGGCCCTTGAGCTGGCGCAGACCAAGCATCAGCCCTTCCTCGCCTACGTGCACGGTACCGCAGGCATTCGCATCCAGGAAGGCGTCAACGGCCTGATCCAGATGCCCCGCTGCACCATGGCGGTGCGCAAGTACATTGAGGAAGGCGGCCTCTACATCGTCCTCTACGACACCAACTCCTACGCCGGACCGGTAGCGTCCTTCCTGGGCTGCTCGCCCTACCAGTACGCGGTCCGCTCCTCACGCCTCGGCTTCGCAGGCCCCGGCGTCATCAAGGAGACCACGGGCATCGAGATCCCGCCCAACTACCACAATTGCTACAAGGCCCTTTCACGGGGCCATATCCAGGGTGTGTGGAGCCGCAAGGACATTCGCAAGAACCTGCAACACACCATGCTGACCATCGGCGGGCGCAATCTCTACTACAGATAGCAGAAGCCCTCCTATATCCGGCACCCCAAAAGGCGATCGCTTAAGCGATCGCCTTTTTTCATGTCACCAAAACATTCTTGAACCGTCACCCTTCGGTAACACCCATTCCCTTCCGCCATGTAGAAATTACCCGTTCAATCTGGCGGCTCGAACAACCCACTTTAGCACAGCCCTCGGACGAAGCATATGAACGGACTACAATTCACCCGCCTTTTCACTCCACGCTGCAAAACTGAGGAGAGGGACTGCATGCACATGCAACTGGCCAGTCACACCCTGGCAAGAGAAATTCCGACAAAACAATCCCGGCTCACACTGGTGCTCATAGCCATCAAGGACTACTTTATCCTGAAGGAGATGTATGGAGCCGGTTTTATCGAGCAACTTGAGTTCGAACTGAAACAACACCTCACCAGTTCCAAGGCCGCCCTCAACAAGGTCGATATGCTCACGGTAGGTCCTGGAGAGGTGGCCTTTCTCGCTCCCCATCAGGGAGCGCCCGCTGACCTGGCCTATGAATACAAGGTACAGGCGCAGAACGGGCTGAAAAAGACCATGTTCCGACAGACCGGACTGGGAATCGACCTTGGCATGGGTTACGCCGTCCTGGACCTCGCCACAACATCCGATAGCGATGCGCTCTTCTCGGAAAGCCTGGACGAAGCCAGGCGCATGATCCGCATCCCCTTGAACATGAAGGGGCTCTCGGTGGCCAACCGATTCAATGCCATCCTGGCCCAGGGGCTGGTCTCCACCCGCTATCAGCCTATTCTCGATTTTAGAAACGGCACCATCTTCGGCTGGGAAGCCTTGAGCCGGGGGCCGGATAATTCCTCCTTCCACTCCCCTGTGGTGCTGTTCGAAACAGCGGAACAACTGGGCCGCCTCTTTGCTCTGGAAAAACTCTGCCGAGAGTCGGCCACGGCCAACATCGGCCAGCTGGGAGAGAATCAGAAGCTCTTCCTGAACATCCACCCCAAAACCATGGCCGATCCCGAATTTACACCGGGCAACACCTTGCGCCTGCTGGACCAGGCAGGGCTGACTCCGGACAACATCGTATTCGAAATCACCGAACGCCACTCCGTGCAGGAGTTCGGCCTCTTTTACCGGACCCTGGACCACTATCGGAATCAGGGATTCAAGGTCGCCATCGACGACGCAGGAGCCGGGTATGCCGGACTGACCACCATCGCAGAGCTTCAGCCAGAGTTCATCAAGCTGGACAAATCCCTTATCGATGGCATCCACAAGGATCCGGTCAAACGCGCCCTGGTGGAGACCACGGTAAATTTCGCCGACAAGATCGGCTCCAAGATCATCAGCGAAGGGATCGAGTCCAAGGCACAGGCTGTCTGCCTCAAGGACATCGGCGTACACTATGGCCAGGGGTACTTCATCGCCCGGCCCGCAACGCCAAAGCCGAGCGTAAGCAAGCAATGCCTGGATCTGCAATCGGTCAGCGATGTGACCAACAAGACCATCACCTGCTCCCTGCCCATCGGCGACATCGCCAAGCCTCCGCATTCCCTTTCGCCAAACTGCAAGGTCTCGGAGGCACACGATTTCTTCAAGAAAAACAACAGATTCACCAATATCGTTGCCGTCGAGAACAACATCCCCAAAGGGTTGATAATGGAGTATCACCTTAACCGCCAGCTCTCGTCGCAATACGGTATCGCCCTGTATTTCAAGCGCTCCATCGAGACTGTCATGGACACCAGACCGCTCATCGTGGACATCGACATGCCCGTGGAGCAGGCCGCGCGCGCCGCCATGAAAAGGGAACCCCTTAAGGCCTATGACGACATCATCGTCACCAGAAAAGGCTTTCTCTACGGCGTGGTCAGCGTCCAGAACCTGCTCAACGCCCTGGCCAAGATTCAGATAGACATGGCCAAGGGGACGAACCCGTTGACCGGCCTGCCCGGTAACGTCTCCCTGGAGCGGGAGGTGGAAAGTCGCATCCAGCAGAAGCGGTCCTTCTCCATCATCTACGCCGATCTCGACCACTTCAAGGTCTACAACGACACCTATGGCTTCAAAAACGGAGACCAGATCATTCGCCTGGCCGCGGACATAATGGCCTGGGCCATGAAAAAGCACGCGGGCCAGGACTCCCGGCTCTGTCACATCGGCGGGGACGATTTCGTGCTTATCACCACCCCTTCCGCCGTGGAAAAAGTCTGCCGCTCGGTGACCCGCTGCTTCGGCAGGCTGGTCAAAAATTGCTACTGCGCCGAAGACCAGCGACGGGGGTGGATCAACGCCAAGGGACGCGACGGAAAGGAGCGTGACTATCCGCTGGTTTCCATCTCCCTCGGGGTCATCGAGATATGTGGTCAATGCTCGCTGATGGAAATCGGTGAACGCGCCGCGCACATCAAGAAATTCGCCAAATCCAAACCAGGCAACTCCGTTGCGGTTGACCGACGGCCGCCTCTCGGCTCGGAATAGCCTCCAGCACAAACCTGGCGCCCACCCCATCCCGCTGACTATTTGCTTCCGATGGAACGGGCCATGCCTGCTAAGTTGTTTTAACGCTTTCCTCTGGACGGTGGGGACCGATCAGCATATCAACAGCTGTTCATTCAGTAGCCGCCATATCACGCCCAAGAGGATTGCCCGTGCGAGTCACCCTGATCACCGCGCTGATGCTCACCGCATCCAACATTTTTATGACCTTTGCCTGGTACGCCCACCTCAAGGAGCTGAACCAACGTCCATGGTATGTAGCCGCACTGCTAAGCTGGGGAATTGCCCTGTTTGAATACATGATCCAGGTCCCGGCCAACCGACTCGGCTACACCACGCTGACCCTACCGCAACTCAAGATCCTGCAGGAAGTACTGGCGCTGGCCGTATTCGCCCCCTTCTGCCTCATATACATGCACCAGCCCCTGAAGCTCGACTACCTCTGGGCGGCACTCTGTCTGCTCGGTGCCGTATACTTCATATTTCGCTCCTAATGCCAAATGACGACGCGCATCCCGCGCCGAAAAAAAGCCCTTCGCCAACGGACGAAGGGCTTTTTCATTACGAATGGAATAATTTCTAGCGAGTCAGCTTACGGAATTTGATCCGGTGGGGTTGGTCCGCGTCCACGCCAAGCCGCTTCTTGCGATCGGCCACGTAGTCGCTGTAGTTGCCCTCCACGAACTCCACCTTGGAATCGCCCTCGAAGGCGATGATGTGCGTGGCGATACGGTCCAGGAACCAGCGGTCATGGCTGATGACCAGCACGCAGCCGGCGAAGTTCTCAAGGCCGTCCTCCAGGGCGCGCATGGTATTCACGTCCAGGTCGTTGGTAGGCTCATCGAGCAGGAGTACATTGGCCCCGGACTTGAGCATCTGGGCCATGTGCACACGGTTGCGCTCGCCGCCGGAAAGGACATCCACCGGCTTCTGCTGGTCGGAACCAGCGAAGTTGAACCGGGAGCAATAGGCGCGGGCATTAACGTCGCGATCACCCAGCTTGATGAACTCGGCTCCCTCGCTGATGATCTCGTACACGGTCTTGCCGGGCACCAGCGAGTCACGGTTCTGGTCGGCGTAGGCAAGGTCAACGGTGGCGCCGATGGTCATTTCGCCCGAATCCGGCTTCTCCTCACCGATGATCATCTTGAACAGCGTGGACTTACCCGCGCCGTTGGGGCCGACAACACCGACGATGGCGTTGGGCGGAATGATGAAGTTCATATCCTCGGCCAACAGCTTGTCGCCCATGGCCTTGCTTACATGATCGGCGACAATAACCTGCTTACCGAGATGTTGCCCCGGCGGGATGTATATCTGAAGGTCGTCCGCCAGCCGCTGGGACTCATGGGAGACCATGGCTTCATAAGCGTTGATGCGCGCCTTGCCCTTGGCGCGACGGCCTTTGGGCGACATCTTGATCCACTCCAGCTCGCGTTGCAGGGTCTTCTGCCTATCGGCGTCCTGCTTCGCTTCCTGGGCGAGCCTGTTCTGCTTCTGCTCCAACCAGGAGGAGTAGTTGCCCTTCCAGGGGATGCCCCTGCCTCGGTCCAACTCCAGAATCCAGCCCGCCACGTTGTCCAGGAAGTAGCGATCGTGGGTTACGGCGATGACCGTGCCCGGGAAGGTGGAAAGGAAGCGCTCCAGCCAGGCGACGGAGTCCGCGTCCAGGTGGTTGGTAGGCTCGTCGAGGAGCAGGATGTCGGGCGACTGAAGCAGCAGGCGGCACAGAGCCACGCGGCGCTTTTCACCACCGGAGATGACGTCCACTGGCGTGTCGCCGGGAGGGCAGCGCAGGGAATCCATGGCCATGTCGAGCTTGGAGTCGATGTCCCAGGCTCCCTTGGCGTCCATGAGTTCCTGAACCTGGCCCTGGCGCTCGATCAGCGCGTCCATCTCATCGGCCTCCATGGGCTCGGCGAACTTCTCGTTGATGGCGTTGTATTCACGGATGATCTCCATCACCTCGCCCACGCCTTCCTCCACTACCTCGCGGACCGTGCGGCTTTCGCCCATCAGCGGTTCCTGCTCCAGGTAGCCGATGGTGAATCCTTCCTTGACGTGCGTTTCACCTTCGAACTCGGTGTCAACACCGGCCAGAATCTTGAGCAGCGAGCTCTTACCCGAACCGTTGAGGCCGAGCACACCGATCTTGGCGCCGTAGAAATAGGACAGGGAAATATTCTTCAGGACCTCGCGCTGACCGTGGCGCTTGGTCACCTTGTACATGGAATAGATAATTTTTTCTGCTTCGTTGCTCAATGTATACCTCGCAAAAGGGGATCGTTCCTTGGGAGCCAGAGGCTTCTCAAAGATGCATGGGTTTGTAAAGCGAAAACGGGACCGGCCCCGTTCTCATCAGGCGAACGAATCGAGTACAGCCTTCAGGTCGTCCTTGGCGTATTCATGAACGGCCAGCACGTCGCCATCTTCGCGCAACGGCTTGTCCGCCTCATAAAAAATGCCGAGCGGGATCCGCTCAGGGAACTCGTCGGCCAGGGCCAGGGCGGCATGCCAGTCGCTTGTGTCGTGATTTTCGATAAGGTAGCTATGTTCCTTGTACCAGGCGAACGTGTTGACCTTGTTGAAGGATACGCAGGGCTGCATGATGTCGATGAGGGCGAAACCCTTGTGCCGGATTCCCGCCTGTATCATCTCCGTCAGGTGGTCCGGCTCTCCGCTGAAGGCCCGGGCCACGAACCCGGCCTTCATGGCCACGGCCACGGCCACGGGGTTGAAAGGATCGGATTCGACACCGTCGGGCTGGGTCTTGGTGACCTGACCACGCGTGGTGGTCGGGCTGCCCTGCCCTTTGGTCAGGCCGTAAATCTGATTGTTGTGGGCCAGCAACGTAATGTCCAGATTTCGCCGAATGGCGGCCAGAAAATGGTTGCCGCCCTCGCCGTACAAGCAGCCGTCACCCGACTCGCAGAGAACGGTCATCTCCGGATTGGCCATCTTCATACCCTGGGCCACGGGTAGGGAGCGACCGTGCAGTCCGTTGAACATGTGGCAGTTCATGTAATGCGGCGCCTTGGCCGCCTGGCCGATGCCCGAGGAAACCATCACCTGATGGGGAGCCAAATCCAGCCCAGCCAGTGCCTGCTTCAACCCCTTGAGCAGGGAAAAGTTGCCGCAACCGGGGCACCAGGACGTCTCGAAATCGCCGTATTGTTCTATGGAGACCATATCGCGCTCCTTTAAATGATGCTTTCCAGTCCGCGCAGGACATATTCGGGAGTCAAGGGACGGCCATCGAAACGAAGTACACTGCCGGAAACCTGGAATCCGGTCTCCAGCGCAACCAGCTTGGCGAATTGCGCCGTGGCGTTGCCCTCCACGGCGATGACCTCGCCTGCCTGTTCAAGAACGTCCATAAACTGCTCCTCACGCAGGGGATAGACCTGCTTGAAATGCAGTACGCCCACGGATTTGCCGTTCACCTTGTCTGCCGCCTCCAGGCATGCGCCAAGGCTCGATCCCCAACACATGAGAACCACTTCCGCGCCCTTCTCGCCATAATAGTCGGGGCCGATGACTTCTTCCCACAACCCGTTGCCCTTGCTCAACCGCTTGTTGTTCTGACACACACGGTTGGCGGGGTCCTCGGTGATGACCCCACTCTGGGCATGCTCATGTGAGTCGGCCCTAACAAGGGTTTCGCTGAAGCCGGGGACCAGCCGGGGCGACACCCCGTCATCGGTCAGTTCATATCGCCTGTAGGACGAGTCCTCCGGCTTGAGGAGCGGTCCGGCGATCTCCGGCAGGGAGTCCACGTCGAAACGCTCCACGTTGCGATAGGAATCGGCCAGGAACTGATCGGATAGAATGAAAATCGGAGTCTGAAACTGCTCGGCCAGGCCAAAGGCATGGTGGGTCAGATAAAAACACTCCTCCACCGTGCCCGGCGCAAAAATGGCCCGGGGGAATTCGCCGTGTCCGGCATGGAGCACGAAACCGAGGTCGCCTTGCTCCGTGCGGGTGGCCATGCCCGTTGCCGGACCGGGCCGCTGGACAACCACGGTCACGATGGGAGTCTCGCTCACTCCCGCCAGGCTCACGGCTTCGGCCATCAACGCGAACCCGCCGCCGGATGTGGTCACGATGGGGCGCGCCCCGGCATAGGACGCCCCGAGCGCCATGTTCATGGCCGCAATCTCGTCCTCCACCTGCTCATACTTGAGGCCGAGCCTGCGCCCCTTGTTGATGAGGGTGGTGGCCACGGAAGTGGACGGCGTCATGGGATAGAACGTTACGAAGTTGCATCCCGCAGCCAGAGCCCCCATGGCAATGCCCTCGTTGCCGTTCATCATCAGGTTGGAACCGGCGTCCTCAGGTGGCGGCGCAATGCACGAAAAATCGAAATCCTGTTGCTTGACCCATTCATAGGACGCGCGCAGCACCTCCAGATTGGCCTCGATGATGGCACTGCCTTTTTTGGCAAAGGTCTGGGCCAGCAGTTCCTCTATAATACCTATGTCATTGCAGACCGTGGAGCCCAGCACGCCCAAGGCGACCACGTTGTAATACAAGGGCTTGGAAGCCAACTCGTCGTAAGGGACCTTGAGCGTGTTCGCGATACCCGTATCTATCTTCCGGTCGGCGATGATGATGCCGCCGTCCATGAGTTCATCCCGGTGCAACGCGACGGTCTCCTCGTTGAGGGCCACCAGGATATTGATTGGCTCGCAGGGAGACTCCACCGGATCAGGCCCCATGCGAAGGGAAAAAGTATTGTGGCCGCCACGGATGCGCGACATGTAGTCCTGTCTGACCAGAAGATGGTACCCGGCCCTAATCACGGCCTTGGACATAAGCTGCCCGACCGTTGCCAACCCCTGACCGGCTCCGCCGCCAATAACGATGTTTATATTGGCTTCCGACATTACTGCTCCCTGTTGTTGCAATGGAAAAGGCCGGAAGGGAAATCCCCCTTCCGGCCTGCGGATGTGCTTCTACGCTGTCGCCGGAGGCGTAAATACCCGAGTGCCGAGATCACGGTCGAGCATAAACAGCCCGCCGCCGTCTCCGACCATCTTGAGTTTGCCTACGGCATCACTCACGGTGTCTTCTTCCTCGACCTGCTCGGAAATGAACCACTGGAGGAAGATACCCACGGCGTGATTCTTCTCTTCCACGGCCAGGTCTGCAATGGCATTGATGCGAGCGGTGACGCCCTTTTCGTGTTCCAGGGCTTCCTCGAAGGCCGCCAAGGGAGTCTCCCAGGTCAGCGGCGGACCGTCGATCTGAGCGAGTTTGGCGTGACCGCCAGCTTCATTGATGTAATTGAAGAACTTCATGGCGTGGAACATTTCTTCCTGATACTGGGCATACATCCACTGGGCGAAACCGCCGAGACCCTCCTGAGCAAAATGGGAGGACATGGACAGGTAGATGTGTGCGGAAAAGATTTCCCAATTCAACTGCTCATTGAGAGCGGCTTCCAATTTTTCACTTAACATGGAGACTCCTTCTCTGTTTCAACTATTTGATTCAGCATTATTTTCCAGCTAGCGGCCTCCACAAACAAAGGCCTGGAAATTCCTGATGCGAATGATAATTCACCACGTTTTTCCGCAATTGGCAAGCGACGCGGCATGCTCACGGCTGCTTAAATAAGACGATTCTGCGAAAACATGGTTTGCAACCGGTAGGCCAGATTGGTACTCCGCTTGCCCGCCGTGGCGTTGTCCAGACCGATGCGGAAGGCACGCTCGCTGCCGATGAGCACGGCCAACTCCCGGGCCCGGGTCAGTCCGGTATAAAGCAGGTTACGTTGCAAAAGCATGTAATGCTGCGTCACGATGGGCATGACCACCGCCGGGTACTCACTGCCCTGGGACTTATGCACTGACACGGCATAGGCCAGGCCAAGTTCGTCCAGTTCGCCGGCCTCCACGACCACCTGGTTGCCGTCAAACTCGATGAACAGTTCGTTGTCATCCGTATCGACTTCCAGAATCCAGCCGAGATCACCGTTGAAGATTTCCTTGTCGTAGTTGTTCTTGAGCTGGATGACCCGATCGCCCTCCCTGTAGGTGGCGAACTTGCGCTTGATCTCCGGCTTGTGCGGTCCCGGCGGATTGAGCCGCTCCTGCAGGGCGGCGTTGAGCGCCTGGGTGCCCACCTCCCCTTTATGCATGGGCGTGAGGACCTGAATGTCGCGCAGCGGATCAAGCCCGTAGCGCTTGGGAATACGGTCGCACACGGAATCCAGGATGAGCTTCTGCACCTTGGCCGTGTTTTCCTGCGGAATCCAGAAAAAGTCCGCCTCCGGGGCCAGGCCGGGGTGTTGGCGGGGGAACTGCCCCTGGTTGATGCGGTGGGCGTTGACCACGATGAACGATTCCTGGGCCTGGCGAAAGATGTGGGTCAGCACCGCGCACGGCACTCGATGAGAGTTGATCAGGTCGCCCAGCACGTTGCCCGGTCCCACGCTGGGGAGCTGGTTGACGTCGCCGACCAGGATCAGGCGGCAGGTGTGCGGCAGAGCCCGCAGAATTGCCACAAACAGTTGGGAGTCGACCATGGAAGCCTCGTCCACCACCAGAACATCAGCCTTGAGCTTCTGGTCCTCGCAGTAGTGGAACCCGCCATCCGGCTGGAACTGGAGCAGACGGTGCACGGTCCGGGCGGGATGTCCGGTGGCCTCGGCCATGCGTTTGGCCGCCCTGCCTGTGGGTGCTGCCTGTTCGATCTTGAGTCCCAGCTCCTTGAGGGTGAGCGTGATCGCCTTGGTGATGGTCGTCTTACCCGTGCCGGGACCGCCGGTAATGATGAAGACCTTGTTGGAGCAGGCGTCGAACACGGCCTCGCGCTGTTCGTCTGACAAGGTAAAACCGAGCTTGTCCTCCACGCGCGGCAGGGTCTTGTCGATCTTCTTCCTGCTGACCGGGGTCGGATGGCTGACCAACTGGAACAGGCGCTGGGTGATCTCGTTCTCCCAGTGATAGTAATGCATGAGGTAAACCGCATCCGTGAGATGCTGCTCGGGGAGGTCCTCGATGCGCACCCGCTTCTTCTCCTCCAGCGAGAAAAGAGCCAGCTCCAGTTTGTTGAAATCTCCTGCGTCCAACATGCGTGCGACATCGGCCAGCAGCTTGTCCTTGAGAATGAACATGTGCCCGCCGCGCTCGCAGTAGGTGAAGAGGTGGTAGACAATGGCCGCCTCCAACCGCTGGGCGCAGTCCGGCTCGAATCCCAGCTTCATGGCCATCTGGTCAGCCGTCTTGAAGCCCACCCCGCGAATTTCGTAGGCAAGATCGTAAGGGTTGTCCCTCAGCTTCTGCTCGGCCTGCGCACCATAGAGGTGGAAAATCTTCCCGGCAAAGGTCGTCGGCACGTTGTGGGTCTGCAGAAATACGAGCAGGTTCTTGATTTCCCGCTGCTTGGACCAGGACTCGATGATGTCTTTAAGCTTTTTCTTGGAGATGCCCTTGATGGAGAGCAACCGCTCGGGATCGTCGTCGAGCAGGTCGAGCACGCCCACGCCGAACTCCTCGACCATGATCGTGGCGGTCTTCTCGCCCACGCCCTTGATGGAAGATTGCAGAAATCGGATGACTCCATTCTCGGTGGCTGGCCTTGATTCCTCGAAGGTGCGCACCTCCAACTGGCGCCCAAACTTGGGGTGTACGGTCCAGACGCCATGCAGATCCAACGTGGCCCCGGCCACGAGCTCGCCCATGGTGCCCACAATGGAGACCAGGCCGGGCTCGTCCTGCACGCTGACCTTGGCAATGGTGTAACCGTTCTCCTTGTTGTGATAGAGAACGGAACGGACCTCCGCGCCCGCGAGATGCGACAACTCGTCTTGCATGCCGAAACCGCCCGCCGCTACACTTTCTGCCGATGCACGAGGGACTGCCGAAGCGTCTCCTTGTCCATGAACTTGACCTCGCCGCCCATGGGAATGCCCTGGGCCAGCCGGGTGACCGACACGTCGGGAAACGCCAACTCAACCAGGTTCTTCACATAGGAGGCCGTGGCCTCGCCGTCCAGGGTGGCTCCCAGTGCGAGGATCAGCTCCGTAATCCGCCCGCTTCCCAAGTGGCGCTTGAGCCGGTCGATCTCCAGATGCCCGGGCTCCACACCATCCAACGGGGAAAGCAGGCCGCCCAGGACCAGGTAACGGCCCTTGTAGATGCCCATCTCCTCCATGGCCAGCAACGCGTCCCACTCGGGCACCAGACAAAGCTGGTGATCGTCACGCCCCGGATCGGCACAGATGGCGCACGGCGAGGACTCGGCCAGACAGGCGCACTCCTCGCAGAGACAGAGCCGCTGCCTGAGGTCGATAATGGACTGCCCTACTCCGCCGGCCTTTTCCCTGGGCATCTTGAGCAGGGTCAGGGCAATGCGCAACGCGGATTTGGGCCCGATGCCGGGCAGGGAGGAAAGCTGTTCCACCACGTCCCTGAGGGGACCGGGAAGGTTCTGCAACGATGACTCCTTTAAAGCGAAATATCCGCCACGCAAAAGCGCGGGACGGAAAAATCGGACCGCCACAGGGACGGCCCGAAAACGAAAACCCTCGGCAACCCTAGAACATGCCCGGGATATTCAGACCGCCGGTGATGGAGGAGAGTTCCTTTTCCATCACTTCCTTGGACTTCTTGAGCGCCTCGTTGACAGCGGTGAGGACCAGGTCCTGGAGCATGTCCTTGTCGCCCGCCTCCATGACGGAATCCTCGATGACCACCTCGGTGACCTCCTGTCCGCAGGTGCACTTGACCGTGACCATGCCGCCGCCCGAAGAGGCCTCAACGACGGTGGATTTGAGCTCTTCCTGCTTCTGGGTCATCTTGCGCTGCATGACCTGCGCCTGGCGGATCATTTCGTTCATGCCTTTCATCGTATTCTCCTGAATGTCTGTTGTCGTTATTCCCGGGCACCGACCGAAATCAACTGAGCGGAAAAGGCCTCCATGACCTTGATCACGCTCGGGTTGGCCTCGGCCTCTTCCCATAGCTGCCTGTCCGATTTACGGACGGCGATATCGCCAGTTTCGACGTTAACTTCAACCATGGGGCCAAAATATTCCCTGACCAGGTTGTCCAGGGCGGAGTTTACCGCGCTCTCGCTCAGGTACTCGCACTGGACCCGGCTGGAACAGGTGATGACCAGCCGATCTTTTTCCACTTTGCCCTCATTCAGCCGCAACCGCGTGGAGTTGACTCCCGAATGCCCGTTGCGCGCAGCAACAAATTCGAGAAATCCGTTCCAATCGCGAGGGCCGGAAGGCGCACTCGCAACGGATTTCCCGACAGATTCAGCCATACGGCCGGAAGCGGTGTAGTCTCCCCCGTCTTCAGCCCGGCGTTCCGGCGTAGCGGCCGGTTCAGCCTTTGGAGACGGGGGCGGCGTAGGGGGGACAGACTCCTGTTGCGGCCGTGACATCTCGACCCCGGAGGGGGGCTGGGAGTATGGTTGCGACGGCGGCGGTGCCGATGGCCGGGGCGGAGCCTGGGGAGGCGCCGGTTCCGGTTCACGGTTCAGGGGCGCGGCCTGCGCCCGAGGCGGTGCAAAACGCTGCCCGCCCGGAGGGGCATAGCCGCCGGGGCCGCCCTGGGGCGCACCTTGCCCGCCGGTCTGTCCGCCGAACCTGCCGCCACCCTGCGGACCGCCCTGCCCGCCCATGGGACGCGGTGGAACGTTGCCTCCGGACGGGGCCGCAGCACCGACCGATTCCAGCTCGATCAGGTCCGGGAGGCTGGTCAGGTTAAGCAGCAAGAGCTCCAAGGCCATGGCCGGTTCCAGGCTGGTCATGACCCTGCGCTGACCATCCAGGGTCATCTGCCAGCAGGCGTGAATGTGCGCAGGATCGAATCTCCCGGCCCAGTCCAGCCAGGTCCGGGCTTCCTCACCGGAAAACCCGAGAAGCGGGAGGGCCGCCTCCCCCGCCTGCCTGAGCAGAAACATGTTGCGCCAGCAGTTGGTCAACTCCCGCAAAAAGAAACCGAGGTCCAGTCCCTGGTCCAGGACCTGACGCAGCACCATGCCCACGGCCACAAGGTCACGGGCGTGCATGGCCTCCATGAGCTGGAAAAAGACGTCCTGTCCGGCCAGCCCGAGAAAGGAACGCACCTCCTCTTCGCGGAGCACATCCGTCCCCATGGCCAGGGCTTGACCCAACAGGGACATGGAATCGCGAACGCTGCCCGCACCGCGCTTGGCGATGATCTCCAGGGCGGCCTGCTCGAACTGCAGCCCTTCCCGATTCATGATCTTTTCGAGATGGGTTACAAGCTCCTGCCGAGTCAACATCTTATATATGTAATGCTGGCAACGGCTGATGATGGTCGGAGGGAACTTGTGCGGCTCGGTGGTGGCCATGATGAAGGTGGCGCGCGGCGGCGGCTCTTCAAGGGTCTTGAGGAGCGCGTTGAACGCTTCCTTGGTCAGCATGTGCGCTTCGTCGATGATGAAGACCTTGTAGCGGCACTCCACCGGCGCGTAGCCAATATCCTCCTTGAGCCGCCGGGCGTCGTCGATGCCTCGGTTGGAAGCGCCGTCGATCTCGATGACGTCCACGGCCACGCCAGCCGTGATCTGCCTGCAGTTGGGACACTGGTTGCAGGGCTCGGCGGTGGGTGCGTTCACGCAATTCAGTGCTTTGGCAAAGATGCGCGCGATGGTGGTTTTGCCCACTCCGCGCGTGCCGGAAAACAGGTAGGCCGGCGCCACCTTGTCTGTGGCTGCGGCGCGGGAGAGGATCGCTTTTATCGCATCCTGTCCGGCCACTTCCGCGAAGGTCTGCGGACGGTACTTGGCAGTGAGATTCGATGTGCTCATGGGATCACTTGAGGCTGTGGCGCGGCGAACGGACCCTTTTGGAATCACGGTAAAAAAATGGGGAAACCCGACAAACCGCGCCGGATTTCCCCTTTCTTAGCAGATGACGCACCGGTTTTCTAGACTTTCCGTCATTCCCCGGTGGCCGCTCACTACAGGGAGTAGCGGTGCAGCCAGTGCTCGTAATCCTCGTTCTCGCCCTTGACGATCTTGAAGAACTCGCCCTGGAGCAGCTTGGCCACAGGGCCGGCCTTGCCGGTGCCGATGACACGGCGGTCAACGGAACTGATGGGGGTCAACTCCGCGGCGGTGCCGGTGAAGAAGGCCTCGTCGGCGGTGTAGATCATGTCGCGGGTGATGGGTTCCTCACGGACTTCGTAACCCAGATCTCCCGCCAGGGAGATAATGGAATCACGGGTCAGGCCGCCCAGAACGCCGTCGGAGTGCGGGGTGTAGATGACGTCGTTGAGGACCATGAAAATATTCTCGCCGGAGCCTTCGGAGACATGACCGGTGGTGTCGAGCAGGATGGCCTCGTCATAACCGTCGGCCACGGCCTCGGTCTTGGCCAACACTGAATTGACGTAGTTGCCGGTCGCCTTTGCCTTGGTCATCATGACGTTGACGTGGTGGCGGTTGAAGGTGGAGCACTTGACGCGGATGCCCTTCTCCAGGGCTTCTTCACCAAGGTAGGCTCCCCAGGGCCAGGTGGCGATGATGACGCGGATGGGGTTCTCGCCGGGATGGACCCCCATGGCGCCTTCGCCCACGAAGACCAGCGGCCGGACATAGGCGCCGGGCAGCTTGTTCACCTGGAGGGTCTCCACGGTAGCGGCGACAAGTTCATCAACCGAGTAAGGCATGGGAATGCCCAGAATTTTTGCGGAATTCGCCAGGCGAACCATGTGCTCTTCAAGGCGGAATACCTCGGAGGAGCCGTCAGCGCATTCATAAGCGCGGATGCCTTCGAAAACGCCCGTGCCGTAGTGCAGGGCATGAGTAAGGACGTGCACGTTGGCCTCGTCCCAGGGAACCTGTTTGCCGTCGAACCAGATGGTTTCGGATTTCTGGACCATATATACCTCCAAAATAGGGAATCTGTCGCCCCTCCGGGCGTCGGGTTCATTAGTCGAAACACGAACGCTATGGAAAAGTTGCCTCAAGGTCAAGACAGTTTGACAACCCCGCTTGAAGACACGCTTTCCCGTCTTAATGTGTGGCATACAATTTGTCCGAATTTCATTTTGACAGTCCGGCTCGGTCATGGCTATGTATTCAAGCTTGCACTAATACTATATTGAGGAGTTTCCCGACATGTCCAAGTTTGCGAGAGTCGATCGACTGCCCCCCTACGTTTTCGCTCAGGTCAATGAACTCAAGATGAAAATGCGCCACGCAGGCGCAGATATCATCGACCTGGGTATGGGCAATCCCGATGTGCCCACCCCCAAGCCCATTCTCGACAAGCTGACCGAGGCCGCATACAAGCCCGGCAACTCCAAGTATTCGGCATCCAAGGGCATCAAGGGGCTGCGCATGGCCGTGCGCGACTGGTACTACCGGCGCTTCGACGTGTCCCTGGACCGTGATCAGGAGGTCTGCGTGACCATGGGTGCCAAGGAAGGGCTCGCCCACCTGGCCCTGGCCATGCTCTCGCCCGGCGACGTAGTGCTCGCCCCGGACCCGGCCTACCCCATTCATCCGTATGCTTCGATCATCGCGGGCGCCGACGTGCGCCGTGTGCCCATCGGTCCCGGACAGGACTTCTTCGAGAACCTGGAGACCGCCATCAAGCACACCTGGCCCAAGCCCAAGCTGCTGATCATCAACTTCCCGCACAACCCGACCACCCAGTGCGTGGACGTCGCCTTTTTCCAGCGTATAGTGGATTTCGCCAAGGAAAATTCCCTCTACGTCATCCATGACCTCGCCTACGCGGACTTCGTGTTCGACGGTTACGAGGCTCCGAGCTTCCTCCAGGCCGAGGGCGCCAAGGAAGTGGGCGTGGAGTTCTTCTCCATGACCAAGAGCTATTCCATGGCAGGCATGCGCGTGGGCTACTGCGTGGGCAACCCGGACATGGTCCAGGCCCTGACCCGCATCAAGTCCTACCTTGACTATGGTATCTACCAGCCCATCCAGATTGCGGCGGCCTGCGCCCTGAACGGAGACCTGGACGCCGACCCCAAATTCTCCCAGGAGGACATGGACAAAGCGGTCAAAGATATCATGGATGTGTACAAGGACCGCCGCGACGCCCTGTGCGAAGGCCTCAACCGCATCGGCTGGAAAGTGACCCCGCCTCAGGCGACCATGTTCCTGTGGGCTGAAATCCCGGATGAATTCAAGAACATGGGTTCCGTCGAGTTCTCCAAAATGCTCCTCCAGGAAGCCGAAGTCGCGGTTTCCCCGGGGCTCGGTTTCGGCCAGTACGGCGACGACCATGTCCGTTTCAGCTTCGTTGAGAACCGCCACCGCACGAACCAGGCTGTTCGCAACCTGCGTAAATTCTTCGCCAAGGGGTAATCATGGATGTCATAAGACTCGGTCTGGGTGGTTTCGGCACGGTCGGTTCCGGCCTGGCGAAAATTCTCGACATGAACCGGGAGCGCATTGCCAAACGTCTCGGCAAGCGCATTGAAATCGCGTCCGTTCTGGTCCGCGACCTGAACAAGCAGCGCGCTTTCGACCTGGGCTCCGACGTCACCTTCACCGACGATCCCAAGGCGCTGGTCAATGACGATATCGACATCGTGGTCGAGCTCATGGGCGGTCTGGACACGGCCAGGGACCTGATTCTCGACGCGTTCGCCGCGGGCAAGCATGTGGTCACCGCCAACAAGCACCTCCTGGCCGAACACGGCCTGGAACTGTTCGAAGCGGCTGGCAAGCACAACGTGGGCCTCATGTTCGAGGCCAGCTGTGCAGGTGGCATCCCCATTGTCCAGACCCTCAAGGAGAGCCTGGCCGGAGACGAGATCGTCAAGCTGCTCGGCATCATGAACGGCACGGCCAACTACATCCTCTCCGAGATGACCACCAAGGGCATGGACTTCGAGGTTGCACTGGCCGATGCCCAGGATCTGGGCTATGCCGAGGCCGACCCGACCTTCGACATCGAAGGGTTCGACACCGCGCACAAGCTGTGCGTGCTCATCCGCATGGCCTACGGCGTGGACTACCCGCTTGCCGATATCCCCATCCAGGGGATCACCGGCGTCACGCCCATGGACATCGAGTTCGCCAGAGAGTTCGGCTACCGCATCAAGCTGCTGGCCCACGTCATGAACGTGGACGGCAGGCTGGAGGCGGGAGTTCACCCCGCGCTGGTGCCCTACACCTACCTGCTGGCCCGGGTGGGAGGAAACTACAATGCCGTGCGCCTTGAAGGCAACGCAGTGGGCCCGATCATGCTCCACGGCCAGGGCGCGGGTGACCTGCCCACGGGCAGCGCTGTTCTTGCGGACATCATGAATCTGGTCCGAGGCATGGAATGCCGGGACCGCGTGCCAGACAACACCGGCTTCTGCAACCAGCCCCTGCCCAAGGCGGACATCCTGCCCCCCGAGGAATCCGAGTCCAAGTACTATTTCCGCTTTACCGTTGCCGACCGCACCGGGGTCATGGCCACCATCACCAAGTCCATGGCCGAACACGGGGTCTCCATCGCCCAGGCCGTGCAGAAAGGCGAGGCTGGCGAGGAGGGTGTCCCCCTGGTAATCATCAGCCATGAGACCTCCGCCAAGGCTGCGGACGCCATGATCGAGGAGATGGACGCCATGGACTTCTCAGTGAAGCCGTGCGTCAAGTTCCGAATCCTGTAACCGGATATCTGTTGTGAAATTACTCTACCTTATTGCCGACGGCATGGGAGGTTGGCCCCTGGACGAGCTTCAGGGCAAGACCACCATAGAAGCCGCCGACACGCCCAATATGGATGAACTGGCCCGTACCGGCATGGTCGGACGGGCTCAAACCGTACCCGAGGGCATGGCTCCGGGGTCCGACGTGGCCAACATGGCCCTGCTCGGTTTCGATCCCGCCACCTACCACACCGGGCGCGGCCCCATTGAAGCGGCGGCCCAAGGTCTCGTGCTGGACCCGGACGACCTGGTCTGGCGGCTGAACCTGGTCACTGTTTCGAAGCTGACCATAGACGGCTACATGCGCGACTACTCGTCCGGACACATCGCCACCGAGGTCTCCCGGCCCATCGTCGAGGAGCTCCAAAAGCGGCTTGGCAATGAGACCTACACCTTCGTGCCCGGCATTCAGTATCGGCACCTGCTGGTCCAGAAAAACGGAGCCAACACCGACGACGCCAAGCTGTTCATCAATCCGCCCCACGACATCACGGACAAGCCCATCAAGCTCGATCTTCGCGCCTACTCAAAAAGCCCCCAGCTCTGGGACCTTCTTTTCGAGGCCAAGGAAGTGCTGGAGGACCGAAACCTCAACAGTTCCAGAGCCAATTCCATCTGGCCCTGGGGACAGGGACGCCCCCTGATCCTGCCCAATTTCGAAGAGACCTTCGGCATGCGAGGTGCCGTCATCTCCGCCGTGGACCTGATCAAGGGACTCGGCAACGCCTCGGGCATGTCCGTCATCGACGTGGAAGGTGCCACCGGCCTGCTGGAGACCAATTACCAGGGCAAGGTGGACGCGGCACTCGATTTCCTCAAGGACAACGATTTCGTCTTCGTGCATCTCGAAGGACCGGACGAATGCGGCCACGGCGGCAACGCGGCGGAAAAGGCGGAAGCCATCTCCCGTTTCGACGCCCGAATCGTCGCCCCCTTGCGAGAGGCTCTCAAGGACGAAGACGTGGCCTGGATAGTCACCTGTGACCACTTCACGCCCATCGTCGAACGGACGCATACCACCGACGCAGTGCCCTTCATCATTAACGGGCCCGGACTCGAACCCTCCGGGGTAAAGGCCTTCACCGAAGCCACCGCCGAAGGAACCGGCCTGAAGCTGGACAAGGGACACGAACTGCTCTCCTTCGCCCTGCAATGTCTGGGGATGAAGTAATGCCGACCTCGAAGGACTTCCCCAAGCCTGACTGCTGGTACAGGCACTTCGTTTCCTATGGCGAGACAGACACAATGGGAGTTCTCTACTACGCCGAGTACCTCCATCTCTTTGAAAGAGCACGCAGTCTCTATATCCGCGAGAGGGGGATGAGCTATGCTGAGGTCGAAGAGCGAGGTATCCTCCTGCCTGTACGCGAAGCCCAGTGCCGATACCGTTCGCCCGTCCGTTTCGATGATGAGATTTTCGTCCACATCGGCATCAGCGAGTGGAAGCGCGCGTCCATGAAGTTCACCTACGAGGTATGGAATAAGGACAAAACCCTGCTCCATGCCACAGGTATGACAGAACACGCCGCCGTCAACGCCGAGGGCCGCCCCACCCGCGTTCCTGACTGGCTCAAAGAGATGTTCTAGCCGCTTCACGCCCCCATTCAAACAGTCGTTTACATACGACTCATGTTCAGGCATCGTAACGACCATGTTTATCGACATTCACACGCACGTTTTTCATCCGAAAATCGCACATAAGGTAGTGGACCAACTTGAGGATCACTACGGCATACATCCCGTCGGCAACGGCTTGATGGAAGACCTCGACACGCGCATGAACAGCGCGGGCATAGACAAATGCGTCGTGCTGGCGGCGGCCACGGCTCCCGCCCAAGTCATCCCGGCAAACAACTGGGCCATCAGCATCAAGCAGGAACACGAGGAGTTCATCCCTTTCGGCACCGTTCACACCGGCTACAAGGACCTTGAAAAGGAACTTGACCGCTTGGAAGAAAATGGCATTAAGGGATTGAAATTCCATCCTGACTTTCAGGGATTCCGTATGGATGACCCGGCTCTCTATAACATCATGGAGATGGTCGAAGACCGCTTCGTCTGCCTGTTCCACGTGGGAGACACCCTGCCGCCCGAAGAGAACCCTTCCTGTCCCAGAAAACTGGCCGCTCTGAGAGAGGCCTTTCCCAAACCGATCATCATCGCCGCGCACATGGGCGGATACCGGCACTGGGATTACGCTCTCGATCAACTGGCGGGCAAAGACGTCTTCGTGGACACATCCAGTTCCATGGATTTCCTCGACGACGCTAAGCTGGAAACACTCTACCGCGCCTTTGGTCGGGACCACGTTCTGTTCGGAAGCGACTACCCTCTCTTTGATGCCGGAAGCGAGCTTGACCGGCTCACGAAAAGGCTCAAGCTGACGGCTGCGGACCTTGACGCGATCATGGAAAATTCCTGCTCTATCCTGGGACTGTAATCGCCACCCCAGCCTTTCCCGTACGTCTTGACGGAATAGGCGTTGATTATAATGGGGAAAATGGGGTATGGGGGGAACTGTATGATAAATTCAGCGAGAGGGGAAAACATGTATCGTTTGATCACGTTTCTGATGACGCTGCTACTGTCGCTCTTTCTGCTTGGTTGCGGAGCGAAACAGTATGAAGTGACCACAAAGACGGGCAAAAGCTACACGACCTATGGCACCCCGGAGTACGATGTCAGGTCGGAGACCTACAAATTCAAGAATGACAAGGGAAAGGAAGTCATCCTCAATCAGGAAGACATCGAAGTCATTCAAGAAAAGGAATAAGTGCGGGAAGCCAATCTTGCAGATGCCCGACATGTCGCAAGAACATAGTCGGCAGGCAGGCTTCACGCGGCCTCTCAGTATACGCCCCTGGCGTTGAAAAAATCACGGTACAGCATGTCGGTGTTGCGCATGTGATTCTCCGTCCAGTCTCTCAGGAAAGCGAAAAGATCCAGATCCATGGCAACTTCGCGTCCTTCCAAGCGCTGTATGTAGTCTGCGACGTCCGCCTTCAGTTTGTCATGCTCCCGAATATGCCGCTCCAACAATTCCTTCGGATACTCGTGTTCGCGTAGCAGGCGCTCCTCGTAATCGAAGTGAAACGCCGCGTATTCTTCCAACTCCTTGAGAATGTCATAGAGAAGCTCCTCTCCCCTGTCCTCCATGATGGCATGGAATAACTTGTTGGTGACCCTCACCAACCCTCTGTGCTGCTTGTTGATCTCTTCGACTCCGACGTCATAGACTTCCAACCATTCCATGCACTTCATGTTCTTTCCTCCTAGATCAAATCGATAATCGAACCGAAATCGGGATCGAACAGCCGCTTGTACGTCCTGACGACAAATCCATCGGTCATACCAGACAGATAATCGCACAACATCCGCCGCTTGTCGTCGTCATCCCGCAGGGCAAGGGCATGATGGTAATGCGCCGGAAGCAGCCGGTATTCCGATTTCCCATCGATGTATTCCCCCTCCAGAACCTCAAAAACCTGGCGCAGGATCATGCTTCCCTTGAACTCCAATTGATGCACCTGCGGGGTATGAAATACCAACGCTACGGCCATGTCCTTGAGCAACGAGCAAAGCGCCTTGCCTTCGGCGCGGACCGCGATATTGAAGCGGTAGCGGTTGGTCATGGGCGAAAGCGGATTCTCGCGTTCCACCAGCGTGGTGCAGTGAATGAACTCGCCGATGAGCCGGGCCAGAAATTCGCTAAAGGTATCGTCCGCAATGGCACCGCATAAGTTATCCAGAAAAGTCGCGTGGTCAGGCGATAATCCCTTTCCCAGTTCCTCCATCCAGTTGCGCACCTTCTTCATGGTGATGAATCCGGCCCGGATTCCGTCGTCTATGTCGTGGATGGAATAGGCTATGTCATCTGCCCAGTCCATGATCCGGCACTCCAGTGATTTAAAGGAGTTGAGCTCCTTTTCCGTTTCAAAAAGCGAATCGAAGGCGACCTCGGGACTCACAAAATCCAATATATCCCGCTGGAAATCATAGATGAAATGATGCTTCTTCTTTTCCGAATCGGAAAAGAGCGTCTTGTACTTGAGCATTCCGTCCAGGAAGGCGCGGGTGGGCTTCATCCCCTTCCACCGAGACTTGTCCCGATAAAAAAGATCAACAAGGATGCGAAGGTTTTGGGCGTTGCCCTCAAACCCGCCGGACTTAAACATGAGCTTGTTGAGAACCTGCTCGCCCGCATGACCGAAGGAGGGGTGCCCTATGTCGTGGGCCAGACAGACGGACTCAACCAGATCCTGGTCGATGTGGAAATCATCGCTCAACAAGCCTGAAGTGCGGTTGAGGTGATTGACGATGGAGCGCCCGATCTGAGAGACCTCCATGGAATGGGTCAGTCTGGTGCGGTAAAAATCAAACTCTCCGGACAGGAAAACCTGGGTCTTGTTCTGGAGGCGGCGAAAGGCGGGAGAGTAGATGATCCGGTCCCGATCCTGCTCAAAGGGCGTCCGCCCCTTGACATTCTTGGACTGTCCCCGGCCAATGGATGCCGTATCAAACTCGGTGTAAAATCTGTTCTTCACGGAAATGTTCCTTTATTCCTGTAACCATACCGAAAAGACCGAAGGAAATGAAGCGGCAAGGGACATGCTCGACTTCACACAGGCCACAAAAAACCCCGCTGACGCGGGGTTTCTCTTTCGACTCACTGATATCTTTACGTGAAAAGACACAAGTCACACTCTCCGGCGAACTTGATGAAATCCGCGGCGTTCCAGACCTCAACACCTTCAACGAAATCTTCCGGCTTCAGCTTCATCATTTCCATGGTCATATGACAGGCTACCAGCTTCACGCCCTCGATCTGAGCCATTTCAAACATATCACCGACCTCGGGGATGTTGGCGTCGGCCATCCACTTCTTCATCATGCTGGTAGCCATTTGTGGCATTCCGGGAATGGCTCCCATGGTCCCCTCAGGGTAGTACTTCAACTTGTCGATGCCGCCGGGCTTGATCACATCCAGCCCCATGAACGTATAAAAAATCGTAGCATCATGGCCCAGGCGCACCGAGTTGAGCGCCATTACCAATGCAGGCATAGCGCCGTCCATGGTTCCCCGAGAGGTAATGAATGCGTGCCGCTGCCGATCCTTGCCCTGCTTGTTCTCGTTCGACATATCCTGCTCCTTTTTAGTTAATGCTATTAACTAATTGCTAAAAAAAAATTATTCCATCAAATCGCGGACCGACTTCATATGTCGCCCCAGCAACGACATGCTGCCTAGCAACATGGCGCGCTGCTCATCCGTGAATCTTCCTAGAATGGCTCGATGAACCTCGGAATGGAATGTCAGCACCTCCGCCAACAACTTCTCACCCGACCGCGTAAGGGAAAGCAACTTCACACGGGAATCGACGGGATCGTCAGTGGATTCAACAAAGTCCTTGCGCACCAACGAAGAAACGATCTTGGTCACCCTGCTCTTGGCCACATGAAGCCTTTCCGCAATAGACTTGGCTGTCAGGTATCGCTCGTTACGAAACAACAACAGGCAACGCAACTCTGCATCGGGCAGACCAAACCGCTCACTCTGGTACTGCTGCCTCTCTCGGCAACACTGGAAGAGAGATTCGATGAGATCCTGAAATTCAGCCACATCCCTTTGTGGCAACATGTGCTGTTCATCTTTGTTCATAGTGTTAACTTTATACATCATGAATAAGTTGTCAATAGGGCACAGATTATATCTCACAAAAGAATCACTCCAATATCAATAATGACGGAAACGAGGACATTAGGGCTGAAGTGCTTCTGTATTGTACAGAAAAACGTGGTTGGGGTATTGGATAGGCTGGTTCTTCCCAATGCAATATATCCGCTCTTTCCGCATGAACATTAGATTTGAAAAACACTTTGGATGACATCCGAAAAATTCTACCACAACTGAATCATCCACAGTAATTTAACCTGAACCCGATTGATAATTATAAGTATATAATATAAAAAAACATCGCATAACAGAAACCAAAAGGATTAACAATGGGTCATATTAAATATAGACCGGAAATCGATGGATTGCGATCAGTTGCAGTCATGCTAGTCGTTTTCTACCATGCCGGGATATCATATCAAGGTAAGGAGCTATTCTCTGGTGGATTTATTGGGGTAGATATCTTTTTTGTAATCTCAGGCTACCTCATATCAAAAATAATATTTCGCGAAATAAATTCAAATACATTTTCCATCATGAATTTTTATGAACGTCGAGCACGACGCATCATACCAGCTCTAACTGTTGTTCTCCTGATTACAAGCTATTTCTGTTGGAAGATATTACTCCCTCAAGCATTTATTGAATTTGGGAAAAGCCTCTTTTCTACTGTTGCATTTATTGCAAATATATTCTTTTGGAGACAGGATAGTTATAATGCTGAAATTAGCAGCCTAAAGCCGCTTCTTCATATGTGGAGTCTCGGTGTGGAAGAGCAATTTTACTTATTTTATCCAATCTTAATCATTCTTGTAGTCAAGTCAAAAAAATCTATTACCAAAACACTACTATTTATAGGAGTTGCTTCACTTAGTTTGTGTGAATGGATGAGCTTCACTCATAAAGATTTCAATTTCTATATGCTTCCAACTAGAGCATGGGAACTTATTGCAGGTGGACTTATTGTCCAGTGTGATGATCGCATTCGCCAATATGAAAAACACAAAATGACAATTGAATATATCCTATCATTTTCGCTAGCTGTCATTTTTATATTCTCAATACATTTCACTGACAATAGTCGTCTTCCTTCTCTAATAAATGCAGTTCTGATATTCAGCGTAACATTCATTATCGCATTCGCGAAAAGTGACACATTTATTGGGAAAATACTTTCAAATAAGATTTTTGTATCTATCGGTTTAATATCTTATTCATTATACCTATGGCATCAGCCAGTGCTTTCCCTATTACGTGTTGAACTAAACAGAGGTTTAACGAATGAAGAATCTTTTTTAGCTATTTTCACCTGTCTAATTCTCTCTATCATTTCGTATTTATATGTCGAAACACCATTTAGAAACAAGATGGCAATAAACCGCAAAACTGTCTTCAGTGGGACGTTATTGGCATGCACCCTTTTATCTATGTTTGGCATACTTATCTTCGTGGAGAAGGGATTTCCATCACGCTTCAAAATTTTGCCAATGTTCATGTCAGATGTAAATTATGGACTTGAATCTCAAAAAGACCATTATATATCGTTGGCAAAAAGTAATGGTGCCGAGATTAGAAAAAACCCATTTTGCTATATATTAAATAAAAGTGGAAAGTATACATTGATAACATTAGGGGATTCACACATTGAGACTTTGAATGCTCCTATCATAAATCAACACAAATCAATTCCTTTTATTTCTAAGTTTGTACCCTTAACTTCATCTGCATCATTATTTATCTTGAATATAGATAGAGCGGACAACATTGATAATCCAAACATGACAAGAGACCTAATCAACTTCAACCAAAATAGACTAGAAAGGGTCTTGGGATATGAAAAACCTGTCATTATTACCGGCGGCAGGCTCCCTTTGCTGCTAGAAAATGAACGTTTTGACAATGAATTAGGTGGCTGTGAGTATGGGAATGATCACCCCGGCCTCGTTATCAAAACGAAGACAGGATATCGCAAGGCAAACTTTGAAGAAATTGCATCAGCATATTGTGATACAATAAAAAAATTACTGAACAATGGATGTAAAGTTGTATTAGTTTATCCTATCCCGGAAGTTGGGTGGGATGTTCCGAATACGCTATTGAGAAAAACGATAAATATGTCCGCGAGTGAACTCAAAATTTTTATTTCAAAAAAAAGCAATTTAGCAACACGATACAGCGTATTCTGCGAAAGGACAAAAGCATCATATGCAATTCTTGATCGGATTCAAGATAATCCAAATTTAATACGAGTTTTTCCTGAACAGCTTTTTTGTGATGACTCACAATGCTACACATACAACAATGTGGTGTATTATAGAGATGATGACCATTTATCTTATCCCGGAGCAAAAATACTTCTGCACCATATCGTCAAAAAAATATATGACAACTGGCCTGACCTGAGGGGATAGCACCTCCTCGCCCTGTGCAAAAAGAAGGGCTAGAGAATATCGTCCAGGACGCCGGCCATGAGGGGGCCGATGCGGTCCAGGGCATTGGGGGCAGCGGCGTCTATCACGCCGAGAATCCGGCCCCGGTAGATGACGGCCACGCGGTCGGCAAGTTGCAGGGCCTCGTTCAGGTCTCCGGTCACAAGGAGGATTCCAGCCATGGTTCGGGCGGCCAGGAGTCGGTTCCAGACCTCTTCCGTTGCAGAGACATCAAGCCCCTGAGTAGGCTGCTCCGCGACTATCAGGCGCGGTTCCCGGAAGAGTTCGCGGGCGAGCACGGCCTTTTGCAGGTTGCCCCCGGAGAGTTGCCAGGCCAGGGCGTGGATGCGCCCGGGACGGATGTCGAACTTCTCGATAAGGCTGACGGTGTCTTTTTCCGCCTGCTTCTTGTTCAGCAAAAAACCCTTGGTGTAGCCCTTGCGAGTGGTCAGCAGCAGGTTGTCCACCAGATTCTGATTGCGCAGAGTCGCAAGCCCGAGACGATCCTCCGGGATGTAGCACATGGACCGGTTCCAGGTAGACTCAGCAAAAAACTTGCGCCACGGCTGACCCATGATGAAGACCGTGTCCAGCGGCGGCTTGACCAGCCCGGTCACGGCCTCGACCAGTGCCTTCTGACCGTTTCCGGCCACGCCCACCAGAGCAACAACCTCGCCCTTGTGAACGTCGAGACTGACATCGCTCAAACCGATCCCTGTCAACCCCCTGACCTCAAGGACCGGATCGCCGATCTCGGCGGGCTGGCGATCAATCTCCAGAAGCACTTCCTTGCCGACCATGCGCGAGGCCAGCTCAGCCTTGGACTCGATGGCGTTGGGGTCCAGTTCACCTTCGATCTTTCCCCGGCGCAGAATGGAAATTTCGTCTGCCAGGGCGATGACTTCTTCAAGTTTGTGACTGATGAAAATGATGGACTTGCCCTGCTCGGTCATACGCCAGAGGGCCTCGAACAGCTTGTTGGTCTCCTCGGGGGTAAGCACGGCGGTGGGCTCGTCGAAAATGAGGATGCGGCTTTCGCGGTAGAGCAACTTGAGGATTTCCACTACCTGGCGCTCGCCCATGGAGAGATCGGCGATGCGAGCGGCAGGGTCGATTTCAAGGCCGTACTCCTCAGCGAGCCTACCAACGCGACCTTCCATTTCTGCCGGCTTGACCAGAAAGCTGCCCTCCTGGCCCAGAAGCACATTCTCGGCCACGGTCATGGAATCCACAAGCATAAAGTGCTGGTAAACCATGCCAATGCCCGCAGCGATGGCATCCTTGGAAGAATGGAAACGGACAGGGTTGCCGTCCACCTCGATGGTGCCCTCATCCGGGCGATAGCGGCCCGCCAGCATGGACATCATGGTCGATTTGCCCGCTCCGTTCTCGCCCAGCAGGGCCTTGATCCTGCCCGGATAGATGTCCAGCGTAATGGAGTCGTTGGCCACAACCTTGCCGAAGCGCTTGGTCACGCCCTTGAGAGATACCACCGGTTGGGTGCCCTCCGGCAGGAGGCGCACGCGGGCCGGACGAACGAATTTGAGTTCCGCCATAGCCCTACCCTTCCGGCTCGATGTTGGTGCCCAGGGCCGCGGGCGCGTCGGTGCGGCGGCCTCGCGCGGCGGACAGGATGAGGACCAGAACCGTCAAGGCATAGGGCAGCATGAGCAGCAACGAGGAAGGCAGATGGGTGCCCATGGCCTGCAGCCGGAGCTGAAAGGCCATGACCCCGCCAAAAAGATAGGCCCCTGCAACGGCTCGCCCTGGCCGCCAGAAGGCGAAAATGACCAAAGCGACCGCAATCCAGCCGCGTCCGCCGGACAGGCCGTTGGTCCACAGATGGGTGTAGGCCAGGGATAGGTAAGCCCCGCCCAGTCCAATGAGGAATCCGCCCGCCATGACCGCGAAATAGCGAAGCGCAACCGGCTTCAGACCAACGGCAGCGGCGGCGGCAGGCATCTCGCCCGTGGCCGTAACATGCAGCCCCAGGCTGGTGCGCCTGAAGAAAAACCAAAACACGAAGGGCACGACAAAGGAGATGTAGACCAGCATGTCGTGCTTGAAAAAGATATCGCCGAGATAGGGAATGGAGGACAGCAGCGGAAAATCAAAGGGAGTGAAACCGGGTGCGCTCTGGCCGACGTACGGTACGCCGAGAAAATTGGTCAGCCCGACGCCGAGAATGGTCAGGGCAAGGCCCGAGACCACCTGGTTGCCGAGGCAGGTGATGCAGACGAAGCCATGCAGCGTGGCCATGAGCGTGCCCGCCACACCGCCGGCCAGAAAGCCAAGCCAGGGCGAGCCCGTGGACATGGAGACGAAAAACGCGGCGAGTGCAGCCACGGACATGATGCCTTCCACCCCGAGGTTGAGCACGCCACCCTTCTCCGTCATCATCTCGCCCAGGGTGGCATAGAGGATGGGCGTGCCGGATTGCACGGTGGCGGCAAACAGCGGGATCAGGAATTCCGTCACAGCTTACTCCCCCTTCCGTTTGACGCGTTCCAGAGTGTACATGAGGAAAAATTGCCCGGCCAACACCGTAAGCAGGATCATGCCCTCCATTATCGCGCCAAAGGCAGCCGGAATCTGAAGCTCAAGCTGGAGGTTCTCCACCCCCACCCTGAGCGCCGCCAGCAGGAACGAGGCAAAGGCGATGTTCAGCGGCTCGAGCCGGGCCAGCCAGGCCACAACAATGGCCGTGTAACCATAGCCTACCATGAGGCTCGGCTGGAGGCGGTTGAGCACGGCGGAGGTCTCCACGCATCCGGCCCATCCGGCGAACCCGCCGGAAAGACACATGACGAACATGACCAACATACCGTAACGAATCTTGGCGTAACGAGCCACGCGCGCTCCCTCGCCCGAGGCCTTGAGCTCGAACCCGACGCGGGTGAAGCGCATCAAAGCCCACAGCCCGATGCCTGCGAAAATGGAGAAGAGCAGACCCCAATGCACTCGGCTGGATCCGATGCCCCCAATTACAGCACCGGCAGAAAATTCAGGAGACATGGGAAAGCCGAAGCTGGTCGGGTCCTTCCACACGCCGAAGACCAAGTAGTCCAGCAGCTGGATGGCGATGTAGTTGAGCATCAGAGTCGAGATGATCTCGTTGACCCTAAGTCGGAGCTTGAGCACCGCCGGAATGACCGCCCAGATGCCGCCGAGGATGAAGGCCATGATGAACATGAGCGGCAGGAGCACCGCCCCTGGCAGGTCGGGAAATGAGAGAGCCATCCAGGTAGCGCCGATGGCCCCCAGCGCAAACTGCCCTTCAGCTCCGATGTTCCAGATCTGCATCCTAAATGCCACGGCCACTCCCAGGGAGCAGAGGAAGAGAGGAATCGCCTTGAGCAGCGCCCCCTCAAGCGCCCAGTAGGAGCCGAAGCTTCCCTGCCAAAGGATGGCCAGGCCGTGCAGGGCGTCCTTACCCTGCCCCGCAAGGAGCAGAGCGCTTACGCCGAGGGAAAAGAGCAGGGCGCCCAGGAATATGACCAGGGCGCCCCACTTCCAGGGTTCGTCTCTTTTTCGGATCTTCAGCACGGACTGTCCGTTGCGTTATTCGGTGGTACCGACCACGCCTTCCACGAACCAGGTCATGCCGAGCAGGTCGGCATCGGGAGCGGTCGTACCCTCGGGGATGACGACCTCGCCCTTCTGGTTCTTGACCGGACCGGCGAAGATGGTGTCCTTGCCTGCGACCAGTTCTGCCTTCTTGGCCAGAACGCTCGCCTTGACATCTTCGGGGACCATGGGACCGAAGGGCGCAATATCAACCACGCCGTCAGCCATGGACCACCACATGGACTGGTCGCCCTTCCAGGCGCCGTTCATTCCCTCTTCCACGGTCTTGACGTAGGCCGGGCCCCAATTCCAGATGGCGGAAGTCAGATTGGCCTTGGGAGCGAAGGAGGACATGTCGGAGTTGTACCCGATGGCGTAGGCGCCCGCCTCTTCGGCGGCCTCCTGCGGAGCCGGGGAATCCTGATGCTGGGTGATGACGTCGCATCCGGCGTCCAGCAGGGACTTGGCGGCATCCTTTTCCAGGGCCGGGTCATACCAGGTCTTGGTCCAAACCACGCGGACCTCGGCCTCGGGGTTCACTTCGCGCACGCCGATGGTGAAGGCGTTGATGCCGCGAATGACTTCGGGAATCGGGAAGGCGGCCACATAGCCGATCTTGTTCGACTTGGTCATGGCCCCGGCGACCAGGCCGGTCAGGTAACGGGACTGATAGATGCGGCCGAAGTAGTTGGACACGTTCTCGGACTTCTTGAAGCCGGAGCAGTGCATGAAGGCCACGTCGGGAAATTCCTTGGCCACCTTGATGGTCGGATCCATGTAGCCGAAGCTGGTGGTGAAAATCATGTTGAAGCCGTTGCGGGCCATATTGCGAATGACGCGCTCGGAGTCGGCGCCCTCGGGAACGGATTCCGAGAACTTGGTCTCCACGCCGGGCATGGCGGCCACGGCCTTGCGGCCCAAGTCATGGGCGTAGGAGTATCCGGCGTCGCCCACCGGAGAGACATAAACAAAACCGACCTTGAATGCCTTGGGGGCTTCCTTGGGCGCTTCGGCTTCAGGAGCCGGAGCTTCGGCGGGTTTCTTTTCCTCGGGCGCTTCGCCACAGGCGAAGAGCGACAGCATCGACGCCATGACGGCGACGGCAAGACACAGCTTCAACAGTTTCTTCATGGTGACCTCTCCGTTAGCGTGATATGGATCAAATTCAACTATCCCAGCGAGCGCTCAAGGGCAATACCCCAGCGACTGATCCGGGAATACTCTACGAATTTTCCTGATAATTTTTTTTCGCCCTACACACCGGCCTGAATGATGGGCTCCACGAACTGCGAACCCGCGTCCCAGGGGAACAGAATCCAGGTATCCTGGCTGACTTCGGTGATGTAAGTTTCGACCAAAGGCCTACCGGCCGGCTTGGCGTACACCGTGGCGAAATGAGCCTTCGGAACCATGTCCCTGACGATCTTGGCCGTCTTGCCGGTGTCGACCAGGTCGTCGATGAGCAGCCAGCCCTCGCCGTCATTATCTATGGGCTTGAGGATATTGGCATCGCCCTGCTCCTTCCAATCGTAACTGGAAAGGCAGATGGTGTCGATGAGATGGATGTCCAGTTCCCGGGCCAGGATGGCAGCCGGAACCAGGCCGCCCCGGGTGATGGCGATGATGCCCTTCCACGGCCCCCTCTCCATCAGACGCCAGGCCAGCGCCCGGCAGTCCCTATGCAACTGCTCCCAGGAAACGGGAAACATTTTCGTGTAGCTCGAATTGCCCACCTGCAGACCTCCATTATACTTGTGACGCCTAAAAAGGAGACGGACTCTTACCCGTGTTTGACCCATTAATCAAGCTGGCAGGCCCGCCCCTTGTAACCGAAGAGAAAGCTCAACGCCTTGCGCACCTTGCCGGAAAAGAGCTTGGGAGACATGACCCTGCCCGCTACCCGCTTGTTGATCTCGGCCAGGGTCGGATAGGGATGGACCGCCGAGGCCAGAGTGGAAAGCCCGGTGCCTGAATTGAGAGCCGCCACCCACTCCGAGGCCAACTCGCCCGCGTGCGGACCCGCAATCTGCACCCCCAGGGGCTTCTCCCTCCTGTCCAGCACCAGCTTGATCCGGCCGCCCGTCGCGCCTTCGGCCAGGGCCCGGTCGTTATCCGCGAACTCCTCGATCCAGATGGCATGCTCCCTGCCTGCCTTTTGCGCCGCTTTTTCATTCATCCCCACGCTGGCCAGTTCCGGCTCGGTATACGTGCACCACGGCAACCAAGTGTAATCCGCCCTGCGGGGCAGTCTCAACACGGCGTTGGCGATGATGACGCCCCCCTCGTAGCCGGCGGCATGGGTGAAGAGATACTTTCCGGTCACATCCCCTGCCGCGAAAATATGTTTTTGCGAAGTACGCAGCCGGTCGTCCACGGCAATACCCTTGTGATCATAGGATACGCCCGCGTTATCCAGGCCGAGGCCTTCCACGTTGGTCCTGCGCCCCGCCGCCACCAGCAGGTTGACGCCACGCGCGGTATGCACTTCGCCATCCCGCTCGAATTCGACCTCTACGCCCCCACCCGTCCGGCGCACTTCCCGAAAGGCCGCGCCCAGTTCCAGATGAATGCCTTCTGCGCGAAGCGAATCCGCCACGACCTCGGCCATGTCCCGGTCCTCGCGGGATAAAAGCTGGGTGTTTCGCTGGAGAACGGTAACTTCGCATCCAAGCCGGGAAAAGGCCTGGGCCATCTCGCAGGCGATGGGGCCGCCCCCCATGACCAAAAGCGTTTCGGGCAGTTCATCCAGGGAAAAAATATCCTTGTTGGTCCAGTACCCGGTTTCCTCCAACCCTGGCACGGGCAAGCCAGCCGGGGAAGAACCGGTTGCCACGACCCACTTTCTCGCCGTAACCCGTTTGCCGCCACACTCCACAGTATGTTCGTCGACAAAGAATGCCAGGCCGAACACGACCTTGACGCCCAAGCTGCAAAACCGCTCCTCGGAATCATGGACCTGGATGCGATCAATTACCGTTTGGATGCGGGTCGCCACCTGCCTGAAATCCACGGGTGGCAAGTCAACAGACGGCAACCCGTATCGCTCTGCCGTGCGCATGCGGTGATAGACCGCCGCCGTTCGGATGAGCGTCTTGCTCGGTACGCAGCCGTAGTGCAGGCAGTCGCCGCCAAGCCGTGGAGCTCGCTCAACAAGCAGCGTTCTGGCCCCCAACTGCGCGGCACCGGACGCCACGGTCAGGCCAGCCGCACCGCCGCCGATGATGCCTATGTCGAAATCGTATTCAGCCACGGGCGCCCCCCCTGCCCCTGTACCAGTCCATGCCTTTCTTCACGACCAGGGGGAACAGACCGAGGATGGCGAAGGAAACAATCAGGCTGGGCGACAGCAGGCCCGACAGCGATTCGAGCTGCCCCAACTCCTTGCCCGCGTTGACGTAGACCACTGTGGCCGGAAACATACCCACCTGCGAAACCCAATAATAGGTTGAAAGACGCATGGGTGTGAGTCCCATGACCGTATTGATGACGAAAAAGGGAAAAGCGGGAATAAGGCGCAGGGTGAAGAGGTAAAAAGCTCCCTCCCGTTTTATGCCCCCATTGATCTGTGCGAGCTTGTCGCCGAAGCGGGACTGCACCCAGTCCCGGAAAAGGTAACGCGAAACCAGAAAAGCCAGGGCCGCGCCGATGCTGCTTGCGAACGAGACCACGATGACCCCGGTAGTCCAGCCGAAGAGCGCCCCGCCGGCCAGGGTGATAACCGTTGCGGCTGGCAGCGCCAGGGCTGTGGAGACCACATAGAGACAAAAGTAGGCAGTCAGGACCAGGACGGTATGCCCCGCATAGAGCTCCCGGAACTGCTCGCGGGATGCCTTGAGGTATTCCAGCGAAAAAAAACGGCCGAAATCGAAAAGGAAATAGGAAAGGACCAGTGTGACGACAACGCCGATGACGATCAGCCGTTTGGTGGTCCCTGCCTGCATGGAACGCCTACCTGCCGAGCAGTTGCATGGCGTAGAATCCCGCGCCGAGCAATCCGCTTTCCTGGTTGGCGTTGAGACGGATCGGAACGGAACGAAGAAACGCGCCGTATACATGGGAGTTGTGAAACTCCTCCAGAAACTCCGGAATCTTGACGAACATGGGATTTTTGGCGGCAATGCCGCCCGCCACATAGAGGCCGCCCTCACACATGAGCGCAATGGCCCAGTTCCGGCAGGCTCGGCCATAAAAACGCGCATACCACCGGGCAGTCTCGCTCTCGGGCGTCAATATTTCGGAGATCTCTCTTGGCGCCCGGTCCTCACCAGTCAGGAATTTGTGCACGAGCCGGAGCCCCAGCCCGGTCACCACGCTATCGCCTTCAGGCCAATTACGGCCGCTCTCCCGACGGTTGAACTCGGCGTATTCGTATTCTTCGGGACCGGAAAAGGGAAATGCCATGTGCCCGCCTTCACTTGGCAGGGCTATCCACTCTGCCTCGCCGGGCAATAAAGCCGAATAGCCCAGCCCGGTCCCGGCACCGATGACGCCGATGACGCCCCGGTCATCAGCCACTCCGTGCTGAATTTCGACCGCATCCACCACGGCTCGAGTCCGGCAAGCATAGGCCTGTGCTGCGAAATCATTTATAAGACAGGCTTTCTTAACACCAAAATCCACCTGCCGTAGATCAACACCCCAGGGCGCGTTGGGAAGGACCGGGCAGGCAACGCCGTGAATCACAGCCCCGGCCACGGCAAGGGCCACGCTCTCGAATCCTCCAGGCCTGGCAGCAAAATCGCTGTCCCAGACCTGCTGGACCAACTCGGAAAACGTAGCTGCGCCATGCGTCTCAAGCCAGATGGAATCTTCCATAACCAACTCGCCGCCCGCGCTCTCGAACAAGGCAAACCGGCTGTTGGTGCCGCCAATGTCTGCCGCCAGAATCTTAGCCATGAGTGCATTACCTCCCGTAGCCGGAAAGATAGCACAAACCCGCGAAAAAAAAAGGGACCGTTACGGTCCCTTTCCTTTTAGGATATGCCATCTCCTGATCAGGCGGCTTCAGTAACCTCACCGGCCTGCTCCAGGCGCTCCTGGAATCCGGCGGGCTCCACAGGGGCCTGCCGCTTCTGCACGTACTTGCGGGTAATCCGGCGTAGGGTCTCGGTCTTGCCTTCGCGCTCGCTGGGAGTCAGGAATGAGGTCAGCTTGCGCTCGAGCTTGTAGGGATTCTGTTCCTTGCCGATGGCGACCACACCTTCGAGCACCAACTTTTGGTTGAGCAACTCCACCCGAGTTGAATAATTGATGTTCTCGGCTATGGGCGAAAAGACGAGATTGCTGAGTACCAGACCATACAATGTTGAGATGAACGCCACCGGGATGTTCTTGAGGATTACAGCGGTGTCGTTGATCCCCATGAGCAGGCCGATCAGGCCGATGACGCTGCCCGCAACGCCGAATGCCGGAGCCACGCGCGCCATGGTCAGGAAAAAACGTTCACTTTGCTGGCGGCGCAGGTTGAAGAAGGCCATCTCCGTGTTCAATGTCTCACGGATCTCCTCCTCCTTGTAGTTGTCCACAAGAAGGGCCAACCCGTTGCGGAGGAAGGAACTGGTTGCCTTGGCCGCACTGCGCTCCAGAGAGAGGACCCCGTCCACCTTGGACTTTACCGAGAGATCAAGCAGTGTGGTGACGATCTCGCTGGGCGAGGCATGTCCGTTGCGATATGCATTCCTGGCTACCTGAAAGGCGTTCCTCACATGCTCCATGGGGTAACTGAGAAGCATGGCGGCGGTCAGGCCGGATATGACAACCAGAAAGGCAGCCAGGTTCCAATAGGCAGCCGCTGCCCCGGTGAACAGAAAACTGGCCACGAAAATAAGCAGGCTGACGACGACCCCTATTGCATTTTTCCTGTTCATGTTTTCCTCCACCCCGTTCAGATTTCATTGGTGATGACGATTTCAACCCGCCGGTTACTGGCGCGGTTGACTTCCGTCGTGCCGGGGATTTCCGGCGTATAGGAACCGCGTCCGGTAATGGTAACCCGCTTGGGGTCCACCTCGAAGCGGCTTATGAGCATTTGGGCAACGTCTGAGGCTCGTTGCGTCGAGAGAGCAAAGCTTTCGGCTCCTTCCGCCTCATCCTCCGAGGCATAGCCGATGACGTGGACCACTCCCACGCTGAGCCGGATGACCTCCGCGATTTCGGAGAGGTATTGGTTTGCTCCCTCCTTCAGCCCGCCAAGACCCGGATCGAAAAACAACGCCCCGCGCAGGGTAACGCGGATACGGTTGCCATCTTCACGGACCACGGACACGCCGTTGGAACGAGATCGGAACAGAACCTCGCTGGAGGAGATACTGACCCGTTCCTGAGAAACGCCGGTATCCGCCCTGCTGGCGATCTGGCCGATGAGCCCGATGAGCGGATCAAGGGAGCTACTCGCCTTGGCTTGCTCAGAACTTTCGTTGCTGAACAGAACCTTCACGTCCTGATGGGTGTCGGCATAAATGAACAGCACCACGAAGAGGACGAACATGACCATCATCAGATCCGACCAGGGTACAGCCCAATCATGCATACCCTCCGCGTTGGAGGAGCCCCCCATCTGGTCGAATGACGAAAGTCCGTCGCTGTATCGCTTGTCAATTTCCTGCATGGCATCTCCTGCGGTTGTCCGCGAACGGAAACAAGCAAGAACTCTGCCATAAATATAACCATCAGTATTCATTAGATTATTTTACATGCCGATCACTTCAAGACACAAAGAGAAAGGGTAATGACAAAAAACCGTCGCCGGATCCTCCGTTGACGAGACCCGGATTATGGGCAAAGAGATGGCCATGACTAAAACGACCAACGGCCCGTTCCGTACCACCGGCCCCCTCGTCCTGGCCTCGGGTTCTCCGCGCAGGCGGGAACTACTCGCCGATCTCGGACTCGACTTCACGATACATCCTTCCACCATGACCGAACCCGCCCCGGAGACCGGTGAAAAACCCGAAGCCTATGCCCTGCGCATGGCCGAACTGAAAACCAGAGACGTGGCCGCGCATTTTCCCGACGCCACGGTGCTCGGCGCGGACACCATCGTGGTCCTGGACGATCGCATCATGGGCAAGCCTCAAGATGCCGAACACGCCCTGGAGATGCTCAGGTCCCTTTCCGGGCAAACCCACCAGGTCATCACCGCTTTCTGCATAGTCCCGCCAAAAGGCGAGCCCATGGTCCAAGCCGTTGTCACGGACGTGGACATGCGCGTCTCCGGCGATACGGAATTGGAAAGCTACATAGCCACAGGCGAACCCATGGATAAAGCCGGGGCCTATGCCATTCAGGGCATCGGCACCTTCCTGGTCACGGCCATACGAGGGTCCTACACCAACGTCGTGGGGCTGCCGCTGGCGAGAGTTTTGGAAGTTTTGCTGTCCTGGGGTGTTGCCGTTCCACAGGAAGGATAATAAATATACATTTGGGGTATTTTCATAAGCAATCTAAGACAAAGCCCCCACGGCGCTCCCACACAATGGCTAATTACAGGTAAATTTAAGAGTACTTGGTTTCAGTTTGACTGAATCATGAATGAAACCATTTTAGCAAAGTCTCTTTTCCCTCATCAGATATTTGCTGCGATATGAAATCGTGCATAAGTTGTGGTTCCGGATCGTTATATTCTGACTCTACTCGCTCTTCCCATGTACTGTAATCGTTGACATCTGAAACAGTAATAAATCCGATCCCAAATCTCTTAGCTGTCTCATCAATTGATTTTAATAACCCATTGTCGTCATTGTATTCTTTTGGAATAGTAGAAAGAAGATATGATCTTGTAGATGCTTTGTTATGCGATAAAGACTCATAAACTCCCTTAGCATCAAGACCAGACCAGGGCTTAATCTCGAAGGTAATTATCTCGAACTGCTTTCTAGGAACATATAGGAATGTTGAGTAGCTAAGGATTGTAATATCTGGGCGTGACCAAACTCCCCCAGTTGCCCGCCGTCCCTGTTGAGCTGTTACTTCAAGCAACCAAGGATCAAGTCTCTTGTCTTTTACCCACCTTGATTCAATTAGTTTTTGAATTGGAGAATATAAATCAATTTCGCTTGTTATACTACTACATTCAGTTTGATTTGTTGGCTCAGGTTCAGGCTGTGAAGCCTCTGGACGAAGAACACTACCTCCTTTGCCTCGGCCAAGGACTAGATCTCCTTTATCGACCAATTTATTTCTTACTTCCCAATACTTGCTGTCATCCCACCCTTTTTCACTCAATTCTGAAAGTAAGGTAATATTACCTGCCTTTCCTCCAAGCCCTTCAAGCGCTACGAGCAATTGCTCTTCCGGGTTCTCAAGTCTGTCGCTGTCAGTCGGCATAATTACCCTCAATTTTAGATCATTATTATTTCTTGCTCCACTTGTGTCATACGAAATCGAGTAAGTCTTGACAATGAAAGCGCACAAGCTCCGATCAATATAATTTCATTCTGGCAAGCTCCCACAGGCCCACTTCAATGCGTTTCGTGAAGTAAAAGTCAATTGACGACAAGCCGTTACAACCTTACCATATTGATCAATATAGTGGGATTCCGAGTGGCGGGATTACAAACACACAGAATGCACAGTAGGGAAGCTCATGCCCATAGAAAAATTCATCGAAAGCGGATTTCCTTTTCACCAATTCCTCGGCGTCAAAGTGGATAAAATCGATGAAGAGTCCGTACGGCTGTACATCCCTTTCAAGGATGAACTGATCGGACATGCGGACAGTGCGATGATTCATGGCGGGGTTATATCAACGCTGGCCGACATCTGTGGCGGTTTTGCCGTTTGGACGCGCTGTGAACGCAAGGATTTTGTCGCCACGATTACGCTCAGCGTCGATTACCTGAGACCGGCAGCCGCTTGCGACCTGTACGCCGAGGCAACAGTTCGCCTGTTGGGGAACAAGGTCGGCAACGCACATGTCGTCATTTGGTCCGAAGACAACCCGGAAGTCCATGTGGCCGAAGGGCGAGGCGTCTACAACATCAAGCGCGGCAAAAAATAGCATCATAAGTCTGGCTCACACGCCGGATGCGATTCCCGGAAATGTATTGTCCGGGCACAGAGCTGACAGAATCTCCGCTCACCGCAATCGCCAACATAGCACTCCATAACATCTGCCTGAAGCACGGTATCTGCGTCGGTCAAAAGATAATTGTACCAGGCATGTCCTCGTCAATATCCATTTGACATCTTCATTAGTGAACATTACATTCATTTTTAAAAATGAATGCACAATTCACTTTTGTGCGCACGGGAGAAGCTGATGGTTCAAATTCTGAAGGACACGGTACGGACGCAAATACTTTCGGCCGCCAGGGAACGATTCGCCAAGGTTGGATTCAAAAAGGCAACCATGGGGGACATAGCAAGCGAAGCTGGTGTGGCCACCGGAACTATCTACAAATATTTCAAAAACAAAAACAGACTGTTCGGGGCGATCATCACCGACAGTCTGGTGGATGCATACCTGCGGTTAACACAAAACAGGATTGCCTCCTTCGCAAGGAAAGACGGTCCCTTGAGTCCCGACAATAAAACGCAAGTTGCGTCTGGAGAATTACTGCAATTCTACGTCGACAACCGGTTGGAAATCATAATTATTCTATCGCGAGCGCAAGGAACGAAATATGAATCGTTCGCAAGGGAGTACGTCCAGTCCATGGAATCGCAATCCATTCGACAGGCACAGAAACAGTTCCCCGAAATGACTTTGTCGCCCACGTTTCATTTCATGGTAAAAAATATCCTCGAAGAGTCCGTACGCTTCCTTGTTTCTGCCCTGGAGACATTCACGGAAGCGGAATCCATCATGAAAGCGCTCTCCGCAATGACGGCATACCAACTCGCCGGAATCAACGCCCTGATCGACTGGGCACACAAGGACGGAAAAGAAAATGACCGGATTTGACTTATTGGCGGAATCAAAAATTCGGCAATGGGAGCAAGATGTCCGGGAAGGAAGGATTCAACCATCAAAAACGGCAAAAGCCGAATCGGTCGGACAATACGAGCCCCTTGAAAAGAAGCTCTTTCGCGATATCAGGAAAAATATCATCAAAGCGTACATGTCGTCGGGACAGGAGCGCAGACAGCTACTTGAGGATGCCGGCAATATGCACGTCCAGTTATCCTCCCGATTGGAGCGATCCGGCTACAACAGGATGTCAAAGATGTTTTCGGATACAATTCAAGCAGTGAAGGCCGCAGCGGGTGCGGCTGAACAGGACCTGGAAACTCTGCGGGCCATGTTGGAGGAAATGGATTGAGCAAAACGCTTAGCGCTCTCCCTTCTCCCATATCCGGCCTCTCCTCGCAGACGGCCAGCCATGTTGCTTCTATCCAACGGGGTCATCCAGTCCATATCTTCACCACAATGAGAGGCCCGAAATCACGAAAGCACACAAAAGGAAAGCTGTCAGGACCAAGGCACAGAGAAGACTTTAGGGAATAAGTCGTTTTCCCAGGATGGAGAGGCTGTACTCTTTGCCGTCCATCTCCGCGATGTCCGGCAAACGGCCCCACTCCTCAAAGCCGAAGGAACGGAAGAGCCGTATGCTCGGCTCGTTATGGGAAAAGATGTAGCCAACAATCGTCTTGATGCCCAGGCCAGGAGCCATCCCCATAACCTCGTCGAGCAACCTGCGTCCGAGGCCCCGCCGCCGGTAAGCCGGATCAATATAAATACTGATTTCCGCTGTATGATTATAGGCCGGGCGGCCATAGAAGGATTCGAAACTCACCCAGGCAGCGACCTCGCCCTCCTCCTCATGAACCAGGATGGGCCGCTTGCCGGGGACATGATTCCTGAACCACGGCAGCTTGGACTCTACGCTGACTTCCTCGGTGTCCGCAGTGGACTGACGGGTTGCAACCGTCGTATTGTAGATAGCCACGATTTTGGGAAGGTCCTGCTCCGTCGCATCCCGCATGCTCTTCACTCCTGCTGGTTCCTGTTGCGAATCCGTATTGTACGCTTTCAAAATACAGCCTGGAATCGTGTAATTTTTTTTCGTTTAGATTACAAAGGGAATTATCGGTATACAGAAAGACAATTCATCATCAGGAGAGAACAATGGAACCAAGAATAAGCCTCATCACCCTCGGAGTTTCCGACCTGGAACGAGCCTACCGCTTCTATCACCGGGCATTGGGATTTCCCGCAAAGGGCACACCGGAGTCGGGCATCGTCTTTTTCGAGACGAATGGCACCCGCCTCGCCCTTTACCCGCTGGACAAACTGGCAGAGGATGCCTGTCAGGACGCGGGCGAGGCGCCGCCAGCTTTTTCAGGCGTGACCCTTGCCCATGTGGCGCGAAGCAAGGTGGACGTGGACGAACTCCTGTCCCTTGCCGCAGACGCTGGGGGACGCGTCGTCAAACCGGCCCAGGACGTGTTCTGGGGCGGCTACAGCGGCTACTTCGCCGACCCTGATGGGCACCTATGGGAAGTGGCCTATGCCGATTTCTGGCAATTCAATCCTGACGGTAGCCTCGTGCTTGAAGGCTTTTAAAACAAAAAGGCGCGGGAGAGCCTAGCTACCCCGCGCCATGTCTGTCGTTTTTTTTACCAGCCCTGACTATTGCGTGTAAAACGCGGCATGAGCCATGATCCTCCCCTTGGGATTGGCTTCGCCCAATGGCAAGGCCAGGACAAACTGGGACGGAACGCCTTCCCAAGTCAATCCGTCCACGCTCGCGAAGCCGAACCGGCCGTAGTAACCGGGATCGCCCACCAGGACGATTCCAGCGGCTCCACTAAGTTTCAGGATGCGGATCGCCTCCCGAATCAGAGCCGACCCGATTCCCTGCTTCTGATGCGCGGGCAGAACGCCCACTGGTCCGAGCAGGAACCAGCCCGCCGCATCCTCGCCCACCGTTGCGGAGGAAAGGGCGATATGGCCGACGGCCGTGCCTTCCTCTTCGGCGAGCAACGATACTTCCAAAGCTCCATCCGCGCGGAGCATACTGACAATCAAAGGCTCCTGTGGCTCCGCCCCGGGAGCGTGCATGGGATGGTCCTTGAACGCGGCATACTGAATCCGCTCTATGGTTCTTTCGTCCTCACGAGTTTCCTTTCTGATATGCATGATATTTCTTCCTGTTCAGTGTGTATTCCCGCCGTCTTGGCCGCGCTGTGACGCGGCTGGCATAAGCCATGCCATCTGAAAGCGCTAAACGAACTTCCAGGGCAGATGCTGAATAGATGGGGTGCAACCGAACGGACACGGCTGAAGACCCGCCCCGAAGGCGGGAAAGGAAGGCTCATGCGAAATGCAGGCATCACTCCGAGCCGGATGTAACGGGGCTAAAGGCCGCGAGGATCGCCGGCAACCCGAAGCGCAAGATCCATTATGCTTTTAAACAAACAAGTCCCGTATACCGCATGGTATCGTTTATGGATAAGATACGAATTGCCTACCCCATGCGATCGCCAATGGCAATGGTCACCAATGGAGAACTCGCCAAGAACGATCACCCTTCTCCGCGAGCCAGGAACAATTGCATGTAGAAAAATTCCGCGACCATCACGGTCTTGACCGGCTCGAAAGGAAGGGCTGCACAAAGTTCCTCTGGAGAGTAACGCTGCCACAGCGGCGGGCCAAACGGCGTGTCCACCTTGGCCATCTCCACCACCCCCAACAAACCTCCGGGACGTAACACGCGTCGCAGCTCGGCGATTAACCCAGGCATCCACTCCCGACGCAGGGAATGAATCACCGTTGAAATGAACACTCGATCCGCCTCACCGTCAGTCAGAGGCATGGTGCTCGTCATGTCGCAGACCAACGCCTCCAGGTTATCCTCAGTCGCCTCCCGACGCAGGGAATCCACGTAATGCGCGTTGACGTCCAAGGCGTACACCCTGCCTTCCGGACCAACGCTTCGAGCCATGAGCCGGGACATGTACCCCGAGCCACATCCCCCATCCACGACGGTCTGGCCCCTGGAAAGCTTCAACTCCTTCAAAATCAGTGAATCGTCCAGCCGGCCTTCCGAAAATCGTTTAACATGCTGCATCTTTTACACTTTTAAAATAGATCAAAAAATTCACGAGAGAGGAATTGCATCTGTTTTTTCCAAAAACTTAAAGCGGTACTTTAACCTACATTCCTGCCGGAAATTTGAACCAGGGTAAGTCTTCGCGTACGCCGTGGTCTCTGAGGATGGCGGCAACGACCTTAAGCTTTCTCACTGTCAAGAGCGGCTTGACATGCTCGCTGACATTATCCAGGCATTGCGTGCAAAACGAATGAATAGGAGCGAAGTCGTCGAACCCCCGGCGCACCCTGTTCATCTCCTCGCCCAACCAGAATTCCTTGAGATCGGTGTCAGCGTCCAGGATCCCTGCAATGGCGTTGGCGCTGGGGTCGCAACAACAATACGCCACCTTGCCATCCGCCTGGATGGACATCATGGTGTAGCATGAATCGCAATAACCACGAGCCGCTGCCGGAACATCCATATCAACGAAGGCATCGTAGGAATTGGGCATTATCTTGGTTGGCTGGACCTGGATGACCGTCTCACCATCTTCAAAAAGCGGCAACGGGGCTCTCCTGGCAATTAGTCCGGCCCACTCTGCCATGTCCTGATCCGGATCAAGGCCAAGCCAGGCCGCAGTGGCCAGAGACTTCCGCAGGATGCCATCCACGTCCTTTATCTCCTTGCTGTACTCCATATCGCCGCTGAAGAGGGAATAATCGGCGATTTGCAGGGAAATACGACCCGGAACCGTATGCGCGATGCGATGGCTGAGGAAGGCGTGCAGCTTTGCCCTGTAGCGGTCATAGGCAACGGCGGTATTGCGGTAAACGTAATCATCCTCATCAGCGCTGAAGCTGAGCAGCAGGTTCATGGGCAAATCGTAGGCCCCTTTTCCAATGGCCATTCCGTTGGTTGCGGAAATGAACCGGCCTCCCCTGTCCATCACAAAACGGATGATCTCTACGATATCGGGATGAAGAAACGGCTCGTAGGTCTGCCCAAAGGAAAGGGGCCAGCCGTTGTCGAGGGTCTGCGAGATAATGCTCTTGGCCAGACCAAGATCCATATTGACCTTGCTAGGCCTGATGTTCTTCGTGGAGCAATAGGAGCAGGCAAGGTTGCAATAATTAGTAGGGGCCAAAAGAATCTGTGGCACCTCCAGACATCCGTTTAGCCCCTCTTTGTAACGGTCGTCCGCAATGAGTTTTCGCTTGAGGTTCTCCAAATTTCCCCCTTGGTTCGGGTGCGGTTTCTGCGCACGCCGTTGTATGGCGACTTGTTACACCAATTGGCGCGGCTTCTCAATGCGCACCCTATGATCTCATCGGTCATTTTACCAATATCTTAATACGATTGCACGAATACGCTCCCATGAAACTGAACTGCGGCGGCGCGGTATCTGGGCTGGAAAGACAAACGCTGACATGATAGGAATAACGCCCATGATCAATACGAAAGCACAACTCCCCTCGGATAAACTGGCCCTGGCCATCGCGACCCTCGGCCCCATCGGCAACTTTCCAAAGGCACCAGGCACCTGGGGCTCCCTGGCGGCTGTCATCGCCGCGCCCTGGCTTTTCCTCGCGTTTCCCCCGCCGGGCCGCCTGCTCATCCTGGCCTTCGTCTTTGCCGTAGGCACATGGGCCAGCTCCAGGGCTGAATCGATTCTGGTCAAAAAGGACCCGGGCTGCGTTATCATCGACGAAGTCTTCGGCCAATGGCTCGCCCTGCTCTGCTTTACGGCCATGCCGCTGTGGCAGCTCGGGCTCGGCTTCCTCCTGTTCCGTCTTTTCGACATTTTCAAACCGTGGCCCATCAAGCGTGTTGAAACCATCCTACCCGGCGGCCTGGGAGTCATGGCCGATGACGGCGTGGCTGGTCTCTATGCCCTGATCGTCCTGGAACTGATCACCCACACGTTCTAGTCCCCGCGCTCCCCTACAAAAAGACAAAAAAACGCCGCGTCCCCGAAAGGATGCGGCGTTTTTTTAGCAACGTTTTGTTTCGTCTATTGAACAACGAACTCCGCGCGCCGGTTTTTGGCCCATGCAGTTTCGTTGTGGGCCGGGTCCACGGGGCGCTCCTCGCCGAAGCTGACAATGGACATCCGCTCTGGCTCAACACCAAGAATAACCAGATGCTCGTATGCGGCGCGCGCACGGCGCTCACCCAGGGCAAGGTTGTATTCCTCTGTCCCACGCTCGTCGCAATGGCCTTCAATGACCACCTTGACGTCCTTGAAGCGACGCATGATGTTCGCCTTGAGGTCCAGAAGTCCCCGGGCCTCGGCATCCAATTCATAGGAATCAAAAGCAAAATGAATGGTGGCGCTGGTGAGCTCCTGTACGGCTTCAGCTTTGGCGCGAGCCTCGGCTTCGGCAGCGAGCGCAGCTTCGTCAACCGTGGATTCCGCTGGCTCCTGAGGAGTCCATTTGGAATCATCCTTGACCTCCACCTGGGTTTCAGGCGGCGCGGTGCTAGTCCTCTTCTTGGCACATCCCGCGCTCAGCATGAGCAACAGGGCCAAAATGACCATTACAACAAGATACCATCTCGATTTCATGCCAACTCCTTCGCCAGAGCCGCTGCTCGGCCATTATGGTTTAGCTTTCCAAGCACTTGTACACGTTTCTGCATTACGTGTACCCTTTCTTCCACAAAAATCAACCCACGACGGGTGACAAATCACCACTGCAGCGAGGTGTCCCATGCCGGTGCATAGGCCTGCCCCTTGCCCGTGGAAATCCGCTTGGGAGTATCCCCGTGCCGGGTGGTCAGATACAGCTTGTATTCGCCGGTCCGGTTCGACGCAAAGGCCACGAAATAGCCATCCGGGCCAAAAGCCGGATACTCGTCGTTACCGGGACCGAAGGATAGCTGCTTCTCCCTCCCCGTGGTCAGGTCATGCAAAAATATACGGTGCCCGTTGGCGGTCCGATGGGTGTAGGCCACATACCGCCCGTCCGGACTGAGGCAGGGGTGAGTGTTGTACCTGCCGGTAACGGTCACCCGACGAACCTGCCCGGACTTGACGTCCATAATGAAAATATGCGGATTCCCGGCCCGCCCCGAGGTGAACGCCATCTTGGTCCCGGTCCGGTCAAAACTCGGAGAGACGTCGATATACGGACTCTTTGCCAATGTACGCAGTGGTTTGTACTGATCATCCAATTCATAGATGTTGGTCGCACCATTCCGATTAAGCGAGGCGACCAGCTTGTCCTGGGGATCGAAAATCGGGCTTATTACGGTCTGCCCCAATCCCTTGGAGTAGAGGGTTATCTTCCTGGTTGCACTGTCATAAACGCCCAATTGGTGCCGGGTCTTGGCAATATGGGTAAAGGCAATCTTCTCGCCGTTGGCGGACCAGGCCGGGCTCAGATTGAAGCCGCCCAGTCGGGTGATGCGCTTCAGACCGCGTCCCTGGGGTAGAACGGTAAAGATCTCCTTAGCCTTGCCCTCCTGGCGGACGAACGCGATGGGGGAATCGAAAAATCCCTTTTTGCCGCTGAGAGCCTCAAGCAGAGCCGAACAGAACCGGTCCGCAGCCTGAGGCAATGTCGTCTCGTTAAGATCGTTATACGACTTGCCCGCCAGACGGCGGCCGCTGAAGGTTTCGAAGACGCGCGCCTCTATGTACCGGCCGTTCCAGCCGGTGGTCATGCACAGGTCGATCCGGGCCAGTTGCAGCGGCTTGTAGTCGATGTCCCGTCCGGTGACGCCCTTGCTCGGATCGCCGCCGAGAATATCGGAAACAGGCACGATTCGAAGAAACGGAATATAGCTCAAATCATTGGCCACCAACTCGGCAAAAGCCTTGGCCGAAGCCTCGGGCACGGGCGCTCCCTGAAGCCCCCTGGGAGGCAGCAAGGTTATGTTCACCAGCCGTTGCCCCGGACCGTGAATGTCCACGGTAAGGGGGCCGGCGGCATGGGCGGCAACCGCCATGCACACGGTCAGGACCACAGTCGATATCATCGTCAAAATGCGTTTCATACGATCTACTCTGCCAATTCCTGGCTGTTGAAATTGATGTGCAGCACGCGATCCCTGTCAGTGCGTGGCCGCTCCACCTGTTCCGTTTCCTTGATCGCCCGCAGGGTGGAATTGTCGAATTCGGGATTTCCCGAAGATTCCAGAATCCTGGAGGCCAAAATCTTTCCGTCCTTGTCCAGGACTATCTCCAAGGTGGCCAGCAGGTTAGCCTCTCCCGCAAAGCTGGGATAGCGCCAGTGCTTCTTGATGGCCGTCCCTACAATCAGGGCATAGACCTCGGAAAGACCGGAACCGGTGCCTCCCTGGGCACCCCCCACCGTGCCGCCCTCGACGCCTCCTTCCACCCCTCCGGGCTGTCCGCCGTGGGCATAGACGTCGCCCTTTTCCTTCTTGAGGGCGGCCAACTCCTGGCGCAAGGCCTGGCTCTTCTTCGCTTCCTGCTTCTTGACCTGCGCCTTGGCCGCTGCCAGGGCCTCGGCCCGCAGCTGCGCCGCCGTCTTTTGCGGCTTGGGTTTCGACTTGGGCTTGGGTTTCGGTTTGGGCTTTTCTTCCTTTTTCTTGATGATGGTCTTTTTCTCGACCTTTTTCTCGCTGATTTTCTTGGCTTCCGGCTCGGGCTTAGGCTCAGGTTTGGGTTCCGGCTTGGGCTCGGGCTTGGCCTCTACAACTGGGGCAGCCTTGACCTCCACGGCCGGTTCAGAGGCCGCTTCAACCTCCGGCACCGGGGTTTCCGGAGTCGTATTGGAGGGAGCCTCCACCACCGGCGTCGGAGCGGGGGGCGGAGGAGGAGCCAGGGATACAAGGTCCACGGTGTAGACGGGCCTGTCCATATCCACATGCGTGGCGGGCCCTCCCGCCCAGAACAAGGCGTAGGCCAACAATCCCCCGTGCAGGACAATGGAAAGAACCAGTCCGAAACTCAGGCGCATATACTCGTCATCCCTTTGGGGATTACTTTTTCTCTTCTTTTTTCTGCTCGGCGACGATGCCCAGGCGCTCTATGCCCGCGCTTTTTATCTCGCCCATGACTTGAACCACGGTACCGTAGGCGACTTCCTTGTCGGCCCGAAGAAAGAGCTGTTTTTTCTGATTGGCCACCAACCGCTTCAGGTGATCAGCCAATTCATCGATGCCCACTTGGTATTCATCCAGAAAGAGTTTGCCGTCCTTCTTTACGGTGAGAACCAGGTGGTCGGCATCCTGAGGCAGATTCTTGACTGTCCGAGTGGTGGGCAGATCCACCTCCACTCCCTGGGTCATAAGGGGTGCGGTGACCATAAAAATGATCAGCAACACCAGCATGACGTCCACGAAGGGCGTCACGTTGATCTCGTTGAGGAATCCGCCGCCGGTTTTGATGGCCATGGTGCCTCCCTAGTACTTCTCGCCCTTGGACGCCCAGGCGATCTCGCGTTCCGCGCGGTTGAGAAAGGCTCCGGCGAAATCGACCATGCCGGACTCCACCTCATTCAGTTTGCCGAGGAAATAGTTGTAGAAAATGGTGGCCGGGATGGCGACTAGCAAGCCGATGGCCGTTGCGATGAGCGCCTCGGAGATGCCGGGGGCCACCGTGGCCAGGGCTGCGGACTGAGCCTGCCCGATGGAATGGAAGGAATGCATGATGCCCCAAACCGTGCCGAACAGGCCGATGAAGGGGGCCGCGTTGGCGCAAGTGGCGAGAAACGGCAGGTTGCGCGTGAGCGACCGCATCTCCTTGGAGATACCCTGCTTGAGCACGCGGCGAAGGGTGTCCTTGACCAACAGCCGCTTGCGGTCACGGCTCACATCCGCCTTCTCCAACAGGCGGAACTCCTGCACCGCCAGGGTGGAAACACGGGCCAACGGCGACTGCTCCTTGGCCCCGAGGGCCTTGAGGCCACTGGTCAGGTCCTCCGAATCCATGAACTGGTCGTATCCCATGATCACCTTCTTGCGGGCGGAGCCGATGGTGAAGAATTTGAAGAAAATGATGGTCCAGCTCCAGATGGACATGAGCGCCAGGAAAATCATGACCAGCTTCACGGCCAGGGTCGCGCCCATCAACAGCGTCAGGATTCCGCTTTCAGGCATAATGTTCATGCTTTTACCCTATGTGTTTGTGTTCCGGGAACACGCTTCTTGCGAAAAAAGCCGCGCCATACGAGACAACGGCCTTTCTGATTTCCTAGAATTCGCCACTCCGTCACAAGCCTACCGCATGCATTTCTGCACGATTTCCCAGGCATTGGCCTCTGTCCGGCGGTACTCCTCAACGGTCATCCCCGCTCCGAGTGCTATGGTCCGGCGCAGGGTCGCGCCCACCAGATCCCTGGGGGCGTGAGCGTCGTTATTGACCACCAGCTTGGCTCCGTGCTTGCGGGCCATGGCCGCCACGTGACCGTTGGTGTAACTGTGGCCGCCCCGGGTGGTGATCTCCAGGGCCACGCCCTTCTCCGCCGCCAACGCGGTCTCCTCGTCGGTGATCAGGCCTGGATGGGCGAGCACATCCACTCCCGCCTCGATGGCGGCCAGGTTGGTACCGGGAGCAACCGGCTCCACCGGCGTTTCTCCGTGCATGACCACCACCTGCGCGCCGGCATCACGGGCCTTGCCGACCATCTCGGCGATGAGCGGCGGCGCAATGTGGGTCAGTTCCACGCCGGCCATGATGTTGATGTCATAAAAGTGGCCATGCTTCTTCACAAAGCGGAGAACATTTTCCACTATGAAATAAATATTGGACTCATCGGCGTGGTCGGTCATGCAGAGGGCCTTGTACCCGATGACCTCGGCCCGGCGGACCAATTCCGCGGGAATGAGTTCGCCGTCGCTGAATACAGTATGGGTGTGCAAATCGATCATGGTCTGCCTACATTTTATATTTGGTCTCTTCTTCGGAGAATTTCTCAAGCTCGTCTGCCCACTTGTCGGCGTCCTCGGTCTTTATGACCGCCTCGCCGCCCTCCTCCTGCATGGGAGCGCCAGCTTCTTCGAGCACGCCGTCGCCTACCAGGATGGGACACTTGGCCCGCACGGCCAGGGCTATGGCGTCGGACGGACGGGAATCCAGCCGAATGGTGTCCTCGCCCGAGGCTATGACGATTTCGGCGTAGAAGGTGCCGCTTTCGAGGTCGGTGACTTCGACACGGACGACCGAGCCGTCCATCTTGCGGATAGCGGAAAGGAGCAGGTCGTGGGTCATGGGTCTGGGGAACGGCACCTTGTTCAGCGCCATGGAAATGGCCATGGCCTCCATGGCCCCTATCCAGATAGGCAGGGCGCGCCCCCCCTCCTCCTTGAGGATGAGTATGGGTGACTTGGAATTCTCGTCCAATGCCAGTCCGAAGATTTCCATCTCTACCATGGCTCGCCCGTCCTTTCGCCCAAAAGCGAATGTTTCTTGGCTTCGACGATGCGTACCGGGACCATCATCCCGACCAAACCGTCCTGTTCGGGCATGGCCACGTTGACGATCCTTCCGGCCGGATCGCGGCCTTTCCACCAGATGTCTCCGCCGTCCTGTTTGCGGCTGAGTCCCTCTATGAAAGCCACGGTTTCCGTCGATTCAAGCTTCTTTAGACATTCTCTAGTAATCTTATTTTGCAGAGTCTGCAAGCGCATCAGGCGATCTGACGCCTCCTCCGGCTCCACCTTGGGTTCCATGTTCACGGCGGCCACGCCGGGGCGGTCGGAATACTTGAATGAAAAGCTGGACTCGTACCCTACCCGCTCGACCATCTCAAGGGTGTCCATGAAGTCCTGTTCAGTCTCTCCTGGAAAGCCGACGATAAGATCCGTGGTCAGGGCGATGTCCGGACGCGCCGCCTTGAGACCGTCCACGATCTCCAAATACCGCTTGCGGTCGTACTTGCGGCGCATGGCCTTGAGCAAGACGTCCGATCCGGACTGCAGGGGCAGATGCAGCGATGGGCAGAGGTTATCCAATTCCCCGAAGGCACGGATTACCTCGGGCGCGATATCCTTGGGGTGCGAAGTGGTGAACCGAAGCCGCTCCAGGCCGTCTATGCTCGCCACTGAATACAAAAGCTGCGCAAAGCTGACGCCCGCCCCGCCCTTGTCCAGGCCAAAGCTGTTGACGTTCTGTCCGAGCAGCGTGATCTCTCGCACCCCGGATGCGGCCAATTCGCGGCACTCCTTGAGCACGGCGTCGGGATGCCGCGACTTCTGCCTGCCGCGCGTGTAGGGCACGATACAGTACGCGCAAAAGTTGTCGCACCCCTGCATGATGTTGACGAACGCCTGGCGATTATCCGAAACGACCCGGGTCTGCGTCTCTTCCCGTTCCTCGTACAGGGACACAAAGTCGAGCAGCGCCACCCTCTCATCGCTTCCCTCTGCAATCCGCTCCAAGGCGTTGGGCGCATTGGCGATGCCGTCCGAACCGAAAACCAGCTTGACGAAAGGGAAACGCTCAAAAAAGCCGCGGCCCACCTGTTGGGCCACGCACCCGCCCACGGCGGCGAAAATTTCCGGGTCTCGCTGGAGGTGGGCCGCGACCCGCCCCAGCTCGCTGTAGACTTTCTGCTCGGGTTTCTCGCGCACGCTGCACGTATTGAGCACGTAGACCTGTGCCTCGTCCTCGTCGGCTTCCTCCCAGCCCCGGCTCTCCAGGGCACGGGCCAGCCACTGCGAATCGTGCACGTTCATCTGGCACCCGAAAGTGGTGATATGAAATTTCATCTATATATTCCGGCCCGCAAGGCGGGCGTTTAACGGTTATATTACAAGGACCCTTTTCGTCCCTTATGCGGCGACTACGCTTCTGAAACCCAGCCGTCTACAAAGTGCAAAACTTTTCCCAAGCAGGTTGTTTTGTCCATTTTGGAGTTGTCGATAAGCAATTCCGGATGGGGACTTTCCTCAAAGGGCACATCCACCCCGATGACTTCGCCAAGCCCTTCAACGACCTCGCCCGTGATACGTCGGCGCAAGGCCTTTTGATACATTCCGGCCATGACCAGCCCGCCAGGACGATTAGCCTCGCGCTCCATGGCCGTTTCCAATCGGCAACGAAGAAAGATTTCGGCAAACCGCGGAATGCGCTGCCTGGCATATTCCCGAAACGCGGCCTTGTAGGCGGAACCATCCATGATCACGAACCGCCCCTGCCCGACTATTTCGGCGGCCTCATCAACGAACATGGCATAGGCCCGCTCCCGCTCCTGGGCGGTGTAAGCGGGTTCCGGAAAATATTCCTTCCGCTTTTGGTCCATCTCCAGAATCACCGGTTCAATGCCCCGGGCCAGCAGATGGTCCCGGATGCCACGCACCAGGGTGGACTTACCGCATCCCGGCAGCCCCACGACCCAAATGGCCCTCCCGTCGCTTGCCCCACCCATGGCCTACTCCATGTACCGGTTGATATGTTCCCAATCGAAAACCTCGTCCTCCAGCACATTGACCATCAGATTGAACAACCTGCCGCGAACCGAGGCCGGATGGTCTGGATACCACTCGGGCGAGGCTATGACGAGCCCACGGAAGACAAAGAACGGCGCCATGACCTCCAGGACCTCATTGTCACCGGTCCGCTCCAGATACTCCTCAAAATAGGCACGGTACATGGCCTCGAAGGGGCCTGCCAACCGATCGTGATCGTAGAGACTCCAGAGCAGGTAATTGACAGCCATGGTCGCCAGGTCGCCGCCCGGTTCGCCCCACTCGCCCCTGCTGCGGTCCAGGACGGAAAAGTCGCCGGTTCCGGTAGCCAGGATGTTCCAGGGATGGAAATCCCCGTGCACCGCGCTGAGACGGTGGGCGTATCCCTTCAACTTCCATCGCCAGTCAATGAGTCTTTTTTCCAGAGCCACGAAACGCTCATCGGTAAATGGTGGGTACGGATGCGGGTAGGCCTCGTCCACCAAACCGAGAATGCACTCGCTGGAACCAATCAGGTTGCGGATACGGCGGTAGTAGAGGTGGGGATCGTCGTGCTTGGTGCCATGAATCCTGGCCAGCCAGCGGGCGAAATCCCTGGCGCACTCCACGTCCGTTTCGCGGAAGTCGCCGCCCCTGATGCGGTCTAGATCGAGGAAGTAGTCGTACCCTTCCAACTTCTCGTTGACGATAAAGAACTCCTTGGGGTCCTCCACCGGCACGAGGGTATCTGAACCGTTCACGTAGCCGAGTCCCAGGGGACGGACGTGACGCTCCATGCGCGCCGAGGTCTCGTACTGGAACATGAGAATGGCGGCGCGATCCCAATAGAACTGGTGGCCGTACTTGTCGCCCTTCATGACCGACAGCACGGCCTCCCGCTCTTCGCCTCCGACCTCGAACCGGATGAGAAGGGGCTTGCCGTAGCCGAACCCCTTCATTCCCTGCTCGTCCAGGTTGCCGATGTCACCCGCTCCGATGAGCCGGGCATCATCGCCGAACGCGCGTTGCAGATACCGCTTGATGGACTCGATCTTCAATTCGATCACGGGAACCTCCCGGGCTGGTGATTGGCAGGCTGCGACAAACGGTCACCCGCTACACAGCCCGCATTTTCCCACGGCCTTCTCGGCAAACCGGTCCCCTTCCCTCGCCGGAATCATTCCAGCGGGCCGAAGCTCGCCTCGTAGCGCGCCGTAAACTCCTCCAAGGTGAAAGAATGCTCCTGGGTGCCGCTCTTCTCAACAGCGTAGGCAGCGCAGACCGAACCAAGCTTGCAGGAGTCGGCAACGGTCTTTCCCATGGCCAGCCCTTTGAGCAGGCCGGAGCGGAAGGCGTCGCCCGCGCCGGTCGGGTCCACCACGTCGTCCACGGGCACGGCAGGGATGTCGGTCACCTCGCCATTGCAGTTGACCACGGAACCGTGCTCACCCAAGGTGGTAATGAGATAGGCCACGCGATCCAGAACCTCGTCCTTGGTCAATCCGGTTGCGTTGAGGATCATCTCCAGTTCGTAGTCGTTTGTGATCAGAATCTCGGCACCGTCAAAGGCCTCCAGCAACTGCTCGCCGGTAAAGGCCGGGATCTGCTGGCCGGGGTCAAAGATGAACGGAATGGAGTTTTCCCGATAGTAGCGGGGATGGTCGATCATGTCTCCGAGATTGCCGGGAGAAATGATACCGAGAGCCTCGGACGGATCGATCCTGCTCATATCGTACTGGCTGGGATACTTCATGGCGCCGGGGTTGAAGCCGGTAATCTGGTTGTCCGACTGGTCGGTGGTGATGTATGCGCCCGCAGTGAACTCGGTCTCGATGGTGCGGATGCCCTCCACTGAGATGCCCACCTTGTGCAGACGCTCGTCGTAGGAAGCGAAGTCCTTACCCACTTGGCTGAGGAGGACCGACTTCTCTCCGAGCAGCGCCAGGCTGTAGGCGATGTTCCCGCCCGTGCCGCCAAACCGCTCATCCAGTCCGTCCACAAGGAAGCAGACGTTCAAAATATGTATTTTATCCGGCAGGATATGATTGGAAAACTTGTCGGGAAAGGTCATGATGCGGTCAAAGGCGAGTGACCCGGTGATATAGATCTGCATTCTTCCTCCTGAAGATACCGTTTTAGTGGCCGCGAGGGTAATGGGTTGTCGCCGGGGAGTCAACGGCCCGCCTTACTTCCGGCCGGTTTCCGCCCTGATCCATTCAAGAAAATCGTCATTGCCGCCAGTGATGGGCAGGCAGACCACGCACGGCACCTCATAAGGATGCAGTGCCTTGATCCGATCCGTTGCCGCGTCCGTCAAGTCGTCGCGCGTCTTGGCTATGAGCACGGTTTCATCCCCCTGCTGTACAGCCCCGTCCCACCAGTAGAGTGACCGCATACCGCCCAGGATGTTCACGCAGGCCGCCAGCCGCTCTTCCACCAGCGCCTTTCCTATGATTCCGGCCTGGTCTTCGCTTTCACAGGTCACGTACATGAATACCTCGGACATGTTCCCTCCCGTATGGTCCTGCCTTCAGGATACATGCTTTGGTGGAGGACGCAACGGGAATCCGCTCCACTCGGCACTTGAGTCGCATGACGCCAGGTGCTAACCAGAGCGGCGAAAGGAGACCTCATGCGAAAGAAAGAACGCGCAAAGGAAATATACGACCGGCTGGCCAAACGCTATCCCTCGCCCGAGCCCGCCCTGCACTGGTCCACGCCGTGGGAACTGCTGGTGGCCACTGCGCTCTCTGCCCAATGTACTGATGAACGGGTGAACATGGTCACACCCGTCTTCTTCGAGCGGTGGCCGGAGATAAGCGACGTGGCCGAGGCCGACGTCACCGACATCGAGGACGTGGTCCGCTCCACGGGGTTCTTCCGCAACAAGGCCAAAAACCTCAAGGCTGCGGCCACCAGGATCATGGAGGTATACGGCGGCGAGGTGCCGAAGACCATGGCCGAACTCATCACCCTGGGCGGCGTGGCGCGCAAGACCGCCTCCATCGTCCTTGCCAACGCCTTCGGCGTAAACGAGGGCATCGCCGTGGACACCCATGTGAAGCGGCTCGCCTTCCGCATGGGCCTGACAACCAAAACCGACCCCATCCAGATCGAGAAGGATCTCATGCCGCTCTATCCCCGTGAGCAATGGGGCGATGTGAACCATCTGCTCGTCTTCTTCGGCCGCGAGGTCTGCCCTGCCCGCAAACCCAAATGCGATGAGTGCGAATTAAACGACATCTGTCCGAAAAAGGGAGTGAAATAAATGAGCACCCCCGGTGATTTCAAAATCCACGCCACCGACGGCGAGGCGAGACGCGCCACTCTGACCACGGCGCACGGCGATATCCAGACCCCTATCTTCATGCCTGTGGGCACCCAGGGCACGGTGAAATCCCTGACCCCCCTGGACCTGGAGGAGATGGACGCCCAGATCATCCTTGGCAACACCTACCACCTATACCTGCGACCGGGCGACGACCTGGTGGCACGCCGGGGAGGTCTGCACAAGTTCGCCAACTGGAAACGGCCCATCCTGACCGACTCCGGCGGCTTCCAGGTTTTCAGCCTCCAGGAAATCCGCAAGCTGAGCGAAGAGGGCGTTGAATTCCGCTCTTACATCGACGGCTCCAAGCATTTCTTCTCCCCGGAAAAGGCCATCGACATCCAGAAGAACCTCGGTTCGGATATCATGATGGTGCTCGACGAGTGCGTGGGCTATGGCGCGGACAAGGACTACACCAACAAATCCCTGGAGATGACCACCCGCTGGGCCAAACGCTGCCGGGACCACTATCCCAAGGGAAGCGGCGGCCAAATCATGTTCGGCATCGTCCAGGGCGGCTTCTATAAGGACCTGCGAGAAAAAAGCCTGGAGCAGTTGCGGGAGATCGACTTTGAGGGCTTCGCCATCGGCGGCCTGTCCGTGGGCGAATCAACTAAGGAGATGTACGACATCCTCCACCACATCGCGCCGAAAATGCCGTCAGACAAGCCGCGCTACCTCATGGGCGTTGGCACCCCACTGGACCTCCTCGAAGGCGTGTCCGCAGGCGTGGACATGTTCGATTGCGTGCTGCCGTCCCGCAACGCCAGAAACGGCACCCTGTTCACATCCCAGGGCAAGATCAACATCAAGCGGGCCGAATTCGCCGAGGATGACTCTCCTCTGGACCCGGAGTGCGGCTGCTACACCTGCCGCAACTTCACCAAGGCATACCTGCGCCACCTGTACATGGCCAAGGAGCTGCTCTCCTACCGCCTCAACACCTACCACAATCTGTACTTTTACCTGGATCTGATGAAACAGATAAGAGCGGCCATCGAAAACGGCACCTTCGCCGAACTCAAGGCCAAATACGAAGCCGCGTACGCAAAGGGATAAGAGCCATGAAAAAACTCGTTCGCGCAATGCTTCAGGCCATCGGCGCACTGACTGTTGTCGTCATGCTTGCCGGTGTGGGTCTGGCCGCCTTCGCCGGATACTGGATGCGCGTGGACGAGCCGCCGATCAAGGCGGATTACATCTTCCCGCTGGCCGGCAACGACAATAGGCTGATCGAAGCCGTGGAGTTGTACAAGCAGGGATATGCGCCCGTCATCCTGATCAGCATGTCCAAGGAATATCCTCCCACTCCACTCGACAGAACCAAATGGCTGATAGGCTTCCCCGACTATCCCAGAATGGAATTCGTGCGCAGGTTGGTGTCTGTGCTAGGCGGGGACACCAAAAAACTGGAACCCTTCGGCAACGGTCACGTCAGCACGCTTGAAGAAATAGAGGCCTTAAAAAAACACCTTAATGGCAAGCGGGTGTCCCTGCTCGTGGTCACCTCTCCAGAGCACACTAAAAGGGTAAAGATAATCCTCGACGACCTGCTGCCCGAATGTGACATCACGGTCATGGCTACCAAAGAGGGAGCTTTCGAGACGAAGTGGTGGAAGGATCAGCGTTCGGCGCAAAGGCTGATCATGGAGTTTGCCAAAACTCTGTATTACCTGGCAGGAGGCGCGTACCGCTCAACGGATTAATTTCACGCCGGAAGCCAGCCCGGATTACAGATCCGTATCGGCCACCGCGTGATGACATTCGCCCGCGCCCTGTTCCGGTGCGATGTCCAACACATAGCTCGGATATTTGTCAGCGCACTCCAGCAGGGTCAGATTGGCCTCGCTCTCTCTCGTAGCCTCACCGAGTTGGGCGAACAGCTTGTCGAGAAAACCGAACTTCTCGGCGAACGCCTTGAAGATACGATTCTCCCCGTCCATATTGATAACGCGGACGATGTCCAGAACACGCACATGGTCCAGACTGCGGGCCGGGGCGTAGACCTCACAGCCCTGGATCTCTGTCAGAATGGCATACCCCGCCCTCTGCAGCAGATTGAAAAGATCGGACACCAGGGAGACCGGAGCCATAAGCCCGTCGGATATCTCCTCGACTGACGGCAACGGCTTGCCATCGTGAAACCGCTTGGCCAGCACAATCATCATCAGCACGGCGATCTTCTGCCTCTCAAACGGCGTAGCCTGACCGAAATAGCGTTGCTTGACGAAGGAATTGATGTTCTGCCAGGCGTAGCTGACCTCCGCTCCCAGCAGCACTATGACCCAACTTATATAAATCCACATGAGCAGAACCGGCAGTTGGGCGAAGCTGCCGTAAATGGCGTTGTACTTGGCCGCCCCGATCTGCCAGTTGATGTAGCCCCACTGCGCCAGCTGCCACAAAACGCCACCCACCGCTCCGCCGATGACCGCCGAGGAAAACCTGACGCGGATATATGGAATGAAGGCGTACATCATGGTGAAGGCCAGGATGATCAGCAGATACGGCGTCATTTTCAGAAAAAGAGTTTCCAGATACCCGATGGTCTCCACACTCAGGACCGTATTCACGATCTGCTGGTTCTGCAGGCTGACGTTGAAACTGGACGCCACGAACAGAATGATCGGGCCGAAGACGATGACAGGGAAGAAGTCCGCCACCTTGCGCCAGGTGGAGCGTCCCTTCTCCACGTGCCAGATGGTGTTGAAGGCCTTTTCAATGGTCCCGACCAGGGACAGCACCGTAAACAGCAGTGTGGCCACGCCCACCCATCCCAGAGCCTGAACGTTGGTCCGGTCGATGTATTCGATGATCTTGTCGGCCACCTCGGGTTTCCCCGTGGTCAGACGCAGGACCCAGACGCGCATTGTGTCGGTGTTCTGCAACCCGAACCCCTTGGAAATGGAAAAGGCCACGGCGAGAAACGGAACGATGGATAGGATTGTCGTAAAGGTCAGGGCTGCGGCGCGACTGATGCACTGATCCTGCATGAACCCAAAAAAGATGAGATACAAAAGGCGACACGCCCCCCGCCAAAGGCGAACGAGAACGGGAGTATCCGGGGCGTTACGGACCCAGATGGATTCGGAAAAATGACGTTTCATCTCCCGTGAGGTGTGTGCGAGCTTTGCCGGGGTCATGTCTGCTCCATGAAAACGGATAAATTCTGCTGAAAGGGACCATATCCCATTCTTCGCCCGCCAGGCAAGCCGCCGCGTATCAATTGAACAAATCGCGCAGGAATTTGAAGGACTTCTCTGGCAGGTTGAGAATATTGCGCACCGTGTCGTTGACGATCTTTCCCTTGGGAATGTTTATCTCGGGATCGGATAATCTTCCGCTGATGCGAACCGTCACGCTTGGCACCGCCACGAAATCATTTCGAATTGAGAGGTCAATGGAGTCGTCAGGCAGGTTAAACCACCCCTTGCCGGTAGACTGAAGAATGGGCGGGGCCTCCAGGCTCAGGGCTTCAACCTCGAAAATCCCCTGATTCACCGCGCAGGATGCCTCGGCACGTTTGAACGAAGTCCTCTGGTTTGCACGAGAGGGCGTACCGCCGACCAGCACGGTGTCCTTCTGCTGCGGGTCCGCAGGCACGTCCCTGTAGCCGGAAAACTTGTAGGAGCCATCGTTGATCATTCCCCGAGCCTTGCCGCTCAAATTCCTGACGATGTCGTCGTCCGTGCCCCCCTTGCTGGTAAGGTCGAAATCGAGATTCGTCCTCCCCCGAAGGTACTCGCGCTCAGCCAGATCTCTCATGAGCGGTCCGGCCTGGGCATTTTTCGCGTGCAGTTGCAGACGGGTAATCAAGTCCCTGGCCCGAATCAGTCCGGTCCACTCGCCGGTCAAAATTCCTTCGTAAAAATCGCCGTGCAGCCTTGAAATATAAATCTTCCCCTTTTCCGCTTCAATGTGCCCGGTCAGATTTCTTGTGCGCATGGAGGCCAGCTTGAATTCCTCAAACCGGGCATCGCCGCTCAAATCGAGCGCACGCAGGAAAACGAGAGGCAGGTCCACAGGCGGGGCCTTGTGCACCTTGCCAGCCCGTTTCTCCTCGGGCGTCGGGCCGGTCGAAGGCGGCAGGTAGCGGTCCAGGTCGAATTTGCCGGCCTTCAGTGTGAAGGAGAGCTTAGGATACATATATCCCTTGCCATCCACCACCCCCTCGAACGGGGTGCCATCGACATCACCATTGAGATTGGCCAGACGAAACTGCTTGTCATCAAATGAAAAATCCGTCGATAAGCGCACCTTTCCCAAGGCATTGACATCCATGGTCCGAAGCCGAACATCCGTCAGGAGATAGATCATGCGCCGAACGTTGGCACCCGGCACATCCAGCCTGCCAGTGCCCTTCAAACTCTTCCAGTCGCTCAGCTGCACCTCTCCACCGACGGAGGATTCCAGCACCTTGGCCCTAACGTTGCGGGCGGCAACGGAGCGCCTCGCCGTATCGAATGAGATCAACCCGTTCGCACTGACTCGACTGGGTTTACCCGACAGAGTGCCGGCCGCCCCGCCCTTGCACTGCAAACCGGAGCTGGCGGCATGACCGCTCTCCATGGCAAAGGCCAGCGGTCCCTGGGCCGACAGGGAAAAGCTGTCCACTCGTCCCTCACCATTCCCTCGCAGTGAGATATCCGCGTCATAATTCAATACGCCGCCCAATTCCTGTTTTCGGGGAACGAATTTGAAAGAGCCTTCCAATCCTGCATAGCGAAGCGAATGGGTGACTTTTTCCTGGCGGAACGTCCCATTTCCCGGCCCTAGAGACAAAGTTGCGTCTGTTTTGACATAAGCGAGGATATCCCGGACCAATCCCGCCGGGGTACAAGGAACCGAGGCAAAAGAAAAATCACCATCAAATTTGCCGGGACCTGTGGTTGAGAGGCTAGAGAAGGACAAAAACGGGACGCCCTGCTCCGCAGTCGACGCTCGCAGGCGCAATGTACCGCCCAAGGTGGGAATCCGGGAGCCTTTCTTCCGATCTACGAGAAAATCTGACTGCGCCATGAATGTGTCGCCTTTCGCGGTCCCGGCTTCAAGCTCGAACGATAGCCCTTCATCCCGTGCTCCGACCTTGAGACTGACATTCTCAAAAGCCTTTCCCCGAAATTTCAGGTGGCCCAAACGCAGGCTGCCGCTTCCTCGAAATACGGCGAGCGCGTCCAACGGGATATCTCCCCAGACCAGAGGAGCGTTAGAAGCGGAGAAGGATTGGAAAAGTTCCAGATCGACACGATTGCCCTTGGCGTCGAACGTAAATACAGGCTTGGCGTAGTCCTGCATCCGCAGCTCACCCGTAAGGACGGTCTCGCCTACGGAAACCGTTGTTTCCTGCAGTGCCAAGCCGGATTGATCCACGCTGAACACTGTTGAAAATTCGCCTGTTCCAAGCCCCTTCAAGGCCTCGGAACTAATGTTCGGGAAAAAACGTCTGGCCAGAAACGAAGGCGAGAATGGCTTGATGTGGAGTCGCCCGTCAAAATGAACTCCCTCGTTCAAATTGCCTGACCTGATTTCCCCTTCCCCCTGAAGGCCGAGCAGCCTAAGCGTCACGTTCTCAAAGGCCAGCCTCTTCTTTTCCCAATCCAGGTCCACATTAGCCAACAGTTCGCCAGGACTAGCCCCCTTTGGCAAAAAGGCTCCACCCACAGAAGCGTACAGATTGCCGTCTCGAAGCTGGAATCCCTTCCCATCGCCTCCGGGCTCGATGATTCCCTTGAGCACGAATCTGGCGTTAATGCCAGGCAATTTCCACGTCAGCATGCTGGTGGCGGAAAAGGGTATGTCACGGCCTGCCTCGATGGCGCCGGTTCGAATGGCTATACCTTGCAGGCTGATTGTCTGATTATCTGCCATGTCCCGATAGGCAATCGATGCATTGACGACCTCCAAATCGCTTAGGGTGATGTCCGAAGCGCTCTCCCCTCCTGATTCGGGAAGCGATGCCAGCCTGGATTGCCGATCCAGCACCGACTGCCAATTGAGCTCGCCGTCCGGAGACTTGAGGATGTTGATGCGCATGCCCTCGACCAGGATGGAGTGCAGCTCGAAGCGCTTTGACAGCAGCGGTAACAGGCGGGCGCTCACCCGCAGGGTGTCGAACTCCATCAGCGGTTCACTGCCGAACTTCTCGTCACCGAGCACGGCAAGATCAAGTACCTCAAGCGAAACGCCAGGATACACCGCGACATTCAACTCACCACGTAGAAGCACGGGCATGCCGGTCAGTTGTTCGGCAACCTTGACGAAGTTGTCCTTGAACTCGTCCGTATCCACGTACCAGGAAGCCCAGAGAAGAATCGCGGCCGCCACAATGACGAGGGCAACCGTGATCTCACCAAGTATAATCCAAGCACGTCGGAGCACGTTACTTCTCCATTTCGCAAGAACAAACGGACGAATTTGTGGTAATGTGCAATGCCGAACTCCCCAGAGGCAGGCCCGCGTCGCGAGCCACACGCTCACATTTGACCTTGAAGGCGCAGAAAACCCCTGGCCAGACACCCTCCAACGCCTCGAAATTGCCCTGGCCCTTGCTCAGGATGACATCGGCCTGGCGCATGCGCTCTACGAAATCCGGGAAACAGCGCTCAATGACGGTGCCCGGAGTGTCCACACCGCTCTCCACTACCTCGCACAAAGCGGTGAGACCTACGGCTTCTGCATCTGCCATGGTGGCGTCGTTGATGACGGGATGGGAACGGACCGCGTAGGTGACGTGGCAGCCCAGCCGCTGCAACTCTTCTACCAACAGAGTGTCGAGTACTATCTCCCCGGTGTTGTCTCCGAGAACGAGCACATCTGCACCTTTCTTAAGCCGCGACTGGAGACCGGCCATGATTTCAGGGTCAAGGGATTGGGAAACGCAGGCCAACTCAGCCTCCCAATCCACGTCGATGTCAACGCCCCGATCAATATAATTGCCGACCACGGCCATTTCGAGGACAAGGCTCAGGGGATCGCCCCCATCCTTGCCCCGTTCTGCTTCGATCATGGCCCTGAGTTCCGGCATCAGTTGCTGCACCCGCGCATTGGCCTGCCGCTTGTCTTCCAGGTACAGATCGCCGCACCCGGTCTTCTCACGAATCAGTTCAGCAAGATGCCGAGCAAGGGCCGGAGGCGAGTCTCCCAGGTCATATTCGCCCAAGCGACGTCCCCACTCGACGATGATTTCGCGATGCAATTCCTCGTCTCCCGGGCAAGCTAATTCGGCCTCGTGGAGCGCCATACGCATGAAACACGGCATGCATTTCAAAGAAGTTTTCATTGCTGTATATCCTTGATCCGCCCCTAATAGGTTGGGACGATAATTCGCAAAACTCCAATGAGGAATCGCACATCGCCTCCGGCTTGGCAAGAAGCGGAGATTGATGCGAGAAGAATGCCGCAAAAAAGGGGAATCAGGATTCGAATTGATCGTTGGTCAAGCCGACGATGGAGATGCCGTGTTTGTCGGCAAAAGCGATGCTCTCTTCCTGGTCGAAGAACAGGCTCTTCCCTGCCTCGACCCCAAGGCATGTGGCGCCGCCCTCGGCCATGATCTCCAATGTGCCGAGACCGAAGCTGGGCAGGTCGACCTGCTCCTGTTGTCCAGGCTTGAAGACCTTGACCACCACACACCCCTTGCCGCCGAGTTCACACCCGCGACGGATGGTGGCGTCAGTGCCCTCCAACGCCTCCACGGCGGAGACGATACCCTCGCGGGAAACCAGACACTGGCCGATATCCATCCGACCGAGTTCCTTGGCGATCTTCCAAGAGTAGGAAAGATCCTCCCATTCCCGCTCATCCGGTTGCCGGCGAGTCATGACGCCTTCTGGCGTGAGTAGTTCCGGAAGGTATTCATGGGCAGGAATGACAGGCATCCCCTCCCGCTCCATTTCCTTGGCCAGGGTACCGAGGATGGCGGAATCGCCCTTGTTTTTCTGCTTGAAGAGGAGTTTGACGGCGCGCATGTCCAAATGCCGGATATCCATGACCTTGGGTTTGTCTATGGTCCCGGCCATGATGATCCGTTCCACGCCGTTGGATTTGAAATAATCAATGAGCTTGCCGAGCTTGCCGAGTTTCAGCTCCTGCCAGACATCGGCATACCGGGCAACCTCCATATTGGTATGCCCGGTGAATCCGGCCACCACCAGCCTGCCGCCGTGCGCCTTGACGCCCTTGGCCACCAGTATGGGAAACTGGAGTCCTCCGGCGATCAGGCCGATGGTGGTCGCTTCTTCACTCATTAGTCGTCGTGGCTCTCGGAGCAGTTGCGCTGCTTGTGATCGGGAGTCACTCCTTTCTTGGCCTCGCGAATGAAGGCCGTGAGGCGCTCCACTTCCGGGATGCCCGGCAGTTCCTTTTCCGCCTGGGCCATGCCCTCTTCCCGGGTCAGACCAGAGCGGAAAATGATCTTGTACGCCTTTTTGAGCGCCTTGCAGGCTTCCGTGCTGAAGCCATTGCGCTTAAGGCCGATGAGGTTGGGGCCGAACAGCATGCCACGTACTCCATGGGCGAGCATGAAAGGCGGCACGTCAAGCTTGTACCCGCTGGCTCCCCCCAGGAAGGCATATTCGCCGATGCGGATGAACTGCTGCACCGCGGACATGCCGCTGATGATGACATTACGTCCCACCTCGACATGTCCGGCCAGGTTGACCGAGTTGGCCATGATCACGTTGTCGCCGACCACACAGTCGTGGGCAATATGGGCATAGGCCATCAGCATGCAGTTGGATCCCACCACGGTTTCCTGAGCGCCCTGCACCGTTCCTCGATGAATGGTAACGCACTCGCGGATCTGGTTATTATCACCCAGACGGGTGTAGGTCTTTTCGCCCTTGTAGGCAGTATGCTGAGGTTCTCCACCGATAACGGCATGAGGATGGATATGATTGTTTTTCCCCATCTCCGTATAGGACTTGATCACAACGTGCGATTCAATCCAGGTCCCGTCGCCGATCTTGGTATCCGCTCCGATAACGACGTAGGGTCCGATGCGAACATCGGCTCCCAGTTCGGCGGAGGGATCGATGACCGCGCTCGGATGTATGTCAGTAGCCACTACATATCCCCTTTATTGGCCACGGTGGCAGAGAACTCGCCCTGGGCAGTCACCTGTCCGTCGACCTCGGCTACACCGCGCATTTTCCACATGTTCAGCTTGTGCCGCTCGTAAAAGACGTTAAGCTCAAGCCGGTCTCCAGGCACCACCGGGCGGCGGAATTTAACCTTATTCAGCCCGGTAAAAAGAAAAATCTTGTCTCCCAGAGACTCCTCGACGGAGTTCATGACGAAAATTCCGCCCGCCTGGGCAAGGGCCTCCAGTTGCAGCACGCCAGGCATGACGGGCAGGCCCGGAAAATGCCCCTGGAAATAATTTTCGTTCATGGAGACGTTCTTGTACGCCTTCAAACGGACTCCGGACTCGAATTCAAGCACCCGATCCACCAGCAGGAACGGATATCTGTGAGGAAGCATCTCCATGATCTTCCGAATGTCCAGTACGTGTTCGTTACTCATCTTCATCCCCGTTGGTTACGGTCCGTTTCAGCGCTTCAAGCTCTTTTTCGAGTTTCTTGACCCGCTTGAACAGGTCGGGGAGCTTGGGCATGCAAACGCCCGAGGCCTTCAGAAAGGTTCCAGCAGGCATTACCGGCGAACCAGCCATCTTGCTGCCGGGAGCGACTTTGCCAGCTACTCCGGACTGTGCACCGATCATGGCGCCGTCCCCGATCTCGGCATTGTCGGCAACACCGACCTGTCCTGCGAGAACAACACCATCGCCGACCTTGGTACTGCCGCCAACACCGACTTGTCCGATTATCAGGCAGTGCTGTCCGATTTCGACATTGTGGCCAATCTGCACCAGGTTATCGAGCTTGGATCCCATGCCGATGCGAGTGGAATCCAATGCGGCTCTATCGATGGCGGCATTGGAACCGATTTCCACGCGATCCTCCACCGTGACGTTTCCGATCTGCGGAATCTTCATATGGCCCATCGGAGTCTGGGCAAAACCGAAACCGTCTCCGCCGAGCACCGCACCCGGTTGGATGATGACATCGTTCCCCACGGTCAAACCGCCCATGAGGACGCAGTTGGGGTAGAGAATGCAACCGGTTCCCACCGAGGTTTTCTCTCCGACATAAGCCCCGGCGAAGACCTGGGTGCCCGCGCCGATGACCGCCCCGGCGCCAATGAAGGCAAAGGGGTAGATCGTGGCGCTTTCATCCACCACGGCATCGGGGTGGACGTAAGCAAGCTCGCTCACCCCGCTCATGCAGCCCTGCGGCTCGGCAAAAATCTCAACGACCTTGGCCAAGTCCATGTAGACGTTGCCGCTGACAAGGGCCCGTTCGACCTTTTCAACGTACGGGCCGGAAGTGAGAACACATCCGGCCCGGGTTTCACTCAGTTGGGGAGCATACTTGGGATTGACAAGAAAGGAGACCTCGTCTTCACGCGCCTTTTCCAGCGTATTCACGCCGGTAATTTCCAGGTCGCTCCCGGTGTATTCCAACCCCAGCTTTTCAGCCAGGGCAGACAGCATGATTTTCATGGAAACTACTTTCCAGCCTTCTTCAGCTTGTTGAGTGAGTTGACGATATCCTTGGTCACGTCCACGCCATCAGCGGCGTACACAATGTTATTGGTCGATTCGATGATGACGGTGTAGCCATTGGACTTGCCATACTCGTCGATCACCTTGATCACCCTCTCAAGGATGGGCTGGCGCTGCTTCTCGGACTCGGCCTGCACCTTCTGGCGGAAAGCGACCAGGCTGTCCTGATGATCACGAATCTTGCGACGGAACTCGCGCTGGCGATCCTGGCGGGCTTCCAGCTTGAGCGCCACATTCTGATTCTTCAGTTCGTCTTCCAATTTTTTAATTTCTGCTGCTTCTTTTTCAAGCTCCTTTTGCATGGGCTCGAACTTTTGCTGCATCGATTTGGCGATTTCCTTGCCGTAATCGGAATTAAGAACAGCCGCCTGGATGTTGACGATGCCGATTTTAGGCTCCGCATAGGCGGTGGCGGAAAGAACCAACGTAAAGACAACGGCCATAAACAATGCTTTTTTCATATCACTTCTCCTTGAGATTGACTGCGCTTAAAATTGCTGTCCCATCAGGAACTCGATCTTGTGACGTCCGCTGGTACCGATCCTGTCCATACCGTAGCCGTACACGAAACCGATCGGCCCCATTGGGGAATACCAATTGATACCTGCGCCCACACTTTTGTAAAGACCGAAGCTGGGGCTCGTCCCCTTTCGGGTCGGGGAAGAGAATATCATTTCATCTTCCTTCCAGGAGTTACCTGCATCAAAGAAGAGCAGCGAACTGATGCCGTATTCCTTGCTCAACAGCCGCTTGAACTCCAAGTTCGTATAAAACGCCTTGGTACCACCTTCGGAGGAATCATCCGAATCCAGCGGCGTGATGGCATAATTCGAATAACCACGCACAGTACTGATACCACCAAGCTCGAAACGCTGGTCGGTGGGCACCGTGTCTCCACCAAAGTTCTTGTGCAGGAATCCGGCCCAGAACTTGGAATGGAAAACAACCTCTTCAAAGATCGGTGTCCACCAGCCGAATTCGCCGGTATACTTGACGAAGTCATCCGTACCAGCCAGCGGTCCACCACCGAACTGAATACCCAGAGCAGTCCTTGTTCCAGTCGTCGTATTCCGGAAGGAATCCCTGGTATCCCTACTGAAAGAACCGGATAGCTGACTCAGGAAATGCGATCCTTTATCATCCTTGACAGTGTCGGAAGCATCGTCATCAACATCGCTGATGACATAATAGTCTCCGGTATAGCCCCAAGCCAAAGATGAATATTCGCCAACAGGATAGCTAAAGGACATGCTGCCGCCAGTGGAAGACTTGTCATAAGTACTGTACTCCGTTGCCCTGCGGTGCACCTCAGTACTGAATCCAACATCGGTATCATTAATGTGCGGATTCCTGAATGACAATGTAAAGGACGTCTTAACGCTGCTGAATGCGGCATTGAGGGATAGGTTATATCCTTTGCCGAACAGGTTCGCCTCGGTGATGTTGGCAGCCAGATAGACATTCTCATAGGTGGAATAGCCGATGCCACCGCCGATTCTTCCCGTGGACTTGTCCTTTACCTTGACCATGAGGTCCATCTCTTCGGGATTACCAGTGGGAACCGGAGAGATGTCGATCTTTTCAAAGTAATCCAGGTTGGTCAGCCTGGCGTGGGAACGCTTGAGCTTGCTGCCACTGAACATATCGCCGTCGGCAAGACGCATTTCGCGCAGAATAACGTTGTCGCGAGTGATCGAATTGCCCTCGATAAGGACCCGACGGATATGGACACGCTGATGCTTGGTAATGGTATAGACGACATCGACAATCCTTTTTTCAGAATCATCTTTGAGGTTTACCTGCACATCCGCGTAGGCGTAACCATAATTGTTGTAATGGTTGGTCAAGGCATCCACGTCACGTTTCAGCATTGTCCTGTCGAAATATTCGTCCTCTTCCTTGAGCGAATCGATCGAAGTTACGGACAACAAGCGATTCCTGTCGTCGATAAGATCGCCCTTGAACAGGGTTTCCCCCATCTTGTACCGTTCGCCTTCCCATACCTGGTAGATGACCTTGATGCCGTCATCATTGATTTCCACCTCAGGACGGCCGACCTTGACGTCGATAAATCCCTTGCTCTGGTAGAAGGCCTGAATGGCGGCCGCATCACGGTCAAGAAGTTCTTCCTTGAGCACGCCGCTATTGGAGAAGAACGAGAACATCCCGCGTTCCTTGAGCGCCAGAACGTCCTTAATATCATCCGGATCCATCTGCTTGGCACCGTCTATAACCACCTGCTCGATATACAGCTTGGGGCCCTCGTCGATGACAAAGGTCAGTCGCGCCACGCCGGTTCCGGTATCCTCTATCTCATGGGTTACCTTGGCTTTGTAGTAGCCGTCCTTGCGGTACATCTCGCGGATGACACGGATATCATCGGCGAGAACCTTGGGGTTGACGAGACCGCCCTTCTTCGTGGAAATCGCTTCCATGATGTCTTCGGAATCAATGGCGTCGGAGCCACGAACACCGAGGGCCTGGATACGCGGTTTCTCTTTGACCACGAAGACGATCTTCTTGCCCTCGGGGACAGTATCCACTTTGACCTCAACGTCATCGAAGTAACCGAGATCATAAATATTCTTGAGTGCCGTATTAACTGCCTTGGCGGAGAGCATGTCACCCTTCTGCAAGGTCAGACGCATGAGAACCACGTCCTTGTCCAGGACCTGAGTGCCTTCCACGTCAACTTCTGCGATGACATCGAGCCTGAGCAGATCCATCTTCATCCGGTCCACTAGGCCGTCCACGGCGGGCAGAAGGTTAATCAACCCTTGCTCGGTCACGGAAATCTTCTTGCCGGTTGTGGACTGGAAAGAATCAACCAGGCGTGCATCCAGTGTGAGGTCATCGCCGATCTGGTTCAGCGAACCGTAAACGGTAAAACCAGCTCCGGCGAGCAGTCCGAGCTGCCGTGCCGTATTCGTCGTGATGGAGGTGATGCCCTTTTCCTCGATCAGACGGGTCACTTCCGCATTGTCCACCACCTCGAAACCGGCCTCGCGCAGGCGGTCGCCCAGCAGTTCGGGCAGGCTGTCCTTGAGATAGGAAAGATCTTCGCCCGCGTTGATCTCGAAAGGTAGCACCGCGACCTTCACGTCCTGCGTGACCTTTTCTGCGGCGCGAACCGGGCCACCGACCATGAGTACAATCATGAGAACGGCGATGGCAGGGATCACCAAACTGCGAAAACGACTACTGAGCATAGAGTTCTCCTAAGCGCAATTCCACACGCCGGTGCATCATGCCGGCGAGTTCGGGATTATGCGTGACGACAACAAATGTCATACCCAATTCATTATTAAGAGAAACCAACAAGTCACCTATCCTTGTGCCGTTGTCTTCATCCAGGTTTCCCGTGGGTTCGTCAGCCAGAAGCACCTTGGGCCTGAGCAAAATGGCCCTCGCGATGGCGGCCCGTTGCCGCTCTCCCCCGGACAGTGTCGTGACCTTGTGCTCAAGTCTGTGCGCAAGGCCAACCATGTCCAATGCTTCCTTGGCCAACCGCAACCCCTCGCTCCTTCCCATGCCCGAAATAAAGGCAGGCATGGCTACGTTCTCCAAGGTGGAGAACTCCGGCAGCAGGTGATGGAACTGAAACACGAATCCAATGTCGCGATTCCGTACCCTTGCCCGCTGACGGTTGTCCAAAGAGGAGAGATCAACGCCGTTCAAAAAAATTTTTCCGGCCGAAGCCTCGTCCAGCGTACCGAGCATGTGCAGCAGAGTCGTCTTGCCCGAACCGGACGCTCCCAGCACGGCCAGGGATTCCCCCCGCTCAATTGTCAAATCTATCTTGCGAAGGACACGAACAGCCTCAGTAGGGCCTTCGAACTCCTTCTCCACGGCGACCAAGCGGTATAAAGGTTCTTTACTCATAACGCAAGGCGTCGCTGGGGCTCAGTGCCGCAGCCCGGCGCGCCGGGTAAATGGTCGCCAAGAAACACAATAAAAATGCCGCACAACCAATGGCCGCCAGATCTATCGACTCCAGCCGCACAGGCAGGTAATCCACCGGATAAACGTTGCTCGGCAACTTGATGAACTGATATTTCTTCAGCAGCAAACTTACCGGCACACCGATCAAGAATCCGATAAACGTCCCTGCCAACCCGATGAATGTCCCCTGCAGCATGAAAATGCGCCGAATGCTTTTATTATCAGCACCGATGGACATGAGCACCGCAATATCCTTGGTTTTCTGTATTACCAGCATGACCAAGGTTGTGACAATGGAGAAAGACCCCACCAGCACGATCATTGCCAGGATGATGAACATGGCGGTTTTTTCCAGTTCCAACGCGGCAAAAAGATTGGCGTTCATGTCCTGCCAGTTGCGTACGTACACTGTAAAGGAACCGATCTTGTCCTTGAGTGCCGTGGATATGCTCTTCACGTTGTAGACGTCATCCACGCTGATCTCCAGGCCGGAAACAACATCTCCCTTGAACCCGAGCAGTTGACGCGCCGCAGGGATGGTCACGTAACCAAGTGTCGAATCGTACTCGAACATACCGGTGCGAAAGACACCCGCCACGACAAACCTGCGGACCTTTGGCGTGAATCCAGCCGATCCTGAGCGGCCCGCCGGAGAAAGCAGGTTCACCTGCGACCCCTGAGTCAGGCCCAGCCGCTTGGCCAGTTCCGACCCGACGATGATACCAGGGGCATCTCCACCAACCTCAAGGTTCGCCACGTCACCGCTGATCATGTCCTTGGACAGGCTCAGAACTGACTTGGAGGATGCGGGGTCAATGCCTCGAAGAACGACGCCCTTCACCCCATTGCGGGTGGAGAGCATCACTTCGGAATAAATGAACGGTGTCACGCCGGTCACACCCTCAACCTGGCTCGCTTCCTCGGCCATCTCACGGTAATCACTGATACCGCCCCTGACCGAAGTGACCAGTATGTGCGCATTCACCCCGAGGATCTTCTCTCGGAGATCATAGGAAAACCCATTCATGACCCCGATGACCACAATCAACGCACCCACGCCGATGGCCACGCCGCACACTGCGAACAGCGAAATGACGGATATGAACGACTGCTTGCGCAGAGCGAACAGGTATCGCAGGGCTACGAACGATTCGAATCGCATAAACGGATTCTTTTAGTGGGCGGCTGCGCCTTACCCAACCTCCGGTCTGAGTAGCGGGAACAGGATGACTTCCCGGATGGAGGCACTGTCCGTCAGCAGCATGACCAAACGGTCGATGCCTACGCCCTGGCCCGCCGCAGGCGGCATGCCGTATTCGAGCGCGCGAACGTAATCTTCATCCATGAAGTGGGCCTCTTCGTCTCCGGCTTCCTTCTCCGCAACCTGATCCTCGAAACGGGCCCTCTGGTCCGCGGGATCATTGAGTTCTGAGAAGGCGTTCGCCATTTCTCGTCCCGTCATGAAAAGCTCAAAACGGTCCGTGATGTCGGGGTTCTCCTCATTCCTGCGGGACAGGGGAGAGATGTCCGTCGGGTAATGATAGATGAAATGCGGCTGCACCAGCTTGGGCTCGACCAGCAGATCGAAAAGCTTGGCCTGCAGCTTACCCAGCTTCTCCCCTTCAACGACCTTCTCGCCCTTTTCCTTGACCAGCGCCTTGCACTGCTCATAGTCGGTGTAGACTTCGGGGGAAACCCCGCCGATCTTTTCCAGGGACTCATGGAACGGCATGCGCGTCCAGGCCCCGACGGAGAGGTCGATCTTATCGCCCTGGTATTCCACCACGGACGATCCCGTGACCTTCACGGCGATGCGCGAAAACATCTCCTCGGTCAGGTCCATGAGGTCCTCGAAGTTCGCATACGCCCAGTAGAACTCCAGCATGGTGAATTCCGGATTGTGCTGGGTGGAGATGCCTTCGTTGCGGAAGTTGCGATTGATCTCGTAAACACGCTCGAAACCGCCCACCAGCAGACGCTTGAGGTAGAGCTCGGGCGCAATGCGCATGTAGAGCTTCATGTCCAAAGCGTTGTGGTGCGTCTCGAAAGGCTTTGCCGTGGCGCCGCCCGGGATGGCCTGCATCATGGGCGTTTCCACTTCCATGAAGCCCTTCTCGTCCAGGAAGTTACGCAGCTCGCGTACCACGCCCGTCCTGATCTTGAAGATCTCCTTGGTGCGGGGCGTGACGATGAGATCCACGTAACGCTGGCGATAGCGAGTCTCCACGTCCTTCAGGCCGTGGTACTTCTCAGGCAGCGGTCGCATGGATTTCGTCACCAGCTTGAATTCGCAGGTCTTGACGGTCAGCTCTCCGGTCTTGGTCCGGAACAAGCCGCCGACAATACCGACGATGTCGCCGATGTCCGTCTTCTTAAAACGTTTATAGGCTTCCTCGCCCAACTCGTCGCGGGCGGCGTAAACCTGGATTCTGGCGCTCCGGTCCTGAACATGGAAAAAGGTTACCTTGCCGAAGGAGCGGTAGGAAACCACCCGTCCGGCAATGGCGAACCGTTCGCCGCAGGATTCAAGGGCATCACCGTCAACTTCATCAAAGCGATCCCAGATCTCCTTGATCTCGGTGTCGCGTTTGAAGTCGTTGGGGTAAAGATGAATATTCTCGTCCAAAAGACCGCACGCTTTTTCCACACGGGTCTTAATGACGGGGTTCAACTCGTCCTTGGCCTGAAGGGCCTCGAGCATGGGCATAAACTTGGCCGCGTAAGGCGACTTCGTTGCAAGCTTGATTTTCTTATTTTTTTTCTTATCTTGTGACAATGTATTTTTCCCTGTCCCTTGAGAAGTCTAGAAAAATGCAAGAGACGTTGAATGCGTAAGCCAAATAACGCTTCCAGTCAAGAAAATGGCCCCTTTAACATCCGGTTTCATCAAGAAGGCGAAATATGAAAAAAGTCAATTTTTTTTCTTGACCGCCACATTCGATTTGTTTAAACCCTCTTTCGCTTCGACGGCAAATGTTCCCCAGTAGCTCAATCGGCAGAGCGGGTGACTGTTAATCACTAGGTTCGCGGTTCAAGTCCGTGCTGGGGAGCCAAAGAAAGTACAACCCCTTACGATAAATCGTAAGGGGTTTTTCTTTTTTTACCGCACTATATTCCCTGATCCGGTTTGACATTCCCCCCTAGGAAATGAATCATTGCCGCCGATGGAGCTTCCCATCGAGGACGTAAACCAGACCGGCCCCCTCCTTATGGAGTGAGGCCGGAATCTGTAGCAACGGGGGCATCTTGCCGACATTTCCCATACCCAGCATCATTGTTGTCGTAACCGCACTTTCGGTGGGTTCCCTGCTCCTTTTCTACCGTCCCCTGACCGACTCCTCCGCCTGGCGGGCCACGGTCACGCCCCTGGCTTCGATCATGGGCAGCGGCTTCCTGGTCTGCGCCCCCCTGCTCTACGCAAACGTGGGCAACTATGCGGTGTTCGCCATGGCCGGATTGCTCGCCCTCGCCTATGCCGTGGGATCGGTTGTGCGCTTCAATATCCGCTACGGCGAGGACATTTTCGAGAAACACGCCCCCGAAGACTCCTGCCGGGACGAACACAAGGCGCACGTAGGCCACTGGAATGCGGCATGCCGGGTCAAGGTGGATGAAGCTGCGGATGTTTTGGAAAAAATATCCCATTACGCACTGGCCGGAGCCTATTGCGTATCCGTCTCCTATTACCTGCAACTATTGGCCAGCTTCGCCCTCCAACCTCTATCCCTCACCAGTGCTTGGATCGGCAAGACGCTGGTGACTCTTATCCTTGCCGGGATCGGCATCATCGGCACTTCGCGCGGCCTGAAGGGAATCGAAAAAGTGGAACGCATCGTGGTCGGCTTCAACCTGGCCATGATCGCAGCCCTGGTGACCGGCCTTGTCTATCATAACGCGGCGCATCTGACCGAAGGCACCTGGCAACTCGGGCAAATGCCCTTACCGAAAGACAAATTCCACATCCTGCGTATCCTCATGGGCCTGCTCATCGTCGTTCAGGGATTTGAAACCTCCCGTTTTCTTGGGGCAGAGCACTCCAAGGAGGAGCGCATCCGCACAATGCGCCAGGCACAACTCATCTCCGCCGGAATCTACCTGGTCTTCATCGCCATGATGGCAGTGATCATGAACGGGGTAAGCGGTGCGGCTCAGGACGGCATCACTGCCATCGTCACCCTTTCCGGCGCGGTCGCGCCTATCCTGCCCGCGCTGATCACCATCACGGCCATCGGCAGCCAGTTCTCGGCGGCCACAGCGGACGACGCAGGCTGTTCAGGCCTGATGGAGGCGATCATGACCAAACGAGTTCCGGCCAAATACGCTTACCTCCTCGTCTCGTCCCTGGCCATCGCCCTGACCTGGCTCACGGACGTGTACCAGATCATCAGCTACGCCTCCCGAGCCTTCGCCCTCTTCTACGCCTTGCAGTGCGTGGTAGCCCTCCTGGTCATGCGCTCCTCCCGCGCCGTGGAGTTCTCCAGGCGAAAGGCGGTCATGTTCGGCAGCCTCGCGGCCGTCTGTGCCCTGGTCACCCTCTTCGGAATTCCCGCCGGTTAGCCGCCCTTTTCACGCTCTCCAACGATTTTATGCCACCTCCTGTCCAAGGAGGAACACCCTTCTGTTCCGGGAGAATTTCCCGACTCTGACGAGTTACTCAACACCCCTGAATCAAAAGATTTTATCGCAACCATCCGTTTCTCCAGCCAATTCCGAAAGTTGGGTTTTCTGTCGAAATTTACCTTGCCCGAGGCAAGCGTTTGGAGTAAAAATCCTCATTATGGATACTATTCTGATAACATCAATCATTGTTGGTTGCGTAGCCGCCGTCGGCTTCATCTTGTATGCCGTGAACAGCAAGAGAAAGCCCCATGAGCGGCCCAATATCAATATCGATTTCGACCTGGCCAAGGAACGCGAGGACAAAAACCGCTACTTCAGCTAGATCGCTCCCCCTCTTTTCAACAGGCCGGCCCTAACCAGCATTTATCACCGGGCATTGTCATATTCTCAAAGCTGACGTACTGTTATCAAAAAAGTAGTACGTCCATGAGAATATGTAGAAGAATCCTTTTGCCGTTTTTCCTTCTGATCGCCCTGGCGGCCTGCTCCGATTCGCCGGAGAATCGCTTCCAGGGTTATGTAGAAGGTGAATACGTCTACGTTTCCCCGGCCATAGGCGGAACGCTCGAACGTCTCATGGTCCAGCGCGGGCAATCCATTGCCCGGGACGCCCTGCTCTTCACCCTTGACCGAAAATTTGAACTGGCCGCCGTGGAAGAAGCGCGCCATAGCCTGCAACAGGCGCAGGACAACCTCGCCAACCTCGAAAAAGGCCAGAGGCCATCCGAAATAGCCTCTATCCAGGCCCAGCTCAGGCAGGCCAAAGCCTCGGCCAACCTGGCCAAAATTGAATTCGAACGACGACTCAAGCTCATTGAGGAGCAGACCATTTCCCAGGAGGAGCTGGACCGGACACGTAGCGATTACGAACAGAAGGCGCAGCTTGTCCGGCAGATCGGGGCGGAGCTGACCACTGCCCGCCTGGGTGCGCGAAGCGACGAGATCCGAGCGGCAACGGCCCAGGTGCTCCAGGCCGAAGCCAAGCTGAAGCAGGCCCAATGGAACCTGGACCAGAAACAGCGGACCGCCCCTGCGGCCGGTTTCGTCTTCGACACCTACTATCGTCCCGGCGAATGGGTGGCCGCGTCCAAGCCGGTCGTGTCTCTGCTTCCGCCGGAAAACGTGGAAATCCGTTTCTATGTGCCACAGAATGTGGTGAGCAGGCTGAAGACCGACCAAGAGGTGAGTGTGACCATGGACGGCAGGGAAACGCCCGTACCTGCCCACATCTACTATATTTCTCCTTCTGCCGAGTACACACCGCCCGTTATCTACTCCAGCGAGAGTCGGGCCAAACTGGTGTTCATGCTCAAAGCCAGGCCCGCTCCGGCTGAAGCCTCGGGCCTCCACCCTGGCCAGCCCGTTGACGTGACCGCACCCGAACTCGCCCCCTGACCGCACGGAACCGCGCCATGACCGCAGAAACCATTATCGACGTCCACGGCCTGACCAAATCCTTCGGGCCCAAGACTGTGGTCAACAACCTGAACATGGAAATCAAGCGAGGCGAGATCTACGGTTTCCTCGGTCCCAACGGCTCGGGCAAGACCACCTCCATCCGTATGCTTTGCGGCCTGCTGAAACCCGACTCCGGGTCCGGCTCCTGCCTCGGATTCGACGTGGTAAACGAGTCCGACAAGATCAAGCCCCACGTGGGCTACATGACACAAAAATTCAGTCTCTACGAGGACCTGACCGTCAGGGAAAACCTCGATTTCACGGCCCGCGTCTTCGGGCTGGAAGCCCCCGGCAAAGTAGTCAAAGAGTGTATCGAACGCATGGGCCTCGGGCCATTCGAAAAACAATTGGCCGGATCGTTGTCGGGCGGTTGGAAACAACGCCTCTCACTGGGCGCCTGCACCCTGCACTCCCCCAGGCTGCTGCTCCTGGACGAGCCCACGGCGGGTGTGGACCCAGGTGCGCGGCGCGACTTCTGGGACCAGGTGCACACGCTGGCGTCACAGGGCATCACCGCGCTTATTTCCACACATTACATGGACGAGGCCGAACGTTGCCACCGGCTGGCCTACATCGCCTACGGCAACCTGCTCGCCTCCGGCACCCTGGAGGAAATGATTCAGGCTGCGAAGCTGACCACCTGGTCCGTAAGCGCTGCCGAAAGAGACGGAGCACTGCATGAGCTTTCCTCCACCCTGAAGGCCCTGACCGGCGTTGATCAGGTGGTGGCCTTCGGCAACACCCTGCACGTCAGTGGACGCGACCCGGCTTTACTGCGTGAAGACATCTCCCCCTTCATGCGTCAGCCCTATGCCTGGTCCGAGATAGACACCAGCCTGGAAGAAGTGTTCATCGACCTTATGCAGCAAAGCAGGGATGGTCTGGTATGACCAGGTTCTCCCTGAAACGCTTTCGAGCCATGGTCGGCAAGGAGTTCGTGCAGATGCGCCGCGACCGCCTGACCTTCGCCATGATGATCGGCATCCCGCTTCTCCAGCTCATCCTGTTCGGATACGCAATCAACTCGGACCCCCGCCACCTGCCCACGGCAGTCCTGTCAGGAGACAACACGCCCTGCTCCCGGGCCATTGTGGCGGCAATGCAGACCAGCACATTCTTCGATTTCACCAACTCCCCCAAGACGCGCGAGGATGCCGCCTACCTCCTGCGCGAGGGACGGGTCCAGTTCGTTCTGACCATCCCCCAGAGCTTCGAGCGCGACCTGCTGCGCGGGGAGCGTCCCGTGCTCCTGCTCGAAGCCGACGCCACCGATCCAACGGCGACGGGGCTCGCGGTCGCCTCCTTCCCGGAGATCGTCCGCCGTGCCCTGGAAAAGGAGCTGAAGGGTCCCAACGCCGTACTGAACCAGGGAGCTTCCCCCGTGGATATCCGCATCCACAACGAATACAACCCTGAGGGAGAAACCCAGTACAACATCGTTCCAGGCCTCATGGGTGTTATCCTGACGCTGACCCTGGTCATGATCACCTCACTGGCCATCACCAGGGAATCGGAACGAGGGACCATGGAGCATCTCCTGTCCACCCCCATCCGCCCTCTGGAGGTCATGCTGGGCAAGATCATTCCCTACATCCTGGTCGGCTACATCCAGATGACGCTGATCACCGTGGCCGCGAGGTTCCTCTTCGGGGTGCCAATGCACGGCAGTGTGCCCATGGCCTTCGTGCTCTCCCTGGTCTTTATCGGCGCCAATCTTTCCGTGGGGGTGACCGTCTCCACCGTGGCATGCAACCAGCTCCAGGCGGTACAGATGTCCATTTTCTTCTTCCTGCCCTCGCTCCTCCTCTCCGGGTTCATGTTCCCCTTCCGTGGCATGCCCCAATGGGCTCAGATCATCGGTTCGGCCCTGCCCCTGACCCACTACCTCCGGCTTGTCAGGGGCATCCTGCTCAAGGGCAACGGGCTGGCCGAATCCCTGCCCCACGTCTGGCCCATCCTCACCTTCTGGGCAATCGTGATCATGATCGGGCTCAAGCGGTATCGCCAAACCCTGGATTGACACAGGTCTCAAAAAACGGTGATATCTCCACGCGCTATGCTTGAATCATTACTTTATATACTTTTCTCCGCCGACCAGCGGTTCTCCTGCCGGACCGAATCATGACCTTCGCCATTCTCTCGGGACTCTTCGGCGGCCTCGGCCTGTTCCTGCTGGGCATGCACATGATGACCAAAGGGCTGCGGAACGCCGCCGGCCCAGCCTTGCGGCAAATCCTCGGCAAATGGACCAAAACGCCGTTGCGCGGACTGTTCTCGGGTTTCATGATCACCGCACTGGTCCAGTCCTCCAGCGCCATCACCGTAGCCGTCATCGGCTTCGTCAACGCAGGGCTAATGAACCTGCCGCAATCCGTTGGCGTCATCTACGGCGCAAACATCGGCACCACGGTCACGGGCTGGATTGTCAGCGCCGTTGGCGTCAACGTGAAAATAAAGGCGCTCGCCCTGCCCATGATCGGTGTGGGTGCGATTCTCCGCCTGACCGGCGGCGATTCCCGATGGAAACACATCGGTGACGCCCTGACGGGCTTCGGTCTTTTTTTTCTTGGCATCGAAGTCCTCCAGAACGCCTTCAAAAGCGTGGAAGCGGTCATCGATTTATCGGCCTTCAACATCGGCGGCTTTCCCGGCCTCGTCCTCTTCGTGCTCATCGGCTTCGCCCTGACCCTGGTCATGCAGAGTTCCAGCGCAGCCATGGCCCTGGTGCTCACGGCGGCCATGACCGGAGTGGTGACCCTGGAGAGTGCGGCGGCAGCGGTCATCGGGACCAACATCGGCACCACGACCACGGCTGGCCTCTCCGTCATCGGCGCAACCTACAACGCCAAAAAGGTGGCCGCAGCCCATGTACTCTTCAACGGCGCCACTGGATTGGTGGCGCTATTCCTGATCCCGATCTTTCTCCGGATAGCCGATGCCATCCCGGCCATGAGCGGTCCGACTCATGCGGCAACGGGCCTTGCCGTTTTCCACACCGCCTTCAATCTCCTCGGCGTGGTGATTTTCCTTCCCTTCACCCGCAGGCTGGTTACTTTTCTCAATGAGCATATCGGCAAGGAATTCGAACAGCTGGGTAAACCGGTTTATCTGGACAAGAACGTCCTCAACGCCCCGACCCTGGCCATGGACGCCTTGTTCATGGAATTGGGACGGCTGGGCGAAATGACCCGGCAGACGTGCCAGGAAGCCCTTTCCTCCAAGTTTCGCCACAGGGATTTCATTCGAAACAGGGCGTCCATCGATGAGCTGACAGGACACATACGTGCCTTCTGCGTCAAGATGCAGCACATGGATCTTCCCGACCAGGTGGCGACCCGACTGCCAAGAGCGCTAAGGGTAATCCAGTACTACCGCAAGACCCTGAACGTCATCAACGAAGTCTTCAAAGGGCACCCCCTCCTGGACCTCTCCCTGCAGGAACCGGCCAAGAGCGTGGCCCACGCCTTCCGGCGCAACGTCAGGGACATTCTGAACGTGGCGCACACGCCCTGCGCCGAAGAGTTTGAGGACCTGGACAGCATGTTACTCAACCTTCACGACCACTACCAGGATCTGAAAGAGGAGTTGTTGCTGGTCGGCGCCAAAGGCGACCTGGAAATCGACAGAATGGTGGCCCTGCTGGACTACTACTCCCGTATGCGCCAGATGTGCGAACAGGCGGCCAAGGGGACCATTTACTGGTCCAGGCTAAGGAGCCTGAATATCACCTGCGCCAATGCGGACGAAGAAAATCAATACGCCTGGAAACCGGAAGAATAACCTGTTATTCATCAGACCATCGGAGGCCAAATGAATCGCAACATTACCGCTGCCATCCTCGTGGTGTGCGCCCTGCTCCTGGCTGTCGGCGCCTATTTCCTCGTTTCCAAGTCGCCTGATTCCGGTCAGGGCGAACTTCGCCGCGAAGTGAGCCCGCCCGGTGAAACTGCACAGCCTCCGGCCTGGGTTGGCCATGAGCAAAATGCCACGCCCAACTACGACTCGGCGGAGATGGAAGCGCGCAACGCCACGAAGCCCGTGGCCGAACCCGCTCCGGCCATACAGCCCGAAAAGCAGACTAAGGTCATCGAGATCAAGGAGGACAAGGTCGTCACCCTCACCTTCGTGGAAGCCCTGGCCGACTTCATGCTGCAGCGATTCGTCCCCCAGGACATGACCGGCAAACCCGCCACCCTGGCCTCCGCCAAGGCACTCAACGTGTATTTCGGACGTGAACTGAGCGGATTCAACGTCCGTATCGACGATATCCGCGCCGCACGCCGGTCCGTGCTCGACTACGCCTTCACCCCAGAAGCCATCTCCATGCTCTATAAACTCTATGCCCCGGCGTTCCTGGCCCACTTGAAAGACACCGCCGCGACCGATGAACGCGTCTACTCGGTCAGGGACGGCAAGGAGAGGCGAACGCTGGAACCAGCCGAGATCGCGGCCATGCTTCGTCTCAACGCCGTGCGCATCGACCGTGCCGCCTGCGTCTTCACAGCCATAGCTGACAACCCCGACATTACCCAGTTGGCGGGCCGTTATCTTCAGGCAGCCCGAGCCGTGGAACGGGCCAACGGACGTTTGCAGGACGCCATGGCCGACGGCAAGGCCACAGGCGAAGCGAGCACACGCCTGAAGCAAGCCATTCAGCAGCGGGAACACATTCGGCAGGAAATCATCTCCACCCTTGGAGCACGCTGCCCAGGCGGCCAGCCTTCCGAACTTTTCTATCTGGCTCAATGGAGCTACCGAAGAGTACTGGACGATCCGGATGCCAAGCTAGCCGCATTCCAAAGCGCGGCAACGGTCCTCACGGACTTTGCCGAACAGTGCCGCGAAGCGGCCAAAGGGCTGGAACAGTAGCAACCGCCTCATCCACGGCATGCGCGCCATGAGAGCAACCCCCGGCAACTTCCCAGCTGGGAGGCTGCAGCACATCCTGTTGTCCTGGCGTCTTACCAACTTCGGCCGGAGTTGAAACTGTCGCCCTCCAGATGATTTTGGTAAATAATTCCTAAAAAAGAATGCGAGGCGGTTGCACAAAAATATCCGAATACATATTGTGACATGTACTCATACCTGACTGAACATAAGGAGCCACAATGTATTTCAAGCAGATCACCACTCCCGGCCTCGGCTGCTTTTCCTACGTCATCGGCTGTCCGGCCGCACGCGAAATGGTTGTCGTCGACCCCAAGCGGGACGTACAGGACTACCTGGATATCTCTCGTGAAGAAGGCATGAAAATCACCCATGTTATCGATACCCACGTCCACGCGGACCACGTTTCCGGCACACACGAACTCAAATCACTGACCGGATGCGACATCATGGTCTACGAGACCTCGCCGGTAAGCTATGACTTCACTCCCCTCAAGGAAGGCCAAAAACTGGTGGTGGGCAACGCCGGACTTGAGGTCCTGCACACGCCCGGCCACACGCCCGACGCCCTCTCCCTGCTGGTCACGGATTTCACCCGCGGCGACGAGCCGTGGATGATCCTCACCGGCGACGTGCTGTTCGTAGGCGACATCGGACGGCCCGACTTGGTGGGTGACGCCAAGCTCGATGAGCAGATCGACAACCTCTACAACACGCTCTACATCAAATTCCAGAAATATCCCGACAGCCTGGAGGTCTTTCCGGCCCACGGTGCGGGCTCCCTCTGCGGGCGTGGCATGAGTTCCAAGCCCAGCTCCACCCTCGGGTTCGAGCGCCGCCACAATCCCATGCTCGGTTTCGATTCTTACGAGTCGTTCCACCTGGCCATGAGCCAGAATTTCCCGGCACGCCCCAAATCCTTCACGCACATCATCTCCACCAACGCGGGCGGTGCGCCCCTGCTGGAGCGCTGCCCTCTGGACAGAGCCATGGAGCCTGCGCGTTTTGAGGAACGGATGCTCGACGGAGCCGCAGTCATCGACGTACGCGACGCCGCCGCCTTTGCCGGATACCACATCCCCGGTTCCATCAACATCGGGTTCGAACCCAGCCTGGCCAACTGGGTGGGCATGGTCGTGGACCCCAAGGCGGACCTCCTGCTGGTGGTCGAGTCCAAGGAAGACTACGATCGCATGTGTATCGAACTCCATCGTATCGGATACGACAACATCTTCGGCTACCTGACCGGCGGCATCCAGTCGTGGGTCTACAGCGGCCGTCCCGTGGAGAAACTGTCCATCGACTCCGCCCAGGACCTCCAGAACTGCCAGGCCGAGAACAAGCCCGTCAGCCTAATCGACGTGCGCACACCGGGTGAGACCGCAGGAGGCGTCATCCCCGGAGCCGTGAAGTTCCCACTGGCCGACATTCTCGACGGCAAGTTCGACCTCTCCGAGGATGACCACCACATCCTCTACTGCGCGTCGGGCTACCGCTCCAACATCGCGGCCTCCTACCTGCAACGGCACGGATTCTGGAACGTCCGCGCCCTGGCGGGCGGTTTCCTCGCCTGGAGCCGGGCCGGATATGAAGTAGAAAAATAACCACTCGTCTCAATGAAAAGAATAAACCCCGGTCATGCCGGGGTTTGTTTTTTGACTCAGCTACCACCTCATTTCTTCGGAAAATTATCCGTGACCGAAACCTTTAAATCCCGAGAGAACCAAAGGGCCGACACATCAGGGTATGTATTGTCCAGAAGCAGTTTCCCCCTGGCAGGCCCCGTAATGAACAGGGCCGTTGCCAGACCGTCAGCCAGCTCGGCGCTTCCGGCAATAACCGTCACCCCGGCGGATCGGTCGGCAGGCTCCATATCCTCCGGATCGATGATATGATGGCGTAGGCTGATCCCGTCCGCTTCCTCCACCTTGACGAACTGCTGATAGTCCCCCGAGCCGCAGACGCCCTTCTCGCGCACGGTCACCGTTACGAACACCTTGTCTTCGCGGGGATGCCGTATGCCGACGGTCCAGTCCCGAGGCCCGAAGCAGTAAAAATCGCCTCCCGCTTCCACAATGCCCGCGCGCACGCCCTCGCTCCTGAGCAGACGCACCGCCCCGTCCACGATGGCCCCTTTGGCGATGCCCCCGAGATCGAGCGCCATGCCCTTGCGTTCAAGCTTGACCCGCCAGCGCCCCTCCTCAAATAGGACCTTGCGGTAGTCCACCAACCCCTTCTTTGACTCGGCAATGGCTTCGTCCAATACATAATATAAAGGGGACGTAGTCAGTGCGCCAACCGTGGGATCAAACACGCCGCCCGTGGCCCGGCTCAAGGCTACGGCCCGACGAATAAGGGAATAGGCCCGACGACTCGGCTCGACGTAATAGCTTCCCGCACCCCGGTTAATACGCCCCACAGAGCCCTCGGGGTCACGGAAATCCAGGTCGGCCCGGGCCGCATGCATATATGCCAGGACCTTGCGGGCGGCATCGTCTGCAGCTTTCCGGCTGTCCGCATCCAGGGTCAGGTGCACCACCGTACCCATGGCCATGTCGGTAAAGCGGTACAACCCGTCGTCAGGTATGGATACTACGTTCAGGGCAGCGTCCACACGGGCGAGGCCCACTATCAGCAAAGTCGCAGCCAGGACCGCCAAGACTCCTTTTGCCCAGCGCGCGAGTTTGCTTACTCCGCCACCGCCTTTACTCCAGAGCAACGGCACGCAGCAAAGAACTCCGATCAAAGCCGCCAGTTCAAAGGCAAGACCGAAGGAGCCAGACCAGGTCAGAATCAGCCCACCCAACAACGGCCCCAGGACAAGCCCCACGCCGGTGGTCGCATGGGCCACGCCGAACACCCGCCCCTGCCCCTGCCTAGTTCGAGATATCAAATTCATGGAGGCGGGCATGGAAAGAGCGGTGCCCAACCCCATGACTGCGCCACTGAAAATAAATGCGGGAATATCAGTGCCGATCCCTGCGCCAAACAAGCCCAGGCTGCTGAGCGTCAGCCCTCCTACGGTGACGGCAACGCCTGAATACCGGGCGGTTAACCGACGGAGGGGAAACAGACCTGCGCAGACCACCAGATTGGGCAAAGCGAAGAGGGCTGCAACGAGCAAGGGCGCCTTGCCTGCCCGCATGGTGAGCAACAGGGGATAAAAGGCAATGAAAAGACCGAGTCCCAGAGAACGCCCGAACACAGCCAGGAGCAGCACTCCGAGCTCCCTCTGGACCGGAGAATTATCTTCGGCGCCTACAGAAGTCCGCTTCGAACGGACCGAGGCTGGCACTCCCGCGAAAACGCACAAATGAGCGACGACCATGCAAGCCACCACCCCGGCCAACACCGGCTCCATGCTCCTGTTCCAATAGAGGAATCCGCCAAGAAGCGGGCCAGTAAACAGGGCGACATTGAACGCCAGCACATGGGCGGCAAACCACCCTTCCTCCGAGCCGGAGGGGGCGCTGCCGCCAAGCACGGCCAGGCCCACGGGACGAATCAGGCCTGAGACACCGCCCAGCACGAATTGGATAAAATAGAGAGCTGATACCGAAGGGTGCGCGACATACGCAAGCGGGGCAAGCGCCCCGATAGCCGCGCCAGCTAGAAGCGGCATGCGCGCCCCGCCACTGTCGGCCCAGAGGCCTCCCAGGGGACCGGCCAGCAGCCGTGCCAGAAAAAATCCGGCGAACCCCGTGCCGAGCCATGCGCCACTCACCCTCGCATCCAGGCTGGCCAACGGCAGGGTAAAGGAGACAAGCGCCATGCCCAAGGCAGCGAAAAATCCGCTCGCGATTATCGCACCGGGCACGCACCGCCGTCCCTGAGATATACTTCCATCCTTCACCGTCATTCGCGATCCTCGAAAAGTTCCGTCAGTCTGACCGGAAAACGCTATTCTTGGCAAGGGGCTATCAGCTCCGCGCTTCCTCTCCGACGTTCCCTTTCACCGAACACATTTCGGTAAGTGGTTCTCTTTGACCGGGCAACGGTAGCAAAAGGGCTTGACCATACAAGCATAAAGAGAGACAAAAATCGTTCGAGAATGAAATCCCCCTCATGCGGTCCAACCTCGGGTCCCGGTCTACACCTCGTCCGGATTGCCCCGTCATTGAGAGAGGCGGATTTCATGTCAAGGCTGCCCGCCCCCGGATGGCGGCTCCCTTGATGTAGCGGTTCAATTACAAACTCGGAGTAGAGAAATGCCCAAGAAGAAGATGAAGACCATGGACGGCAACACCGCCGCAGCACACGTGGCTTACGCCATGTCGGAAACTGCCGCCATCTATCCCATCACACCCTCAACACCCATGGGCGAGATTGCCGACGAATGGGCGGCCCAGGGAAGAAAGAACATTTTCGGCCAACGGGTCCAGATCCGTCAGATGCAGTCCGAGGCCGGCGCGGCAGGCGCGGTCCACGGCTCCCTGGCCGGCGGCGCCCTGACCTCCACCTTCACGGCCTCCCAGGGACTGCTGTTGATGATCCCCAACATGTACAAGATTTCGGGCGAACTTCTCCCCGGCGTTTTCCATGTTTCGGCGCGCGCAGTTGCGGCCCATGCCCTGTCGATCTTCGGCGATCACCAGGACGTCATGGCTACCCGCCAGACCGGCTTCGCCATGCTCTTTTCCAATTCCGTCCAGGAGGTCATGGACCTGTCCCTGGTAGCGCACCTGGCTAGCCTCGAGGCCTCGGTGCCCTTCATGTCCGCATTCGACGGTTTCCGCACTTCGCACGAAATCCAGAAAATCGCGGTCATCGATTACGAAGACATGAAACCACTGCTGAACATGGACAAGCTGGCGGAATTCCGCAAACGGGCAATGAATCCGGAACACCCGAACGTTCGCGGAACAGCCCAGAATCCGGACATTTACTTCCAGGGCCGCGAAACCGTCAACGCGTACTACGACGCCATCCCGGACATCGTCGCCGATTACATGAAGAAAGTGGGCAAAATCACCGGGCGCCGCTACAAACTGTTCGACTACGTAGGCCATCCCAAGGCAGACCGCATCATCATCGCCATGGGTTCCGCGTGTGAAACCATCGAAGAAGCCGTCAACTACCTTAACTCCACGGGCAGAAAGGTCGGCCTGGTCAAGGTCCGCCTGTTCCGCCCCTTCTCGATCAAGCACATGCTCAGGGCCATCCCGAAGACGGTCAAGAAGATCGCGGTCCTCGACAGGACCAAGGAGCCCGGCTCCCTTGGTGATCCGCTCTACCTGGACGTCTGCGCCGCGTACGCGGGCAAGGCCAACGCACCCAAGATCGTGGGCGGCCGCTACGGCCTGGGCTCCAAGGAGTTCACCCCGGCCATGGCACAGGCGGTTTACGACTCGCTGTCCAAACCGAAGCACAACTTCACCGTGGGCATCCTTGACGACGTCACCAACCTCTCCCTCTTCGACTGCGACTGCGTGGACACCACCCCCGAGGGCACGGTCCAGTGCAAGTTCTGGGGTCTCGGCTCCGACGGCACCGTGGGCGCAAACAAGCAGGCGATCAAGATCATCGGTGACAACACCAACCTGTACGCCCAGGGATACTTCGCCTACGACTCCAAGAAATCGGGCGGCATCACCATCTCGCACCTGCGCTTCGGCAAGAAGCCGATCCAGTCCACCTACCTGATCACCCAGGCGGACTACATCGCGTGTCACAACCCGAGCTACGTCAACCTTTACGACGTGCTTGAAGGCATCAAGGACGGCGGCACCTTCGTGCTCAACTGTCCCTGGACCGCTGCGGACATGGACGAGAAGCTCCCCGCAGCCATGCGCCGGACCATCGCCGAGAAAAACCTCAAGTTCTACACCGTTGACGCGGTCAAGATCGCGGGTGAAGTCGGCCTGGGCGGGCGCATCAACATGGTCATGCAGACCGCCTTCTTCAAACTGGCCGACGTCATTCCCTTTGACAAGGCTGTGGCCCTGCTCAAGGGCGGCATCGAGGCCGCTTACGGCAAGAAGGGACCGAAGATCGTCGAGATGAACAACGCCGCAGTGGACAAGGCCACGGACGCCATCATCGAAATCGAAGTCCCGGCCGCCTGGAAGGACCTTTCCGACGACAAGCCCAAGGCCAAGAAAGAGCCCGCCTACGTCAAGGACGTCATGCGGCCCATCCTGGCCCAGAAGGGCGACACCCTGCCGGTTTCCGCCTTCTCCCACGACGGCACCATGCCCCTCTCCACCTCCAAGTACGAGAAACGCGGCGTTGCCATCATGGTCCCCGAATGGATCGTGGACAACTGCATCCAGTGCAACCAGTGCGCCTTCGTTTGTCCGCACTCCGCCCTGCGTCCGGTGCTCGTCACCGACGAAGAGCTGGCCAAGGCTCCCAAGACCTTCGCCACGCAGGAAGCCAAGGGCAAGGACGTCAAGGGCATGCACTACCGCATGCAGGTCAACTCCCTGGACTGCATGGGCTGCGGCAACTGCGCCGACATCTGCCCGGCCAAGGAAAAGGCGCTGGTCATGAAGCCCACCGCCACCCAGACCGTCGAGCAGGTTCCCAACTTCGATTACACCGAAACCATCGGATACAAGGACGCCTTCGGCCGTGATACGGTCAAGGGCAGCCAGTTCCGCCAGTCCCTCATGGAGTTCTCCGGAGCCTGTGCGGGCTGCGGCGAGACCCCGTACGTCAAGGTCATTACCCAACTCTACGGCGAACGCATGGTCATCGCCAACGCAACCGGCTGCTCTTCCATCTGGGGTGCATCCGCACCGACCTCGCCTTACTGCACCAACGTTGACGGCCACGGCCCGGCCTGGGGTAACTCCCTCTTCGAGGACGCAGCCGAGTTCGGCTTCGGCATCGAGATGGCCACGGACCAGCGCCGCACCCACCTCGCCGATCTGGCCAAGGCGGCAGCAGAAAACGAGACCGGCGAGATCAAGACCGCGCTCACGAATTGGCTCGAAGCCAAGGGCGACGCCGAGGGCTCCAAGACCACCGGCGACGCGCTTAAGGCCGCTCTCAAGGGCACGCGCAAGAAAGCGCTGCGAGAAATCGCCGACATGTCCGACCTGTTCACCAAACAGTCCGTCTGGGTCTTTGGCGGCGACGGTTGGGCCTATGACATCGGCTACGGCGGCCTGGACCATGTTCTGGCCTCCGGCAAGGACATCAACGTCCTGGTCATGGACACCGAAGTCTACTCCAACACCGGCGGCCAGTCCTCCAAGGCCACGCCGCTGGGCTCCATCGCCAAGTTCGCCGCAGCAGGCAAGACCACGGGCAAGAAGGACCTGGGCCGTATGGCTATGACCTACGGCTACGTATACGTGGCCTCGGTGGCCATGGGCGCCAACAAGCAGCAGTTCCTCAAGGCGGTCAAGGAAGCCGAGGCCTACCCCGGCCCGTCCCTGATCATCGCCTACGCCCCGTGTATCAACCAGGGCATCAAGAAGGGCATGGGCAAGACCCAGCTCGAACAGAAGCTCGCGGTCGATTCCGGCTACTGGCCGCTCTACCGCTACAACCCGGAACTGGCCGACCAGGGCGAGAACCCGTTCATCCTGGAATCCAAGGCCCCGGACGGAACCCTCCAGGAATTCCTCTCCGGTGAAAACCGCTACGCCATGCTGGAACGCTTCTACCCCGAGTTCTCTCAGGAATACCGCGAAAAGATCGAAAAGGATCTCAACGACCGTTACGAGACTCTGAAACACATGGCCGAAGGCGCCTGCGAAGAAAAGTAGATCACTCTACTGCCAACGTTAATAATAAGGGGACTCCGGCGCTGCCGGGGTCCCCTTGTTTGTGCCTCTCTTCCCTCCGCCACAATCGATGACAACCACCAGGGCAGCAACGCCATCTATGGCTGTTATTCAACCTTACCTATGTTAACTTTTTCTACACGCAGGGACGAATCTCTTTACACTTCTTAATAAACGCTATTGCATAAAAACCACAACAGCCTAAAATTACTACCTATATACTTTGGCACATAGCTTGCTTAGCAAATTAAAACCAGGAGTATACCAATATGAAAAAATTTCTCTTCTCAACCATATGCAGCGCCCTGGTACTTTTTGCCGCCAACGCGTTCGCATACCAACAGGTGTTTTTTGGTGAGGATGAAGGTGTGGGAGAATCAACTGCTTTGGGAGTATGGAACAACGCCCAAGCTGCAGAAGCCAATTTTCTCAGTCATTTGACCGGCACCGGCACGGAAGACTTCGAGAGTTATTCCGACGGCACCTCAGCTCCCCTGGCAATTTCATTTCCGGGAGCCGGAACCGCAACCCTGACGGGCGGTGGAGAGATTAATTATGTTTCCGCTGGGTCGACCAACAATTACGGACGATACGGCACGTCCGGTGATTACTACTGGGATGCGGACTCAGATGATTTCATCATCAACTTCGACACCCCTGTGGCCGCTTTCGGCTTCTACGGCATCGACATTGGCGACTTCAGCGGCCAGTTGAGCATTTTTGCCGGAGCCACAGAATACGCAGTCCCGCACACCCTCGGCATAACCGGCGGTTCGGTTCTTTTCTGGGGCCTTATCGACACAGACAACCCTTTTACTTCCATTACCTTTTCCAATCTCGGAGGGGGCTCATACGCCGACGCATTCGGTTTCGACGACATGACCATCGGGTCTGTTGAGCAAGTCTCCGAAGATACCATCGGCTCCGTTCCCGAGCCGTCCACGTTCGTCCTGCTCGCGGCAGGCCTGCTCGGCCTTGTAGGCATCGGGCGCAAGCGCATTCTCGGCTGACACCAGACATCAATCAAAGACAAAGGGCGTCCACCAAGTGGACGCCCTTTGTCTTTGGACGAAAGCTGCCTCCACCCCTCGTTTATCTTGTCACCCCACTCCGCTCCGGGTACATTGTCTACCTGATGCAAACACAAAAAATAACAGCACCCACCCTGAAAACAGGGCACAAAAAAAGCCCGGCCGAAGCCGGGCTTGGTAGTCTGAGTGGTGGGTCACCAAGGAATCGAACCTTGAACCTCCGGATTAAGAGTCCGCTGCTCTGCCAATTGAGCTAGTGACCCACTCGGTGCCGCGGGTTGCCCTCACGACGGAGAGATATCTATAAGCCACGGTCACATTTGTCAACAACAAATTTTCACTTTTTTCACATAGGATCGAAATGAAGCTAACCCGGCAGATTACCATACTGTTTATAACGCTCATCCTCTGCCTCGCCTGGACCCCGGCCAATGCGCAAATTTCCCCCTCCAGCCTGCCGCTGGATATGCCCATGCACGCATTCAGAACAGAGGCTGGCGAGACCGTCATAACTCTCTCTCTGGACATGGAGCCGGACTGGTACGCCTACTCCAATGTTCCCGGAGAGATGGGCAAACCAACCCAGCTAACCGGGACCACGGCGGACGGCAAAGACCTTACCGTGGTCTACCCGAAAGGAGTCCGCAAACCGGATACGTACGATCCGTCAATCATGGTCAACAAGTACCTGAGTGGAACCAAACTTTTCATCATCCTGCCCAAAGGAGGGACGCTTCCCGCCTCCCTGCGGCTGGAGTTGCTCCTCTGCCACCCAACCAAATGCGTCCCGGTACGCCGTGACCTGACCTTCGGCGAGGGTATAGACACGGCTTCGCTTCCCCCTGCCGAAAAACAGGAGTGGTGGCCCGCATACCAGACTCTGGCATCGACAACCTCCGACAAAGCCTCCCAAACCGAAGCCCTTCCCCCTGAAGAGGAAACATTCGCGACATGGGACTTCTCCCCCCGGTACCTGCAACCAGGTCTCGAGGTAACGGGCCTGCTGTCCGCTGTGCTCATGGGACTGCTGGCAGGACTGATCCTGAACATCATGCCGTGCGTCCTTCCCGTGGTCAGCCTGAAGCTCTCCGCCCTCCTGAACTCCACCGCCATGGAGAGCGAGGAGGAACGCATTCAGGCCTTCCGTGAACACAACACCTTTTTCGCCTTAGGCATCCTCACTTTCTTCCTTGTGCTGGCCGTGGTCCTGGGCGCAACGGGCCAGGCCTGGGGTGCACTGTTCCAGAAGCAATGGCTCGTCCTTGGCGTGGCCCTTGTTATCATGGCCTTGTCCCTCAGCCTGTTCGGATTATTTCACCTGCCTGTCATCGACCTCAAGTTCGGCAACGAAAGCAGGAATCCCCGCGTCCAGGCCTTTTTCACGGGCAACCTGACTACCCTGCTCGCCACCCCTTGCAGCGGCCCCTTCCTGGGCGGCGTGCTCAGCTGGGCTCTGGTCCAGGGCGGGGCCGTCATCGCCACGGTCTTCATCTCCATCGGGGTAGGCATGGCCTCCCCCTATATCCTGTTGATCGTCAACCCGCGCCTCTCCCGTTTCCTGCCCAAATCAGGGCCATGGATAGAATATGTGGAAAAGGGGATCGCCTTTTTCCTCGTGGGCACGGCCTTCTACCTGGCGGGCATCGCTCTCGGCACCGGCTGGATTCGCGTCCTCGCCCCGCTCTGGGCGTTACTGCTGGGCGGCTGGCTCTGGCTGCGCATGCGTTCGACAGGCGCAGCCTTAAAATGGGGCATCCGCATGCTCAGTCTGCTGCTCCTGGCCGGGACCATCGCATGGACAACGCCCCAAACCGTGGAAGGCAACAACTGGGAAACCTTCGAAGTTGCTATCTTCAAGGAAAAGTTAGGAAAGGAAAAAATTTTCTTGGACTTTACGGCGGACTGGTGTCCCACCTGCAAAGCGTTGGAAGCCACGGTACTCACTCCCGAAAACATCCGGCGCTGGAAAAGCAAGTACGGCGTCACCTTCATCCGGGTTGACCTCACGGAACGTTCGATGGAAGGAGAAGGGGTGCTCCGCGCCCTGGGGTCCATGTCCATCCCGACGGCAGCACTCTTCAGGCCGGGCGAGGTCCACTCCCCGCTGGTGCTGCGTGATCTATTCACCGAGTCTCAACTTGAAAGCATCCTGAAATCGTGGGAGAAGTAGCCCACACCATTCACAAGGAGACCCCTCATGCTCAACTTCCAATACTTCATGCCCACCCGCCTGGTCTTCGGGCCGGACACCCTGGACCAACTGGGTGACACCCCGTACCTGCCCCGCGGCAAAAAGGCCATGATCGTCATCGGCGAATCCGGTGCCATGATCAAACAGGGGTATCTCTCGCGGGTTCAGGGGCTCCTGGCAAAACAGGAAGTCCAGACCATCGTCTTCGACAAGATAGCACCCAACCCGGAATCAGATGATGTGGATGAAGCCGCAAAGATATGTAGAGAGACCGGCGTGGACTTCCTCGTGGGCCTTGGCGGCGGCTCAACCATTGACTCGGCCAAGGCCATCGCGCTCATGGCGGCCAACCCGGGAACATACTGGGATTACATGCAGTCCGGAAGCGGCGGGGGCAAGATGCCGGAAAGGGACGCCCTGCCCCTGGTTGCCATCCCGACCACGGCGGGCACCGGCACCGAGGCGGACCCATGGGCCGTGATCACTCGCTCGGATTCGGCAGAAAAAATCGGCTGGGGCAACGACTCCACATTCCCGGCCCTGTCCATTGTGGACCCTGTCCTGACAATCTCCGTGCCGCCGAGGCAGACGGCCTACACGGGAATGGACGCATTTTTCCACGCTACCGAGGCCTACCTCGCCACCTGTCGCCAGCCTGCAAGCGACATGCTCGCCCTGGAGGCGGTCCATCTCATCGCGCACACCCTGCCAGAGGCTGTTGCCAACCCGGAAAACCTCGAAGCACGCACCGTCATGGCCTGGGCCAGCACTGCGGCAGGCCTGTGCGAGTCATACTCTTCCTGCATTTCCCATCACTCTCTGGAACACGCGCTTTCCGCCTTCCACCCCGACCTGCCCCACGGTGCCGGTCTGGTGCTCATCTCCAAGGCTTACTTCGGTTTCCTTGCCGCGCGCGGCGAAGAGCGGCTGGGTGATCTGGCTCTGGCCATGGGTGACACCCTGGAAGAAAACCTGGAGGAGGAAGTCTCGGGTGTGGCCTTCCTGGATGCCTTGGACAAGCTGATCACCGAAACCGGCCTGGCTGACGAGAAACTTTCGGACTATGGCGTAACCCGGGAAGAGATACCCTTCCTGGCGGAAAACGCGCTGACCACCATGGGTGCGCTCTTCGACATCACGCCGGTCTCCATGGGTATTGAAGACGTCATCGCCATTTACGAGGCGGCCTATGAGTGATTCTTCGGCCTCGATGCGCTACCTTTCTTCCTTGCCGGAACTGGAGCCGCTTTTCCAAGGGGCCGACCATATGGACGTTAAGACCATTGAAAGCAACAAAGCCCTGCGGGAATTTCTCGCGGGGCTTATTTCGTATTCGCCTAGTTGGCTACAACTATTGTATCGCGTCAGAGGCATGTTCGTCCGCCTGCTGGGCATGCGGCAGGAACCAATGGAGAATCCGAAACTCAGCCCGGAAGAGATATCCTTCACCCCGGGTGATTCATTCGGTTTTTTCACCGTCACCCACGGAAAGGAAGCTTCCTTCCTGGCCGCGATGAGTGAAGACAAGCACTTAAGCGCCCACATCCTGATTGCCGCAGAACCATTGGAAAACGGCCTCAACCGCTTTTATGCGGGAACCGTTGTTCGCTACAAGCATTGGACCGGCCCAGTCTATTTCAACATTATCCGGCCCTTTCACCATCTCGTCGTCCATTTCATGATACGACATGCGGTTGCCTGATCAGAGCATTTATTTTTTATAAACAATTACTATTTATGCTTGATTTAAACTGGCCAATGGTTATCAAAATAGTATGGATTCGGATCAGTATAAAAAAATTCTCGATGCCCTGACAGACGGTGTTTATATGATGAACCCAGATGGCGTGATCACCTTCTGGAACAAAAGCGCCGAGCTCCTGAGCGGCTATAAGGCCGAAGAAATTCTAGGAAGAGAATGCGCTGACAATCTGTTGCGCCATGTCGATAAAAACGGAATGGAGCTTTGCCTGACTGGGTGCCCCATGGCCGCGACCATAAAAGACGGAAAGGTCAGAGAAGCAACGGTCTACATGCATCATAAACATGGGCACCGCATGCCGATCACTGTCCGCTCTTCACCCATACGTGATGCCTCGGGAAAGATTACCGGTGCGGTGGAAGTGTTCAACAGATGCTCCGATTGTCCAAACCTCGTCATGGAAATGGAAAAACTCCGCAAGGAAGTCCTCGTCGATCCCCTCACAGGGATAGGCAACCGCCGCTATGCGGACATCACCATGAATCAGTGCGGACTTTCCATGCGGGAGGGGAACACCCCCTTCGGCATCCTCTTCGTCGACATCGACAACTTCAAACAGATAAACGATACGTTCGGCCATGCAGTTGGCGACCGCATCATCACCATGGTCGCCAAGACGCTGACAGCGATGCTCCGCCCGCTTGATGCGGCCTGCCGCTGGGGCGGAGATGAATTCGTTATCCTCCTTCTCGATAGCGACGAGAAGGGGCTGATAACCGTCGCCAACCGACTCCGCAAGCTGCTGAAAAAATCCTGGATAGACACTGAGGAAAGCAGGTTGAGCGTAACCGCTTCCTTTGGCTGTGCCCTGTCGGATGAAGACGAATCGGCCCAATCCGTATTGGAAAGAGCCGATAGACAGGCCTACCTCAGCAAGGAGGCTGGCCGCGATTGCATCTACTTTAGGGACAAGGACGTCACCTCAACCATGAGATCTGAGCCGTAAAGCCCCCTCTTGCCAAAAGCAATCAAGGCATTGCACCCAACACAGAAAATCTATCTGCAGGGTTGCACTGATGCTCTCAAGCCTGTAAAGATTCCTTAATTTATGTAAGGAGTTTGATAATGGGCGCATGGTTTAACAACCTCAATGGCTTGGACATATTCTACCTCATTTGCGCCCTGGCCGGGTGCATCCCCCTGCTTGCCAGATTCGCCCTGCAGTTTCTTGGTGCGGATTTCGGCGATGAAGCGGCGATGCATGCCGACTTCGAGTCCCCGGACGGCGGCGACGCATTCGACACGGACGCAAGCCTGAAATTCCTCTCCCTGCACGGTCTTTCCTCTTTTTTCATGATGTTCGGCCTGGTGGGGTATGCGCTCTACAGACAAAGCGAGGTGGGCGCAGCCCTCTCTCTTCTCGGTGCCGCAGCCGCAGGGCTCGCCTCATTCTGGGTCATCGGCAGGCTCTTCAAACTGATGGCTTCCATGCAGCACAGCGGGACCATCAACATCAGCCAGGCCGTGGGCAGTGAAGGTAAGGTCTATACCACCATCCATCCGAACAAAACCGGCAGCGTCATGGTTACCTTTCTCGGCAGGCTGCGTGAATACGACGCCGCATCGGCCGACAACAGCGAAATCCGTACCGGCACCCGGATACGGGTGACGGAAGTAAGCGGCAACATCCTTGTCGTAACCCCCATCCAATAACGAAGGAACTCCCATGGACTACGAAATTTCCTCATTCGGCCTCTGGGCGCTGCCCGTCATTGCCTTTGTCATACTTATCTTTGCCACGGCGGTTTTCCTGGCATCCCGGTACAAACGCTGTCCGTCCGATATGATCCTGGTCATCTTCGGAAAGGTGGGGCAAGGACAATCGGCCCGCTGCATCCATGGTGGAGGCGCCATCATCTGGCCCCTGATCCAGGATTTCAGCTACATGAGCCTGACGCCCATGACCATTGCCATTCCGCTGCAAAACGCTCTCTCCTTTCAGAACATCCGCATCAACGTGCCCAGCACCTTCACCGTGGGCATCAGCACTGAGCCAGGGATCATGCAAAACGCGGCGGAACGGCTGCTCAACCAGAGCAAGCAGGAGATCGAGGAAATGGCCATGGAGATCATCTTCGGCCAGCTCCGCCTGACCGTCGCCTCCCTGACCATCGAACAGATCAACCAGGATCGAGAGAGCTTCCTTGAGTCCGTTCGCGAAAACGTTTCCCCAGAACTGAATAAAATCGGCCTTTACCTGATCAACGTGAATATTACAGACATCACGGATGAGTCGGGATACATCGAATCCATCGGCAAGAAGGCTGCGTCCGAGGCCATTAACCAGGCCAAGGTCGACGTGGCCGAGCAGGACAAGATCGGCGCCATCGGCGAGGCCAGCGCAAACAAGGAAAAAGAAATCCGCGTTGCCGAAAATGTGGCCCAATCTGAAAAAGGCCAAAAGCAGGCCGAGGCCGACAAACGCGTTTTCGTCCAGCAACAGGAATCCCAGGCATCCATCGGTGAAGCCGACGCCAACCGCGAGATGGAAATCAAAGTCGCTGAAAACCTGGCCGAGGCGGTCAAGGGTAAGAAGAAAGCCGAAGCAAACCAACGTATCTTTGTCCAGCAACAGGAATCCGAGGCCGTCACCGGCGAAAACAAGTCCAAGGCCGAGATAGCCCAAGCCGAAGCCGAACTGCACATCAAGCAGGCCGAAGCAAAGCAACAGGGTGAAGTCGCCCGGAGAAAGGCCGAGGCCGAAATCCAGAAGGCGCAATATCTGGCCGAGGTCGAGCGACTGAAGGCGGAAGAAGTGGCTGTCCAGGAAGTTGAGAAGAAAAAGATCGAGATCGCAGCCGAAGCCGAGGCCGAAAAAATTCGTCGCGAAGCTAAGGGTAAAGCCGACGCAACCCTCATGCAGTACGAGGCCGAAGCCAAGGGTATCCGGCAGATGCTGGAAGGCAAGGCCGAAGGTTACCGCCTGCTCGTCGAGAGCACCGGCGGCGACGCCAAGGCTGCCGCCACCATGCTCCTGCTGGAAAAGCTTGAGAACATCGTCCAGACCCAGATAGAGGCCGTCAAGAACCTCAAGATCGACAAGGTCACCGTCTGGGACAGCGGTAACGGGGACGGCTCCAGCTCCACTGCCAATTTCTTCTCAAATATGGTCAAGAGCCTGCCGCCACTCCAGGACATCACCAAAATGGCCGGACTGGAGCTCCCGGAGTACCTCGGCAAGATGCAGGACGAACCGGAATCACCGAAAAAAGAAACCGAGTCCAAGGCCGAATAACTGTCTTGAATCCAATAGATGCAAAAGAAAGGGACTCCCAGGCGGGAGTCCCTTTCTTTTGCTCTACTGGAAGAACTGCCGATGATATAAATCAACTTACTCCACGGGCACCATGTCGTAGGCGTCGCCGCTGATGCAACGGCAACCGTCCGCCGTGATCTCAAAGGTATTCTCCACGCCGACCATGGCCACACCGGGAATCCCCTGCTTGGGCTCAAAGGCCAAGACCATGCCTTGCTCCAGCGGGATATCGAACCCCTTGGCGATAGGCGGGAATTCGTCAATGGTCAGACCGATGCCGTGTCCTACGAATGGAACCTGATTGTCGCCCAATCCCATGAACCCCTCGGCATATCCCTGCTCCTCGGCCATGGCGAGGCAATGAAGATAGAGTTCGGCCGGAGTGACACCGGGCGCGGCAGTGGCGCACAGCCACTTCTGGACCTCGATGCAGAACTCATGCGCCCGTCGCACTTCATCCGGAATTGCCGAGGCTGGTCCTGCGAAATAGGCCTGGGTCTTGTCCGTATGGTAGCCCTCGATCTGGAAGCCGATGTCGAGCATCAACGGTTCGCCCAGCTTCCAAACCTTGGCCGCGCTGCCCATGAGCGCAGAGCCCGGGTGCTCGCCCCGCAGCCCCAGCGGGCCGTTGAACGAACTGGGGTAGTTGCCGGAATCTCCGGCAGCGACATGCCCGAGAAACGCCTCCTCGCCGTGGGCCTGCATACGCAGGATGCCCATGTGTCCAGCTTCGAAGAATGTCTCCCAGGCCAAGTGGGATATCTCGCGTTCTGTCATGCCCGGCTTCAGTCGCGAGGGCAGGACCTCGTAAAGGCTGCGGTGATGCAACTCCCCGCAGCGGCGCAAGATTTCCAATTCGAACTCCGACTTGACCATCTTGGCCAGGGCCACGGCATGATCACCCGGCAGAATGACATGCTCCTTGAGTTTGGCGGCCAGCAGGTTGCCGAGCTGCCAGGTGAGACCGGCCTGGACCGCCGCCAGGGTCTTGGTCAGTGGGCTGCCCGCCTCAGCGCACAGCGGTGCGAGTTCCGAGTAGGACTTGAAGGTGGCGATGTGCCCGAGAGGTGATTCCAGGCGGGCGCGGTCTATGCCCTTGCGGATAAGAAGCACCGGTTCGCCGGAGAGGGGAAGCCAAAGCACACCCTGCCCGAAAGTACCGGTCAGGTAGTAGATATTCAGGCGGGAAAAGACGAGAATGCCCCCGGCTTCGGGGGCGACGTTCCGCAGGTGTTTGCGCACGGCGTCCTGCCGCCTGGTCAATTCGTCGAGAGGAATGGTACGGTTGGTCTCAAACATGGGGAAGCTCCTGATATTCGACTAGGCAAGGTGATTGGATTACTGTAAAAGGTCGTTCACAAGACAAAGGGAACGAAATGATGCTGTACAATGACAAAGAGCTAGCCGCCCTGCTCGCCGAGGTCAAGACCGTGGCCGTGATCGGCGCGGTGGACAAGCCGGGGCGTCCGGTGCACGACGTGGGACGTGCCATGATCGACATGGGCCTGAAAATCATCCCGGTCCATCCGGTGCGCCAGAATGTCTGGGGCCTGACCACCTACAAGTCGGTCACGGATATCCCCGAGCAGGTCGACCTGGTGGACGTCTTCCGCAATGCGCAGTTCTGCCCGGACCATGCCCGCGAAGTGCTGGAAATGGCATCTCCCCCGAAATGTTTCTGGATGCAGTCCGGCATCATTAGCCCCGAGGCTCGCGAAATTCTCAAGGACAGCGGCATCACGGTCATCGAGGACCGCTGCCTCAAAGTCGAACTCAGGCGGCTGGGGGTGGCGCGATGACGGTGCAGGCGTTCGAATGCCAAATGTGCGGCCATTGCTGCCACGGGGAAGGCGGGATAGTCATGACTGCCAAGGACCGTGCCCGCCTGGCGGAACATCTCGGCATCACCGAGACGGAACTCATTGAGCGGTATACGGAACAACGCGGCGGAAAGCTCCACCTTGTCACCAAGGAAGACGGCTACTGCTTCTTCTTCGACGAAGGCTGCGGCGTCCATCCGGGCAGGCCGGACATCTGCCGTGCCTGGCCCTATTTCCGGGGAAACCTTGTGGACGAAGTAAGCTGGGAGATGATCCAGGAATACTGCCCGGGCGTGAACCCTGAGGCAGGACACGCCGAGTTCGTGCGCCAGGGCAAGCAATATTTGCACGATGAAGATCTTTTGCGCTATGATCCTGACACAGCGCCCAATGCCCTGATTTCAGACGACTAACGCAGGATACGCCAGGCCATGACCCTCCAGGAATGCTACCGGATACTCAAGCTCCCGCAAGGCGCGCAGCTTGGGGAAGTCAAGACGGCATTTCGCAAACTCGCCTTCAAGTATCATCCGGACCTGAACGCAGATCCCGCCGCGGCGGAGAAATTCCGCGAGATCAACGAAGCCTATGTCATTGCGAAGGGCTTGCTGGAAAACGGCAACGGGGGTGCGCAATCCGCTTCCGCCAAGGAAGAGCCCACTGCCAGCCGGGCCGAAGGCGCCAAGGCATACGCCCGCCAGCAACGACACGCCAAACCAGGCAAGACAGGCCCCCGCAAACAAAAGTCGTCGGCCCGCTCTCGACAACAGAATTTCTATTACAAGGAAGAGGAGGTCCTCAAGACCATCCTCAACGACCCGTTCGCCAAGAAGGTGTTCGAGGACATCTACAGCCAAATCCGCAAGGAGCAGCCGGGCTACAAAGGACCGTTGGAACTCAAGAAACGGAACCTCAAGCTCAGTTGGGGCAAGCGCACCCTGGGCCTGGACCTGTCCAAAGGCATCGGCGGAGGGATCAAATCCTGGTTCAAGGGGCAGATGGATCACGAACAGACCGTCTACTTCCCTGCCATGAATCTACTTCCAGGCCGCAAAGTGCGTATCACCGTGGAGCAGAAATTCAGCGAAGGGCCCAAGACAATCGAGGTCACCCTGCCCCCTGATTTCGTTGTCGGACGCCCCATCCGCCTCAAGGGGCTCGGACGCAAGCTCGGACCGTTCACCGGCGACCTGCTGCTCCGCATTATGGCCAGATAGGCCGTTTGCCCATCCTCGTTCTCCCGGGGCGTTATACAATTTCAGCAAAACGAAAAAACCCCTTGTTTTCCCCATTTATTTTTACTAGTGCCTCTGGTGAATAGAGACGCACCGGAGGACCCCATGCTCGCCATATTCGACTACAAGGCCGGAAACCAGACGAGTGTTCACAGGGCACTCGAAAATCTGGGCATTCCCAACAAAATTACAAACGATCCAGAAGAACTGAACCAAGCCGCAGGCATCATCTTCCCTGGTGTCGGTGCTGCCGGCCAGGCGATGGAAGAATTGCATTCCCACGGCCTGGATGAAGTGATCAAGCATCTCATCCGCGACAAGAAGCCGGTGCTCGGCATCTGCGTGGGCTGCCAGATCCTGCTCGATTACAGCGAAGAAAACGACACCAAGGCCCTGGAAGTCATTCCTGGCGAATGCCGTTTGTTCAATCCCTCTTGGACCGATTACGAAGGGATTCCCATCCGTGTTCCCCATATGGGCTGGAACCAGGTAAACCTCCACAAGGAGTGCCGCCTGTTCAAGGATATCGATCCGGCCTCGGATTTCTACTTCGTGCACAGCTACTACCCGGCTCCCGGTGATCAGTTCGTCATCGGCACGACCCGCTACGGCATCGACTTCTGTTCCATCCACGGGCGCGAAGGCCTCTGGGCGGTGCAGTTCCATCCCGAAAAATCGGGACGCCCCGGCCTCAAGCTGCTGGACAACTTCTACAACTACTGTCTGGAGGTGGCCGATGCTCAGTAAGCGGATCATCCCCTGTCTCGACGTCCGCAACGGCAAGTTGACCAAGGGCATCAAATTCAAGGGCAATGTGGATATCGGCGATCCGGTCGAGACCGCCAGAAAATATTACGAGGATGGCGCCGACGAGATCGTCTTCTATGACATCACAGCCTCCCACGAGGCGCGCGGCATCTTTCTGGATGTGGTCGAAAAGGTTGCGTCCCAGATATTCATCCCCTTCTCCGTAGGCGGCGGCATCAACACCGTGGACGACATGCGAGACGTGCTCCTGGCTGGAGCCGAGAAGGTTTCCGTCAACTCCGGCGCGGTCAAGAACCCGGACATCATCAGCGAAGGCGCTGCCCGGTTCGGCGCCCAATGCGTGGTGCTCGGCATGGACGTGAAGCGCGTCGAGGTCTCCGAAGACATTCCCTCCGGATTCGAGGTAGTCATCCACGGCGGCCGGAAATACATGGGTATGGACGCCATCGAATGGGCGAAAACCGGCGAGGCGCTGGGCGCAGGCGAAATCTGCCTCAACTCCATCGACGCAGACGGGGTGAAAAACGGCTACGACCTCGAATTGACCAGACTGGTCTCCGAGTCCGTGACCATCCCGGTCATTGCCTCAGGCGGCGCAGGCTCTCCTCAGCACATGGTGGACGCGGTGACCGAAGGCCGCGCCACGGCCGCGCTGATCGCCTCCATCGTCCACTACGGCGAGTACACCATCCCGGAAATCAAGAAATACATGAAGGACGCCGGCGTCCAGATCCGCTCGGTCTGGTAGCCCCCATCCCATCAAAGAAGCACCAAAAAAGCCGCAGTCCTCGGACTGCGGCTTTTTATATCATAGTCGCTTGCGGTCTACTCAGCCTGGAATGTCCCGCTCTTGCCGCCGGACTTGAAAGCCAGACGGCAGTTGTCGATGACGATGTCCTTCTGGACCGCCTTGCACATGTCATAGATGGTGGCCGCAGCGATCTGCGCACCCACCAGGGCCTCCATCTCCACGCCGGTCTTGTAGGTAGTGCGTACCTCACACTCCAGGGAGATGGTGGACTCCCCTTCGTCCACGGTGAAGCGAACGTCCACGTAGCTGATGGGCAGCGGATGACACATGGGGATCATGTCCGCAGTCCGCTTGGCAGCCTGAATACCAGCAATCTTGGCCGTGGTCAGCACGTCACCCTTGGGCAACGCGTTCTCCATGAGCAGACGCAGGGTCTCCGGTGCGAGCCGGATCACGCAACGGACAATCGCCGTGCGCGCGGTGTCGTTCTTGGCGGAGACGTCCACCATGCGGGCGTTGCCGTCATCATCCATATGCGAAAAGCCGTCGGACATATTACTCTCCCATGACCTTGTCTTTGGCCTTCTTGAAGAAGCCCTTGGCCTTGGTGCTCAATTTCTTGGATTCTATCTCGGCAAACTCGCGCAGGAGCTCTTCCTGCTTGGAGTTGAGATGCGTGGGCGTCTTGACCCGAACCTCCACCAGCAAGTCGCCGCTATGGGCGCTGCCCAAGTGCGGAAGGCCCAAGCCGCGCAGGCGGAAAATCTCACCGGACTGGGTTCCCTTTGGGATGTCGAGGTTGACCGGATCGTCCAGACTCGGAACCTCCAGACGATGCCCCAGAGCGGCTTCCACGAAGGATATCTCACGGCTGATGATCAGATTCTGGCCCTGTCGCTCGAAGACCTTGTCGGGCTCCACCCGGATGACCACGTACAAATCGCCGGGAGGACCGCCGTTAAAGCCACTCTCGCCCTCGCCGCGGAGACGGAGGCGGGAGTTGTTGTCCACGCCCGCGGGGATGCGGACCTTGAGGTCCTTGTCCCTGATGACCGTGCCCCGGCCCATGCAGGTGTCGCACGGGTCGCTGATGAGCTTCCCGGCGCCCCGGCAATGGGGGCAGGTGACCTGGATGCGGAAAAAGCCCTGCGCCTGCTGCATAGTGCCCGAGCCGCCACAATGAGGGCAGGTCTCGGGATTGCTTCCAGGAGCGGCACCCGATCCGTCACAGGCATCACAGACCTGTTCTACCGGAATCTGGATGTCCACTTCCGTGCCCTTGGCGGCCTCACGGAAGGAAATTTCCAGGTTGTAGCGCAGATCAGCCCCGGGACGGGGACGATTCGCACCGCCACGCCCGGCTCCGGCGAAGCCGAAGACCTCACCGAAAATATCGCTGAAGGCACCGAAGATGTCCTCATTGCTGGAGAAGCCCGAGAACCCGTTGCCATTTACGCCCTCATGGCCGAACCGGTCATAGGTCTGCCGCTTCTCGGCGTTGCCGAGGATCTCGTAGGCCTCGGCGGCCTCCTTGAACTTGGACTCGGCATCGGGATCATCCTGATTCCGGTCCGGATGAAACTTGAAGGCGAGCTTGCGGTATGCCGATTTGATCTCGTCCTGGGACGCCTCGCGGGAGACGCCAAGAACGTCGTAATAATCACGCTTGGACATGACTACTCGTCAACGTCTCCGGAATTCACGTCGGCGTCGGCACCATCCACGAGTTCCTCAGGCAGGATCTTGCCTGCGGCAATTTCCCGCAGAGCGCTGACCACTTCCTTGTTTTTGGACTCGACCAGGGGGTCGTAACCTTCGCGGTACTGCTTGACGCGTTTGATACCCATCTGCGTGATGAGAAAACGGTTGCTGACCTTTGCCAGACAATCTTCAACGGTAATGCGTGCCATGATATTCTCCTTAACTATAATCCAAGGCTAGGAATCCGCCCCGGTCTTGCCGGAGGGGAACATGCCCTGCAGATCCTTGAGCAGCCTGCTTGAAACGGGATAATACATCCCGCCGCCGTTCTTCATCCAACACTGCCCCTGAGGCAGCTTGGGGTCGGCATAAAACGTCAGTTCCTTCAGTGTCTCGCCGTCCCTGTCCTGCAACTTGCAGTACATGAGCTTCACGGCGGTATCCGGAAGGTTGTTCAGAGGCAAAGCCTCAAACTGTAATTCAGTAAATCGCCACAGGAACATGTCAATGCCCGGCAGGTCTTTTTTCCTGTCCATCAGTCGCCAGCCGGTGTCTCCCCGCTCCACGGCATAATGGTTTTCCCCGTGCGCGACTATCAGACGAGCCACGGTTCCAAGATCAAGCTTGATCACGGTCCTTCCCTGCACGTCGAAGGCACTCTTCACCAGCAGTCCCACGCTCTGGGCGTCCAGTGTGAAGGGAACGGTCAACCACGACGACTTGCCCAGATAGACCTCAGGCGCATCGGCGATGGTGAAGAACTCCACCGAGGACGGCTCCTTGTCCTTCCCTGTCCAGATGCGAATGGTCAGGGCGGGAATCCGATTTTCGGTCTCCATCTGATCCATAAGCAAATGATCGGCCCTGAGCAGGGCGAGGGAATGAACGTAGAGCTTCAACGCCGAATCCGAGGCGGGCTTGTCCTTGAGATAGCCAGGCAACGCGAAGTAGTACCCTTCCTTGCGCTTTTCCACCAACCAACTGGAACCAAAAGGTTGAACCAGCTGGATCTTGGCTACGTTCTCCTCGTCGAACTTCAGTACCCAGGTATCCAGAAAAGAGTCGACGGTCTGGCCCAATTCCTCAACGACCTTACTCCCGAACTCGTAAACAAGCCCGGGGCTTCTCGAGTTCCAACCAAAGATGGTACCGCCACCGTCCGAAGTCATCTTGACAGACAGCGGGACTGTCCCGGCCTTTGAAAAGGTAACGTCGATGCGAAGGTCAGGATCGTCCAGGCCGTATTCTTCCGGACCGCCCCTGTCGAAACCGCCGATAGAGCGATGGGGCTCCAGTTCGGAGAGCCTGACCAGGTAGCCCAGGACCTTCTTGGGGATGGCCCTTGCGACGATGGCCCCCGACGCCCCCGGAATCCGAGCCTGCCAGCCATCGGCGGAAGCCTCAAGGGTGAAATCGTTTTTGCCTGCCCGCACACGAATTGACTGCACGTTTTCGAAGGAATCCGATAACCATCTCGTCGTGTCGAATTCCTCTCGGGTCAGGTTGTTGTACCACCATCCCGCCGCGGCAATGGCGGCCAGCGAGACGAGGGTCAAGAACAGAGCTATTTTTTTCAAGACACCTTCCCTCCGGGGGGAAACCGTGCATTATTTTCGAATTGTATTCAGCCGGAACGGCGCGGAAGCTTGTAAAGCTGCCCCAACCCCACTTGCAAGTCAAGCAGGAATCGTCTATCTGCCCTACCGGACCTGAACTACCTAACAGAAAAACGGGACGGAGAAAAACCATGGCCTCCTGGGGCAAACTGACCTTCGCGCAAAAAAAATGCGTGACCGCAACGGGCAAACTCATGCAGAAGACCGACATGGTCTCTCATGGTGCCCGCATCGGAGTGGCCGCCTCGGGCGGCGTCGACTCCTTCCTCATGCTCAAGGTATTGACCATCCGCAAGGCGATCATGCCCTTCCCCGTAGAGCTGATGGCTCTGCACGTCAACGCGGGCTTCGATCCGACTTCTCACGCCCCGCTCGTGGACTGGTGTGCCGACCACGGCATCTCCGCCCACATAGAACTGACGGACTATGGCCCGCGCGCTCACACCGAGGAAAACCGCAAGAACTCCCCCTGTTTTTATTGTAGTATGCTGCGCAGGAAACGGCTCTTTGAACTCTGTCGGGAGTACAACTTGACTCACCTCGCCTTCGGCCATAACGCAGACGACAACGTCGTCACGTTCTTCATGAACATTCTCCAGAACGGCAGAGCAGATGGCCTAAAAGCCAACGACGCCTTTTTCGGCGGAGAGCTCCAGGTCATTCGACCGACCATGCTTTTAGACAAGGCCACTGTCAAAAAAGCAGCCGCCCAGTGGGAACTGCCCGTATGGGAAAACACATGCCCCTCTAATGGTTCCACAAAAAGGGACGATATACATGAATGGTTGCGCCTTGCGTGGAAGGGGGACAAACGGATAAAACACAATGTGTTCAACGCGATAACCCGCCAACAGGTTGACTTGACAAGTAAAAAAGTCTAGACTAATTTCACTTCAAGCTGCGCTTCCGTCTTTTTTCTTAGACCATAACCAACTGCAAAGGCTATGCTTTTCAGAAAATATCATATAGTTGTCTTCAAGGACAAACAGGGTTCCTGCAAGAAATTTCAAATTCGGGGATGGGTCATAGCCACGCTTTTTGTCTTTATGGCCGGGCTCACCGCAGGAAATGTCATTCTGTGGAAAAAATACGCCCAGCACGCCCGAGTTGAAAAAGGTCTCAACCTGGCGGAGATGACGGTCCAGAAGCAAAAAACGCAGCTCCTCAGCCTTTCCCAAAAAATCACCACCCTCCAGAGCAACCTCGACCGCATCAGGGATTTCGACTCCAAACTGCGTGTCATGATCAACATCGATCAGGACGGCGGACAGGCTACCGCACCCAAGGGCGGCCCCACCGACGAAAATTTCTCCAAAGGTTACCTGCCCCTCTACAGGCAGGAACTCCTTGCCCGCAAGATGCACGAATTCCTGCGCCAACTGAACGTCGAGGCCCGCCTCGAAGAAGTCCGGCAGCAGGAGATCATGCACACCCTGCGTAATAACCAGAACATCCTGGAAGCAACACCGTCCATCTGGCCTACTTCCGGTTGGGTGACTTCCGGTTTCGCCTGGCGCACCTCGCCGTTCACCGGCAAGCGCGAGTTCCACAAGGGTATCGACATCTCAGCCCCCAGGGGGACACCGATTTACGCCCCGGCTCGCGGCACGATCAGTTTCACCGGACGCGACGGCTCCTACGGCCTGTCCATCCGCCTGAAGCACAACGCCAGCCTGACCACTCGCTTCGCCCACCTGCACCGTATCGCGGTCAAAAGCGGCAAGGTGGTTACCCGCGGTGAGCTGATCGGCTACGTAGGCAGCACGGGGCGCTCCACCGGTCCTCACCTGCACTACGAGGTCCGACTCAACGGAGTTCCGGTCAACCCGAAGCGCTACATTCTGAACTAGCGTTCATCAGCAATGATCAATACCGGCCCTCTTGGAACGCTTGATTCCGGGAGGGCTATTTCTTTGACAACAAGCGCAGGTTTTTCGCCCCGCAAAACGGCAAGCCCCGGGCGCGCTGGGGTGGTGCGGGTTTTGCAACGGTGATGATATGGATTTATTCGGTTTCAATCCAGACAGCATCCTCAGCTTTCTGCTGACACTCTTCAGGGTCAGCATCGTCCTTTTCCTGTTGCCTTTTTTCGGAGGCCAATCCATCCCCAAGACAGTCAAGGCCGCTTTGGTTCTTGCCCTGTCCGCCGCGCTCTGGCCGCAACTATCCTTCCCGGGCACCATGTTCCCGGGCACGGGCACCGGAATCGTCCTGATGCTTCTCGGTGAAATCATCCTCGGCCTCATGCTCGGACTGCTTGTCCAATTCCTCTTTGGAGCGGTCCAATTCGGCGGACAGATAATCGGATTCCAGATGGGATTTTCAATGGTCAACGTCGTGGACCCCATCACCGGTACGTCCAACGCAGCCACTGCTCACTTCCTCTACATGTGCACCATGCTCACCTTTCTGGTGCTCAACGGACACCTGGAGCTTCTCAATGCCGTAGGCATAAGCTTCAAGTACATTCCTCCCGGCGGACTGCTCCTGACCCCGGGGCTGTCCAAACACATCCTGGAATTCTCCAACCTGATGTTCATCCTCGCCATCAAGATCGCGGCCCCAGTCATGGCCGCCCTGTTCCTGGTGGATCTTTCCCTGGCGCTCATTGCCAGAGCCGCACCGCAAATGCACGTCCTGGTCCTGGGCTTCCCCATCAAGGTCACCGTAGGCTTCTTTTTCCTGGGATTCCTGTTCACCATCATGGCCAACTACGTAAGCGACTTCATCGGGCTCCTCAGCGAGATTTTCCGCACTGTCATGCAGGCAGCTGGCCCGAATACATTCTAGGAAGAGAAGCGGTATGCCCCAGAAAGATCCGAGCAAAACGGAAAAAGCCACAGAGAAACGGCGAAAGAAACAGAGGGAAGAGGGCAACGTTCCCAAAAGCGAGGAAATTTCCAAGGTCATCATCCTCCTGGCGGGCATTCTGACACTTCGCTTCATGATCGGCTTCTACTACGATCAATTCTCGGAAATCTTCCGATGGGCCTTTCAGGATGCGCTGAGCATCGAGATGGATAAGTCCATTGCCTACACGCTCTTCACCTGGGGCCTGCAAAAGATGACGTACCTGGTCCTCCCGTTTCTCCTGGTCCTCTTTGCCGTCTCCTACACTACCATGCGACTTCAGGTGGGCAAACTCTGGACCACCAAACCCATGAAGCCAAAGTTTGGGAAGCTGTTCAACATCACTGCCGCGCTCCAAAAACTGTTCATCAGCCCACAGTCCTTCATCAAGTTGGGCAAAAGCATTCTTCAGGCTCTGGCCGTTGGCATCGCACCCTACATCGTCATCAAACAGGAGATGCCCAACCTGCTGCCGCTTTTCTACGGGAATGTTCATGGCATAGCCGCCTACCTGCTCACCATCGGCTACAAGATGGCCTACTACGCGCTCATCCCCATGATGATCATCGCCGTCGCCGACCTCTGGTACGCCCGCTGGAACTACGAGGAAGAGATGAAAATGAGCAAGGACGAGGTCAAGGATGAACGAAAACAGGCTGAGGGCGACCCGCAGGTCAAGAACCGCCAGAAACAGAAAATGATGCAGATGATGACCAGCCGCATGTTCCAGGACATCCCCAAGGCGGACGTGGTCGTTACCAACCCGACCCACTATGCGGTAGCTCTGCAATACGACGCCCTGGTCGCGCCCGCGCCACTGGTTCTTGCCAAAGGCGTCAACCGCATCGCCGAGCGCATCAAAGAGGTTGCGAAAGAGAACGACATACCCATTGAAGCCAACCCTCCCTTGGCACGGGCTTTGTATAAACAGGTGGAAATCGGGGAAACCATCCCGGAGGAATTGTTCCAGGCCGTGGCGGCCATCTTGGCGAAACTGGATAAGTTCAAAAATCGCTAAGAGTTACGAAACAATAACGCACCTCCGGCCAACGCTGAAAACCGTGCCCACGAGGTGTCAAAAACATGTCTCAAACGCCCAGCACACCACTGGCTCCCAAGATAGATTACGGTAAATTCGCCAAGCAGGGAGATTTCCTGCTCGCTGGCGGCGTGGTGGTCATCCTCTTCGTGATGCTCATCCCGCTGCCCACGTTCTTCATCGATTTCATGCTTACCGTGTCCATTTCACTCGGGCTGGTCGTGCTGGTCACCTCCATGTTCATGACGTCTCCGCTGGAGTTCTCCATCTTTCCCACTCTGCTCCTGGTCACCACCCTGCTCCGTTTGGCCTTGAACGTGGCCACCACTCGAGCCATCCTCCTGCACGGCGACGAAGGCACGGACGCTGCGGGGTCCGTCATTCAGAGTTTCGGAGAGTTCGTTGTCGGCGGCAACTATGTCATCGGCATCGTCATCTTCATGATCCTGTTCCTGCTCAACAAGAAGGTTATCGTCCAGGGCACCACCCGTATCGCCGAGGTCGCGGCTCGCTTCACATTGGACGCCATGCCCGGCAAGCAGATGGCGGTCGAGGCAGACCTCAACGCCGGGCTTATCGATGAGACAGAGGCCAATGAAAAGCGTGAACACATGCGCCGCGAGGCAGACTTCTACGGAGCCATGGACGGTGCCGGCAAGTTCGTCTCGGGAGACGTCAACGCCGGCTTCATGATCACCTGCATCAATATCATCGGCGGCTTTCTCATCGGCGTCATCCAGAAAGACATGAACTGGATGGACGCAGCCCAGACCTATACACTGCTGACCATCGGTGACGGCCTGGTGGCCACCATCCCCTCCCTGATTATCTCCACTTCTGCGGGTATCATCGTTTCTCGCGCCGCAGCGGAAGCCAAGATGGGCGAGGAATTCATCGGACAGCTTTCCTTCCACCACCGCGCCCTCAAGCTGGTCTCCGGCATCCTGCTCATTTTCGCCATAGTGCCGGGTATGCCCACCCTGCCGTTCCTGTTGCTGGCCTGCATCGTTTACGGAGTCAGCCACCTTTCGGCCCAGCACTTCAAGCAATTCGAACCGGCGGAAGAGGACAAGGACGCCGCCGCCGACGCGACGACATTGGATACCCCGGAAGAAGTTCAGGCCCTGCTACCCCTCGACCAACTGGAACTGGAAGTTGGCTATGGCCTCATTCCTCTGGTGGACGAGGAACAGAGCGGCAACCTGCTCTCCAGAATCCGCTCCATCCGACGCCAGTTCGCCCTGGACATGGGCGTGGTCATCCCCTCCCTGCACCTTCGGGACAACCTGCAGCTCAAGCCGGGCGAATACCGGGTGGTCATCAAGGGCAACCCCGTGGCCCAGGCCGAACTGCTCATCGACCATTACCTGGCTATGGACCCGGGCGACGCCAAGCAAAGAATCGAAGGCGTGGAGACCGTGGAACCGGCCTTCAACCTTCCGGCAGTCTGGATCCCGGAGGCCCAGAAGGAAGAGGCCATGCTGGCGGGCTACACCGTGGTCGATCCGTCCACGGTTATCGCCACCCACCTCACCGAGGTCTTCCGTCGCAACCTGCACGAATTCCTCGGACGCCAGGAAACCCAGGAACTGCTCGACAACCTCGCCAAGCGGGCTCCCAAGGCCGTGGAAAGCCTGGTCCCGTCCGTGCTCAGCCTGGGCGGCTGCCAGAAGGTGCTCCAGGCGCTGGTTCAGGAGAACGTCTCCATACGCGACCTGCTGACCATCGTGGAAACCCTGGCCGACTACGCCACGGCCACCCAGGACCCGCAGCAGCTGACCGAGTTCGTCAGGGCCAAGATGGGACGCACCATCGTCAAGCCATACCTCGGCGAGGAAGGCACCCTCCCGATCATCACCCTGAATCCGGAGATCGACCAAATCCTCAACCAGGCCATGCGCCCGGCGGAACAGGGTGGATACCTCGCCCTGGAGCCCGGTGTGGCCCAGCAGATAATCCAGGCCATCAACCGCTCCACCGAGGACGCCATGGTCGCCGACGGCCAGCCCGTGCTCCTGGTTACTCCGCAGATCAGGAACCAGTTCTCGCAGCTCCTGGGCCGGTTCATTCCGACCCTGCCCGTCATCTCGCAGGCTGAAATACCTGCGGACGTCAAGATCCAATCGGCAGCAACCGTTCAATTGTAGGACCAGACCATGAGAATGAAGACGTTTCGGGCCGCAACCTCCACAGCGGCGTTCGCCAAAGTCAAGGCTGATCTCGGTGAGGACGCCGTCATCCTGTCCAACAAGACCGTAACCGAAGACGGCTGCAAGTGCTGCGAAATCGTGGCCGCAGTCGACTCCACCCCGGCCCGTACCGCTCCCGCCCGATCCAGGGACGGGGTTATCGACGACGCCCTTCAGGAAAGCGTCGGCTGGCAACGCGAATGGAGCCAGATCAGGAACCAGTTGCTTCAACTCATGAAGCCGCAGATGGACCTGAACACCCTCTCCCCCAAGCAGAAGCTGGCCCTGGAGTACCTTGAGCGCGAAGATGTGGACGAAAAGGTCCTGGCCAAAATCTATTGCGAACTGCGAGACGACGGCACCCGCTCCATTGTTCCTGTTCTTGACGACATGGTCGAGGCACGCTCCATGCTGGAAGACCGACCGTCAAAATTTCACGCTTTTGCCGGTCCCGGCGGCGCGGGCAAAACCACCAGTCTGGTCCGACTCGCTCTCCGGGAGAAGAAGGCCAACCCCAAGGCGCGTATCTGTCTGGCAACTGCCGACGGCGGCAGAGGCAAGGGACGCCTCGTCCTCAAGCACTATGCCGAGCTTTCCGGCCTCGCCTTTCGGGAAATCATCACCCGCGACGATTTCGATCTCCTGCAAAAGGAAGCCGCCCAGTTCGACGTCATTTTTCTCGACCTGCCGGGCCTTCCGGGCAAGACCTCGCTCAAGGAATGGACACAATTGTACGGCATGTCGGAGTGCCGGGACATGGATATTCACCTGGTCCTGAACCCCTACTACTCGCAGCGCCAACTGGGCCGATTCATCGAGAAGTACAAAAGTGAACAACTTGCAAGCGTTATCTGGACGAAACTGGACGAAGCCTGTACATTCGGTGCAATATTGAACATGGCGTTCGCCAGCGGGCTGCCGGTTTCCGCCCTGTCGTACGGTCCCGGGCTCAAGAACAGCATCGTACCGGCCACACATGAAAAGATCTGGCGCCTGCTGTTCATGCGCAAGCTGCCCAACGGCGACATTCAACCTTAAGGAGATAGACTGACGCCATGACTTCGAATCTTCCGATGGTTCTCTCCGTGACGTCCGGCAAGGGCGGCGTCGGCAAGACCAACATGTCCGTCAACTTGGCCTATACCCTGAGCATGGCTGGGAAGAACGTCGTCCTCCTGGACGCCGACCTTGGGCTGGCCAATGTGGACGTCATCCTCGGCCTGGCGCCGGAGTACAACCTGTTCCACCTCTTCCACGAGGATGTGACCCTGGACAAGATCCTCTTCGATACCCCGTATGGATTCCGCATCCTTCCGGCGTCCTCGGGCGTGTCCGACATGGTCGACCTGGACAAGGGACAGAAGATAGATCTCCTGGATGCCATGGACACCCTGGAAGACCAGGTGGACTACCTCATCGTTGACACGGGCGCGGGCATCAACGACAACGTGCTCTACTTCAACCTGGCCGTGCAGGAACGACTGCTGGTCATTACACCGGAACCCACATCGCTCACCGACGCCTATGCACTGATCAAGGTCCTCAAGCTGCAACACGGCGTGGAACGATTCCGCGTGCTGGTGAACATGGTCAAGGACCAGAAAACAGCCCGGGAAGTCTATCTCAAGCTGCTCAACGCCTGTGACCACTTCCTTGATGGCATTTCCCTGGACCTGGTCGGCTGTGTTCCCTATGACACCAACGTGCGCAAATCGGTCATCGCGCAGGTGCCGTTCTGCCACAAATTTCCCAAGTCCCCGGCGAGTGTGGCGGTCAGGCAGGCCGCCAAGAAACTGGATGCATGGAAAGTAACCCCGAGCACCGATGGCAATATTAAATTCTTCTGGAAGAAGCTCCTCTTCCAAGAACGATCCGTGGCGTGAGCTGGAAGCAGGCGCCAAAAGCTGGGACGATTTCTCTCCACGGGACCGTGAGGACATCGTCCGCTTCTACGCGCCTAAAATCCGCATCCTCGCCCTGCGCCTCAAGGCCAAGCTGCCCCATTCGGTCGAACTCAACGAGTTGATCAGCGCGGGCAGCCTGGGCCTGCTTGATGCCCTGGGGAAGTTCAATCCCGGCCTCGGCATCAAGTTCGAGACATACTCCGAGAACCGGATCAAGGGGGCCATGCTCGATGAACTCAGACGCATGGACTGGTTCTCACGTGGACTCAGACAGAAAGTAAAGGTTCTGGAAGACGCCCAGCGTCATATCGAACATGAGACTGGTGCCCCCGCGACCCCTGAGCAACTTCAGGAACACACCGGAATGTCTGAGAAAGAGGTCCAACAGGGACTGGAGGCGCTGCACAACCAGATGTGCCTCAGCCTGGACAGCTTCCATGAAAACGTCATCGGCCGAAAAAATATGACCGAAGACGAGCCTTTCCAGTCCACCGCATTTCAGGAAATAGTTGACAAAGTAGCCAATCTCATTGAGGAATTGACGCCAAGAGAAAAATTGGTCATATCTCTATACTACGGGGAGGAGTTGAACATGAAGGAAACAGCCGAGGTCATGGACATTACCGAAGGCCGTGTTTCCCAGCTTCACTCCCAGGCCCTGATAAAACTGAGAAAAACATTCAGAGCTCGCTACGAAAGCGAGTAATAAGTCAAAGGAGTATCCCATGGCATATGATACCGGCATGCGTGTTCTGGTGGTGGACGACTTCTCCACCATGCGCAAGATCGTGAAGAACATCCTTCGTCAGCTCGGCTTCAACAACATCGTTGAGGCTGATGACGGTTCCACCGCATGGGAAATTCTGAATAAGGACAACATCGACTTCATCGTTTCCGACTGGAACATGCCCACCATGTCGGGTATCGATCTGCTGCGCAAAGTGCGCGCCAGCGAGGAATACGCCGACATCCCCTTCCTGATGGTCACTGCCGAAGCACAGCAGGAGAATATCATCGAGGCTGTCCAAGCCAAAGTGTCCAATTACATCGTCAAGCCGTTCACCCCGGAAACATTGGGCCAGAAGATCGAAAAAATCTTCGCCTAGCGCAGCGGCCCGTTAGGCAAACGCCATGGTCTTGCTTGTCCCGGACGATTCAGATGATCTGACCGAAGGTCTGTCCTCCGAAGAGTCCGGGCAGCCAAAAGCCCAGCTTGACGACAGCGAAGCTAGCAGGGCCACGCAAAAAGTCGACCTTGACCTCGACGACGCTCCTTTTCTGGAGGACGAAGACGAAGAGGAAGAAGAGGTCGTCATAGAGGAAGAGACTCCCTTCCCAGGTGAGGAGGAAGAGGAGAAACCCAAGCTTTCCCTCAAGAATCTGCTCACCAACAAGATGGTCCTGATCTTCATCGGCATCATTCTGGTTCTCGTAGCCGTCATCATATTCCTGCTCGCACGCGACCCCGAAGAACCTCCCCCGCCTCCTCCCGAGCCCGTCGAGGAAACTGTCCAGGAGACGCCACAAGAACCCGAGGAAGTCGAAATTCCTCGGATACTCATCCGACTCGATCCTTTTCTCATCGAGCAACGCGACAACGAAGACAAGATTCGCTTTCTTCAGGTCCGAATTGTTATCAGCACCACGGAAGAAGGGCTGGCACGGCAGTTCAAGCAAGAAACATACACCGTCCGCAATGCGTTGTACTACTACCTGAAGAATAAGGATTTACAGTTTTTGTCCGATGAGAAGAATAGTGAGAAGCTCAAGAAGGAGCTGCTGGCCATCATCAACCAGTACATGGGATTCGGCCAGTTCGACACGCTGCTCTTCGAACAATACCTAGTGAGGTAGGCCATGAGTTCGACACCACTGGATCTTCCGGTCCTCATTTCGCAAATGCATTACGTTGCGAAAATCGTGCATGCGGACAAGGCCAGCCCCGAAGCGCAGCAGCAGTTGTTCGGCCCGCTACTCAGGGAACAGGTCCGCCAGGATCAGGGCAAGGTCCAACAGGTGGACAAGAAGGAACGCACCACTCCGGTGGATCGCGACGGAGGACAGCACCAACAACAGGCAGCTCCGGAAAGGGAGCGAAAGGAAAAGGAATCCGACGAGGATACCAAGTCCGATTCTCCCAACCCCTCGCCGTGGTCCGGCAATATCGTCAACGTCAAAATCTGATTTCAACCCCCGAGTCTTCCCATGTCCAACCTGCTTCTGCTCCTGTTCACCGTAAGCGAAATCGTTCTCCTGTGCGTGGTAATCCTCTTCTTCCTGCGCCTGCGAAAATCGGAATCTCTGCTCACCGCTCTCCAGCTCAAGCAGGAGGAATTCATCAAACGCCTCCAGTTCAACACGCAACTCGAAAATGAACTGGTCGCCACCTTCGAACAACGGCAGGCAGGTCTGGTCACCCTGAATGAAGATCTGGAAAAGAAATCCGTAGAGCTCAAGAAGCTCGTCGATTTGGCCAATGACTACTGCAAATCTCCCCAATTCATGCGAGAAATTATCCTCAACGGCCACAGGGCCGGCAAATCAACTACCGCCATGGCAAAGGCCACCGGACTAAGCATCGAAGAAGTGGAACTGATTATCGACCAGGCATAGGGGGGCACAATGCGCATTCGCGATTCCGGTTCCCATTTTTTCGGCTCCGGTGGCGGCAACGACCGGTCCGATTCTTTCAAAAAGGGGCGAAAGAAAGGTCAGAAGGTGCGAGGTACCCTGGTTAAGCGCGTCTCGCCGGAACTGGCCTGGGTGGATATCGAGGGACACAAGCTCCTTGCACAGTTACCCTTTTCCCCCTCCGAAGGCGGTACACTCACCTTCCTTATCCGGCAGTTGGAACCCGAGATCATACTCAAGGCCATCTTCGAGCCATCCAGCGCCGGAATCAGCGCCCTGAATCTTGCAGGCCACTTCGACACGGCGCGCACCCTCTTTGAAAACCGCCTACGCAAACACTATGGGGCTCTTTCCGAAGACCGCATTCAGGATCGCCTCGAAGCATTTCTCTACTGCGCACGGGAAGATGCCGCCCTGCTGCCAGCCCTCCTCGATGCCACTCGCTGCCTTGAGGCCATCAACAGCGTGCTCGACCGAGCAGACGGCCGTTTTCACTATCTGCCGTGGCTTATCCCGTCGGCGCGACGCCACGTCGCCTTTGTGCCCAGACAGAAAAGTTCAAGCCAACTCGTCCAACCCACTTACGAATTCGAATTGACAGGCTTCGGCATGGTCAGGGTGGAATTCATTTCCAGACCTCCGGACATGGCCTACAAAGTGCGCCTCCAACACCCGGCCAGAAGCGAAGCGCTCAAGCGTTACCTGTCCTCAAGGGATCGATCCGGCTTCACCGGCGGACTGGAGTGCTTGGGAGTATCCCATCTGCCTAGGCGCAACCACGGCGGCCTTATCGCGGAACGCATGTTCGGACAAGGATAGCCATCAAATGCAGGTGTCCCGAAAAGGACATCTCAATTGCAATGAAAGCCAATAAAAAAGCCCGTCCGAAGACGGGCTTTGTCATTTGCGGAAAGGATAGTCTAGGCGGTGACAGCCACGGGCTCCAGAACGTCTCCGGGAACAGCTTCCATGGCCTCGCTGCCGCCCAAGATCTTGGACTCCAGGTAGAGGTCACGATTCTCGTCCAGGTGACGCAGGAAGGCGTTATTCATGGCATGCCCCGAAGCGAAAACCTCGAAGCGGCCCTGAAGCGGAGCACCGATAACGGCCATGTCACCGACGAAGTCAAGCAGCTTGTGGCGTACAAACTCATCCTTGAAGCGCAGCCCCTCGGCGTTGAGCACACCGTACTCATCGAGCACTATGGCGTTATCAAGGGAACCGCCCAAGGCCAAACCGTTTGCGTGCAGGTAATCGACTTCCTTGAGGAAACCAAAAGTACGCGCCTTGGCGATCTCGGAGCTGAAATTCTCTGGAGTGATTTCCAACCGCATCTGCTGAGTGCCGATCAGCGGGTGAGCAAACTCGATGGTATAGTCCACCAGGAAGCCGTCGTAAGGACGGGCCTTGATGAACTTGCCGTCCTGCTCAAACTCCACGTTCTTCTTTACGGCCAGAACACGGCGGCTCCTGGACTGCTTGCGGACGCCAGCCTGCTTGAGCAGATAGACGAAGGAAGCGGCGCTGCCGTCCATGATCGGGAGTTCCCGGCCCGTCACCTCTATGTGGATATTGTCGATACCCATGCCGGAGACAGTGGCGAGCAGATGCTCAACCGTAGCGACGGTCTCGCGCCCGTCCCCCAAGACGGTGGCCAGACCGGTCTCGACGACCAGAGACGGGGCGGGAGTGAGGAAGGTGGAACCGGAGCCATTCTTCAGAGAAAAAAGGATGCCGGTATCCTCAGCGGCCGGACGAAGGACCAACTCCACCTGCTTACCGCTGTGCAGACCGATCCCCGTGCAACGCACTGTTTTATGTATGGTTCTTTGTAGCATTAATCCTCCGATTGAAAATCATGTTTAACTAAGCAAGGATTATGCCAACCGTTGATTTAAGCTTAACATACTGATTTAGCTTGATTTATCTATCTGAAAATTGTCTAGACTTATGTTGTTTTTTGGCAACTTCTTGTATTTTTACAACAACATTCGTTGGCCGGTGTTGCTTTTTTGAGATTATTATTTCCGCAGCAACACGATCCGGTCGTGCTCCGCAAGGTCCTTGAGGACCTGAATCTCCTTGTATTCCGACAAGTAGTCAGTAATTATTCTCACAACACCCTCTGCCTGACGGTATCCGATTTCCATCATGAATAGCCCCCCGGTTTTTAACGCGTCCGTAACACGAGGCAGCATGGCGCGGATGTGGTCCAGTCCGTCCGCCCCACTGACAAGAGCAGTGACAGGCTCAAAGTCAACGACCTCGCGGCTGGCCTCGTCGAACTCCTGCTGAGGCACATAGGGAGGATTGGAAACAATAAGATCCAGCGAATCGTCAGGAAACAACCGTTCGGTGAAATCTCCCAGGCGAAACTCAACCCGATCAGCCACCCCGTGGGCCAGAGCGTTCTTTTCAGCCACATTCAGGGCACCTGGACTCAGGTCCACGGCAACGCCTTTGGAACCAGTGAAAAGATGGGCCAGGGTCACTGCCAGGATACCGCTGCCAGTTCCCAGGTCAGCAAACCGAAAACGGGAATCTCGGGGGAAATGTTCCTCGACGGCCTCGATAATGTGTTCGGTCTCCGGGCGCGGGATAAGCGTATCGGGAGTGACCATAAAATCCAGCCCGTAAAACTCCTTGCGGCCAAGGATATAGGCGAGGGGCTCGCCCGTCGCACGGCGGCCCACCAGTTCGCGGATTCGCTCCAAGTCCCGGTCGTCCACCTCTCGCTCGCGATCGCCCACAAGCGTAAGCCTTGAGCAGCCCAACACTTCGGCCACAAGCACCTCGGCGCTCAGACGCGGCGAATCGACCGCCAGCAGGCGAGACTCGCTTTCCTTGAGCAAAGAAAGGATGGTGGAACCCATGCTCGGTCCCCGAAGAGCTACTCGCCCTGCCGCTTCATGGCCTCGGCCTGGAAGTGGCTGATGAGGGCGTCGGTCAGCTCTTCCAACTCTCCTTCCATCACCTTCGCCAGGGAGTGCAGGGTCAGGTTGATGCGATGGTCGGACACGCGGCCCTGAGGGAAGTTGTAAGTGCGGATGCGCTCGGAGCGGTCACCGGACCCGACCTGGCTGCGGCGGGCGGCGTCTTCCTCGGCCTTGGCCTTTTCCTGTTCGAGTTGGAGCAGGCGGGAACGCAGCACTTTCATGGCCTTGGCCTTGTTCTTGTGCTGGGACTTCTCATCCTGGCAGATGACAACCAGGCCGGTGGGAACGTGGGTAATGCGGATTGCCGAGTCAGTGGTGTTGACCGACTGACCACCGGGACCGGAAGCACGGAACACGTCCACGCGCAGATCCTCGTTGCGGATATCCACATCGACCTCTTCCGCCTCGGGCATGATCGCCACAGTGACGGCCGAGGTGTGGATGCGTCCCTGGGACTCGGTGGCAGGCACACGCTGCACGCGATGGGTGCCGGACTCGTATTTGAGCTTGGAATAGACCTTTTCACCGGAAATGGAGGCAATGACTTCCTTGAGTCCGCCCGACCCAGTGGTGTTGGAGCTCATCTCCTCGACTTTCCAGCGATTCGCCTCGGCGTATCGGGAATACATACGGTAGAGGTCAGATGCGAAAAGGGCCGCCTCGTCCCCACCGGTGCCCGCACGAATTTCCAGGATGATGTTCTTCTCATCCATGGGATCCTTAGGCAGCAACAGGATCTTGAGCTTGTCCTCCAACTCGGGCAGTTGGGGCTCCAATTCCTCTATCTCGGCTTTCGCCATCTCCTGAATATCCGGATCGGAGTCGTGCAGGAGTTCCCTGTTGTCCTCGATATCCTGCGATACCAGCTTGTACTCGCGGAACACCTTGACGATATCACCGAGATCGGCATGCGCCTTGGAGACCTTCTTGTATCGGTCCTGGTCGTTGAAAATTTCGGGCTCGGCGAGCTCCTTTTCCAGGTCCACGAACTTTGTCTCGATTTCTTCAAGCTTGCCAAACATCTCTAGCACTCCTCGGCGTTAACGGCGCACTGCAAGGCGGCAATGGCCACTTCGATTTGACTGTCGTCCGGTTCCTTGGTGGTCAGGATCTGCATCATCAGGCCCGGCCAGCAGAGAATCTTGCACAAGATGCTCTTGCTGTGCTTCCCGGCGAACTTGATGACCTCATAGGCGATATTGGAGACCGGAATCATGAGAAACAGCTTCAGGCCTACGATGTACAGGTGTTTCACGACAAAATGTTCGGGAGAATAAACCAGGAGCAGATACGGCACCAGGATGGCGTAAAGCAGTATGGAGATCGCCAGAACGAACAGGAGAAAGGCGGTTCCGCAGCGCGGATGCAGGCGGCTGTAAAAATGGGTCGCAGACGGAGAAAGTTCGCGTCCATCCTCCCAGGTCCAGATAACCTTATGCTCGGCCCCGTGATACTGGAAGACCCGCTTGATATCCGGGATGAGGGAAATGGCGAGAATGTACCCCACGAAGACGATCATTTTGATAATGCCGTCCCAGAGGTGAAAACTCAGGGAATCCACATCGCCGGCAAGACCGAGAAACTCCATGCCCACGGACAGGAAGTGCGGCAGGACCACGAACAGCCCGAGGGCTGCACCGAGGGCGAGGACCATAGTCAGGATGAGGTGCCAACTGGTCAGTTCGCCCTCTTCCTCATCGTCATCGGCGGCCTGTATGGCTGAAAAATTGAGGGCCTTGATACCGTTGACCATGGTTTCCATCAGCACAGGAAAACCGCGCAGGAAAGGCTTCTTGAGCCAGGGATGCACAGCAAGGGAAAACCAGGGACGAACCTCGGTGATGATTTCACCGTCCGACTTGCGGATGGCGATGGCAAGATTGTCCTTGGCGCGCATCATCACGCCTTCGATTACGGCCTGCCCTCCCACGGCCTGGGGAGCCGCCAAGGCGAATAGTCCTCGCAGATGCAATCGGTTACCCTCCGGAAACAGATGGTGTTGCGCGATTTAAGGCACCGTGCTTCCCGTCGCTGCACGATGCTCAACCGGGACAAGAATCAAGGATTCTCTCCCGGTTGTAAAGTCCGCCGGACAAAACAATATGCCTTCGAAGGGTACACGACCCCAACGAAGGCATACAGTCGCGGCTTCCGCCGTGAAAAACAGTTACTTTGCAGCTTTGTTCTTGTCGAACGCGGCGTACTTTTTGCGGAAACGATCGATACGGCCGGCGGTGTCCACGAAACGCTGCTTGCCAGTGTAGAACGGATGGCAATTGGAGCAGATTTCGACCTCGATCTCTTCGCCCTTGGTGGACAGCAGTTCGGCCTCGTAGCCGCAGTGACAACGAATTTTGGCCTTGTAAGTCTTGGGATGAATATCGTTTTTCATGACGCTCTCCTGTCATTGATTTCGTTTGGAACTCGGGTTTATACGCACTACTTCACCGGTTGGCAAGGGAAAATGCGTATTTTTTCCGAAAGGGAGTGAAGGGCAAAAAAAAGGGTGGAGGCAAGCCTCCACCCTTTGATTTCAAGCTCGGGTTGCGGACTAGACGCAGCCGGTGGGCTTGGGCAGGCCAGCCATCTTACAGGCTCCCTTACCGGGGCCGGACGGGAACAGCTCGTAGATCTGCTTCAGCTTGAAGCCGGTAACCTTGGAGAGGATACGAACCATCGGGGCGATGCCGTTCTTCTTGTAGTAGTCCTGCAGGAAGTCAATGACCTTCTGGTGGTCTTCGGAGATTTCCTTGATACCTTCAGAGTCCTTGACGTACTCAACCCACTGCGGGGTCCAGTCTTCAAATTTCTGCAGGAAACCGTCTTCATCAACTTCAAAGGTAGCACCCTGGAATTCAACAACAGCCATATTATCCTCCTAAGTGGATAGTTTTTCATGCTGAGCTCCGAAACAACTCGAAGCCACCATATCCAGTAAACAGCGATCCGCTGTTTGATACCAAAAAGATCACGGCGCAAAACCGTGGAGGGACATTACTTCTCCCCCCTGAGCTTGTCAAGCACCTTGAGCGTTTCTCACAGGCAAAGGCACGAAAGGGACTCAGGGCAACCTATGAGGATTGCACGAGTTCATCGTAATGATTCCTGGCGTACTCCAGTTCCGGATCAAGCTTGAGGGCCGCGCCCAGGTAATCCAGGGCCTCGGCATCGTTACCCATGAACTTGTGACATAGACCGAGATTGGCCAAATCATGAGGTGAACCGGAGTCGATGTCCAACGCGGCCCGGAAATCCCCGGCAGCCTCTTCGTAGCGCCCGCCCTTGAAGTGCGCCACGCCACGCAGGTTGAAGTATTCCTTGGTCTCGGCGTCAAGTTCAATAGCCCGCCCGAGCGGCGCCACGGCGTCCTCCCACTCTTCCAGTTGGGACAGTGCATACCCTTGGTAGAAGGCAGCCAAAGCCCGTTCCGCATCCGCGGGCTGCATGGGCTCCGCCTCGCGGAACTGTTCCACCGCGTACTCCACGTCCTGCATGCGCATGGCGAGCAGGCCACGGAAAAACGGCAAAAAATACGCGTCCGGATAAATCTCCTCGACGACCTCCAGCCCTTCCATGGCGTCGCCGAATTCGGCGTCCTCGGCCAGGATACGGCCCACAAAAAGCCCGATGGACCGGTGAGGCGTCCGCTCCCGAAAATCGAAACCGGGGACGAAATTGTAATTGGTGGTGACCATGAGATCCGGATGACGGGTGTCCACCGAATACAGCGGCGTCCCCTGTTTTTCCAACCCCTCGGCCATAGCCATCAATTCATTATATATATTGGGTTCCTCCACAGTGGGCAGGGAATCCAACGGAACCATCTCGCCTTCCAGCAACCACTGAATGTCGTCCAGAGAGGTGAACTTGGAAAGCCCGGAGGCCTCGTACACGCGACTGGTCTCGAAGTCTCCGGCCAGCTGTGCCACCTCTGTTACGGCGCGGATGGCCGCCTTTACCGGTGACGAAGATGTTCCCGCCGTAAAAACGATCTCGCTTAGGCCCGGAAAGGTCTTGGGATCCCAGGCCACGGCCGCCACTGTCGGCACAGGCTGTCCCAAGGAAAAGTCCTTGAGCACCAGCTTGACGCCGTTGGCCTCGAAGCAGCCTGCCAGCCGGCTCAGGACCGGATCGGAGTAGGATGCGGGGTCAATGGTCGGCATGACCTTGCGGCTACGGTCGATAAGGGCGCAGACGTGGCGCTCCACCAGCTCGCATCCGCCCTGTCCGATGGACTCCTCAAAGGTATTACCCGCCGAGGACCCGTTAAACTCGTTAAGCTTCTTGAACCAGTCCAGGGGCACATACTCATGCTTGCCCGTGGCCACGTTCAAGGCGGGATGAAAGCGCCAGCGATGCAGGTCCATGAGCCGGGCCGCGTCTTCGGAAGAGATATCCTCTTCCACCGAACGGGCGATCATGGCGATGTCCATGACTTCCCCCGGCCACTTTTTCTGCGCCTCGCTCCAGGTCAAACGAGTAAAGTTATCCTCGTCGGCCCAGAAGGTGAAATAGGAAAACCGCTCCACCAGCTCCATGAGGGCCGAAGCCTCGGCCTGTTCCGGCGAAGCGCCCTTGCCCATCTGCTTGCGGGTGGGCATGAACCGCTTGGCCTCGGGGCCGCAGGTGGACACGAATACAGGAATACCCAGCCTGCCGGTATCCACCCGATCGGTCTTGTCCAGGACGCCCGCACACTTCTCGGCGAGCAATCCCTTGACGCGCGTGACCGTTTCCACGGGGCTGCACGCCTTGTCCTGATCGGTGGTGTATGTCTTAACGCAATCCTTGAGCTCGATCACGGCTACTTCCTCATGAAACGGAACAGGTTGACCGGTTTATCCTCACCGGACTCGCCATCCTTGAATGTGGCTGTGGACTTCATGATCTTGAACAGCTCACCTGAGGCATGGAAGAAGTTGCGCGCGGCCCGCTTGAGGTCCAAGGAAAGAAACACCTCGCCCCCCTCGCCTTCAGCCAAGTGACCGTCGATAAATCCGGCGAGCAGGTCGAAGAGGGGCTCGTCGTAGAGCAATTCACAGCCCACGACGCAGTCGAAACGGGACCCCAGTGAAGCCTTGAAGTCGGACGGCACCACACGCACCTTCTCGCCCAAGTCGTTCTTCAGGGCATTGATACGGGCAAACAGGAGCGCATCCGGGTCCGTATCCGTTACCGTGACTTCACAGCCCCTGCGGGCAAGAGTCAATCCGGCCAGGGCCGAACCGCCCCCGATCTCCAACACCGAAGCACCGTCGGCCAAGGGGAATTTGGACAGAGAGTGGGCCATGACCATATCTGCGGGCCAAAGCTTGGCCCATAGCGGCAAGGCAACAGTCTTGCCGGAGCGGGTCTTGTCCATGAGTTTGTCAATATACCGCTGCATGTGTTTAATTTGCAGCACTTTGAAGGGGTCGCCACCCACGGACACATCCTGAAATTCGACCTCGCCGAACTTGTTCACGGCCAGGTCGATCAGTTTGTCCATGGGCTGGTCCAGATCATACTCTTTCGCAGCCAAAACATCCTCCAAGCAGCCGGATGGCTACTGGTCTACTTTATTGATTTTTTCGAGGGTCCACAGGCCGTTCTCGACATCGTCGTCGCGGGAAAACTCCCAAACGGCCCGGACATGGCCGGGCTGTCCGCCCGACTCTCCCCTGCTTATCTGGGCATCGTAAAACACCGTGGCCAGGGTTTGCCCGCCCTCGGACTTCAGTTCCATCAGCCGGGCGTCCACCAGCATGACCTCGATTCGCTCGTCGGGGAACTGCTGCGCCTTGAGCACGGCATTGGCGTACACCTCGTCGGAGAGAAAGACCCGCAGATCTTCAATCTCCTTCTCGCTATTGGCCTGCTGGAAACGGGAAAAGAAGAGCTTGGCGCCCTCCAGAAATTCGTTCTCGTCAAACCCGATCTGGCCGGACGCGGCTACAGGCGATGGCGCGGCGGACTCGTCCGAAGACTTCTCCGAGCTCAGATGACCCCACATCTGCCGTGCCGCGTCGTAACGATCCATGGGCCGAAGGACCTTACCGCCCGATTCAGTCCCGCTCTCGCCCTTGTCCTGCCTCGTCCACTGGCCGGGACGGGTGTTGTCCTTGTCGCCCCCTCCCATGCGTCGCCGAAACATGCGGACAAGAAAATAGGCAATGACCCCGAGAAGGAGAATATTGAGGACGCTGCCCCCCGTGGAGGGCGCGGGGGATTGGGCGAAGGCAGGAGAAGCCCACGCCAACAGGACGAAAACCGCCTTCAAACACAGCCTGAGACTGCGCGAAAATCGAACTTGCAAATGGGGGAGTGTTCCTTTCATGGATCGAAACATACAACGAACTGCGAAATCAGTCTATCAATGCCAGATCGCGCAAAATGGCCGTCAGAGTCTCCACCTCAATGGGCTTGGGCAAATAGGCCGCCGCGCCTCCCTTATAGTAGGCCTTGACCACGGTCTTGGGATCATTAAGGGCAGTGACCATGATCACTTTGGACTCCTGGGAGGGTGGAATGCCCCGTTGGCTTTCAATGGCCCGGATCTCCTTGAGCGCCTGGTGCCCGTCCTTGTTGGGCATCATGATATCCATGCACAACAGGTCGTACGGCTTGCCTTCGTCCAGAGCCTTGGTGAAAATATCAACGCACTCCACACCATCGGAAGCCGTATCGCACTGCCCGTAATCCGCCAGCAACGCCGTGAGCAGCTTGCGGCTGGTGAATTCGTCTTCCACTATAAGAATTCGCATAGATCCTCCGTCCAGAGCAAACCCCTCCTACACCAAGGCATGGGTAAACTCAACGGGAAAGATTCCTAAATAGGAAATACGCCTTGACGCAATCCTCCGCCGCTACTCCACTGGCTCCAAAAGGCTTGCCAGCGGGCAGTTTGCGACGTAGTTATGGTCCCGCCTTCCATAACGGAAGTTTCCCGGAGAAAACATGATTTTAAACACCATCCCCAATTTAGTCAGCGGCTTTTTTGATTTTCTCGACAGCCCGGCCTGGCGTGCCTGGCCGTTCAATTCCGGCTATGGAGAACAGATCGGCCCGGCCATCGCGCGTATGGCCTTCGTGGCCCTCATCTTCGCTGTGATCATCCTCTTCCTGCGCGTCCTGTTCGGGCCCAAAGGCATCTTCAGGGACAAAGAAATGGATCGGGAGGCGGCAGAGGAGGTTCGCCGCGAACGGGCTGAGCTCGAGGAACGCTTTGCCAAGGGGGACATTTCCGAAATGGAATTCAACACAAAGATGAAGTCTCTCAAGGACTGAGCATGACCCTCGCGTCGCACATCGACTTCCTGACAGCATTCGCCGAGCGGCATTTCACGGGAGATCCCTCCCGCGACGACATGATCCGTCTCAAGCTGGAGCACTCCCTGCGGGTGTTGGACAACGGCGAACGGATCCTCGATGGCGAGGGGATTGACGGTCACACGGCCACGCTGGCCAGGCTGGCCACGCTGTATCACGACACCGGACGCTTTCCCCAGCTCGCCATCTATGGCACCTTCAAGGACCAGGATTCAGTCAACCATGCCAGGCTCGGGGTCCTCACCCTGCGATCCCTCGACCTTCCCTGCGGCATTGCACCGGATGACTGGCGCACCATCCGCCTGGCAGTGGCCCAGCACAACGTCAAGACTATCAGAGACAGCCTGCCCGAGCCGGCAGGTCTGATCACCAAGGTCGTCCGGGATGCCGACAAGCTCGATATTCTCAAGGTCATGATCGAATTCTTTTCCGGCGAATTGAACGACCCGACCATCACCCACGGTTTCAAGGAAATTCCAGGACAATACTCGGACCGGATATACGACGCGGTCATGGCGGAGGAGCCTGGTGATTACCGGGACATAAAGTGCGCTAACGATTTCAAGCTGTTGATCGCGGGCTGGATCTACGATTTCAACTTCGCTTCCGCCATCTCCATCGCATCCCGCAGAGGCCTGATCGAAAGAATCTTTTCATTTTTGCCAAAAGATAAAAAGATTCAATACCTTGAAGAAAAGATAAACAAATTCATCCATTATAATGCCGCATAGCCCTCTTGATATCGCTCTCCCAACGCATTAGACATTTGATAAGGGAGAACATGATATACCATGGCGCAGAAGAAAAACAGCAAGGCATACGGGTGCTTCACCAATGTGATGATCGTCAGCGGCGTGGATGTCCATGCCAAGAGGGATCAGGCCAACATCAACATGTTCGGCGCCAAGCACGTGCACGTGTTCTCCGAGGGCGCCAGTGCTGTCGACCATCTCTGCGACAACCGCATTGACCTTGTCCTGTGCGATTCCGACTTGGGCGACATGAGCGGCATCAAGTTCGCCCAGATCGTTCGCAAGAACATGTCCGGCAGGCCGCTACCCATCATCATGATCACGCTGGAGAACCGCAAGGACTATGTCCTCGACTCCATTGCCGCCGGGTGCATCGGCTACATCCTCCGACCCTATTCCATGGACACCTTCGAAAAGTATCTCATACTGGCGAACCAACTCGACAGCTACCCGGAAATCGAGGAGATGGAGTTGCAGGAAGCCAAGGACATGGTGGAGCGCGGCGACTTCGACGAGGCCATCGAGGCCTTCGAGGAGCTCATTTCCTACCAGGACGAGGCCCAGAAATACTACGACATGGGCTGCCAGTTCATGTTCCAGGGCAAGTACGGCAAGGCTATCGTGGCCTTCAAGAAGGCGGTCAAGATCAATGATCTGTTCGCCGAAGCCTACAAGGGCCTGGCCGACGCCTACAAGGGCAAGGGCAACATGGAGGAATTCAAGAAATTCCTGCGCAAGGCAGCCGAGGTCCATGCCCAGTTCGATCGGCTTGAGGAAGCCAAATCACTGTTCATTGAGATCCTCAAGTACGACTCGGAAACGCCCAATCCGTTCAACACTCTCGGAGTCAACCTCCGCAAGCAGGGAGACTATCCAGGCGCCATTCACGCATACTCGCAGGCCCTGGAACTGACGCCCAACGATGAAAACATCTACTTCAACATGGCCAAGGCCCATTTCTTCATGGGCAGGCTGGAAGAGGCTTCCAAGGAAGTGACGATGTCCCTCAGGATGAATCCCGCTTTTCTGGAAGCCAACAAACTCTTTCAACGCATTCACGGCAAGCAGTGGGAAGCCGACAAGGAACAGGTCTTCCAGCAGCGCCCCCAGGTCGAGGGCACCAGGGAATCCGCCAAGGACGTCGACCCGTAAGCCTCGGGTACGGACCGAAAGCATGCCCTACGAATCGTCACTCCGCCTCGGCGTCTTTTTCCTCGTCCTGGCCATCATGGCGGCAGCAGAGACGCTCCGGCCCAGAAAACGGCTCACCGCGCCCCGCTTTCGCCGTTGGTTCTCCAATCTCTCCGTGGTGCTGATCGCCACACTCCTGGTCCGATTCCTTATTCCCCTGGTCCCCACCGGACTGGCCGTCACTCTGGCGGAACGGGGCTGGGGACTCTTCAACTTTCTGAGCCTCCCGCAGTGGTTAACCTTCCTGCCCTCAGTGCTCCTGCTCGATGCATTGATCTACGGGCAACATGTCCTCTTCCATCACCAGCGCCTGCTGTGGCGAATCCACCGCATGCACCACGCGGATGTGGATATTGACGCCTCCACCGGCATCCGGTTTCATCCCATCGAAATTTTCCTTTCCATGCTCATCAAACTGGCAGCCATTGCCCTGCTCGGCCCTCCTCCTGCCGCCGTACTGACCTTCGAACTCGTGCTAAACGGTTGCGCCATGTTCAACCACGCCAACGTAAAACTCCCCCTCGGCCTGGATGCGACGTTGCGTCTCCTCGTGGTCACGCCCGACATGCACCGGGTCCACCACTCCACCCACCCCCACGAATTCAACGCCAACTTCGGCTTCAGCTTTCCCTGGTGGGACCGCTTGTTCGGCACCTATAAGGCCCAGCCGGACGAAGGGCATGAGACGATGGTCATCGGCCTGAACATCCTAAGGGACCCCAAATACTTATCCCTTCCAAACATGTTGGCCATCCCCTTTCTCTAGATTCAATCTGTACATTTTCAGGAGAGTGATTATAATTCTCGTTAGCACTTTTTCACCTGAAAATACGGAGGCTCCCATGTCCGAATCCACCATATACGACGTCACCATTCTCGGCTCCGGTCCCGCCGGCCTGCAAGCGGCCATTCACGCCTCGCGCAAGAAGGCCAAGACCCTCATGCTCGGACGTATGGACAACAGCTCCCTGTACTGGGCCCACATTGAAAACTATTGTTGCCAACTCAAGATCTCCGGTGAAGAAGTCCTGAAGACCGGGAGAGACCAGGCCGCCAGCTTCGGCACGGAATTCCGCGACGAGGATGTTCTGTCCCTGGAGCCCGACGGCGATCTCTTTGCCCTCGGCCTGGAGTCAGGCGACCAGATCTTCTCCAAGACCGTGATTCTCGCCACCGGCTCCAGCCGCAATAAGCTCAAGGTTCCAGGTGAAAAGGAACTCCTGGGCAAGGGCGTATCCTACTGCGTGGACTGCGACGCCGGTTTCTACAAGGGTGAGGTGGTGGCCGTGGCCGGCTGCCGCAGCGCGGCCGCAGGCGGCGCAGTGGCCCTGACCAACTTCGCCAGCGAAGTACATCTCTACTGCGAGGAACTCGATGTGGCGGACGGACTGCGCGAGCAATTGTCCAAGAAGGGTGTGCATGTTCACGAAGGCATGCAGATCAAGGAAATCCAGGGTGAAAACGCGGTCGAATCCGTGCTGCTTGATGACGGCTCCACCCAGGCTGTGACCGGCGTGTTCATCGAGCTTGGCGCAAAGGGCGTGCTCGAACTGACCGCCATGCTCGGCATCCAACTGGATGAAAGCATGAAGTACATTGAAACGGACAAGAAGCAGCGCACCAACATCCCTGGCATCTATGCCGCGGGCGACATCTGCGGCCCGCCGCTTCAGATGGCCAAGGCCGTGGGCGAAGGCTGCGTGTCCGGCATTGAGGCCGCGACCTACGCAAAGAATCGGGACAAGAAGTAAAACATCGGCCGCTTGGGCCGACTGCAAACAAGGCTTTCAGGGCAGAAAGGCCGCCGGGACAGGTACTGAACCTTTCCGGCGGCCCTGCTTTTGAAAGATCGATACAGGCAGTTGGGAACGGACTCTAGACCCGGGGGATGCCGCAACACACCTTCGCCTCTATGAAGCGGGATATCCTGTTGCGCGCTTCGGCCTCATCCTTTTTGAACTCAAGAATTGCGTAACGTACGTCACCTTTGAGAAAGATATTTTTGACGATACATTCCACGGAGTAGCCCTTGTCCATATCAAATGGGTGAAAGGTCAGACTGACGTCGCCCTCCATGCCTTCCGCAAAGGCACTTCCCCCATTAAGAAAACGAATCCGCGAACAGGAGTGGGACATGTCCTCGACCACGGCCTGAAACTCGAAGGCCCCCTCTCTGATCATGGCGGGAAACCCGCAGGAGCACCGGGGCTCAGCCCTTTCCTCGGCGTCAAAGGTCCTTTCCGGGGGGGCCAGCTCGAAAAGAGAATTGCCGGGGTTGAGACGGTTAAGGACGCGAGACCGGAATCCCAGCAGCTTGCCGCCTTCAGCATACTTGACTACCACCTTGCGGTCCGTCTCCAGTCTCTCGATGATTGGAGCCGTCACCGGAGAATAAACCAACAGCCGCCCGTCCTGCACAACGTCGGTTACAACGCTCAGAAAACGATCTCCAAAGGTGGAAAATTCCAAGAGAATCTTGTCGCCAGCCTGAATTCCGCTCACGTCTCCCTCCTCTAAGAGAAAACTATACCATGGCCTTTGGAGCGGCAATTATATATATGACCGGCATGCTATTTCCCAAGGAGATTTTTTCGTGCTGCGAATAATGCGAGCTCTCGGCCTTCTGGCCTGGATAGGTTGTGTCGTGACCTTGATCTATCAAACCCTTGTATGGGTCGTCACCGCATCCTGGCCCGCGCTGACCCTGCTCTCCCTGGCCTATGATGTGTTGGGCCTGGAACTGGCCTCGGCCATCCAAAGCCTTCCCCTGGACGTGGCCATCAAGTGCCTTTATGTGCTTGCAACCACAGAACTCGCGATTACCCTGTGGTTGACCGGTGCGCTGTTTTTCGCATTGGCAGCCATCTCCAAAGTGGTTTTCGGGAAGTAGTCGCCTCTGCTCCTCCGGATCCCACCAATAGCAAGCCCCCCACCACGGCGGTAAACGGAGCAACGGTCACCAGTCCGAAACTGCCCACCAGCGTCTTGAGCACCTCGGCTGCCACGTAGATGAAATTGAAAGTGGTATCCAAGGGGATACCCTGGGCCATGAAGGCCATAAGCAACGTCACGAATCCTCCGGAATAGGCCAGCAGCAGTGTGGTGGTCATGGTACCGACCACAGCCCGGCCCACGCGGATGCCCGACCAGACGGCCTCGGACCTGGAGATGCCCGGCTTCTTTGCCACCACTTCGGACATTGCCGCCGCCACGTCCATGGCAAGGTCCATGACCGCCCCGCAGGAAGACAGGAAGACGCCTGCCATGAACACCCGGGTAAGGTTCAAGTGCCCGTACCCGGCGTATAGCAGGGTCTCGGCAAATGGCATGACCGCGCCGTGGACGTGAAAACGGGCGGTAAAATAAACTCCTAAAGCACAACTGGACACCACGCCCAGGAAGGCGCCGAGAAAGGCGGCCATGCCTGTGCGATTGACCCCGGCCACCAGAAAGATGATTACCGCGCTGAGCGCCGCGACCACACATAGCGTCAGCCAGACCGGATCTACACCCTTGAGCAAAAGAGGCACCAGCACCTTCCACAGGATCATGCCGGTAAAGACGAATGAGAGCAGCGCCTTGAATCCGGTCACCCCCCCGAATATCAGCAGCAGCGCCGCGAACAGTCCGAGCAGAAACAACTCCAGCCCGAGCCGGTAGTGGGCCTGCGGGTTGACGTAGATGATGTTGCCGTCACGATCCACGGTCAGGATAACGTAGGCCGTGTCGCCGGGGACGAACAGTTTGTCTCGATCCAGCTGTCCGAGGAGCTGGTTGTTGCCCTTGACCACCTCTCCCACGAAGGGGCCGTCCATAATTCTCAGAGTGACGCTCTGCTCACCAGCCCGGATCATACCGAGGCTCTGGATGTTCGTGTCGTCCACCTCCACCACCTCGGCGCTGCATCGAACCGAGTCACTGTCACCGGCCTTCTCGAAGCCGGTGGGCACGAAGTACAGAGCCGTGGTGATGACGAAGAAAACCAGAACGAGAAGCCAGTCGCGGTTCCGCTTGCTTGGTGTCTGCATGAAATTCCTTAGGAATAGACCGGCGGGCCGGGATACGGCCCGCCGGTCGCGGTAAGATGGATCGTGTTTTAATTGGCGGCCAGGCGCAGCTTGCCCGCATCGACGTACACGGGCTTGGCGGGCATGCCCATGGCGGACATGATCTTGGTAGCCACGTCCTTGTTGTCGTAGCTGCCGTTGAAGAGCGCAGCATCGACGCCGACGGCCGAGGTTGAGACGGGCACACCGGTGTGCTTGTAAGAAGTCCAGCCCAGCCCGGCCTTCTGGTTGAGCACGTGAGTCAGCGTCACGGCCAGGGGATCATAATCGCCGTAGAGCAAATATTCGCCGCCCTTGACTTTTTCACCGGCCATGGAGCGCTGGAAAGCGGCCTGGATGCTCGCGGTTTCGTAATCGGCCAGCACCATTGGGTCATTCTTGGCGTCACCGTCGAACTTGAGGCCAAATTCGGCGGTGATGATCTTTTTCATATCGTCGAATGAGCCGCTCTTCTGCTTGAAGGCAACCATGGTCTCGTCGGTAAACTTCTGGAAGGAGACCTTCTGGCTGCCCAGGACGTCGTAGTGAGAGCCGTATTTGGTACCGGCAAATCCGAGGGTAAGGCCGCCGCACTCATGGTCGCCGGTAACCACGATCAGCGTCTCTTCGGGGTGCTTTTCGTAAAACGCCAGAGCCTTCTTCACGGCGTTATCGAAGGAAATGGTGTTGAGAATGGAGGCGGTGGCGTCGTTGGCGTGACAGGCCCAGTCGATCTTGCCACCCTCGACCATCAGGAAGAAGCCCTTGTCGTTGTCGAGCATCTCAATGGCCTTGCCCGTGAATTCGGGCAGGGTGACATCCTTGTCGGTCATGTCCATGACATAGGGAAGAGCCTTGCCGTCCTGCAGCCAGGCGTTCCAGGCGATGACCTTGCCGTCGCCGGGCTTCAGGGCCAGGAACTCTTTCTTATTGTCCACCAGCTTGTAGCCGTTGGCCTTGGCCTTTTCCAGGGCGTCTCCCATGGGGGCCTTGGACTTTTTGCCCGCGGGGTCCTTCAGACCGCCGCCCGCAAAAAAGTCAAAGCCGGAGTCGGCCAGGGCGTGGTCAATCTCGTGATACATGCTGCGAGTCTTGACGTGGGCATAAAAAGCCGCCGGAGTGGCGTGATCGACAGACACGGAAGAAACGATACCGACCTTCATGCCCCGTTCCTTGGCCATTTCGGCCAAAGTCTTCACCGGTTTGAAGTTAGGATCCATGCCGATGTAGTTGATATTGGTCTTGACCCCGGTGGCCAAGGCAGTGGCGGACGCGGCGGAACCGGTGATAAAACGGTCGTTGGCATAAGTAGTGGTGATGCCCTGGGCAGGCATGGCGTCAATGGCCAGCTTCTGCCCCGTATAGGCGGCAGTGGCGGCACGCTGGGGCAGGCCCATGCCGTCACCAATGAAAAAGAATACATACTTGGCCGTTTTTGCGGCTTCGGCATTGCCCGCACCGGCCATGGCCCCAACAGCCAGGATCAGCGCGAACGCCAGAGAACAGATTGAAATTCTACGAACAAAACGCATGGTCAACCTCCAGATAAAAGATACGGATTGCGGTTTATAATGCCCTCATATGTACAACCGCCATGTTACGAAAACATGGACAACATCATGATCGAGGTGACCTCCACGTATCGAAGTGGTGACAACCGCAGAAGGAGGCAGGACCGGGTTGAGCGCCAAGTCAAAACGACTTAGCTATGGACGAAACCCTGATTTTTCAGCTACAAGATGGCAATACCTAAAAATCGAGGTCGATTCATTGCAGAGACGCCATCTCCCCATTGCCGTTGTGACCGGAGTATTGTTGTTGGTCGCCCTTGCCGGATATCTGTTTCCCACCTCCCCAGAAGCCTCACCCACCCGAGTTCTGCTCGAAAACAAGGGCGGCAAGGTCATTTTTACCCACGCCGACCACACCGCCCTTGGCGATCAATGCGGAACCTGCCACCACACCACCGGTGGCAACACCGCACCGCCTCCCTGCAAAAGCTGTCATGTAAGCCGATTCGACACGGCCTTTGCGGCAGACCATCAAACTACCCTTGACGAGTCCTCCTGTTCCGTCTGCCACCACGCCGGGGCCGCCATAACGCCCTTCTCCCATGACGAGCATGCCGAGGACTATGCCGGCGGGGATTGCCGGGCCTGCCATCACGACGAGTCCATCGAGTCCGAACCCGAAGCTTGCTCGAACTGTCACGGGCAGAACCAGGACGGAGATACACCGGCCCTTCGACAGGCGACTCACGAAAGGTGCGCGGATTGCCATGATGACTTCTTCAAGGAAGGCAAAAACGGCTGCCGCCGATGCCATGAGCGCAAGCCTGAAAGCAAAGGAGCAGCCACCCCGGAGGCATGTTCCACCTGCCATGATGAGCCAGCCGATCAACTGATCCCCACGACGTCCAAGGCGTTCCACGCACAATGCATGGGATGCCACGAAAAAGAGAACAGCGGCCCGTTCGGCGATGACGCCTGCTATCAATGTCATATGAAATAGGTGACCGACGAGACATGAGTACATTTTCCTTCAGTCTGCAAACCGGAGAAACCGGCCCGCTGATCAAGGCCTCGACACCCGAAACGGTACGCATTCCCACCCATGGCCATACGGCGCTCTACGCCAAGGGTGACCAGGTCCTGGCCGGAACCCGCATCGCCAAGGCTTTGCTCCCTGACGAAGGCGACCTGCATGCCCCGCTGGCAGGGGTCATCGAAGAGATCGAAAGCGACGGCATCCTGATCCGGGTCACGGGCAAGGAACGGACCGCGCCGCAGGAGCCCCCGGAGAACGGAGGCGATCACCTCAGAGAGTGGCTGCGGCAAAGCGGAGTGGACGCGGGCTCCCTGCGCCAGGCGAACACATTGATTGTGAATGCAGTCCCGCCAGAACCAGGCATTTCCATCCACGCGCCCCTGTTGCAGGACTACCGCAAGGTGGTAGAACTGGGCCTGGAAACGGTCCTGCGGATCACCGCCTCCGCCAAGACCTATCTGGTGACTGCCAGAGGGAACCGAACAAATGCCTTCCCGGACTGTACGGTCCTCGACGTGCCGGCGGTCTACCCGAGCGGCATCGACCAACTCGTCATGAAGGCGGTCACCGGCAGGGAGGTGCTCCTGGGCACCCATCCGGAAGATGTGACCATCCTTTCCGTCCGCGACCTCTACCTCATTGGGCGTGTAATGGAGACGGGCCGTCCGGTAACCGAGACAGTGCTGACCATCGGTGGCAGGAACCACCTGATAATGATTGGCACGGCAGTCGGATTCCTCCTCCAAGAGGCGGGCGCCTCGGCCCACCCCGGAGACAGGGTGCTGCTGGGCGGACCAATGCGCGGCCGCGCCGCCCTCAACCTGCAGCAGGGCGTGGACAAGGAAGCAACCGGACTGACCATCGTCAAGCAGGGCGAAGGCCTGAACCCCACCGACAATTTCTGCCTTGGCTGCGGCGAGTGCGAAGCGCACTGTCCGGCTCGTATCATGCCAGGCATGATCAGCCGCTGCGCCGAGTTCAAACACTTCGCCCGGGCCGAGGACTACCACATCCACTCCTGCATCGAGTGCGGCCTCTGCGCATACTACTGCAAGGCGCAACGTCCGCTGCTCCAGTACATCCGGCTGGCCAAGTACGAACTTGCCCTATTGCGCACCAAATCTCTCCATCCCATTGAGGACATCGCCGGAGGTGAAGCATGATCTCCCGTCCCCTCCAACCCATCCTGACCGTCACTGCCCCCCCCCACGCCCACTGCGGGCGGACCATCAAGGGATACATGGCCGAGCACCTCGCCGCCCTGCTCCCGGCCGCAACCATGGCAGTCGTGGCCTTTCACACGGGCGCTCTGCGCGTCATGGCCCTCTCCTGTGCCGTGGCCGTCCTGAGCGAGGCGGCCTGCAACAGGATATTCCGCCGAACCCAGTCCATAGATGACCTGAGCGCGCTGTACACAGGACTGCTCTTTGCCTTTCTGCTCCCGGCTTCGGCTCCGTGGTGGCTGGTAACCATGGGTGCAGCGGTATCCATCGTCCTCGGCAAGATGCTCTTCGGCGGTCTAGGCTGCAATCCGCTCTGCCCGTCCCTGGTGGGATGGGCCGTATGCCGCATCTCCTGGCCCGCGTTCATGGACACCAACGCGACCATGCTCACGTCCAACCTGCCCGCGCCACTGCAACTACTGAAATACTTCGGGCTGAAATCGGTCGCTTCCCTGGACCCGACTTCCCTGCTCATGGGCAACCAGTTGGGAGGGCTCGGCGAGGTTCAGGTCATTGGCTTACTGGCGGGGGGCGCGTTCCTGCTGGCCCGACGCCACATCACCTGGGAAATCCCGACCGCGTTTCTGGCGGGCGTTGCAGGCACCGCCTGGGTATACCAGCTCATCGACCCAGCAACCTACGCCTCGCCACTATTCCACCTGCTGGCCGGAGGGACCGTGTTCGGCGCTTTCTTCCTTGCCCCCGAACCGGCCAGCTCGCCCGTAGGGCGCATTCCGCGCCTGCTCTTCGGCCTCATTGCCGGAGCCATGGTCATCATCATCCGCGTATACGGAATCTATCCCGACGGCGTCCCCTTCGCCATCCTGCTGGCCAACCTGTTCACTCCGCTGCTGGACCGCATTCGCCCCACCCCCTTCGGCGGCCCCTATCGCCTGCCCATGGAAGAAGCGTAAGATGAAGGAAGCGTAAGATGAAAGAAATGATCAAGATGGTGGTAATCCTGTCGCTCATATGCGGCCTGTCGGGCCTGACCCTGGCCAGCGTTCGCCAGGCCACGCGCGAGCGCATCGAGGAACAGGTCCTGACCTATGTCCAGGGCCCGGCTCTGGAACAGGTCTTTGTCGCGCACGATAACAACCCGGTGAAGGACCGCAAGACTTTCGATCTGCCCTCCGGACCGGTCACGGTCTTCCCGGCCATAAAGGACGGCACGCTGACCGCCGTGGCCTTCGAAACCTCCGGCAACGGCTACGGCGGCCCGGTGGGCGTGATGGTCGGCATCTCAACCGACGGTTCCCGACTGGAGGGCATCGGCATCACGACCATGAAGGAGACGCCCGGCCTGGGACAGCGAGCCAAGGACCCCGAGTTCCGCAACCAGTTCCGCAACATGTCCACTCAGGGGATAGCCCTTGCCAGGGACGGAGGCAGTGTGCAGGCCATCTCCGGCGCGACCATCACCTCCACGGCCACCGTGACCGCGGTGAATGAAGCGGTAAGGATATTTAAACAAATCAAGGACAAACTCCCCGACGCGTGGGGTTCCTAGGACGGTATCATGAGCACATTGTGGAAGGAATTCTCCAAGGGTCTCTGGAAGGACCTGCCTCCGTTCAAACTGGTGCTCGGGCTCTGCCCGACCCTGGCCGTGACCAAGACCGCCTACAACGGTTTCGGCATGGGCATGGCGGTCATCTTCGTCCTGGCCCTGTCCAACCTCCTGGTCTCCCTGCTGCGCAAGGCCATCCCGGCCAAGGTCCGCATCGCCTGCTTCATCGTGGTCGCCGCCTCGCTGGTGGTCTGTGTTGAACTGCTCATGCAGGCCTACGCCTATCCCCTCTACCAGCAGCTCGGCATCTTCGTGCCGCTCATCGTGGTCAACTGCATCATCCTGGGCAGGGCCGAGGCCTTCGCCTCCAAGAACCCCGTCCACCTGGCCGTGGCGGACGGCCTGGGCATGGGTCTCGGATTCACAATTTCCCTCACCCTGCTCGGCTCGCTCCGGGAGCTGCTAGGCTACGGCACTTGGTTCGGCATGGCCGTTATGGGCGACTGGTTCAAGCCCTTCTCCTTCATGGTGGAAGCCCCCGGCGCGTTCGTCTGCCTCGGCGTTCTGCTCGCGGGTATGAACGCCTTCACCAACTGGCAGCGGAAGACCAAGGGACTGGACGCTATCGAGGGTCCGGGCCACGACTGCAAGAGCTGCGGCATGTGCGCCACCAAGCCCACGCTGTAAGGAGGCACAATGGATTATTTCGTCCTCGTCATCTCGGCCATCTTCGTCAACAACATCGTCCTGGCCCAGTACCTGGGCAACTGCCCGTTTATCGGCACCTCCAAGGAATCAGGCGTGGCCATCGGCATGGGGCTGGCCGTGGTCTTCGTGGCGACCATGGCCGCCACCATAACCTGGTGCGTTCAGGAATACGTGCTCGGCCCGCTGGACCTGGAATACCTCCAGACCATCGCCTTCATCCTGATCATCGCGGCCCTTGTCCAATTCGTGGAGATGTTCCTGAAAAAGGCCATCCCCCCGCTGTACCAGTCGCTGGGCATCTTCCTGCCGCTGATTACCACCAACTGCGCGGTACTCGGCATCGCCATCATCTGCCAGAGGGAGAAATTCACCCTGCCTGAAACCATCATCTTTTCGCTGGCGTCCGGTGCCGGCTTCCTTCTCGCGCTGGTCGTGCTAGCAGGTATCCGGGAGCGGCTTGACCTGGCCCGCGTGCCCATCTCGCTCAAAGGCACGCCCCTGGCCCTGATCATGGCCGGGCTCATGTCCCTGGCCTTCTTCGCCTTCAAGGGCATGGCATCCTAGGAGGACCGCATGATTACCTCTTCCGTTCTCGTCCTCCTCGGCATCGGCTTCATCTCGGCAGTCATCCTGGCCGTGGCTTCCAAGCTCCTCTATGTCTATGAAGACCCGCGCATCGCCCAGGTGGAGTCTGTCCTCGCCGGGGCCAACTGCGGCGGCTGCGGTTATCCCGGCTGCGCTGGCGCGGCCCAGGGAGTGGTCGAAGGCAAGGCAGGGGCAAACGTCTGCGTCATCGGCGGTGACGAGGTGGCCGCCAAGGTGGCCGATATCATGGGCCTGGAGTTCGCCTCCACCGAAAAGCAGACCGCCTTCGTGGACTGCACGGGTGGCGTCCGGGCCGAAGAGACCTATGAATATCACGGCGTGGCAGACTGCCGAGCCCAGCACATGCTGTACGGCGGCAACAAGATGTGCCCCGAAGGCTGCCTCGGCTACGGCACCTGCGTGACCGCATGCCAGTTCGGAGCCATCGAGATCGGCCCGGACGGCTATCCGGTGGTTGATCCCAACCTCTGCACGGCCTGCGGCGGCTGCGCCCAGGTCTGCCCACGCGGCGTCATCACCATCCGAGGCATGACCGCACGTATCACCCACCTCAATGAACTCACCGACTGCCTGGCCCCCTGCCGCCAGCGCTGCCCCGGCCAGATCAACATCCCGCGTTACATCGAACAGGTATCACGCGGCGACTACGCCGGAGCCCTGGAGACGATCCGCGAGCGCATCCCCATGCCGCTCTCCATCGGTCGCGTCTGCCCGCACCCGTGCGAAGGCGTCTGCCGCCGGGGCCACGTGGACGAGCCCGTTGGCATCAACATGATCAAACGATTCGCAGCAGACTGGGAGATGAACTCGGGCACCCGGCTGCCCATCTCCTGCGCTCCAGAGACCGGTCGCAAGGTGGCTGTGGTCGGCGGTGGCCCGGCAGGACTATCCTGCGCCTTTTTCCTGCGCCGCCTCGGACACAGCCCGACCATCTTCGAATCCATGCCAGAACTGGGCGGCCAGCTCCGCTACGGCATCCCTGAATACAGGCTGCCCAATGCGGTCCTGGACTGGGAGATCGAGGGCATCCTGAACCTCGGCATAGAGGTCCGCCACGAACATAATTTCGGAACCGACTTCACCCTCAAGACCCTCGAAGAGGAAGGTTTCGAGGCGGTCTTCCTCGGCGTGGGAGCATGGATGAACATGAACCTGCGCATCGACAACGAAAACGCCAAGGGCGTGGAGACCGGGACGGAATTCCTGACCAAGGTCGGCCTGGGTGTGGACACGGGCATCGGCAAGAAGGTCGTGGTCATCGGCGGCGGCAACACGGCCATCGACACCTCCCGCTCTTCGGTACGACTGGGCGCGCACGTGACCCTCATGTACCGCAGGACCCGCAATGAAATGCCCGCCCACATTGAGGAAATAGTCGGTTCCGAAGAGGAGGGCGTCAACTACCTCTTCCTGTCTGCTCCCAAGCGGATCATTACTGACGACGACGGCCACGTAACCCATGTGGAGTACATCAAGATGGAGCTGGGTGAACCGGATGCCTCGGGGCGGCGGAGGCCAGTGCCCATCGAAGGATCCGAGACCCTGATAGAATGTGACACGGTTTACACGGCAATCGGCCAGAAACCCGAGCTCTCCTGCCTCTACGACGGCTCCGGGACCTGCACGCTGGAGGAGACCCGCTGGCGTACGCTGGGCGCGCATCCCGACACCCTGCAGACCGCCCTGCCCCATGTCTTCACCGGCGGCGACATGCACACCGGCCCGGCCCTGGTCATCACCGCCCTGGGCGAGGGACGCAAGGCAGCGCGGTCCATCCACCAGCTCCTGACCGAAGGCAGGATACACTACTCCAGCCAACTTCAACGGGAGCTGATCCCGTACACCATGTTCACGGATGTGCCTGACGTCGGCTACCGGCGACGGTCCGAACTGCCGCACCAAATCGAATGTGACGAACGCAAATGCACGTTCAAGGAGATCGAGGGTCCACTGGGCTTGGCCGACGTCAAACACGAGACCTGCCGCTGTCTGCGCTGTGGCCTAACCTGCTACAACCGCGACCTGACGGAAGGACAGGAGTGTCTGGCCGAAGATTGTGTCAAGAATCCGTAAAAAAAGGGTTGCAAAGCAAATCGCTTGTGGATATATCAGTGCTCCCTTCGGGCGTTATGCTCCCAGGGAGACCAAAGTGGGCGATTAACTCAGCTGGTCAGAGTGCCATCTTCACACGGTGGAAGTCACAGGTTCAAATCCCGTATCGCCCACCACTTTTCGCAAATCGGAATGGGCAGTTAGAATATTCTAACTGCCCATTTTGCGTTAATGGCCCAACCGAGATCTACTCTGGTAACAATTGTATCTAGCACGGCCGACAATCCATGTCGCCATTATGTAGCCCCAAATGGATTTGCTCGGTAACAGCCCTCCACAAACAATGTGTATCAAGCCCCGTCACAGCGCATAAAGCCGCACTGCTCCAGAGCCTCGGTCGCAGGCAGGGAATCAAGCAGGGCCAGCGCCTTGGCGACAACGGGATCACCCCGAAGCGCAACCACGCCATAAATCGCCTCCACAGCCAGAGCCGGAGGCAACTCCACCATGGCCAACCCTTCAACGGAGCGAACCACATCCAAGGCCGAAGTACGGTACCCCAAGAATAGATCAACCTTGCCCGCCTCGAATAGTCCGGGCACCGGAGAGCGACCTGGGCCGTCTTTGCCGTGCAGGCTGCCGCCCACCAGGGGCAACGCCTTTGCCCGGAGGCGTTCCCGGCTGCCCGGCAGGATCGCCTCGGCCCGGTCGAAAACCGAAAAAGCGTAATCTCCACCGGGATCGGCACCGGGCGTAGAGGTGCCCAGCCGGTTTTCCTGCGCCAGCATGGCGGCCAGCGCATCGCCGCACTCCAACGCCTCGCGCCGCCCGAACAGGCATAGCCGATTCACAGCAAGCTCCCGTGCTGGCGCATAGTCGTCCAGGGTCTCGACGGCTCGTGCGTGATCCATATTTGCGGAGAAGAACAGAGAAGGACGCTCTCCTTCCTCGATCCGACGGCGCAGCAGCCCGGCCGGACCAAAAAGGACATCCAGATCGAGCCCGACGGCCTCGGCCATGGCGGGCAATGCCTTGCGCAGACTGCCCGCGGAAAACACGGTCAGACTCATACGGCCTCCCCCTTTGCGGTGCAGACGATTCGCTCCCCTTCCAGGTTATGGATGTCCACGCCGAGACCATACAAGTCTGTCAACGCTTCCGGGGTCAGAATCTCACGCGTCAGGCCGCTGCCACGCACCCGTCCCCCGGCCAACAGGCAGGTCCGCTCTGATATGCCAAAGGCGTGGTCCGGGAAATGGGTGGTCATAACCACGGTCAGTCCCCGGTCGGCAAGGGAACGAATGAGCGCGAGGGTACGCGCCTGGTTGCCGAAATCCAGATGCGAGGTGGGCTCGTCCAGAAGCAGAATATCCGCCTCCTGGGCCAGAGCCCGGGCAAAAAGAATGAGCTGCCGCTCGCCCCCGCTGGTCTCGTCATAGGAAACATCCGCCAAATGGGCCGCGCCCATGGTTTCCAACGCCTCCCTCGCCACGCGGAAATCCCTGCCGGACGGAGAGGAAAAAGCGCCCAGATGGGCTGTTCGCCCCATAACCACGACGTCGAGCGCGCTAAAGGAGAATATCGGCGTATGCATCTGCGGCACAAAGGCGATACGTCGGGCCGCCTCGCGCCTGCTCAGGGCCGACACCTCCGTTTCTCCGGCGAACACCCTGCCGTTTCCAGGCGTCTCCAGCCCCGCAGCGCAGCGAAGCAGGGTCGACTTGCCCGTTCCGTTGGGACCGAGAATGGAGAGAACCTCGCCGGAGTGAGCGGACAAGTTCACGTCCGTCCAGACCGGCGGCTTGCCGTCATAGGCGAAACCGAGCTCTTCGATGCGCAGGATCAGGCCCATCCGGTCCTCCCCCTGCCCAGAAGCACGGCGAAGAACGGAGCGCCCACCGTGGCGGTAAGAATGCCAAGCGGTATCTCCGTGGCAGTCAGGTTGCGGGCCAGGCCGTCGATAATCACCAGGTAGCATGCGCCGAGGGCCAGGGAAGCGGGTATAAGTCGGCGGTAGTCCGGGCCCACCACCATCCTCGCCAGATGCGGCACGACGAGGCCCACCCAGCCGATGATTCCGCTGATGGAGACTGCGCAGGCGGTCAGCACCGTCACAGCCACGACCACGCCGAAACGCAGCCGTCCGGCCTCAACGCCAAGAGCGCGGGCCTCTTCATCCCCCAGGGTCAGGACGTTGAGTTTCCAGCGCACCAGAAACAATCCCAGCAAACAGATCCCCATGGCGGGAAGCACGGCCAGCAGGTCGTCCATGCTCACCGAGGCCAGGGAGCCCATCAGCCAATAGACGATGACGGGCAGCTTGTCGTCCGGGTCCGCCATGTATTTGACCAGGGAAAGCAGGGACTGAAAGAACGCGCCCGTAACCACCCCGGCAAGAATGATGATCATGGTGCCGGAGGTCCTGTAGAGACGGCTCATCACCCACGCCGTGCCCACGGCGACCATGCCGAAGGCGAAGGCGGAAACCTGGATGAGCAGCGCGCTTTCCCAAAGCAGTATGCCGAGGGCCGCGCCAAAACCCGCACCCGAGGCGACGCCGAGAACATACGGCGACACGAGGGGATTGCGGAACAAGCCCTGAAAGGCCGCGCCAGACACGGACAGTCCTCCGCCGATGAGCATGGCCGCCAGCACGCGCGGCAGGCGTACCTGCAGAACCACGGCCTTCAACACTCCGGGGAGGCCGTCATCAACCGGCAATCCGGCCGCATGGGCCAGGATACGCCACACATCGGCCACATGGACCGGATAGCGTCCCCAAACCAGGCCGAGGCAGAACACTGCGACCACGCCCGCCCATAGCCACAGAGAGCGTATGGGCGGGCGATCCGATACCGGCCTACTCGAAGGGAATGCCATAGAATTCCTTGTAGTAGGATTGCACCATGGCGTCGAGGTCGACATCCTTGAACTTCTCGGGGTAAAGCGTCTTGGCCATCCAGAGTTCGCCCAGGGCCATGGACTCAGGCAGAGCGTGCCCCCACGGCTTGACGTACTCGGGGCAAACGTGAACTTGCCCGTTCTTGACGGCATCCACCTGCTGCCAGGCAGGGTCTGCGATCAGTTGATCGGCGGCCTTGCGGTGCCGCCATTGCACGAAGATGACCTCGGGATTCCAGCGCAGCACGTCCTCCATGGTCACTTCCTTGAATCCGACCACTTCCTTGGCGGCCACGTTGACGCCTCCGGCGCGCTCCATGATTACGCTGGTGTACTTGCCACGCCCATAGGTGTGCAGGTTGGACCTGGCCATGTAGCACCGCACCCGCTCGCCTTCTGGAATATTGCCGAGGTGGGACTTGAGGATGGAACGGCTCTGCTCCACCGTCTGCATCAATTTGGCCGCCCGCTCCTGTTTTTCGAAGATGTCGCCCAGCAGCAGCACCGCGTCCTTCAGCCCCTTGTTGTAGGCTTCCTGCGCATCCTTCAGATCGGGATTCAGCTTGGAAGCTTCTGCATAGGCGGCGTCGAAAAGGGAAATGGCAACTGTGGGGATTCCCGCCGCGCTGATCTGATCGATCATATCCTTGGGGGCATAGTGCGTGACGATGACCAGATCGGGATTTAGGGCGAGGAGTGCTTCCATGTTCACTGAACTCAGGCCGCCGGGAGTAGGCATCGCCTTGATGTCGCTCATGCACTTGGCTGCTCCGGGCAGATACTTGTCCCACTTCTCGAGTACGCCCACTACCGTGCCCTGGGCACCAAGCTGGATCATGATGTCCAGGGCCTGGTGTTGCAAGACAACTACCCGGCTGACGCTGTCCGGAACGGATACGGTCCTGCCCAATTGGTCGGTGACGGTACGGGCGGCGTGCGCGGGCACGGCCAGCAGCAAGGTCAGCAACCAGGCAATCGCAAACTGTTTGCAAGATAATTTCACGGAACGAATCTCCTTGATATAATGATGTTGGGCGACAGGGCACGGGCGACCCGCCATACACCCCTGAACCGATCAAAGTGCGGCTGATATGCCCCGATGTCTCCCGACCTTTAGGTCGGGCGGCTTCAGACGATAAGGGTAATCTCTACTCTGTCGGAATAAATTGTGGCAAGAAAAAGACCAACTATCACGAAAACTAATGGTTCCGTGACAGTGCATTGAGCCTTTTTAGACATAATCAATTAAATAGCCGGAACAACCTCATTTAACGCTGCGATGACACTTGCATGAAAATGAGCGATGGTTATTGATATTCAACAACGCCAGGATCGTGCTATACGACAAATAAAAGGAGTAACATCATGCGAAAAATACTCACATCCGCCCTACTCATGTTTTGTCTTTTTGCCTTAACCTCCCCCGCAAGCGCCATGGACATCGCCAGGGGACTTCGAGGACAGGCTGACTCCAGCTACAGGATCGCCAAGAAGGCTTACAGAAAGGCCGTCAAAGACTATGGCGAATCTCTCCAGGGAATGCCGGAGACGGAACGTGCCTCCGCATGCAAGAAGATGGGGTACGGGATTTATGACAACCGGACCCAGATTCCTCTGGAGTCAAGCTACTTCTACGAGACCCAATACCGACGCCAGCTCAAGGAGCTGGAAGGATACGCCAAAACCTTGGGTTGCCCCAATCAGTAAAAGCAAAGGAGAGCTTCCCTCGCCGGGGAGCTCTCCTTTGAAAGACCAAATCTGAAAAGACAGGTCGAAGCCGATTTACCGGCAGCGTCGGGAGGCTATCAAAGACTGCCAAACTCCACGGTGACCATCACCATCTCCTTATCCCCGGGCATTTCTACAGCTCCGCCTCCATCCTGGTAAACTGCCGCATGATCCTCCAGGACACTCTGCAGGTAAGCGCCCGGGATCTCGATGCCGCGGCTCAGAATCTCCTCACCCGACTCAACCGCCAGCGTGCTGAACACCTTGGCGAACACCCGGATCGAAACGCCCTTGGCTTCATCCGCGGTACCGTCCTTGCTGGCAATATCCTTTCTGAAACTCTTGAACGGATTGTCTCGTCCCATGACAATGCCCACCAGGCCGGGCATGGCTCCGCCAAGAGCCAGCCTGTCACCGTCCTTGACGTACACCTTGTCGATGCCGTCGACCGGACTTCTGTTAAGAAATATGGTTCTTACGGAATTATCGATGAAGTCCGAATCATACCCGAACCGGGAGAAGAGAAACTCCCTGACGGTCATGCCCTCCTGCCCATGAACAAAGAATCCCTTTTGAAGTATGAAATTCCAGTTGCTTCGCGAGGCTTCATCCATCCGGATCGCCAGCCGTTTGAGATTATTCATTTTCGGCTCCTTGCCCTTGTAATTTCCAAACTTAAAATCACATTTATTATGCTCACAAAGGCATAATCAATTGTTTTCTTTGAAAATATTTATTTGCAGGACTCTAATCGCAAAGTCATTGCATATCAATAATTCAAAGATAAAAAACTTGATCATTTTTTATGTTGGTCATCATTTTTTTCTCACAATCACATTTTTTTGCTCTTCATGGTATTTTACCGAGATGGGTATTTAGTATGGTAAAATCACAGTACTTTTAATCCCATACATATTATTCAGAGTACCCAAGAACCGTTTTCATTATGTCCGACTGAGCATAATCGTTTGTTTTTATTGACATTTTTTTTCAAAAGGGTGTAGAGGTGAATTGTTTTTTAAGTGCTTACAAAGACACCCCCGTCCTAAGCACCGGAATCTTTCAACTGCAAGAGGTGCAAAATGCCTAAGATTCTCCGAATCAACACCCGTACTAAGGAGTACGCTTTTGAAGAGGTCGGTCCCTACGCCAATCTTGGCGGCCGAGCTCTGACATCGCGCGTCATCAACAAAGAAGTCCCGGCCAACTGCCATCCGCTTTCGGCCGAGAACAAACTCGTTTTCGCTACCGGCCTGCTGGGCGGCTCCACCGCTGCCAACTCCGGCCGTCTTTCCGTGGGAACGAAATCTCCGTTGACCGAAGGTATCAAGGAGTCCAACTCCGGTGGTATGTTCGCTCACAAGATGCCCAAGATGGGCCTGCTGGCCATCATCCTTGAAGACAAGCCCGAAGAAGGCGCGTCTTTCTCCAACATCGTCATTTCCGATGGCACCGTGGAATTCAAGGACGCCTCCGACATCGTCGGCATGGACAACTACCCCGCTCACGAGAAGCTGCTGGCCGAATACGGCGACAAGCTCGTCTGCGGTATGATCGGACCCGCTGGTGAGACCGTCCGCAAGACTGCCACCATCCAGTTCACCGATCCCTACAAGCGCCCCGCTCGCTCCGCCGGTCGCGGCGGCGTTGGTGCCGTCATGGGCTCCAAGAAGATCAAGGCCATCATCCTTGACCCCGCCGTCAACAACAAGGTCGAAGCCGCTGACGCAGAAGCCTTCAAGACCGCTCGCAAGACCTGGGTCGACATCCTGCGCGGCCACCCGGTCACCGCTGAAGGCCTGCCTGGATTCGGTACCTCCATCCTGGTTAACATCATCAACGAAGCCGGCGCCATGCCGACCAAGAACTTCCGCTACGGCCAGGTCGATCACGCCGCCGACATCTCCGGTGAAAAGATCGAGGAAGTCATCAAGTCCCGCAGCGGCAAGCCCACTGAAGGTTGTCACACCGGTTGCGTCATCCAGTGCTCCCAGCAGTACAACGATGCCAACGGTGAGTACCTCACCTCCGGCTTCGAGTACGAAACCGTGTGGGCCTTCGGCGCCAACGCCCTGATCAAGGACATTGACGACATCGCCACCATGGACCGTATCTGCGACGAAAAGGGCATGGATACCATCGAAATCGGTAACACCATCGCCATCGCCATGGACGGCGGCATCATCCCCTGGGGTGACGGCAAGGCCGCCATTGAGCTGCTCAAGAAAGTCGGCTCCGACGATCCCATGGGTATGATCATCGGTAACGGCGTCACCTTCGCTGGCGGCGCATTCGGCGTGGAACGCCTCCCCGTTGTTAAGAACCAGTCCATGCCCGCCTACGACCCGCGTGCGGTCAAGGGCGTCGGCGTCACCTACGCCACCACCCCCATGGGCGCTGACCACACCGCCGGTTACGGCGTCTGCCAGAACGTCCTGGGCGTCGGCGGCTCCATCGACGGTCACGTCAAGGACGGCAACGTCGAGCTCTCCAAGAACCTTCAGGTTGCCACCGCCGCCATCGACTCCATGGGCTTCTGCCTCTTCGTCGCCTTCGCCGTCCTCGACAGCGAAAACGGCGTGCAGGCCATGGCCGACCTGGTCCAGGCTTACACCGGCAACACCTTCACCGCGGACGACCTGGTCAACCTCGGCGTTGGTGCCCTGCAGGACGAACTGGACTTCAACGCCAAGGCCGGCTTCACCAAGCTGGATGACAAGCTGCCCCGCTTCTTCGAAACCGATCCCCTGCCGCCCCACAACGTGGTTTGGGACATCGACGAAGACGAACTCCAGGGCGCCAAGGTTTAATCCAGAGCCCACCAAGCATGATTTGAGGCCGGAGATTTTCTCCGGCCTTTTTTTTGGGAATCGTTGACCGAGTATTGTAAAATTGCTAGAGGAAACACATGGGTATTGAATTAAAACTCTTTGCGACTCTGGCCCCTCTCCTGCCTGAAAACAGTGCGGATTATCCCATTGAGGAAGGAGAGACCATCAGGTCGCTCATGGTCAAGGTCGGTATCCCCGAAAAGGATGTGGCGATCATGTTCGTCAATTCCCTCAAGGTGGAGCTGGACACCGAGATCAAGGACAAGGATCGCGTCGGGCTTTTCCCTGCCGTAGGCGGAGGCTAGCGTGCCGCTGGCCGACTCCATTCGAACGCATGCAGTAGACCAGGACCTGCCGTCCGGAGGACATGGACAGGTCCTAGGTCTTTCTGCGGTCATGGCCATCGGAAACGAGCATGGCGTAAAAGGGCATGTGGTCGAAGCAAAAGCCCTGTCTCTGGGCATTCATCCTGCCCGATATCTTAGAAACCAACTGATCATTGACATACAACACCAAGCAAAGCTGCTTGAATCGACCATTGCCCAGGTAGGCCTGGGTGGCCTGGGAGGAACCCTGCTGGAGGTCTTCCTGCGCACGGGCATTGGAACCATTCGAGGTGCGGACGGTGACACGTTCGAGGCTACCAACCTGAACCGGCAGGCTCTGAGTTCTCCGGCAGCGCTGGATAGACCCAAAGCCGAGGTGGCCGCCGAACGGGCAGAACAACTCAACCCGTCGGTATCCTTTGAGGCGAAAAACGAATTCCTCGACGCCCGGACCCTCCCCGACTTTCTGGACGGGGCCGACCTGGCCGTGGACGCCCTCGGCGGACTGAAGACGCGCCCAGCGCTCCAGCAGGCCGCCGCAGACGCAGGCATCCCTCTGGTCACCGGCGCCCTGGCGGGCTGGACCGGTTATGTGGCAGTGGTCATGCCCGGACATGAAGGTCCGGCAGACATCATGGGGACCGACAACGGCGCGGAGGAAAAACTTGGATGCCCTGCTCCGGCGGTCACTTTTTTCGCTGCTCTTATGGCTGCCGAGGCAGTCAAACTGCTGACGACAGGCCAGTCCGAACTCACCTCAGCCATGCTAATCGCAGATCTAAAAACACTTTCCTTTGACCGTATTTTGCTTTAAATTCAGGGGCTTATGATTGAAACATACTATTATGCCAAGCTTGACTTAATCAAGCTTTTCCTGCATATACTACCCTCTGCGGTCTAATAGTATTAATCATTCAAAAACATTATGGTACCCCATGGCAAAATCTGATCAAGCAACCTTACGTCTGCGAGTCTGGATCGAACAGGAAAACGATCTTTACATCGGAATAGGCTCGACCTTGCTGCTCCAGCACATCGAGAAACTCGGCTCCCTCCGCAAGGCGGCGGAAGCTCTGGGCATGTCCTATCGCCGTGCCTGGGGCAAGCTGAAAAGTGCTGAAGAGCGCATCGGACAACCGTTGGTGGAAAAGACAAAAGGACAGGGCCAGCGTTTCAACCTGTCTCCTTTTGGCAAGGAACTGATGGAAAAATTTCTTGAATTCTATCTTGACGTGGAAAACTACGCTATCGAAAAGGCATCCGACATCTTGGAGATGCAGGTAGGAAAATCGGGAGAATTCTACCGCGACGACAAGGAATAGGAGATATTTTCGTGTTTGAAATTTGGGATAGGAGAAGCCTCAAGCGGCTTTAAGGATTAACCACCAACTCAGTGAGGGAACACCAATGAAACGCATCATGACCATCGTGCTTGCTGCCATGCTGACGCTCGCGCTCGCGCTGCCCGCCATGGCAAACAAGACGCTGATGATGGCCACCACCACATCGACCGCCAACACCGGTCTGCTGGACGAACTGATCGTACCGCTCTTCCTTAAGGATACGGGCATCGAGATCAAATTCGTGGCAGTGGGAACCGGCAAGGCCCTGAAAATGGCTGAAAACTGCGACGTGGACGTCGTGCTCGTGCACGCTCCCGGCGCCGAGAAAGTATACATGGACAAAGGCGTCCTCGTGGACCGCAAGGAGCTGATGTATAATGACTTCGTCATCATCGGTCCCGCTTCCGACCCCGCCGGCGTCAAAGGCATGTCCGTCACCGACGCCCTGAAGACCATCGAGGCCAAGAAGGCCGTCTTCGCCAGCCGCGGCGACAACTCCGGCACCAACAAAAAGGAAATCTCCCTGTGGAAGTCCGCCGGCATGGCGGTCCCCGAAAAGCAGGAATGGTACATCCAGACCGGCCAGGGAATGCTCCCGACCATCAACGTCGCCAACGAGAAGTCCGGTTACACCATGACCGACCGCGGCACCTACATCAAGTACTCCCACAACCACGAGGGCAATCCCCCGCTGAAGGTTCTGGTGGAAGGCGACAAGGTGCTGTTCAACCAGTACTCCGGCCTGGCCGTGAACACCAAGCACTGCAAGGACGCCCAGTACGAGATGGCCACCCAGTTCATCGACTGGATGGCTTCCCCGGCCACCCAGAAGGCCATCGGCGAATTCAAGCTTCTCGGACAGAAGCTTTTTATTCCCAACGCAAAATAATCCTAGTATGACCTCTCGGGGGGACGGGCATGCCGTCCCCCCGTTTTAAAAGGAATACGCATGGATTATCTGCTTCAAGGTTTTCTTCAAGGCTTCGTGCTCCTGTTCAGTGGAGACCCGGAGACCTATTCGGCTATCTGGGCAACGGTGGGAGCATCCTCTCTCTCCATGTTCTGCAGCCTCGCCATAGGCGTCCCCCTCGGCTTTTGCCTCGGCCACTATTCCTTCCCCGGTAAAAAGATCGTCCGCACCGGCGTGGACACTCTGCTATCCTTTCCCACAGTGGTCATCGGTCTGCTTGTCTACGCCTTCCTGACCCGCCACGGCCCCTTAGGCGGCACAGGGCTCCTCTTTTCCCTGGCCGGCATAGCCATAGGCCAAACCCTGCTCGGCCTGCCGATCATCGTCGCCATGACTGCCAATGCAGTGGATGGTTTGGACAAACGGCTGCCCATGACCCTCATCACTCTGGGGGCCAGCCCCAAACAGATCCTCTGGGCTACGGTCATGGAAGCGCGATTTTCCATCATGCTTGCGGCCATGGCCGCTTACGGGCGCATCGTTTCCGAGGTTGGTATTTCCATGCTTGTGGGTGGCAACATCAAGTGGCACACGCGCACCATCACTACTGCCATCGCCCTGGAGACCGGCAAGGGAGAGTTCGCCGTGGGCATCGCCCTTGGCATGGTCCTGCTTACAGTCGCCCTGGTGGTCAACGTTGCCGCCACTGGGTTGAAGAAAAAGGCGGTCAAATGAATAAACCGCTCATCTCCCTGGAAAAGGTGCGGCAGATTTATAACGGACGTACCGTCCTCTCAATCGACCATCTCGACATCAACAAGGGCGAGATTATCGGCCTGGCCGGGCCCAACGGCTCCGGCAAATCCACCCTGCTCAAGATTTTGGCGTTCCTCAACGCTCCCACGGAAGGTACGGTCTCCTTCATGGGTTCGCCCACGTCCACACACCCTGGCGCAGTCCATCGCCAGGTGACTCTGCTGGTTCAGGAACCCTTTTTGCTCAAACGCTCGGTCCATGCCAACGTCGCCTACGGACTCCGGGTGAGAAGAAAATCAGACATCACCACCAAGGTGCACAACGCCCTCGTGGAGGTCGGCCTGGACCCTGAGTCGTTTTCTCCCCGGCAGTGGTTCGAACTGTCCGGCGGTGAAGCCCAGCGTGTGGCCCTGGCAGCCCGCCTGGTGCTCAAGCCGAGCGTCCTGCTCATGGATGAACCCACAGCCAGCCTCGACATCAGATCCGCCGAACTGACACGCAAGGCAGCATTGCGTGCCAGGGACAAAAACGGCACCTGCCTGGTCATCGCCAGCCATGACCTGCCCTGGCTCGACCAGGTGAGCGACAAGACCATCCACTTGGAAAACGGCATCATCACGAACATAACCTAATTCGCGGAGTTGATCATGAAGGCAGTTTCCATCATAGGTCCCAAGAATTCGGGCAAGACAACTCTCGGCATCAGGCTCGCAGAGACCTTCAAGGCACGCGGACTTACCGTAGCGGCCGCCAAGTTCAGCCACAGCGGGCTGGACTGGGTAGAGACGGATACCGCAAAATACGCCAAGGTCTGTGACGCGGTTGCCGGACTCGGCTCTGAAGAAGCCTTTGTTCACTGGACAAAGCGTCGCCACCTACCGGACCTGCTCCCGCTGCTCACGGCGGACGTACTCATAGTGGAAGGCGGCAAGTCCTTCGGCTTCCTGCCGCGCATCCTCTGCCTGTCCGGTGACCTTTCCGATGGAACCGACTGGCTCGGCCCCGAGCTGGCCATCGCCACCTACGGCGACAAGACCCTGGACGGAATCCAGGCCGCCGACTCGGTTGAGACGCTGGCCGATATCGTCCTGGAAAAGGGCTTCTTCCTGCCCGGCATGGATTGCGAAACCTGCGGCCGCCCGGATTGCCGGACCCTGGCCGCAGAGATCGTGCGGGGCGCGGTCACCACCAAGGCGTGCCTGGCCATGCACAACTCCATCACCGTGGACATCAACGGTGCGCCGGTGGGCATGAAGCCCTTCGTGGAAGAAATAATCTCCGCCTCGATTCGTGAAATGATCCGCACCCTCAAGGGATATTCCCCCGGCAAGGCAACCATCAAACTGGACGTGTAATCCATGCGCATCGTGCTCTTCGAACCGGAAATTCCGCCGAACACCGGCAACATTGCCCGCCTCTGCGCGGCCACCAAGACCCCGCTCCACCTCATCGAACCCCTGGGGTTCAAAACCGACGACAAACACCTCAAGCGGGCCGGGCTCGACTACTGGGAACACGTCAAGCTGACTATCCACCCGAGTTTCGAACACTTCGTGCGCACGGTGGAGCCCTACAGGCTGGTCATGGCCTCGACCAAGGCTTCTGTCGCCCACCAGAACTTCCAGTTTCAGCCCATAGACACCATCGTCATGGGCCCGGAGACACGAGGCCTGCCGCAGGAGATCATGGCCCTCTCGCCTCATGCCGTGCGTATCCCCATTTGGGGAGAGGTACGCAGCCTGAATCTGTCAACGGCCACGGGCATCCTGCTGTACGAGGCCATGAGGCAGACCGACCTGTTACCCGACTAAACAGCTTCCGCCTTGTTTTTTTGCCCTCCCGGCTGTAGATTTCGGGAGATTCTCGCGGCACGCCCCGAGCACAACACTTAGCCCCCAAAAACTATGCACCTACTCGTCACCGGCGGATGCGGCTTCATCGGCACCAACTTCATCCGCCTCATGCTGGAAAAGCATCCGGACTGGTCCATCACCAATCTGGACAAGCTTACCTACGCAGGCAACCGGCTCAACCTGCTGGACCTTGAGGAGAACGGCGGCCGATACCGCTTTGTACAGGGAGACATCGGCGACAGGAACATAATCATGGACCTGCTCGCTGGACACGCCTTCGATGCGGTGGTCAACTTCGCCGCTGAATCCCATGTGGACCGCTCCATCAACGACCCCACCCCCTTCGTGGCAACAAACGTGTTGGGAGCACAAAATCTCATGGAGTGCGCACGCCAGCGAGGCATGGAGCGCTTCGTGCACATCTCCACCGACGAAGTCTATGGCACCTTGGGCGACGAGGGTAAATTCACGGAGACTACCCCGCTGGCTCCCAATTCGCCCTACTCTGCCTCCAAAGCAGGCGCGGACCTCCTGGCCAGGGCGTACTTCGAGACCTACGGCTTTCCCATCCTAGTGACGCGCTGCTCCAACAACTACGGCCCCTACCAGTTCCCGGAGAAGCTCATCCCGCTCATGTTCCTGAACGCCAAGTCGGACAAGCCCCTGCCGGTTTACGGCGATGGGCTCAACGTGCGGGACTGGATATACGTGGATGACCACTGCCTGGGGGTTGAGTTGACCCTGCTGCACGGACGTCCCGGCCGGGCATACAACTTCGGGGGCGATGCGGAGGAGGCCAACATCAACGTGGTCAGGACGCTCCTCTCCCTGCTCGGCAAGCCAGAATCCCTCATAACCCACGTCACGGATCGCCCTGGGCACGACAAAAGGTACGCCATGGACTTCTCTCTGGCTGCCGAAGAACTCGGGTTCGCGCCCACGGTCGACCTCGCCACCGGCCTGAAGCGCACCCTGACATGGTACGAAAACCACGCGGCATGGCTTGAAAAGGTCCAGAGCGGCGAATACCGCATCTTCATGAACACCTGGTACGAGGAAAGACGCTGATGGAATTGCGAGGTAAAACTATCGCCGTTCTAGGAGGAAAGACCGGATTGCTCGGGCAGGCACTGGTAAAGGCGCTCACGGCTGCCAAGGCCAAGCCGAAACCGCTTTCAAGCAAGGACTGCGACATTGTCGACCCCGGAAGCGTGGAGCGGGTCTTGAACAAGATCGATCCGGATGTGCTGATCAATGCCGCCGCATACACTCAGGTGGACCTTGCCGAGGAACAGGAAGAAGTCGCCTTTGCCCTCAATGCCACAGCACCGCCGTTGCTTGCGGCCGCAGCTGCCAGGAGAGGCATACCCTTTCTCCACTATTCCACGGACTTCGTCTTCAGCGGCAATCGCACCACGCCATACACGGTCTACGACAATCCTGGCGCGTTCTCCGTCTACGGCATCAGCAAGGCGGAAGGAGAAAAGAACCTTATCGCCCTCGGCTACGACGGCACTTTAATTATCCGCACGTCCTGGCTGTTCGGCCCGGATAAAATGAATTTTGTGAAGAAGATCATCACGCTGGCCACGGAGAGAAACACTCTCAAGGTAGTCGACGACCAAACCGGTTCGCCCTCCTATACACCGGACGTTGCCGCCAACTCAATCAAGCTGCTGGAAAAGGATGCCACGGGCATCTTCCACCTGGCCAACTCAGGAACCGCCACCTGGTTCGACCTGGCCAGCGAAGCGGTGCGCCTGGCCGGACTTCCCTGCACAGTGGAACCGATTCCCACCAGTGGGTACCCGACTCCGGCAGTGCGCCCCGCCTACTCTGTCCTCGACCTGACGCGATTCATCCAAACCACGGGAGAAACCCCGCGCCATTGGAAGGATGCGCTCAAGGAATATATTAATCAGGAAAAAGACAGCTAAACGTCAGCCCATCAGTTTGTGGACTTTGAAGTTGGCCTCGGCCAACCGCTCGGCAAGTAGGTTGATCATGAAACGGTGGATGGCCGTAACCAGCATGGGAGCTCGTTTCTCCACGGCCTCCAGTTTGTCCAGAGTCATCAGGTAGAGTACGCACTTTTCCGTTGCACGCACCGTGGCCGACCGAGGCGCTGCAGTGTAGATGCCCATTTCGCCGACAACGGCACCAGGACCGACCTTTTTGAGCCTGATGACCCGGCCGCCCTCCACCGACAATTCCACGTCCAGCTTGCCAGACTCCACGAAATACATGGCGTCCGAGACATCTCCCTGGGCGAAAACGGTCTCCCCCTTTTTGAAAGTCACCCGTTTGAGCACCTTCATCAACGCGGGAATATACTTGGGCTCGGGAAACACGGGCATAAGCAGATCAGGCAGTGCCATCTCATGCATGTCCAGGAACCCTTCGGCATCCAGCACCCGGTTCTCACACCACTCCATGGCGTACTCCAAATTGTAGAACACCTTGAACGCGTCCTCCTCGCCACCGAGAAAGCCGGCCTGTTCCAGGTGCTGCTCCAACTCCAACGGGGCGCTGGCGATAATCGGTTCAAAACTGTACTCTTCCGCCAGACGATTAAGTTTCCTGAAGCCTATTTCCGTAGCCGACGCCAGGCCGGTAACCATCTTGAAATCCAGGACCAGGTATTCCACAGGCAAAAGGCTCCTGTCATCAAGACGTTGCCTTATCGCCAAAAGCAGCTCTTCCATCGAGCCCAGGAACAGAAATCCATGAAGCCGGAGGATATGGATGTGATCCCCATATTCTCTCAGGACCCGCTGCTGTGTGGAAGCCCTGTCCACACTTGAGCGATGAGCGACGCCGGAAAGGACGTTACGCACCGGACCGCCCTTGCTTGACCGACGAACCGTGACCATCAGGGCCAGGGCCACTCCGAAGCCCGTACCAATAAGCAGACCAAAAACTACGGTAGCGAAAAAGGTCACCCAAAGCATCCAGAGGTCGTTCCGCCGGGTAAAGGCCGTGCGCGCCTTGAACATCCACCCGCGTACCAACGCCAACCCCGCGAAGACCAACATCCCTTCAGGCACGAAACGGGGAATGAACAACATGACGGTGTTGGCAAAATAAAGACCTGTCAGGACAACCAGACCGGCAACGACTCCGGCAAACGGACCGCTTCCACCGATGGCTTTGGCTCCGGCACTCCGACCGAAGGATATTCCGGCAGGCATGCCTCCGCAAAGCCCGGAAAGGACATTGACCACTCCCAAGGCCCGGAGTTCCCTGCTGAAATCCACCTCGCCGCCCAGCACCAGCTCCAGCTTGGTCACACGGTACATGCCTGTCAGGGCGGCAATGCATCCCAATGCACCGAGATACAGTCCGTGCGCACGGATGATATCCCACTGCACATCCCCCAGCCCCATCTTCAACACATCCAGTGAATACAGGGGGACGCCACTTGCTAGATCGGCCACAGAGGTGGAAAAAGGACCGTCAGCCTGGCCCGTTCCCCAAAAAGAGACGCCGTATCCGGCAGCACAGGCCACCAGCAGAAGGCAAAAGAGAAAAAGGGAGTTCTTGCATCGGGAAAGCCCGAAGAACAGGAGCAAGCCGAAGACCAGACTCGGCACCATGTTCAGTAGACAGCCTCCCGACAGGGGGCCTTCGATACATTCCTGAGCTGTTGAGAGAAGGTTCCCCCAGTGCAGCCCCAGGCCCCCCATCCAGTCGAAGGCGCCGGCCAACACATAGATGCCTATACCGCCGATGACGCCGCCGATGATCTGAACCGGAACATAACGGATCAGCTTGCCGGCCCGCAGGATCCCGATGAGCCACAAACCCACGCCGACGACAACGGAACTGAGCACAATGGCCGCAACCAACGTCGACAGGATAATATCGGGTTCGAAACGCCCTGCCATGTTTCTGTAAACAGCTCCCAGGAAGAAAAACATCATGGCGGTGACCACGGTGCCGCTCCCGGCCAGGCCAAAGGGAATGCGGCTTTGCAGCGAGTAGAAGGCGCTGCCCACGGCCATGGCCGCCAGGGTCGCCGAAAGGACGAAAGGCAGGAACTGATGCATACCCGACTGGGCGGTGGCCAGCATGGCCATGGCCACGGCGAAAAAGAAAGCAAGGCCGCCCGAGATCACACCCGCAAAAAGATTTTGGAACAGGCTCGCGCCGAAGAATCCGGTTGCGCGGGAGGAACCATCCCCTGATTCCAACGCCGAGAGGCTCTCGGGCCCGGCCTCGAATTCGGGGTCCCAGACCTCCGGGGGCCTGTGTCGGGCCAGATCCTCAACATCCACATCGGCTTCATCCAACTCCTTCAAGTCTTCCTTGCGCACGAGTTCATGGCCGCACTCGGAACATACCGACTCCCCGAAACCGCCCTCCATGACCGCACCACACTCAGGGCAGAGAACATCCTCCTGACTGCCCCTGTCGGTTTCCGGCTCCGCCGGGTTCGTGCTCTCCATGCGTGCACCCTCTTCCGGCATCCCGCCGAGCGCTTCCCCTGAAAAATCAGCAACGTTTGCCACCGAAACGGTCGAACCGGCGACAATATTCACCCCCTGACCGCAATGAGGGCATTTGGCCTTTTTCCCTTTCAACTTGTCAGGAACTTCACGCTCGTACCCGCAGGAGTCACACTTGAAAATTGCCACGCTGCACCACCAAATGGATTGTAAATCGACCCGCCCGAAGGCATAACCTATTTGATACTTTTACCATACATACGTGAAGGGCGGCACCCGCGCAAGCCGGGAGCCCAATCCGTACCAGCAAATTTTTTTCAAAAAAATATCATCCGAGCCCTAAAGTAATCGCATATCGCGCCGATAAAAAAAGCACGAGTGAGGATAAATGGGTACACGGATCGTCCCCGGTCCCGCTTATGCATTGACGCTTACCCACGGAAGGGCAGAGGACAATGACCAAGCATTACGTCTCCATCATCGTTTCCGACCTGGAAGCAAACCCGAGCCTGCCGCGCCTGCTGCAATCGGTTGCCCGCCAGTCCACCGGACTGGAACGCACCGAGGTAATCGTGGCAGGTGGAGACGTCCACTCAGCTTCTTCCGAATCTCTTTGGTCTGCCATTACCGGCATGGACAACGTCACCCTGCTCCGGGTGGACGCAGACGCCACTCCGGCCTCGGCCCGCAACAGGGCCGTGGAGGAAAGCCATGGCAGCCTGCTCGCCTTCCTTCGTCCGGACTATCGGCTGGACCCGAAGTACCTGACAACCGCGATCTCCGTGTTTGAGGACCGGGCCGAGGCGGACGTTATGTACGCCGACTACATCCGTCTGGCGCCGAAGCACGACAAGTCCATCCGGCCCGGTATGGTTCAGTTGCCCGACTTTGACGACGGCCTGCTCCATTCAAGAAACATCCTCGGCCCCGCCGTCATGATGCGTCGAGAAACATTCGACGCGACGGTCGGTTTCCGGGACAACACGGTATACCGCGACTGGGATCTCTGGATTCAGGCCGCAGGCGCCGGGGCCGGTTTCCTGCACGTGGACTATCCTCTGTCTTCCTGCGAACATGCCAAGGTGTCTTTCCGTGAACGTGCCGAGGACGGCCGCTGCAAGGCGATGATCGTCATCAACAACCAGTCCTGCTTTCACATCCATACGGTCAAGTGGGCTCTCGCCTATCTGCGCGGCGACTCCTGGGCACATGCCTACAGCTTCATGGTCATCCCCACGGCTATGGAAGTGACCCGCATGATGCATGAATACCACATGCAGCAAATGGGCACGGACGTCCTGACCCGGAAGGCCATCCGGCAGTTCGATCTGGAACCCCACACTATCCAGGCCAGCCGGTAAAAAAAAGAAGGCCGCCCAAAGGCGGCCCTCATTGATTTCACTTTCCCTTATCAAACTAGAGCGGAGTGCCGTTCTCCAGCAGGTCCTGCCTGAGCAGCGCACGAATGCGCTTGGCCACCGGGCCGGGCTGCACGTCGTGAATCGGCTTGCCGTTAAAGCGGACCACCGGAATGGCGTCCCCGGTAGTGCCCACAATGATCACCTCGCGGGCCTCCAGGATATCCTCCTTGGTGATACCTCGGAAGATCACGGATAAATCGCCCTTGAGCAGATCCACGGCCCGCAGCAGGGTCGTCCCTGCCAGGGCGTTGGTGGACTCCGGAATGACCAGCTTGCCCTCACGGTTGACGATGCACACGTTTTCCGTGGCGCCTTCGGCCAGATACTCGTTCTTGTCGAAACAGAACGGATAGTCGTAGCCCTTTTCCAGCGCCTCGCGCTTCATGAGCACATTGGGCAGGTAGTCGATGGACTTGATGGTCGCAAGATAGGACTGCTTGGCCGGAATGGACGTCTTGAAGGCCGTAGCCCCCTTCTCGTAGACAGACTCCTTCGGCACATGCAGGTTGCCCGCCACGATATACAGGCTCGATTCAGGGCATTCGGAAGGAAACACGCCGAATCCGCCGGGCCCGCGTCCGAGGAACACGCGCAACATGCCCGTGTCCTTTCCTCCGGCGCGGCAGACCTCCAGGATCAGCTCTCGAATCTCTTCCCAGGAGCACGGCGGCTCCAGGTAGATGGCCGAGGAGGAACGCTTCATGCGTTCGAGGTGAGGATCAAGCTGGTACAACCTGCCCTCCACGAACTTCATGGCCTCGAACACGCCGTCGCCGCGGTGGACCAGATGATCGTCCCACGGCATAAGCATCACGGAGGGGTCCGTGCAGATCATGCCCACGCGATGCTCGTAAAAGGCCTGAATCTCGGCGATGCCCGGCCTTTGAGCGGCGAGCATGGCGTCGAGATAGGCCTGCCTGTCAGCGACTTTGACCATTATAAAGTCCTTTAAGGCACCCGAACCAGGTCACGCTCAATGAGAGTCTCGGCGATCTGGACGGTATTGAGGGCCGCGCCCTTGCGGATATTGTCGGAAACGATCCACATGTTGATGCCGTTGGCGATGGTTTCGTCCTCGCGGATACGACCCACGTAGGTGGCGTCTTCACCTGCTGCATTGATGGCCATGGGGTAGGCCTTCTTTTCGGGATAGTCCTCGACGATGATGCCGGGGGCCTTGGACAGCAGGGAACGCACGTCATCGGCACTCAGCTTTTCCTCGGTCTCAATGTTGATGGACTCACTGTGGCCGTAGAAGACCGGCACGCGCACGCAGGTGGCGGTGACCTTGATGGACGGATCGCCCATGATCTTGACGGTCTCGTTGACCATCTTCATCTCTTCCTTGGTGTAACCATTATCCATGAACACGTCGATCTGGGGCAGACAGTTGAAGGCGATCTGGTGCGGGTAAACATCCGCGACCACGGGCTGACCGGACATCAGGCGGCGGACCTGGTTCTCCAGTTCCTCAATGGCCTTCTGGCCGGTGCCGGAAACGGCCTGGTAGGTGGAGACCACCACGCGCTTGATCTTGGCCTCGTCATGGATGGGCTTGAGAGCGACCATCATCTGGATGGTGGAACAGTTGGGGTTGGCAATGATGCCCTTGTGCCAGTCCAGGTCATGCGGATTGACCTCGGGGACCACCAGCGGACACTCGTCGTTCATACGCCAGGCCGAGGAGTTGTCGACCACGACGCAACCGGACTTGGCCGCGATGGGGGCGAACTTCTCCGAAGTGGAGCCGCCAGCGGAAAACAGGGCCAGGTCCACACCTTCGAAAGAATTCTCGGTCAGCTCGACAACGGTCAGCTCCTCACCCTTGAACGGGACCTTCTTACCGGCGCTGCGGTAGGAAGCCATAGGGATGATTTCGCTGTACGGGAAGTCCCGCTGTTCGAGGACCTTCAACATTTCACGGCCCACGGCGCCGGTGGCGCCGCAGACGGCAACGACAGGATTCTTGCTCATAACTCTCTCCAAAACCTCATATCTTTAAATTCTTTCCGATTTCCAACACTGCTTCGGCCCGGTTGAGCGTATAGAGGTGCACGCCGGGCGCGCCGCCGTCTATGAGCTCCTGGGCCTGTTTGGTAGCGTAGGCGATGCCGAGTTCATACACGGCTTCGTCTCCGCCCTCCACATGCGCCTTTTCCAGCGCGCTCAAAAATTTACCGGGTATGGCCGCACCGCAGAGGCCGAGGATGAACTTGGCCGAGCGCAGACTCATAATGGGGAGCACCCCGGGGATGACAGGCACATCCGCACCCAATTCCTTCAGCCGTTCGATGTAGTCGAAGTACATGCGGTTGTCGAAGAAGAGCTGGGTGACCAGAAAACGTGCCCCCTTCTCCACCTTGAGGCGGACCATTTCCAGGTCCGACTGAATGGAGGGAGACTCGGGGTGGGGCTCCGGATAGGCGGCCCCGCCCACGCAGATTTCCGGGTATCGCGTGCGGATGAACTCGATGACGTCGGTGGCGTGCTGAAACTCCTGGGTGGCGAAATCGAAATCCTTCACCCCCTGGGGCGCGTCGCCGCGCAAGGCAAGGACGTTCTGGATGTCCGCCTCGCGCAGGCTCTTCAGAAAGCCATCAAGCTTCTCGGAGGACGCCCCCACGCTGGTCAAGTGGGTAACCGGCTCGATGCCATGATCCTTCTTGATGCGCGAGGCGATCTCAAGCGTGTTGTCCTGGGTTCCGCCACCCGCTCCGTAGGTCACCGAAGCGAACAGGGGATTAAGCGCCTTGACCTTTTCAACGACCTCGAAAAAGCCCGACCACGCTTCCTTCTCCTTGGGCGGAAAGAATTCCAGTGAAATAAACGGAGAGTGTTCTTCGATCAAATCACAGACGTGCAATGCACACTCCTTGCGGTTGGCGATGTTCATCCTTGTCCCGCCGGGATGCGGGAAAGAGAAATTACATACGCTTTCTTGGCGCAACCTTCAATGGAGAAATGCCGGGAAATCCTTTCAGACCGAAGAAAGATCAGGAGTGAAGGGCTTCGACCACGGCGACGTCCGCCGGAAGGAACTCAAGGACAGGCGGTTCGCCCGGATCGACCCACTCCATGCGCTGATTTTCCAGGCACTTCAACTCGCCGTCGAAGCCGGTGACATGAAAGAAATACAGCCGTACGAAATACCGGTCGTACTCGTGTTCGAGTTCCCGCCAGAAAGAGAGCTCCGTGGCCGTAATGTCCAACTCCTCACGCAGTTCGCGGACCAACGCGTCCTCTTGGGACTCGCCCAGTTCGATCTTGCCGCCTGGGAACTCCCACCATCCGGCCATGGGAAAGCCTTCCGGACGCTCCACCGCCAGGTAACGCCCATCCTGCCAGATGATGCCCGCAACCACATGAATAGTCGGCTTCACTCGATTTCCCCCACCTCGGCCGTGACGACCTCCATGCGCTCCTCGATCTCGCTCATCTTGAGCATGAGTTCCTCGGCCCAGTCTGAAACGTCCTTGTAGGAGGCGTTGAGTTTGAGCGCCTCTTCAGGCTTCTCATAACTTGCGGGATCATTCATCTTCTCTTCGATTGTCGCCTGCTCGTCCAACGCTTTTTCAAGCTGAACTTCAAGTTTTTCATACTCTTTCTTCAACGGCTTGAGTTGGCGGTAGAGACGGTTGCGTTCCTCGGCCTGACGGCGCTTCTCCTCCTTGGTGAGCTTGCGCTTTTCCTTGGCCTGCTCCTGGACACATTCGGCCTGCTCTCTGAGGCACTCTTCTTCCTTGAGCTTTTCCCGATATGCCTTGAATCCGCCCAGATAGGGAGTGATTCCATTTTCGTCCAGGGCCCAGACCTCCTCAGCAACCTCACCCAGCAGGTACCGGTCGTGAGCCACGAACAGGAGCGTGCCCTCGTAATCCTTCAAGGCCCGGATAAGGCCTTCACGGGTTTCGAAGTCCAGATGGTTGGTGGGTTCGTCGAGAATCAGGAAATTGGAACGGGCCAGAAACAGGGTCGCCAGCAACAGGCGGGATTTCTCGCCACCGGACAATCCCTTGACCTTGCGATCGAAATAGGGTTCGCCAAGCAGGAACAGGCCGAGGACGGACATGACCTGCTCTTCGGTCAGATTGGGGTCCGAAAGTCGTCGTATCTCTCCGAGAACCGAATTATCCAAATTCAGGATTTCCTGCTGGTGCTGGCTGAAATAGCCCACGTCCGTTCCTGGGCCGATCTTGGTGTGTCCGGCGGAAGGCTCCAGGCGGCCCACAATGAGCTTGAGCAGGGTCGACTTACCCGCGCCATTGGGCGCGACCAGAGCCACCTTCTTGCCTCGGAAAAGCTGAAAATCAAGCTTGGGCCAGACCGAGCCGCCGCCCTCGTAGTGAAATTCGAGATCGACCACCGACACGGCTACCTTGTCGCCGCGCTTGGGCTCCGGCAACCGGAAGCTAAGGCTTCTGCCCCTATGCTGACTGGCCTGCGACTCCTTGATCTGACTCAGCTCCCGCTCCAGCTTCTCCACCTTCTTGAGCTTGGACTGGGCCTGAGCAGCCTTGCGCGCCTTGACGCGAAACTTGTTGATATACTTGTATTCGTTGTCGATGCGCGCCGAGAGCTTGGCCGCTTCCTTGGCCCGCTGGTCCGCGTTTTCCGCGTCCCAGGCCAGATACTCGTCAAAAGAGCCCTTACGCAGAACAGGCTTGCCCCCGCCCAGGAACAACACATGGGTTCCCACGCGGTTGAGAAAAATCCGATCATGTACCACAAAGGCTAGAGCCCCACGGAAGGACAGGAGGTACTCCTCCAGCCACTCCACCGCCTCCAGATCAAGGTGGTTGGTAGGTTCGTCCAGCAGCAGGATATCCGCCCCCTGAAGCAGAACGCGGGCGAGCTTGGCTCGCTCACGCCAACCGCCGGAGAGTTCCCCGAGATTCTTGTGCAGGTCACCGTCAGCGAACCCGAGTCCTGACAAAATGGCGCGCGCCTTGTGGTCCGGGTTGTAGCCGTATAGTTCCTCGAACTCGGCCTGCCGGTGGGCGAGCCGCTCAATGCGGGCGTCGTCTCCATCGGCCACGGCCTGTTCCCACTGCTCCCAGAACTCGTTCCAGGACGGCAACGCGGAAAGGACCCAGGACAACAACTGCTGCGCAAGGATGTCGTCGCCCATCTCCTGTTCAACGTACCCGACCCGCGCCGAACCGGAAACGGAGACCTGCCCTTCGTCAGGCTCCACGTCTCCCGCCAGCACTTTGAGCAAGGTACTCTTGCCGCACCCGTTGGGACCGGCCAGGGCAAGACGCATGCCCGGCGTGACTTCGAAGGAAACGTCTGCAAAAACGGCCTCGCCCCCATAGGACTTGCCGAGACCCTGAACTGTAATTCGTGACATGGGTGAAGGGAATATAATGGTCACGGGCAATATGCAAGCGCCCTCTTTACCGCCCCGCGCCCATTGGCTACAACCGCCCCATGCCCACCTGGTACGTCTATCTCCTCCGCTGCGCCGACGACACTCTTTACTGCGGCGTGACCACGGACGTAAAACGCCGCATCGATCAGCACAACTCGGGCACCGGCGCAAAATACACCCGGAGCAGGACACCGGTTTCCCTTGAGGCCTGCGTAAGTACGAAAAGCCGGAGCGATGCCCTCCGACTCGAAATAAAAGTAAAGAAACAGCCAAGATACAAAAAGATAAACTTTCTGCTCGAGCATATGGCGTAACTCGTCGGCTCCCCAAACCCCCTACATTTGCACACCTTGTCAAACCTTTGACTTCAATGTAAAAGTAAAGTCGATACCTAGAAATTAAACAAACAACCAAACCGCAACGGATTGTTTACATGTTGGACATCAGCACACTATCGCTTCTTATCGTAATGGTCGTTTTCATCTGCGTGGCGATGATCATGGTCCATTACCACAGCAATTCGGACCAGGTCCGACGCAAGAAGAACGAAGTGGCCTCGTATTCCCAAAAGCTTTCCCAGAAAATCGACGTGGTTGAAAAAGAAATCATCGACCTCAAAGTCAAGATCGAAACCTTGGATGAAGAGATCGACATCCTGAGCAACTAACCGACACTATGATTACCCTCTTCCTTATTCTCCTGGTCAGCGCGGTTCTCCTGTTCCTGGCCATAAACAAGATCTCTGCTCAGAGAGTCAGGGAGGTCAACGCATTGGACTCCCAGAAACGATCCATGGAGCACAGACTCGAGTTCATGCTGAAGCAACGCAAGGAGCTGCGGAAGGAGCTGGAGGACAAGGAAAGAAAGCTCTCCACCCTGAAAAACAGCCAGGACGGCATCAAAACCGTCTCAGCCGGAGACTTGGGCATAGAGGATGAGAACGAGGACCAGAAGGTCAGCCGCTACCTGCTTCAGGAGGGCAAGATATCTCTAGAGCAGAACGAGAAGGTCATGCAAAAGATGAGCGTGCTCAAGATGGACTTTCTCGGCTCCTGCCTGGCCTTGGGCTACATCGACCTAAAGACGGCCCAAAAGGCCATGAAAGTCAACAAGATCAAATCCAAGGCGACAGGGCTCAACGATTGATTCGACTTCAGCCTTCCATGTCCAGACTCTCCCACTTAGCCACCCTGCTTCTTCTCACCTGTCTCGTCATTCCTCCGGCGTTGGCCCAAACGGGAACCGATGCGGCGTCTTCGCCACTGGACGAGATGCATTACTACCTTCATCCCACCCCGGAGCTGCTACCCGCCTATCTCGCTTTCTGGACTAATCACCCGCCCAAAGACTCAGACACTCTGAACCTGGCGGCCCTGTTCCTGGCCACTGCTCTGGACGGAGCTCCGCAATACGCTCCAGAGACCCTTGCCAAGGCCGAAGGCTTCCCGCCGCAGCGCCAACAGGTGGCTATTGCAGCCGCCTGGCTGATGCATGACGAATACGGACACAAGTACCTGACGAAAATGGCGGCCAAAGGGAGCACTCATGCCGCCCGGCTGCTGAAAGCCCGCAAGCCTAACCTCAAGGCAATTTCCCGCCCGAACCCATTTCACCTGGACTGCTTCTGGGCCATCTTCGGCGCAACGGGCGAGAAGTGGCCCATCAAAAAAATCATCACCGCCCTGGACGGCGGCGAACCCGATGGAAAGATAACCCTGGTCCAGGCCACCGCTCGCTGGTCCTTGACGGTCAACGCCAAGCAGCACCCCATCGTGGTTGAAACAATCCGGGAAGCTCTGCCCGAGGCATCGCCCAAGTTGAAACAACGGTTGCAGGAGATACTGGACGCCCAGCAATAGAAAAAGGGCCGTCCTCCTCTGGAGGACGGCCCTTTCAATTATGTTTCAGCTGTCGACTACAGATTGGCGAGAACGGCGTCGGCCATTGCCGTGCAGCCCACGGACTTGCCGCCTTCCTGCCAGATGTCGCCGGTACGGTAGCCCTGCTCCAGGGTCTTCTCCACGGCCTGCTCCATGCAGTCCGCTTCCTCGGCCATGTCAAAGGCGTGGCGCAGCATCATGGACACGGACAGAATGGTGGCCAGCGGGTTGGCCTTGTCCTGGCCCGCAATGTCCGGGGCGGAGCCGTGGATAGGCTCGTACAGACCCGGATTTTCCGCTCCGAGAGAGGCGGACGGCAGCATACCGATAGAACCGGTGATGGCCGCGGCCTCGTCGGACAGGATGTCACCGAACAGGTTGCCGGTGACGATCACGTCGAACTGAGAGGGGTCGCGCACCAACTGCATGGCTGCGTTGTCCACGTACAGGTGCTCCAGCTCGACGTCGGCGTAATTCTTGTGCTCGTCGATGACGATCTCGCGCCAGACGCGGGAGACGTCCAGGACGTTGGCCTTGTCCACGGAGCAGACCCGGCCGGAACGCTTGCGAGCGGCCTCGAAGGCCAGCTTGGCGATGCGGCGGATTTCGTGCTCGTAGTAGGTCATGGTATTGTAACCGAAACGCTCGCCGTCCTTCTCGCCGTCAAAACGCGGCTCGCCGAAGTAGATGCCGCCGGTCAGCTCGCGAACGACCATGACATCCAGGCCGCGGGCCACGATGTCCGGGCGCAGGTAGCAGGCGTCGGCCAACTGCGGGAACAGCTTGGCGGGGCGAAGGTTGGCGAACAGGCCCAGCGCCTTGCGGATGCCAAGCAGTCCTTTCTCCGGACGAATGGCCGGGTCGATGGTATCCCACTTGGGGCCGCCCACCGCACCGAGCAGCACGGCGTCAGCGTCCTTGCACTTGGCCACGGTCTCGGCGGGCAGGGGCTCGCCAGCGGCGTCGATGGCCGCGCCGCCGATCAGGGCCTCGGTGGTCTCGAAAGTGCGGCCGAACTTCTCGCCCACCGCGTCCAGTACGCGTAGGCCCTGGGCCACGATCTCCGGGCCGATCCCGTCACCGGGCAGTACACAAATCTTCATGATTGACTATCTCCTTGGTATGGATGCCTCCGGCACCCCTCCGGGGGGCGCCTTTGGCGGGACCAGAGAACCCTTTGAAAAGGGTTCTCCGGACTCTCCTAAACTTTTTGTCGCCGCTTCGCGGGTGCTTAACGGCAAAACTTAATATTCACCTGCGCCAAAGGCGCATATAGGGTTTCCAAAGGGGGCGCACCCCATTGGCCGCCAGAGGCGAAACCACCCTTCATTTCCGCCGAAGGCGGCTCCATTCAAACTCTACGCCAGCTTCTTCTTGGCGTATTCGACCAGTCCGCCCGCATTCAGGATTTCCTGCATGAACGGGGGAACAGCGGCGGCCTGGACGGTCACGCCGGTGGTCAGATTCTTGATCGCGCCAGTGGCGGTATCCACCTCGATCTCGTCCTTGTCGCTGAACTTGTCGATATCATCGCCGATCTCCAGCAGCACCAGGCCCATATTGAAGCCGTTGCGGTAGAAGATGCGCGCAAAACTGTGGGCGATGACCACGGGGATGCCCGCACCGAGGATGGAGATGGGCGCGTGCTCGCGGGAAGAGCCGCAGCCGAAGTTAACACCGCCGACCATTACGTCGTTCTCCTTGACGCGTTCCACCCATCCGGCCTCCAGGCCTTCCATGCAGTTGGCACCCAGCTCCTTGGCATCAGTGGTGACCAGGAAACGAGCCGGGATGATGGCGTCCGTATCGATATGATCGCCCACTTTATGGGCGGTTCCGGTAACGTTCATTGTCGCCTCCTACAGCTTGGCGGGGTTGATGATCTCACCGGCCACGGCACTGGCAGCGGCCACGGCGGGGTTGGACAGGAAGACCTCGGACTCCAGGGAGCCCATGCGGCCCTTGAAGTTGCGGTTGGTGGTGGCAATGGCGCGCTCGCCGCCCGCCAGGATGCCCATGTGACCACCCAGGCACGGGCCGCAGGTGGGCGGGCCCACGATGCAACCGGCGTCCATGAAGATTTCCATCAGCCCTTCGCTCATGCACGCCTTCCAGATGGAGGGAGTGGCGGGCAGAATGATGCAGCGGACCTTGGGGTCAACCTTGCGGCCCTTGAGGATGGCAGCAGCCTCGCGCATGTCCTCGATGCGACCGTTGGTGCAGGAGCCGATAACGGCCTGGTGGATGTTGAGACCGGCGGTCTCGTCAACAGGCTTGACGTTGTCCGGCAAGTGCGGGCAGGCAACCTGCGGGTCCATGTCGGTAACGTCGATATTCAGGACCTGCTCGTACACGGCGTCGGCGTCGGCGGTCATGGCCACGCCCCCGGAGAAACCGGCCTGCTTCGCGTACTCAAGGGTCTTGGCGTCCACCGGGAACAGGCCGACCTTGCCGCCTGCCTCGATGGCCATGTTGGCGATGGTCATCCGCCCTTCCATGGACATGTTGTCGACTACCTCGCCGCCGTATTCCAGAGCCTTGTACAGCGCGCCGGAGACGCCCAGGCGACCGATCTGGTTGAGGACGAAGTCCTTGGCGCCCACGTACTCCTTGGGCGTACCAGTCAGGTTCACGCGGATGGTCGGCGGCACCTTGAACCAGGTCTCGCCCAGAGCCATGGCCGCGCCGATGTCGGTGGAGCCCATGCCCGTGGCGAAAGCGCCCAGACCGCCGTAGGTGCAGGTGTGGGAGTCAGCGCCCACAACGATGTCACCGGGACCAACGATGCCCTTCTCGGGCAGCAGCGCGTGTTCCACGCCGACCTCGCCGCATTCATAGTAATGGGTCACTCCCATTTCCTCGGCGAACTCTCGGACGACCTTGACCTGCTCGGCGGAGTCAATGTCCTTGTTCGGGGTGAAGTGATCGCAGACCAGGGAAATCTTGTCCTTGTCGAACACTTTCTTCGCGCCCATGGCCTTGAACGACTTGATGGCCAGGGGGGCGGTAATGTCGTTGGCCAGGACCATGTCCACCGAACACTGGACGATCTGTCCGGCCTCGGTGATCTCCTGGTCCGTATGATTCTGCAGGATTTTTTCAGCTAACGTCTGACCCATGGTCTATTTCTCCTCTTTGGCTTTATCCATTCTGTTCAGGGCGTTGATCATGGCCAAGGCGCTGGCCTTGACGACATCGCCGTCGTTGGCGCGGCCCACGGCCTTGACGCCTGAATCTTCTATGCGCACGGCAACACCGGCCAGGGCGTCGGACCCTTCGGTAACGGCGTTGACCGAGTAGACTTCGAGTTTCGGGGCAACCCCCACCAAGCTGTAGATGGACTGGAACACGGCGTCAATGGAACCTTCGCCAAAGGAGCTGGTCTTGCGGACCTCAGTCTCGCCGCCCTCTTCCCCGAACTCCATAACCACCGCCGCATGCGGGGGTACGTCGCCGGTGCCGGAAAAGACCGACATGTCCACCAACCGGAACTTGTCCAGACGGCGGTAGACTTTCTCCAGAATGAGCGCCTCCACGTCCTCGTCAAAGACCTGCTCCTTCTTGTCGGCCAAATCCTTGACCGCCTTGAAGAGCACCTGGACCTGCTCGTCATCCAATTCGTATCCCAGCTCCTCGGCCTTGTTCTTGACCGCGTGGGAGCCGGAATGCTTGCCGATGACGATGTCATTGGAAGTCCGTCCGATGGAGGCCGGAGTCATGATCTCGTAGGTCAGGCGATTCTTGATGACGCCGTCCTGGTGCACGCCGGACTCGTGAGCAAAGGCGTTGGCGCCCACGATGGCCTTGTTGGGCGGGATCGGCATGCCTATGATCTGGGAGAGACGACGGCAGGAGGGGAAGATCTGCTCGGTGACGATGCCGGTCTCCACATTGTAGAGCTCCTTGCGGGTGTTCAGCGCCATGACCAAATCTTCCAGGGCGGCGTTGCCAGCGCGCTCGCCGATGCCGAGTACGGTGCACTCCACCTGGCGGGCTCCGGCGCGGATGGCGGCCAGGCTGTTGGCCACTGCAGACCCCAGATCGTTATGGCAATGGACGGAAATGATAGCGTCGTCGATGTTCTTCACGTTGTCCATCAGGTACTTGATCAATTCATAGTACTCAAACGGCTGGGTGTAGCCCACGGTATCCGGGATATTGACCACCTTGGCCCCGGCCGCAATAACGGTCTCGGTGACCTTGACCAGAAAGTCCCAGTCGGAACGAGAAGCGTCCTCGGCGGAAAACTCCACGTTGTCCGTGTACTGCCGGGCGTGTTTGACCGCGTTCTCGGCCATGACCAGCACCTGATCGGCGGTCTTGCCCAGCTTGTGTTTCATATGAATTTCACTGGTGGCGAGGAAGGTATGAATACGCGGATGCTTGGCTTCCTTCACCGCTTCCCAGCAGCGATCGATGTCGCCCTTGACTGCACGGCACAGGCCCGCGACCTGGACGTTGTCAACGGCCTTGGCGATGGCCCGGACCGCTTCGAAGTCACCTTCGCTGGCGATGGGAAAACCGGCTTCTATAATGTCCACGCCCAGGGTTTCCAATTGGCGGGCCATGCGGATTTTCTCGTCCAGGTTCATGGTTGCGCCCGGAGATTGTTCGCCGTCACGCAAGGTGGTGTCGAATACGTACACTCTGTCTGCCATGGTATCCTCCGATACTTTGCCCCTTCCGGGGGTATGTTCATAATTGTTTGCGTATGGGTATGCAAGCGCCAACACGCACCCGCGCGTGGCAACTCGTGGTCAGTACGACGTACTAATATGGGATGAGTGAGAGCTAACCTAGCTCTTCGCTGGAGCTATCCCGTAGTAGTCGTTTGCCGTAGCGGGATAGTAGAACGAGGGTGTAGATCGGGCCGGAGATGAGGTAGCCCATGAAGAAGACGAAGCCCAGCACCTTGGGGCGCGAGGCAATCAGGGAGAAGAGCAGGACGGCGGTGACCATCCAACTGAAGGCATGCGCCTTGAAGGCACTGATTTCCTTGAAGGAATAAAAGCGGACGGTGCTGACCATGAAGAAGGACAACACATAGACCAAGCCGAGCGTGAAGATGGGCAGCACGGAGTGCATATACTGCTCGGGCACATACTCGGTGAAGAGGACCAAGGTGGCCAGGGTGCAGGCCGCCGCAGGAATAGGCAAGCCCACGAAGTGCTTCTTGGAACTGGTGGCCGCCTGGACGTTGAATCGGGCCAGGCGCAAAGCACCGCAGGCCATGAACAGAAACGCTGCCATGAGCCCCAGCCGGCCAAAGTCGTTGAGCATCCAGAGATAGGCCATGGTTGCCGGGACCACGCCGAAGGCCACCAAGTCAGCCAGGGAGTCCAACTGGACCCCGAACTCGCTGGTGGTGCCGGTCAGGCGGGCCACTTTGCCGTCCAGTCCGTCGAACACGCAACTCGACAGGATGCACAGGGCGCAGGAGGCGTAGTCCCCCTTGATTGCCCAGGTCAATCCCAAAAAGCCGAGAAACAAGCTGGCCGTAGTCAGCAGGTTCGGAAGGAGGTAGACGCTCTTGTGGCGCGGCAATTTCTTTTCCTTGGCCATAATAACTATTTGTTTAACTTAGCTTATCCCGTTTTACGCCTTACGCTTGTCCGCCACTGCGGTCTCGCCGGCAACGACCTTCTGGCCGATGGTGACAGTTGGTTCATAGCCATCCGGGATGTAAAGGTCAACTCTGGAACCAAACTTAATCAAACCAAACCGCTCTCCGCGCTTGAGTTTATCCTGAGGTTCGGCCCAGCAGACGATACGCCGGGCGATGAGGCCCGCGATCTGGACCATGGTAAACCGCTGGTTACCTTTGCCCGTGACGACCACGACGTTCCGTTCGTTGTCCTCGCTCGCCTTGTCGAAGGAGGCATTGAAAAATTTGCCGGGGATGTAGCGAATGAGTTCGATCTTGCCCGAGACCGGCATGCGGTTCACGTGCACGTTGAAGACGTTCATGAATATGGCGATGACCTGACGGGACTCGCCGGAGACCGGATCGGTTTCCCTGGCGACCTTGATCACACGGCCATCCGCAGGGGAACACACGGCATCGGCGTTTTCCGGGCCCACGCGCTCGGGATCGCGGAAGAAGTGGCCGATGAAGCAGGTCAGGCCCAAAAGCAGAAGCGCCATGAACCAACAGTCCAGTACGGCGAAAAGCAGGGTCGCAAAGGCGGAGATGATGATGTAGGGCAGCCCTTCCAGGGCAACGCCGACGGACGGTTTGTGCATGGTCGTCTCGCTCCTTATTTTCCGAATTTCCCCGTCCTTACCCGTCACAGGGCCGATAGGCAAGTTTGTTTTTACATTATATACGTCTGAACGTATACCCTGCCCATGACTTGGTTCTTCCTCTCTCTTTCGGCGGCATTCTGCATGGCGTCCAACTCCGCCTATCTGAAACGGTTCTTCTCGGACGTCTCGCCGTGGGAGATGAGCATCATACCTTTTCTCTATGCCGCGCCCCTTTGCGCCATAGGGCTGCTGTTCGTTGACAAGCCCGAGATCGGCCCGGGCTTCTACCCGGCCATGGCGTGGGTCCTACCGTTGACCATGGTCGGCTTCATCCTGCACTACCGCGCCATCCACCTTTCGCCTCTATCGCTTACCCTGCCCTTTCTCAGCTTCACGCCTGTCTTCGTGCTGGTCTCTGGAGACCTGATCCTGCATGAGACGCTCAGCCTGCCCGGCATGGCGGGAATGTTACTGGTGGTCGCCGGTGGCTACGTGATCAATCTGGACAGCGCCCGATTCGGCATTCTCGGCCCGATCAAGGCGATTTTCAGGGAACCGGGCTCACTGCTGATGCTGATCGTGGCCGCCATCTACGCCCTGACCTCGGTAGGCGGCAAGGTGATGATCATCCACTCCTCGCCGATGTACACGTCCATGCTGCTCTTCAGCCTGCTGGGTCTGCTCATCCCTCTGGTACTCATCGGCACGGGCAAGGCGTCGGCCAGAGCCGTGACGCGCAAACCGCTGCTCGCCATGGGCTCCGGTCTTATCCTGTTCTGCGAGGTCCTCAGCCACAACATGGCCATGTCCATGGCCGCCGCAGCTTACATGATCACCATAAAAAGGATGGCAGGCATCTTTTCGGTTATCTATGGCAGGGTTCTGTTCAAGGAGCGCGGCATCAGCTACCGCCTGGCAGGCACACTGATCATGACCGCCGGAGCAGCCGCCATCGTCATCTACGGGTAGGAAAAGCCCAAACCGGGCAGATCAGGTCAGGTAAGCGTAGAAATCCTGCCCAAGCTTATGCACTGGCACGACCTCACCCCCGAGGATCAGCGCCTGGGGGACCAGCCCGGTCCGGCCGCAACCGGCAGGCGCACTGAATCCATTCTCCCTTGTCAGGATGACCGACATACCCTCGGCCCCGCTGTGGGCAATAATTCCTTCCGGGAAAAAGATCGCCCGATCCGACGCGTCGCCCACGGCGGTAAAAAACGCCTCATACTTGCCGAAGAAATTACCGTGATCCAGAGTCTGCTGGATGCCCGCCGCCATTTCGTTGGCGACGTGACTGACAGGACGCCCACGCAGCATGCCGTAAGCGCCTTCCCTTGCCGGGTCCGCAAGCATGACGCCGCCCATACCCAGGGAGTGCACCAGATCGTGGGTCCGCTCACCCGAGAGAGGATCTGACTGAAACCCCAACGTCCTGATGTCAGCGAAGCCGTTGCGGCGGGCCTGAATCTGCTGGGCCAGAAGCATGATGCCCGTACCCGCGCCAATGTCCACGCCCACATACGGGCCGCCCATGGCACGGGGCGCGTCGACCTGCCCGGCCACCGCACGCATGATGTGGGCCGCACGCGGCGCATCCGCCAGCACCCGAAGAACCGGCGACCACTGGCGCATCAGGTTCATGAGCTCCACGTCGTCACCAGGCTCGTTCAGGGATAGATGGCGGGAGAACCGCTCGAAAAGCGATGCGATATCGCCGTACTCCACCCGCTCCAGGTGTGCGCCGTCATGTACGTAGGCAAAGAAATACTTCACTGCCACGTTGAGAAAACGGGCGTCATCCAGCGGTTGGTCAGGGTCGCACAGCCGCTCAATGTCATCGGCCAGACTCTCCGACGAATAGAACTCCGGAGCGATGCCGAGTTCGGAACCACAAATTGAAGCGGTGAAATTGCGGGCCTGCATACCCACCGAAACAAGCGGGGAACCATTGAGGTACAAGCCATCAAACTGGCCAGTCCGCGACGCGGAGACAGGGGATGAATCTGTATTCTTCATAAGCTTTCAGCGGCTCACGCCGGTAGGGGAAATGTTTTCCGTTTCCCTGCGATTTGCAGGGACCATACCGGACCACCCCTTTTCCGGACAAAAAAAAGCACTTCGCCCAAAACAGGACTCAACCGACCTGAAAGAAAATGAAAAAAGCCGGCCCACGAAGGGCCGGCTTGAAATTTCTGGAGCGGGAAACGAGATTTGAACTCGCGACTTCAACCTTGGCAAGGTTGCACTCTACCACTGAGTTATTCCCGCCTGGGAAAGGCCGGTCCCGAAGGACCGGCCGGTATGTCTGGAGCGGGAAACGAGATTTGAACTCGCGACTTCAACCTTGGCAAGGTTGCACTCTACCACTGAGTTATTCCCGCTAAATGGAGGCGACATCCGGATTTGAACCGGAGAATGGAGGTTTTGCAGACCTCTGCCTTACCACTTGGCTATGTCGCCTCTTTTGGAGCGGGAAACGAGATTTGAACTCGCGACTTCAACCTTGGCAAGGTTGCACTCTACCACTGAGTTATTCCCGCGCTCAAAAGCGAACCACTGTTTACCCGCGCCTCCAGTAGGTGTCAAGGGTATTTTTTCTTTTTTCCTCTCATATATACAATAAAGAACCACCTGGAATTTTTCACCTAATGTAAAGACTTTACTTTTAGTGCGTTTTTGGTATACCTACGCGCTTTAATTTAGTAATTTCAATTGGTGGTACTCCCACCGACTGGTTGCACCCAAAGGGAGCAAAATATGGAACAGAAAGATCTGCAGTTTTTCAAGGACATGCTTACCGGCATGCTGGACGATACGCTCAGGAAGAGCGAGGAGACCATTGAAGACATGACCGAGTCCGGCGAGGTCTACGCCGATCCGGCGGATCGCGCCACCGCGGAATCCGACCGCGCCTTTACACTGCGTCTGCGTGACCGCGAGCGCAAGCTGGTAAAGAAAATCCAGAAGGCAGTGGAGCGCATCGAGGACGGGGAATACGGCATCTGCCAGGAGTGCGGCGACGATATCTCCATCGCGCGCCTCAAGGCCCGCCCCATGACTACGCTGTGCATCAACTGTAAAAGCAAGCAGGAAGCGGACGAAGCCGTTCGCGGCGACTAGCCGCCCGACCGCACCGCCTGTGCCCGAACCGCCATGGAGGCAAATTTTTTCCGCTTCCTCGCAGCCGAGTTGGGCACCCTGCTGACAGACCGCCGGATAGACAAGGTATTCGGCCCGGCTCCTGGCGTCTGGACCATTAAAATCCAGAATCCGGGCGAGCCCATGCACCTGCTCTTTAGGCCCGCCAAACCGGCGGGCCATCTTTTTATTTCCCCCATCAAACCGGTCAATCCACAGCAGGTTCCGGCCATGGCCATGTGGTTCCGGAAGAGGTTGCGCAATCGCCGCATCCTCGGATTCCACACGGACTGGCCCAATCTCCGCCTCGCCTTGGAGCTGTCTCCGCGCTCCGATCCTCCGTGCGGCCCGTTCCTCATCCTGGACGCGCGAAACGGCATGGAACTCGCCGACGAACTCCCCCCTGAATTCGACGCTCAGCCAGAATGGCCCGCTTTGGAGGACGTCCTGGCCGACGAGGAAATCTGGCGCGAGTATCCCCACATCTCCCCTCCCCTGCGCAAGGCCTTGACCAAACTGGACCACAACGAAGCGCTGGGGCTCTATCTTTCCGTGGCGAGCGGCACCACGCAGAACTTTTATCTGGCGCAGACGGCTCGAGGCTGGCAACCGCCCCTTGCCTGGTCCACGGGCGCCAAGGAGGAGGATTGCTTTTCCTCGGCTCTGGATGCAGCCAACGCCCATGGCGAACGAACTCTGTTTCCGCTGATGGAAATGGAAGAGGAAAAACCCGCCCAGACCCTGCTGAAGCGGGCGCGCAAAAAAGTCCGGCGAAACCTCGCCCGGCTGGACGAAGAAGAGGCTCGACTGCAGAAGCTGGCCGCCGAAAAGCGCAAGGCCGAAGCCATGCAGGCGGAGCTTTACCGATTCAAGGACAAGGAAGGGCTGGAAACGGTCACGGTTACCCATCCGGAACTCGGTGAAATGACTGTGGAGCTCAACCCCCACCTGACCCCCACCGAAAACATGGAACGCTACTTCAGGATGGCGGACAAGGCGGAACGAGGCTTTCCGCATATTCGACGTCGACGCAAGGAGCTGCTGGCCGAACTGAAGCGGCTGGAGGACGGCACCCTGCCTGAGTTCCAACTCCCGTCAAAAGAGGAACGCGGACCGGATGGCCCACCGCCGCTGCCAAAGCGCTACAAGGGTCTGGCCGTGTCCCTGTTCCGATCGTCAGACGGTTTCACAATCATCAGGGGCAAGAACAAGCAGGCCAACCACCAGATGTTGAGCAAGGCGGCCTCGCCCTTCGACTACTGGTTTCACATTGCGGACGGCCCCAGCTCGCACGTAATCCTCAAGCGGGATCACCCCGGCCACGAGGTGCCGGAATCCACCCTGGCCGAGGCGGCCATCCTCTGCGGCCTGAAGAGCTATCGCCGGGACGACGGCAAGGCTGAGATCATGTACGCCCTGGTCAAGGACGTGCGCAAGGTCAAGGGGTTCGCTCAGGGCCAGGTCATGGTCGACGCCAAGCAGGGCTCCCTGCGCGTGGACCTGGACCCGTCCCTCGAAGAAAAGCTGGCATGAAAAAAGGCCGGGCAACATACCCGGCCTGAAAAAACTGTTCTTGGAAACGCCCTACACGATCCGGTTGAGGCTGGTCTCGCCCAGCATGTTCAGGGCGATCTGTTTTTCCTCATTCAGGCGATTGGCCACGGCCCTGCGCACCCGTTGCGTAGAGGAACCGAACTGGGTCTTGCGCGTATCGTAGACGCCCTCAATAAGCTTGGCGTCGAACTTGCCTTCGCTTACCTGTCCGACGAACCGATCTATGACTTTGTTGAAAATGCGGGCCGCGCCCGTGGGGCCATGCTGGACAGCCGTGGACCAGAGGACCTCGCGCAGGGCGGGCGGTGCATTGTCGAAATCCAGTCCGGTCTGCTTGAAAATCATGTTGCGGGCCGGATCATAGGTCTCGGTGGCTATGAAATCATGCTGTAATTTTTCAAACCGCTCGGGCTGCTGCGCGGCAATCTCCTTCCAGGCCTCAGGCATGCCGCCTTCCTTGGAACCGGTGTCGGTTGGACCGGCCTGACGCAAGCGGGTGGCGAGCTCCGGCGCTTCCGCGTCGAGATAAGTCAGGAAACGGTCCATACTGCCGGGCTTGGACGCAATCTGATACTTGCCGTAGGAGGTGCCACCAACGCGGTCGTAGCCTATGGTGGCAACGCCGTCGCTACCGGACTCGAAACGAGCCGACAGGCTACCGACATTAGGGGCTTCAGGCAGTGGCGCGGCAACAGGGGCCTGCGTGGTCCCGGCCATCTTGCGAGAGACGGCGACCTGACGCGGCAGCCCCGCCTCGTCGCGCATCAGCCGGGAGATGGTGGACAGGGCTTCGAACATCATGGCGTCGTTGAGGATGCCCATATCGAACCCGCGGGAAGCGCTCCCCTCCCCGTATTCTGTAGACCCTTCTCCGAAAAGACTCTGTGCCGTGCGCATCTGAGTATCGAAAGCCGCCTGCAATTGAACGTTGCGGACGGGATTACCGCCGCCCTTGCCTGACTGCATGGCGGCCAGGGCGTTATATTGTTCGATTGGCCCGAAAGACATGTCGCTTCTCCTGCGTCAAAGTTTTGGCTGGACACACGCCTGCGCAGGGAAACAAGCAAGGGGCGTGCCTACGGCCACACCTCCAAGCATGACGGGATGATATCAGGAGAGACGGAACAATTCAGCGAAACGCAAATCGTTGCGCATGAAATCGATGAGCCGACGATGCCCGGAGGGGAAGGCATAATCCGCCAGGGACGCAGGTTGCACAAACCCACCTTCCACCGCCGCGTTGAAAACCGGAGCCGGAACATCCCCGTTGGCCGGACGGCACAGGTAGCAATGCATGGTCACCCGATAACGCGTGTAGGAATAAGCCACCACCGTGATCTTCTCCTCGGGGACCACGTCCAGCTCCACCTCTTCACGGTATTCCCGCACGAGCGCCTCCTCAGGGGTTTCTCCCTGTTCGAGGCAACCACCGGGAAATTCCCACAGTCCGGGCCAAACGTCGTCGGGCCTGCGCTTCTGTATGAGCGCCTGTCCCTCGTGAACAAGCACGCCTGTGGCCATGTTAATACGGATGATGTCCTTGCCCGGGGGCAGGACGGGACGCGCGCCGATGGTGCCCCGCGCATGGGCAAGACAATGTTCCTTGACCGGGCAGACCGGACAATCGGGAAGCCGGGAGCAGACCAGCGCCCCAAGCTCCATGAGCGCCTGGTTGAAGTCGCCGGGCCGGTCCTCGGGCAACAGTTCTCGCACGCACGCTTCGACCTGCCCCCTGCCCGCCTTCTCCCGGATGGGAGTATCGATATCCAAAACGCGAGCGAAAACACGTAGCACGTTGGCGTCAATGGCAGGGACGGGCTGACCAAAGGCGATGCTGGCGATGGCACCGGCCGTGTATTCGCCGATGCCAGGGAGAGAACGGATGACCGCCGGATCTGAAGGGAACTCACCGCCGAACTCATCGACGATGCGTGCGGCAGCCTTGCGAATATTCCTGGCACGGTTGTAGTAACCCAGCCCTTCCCAGGACTTGAGCACAGCTTCCTCCGGAGCCTTGGCCAAGGCTTCCGGGTCGGGATAATGACGCATCCAGCGCCGGTGATATTCCACCACTCGGTCCATCTGAGTCTGCTGGGCCATTATCTCGGAAATCCAGACGGGATAGGGACCAGGGTCGTCGCGCCAAGGCAGATCGCGACGATTGGCGTCGTACCAATCGAGCAGGTTTCGGGTGAATCGTGTTCCGTCCATGACGGTTGGGAATTACCCTCCCTTGGCCTGATTGGCAACCGCTTCGGCGGCCTTGGCCACGGCTTCGGGATCGCCCAGGTAGTAATGGGTAAGCGGCCTGAGGTTCTCATCCAGCTCGTAAACCAGGGGCACACCGGTGGGTATATTCAGTTGGGTAATCTCCTCATCGCTCATGCCGTCAAGGTATTTTACCAAGCCGCGCAGGGAGTTGCCATGAGCCACGATCAGCACCCGACGGTCCGCCCGAATCTGCGGCTCGATGACCTTGAACCAGTAGGGCATTGTCCGGTCGATGGTCTTTTTGAGGGATTCGCTCAACGGAATTTCTTCAGGAGCGAGGGTTGCATAGCGAGGGTCGTTGGCGGGCGAACGTTCATCTGAAGGGTCGAGCTCCGGCGGAGGCACGTCGAAACTGCGACGCCAGACAAAGACCTGTTCGTCGCCATATTTGGCGGCGGTCTCCGCCTTGTTCAACCCTTGCAGCGCGCCATAGTGGCGCTCGTTGAGCCGCCATGTCTTTTGCACCGGAAGCCAAAGCAGGTCCATCTCATCCTGAATCAGCCAGAGGGTGCGGATGGCTCGCTTCAAAAAAGAGGTGTGGGCCACATCGAAGCTGAAACCGGCCTCGCGCAAAAGCTTCCCGCCGGAAACGGCCTCGCCGATACCCTGTTCGGTGAGGTCCACGTCGGTCCAGCCTGTGAACCGGTTGGATAGATTCCACTCGCTCTGCCCGTGCCGGACAAGTACCAATTTGTGCATGCCGCCCTCCGATGCCTGTTTCCTGTTAATGGAGCCAACATATCACAAAGCGCGGCAATGTGAAGGAGAAGCCCTGCTCAGTATCGCTTGGGCGCGGACTTGCTCATCTCCTTTTCGATCTGGTCGAACAATTCACGCTTTCGCTTATCGAAGGTGATGCCGCTCTTGAGTACGGCCAGGACCAGGCAAAGGACGCTAATAATGATCACCAAACCCTTGGAGAACTCCCATCGCTGCTCTCGGATGGCGTCCAGCAGCCATATCCCCTCCATCCCCTGGGTGAAATAGAGGGTCGCAGGGATGGCGGCCAGGGCAAGGCCCAGGCCCAACAGTTCGAACCAAATGAAATTGCGCCCCAGCATGAGAACGAACAGCGTGCTGTCGCGGACGATGCGCAGGGTCACCAGACGTCCCTGGAGGGACTCTATGTGTTCCTCGATCTCGTCAATGAACTTGAGGGCCTTGCGGAACTTGTCGGGCTCCTTGAGCTGCTGCGTTTTGATCCAGTTGATCTTGTCCACACAGAAGTTGAAGTCCTTGTTGAACTCCAACAACAACTTGGGAAACGGGAACCAGGCGGCCTCATGCTGGATGTCCCGGATTCGCTCAGCCTGGTAATCCAGATTTGAGTCGATCCGTTTGATCTCACGCCTGACTTCACCGTCCAGATTCTGCTTGAATTTGTCCGTGCCCCGGAGCAACTGCCGGTAGGCCACGTAATTGTTGGTTACGGCCAGTTTCTCCAGCCGGTCCAACTCCTCCAGGCCCAGCTCGTAATAACTGTGATTCTCGTCGAACCTCCGGGCAATATCGTCCCGAAGCTCGCTGACCCGCCCTTTTGCGGCGGAGACCATTTCATCCGCCTCGGCCCAGCGTTCCCAAAGCGCGCTCATGAGCTGGACCCGGCCCCGGTCCAACTCGGGATCAACGAGGATCCGGTTGAAGATATGCGGGTCTCGCTCGATGAGATCGGAGAAAACGTCCATGGCCTGGCCGGTGAACCCCATCTTTACCATGCACACGCCCTGGCGGTAGACCGGATCGACCCAGGTGGGGGAATAGGTATTGGCGTGCTTATACGTGTTGATGGCGTCCTTCAAGTTGCCGTCAACCTCGAGTAACCGCGCCTGAAGATAGGAAAAATAACCTTGCTGCAACGGCGTGTAGCTCATGCGCTCGGCTTCCTGCCAATGAAAGAGCGCCTGATTCGTATCACCGCTCTCCATAGTCCAGAATCCCCAGAGGGAATGAGGCTGGTAGCTCCGTGGGTACTTGAGCTGGGCCTCCTTGATCTGTACCTCGGCGTTCTCGAGGTCCCCGCTCTCGATCCTCTGGAGAGCGTCCCAGACGAAATCTCCTTCCTGGGGCGCCAATTGGCGCATGCCTTCCACCCAATCCTTGGCCCTCGTACGCCAGACGATCCGCAGAAAGCGCAACTGGGCCGGCGCGTTGATTTCATACACCGCACGGAGCATGAGGCTTTCCAGCCCCTTGTGGGAACTGAGCAGCTTGAGCATGGACCCGCTCCCGTCCTCTTCCGCCACGGCGGCGTCGACTCCGCTGAACCCCTTGGTGAAATCCTTCACGTCGGTCTTGGCAAGCTCCTGCCAGACCTTGGGATGGGGCTTTTCCAACTGCTTGGACGGGCAATCCCTTGGCTTGTGCCCTGTCTGACCGCAATAGAAACAATGGGAATTCTCGCCGTTCACCAAAGTGTGGGCCAAGGCCACCTGCATGGTCCCATGATCCAGCCGTCCCCCGTCCTCACGCAGAGCCAAGGTGCACCACGAGTCCAGGGAAACCGCATCGACCCCGTAGCGGGTCTCGCTCATATAGAACCACTCGGAGAGGAGAAAGCCATCTACCAAGCGCACATGGGGGTAATCGGGCGAAAGCCTGTTCCAATCCAGGCCGATCTTCTGAGGCAGGTCCGAGGTGAACTCGTACTCCTGCTGCGGAACGGCGGCCATAACCACAGGCCAGTAGCCCCCTTCCGGATCCTCCTTGAGCCGCTTGATCAACTTCAACATCTCGCTGCAAAAGGATCTGAGCAATTGGAAGCTCTCAAGAGGCAGAATAAGGGCGCCCTTCTCCATGTCTGAGATGTAGCGGAGCCCAAGCCTCCTCAACAGCTCGACGATCTCAAGGACAAGTTCCCTCCACCCCTTGTTGGCTTCCTTTTCCGACAGGCTCCCCAGGGGCTTTATGATGTAATACCACTTGCAGAAGGTTTCGTAGTCCAGACCCTGGTCGGCCACCATGGTGAACCATTCAACGGGAGCCAGGCCCGGGATGCCTCCACGAATCTGGAGCGACAGGCCGAGGATGTCGTTTACCGTGTTCTTGAGCTTGGGATGAATCAGTATCTCAAGGTCGCCGGGCGAAGAGGCTTCCTGGTGATCTAGCTCCGGCGACAGGGACACGGAATAGTTCATGTCGTAGTCCACCAGGAAGGTCAGCGGGATCACCTGGCAGGAGACCGGCATGGGGTTGACGCGGGCCCATATGTAGAGCCTGGCCAGTGCACGGAACACCTCAGTGGTATTGCAAAACCAGAGGGCCTGGTCCAACTCCTCGGCCACGCACAGAGCGCCGTATTCCCTCAGGGTGTTCTTTACCGCGTTGTTGAGTTTGTCCTTCCAGACAATCCAGACGCCGTACCCGGACGCCACCAGACGGGATTGGCTGATCTCCGGCAGGTCATTTATGAGATTTTCAATGGACGGCACGACACTCTCCCGGCGGCTTATGCTCACCGCTGACACGGGCCAGGTTTCGGAAATGGACTCAATTTATCCTAACACAGCGCTTTCAAGGGAACTTCTTTCCCCTCACGCACCATGCAAAACAGGTTCCAGACCTTTTCCGCCTCATCTGTTTTTCCTCTTTTTTCACACCCTTGGCGGTAAATGGCAACCTTGTTCTCCAACTCCCTCATGGCCAGTGCCCTCTGGGAAGCGTCAAGTTTTCCACATTGCAGGATTTTTACCAGCGCGCGGATTCGATAAAGGTCTGCGCAGGGCACGCAGTTGGAAAGCTGGTCGGCCCGTCCGCCGTGCTTGATGGTCAACGGCTCCCTGACCAGGCCAACGGGAAAGGCGAGGCACGCCCTGAGCCACATATCGTAGTCTTCACAAGAGGGCATGGACTCGTCGAAAGGCCCTATGGTCTCCCACGCCGCACGGGTAAACATGGTACATGCCGGGCTGATCAGACACATGGAAAGCGCTGCCTCGAAGAACCATCCCTCAGGCTTGGCGTACTTTGCGGGCTGGTTGACCCGTTTGCCGCCACGGTACCATATCTCGTTGGTCTGAGATATCTCGAAACCGTTCTCCCGCATATAGCGCAGCTGGATCTCCAGCTTGGTGGGCATCCACTCGTCGTCAGAATCAAGCAGAGCCATCATCTCGCCTGAGCACTGGGTGTACCCCATGTTTCTGGCTGCTGAAACACCCCTGTTCTCCTGAAAGTAACAGCGAATCCGCGGATCAGGAAAGTTACGCAAGACCTCGGCGGTTTCATCGGTGGACCCGTCGTCAACCAGGATGACCTCCCAGCGCTCATGGGTCTGCTTAAGCACCGAGTCCAGGGCTCGGGGCAAAAACCTGGCCCGGTTATAGGTGGGAAGGATGATGGAAATGAGGATGTCGTCCATATGCACTCTCTTGCCTTCGGGTTCACGACCTGTCATGTTGGACAAACATTCCAACCGACTACTCCCGAGCGACAGTTAATGAAAATATTCCAAGTGATCAACGTCCGATGGTACAACGCCACCGCCTGGTACGCCATCACCCTGAGCCGGCTCCTCGCAGATGCCGGACATGAGGTGACCGTGCTCACCCAGGCGGGCACCCCGCCCGAGAAAAAGGCGCGGGAAATGGGCCTGAATACCGTGGCCGTTGATCTGAACACGGTCAGCCCGGTCCGTTTCGCCGCTGCGGCGCGACACGTCATAAAACTTCTCAGGACGCACCGGCCTGATATCGTCAACTGCCACCGGGGAGAAGGGTTCTTTCTCTGGGGACTGCTCAAGTACCTCGGCTTCCCTTACAAGCTCGTGCGTACCCGGGGCGACCAGCGCCCCCCCAAGAGCGACCCCCTCAACCGCTGGCTTCATTCCCATATAGCTGACGCGGTGGTCGTTACCAACCGACGTATGGCCAACTACTTTCTTGATTCCATGCGGACGCCCAGCGACGGCCTCTGGCTCATCCACGGTGGCGTGGACACGGAACGCTTCCGCTTCGACCCGGAAGGCCGCAATCGGGTGCGCGAGGAATTCGGCTTTTCCGATCAGGACGTAGTGATCGGACTGCTGGGCCGCTTCGACCGGGTCAAGGGTCAGAAGGAAACCATTGAAGCCGTGGCCCGTCTGCGCAAAAAGGGCCTGGAGAACGTCCGGCTCTTCCTGATGGGATTCGATACGGCCATGACCGAAGCCGAGATACGGGGATGGATAGAGGCCAACGGCCTGGAGGACGTCACCCGGATAAGCGGCAAGCGCGACGACATTGCCGCCTGTATTTCGGCAACGGACATAGGCGTGGTATCCTCCCTCTGGTCCGAGGCCATCGCCCGCTCCGCCCTGGAGATAATGGCGGCCGAAAGACCACTGGTCTCCACCTCCGTCGGAGTCATGCCGGACCTGGTCACCCCGCCCATGCTGGTGGAACCGGGCGACGCCGCGTCACTTGCACATACCCTGGAAAAGATTGTGACAGATCAGGCCCTGCGGGAGCAGGCTCTGACGGCGCAAAAGCGAACCCTGTCTCAACTCACTCTTGAGGAGTTCCTGAAGCGGAGCCTGACCCTCTATCAAAGCCTGCTGGACGGGCGTTAGTCGCCGAAAAATTCGTCGGTCTTTCGAATCCGATCTGCTACTTCCAGGATGGTCAGGGCGTAGCTCTCGGAATGATTGTACCGATAAACGATCTTGACCTGTGCCTCATGGTCAAGCCCCGGCTTCCAGCCGTGCTTCCTGATGAAATTGGCCATGCTGTACAATGCGTCCCGCGTATCGAAAAGGTCCACTTTGCCGTCACCGGAGCCGTCCACGCCGTAAGCCAGGGCGGATGAGGGAATGAACTGGCACAACCCGATGGCCCCATACATGGAGCTGGGAATAGTCAGCGGGTCCGCCCCATTTTTGCGCGCGTAGGTAAGCAGCGACTTGAGCTCCCCATATCCCCAAGAGGCCTTCTGCCCTGTACGACGCTCCAGCCACCCCTGCAACTCTTCGGGCACATCCCTGCGGATATGCGGTCGGATCAATTCGAAATCACTGGCTATGGCCATATTGGCCAGAATCCCTAGCGCGTTGTGGTCGCCCACCTGCCTGCCCAGTTTGGTCTCCACCAGCATGAGCGCTGTCAGCAGGTCTCCCGGCACCTGGTACCGCTTTTCGATTCGAGCCAATTCATCCCGATTTTCCCGATAAAAGCTGTAGGCCCCTGCAATGAGGATAGGGTTGAGGTAGCGCTGCATTGCCTTGGGCTTTTCACGCTTGGCCGGTTTTGCCGCCGAAAGCTTGCTTTTCAGCAACGCATTCATCTTGCGGGCCATGATTTCCGGCGAAAAGGTGGGCTTGGTATTGGAAAAGAGAGGGGTGATGTAAGCGCGGTCAAAGCCATCCGCAACCAGACGGTCGGTCAGCGGAGCCCAGACGTTCTCCCCCGCGGGGGAGGTTTTCACCATGGCGCAAATGAAAATGGCGGCCAACGCAAAAACGATGGCCGCCACCTTAATACGCTTGGCGGAGAGATCAGATCCTGTCCATGGGAACAAAACCCATTTCCTCCTCGAATTCGTCATCCATCGCTTCGGCATAGGCGCGCAGGTCGTATATCTTGCCGCACTTGGGACAGCGCAGGGTCACTTCCCTGCACCCCCGATAGGCGGTCAGATCCAGCCCGCACTTTTCGCACTCCATGCCCCGGGCCTGCCAGGAACGTTTGCGCTGGGTGAACATGGCGTTTACTCTGCCTTGGTCAAACCCAGGTTTTTTTCGCCCATGGCGACGTACAGAGAGGAGATGGCAGTGCCGTAGTCGGCCAAAGCCTGCGAGAGCTGAGCCTCGCTGGTGGTCAGGCGGGACTGCGCGTTGAGCACGTCGGTGTTGGTTCCGACCTGAGCCTGGTAGCGGGCCACGGCCATACGGTAGGCTTCCTGGGCCGCTGTCACGGACTTCTTGGCCACGGTGATGCGATCAGCGGCCTCGGAGATATTCAGCAAGGCGGTCTTGACTTCGAAACCGGCGCTCAGGCGAGTGTCTTCGAGCTGGGCCTGAACCTGCTTCACGCTCTCCTGCACCTTCTTGTAGTCATAGTAGTCGGCGCCGCCCTGGAACAGGTTCAGGGATGCGGAGACGCCGGCGGTCCAGTATTCCTTCTGGCGATAGGCGTAGCCGCCCTTGCTGAAGCCAGGGTCAGTACCCTGATTGACGTAGTCCATATCAGCGTCCACCTGCGGGTAGAAGCTGCTGGCGGCCATGGTCACGTCCTTCTTGGCCATTTCCACGCTCTTCTCACCGATGACCAGATCGGGACGGGATGCATAGGCCCGGGTCAGGCACTGCTGCAGGGTCAGGCCAAAAGGGATGTACTTGAGCTCGCCGACGTAGTCGACCTGAGTCTCAAGCGGGATATTCAGCAAGGTGTTGAGCTGCGCCTCCTGCGTGGAGACACCGTTCTTGGCGGTCAGCAGATCCTGCTGGGCGGAAGCCAGATCGACCTCGGCATCCAGGACCTCGGCCTTGGGCCGCAGACCGACTTCATAAAATGCGCTGATGACCTTGAGCTGGGATTCCAGACGGGCCACGGAGTCCTCGGCGCTCTTCACGTCCATGCGCGCCTTGAGCAGCGACAGGAAAGTGGACTGCACGTTGGAAACCAAGGTCAGTTCGACATCGGTCAGGGAGGCCATGTTGGACTCTTCCGTCAACTTGGCCTTCTGCCAGGAAGCCAGCAGATTGAAGCCCTTGAACACGGGCTGACTCAGGTTCAAACCTGCGGCCCAGTTGTCCTTGTCGTTGGAATACGTGTTCTTCCGATCATAATACTTGTAACCGTATGTGCCGGTCACAGTAGGCAGAAAGTTTCCGAAGGATGACTTTGTGCCGAACTGGGAGCCGGTGAGTTGCGCTCTGATAGCGGTCATACTCGGGTTGACCTCCAAGGCGCGCTTGACGCAACGGGCCAGGTCAAAAGGCCCGGAGAAATCCTCCGAGGCAGCCATTTCGGAACCGGGTGCGGGGTCGGCATCCTGGGCGAGCGCCATGGACGAAAAGGCCAGCAGAGCCATGAACGCCAGAAAAACAGCCAAAGACCGTTTGAGATACATAATTAGGTATCCTGCTTCACTTTTTTGAGAGTAAAGTTGAACTTGCAACAATTGAACATGATGTTTCTAACAAATCTTTAGAGACCCCGCAACCACAAAGGGACGATCACCTATGCAACACGGCGCAATCCGAGGGGTCGCCCTGTAGTTTTTCCAGGGTGTGCCGCAGGGTCGGCAGCAAAGGCTCCAGGCACTCGGCCACAGCTTTGGGGCTACCCGGCATGTTGACTATGAGCGTCTCGCCCAACGTCCCGGCAACCGCTCTGGAAATGGCTCCGTGCGGAGTCTTGCGCAGGCTCGCTGCGGTCATGGCCCGCTCGTAGCCGGGCAACCGCTTCTCGATGACGGCAAGGGTTGACTCCGGCGTGATGTCGCGGGGCCCCACTCCGGTGCCACCCGTTGTCATGACCAGGTCGAATCGCTGAACCAGCGAGAGATCGGCCAAAAGCCCTTTCAGGCGAAGCGGCTCGTCCGGAATGATAAAGCCCTGTACCAGCGAAAGATCGAGAGTTTCACCGACCATCCGACCGATGAGCGGCCCGGATTCGTCGGTGCGCTTTCCCGCCGCCCCCTTGTCACTCAGGGTCACCCAAGCCAGTGCGTAGCCGGTCCGTTCTAGACGGCACTCCATAATGCCGGACTCCGCCTCGGCCAGGGCCTCGGCCAGTAACAGCGGAGTAGAGGCATGTTCCGCCCCTCCGGGCAACCAGCCTACGGAAACAACCAGAAAACCGCCCTCCCCGGCAGTCAGGCGGTCACCCGCCCGCAGCCCCGTGAGCGGCGCTTCGGTCACCAGTCTGCCCATGCCCGCCTCGGCGCTGCACAGGTGCACCCTCTCCCCGGCTTTCACCGGGCCGTTCAGGGTCAACGACAGGGATACTTCACTCATGACGACTCCTTACAATGAAATCAGGCCAGCAATACCGCAAGAATGCCCGCGACAAACACGCCGCCGAAAGTCCCTGCCCCGCCGATGGAGACGACGGGCGCGGCAACGCTGTTGCGGATACGAGGGGTCAACAACGGGATCAAATTGCCGCCGATGACGGTGCCAAGAGTGCCCGCCACGTAAGCGGCCACAGGGCGGAACTCGCGCGGCACGAAAAAGTACACGGTCACGAAGGTTATCAGCGCGGGCAGGACCAGAGGAACGCGCAATCCGGTGAAAGAGTCCGCTTTGGTCAGGGCGTAGCATCCGCCAGCCACCATGAGCATTGCGAAACCGATCCAGCCGTAAGCGCCTCCCGCTCGACCCTCCATATGCAGGCTGATCAGAAAGGTAATGCTCAGCAGAAGCGGCATGACGCACCCGCCTAAGTTCACAGCGAACACCTGCTTCTTGAGTTCATTGGCGGTCTCTTCTTCTATGCGAACGCCGCGCCCCATTGCATCCATTGAGAAACGCATGGAACCCGGGCGGGATACCATAACCAACCGCTCGCTGGTGTGCACGGGCACATTCACGAAGCGGCCAACAACGATGGCGATGAGCATGAGTACGCCCTGCGCCGGGGTCAGCCCGAGTTTGGAAAAGGCCTCGGTAATAATGGAAACCGGCAGGAAGACGAACAGAAAGAACAGCGCAACGAGGAACAGGAGCGCCGCGAAGATGCCGCCGGAAAATTGGAAATAGGGATTCTGCATGCTCTCTCGCCCGCACAGATGCGGGTTGCTTTTTGTTTTATCACGACACTATACTGTGCGCGACTTCAGGACTGGACCTATCCTAACTCAAACCCGAAGTAAATCACAGGCCCGACGAGACGTTTTATGAAAGGCATAATCCTGGCCGGCGGTTCCGGCACCCGACTGCATCCCCTGACACGCGTGGTCAGCAAGCAGCTCCTTCCCGTATACGACAAGCCCATGATCTATTATCCTCTGTCCACGCTCCTGCTGGCTGGCATCCGGGACATCCTGATCATCTCCACGCCACACGATCTGCCGCACTTCCGAATGCTGCTGGGCGATGGCTCTCAACTGGGAATCAATTTGCAATACCAAGTCCAGCCAAGTCCGGATGGCCTGGCCCAGGCGTTCCTCATCGGTGAGGAATTCATCGGCAAGGATTCGGTCTGCCTGGTCCTTGGCGACAACATCTTCTACGGCCACGGCCTGGGTGCCATCCTCAAGCAGGCGGGCAACCTGGAAAAAGGCGGCATAGTCTTCGCCTACCTGGTCAAAGACCCCGAACGCTACGGAGTGGTGGAATTCGATAAGGAATACCGGGCGCTCTCCATTGAGGAAAAGCCGCAAAAGCCCAAATCGAAATACGCGGTCACGGGCCTCTACTTCTACGACAACGACGTCATCGAGATTGCCAGGTCCCTGAAGCCCTCGGCAAGAGGCGAACTGGAAATCACGGACATCAACAAGGCGTATCTCGAACGGGGCGACCTGACGGTGGAAACCCTGGGGCGGGGCTACGCCTGGCTCGACATGGGCACCCACGAGTCCCTGCTGGGCGCAGCCAACTTCGTCCAGGCAGTGCAGGAACGGCAGGGTTACGTCATCGCCAGCCCGGAAGAAATCGCCTACCGCATGGGTTTCATAGACGATGCCCAACTCAGAAAGCTGGCCTGCGAAATGAGCAAGAACAGCTACGGCAAATATCTTCTTGAGGTGGTTCTCGAAGAGCCCCCGGGCAGTTGCGCTATGTAGAGAAAAGACAAGAGGCCGCCCCTTCCTAAGAAGGAACGACCTCGGCGAAAAGGAAACCGCACTGCCAGGCAGCGCGGTTTTTTTAATCCCTAGTGATGGTCCTCTTGCATCGCTTCCCTTACGCGAATGATGCCGATGGTGAGAATCCATGCGAGATAAATGAAAATCAGGGATACGCCCACAAAACCGGGACCGGAGCTGTGAGCCATTCCGGAAAGCAGTTCGCCAATCATAATTGTCCTCCTACAACCCAACTTGTCCTTGAAATGATGTATGTTCTTTGTCCCGTCCGCCACAAATTGTCAACCCCCCAAGCACGGAAGGCCCATTCTCACCTCGTCTTGAGAATCATTAACTTGACAGCAAATAGGAGCGGAATTATCAAGGAAATGTCAACGGATACGTTCTATTTTACCTGGCGGTACACATGGGTTTAATCGATATTTTCAGCAATCTCTTTTCGCGTTCCGGCAAGACCGGAAAAGGCGGCGGCAAAGGAGCCGCGTCGACAACCGGGGGTGCTCAAAACGGGACAAGGCCCACACCAGTCCCCAAAGGCACCATGGTCAAATTGGACGACAACGCCGGGAAAAAGCGAAAAAAAGCGGAACGCGTCTCCGCTGCCCCCATCGATGAGGAAGCCCTGGGCTTCAGCATTTCCATCAAGAAGGACGACGAACTCTCCAAGAAACGCCACGCCATCCGCATTCGGCTGAAGGGACTGGAGGTGCACATCCACCGCCTGAAAAAACGATTCCCCGTCATGGACATCAGTGCCACGGGACTCGGGTTCGCCTTTGAAAAACCGCGCTTCAAGGGAGGCGTCGAGTTGGACATGGACCTGATCCTGAATGGAGAGGTCAAAGCCCAGAACGTATTATGCAAGGTCATGCGCCATGAACGCGGTACGGTCGGCTGCACCTACGTCGACCCGGACCGTGCCCAAGATGATACCATCCACGCGCTCGTCCTGCTTGGACAAAAGCAGCAGGCCGAGCGCAAAAGCAGGAAAAAGGACGAAGCCTTCAACCTGCCGGACTAGCCTACAGCTTCCCTTTCAAATCGGTTATGAAAGTTTCCAGATCGTTGGGTTCGCCCGGTTGGTGATCTTCGGGATAGAGCAGCGCGGTCATGAAAAAGACGCTGCCGATGCGCAGGGACGTGCTGGCACTCATGGAAAACTGTTCTAGCCGGGCCGCGATTTCCTTGCCCAGCTCCCCGCCTACGGCCTCAGTCAACTTCCACGCCTTTTCCCCCAGCGCCGCCAACAGCTCGGCCTTCTCCTCCAGTTTGGCCTGGAAGGCGAGCTGCCCTTCGGTCTCGATAACGGCATCGCCTTCCTCTTCCAGCCTGCGAACCTTGGCGGCCACGTCTTCAAGATAGGATATCAATTCGGTAAGTGCTTGTTTTTGCATGATCTCTCCTTTGCGTCGGACTATGCCTTCCCCGGCGGACAAAAACAAGCCGAGGCCGGAAACAATCCACTCCCCAAGCGCTTTGGCCTTTACAAGCGGAGAGATAGATTTTACCTCAGGGACTGCTTTTAAACCCTGTGCACATGAGGAGACGCAGTTGAGCATCCAATCCGCCAGCCTCGGGCTGACACGTTACCGGATCATTGAAGAGGTCCCCCGGGAACTTCTCCAACAGGTGCCCGAAAAACTGAAGCAGTTCTGCTTCGTGGACATCGACGGCACCGCCGACGAGCGATCCTTCGGCTGGACCAACATCGACGACATGCTGGATATGAACTGGGTCCAGTCCCCGCCGGAAAAGGCCGACTACTTCGCTTTCGGCCTGCGTCTGGACACCCGGCGCATCCCGCCCGCCGTGCTCAAGAAGCATTGCACCATCGCCCTGAACAAGGAGCTGGAGCACAACAAGGAGCAAGGCAAGAATTTCGTCTCACGGGACCGCAAACGGGAACTCAAGGAACAGGTCACCCTCCGACTGCGTGCCAGGACCTTTCCCATCCCGGCCATGTTCGACATTATCTGGAACCCGTCGGCCAACCGCGTCTACCTGTCCACCACCAACGCCAAGGTCCGCGCCCTGTTCGAAGACTACTTCACCCTGACCTTCGACCTGCACCTGGAGCCGCTGACCCCGTTTTTCATGGCCATGGAAATCCTAGGCGAAGAAGCCGCCCCCAGGCTGGAATCCCTCGAACCCACCCTCTTCGTGTAAGGAGCCGTCATGGATCTTTCCCTCGTCGAACGCGAGAACACCCTGCTCGGCCAGGATTTCCTGACCTGGCTCTGGTACAAGACCGACAACGAAACCATCCTCTTCCAACTCCCGGACAAACGAACCTTCACCCTGCACATGGAGCAGAAGGTCTCGGTCCAGGGCGGTGAAGGCGAAACCAAGTCCACCACAACGGTGTCCAACCCCGGCGGCGAACTGACCGAAGCCAAGACCGGCCTGGGCATCGGCAAAAAGGTCTCCAAGGCCCAACTGCTCTTCGCCATGGACCAGGACGACTGGCTGGTCACGGTCACCTCATCGGACTTCGGCCTCTCCGGCCTCAAGACGCCCAAGGTCTCGTCCAAGGACGAGGAAGGCGACGATCCGGACGCCAAATTTCTGGAAAAAATGTTTCTGGTGGAACGCTGCCTGGAGATGCTCGACATCGTCTTCACCCAATTCCTCACCCTCCGCATGTCCAAGGAATGGAAGGAAGAAGCAGCCAGGGTCAAGCTCTGGATCGGCGGATAGACCATGTCCAGCCAGCCGGTACGCATCGCCTGTTTCGGGGACAGCCTGACCGAGGGATACGGCCTTCATCCAGACGAAGCCCTGCCCGTGGTCCTGGAGCGACTGCTCCGAGATGACGGCATACGGGTAACATGTCTCAATTTCGGAGTGTCAGGCGACACGGCGGAGGACGGCCTGGAGCGGCTGGACTCGGTGCTGATGGCCGAGCCCCACTGCGCGGTTCTCGAATTCGGAGCCAACGACTGCTTCGTGGGCGACCCCGTGCCGGTGGTAAAGGCGAACCTGACCGCCCTGATTTCGGCCTTCAAGCAACGAGATATCCCGCTCCTGCTCGTGGGCATCACCGCCCTGACGGTCATGGATGACGAGTACAAGGCCGGGTTCGATCCCATCTTTGCCGAATTGGCTGAAGAGCACGGAGTCCCCCTCTTCCCGGATATCCTGTCCTGCTATTTCGGCGACAATGCCCTGACTCTCATGGACGGCATGCACCCCAACGAGCAGGGCGTAGAGGCCATAGCGCGTGAACTCTACCCCATGGTTGAAAAGCTGGTCCGCTCTCTGGGTTAAAGGCCTTCCCCGCCGTTCAAAAACTTCCGCTTCATCCGATGAACAACTACGGCCAGGGCCAACCCGCCCACGGCCAAGGCCACTCCGGCCTCCAGCGACGTTTTTCCCGATAATCCCGTGTGGAGCAAATGCCCGCCCGAGGCAAGAAAGACCGTCTCCGGCAACATGGCCAGCCAGGTCAGCAACGCGTACGGCAGGGATCGGACCTCGGTTACGCCCAGTAGATAGCTGGCCACGGGGAACGGAATGACAGGGATAATGCGCGACAAAGAAATGACGTGAAGCGGGTGCAGTCGGCTGAGTTGCTGCAGACGAACAAACACCCGATTCCCTTTATACATGCGGTGGATATGGTCGCGCACGCCATAACGGGCGAGAAAAAATGCCCCGACCGCTCCTAAAGTCATGCCGATGGACGCCCACAGCGCACCCAACTTCCAGCCGAAGAGCATCCCGGCTGGCACGGTGAAAAACCCCTGCGGCACCAGGAGCATGGTCCCAAGCGCGTTAGCCGCAATGTAGATGACCACCCCGAGCCGTCCCTGGGACGCAACATAGGCTGTCAGACGAGTCATGTAACGGTCGCCCCAGTGCTCAAAGACATAGATGAGCAAACCGGCCACGGCGAACAGCAGCAGAATCCTTGCGGAGCGCCTCCACACGGCGCGAGTGGCGGACTTTTCCATGAAGGCATCCTCGCCCAAACAGGGCTTGTGTTCAAGCCCGGAATGCCCTAGCGTATCACTTTGTGGCATAACCGATTCATATGCCTACATATTCAAGCAATTCCAGTTGATTCAGACCCAAGACAAGGAAGCCTGATGCGCTACAAGCTGCAAATGATGGACACGGATTTCGGGGTCGGCATGTTCGCGGCCATGCCCGACGTCAACCTGAGCTTCAACGAGATGGCCGACCATCTCCGCAAGCATCCCATGGACGACTACATGCACGAATTCGTGCTCCAGGGATTCAAGGACTTCCGCACGCGCAAGCTCCAGAAGCTCATCAACGAAGTCATGAAGGACAAGGGACAATCCGACCCGGTGCTCACAGCTGTCATGTACGAGGCATGCATCTGCCATGACCGGCAGCGCCAATTGCTTCCCCTGTTCGACGGCCTTGATCCGGCCACCCTGCTCGAGCACACCCCGGCCATCCACATCCGTTCCAGACTGCGAGAGGATCAGGCCAGACACACCGCCTGGATCAGACTGTTCGGCAAAAACATTTTCGCCATGAAGGCGTTGCCCCGCCCCGAAGACGCAGGCCTGGAAGCAGTGATCTCCGAAGAGGAGCTCGCCTTGCCTGAGGCCGTGGACGCAAGCACAATCCGCCAGTCCCTGGACGGGGAACTGCCGCCGCCCAAAGCGCGCAGGCCGCTTGAGGAAACCATCGCCCACGCCTTTGCCGCCCTGGACAAGGCCGACGCCTTTCTTGGGCCGGTCATGGAGCACAAGGCGTCCCTCTCGCCTATCGCCAGCCTGCGCCACTGGATGGTCAAGACCCGGACCGTGTCCGGAAGCATGGGCAATTCGCTGGAAGGCATCCAGACCAGCTATGGGCGAGGCCTTTCCCGCGCCCAGGCCGACGCCTCCTGCTCCATGGAGATGGCGGAACGATTCTCGTCCTACGCCTCCTTCGGCAAGAAGGGCATAGTCGGGTACGCCCGGGACTACCCGCTCATCCACGCCAGCTACGACGAATTGGATGCCGAGGCGATCAACCCGGCGGACGTGCGGCTGGAAGTCCCCTACGCCGGACAGAAACTGCACTGGTTCGAGGGGCACGCCCCGGACGGCAAGGGCGGAATCAAGCCCATCCTGATCCCGGCCCAGTTCGTTTTTCTTTTCTGCAACCTGGACGAGCCGAGCCTGTTCTCGGCCCTTGGGTCCACGGGCCTGGCCTCTGGCAACACCATGGCCGAGGCCAAAGTATCGGCACTGACCGAAGTCATCGAGCGTGACAGCGACGCCACGGTCCTGTTCGATCCCGAACGGTGCTTCCGCGTCGAGACCGACGACCCGGCTATCGCGCCGCTGCTCGCGGGCTACAAGGAGGATGGCATTGACGTCTGGTTCCTGGACGTCACCACGGAACTGGGCGTGCCCTGCTACAAATCGGTGGTTCTGGGCCGCCACGGCGACGTGAACAAGGGTGGCGGCTGCGGCCTGAACGGCAAGTCGGCCCTGGTCTCAGCCATGACGGAAACGGCATACCCCTACCCCGGCCCCAAGTCCGGCCCCGCTCCCGAGGGCCTGCCGGTCCGGCGGCTGGAATACCTCCCCGACTACTCTACAGGTAGCGCCGAGGGCGACGTCATGGTCCTGGAAAAGACGCTCATGACCAACGGCTATACCCCGGCCTATGCCGACCTGACCCGCAAGGACCTGAACATCCCGGTCACCCGCGCCATCGTCCCCGGCCTGGAGATCATATCGGACTTCGATCACTATTCCCGCGTCAGTCCACGGCTGTTCCGCAACTATCTGACCATGTTCAAATAGGGGAAAGCCATTGACGCGGCAGCGCCTCGCGCGATAAGGAAAACTCCCACGCCTGGGTGGTGGAATTGGTAGACACCAGGGACTTAAAATCCCTTGGAGCTTGCTCCGTGCGGGTTCAAATCCCGCCCCGGGTACCAATAATTATAAGCAGTTAGGACAGTAATCTGGCCTAACTGCTTTTTAATTGGCTAAGACAAAACCCGTTTTAGACCTGTTTTGCCTCAAAAACACAAACCTGAATCAAGATAACAAAGCTTACGTCGTCGCTGCCAAATCAAAAACTTCCCCATCATCCAATACGATTGTTTGGGAAAACAATGCCCCAAACATATGCTTATGGTTGGTATGAACCGGAATAACTGTTTTCGGCAATATTTGAGACACAAAACGTTCAAGATCCTCTTTGGTCGCATGCCCGCTCGTATGGATTTCATAAAACCGTTCCCCAGCGAGAGCTTTGAGCGCCCCAGCCGGCTCGTTGTATGCTGATGAATCATGGTCAAGATACCCGGACCACTGTGAGTATATAACGGTTGAAGGCTTTCGAAGCTTTTGAAGGATGTGCGCTAGTCCAAAGTCGCTCAGCTTGAGAAGATATCGGGACGGTGAATCCACAATATCCTTCTCCCACAACTCATTGTCTGAGTGATAGAGTTCACGAACGAAGTCTCCGAAAAACCCACTGTTCTGTTTTATCTTCCGATACTGTCCCAAAGCGACTTTATTGTGTGAAAGAACCCGAATACCGTCCCATCGGATATCCGGAATATTCTTTGACAGCTTCTGAGCAACTCGCAATATCCAAGCGGAATAGATATCAAGGGCTAAAACCCTGCCACTTCGCTTGGCAGCCCGGAAAGCCGTCACCATCCTATCGATATTTTGTGCTGAACAACTGAGACAGACAAGTCCCTCTTCCTTGCCAATCGCATCAATTATCCCCTCTTCCACTTTTGATTCATCGCTGAAATGGGAATTGCCCCGGTTGATCAACGTACCTTCCAACAATACGGCATCCATTTCACGAGGAAGCCGGTCACACAGATAATCGAAGGTCTTGGCCTTTCTCCCGTGCGCTCGAAAATCGCCGCTGTAGTATATTGTTCGTCCTCCCGCCGAAAGGAGAAAACCAAAAGCTTCCGGCGCGGAATGATCTACAAGATATGGCATCACGACAATTTCGCCAATTTTGAAAGGCCTCTCCGCCTTCAAGCAAATACGTGACCGTTCTGCTAACGGCGGTTGACCAGTGAATATCCTGAGGCTTTGCAGAAAACCCCAAGCGACATCCCCCATGTACAATTCAACGCTTTCAGGCAAGCTCTCAAGAAGTCCATAATGATCCTGATGCCCATGTGAAATGATTACGGCTGAATAGTCATTGATATCGTCAGGGAACACGGTCACCGAGCCATCTAATGAGGTACCGGCATCCAGAAGAATGCGCGTTGTGCCATACGCGACCTCCACGCAGCTCGCGCCGATCTCATCAGCCCCACGATGGATGATTATTCGCACTTGTAGCCCTCTATGCAGGTGACTGGGAAATTCTCTAGTACGCTACTAGCACACACGCCTCTGACTATGGGGTGAAGCTCTCCGGAAGAGATGATATAATTTTCAATTTTCTTGGAATTAATGACATCTTGCCAACTCAGGAGAGAGTCTCGTATGAGCGCGTCAGAAGAAGGCTTTATGAAACCGCTCCGTATGTCATTGAGGATACACGAATAAAAAAACAATTCCGAAAGGGCGCCGACCTTCTTGTTACCTGCCACCTTGAGCTCAAACAATTTCAGAACGCCATCGCGGTCTAAACCGATCAAATCTATCGCCGAAGCATTTCCCGTAAAAAGTGCGCTCTTCTCTGTGGGAGGATTCTCGGTATAGACTCCAACCGGAAGTTGCCTAGCAATTCTACCTTCATCGATATTGTGCTCGACTCTAAAAACTTGGGAGCGATACAAGCAATCCTCATAAGCAGACTCGGATCTCGGATCGTCTTTGACAGAGGCAGAGACAGTTCCATGATTGATGTACTTTTCGATACCAACTCCGACTATATGATCCACATTGAGAACATCCGAAGAAAACCACTTAAAATACTTGGAGAACATGAAAGCTCGATACAAAAAACGATTGTAGTGCTTTGGTTCCTTAATGCTCTCTGTAGCCCACGAAAGACGAACATGCTCAAAACCGGCTACGCGGGAGGCCAATGCCCACCCTTCAAAGGCGTTCCGATCGGACTGCATATTACAGTCGGGATTATTAATATGAATATTAAGAGTTCCCTTTGGTTCAGGGATAAAACCAATACTGCTCGGCAGACGAACCGAGTTGCCGAATGATGCTTTGAGATGATTCAGTAAATCCTTCTGGAACATCTGAATAACTATTTTGTTGGCATAAGGCTTTTAGCTGACGCCCTACGTCAGAAGACTTCTGTTTTGACCATCCACGAGAAAGATGCGGCATGGGCAAGACCTTGATTTACGTACCAAAGATTCCAAAAGTAGGACCACTTTGTTTGACAACATATGAGTTACACCTGATCCTTATCAACAAAGCGGTCACTAAGAGATGACGTTCGAGAGTAAGATTGCACCTCCCCCCAATTGTCTCCCTTTATTAATAAGCCAAAATCATCAATATCCCTCGACAGCCCGTAAGCGACGGATAGTCTGTCGTGGTCTTTAGAAGAAAGAGTTGGAGCATTAAGACCATCAAGAGTTGGAAACGCACTTCTCGTTATGGCCTTGTTTGACATGCCTGGGATGAATTCTCTGCAATCAACTACACAAGTAACTAACTCTTTATAAAAATCTAAGTTTTTCCCCCCGCCGCAGAGGAAAAGAGGAAGTCCAGATCTCCAGCGAGGGCTTTGGGGATAACAAGTCATAGCTCTATTGAACCCACTTTTAATCTGAGACATTGCCTTGTTGTGTAAACTCATCGGACGATAGTACTGCGAATAATCAAACTCATTTTCTATCTCAAACATCAACCGCTGTTCGATTTCTCCAGCACCCAAACATTCTCTCATCAAAACAAAAGTGCCGTATGGTTTCACAGACTTCGAATAGATAGGATACTTATCATCTCCGTCATCTTCATGTACGTTAAAAACGGCAAAATCCACAGTACCTGCTCCAATATCCAAAACAGCATGCAAGTCATTCTGTCTTGATGAAGACTTCACATATGAAGTTATTTGAGCGACAAATTCAGGAACTATAGAAATGTAATCGGGAAGACTTTTCTTTCTTAGCTTTATTTGGGCCTTTTCTAGTGAATCGCTAACAGATCGTATAGTCACTTCTGAAGCGAAACTGTTGTCCCAGGCTGCAGCCGCAGCGACCTTTATCCGATCCATTAGAATTCTATCGGTGTAGCTGTCAGTTGGCATCCCAATATTCAAATCCCACTCAATATAATGCCCCGATAAAACGTCACTTTGCTTCGTCAAAACCCACTCTCGCACATGCCGTAACACCAAAGCCAAGAACGCGCTCATCAACCCCATAGCACAGGCAAGCTTTTGGCCTTGCATCGACTTGTTCAGAAGAGCAGACTTTAAATCATCAAATGAACGCGCATATTTTCCCCCCAAATGAAAATGGCGTTTTTCATCGATTGAGACAAGCCCTCTTACAAGATACCTACTAATCCCCTCTTTTGATTCGTTGAACTGGATAGCCTGCCGCCTCTCACCTGTTATGTGCACCACACACTTAGTATACGCGGTTCCAAAATCTAACCCGATAACAATCCGCCGCCTTGGAAAAGAATCCTGATTTACACCCTGGTATTGAGTTGCTTGCAGATTGATCGGCATGTGTCCCTCACGAAACCTTAACTATCCCACAACAAATTGCATCCTGTGAACGCACAAGATTCTTTTTCTTTTCATATGTCTCTACTTGAACGTCGCATCGGCTATGATGATTTTCCAATTGTCGTCTAAATGCCGGCGTCTGTTTGCTGTCAGGACCTAATTTTTCAATGGTAGCAGTAAGCGATTTCGTACGCCTTGCACGATTGTTTTCGATGGACTGAATCTGAAACGAGACCCGGTCGAAATTTTCGTCAATTTTAACAGAAGATAATTCCTCGTAGTCCCCTTCCAAAGCATCAATACATTCCCAAATGGCGTCTTCAATATTCTGAGGCAGACTTTGATTTGAGGCCGAAGTCCAATTGCAGCCAACGGCTCTAAGAGAGTTCATCAATTCAAGCGAACTGTCTGCTGGGAATAGTTCATCTGACTGCAGACTTCTTACCCTTGCTCTAATTTCCTCCTCAGTTCGAAGGCCTTTAAATGTCCACCTCGACAAAGCAAATGCATATAACCCTTGTGGCACTCCAGAAGCCTCTAGGGATGGGATTTGGGCTGATACTAGTGGATGAAAAATTCCTTTTTCATGATCTAGTTTAGAGGAGATGTATCGAATAAGTGGATGAAACTGACTGATTTGCTCTAAGTTGCGAGTCAACTGATGGACCTTATTGGCGAACTGGCATTTTACGGGTTGCCCAGATTGTAAACGTGTGGCCCCGGAGCTCTTTTTGTCAGCAACGTATGCGTTATAGTCTGCAGCAACATCAGTTGGGAGCTGTATCTCATAGGTCGACTTCGATTGATCGATTTGTCTAAAGGTGTGACCTTGTGCGTAATTGTCCAAAAAGTATTTAACGTAAGCAATCAGATCGTCGTGGCTAATTCTTTGGCGAAAATCTCTGGCAGCCTTTACTTTTTGCAAAATATAGTCACCATGCGCTAGGAGATTTGGTGCTTCCTTTTCTAGCTCTTCATTATTCCTTTTCTCTTGTTCTATTGCCTGTTCTGTTTGCTCAAGACGTGCATCAATCTCTTGAGGGGTCAGGTCATGACGAACGAGATCGCTAGTAAGCTGGTAAATCACCGGCCCCAATATCGGCTCCAACTCACCGATGGAGGTTGTGAAAACACCAAGCCTTTTGTGGAGACGTTCAACAATTCGATGGTCGATGGTCCCTTCATGACATAAATTCAGGATAGAAATTGATTCTGATTCCTGACCTATTCTGTCCAACCTACCTATCCGTTGTTCGACCTTCATTGGATTCCAAGGGAGGTCGTAATTGATGAGCATTGTACAGAACTGAAGGTCAACGCCCTCACTGGCAACCTCGGAGGCGATAAGGACTTTTGCAGTATCTGAATTACGGAATTTTGCTATGTATTCTTGTTTATCGTCAGCGACTCCACCATAAAGAACCATGTTCCCAAAACCAGCCTCTTGAAGTCTTTTTGACAGATAGTTGATAGTCCCCTTGAAGTAAGAAAAAATGATAATCTTCTCATTCGGATTCGTATTAAAGTGATTAGTCAGATGCTTAATTAACTCTTCAAACTTACTATCTACGTCCCAATAATCCTGCAAATTAACTTCAGGCAAAACGGTTTCAATCATGTGCCGCACTAGGGGGCCAATTTCATTCGTTTCACTCTCCCTTTCATTCTCTGCCTCTCCCCCCAAATCACCATAAAGCAGTTCGTCTACAGATGTTTCTTTGTCGATCCACCCTTTAATGGCTGCATACATACAACTTGAAACTTGCCGCTGGGGACTAGCCAAAAGAAATCCGTCAGAAATATCCTTCATGGCAGCATATTTTCTTATTTCTGATGTGACCAACCAATACAACTCCTCTTCATGGTCAGCCATAGCGACGTGATATATATTTGGCTTTCTGATTACCCGCTCAATGGGCATCTCTCGCTTACGAGTTCGATTTACAACATGGCCCAACATATTAACTCGTTCAATACGGCCTGCAATTAGGACCCTATCCTTCATGCTAAGTTCAGAATCATTGTCCCTGAGTTCACTCCTGAGAGTTGCGAGTTGTCTATTGTCCACAAGCAAACGATGTTTCGCAGCTGTATCTAATAAACTCTGAACCATTTGCAGGGAAGAGTTCGAATTTCGAATCAAATCTCTTGCTTTGATAAGAGGTGCGTTTGCTTCTAAGACTTCTGGAAAATCCCTTTTGTCTTGAAAATAGTCAGGGTCCACAATCTCAAGAAGGTGGAAAAGGTCATCGCTATGCAGATTCACTGGCGTTGCTGACAACAGAACAATGCTACCCGATACGTTTCTAATTAGCTCACCGAGCTTATTGCTGCGTGATTCAGGATTCCTTAAATAATGCGCTTCATCAATGATACACAGGTCAATAAGAGAATCTTCGTCGGCTTTGCTTTCAAGTAGATCAACCAACTTTGCTTTAGTTGAATTAGGATTTTCTTTGCGTTTAGTTGCCGACGGAGGGCGAATCCCTTCCAGACTACACACTATCCCTTTCCCGTCAGGTACTACTCCCTTGTCGCGCCTGAGTTCAGTGAGTAACTCTTGAGCCCCCATTTTGGTTGTTTCGACTCCAAAACGAAATTGAAGTTCGTCGCGCCACTTATCACAGAGCATCGCCGGGCAAATGACAAGCAAGCGCCGAGCATCCCTTCTGGCGCGTAATTCTGTCCAAATAAGACCGGCTTCAATGGTTTTACCAAGGCCAACTTCATCTGCAATCAGTAGGCCGCCTGATGGCGATTCCAAAAAGGATAAGAGGGGTTTGTACTGGTGGGGGTAATACTTGGTGTTTGTTGTTTCCATACTGTAGACGACATTAGCTAGACGCCCATTCAGATGGATATGTGTAAGGTGGCGTCGCATTGCAGACAGCTTCCCAAAACGTTTACGTTTTAGGAGGTCATCCCAATCTTCATTGTCGTCCTTAATTACTTCCAGCTCGTACTCTGGTTGATAACCGTGCTGCCCGTTGTCGTCGAATCGGATTTGGTATTTAAGGCCCCGACTCGTTTCTTTGAACCTAGTAGTTGTGATCCCTGTCCGTTCTGGATCATTAACTAGCCTTACGCGAGTATTCGGTTCAATCGGCGGCACCATAGCAACCTCGGATATTGTGGATTACATCTTCAAGTCGTCAATGAACTCTGACTCAGGATCAACGCTGGTCACGAACAAATGATCTCTTGCGCGTGTGCAGGCAACATAGAGTAGATGTCGTTCGGTATTGTAGACCTCTTCCAGGTCAGAATCATCGACCACGGTATCAATACGATCTTGTAAAGGAATAATTTCATCATCACATGCCATAACCGCTACAGCTCGGAATTCAAGCCCCTTAGCTAGATGCATAGAACAGATGGAAACTTGTTCCGTCGCTGGAAGAAGTTTTTCATCCAAGACAACGAAGGGAGACCCTGAATTTTGGACGGCCTGTTGTGCTCTTGGGATTTCATTGTCAGAGCGGACAAACACTCCGATTTCAGCAGGAGTGTATCCATCCCCCAACAAGTCTTTCAGCCATTCTGCGACGATTTGCTGCTCTTCTTCCTGGCTATCAGTGACTTGAATGATTGGTTTTGGGCCATTGAAGACAGATTGTGTTGCACGACGATCTTCTATGACACCGTCAACGTCTGCTAATTCCGGGGCAAGCAACCTGTCAGCCTGTTGTCTAATCTGGTGGGATGTTCTGTAGTTGATCCGAAGCGTGTTTGACCGTCCTCGAATATCAACTCCTAACGATTTCCAGGAAAATGGCTGCTGAAAGATCCTTTGTCCAAGATCGCCAGAAAAAAACAAGCTATCAGGTCTGGATGAAAGAGCCGCTAAAAATTTAAGCTGAGCAATGCTTATGTCCTGAGCCTCGTCCACAATGGCGTAATCAAATGGCGGGTTCGCGCTTCCTTCTAAATGAACGGCAAGTTCGCTAAACATCTGCGAAAGGGTTTTCATTCCCTTACTTTCCAAACCAGAGCGAACGATTTCAAATATTTCCCAAAGAACTTTTCGCTGCTTCTCGGGAAGTCTTGTCTTCCGACCAAGGCGAACAACGTCACGATACTTGTCCCAAGTGTCGAGCTGCCAGGCATCCACAACCTCTTCCCACTCGGTTCGCAAGAAGTAAGAGCTGAATTTGTGATCTTCGACCTGAGCAGACGCTTGTTCCAGTAGTTCGTTAACAGCTTCCTTGGGCGCGACCTTCAATGCTCCCAGATTTGCCTTATAAAGACGCACACCCACGGAGTTCATGGATTGCACTTCTAGCCGTTCTCCAAGCCTGGGCTCCTTGCCTAGGAGGCGGGCCAGTTTATTTTGAAGAGAATATGCCAAGGGATCGGAAAAGGTGGTCAGTAATACGCGAGCATTTTCATTGCTGCGAGCCAAGTGTGCTGCTCGATGAAGGGCAACGATGGTCTTTCCTGTTCCGGCAGAGCCTGACACCCTGGCAGGGCCGGAATAGTCTCGATCCACGAGTTTCTTCTGTGCTGGATGAAGAAAAACGGTCCACTTCTCCCAAGGATAATCCAAGGCTCGTTCGAGTTCTTCCACATCCGTCATCAAACGGAATCGGCGTTGAGCATCGGGATGCTCGAAAGGATCGCTGCCAAGGGCCATCTTGTACATCACAGGCTGAGTGCCTGTAGCTAGATCAAGAAGAGCTTCTGCTGCTTCACGGGGCAGATGGTCAGCCAGCTCAAGCAGAGAGTCCTCAGTGGCTTGCTTTACGTCTTCAAGCCAGTCAACAGGGACGCCATAGCTCAACAACTCCTCATCTGACGTGTCAGCAAACAATGTTGGTTTCGCGGGGGCCTTTTTGATGGTATCGACATACACGGGCACGGTGATTTCTTTCACTGTCTCCCGGATTTCGACAATCTGAGCCGCGCCAGTCTTCGGATGAGTTTCCAGCTTTCTTCGTTCAGCCCATTGGTAGGCTTTGTCGTGGTGATCCACGTAGCAAAGCAAAAGGCTGTTTTCGGTGCGGTGGACGATGATCCGGATGTCCATACTGACACTGGCGGACCAAAAATTCGGGTCTTTTGCCTTGTCCAATTTATGGAAACGAATCCCTGGATTTGCAGGATTCATTTGCAAATCAAAGGCAGACGTTTTGACCGCTTTCTGCTCTTGGACCGTGAGCTTGCCAAGACTATCGGTGAATGTGTCGGCTATTCGGAATATCATAACTTACTCAAAGCCTTTTTAGTGTTGTCGGCAATATCTTCGAGCGCCTTGACCGTCCTCAACGGCATGCTTTCATTTGCATTTGTCATCATGAACGATTCAATATCCACCTTGAACATGCCTGAATAATTTTGCCCTTCCTGTGAAGTATACTTACACTCTATTGTCACAGCCTCACTGCCAACCAGCTTAAAAAGTCCCCCAGGTTGTCCCCAGTCCATCTTTCTGCTCTCGCCTGGGCCGAGCGCAGGAATCCCCGTAACCAAGGGGCCTCGATCAATAGGCTGTGGTTCTCTCTTTGTATCTTCTGAAATGCCATACGCTTTTTGAAGCGGCACAGAACTCATGAATGAAACATCCAATGCCATTCCATTGCCGATATTTTGTACGACCAACATAATAATTGTCGGCCTGCTCTCGTCGTGAACCGCAGTCACTATGACATTTGGACTTGTTTGCAGTTCTCTGGCCTTTTTAGCCTCAATCGCTAGCGTGCGTGTGTATCGAGCCAAAACAGCCGTCAAGACGACAAGTGCAACAGAGACAAGAAGGCTTGCAATGTCTGCCGCAGTTAGCGAATTGAAGGCTGTAGATATGCTCTCAATCACATCAACCCACCCGGTAGACTTTCATGACTTCATCGCCAAGATGGTTGATGACTTTGACTGCTATGCGGCCCGACTCAGGCTTGTCGAATGGGCGGGAGATGTCGCTATTGAGGGTATCCCAGGACTCCTTGTTGATCTCCGCTTTGAGCGTTGTCTTCAGGGCCTTGTAGGGATCATTCGCACCGAGGAAATAGGCGTGGCGGACAAAGAAGCTCTCCTCGTTGTAGTCTGTATCGATGAACCAGCAGGCAATGCCTTCGGCTCCATCGCTACGGACCTCGCCGGTATTGGGGTGGAAAACGTCCACGCCGTTGATCTTGACCTGTACCTGACTGTTCTTGGCTTCTAAAATGTCGATGTCCGGTTCGCCGAAGATGACGAAGAGATTGCCCTTCCCGGTGTTCTTGAGGTCGTCCGCCATGTGCAGGTCGGCGTTCATCCGCGCTTTGAGCACAGGTATCCGCCCCAGACTATTGAACTCCGAAGAATGTGCGTCATAGTTGAAAGCACAGGCTATCAAGGCGTCAAACCCTGCGTCGCCAGCCTCCCGTGCTGCCGCTACGAGGTCTGGACGGGAGACTGTGCCGAACTCGGGCCCGATGAAAATAGCTGCCCGTTTCTCCACGCCGGAGTCTTCCTCGCCCTCGTAGTACACCCCTTCGGCGCAGACATAGTACCCTGGCCAGGGCTTGATGGTGGAAAAGACGATCTTGTCTTCCTTATGCGCCTGCTGGACACCTGCGGTCTTGAGATTCTCCAGGACCATTTGCGCGAAGTCCTGCGTTTCTACCTGCTGATCGGGCTTGGCAAGTTCATCAACAAGCTCGTCGTTTTCATCTACTGTCAACACGCGATGAGGAGAGAGGCTTTCGACGGTGAAAGGGCCGGCTACACGGGCCTTTTTGTTGTCCTCGTAGGGGTTGTCGTAGAGGTATTCAAAATCAGCTTTGGCTGCAATTGAGGCGTCAATTTCTTCCTGTCGAGCGATTCGATGCTTCCACCAATCACCGTGCAACTCTTTTGCTTTTTGGGGCCATTCTTCTTTCGCAGAAACGGGAATTTGCCAATCTTCCCAGTCGGTATTTAGGATCTCGTTAAGATTATTCAATATTGGCTCAAGGCGGTTTTTGTATTTGTCCCAGACTACATCAATCTCAGAGTTATGAGCTATTGATTTAAGCGTAATATGAGGGACCCTTTCATAGACAAACCCCTGCCGAACGAAGCCATGCGTTGATTTCAATGAAGGTTCAGTACGTGATAGTTCGGCTTCTTTAATTTGTCCCTCTTTGCTGTCAGAAAGTATATAGTATGGATACCGAGCCCCCATAACTCTAGCTCTAGATAAAGCCAGAGAGACTCTTGACGTGTCTATCGTAACCCACCTTCTTCCCCACTGTTCGGCTACGTAAGCAGTTGTCCCAGAACCGCATGTAGGATCAAGGATCAAATCACCAGGGTCCGATGCCATTAGAATACATCTTGTTACAGCAGATAGAGCTGTTTGGACCACATATATTTTTGATCCTCCAAATTGATTCTGCCCTAAGGTATCATGCCAAACATCAGTGAGCTCATAAGCAGGGTAGTCATCTAAAAAACGAATATAACCCAGTTTATTATTAGAACTCGCATCAACCCGATATGCCTTAAGAAGTCTATCAAAACCTTGTTCGTTGGTCTTCCAGCGTACCGTATTTGATGGAGTAATTGTCTTTCCTTCAAACTTAACACCAAACCAAGATGAAGCGCCTTCCCCTTTTGCCCTGCCGATGCTCTGACTGGTTAGATTATCACGAAAATATATCTTCGATCCTTCAGGCAGTATACCAGGAGCCAGCAACTCTTCTTTTGTTAAAGAACGACGAGTTAGATTTTTTAGTTGTACACTTTTATATCCTGTTCCACCTTTTTTACCGGGCTCTTTTTTTAGCAATATCTTTCTATATTTTACTGATGGCCTGTTCTTTGCGTACCATAAAATATAGTCAAATGTTGGTCCGAGATAATCACTTGTTGAACTTGATGTTTTAACAAATACAATCGTTGAGACATAATTGTCTTGACCAAAGATTTCATCAAGAAGCGTTCTAACTCTATGAACATTTTCATCGCCAATCTGCACAAAAAGAGATCCAGAATCTGCAAGAAGGTCTCTTGCTACAGTTAGCCTATCACGCATGTATGTCATGTATGAATGAATTCCATCCCTCCATGTATCTCTAAAAGCCTTAACCTGCTCAGGCTCACGCGTGATATGTTCCTTTTTCCCGTCTGTCACATCTCTGTTGAAAGTCGACCACTGAAAATTGGAATTAAATTTAATACCATAGGGAGGATCAAAATAGACACACTGCACTTTTCCCCGCATGCCCTCTCTCTCTGCAAGTGAAGCCATGACCTGAAGGCTGTCACCAAGGATCATCCGGTTCGACCAGTTGGAATCATGCTGGTAGAATTCCGTCTTGGCGTTTTCATCAGGAAGACCATTGAAGTCGTCAAAGAGGCTCATCTGCTGGGGGACCTTGGCCCCTCCCTGCTTCCTGGTCCGCTCGGTCAGTTCGTCTATGAGTACTTTCGGATGGACTTTTTCTTGGATGAACAACGGCGGCGCACTGACCACCAGGTCGGACCAGTCCTGTTCATCTTTGCCGCGCCAAACAAGCTGGGGATCAAGATCGCGGTTGCGCCGTTCATACGCCACTCGGATGGGGTCCTGGTGCTCCTTACGCAAGATGGACTGGCATTCGGCAGTGGGAATATGCTTTCTGGAAGCGTCTTCGTGCGTGATGGTTTCAACGGATTTGAGATTTTTCTTCTTTGCCATGGTATCTATTCCTGTTCGTCTCTGGCTTCACTTACGCCGAGGATCATATCATTGAAGACGGATTCCACCTTGGCTGCAAAATCCGATTCGATTTTAAAAACTTCCGTTAGTTCTGCAAACGCCCATCGCCCAAATTGCTTGTGGTTGTTCACACCGGGAATCCAGTAGTTCTCCATGGTCGATTTCTTTTCCTTGGCGTCCTCACCCCGGTAGCCTTTGATCTCCACGATCAGGTTGAGAAGGTCTTCGTGCCTGTCTTCGACCTGGACAATAAAATCTGGGATGTAGGTTCGCATGATCGAACCATAGCGATAGGGAACAAAAAGCCCCAGGTTATGATTCTTGACATACGCCTTGACCTTGGGGTGCGACTCCACCACACGACAGAACTCTCCTTCCCAATCGCTGTCCAAAATGGCCCAGTTCACATGACATCGGCGCGAATCCGTCTGCCAACGATTCCGCTTGGAAGTGTTAAAGTTGACGTGCATGGTCGAGCCCACCGGGTTGAACGAGTCAAGCACCGCCTTGACCGGACTCTTGCCCACCAGCTTGCGGGTAATCCCGGCAGTGATCCGCTCACAGGCCATATCCGCCAACTCCTGATACATCAGCTGCGCCGGATAGGTTCCACCCTTACACTCCAGGCAGTTGTCCAGCCATTGCTTGGTGATCCGTTTGAGCTGGCCGAACAGGTGCATTTTGGGCTCTTCCCCAGGATCACGCCATTTAGTGTAGAGCAACCGTTTGGTCACATGGAAGAGCAATGTTGACCTGCGCATGTCTCCAAGATGCTCTAGGCTGAGATCAACATCCTCGCCGATGATACCTTGGTTCTTGGTGATGGAAGGTCCTACTAGGGTCGGTGTCAGCTCCAGGATGGAATCGTCATTGAATTCGGCTTCAAGGCGTTCTTCCGGCAGTTCAACGCGATAACCCTCAACCCTTGGAAAGCGAATTTCCAGATGGTCACGCTCGGGCCTCACAGCCTTGACCTGAATCGTCTCTCTGGGAGGCTGAGGAGGAGCCACCACGGGCTTGGCTGTGAAGTCAAAGGGGATGCCCAGAACATCTGCATATTCGACATTGAACAGTCCTTCCTCGTTCAGATCATAAGACTGCCTACGCAAGGCGCGACCAATGACCTGTTCACAGAGGAGCTGCGTTCCGAAAGCCCGAACACCGAGTACATGGGTCACGGTATTGGCGTCCCAGCCTTCCGTCAGCATGGAGACAGAGACAACGCAGCGGATGGATTCTCCGAGGCGATCTTTCTTTCCCACCGTGTTCATGACTTCGCGTAGCAGGTCCTGGTCGGTGATGTTCTCCGCCTGTTCCCTGCTCCCGGTTCGTTCGATAATTTCTCTGCGGAAACGATCAATTTCTTCGCTGTATATTTCCCTGAAATTCTTATCCACAGCCTCTCCAGACTCCAGCTGCTCGCTGTCAATCAAGAGGGTTCTAGGCCTAGGAAGCGGGTTGCCATGTTCGTCTGTATTCCTGAACAACTCCAACCGGCCCGGAACTGGCGTCATCGATCCGTCGTCGTTCTCTCTAGTGAACCCGGAAATATACTCGTAAACAAGCTTGGACGTAGAGGTGTTGTTGCACACTACGATGAAGCAAGGCGGCACAGTGATGCCGCTCTCATTCCACAAATCAAAGGTCTTGGCGTAGTGCCCATACAGCGCCTCCAACGCCGTCTGGAGTTCTGTAGGAATAGCCAAGGGGTCAAGGTTTTTAGCTTTGCCCCGGCCCTTCTTAGGCATCTTCTTGCCGATATGCTCCCACAAATTCCTGAACCTTGGCATTTCGCTTCTGTCGATAAGATTGTCCGCCACAGGAACGCGGGGCAATTTGACGATACCGCATTCAATGGCGTCCATCAGCGAAAAGTCGCTCATGGTCCAGGGAAAGAGTGTTCCCTCGGCATAGCCTGAGCCTCGCAAGAAGAAGGGAGTCGCCGAAAGATCAATGACACAGGTGAGACCGAGTTTTCGATTTACCGCCTCAAGCCCTGAAATCCAGAGCCGTGCGGCTTCGTTGTTCTTCTTGGCTTCGTCCTTCTCATCCCCCTTGGAGTCTTCAACATCCGTACTATCGGGCCTCTCCCGGTAGCAGTGGTGTGCTTCATCGTTGATCGCCAGGATGTTTTTCATGCCCATCAAGTCAGGCATGACGCGCTGGATCATCTGCCCTTCGGTTTCAAGAGTATTCAGCTCCTCCCCGCGTCCTTGAAGCAAGGATCGGCTCCCCTTTGACAAGTCCATGCGTTCACGGAGTTTGAAGGCATGGTAGTTGGTGATAACGATTTTGGCCCGTTCGAGGTCCGCCATCATGTCATTGGGAACCAGTTCTCGGCTAGCATAATAGCTGTCTGGATCATTGGGCTGGAGCACCCTCAGCCGATCCTTGATGGTCAACCCGGGAGCGACGATGAGAAATCCACGAGTGAACTTGTTGCTTGTCGGATGACGGACGGCGTTGATGGTCTGCCAGATGATGAGCATCGCCATGACAGTCGTCTTGCCAGCACCTGTCGCCAGTTTGAGAGCCAGTCGCATCAACTCGGGATTCGCGTCATTGTTGGCGTTAGCAAGTACCTCCAGAAAGGCTTTCCCTTTCTTACCCAGCTTAGGAGCTACCTCGGTAAGCCAAATGGCTACTTCAACAGCTTCAACCTGACAGAAAAAAGGACGAATGCCGCTGAACTTATGGTGTCTCCAATGCTGGAGCAGGCGGGCGGTTTCTGGCGTTACTTTCCACCCGCCAGGATCAGGAATCTTCCTCCAAGCGTCCACGTGTTCTCGAAGAGCGTTGATGGTCCGAGCTGTTGCCGTATACTGCTGCTCTTGTGTGGAGAGCCCCTTGCCCTCGTCAAAGACCATCTTGGCCTGTTCGGCTTTGGCCTTCCGCTTCTTGGGCTTGGGAATTGGCGTTATGAAGTCTGCCTGACGGCGTCGATTTATGACTTTTTGAGTAGGCTGTCCCTGTTTATCGAGTTCCCAATGTTGTTCAGGGTAGTCGTAAGGAGAATTCAGAATAGGATGTTCAAAAAATAGATTTTCCATGGAGGCCCTCAAGACGACGATTATTTCGATCGGAACAGAAACGCTAAAACAATTGTTTTGAGGTGTTTATAGCCAACGCGAAGCCTTGGGTCAATAAATTGAAAAGATTGTGGCAGCAAATCCCCACCCAAACAACGTCCAACTTTCTAAAAAAAACAGTATTGATCACAAATCCAACGGACTGGCCCTGAAAACCACCTCCTATACTGGCCAACAAATAATCTCATACTATTGATTCATTTACGTGTAAGTCGAACGGGGGTAGGAGGGGGTATGAGTAACAAAAAAAGACAGATCGACAATTTGATTTTTTCTGGAATCCCTTTAAAATTCAGTAAAGAAATATTCAGCGATGTCTTCTCTAGAAAAAACAACAGCACGTTAGGAAAAACGCTTCAAGCAAAACGCTATAAAAAAATTGCAGAGCTAGAAAATTTCTCCAACCTCTCACAAGAGGAACTAAATGCACCACTAGGTGAATTCTTGATGAACTTGAAAAACGATGGAGATAACTCCTACACATTATTTCTCAATGACTATGGAGACCTTGAATACACCTCCTTTGCCATTGTCGACAAAGAGTTTCATAATAAGAAAGGTGTGTACGCCTATTTCGTTGGAGATGAGGTGAAATACATCGGTAGATGTACAGACAATATGAGAACGCGAGTCAATAACGGATACGGCAGAATTGCCCCCAAAAACTGCTATAAGGATGGGCAATCTACGAATTGTCGGATTAACAATCTAGTCAGGCTAGCTACGAGCAATGTCACTCTTTGGTTACACGAAATGGAAGACAGAGAAATCATCTGCCAAAAGGAACAGGAGCTAATAGAGCTGTTGTCGCCCCCCTGGAATATTAAAAAGTGATAACAGCGCTATGTTATCCGACTAGGCCAAAAATTGCTTTTACTAGATCGCCCCACATCATAATCAACCTAAGCAAGGTATTTATATGAAATTTGACGAATTGCTGATGGCTAAATTTTACGTAGTTGATGGAGTATCTTACCCAGCGGCTGAAACTGCCTGTGGTCATTTTGGCAAGAATGGATATGCCAGCATGAAAGCATGTCGAGATTTAAGTTTTATGGATGCCCAAGCTAAGGGATCAATGACTTTAAACAGCTTTTTGGATTATGTCAGATCGAAAGGACATAGCGCCCAAGAAAGCCTCTTTGATGTATCCCCCACACAGAATTTCATGCAGAAAAGCGGATACGGAGTCAAACTCACGCAGGAAGAAATCAATTTGAGCAGACTGTATTTAGTCGACGGCATTTCATACACCAAAGCCGAAGAAATGCTTGATATTCACAACCGCAAAGGTTTTGCAACAATGTATGCGGTTTGCAAGGTGGGAGCGTTCAAAGGGAAAACCGAACGAAACTCTATGAGCCAGGACGAATTCACAGCAAGATTGGCTAAACTCGGTGTAAGTGTAGCCTAGCGGGAATATCACCACTCCAAATTCTATCGATTTCGGCCGAAGACCGTTTAGGTAGCCGCGATCGAATACATGCCTACGACTGCCACCGAAACACTCATAGATAGCCCGAGGACAGCAATTCTGTGCACATGACTGTGCTTTGATGCACCGTCATCATTAAACACGACGTCTGCCTTCTCTATTTTCTCCACGTTCTGATTCTTTTCTCTTCCATAAGGACAAAACGATCATCAAAACAGGTCCCTAAACAGGCTTATTACTATACGTAATACCAGTCTATTAGCAATTCCTAGCTATTAAGACGCACACTGGGATGATTGTTAATCCCTTGCTCTTGTACAAGAGCCTCGCACGCGCGCGTTAAGCTGTCAGATTCATGCTCCAGGTAAATTTCTAAAAAACATCCCTCCTCTAGGAGGAATTAACATGTCCATTTGATCAAATATTGCCCTCGGAAGGGATTGGAGCCCACATATATAAATCAATTCTACGAGGTCTTGTCGGAACGAACGAGGGCAATCGGTCTCCATGACACCGTAAGACAATGAGAACTGATACGTATGCCCTCCTACCTCAGCTACGCCGGCAAACGAATTGACCTCTATCAGAAGACTCGTGATTTCAGCCTTCCCATTCTCCAATCCTTCGCAAAACGAAGTATCTAATACATATCGCATGTGCATCTCCTGGTTTGCTATTGTAGCCACTCCAGTTCAATGCATATCGCGTTGTTTTGCGATCGTAAGCGGTCTGCCCTTCTTCAGATCCCCATCTGTATTTTGTCAGTTTTGACAGCTAACTTTTCACGAATGAACAACAACACATTTCATTAAAATTAAGCTATTAATTCAATGTATTAAATATCAATAAAACAGCTTTTTTAATTTGTGTCATTTCTAAAACATGACGCGAACTCACAACAAACGAACTGACAAAACTGACAAAACCAATTCTGGTATTCTAAATCAAATGATATACGACAGTAGGACGTCCTCCCTTTGATCCGCTGTTCCTTTCTTCCTTGTTTGCCATGCGCTTCACGAGAAGTACCTCAATAAACCTATCAATGGCCTCTCCCTTGAGTTCCCCCCAGCCCAGCCGAACAAGCTCTCTACGAGTAAAACGATCGATACCTTTCGTCTTAAGACGATGATAAAGTCCTGCAACCCAATCAACCTGCGGTCCCAGTACGGCACGATGCCACATATAAAAAAAGTACTCATCGACTAATCGAATTGCCCCACGAAGGACTGCAATCGACACCTTTCTAGGGCGTGAAACTTCCCCTGAAGCCCAAGCAGTAAGATTCAATACCAGAGCAAGCCTACAAACCAAGCCACTAGACTTACTGATAAAACCTATAACGGGGCTATCCCCAAGCCGAGCGATTCTTTCAGTATACTCATCTAACCATCGATCAAAAAGATCTTGGGCATCCAATTCGAAGCGTACAGGATTACAACGCTGCTCCTCCGAAAATGAATTGCTACGTCCCAACTCACTTTCCCAATCCGTTTCAAAGAGCTTGTTGCAAATTGACGCATAGTGACTTCGAATAATCTCATCTCGGTGATTGTCATCTCCCTTCAAAATTGGCTTGTCGGGATAGGCCAACAAACCAAACCGCTCAAATAACCCATCATCAACCCCATTCTTACCCAAAAAAAGATCTTTCAAGACTGCGGGCTGGATTCCTCCGATAATATTTACATAAGCTTCTTCGACATAAACATTTCCTCCCCCCTTCCTATTGCTGGAAAAATGTCCACCAGTATGCGCCTTAAGCCAAAAATGGCGGTCATTGCCCCTGTTATATCTCCCCATATTTCTCAAAAATCCTGAGAGCTCATCGGCTCCAAGGGTCAAACGATCGTTGTGCTGCATAAGTTCAGCTACGGCCTCAATGGTTACATCTTCGACAATAGGCTGAATCCTTACAGGTTCAGAAAGATCCCCTTCAATATCAAAATAGGTTTCTTCATCGTCACCCAAACTCATCTTTCCATGCTTGGCAGAAGTCTTGAGAACCTCCTCTGCACGCTTCCAATCAGCCATCTCATGCTTGTATCGATTACGACACCGATTATTTATCGCAGACAAAGGCTCGAGGGCCTTCCTCTGTGTTGAGGACTTCCTACTCCCCTTATGGGCTACGACCATTCCCCACAGACAAGCACCCTCATCCCAATCCAAATCGAATCTCTTTGGGACAATTCGAGGCTTTCTACCAATACACCCCGCAAGAGTAACCAAAACAGGGACGGCAATCATTTCGGGGGGACACCCCGCACGAGTAGAGGTATCCTTGATATAAGCAGAAATTACCTTGGGCAAAGCATCGAGAGGGAATTCTGGTTCGTTCGGAAGTTCATAGGAACTATCATTGACTCCAATTACTGGGGGTAAATCCTCAAATTCATCCTCAGGAGATACCTGAGGACCAAAGACTGACAAACACGAACGGATAGCCATAGAGATGGTACGTTCGCGATAGTCTGGCCTATTTACCCATTTTGACCGACACAATTGTGAAGAGTTAAAGAGGCGTTCCATCTGATCTGGATCTCGCCCCGAATAAAAGGCGAGCATATTACAAAGAGCAAGATCAGCTTCTGACCTTGAGCCATACGATTCGGTATTTCCTTCATCATACAACCTAGAAAAAGTCCCACCGTTCTTGGCTTCACGAGCAAATCGGACAACATCTGCATCAGGAAGTCTTGAGAGCCCCCTCAAATCATCAAGATCAAACTGCCAATCGCTCTCATCCATCGTCTCTGAACCAAAGACATCATTATACAGAGAATCAAGAGCATCCTGAAACTTACGAATTAAAAATGGTTCTCCTAAAATCTGATCGACATACACATCACCAGTCACTGTCAGAAACCGCTTCTCGTCATACATTTCAATGGTTCCCTTCCGCCTAGGACCAAGAGGGAGCTTTCCGTAACCGAAAAGCCGAAGCCCCTTTCCGCTGGGACTGATTTCAGTATACGTGGCAAGCGAGTCTACAATCTCCTGAGCCCAAGGTTCGATTACCCCATTGGCAGACACGCAGTTATCGAGATCAATACCAACAAGATTCTGAACCACGCCCATAACGATTCCCAAGCCAGCATACTTACCATTGCGATATGCCTTGCTCGCTTCTACAAACGAACAACCTGAGGCAGGGACAGTTGCATCTACTCGCCTTCCGGTGAGCGGAGAGTAAGGAATCTTCCCAAGCTTTTCGCCATTGAGCTTTGCCTTCCAAACAATCCACGCGTCAGCATTCTTCAGTTCCTCAGGGATAGAGCCAAAATCAGGAGAAATACAATCGATATCGGTCATTTTTACTCCCCTTATTCATTCTCTTCGAGATAATTAAAAAGGAGCCGCTTATGCTTGTGACTCAATCTTCCCGGCTTCAAATTCGAATAGCATTCCGGACATACAGGAAGATTGAACTTAGCAACCTCACGAGGAGGTTCTCCAACCCGAATATCATTGTACCCGCGAAGTACCGTGCGCGTATTAGTTACCATCCGACAAAACACACAAAACTCTCTATAGGTGCGATCAGTCAAACAAGCAGATGAGGGCAAAAACAAGTACATATCTACCCCTCCATGATCTGATTACGTTCCATGTATTCGATCAAATCAGCCACAGCGTACCGAACAGCTCTCCCTAACTTGACGTAGCGAGGACCTTCCGAATTGTGTCTCCATAATTCGAGAGTCTGCGGTGAAAGGCTGAGAAATTCAGCAGCTTCGTGTGTAGTTAAATAGCCAGAATGACTGGGTGAGGAACCTAATCTTTCCTCAAGGCAGGCAAGACGACCATCAATGATTCCGATGGCGTCAAGAACAGGGCGGAATAACTCGTTCAAATCCATAACAAAACTCCTTTGTTGATACACCCGCCATCCCGTAAGATGACGGGCATAGTTTAATTGGGTCCTCCATCACTAGAGAACCAGCAAGGACTCTCTTTCGAGACCGCGCATAGCGTCGGCATCCGGGAACAAAAACAAATCTCATTTTTTTTCTCCTCTCTTTTTACGAGTCACTTTTAAGGACAAAAAACTACTCGAAAAGCTACTAATGCCCAATGTGAGAAATCAACGGTAACAAACTGTCAACCTAAAAAATATAAACGTTTTGCTAGTTTTTTGCCCCTCGATTATGAGCTGATATCATTTATTTTTTCCCACACAGCTTCAACCGCATGCAGTAATTCACCCATAAGATGGCTGCGAGAAATGTAGCTGAAAGACACATGAGGGACCTTGTGGTTCATAACCAATGCGGTAGTGGTAAAATCGACCCCAGCCTCAACTGCCAAATTCCTGAAAGTATGCCGAGCTTGGTGCGGAGAGTAAGGCATAGACTCTTCGCGGCGGATATTTACAAAGCCGTGCTTTGAATTCGGCGAAGGGAAAATAAAAGGGGAAGCCAATGGAGCGCAGAGGGATTTCAGACTCATCAACCTCTCATACATTCCTTTAGGTATTGGAAGGTCATAGGCTCTATCAGCTCCACCTTTTGGTGTGGGCACATGAAGAACACCTTCTTCGGAAAGATGCTCCCACCTCGCAGAACGGGCACTCATGGATCGTAGCCCCGTCGAGAGCATCAGCGCCCAACACTCAGCTCGAATTCGATCATCATTATTTTCGATGCGCTCCCACAGGTCTCTAATTTCATCATGTGAAAGAGCCCAATCTCGAGCCTTTTCCTTATTCATCCTGACAGCTCTGGATACAGGGTTCGGCGGCAGGTCTTCGACTGCGGAAGCGTGGTTGTAGAGAAGCTTGAGAACCCTCATTGCTCCATTCGCCCCATAAGGCCCCGTTGTCTCGGTCATCTTCTGGTGTAAAGTTCTGACCTCAGAACGCCCAATTTCTGAGAGAGGTCGATTCATTAAAGCCTTTAACGGCCCGAGGAGCTTCCTCTCATACCAAGTGAGAGTTTCTGGACTGAGTTCCTTTCCTCGCGATTGTCGATAGTCCTCCCAAGAATCTTTGAGAGTCATTCGAGCTACAGGCTTGAGGTTTGGATTCTCCCCTCTTCTGACGGCAAGCTTATTTTCGATAGCTCGATGACGAGCTTCTTTGAGACTAAGCTCATCTGAGCGGCCAAGGGTGACGGAGATGGCCCTTACCTTGCGCCCATTGACCCATTGGTCTGTGACCAGCTTAAATGAAGCTGACTTCTTTCCAATAACCAACCTGAGGCCACTAACCTCACTGTCATAAAGTTGCTTGCCAGCTGGGTATGTACCTCTAGCCTTGTTAACGATACCCTGAGTAAGTTTCGTTGGCATATTCGACTACTCCTTTCCCGGCCTGTTCTCAGGCCCGTTGCTACGCAAGGCCACTCAAAGCCGGATAAAAAGAGTATATCGTCTAAAGCACTGGTCGCGAACCATTATTGTCAGTTATTATGCCTTATTAAAGCCCATCGCGCGTAGCTTAAAATCCCTTGCTCTTCGGGGCGTACGAGTTCAAGTCTCGTCCCAGGTACCAGAAATTAATCCGACTTCAGCAGAAGTCGTTTAGAAAGCCCCTGCAATCCAGGGGCTTTTGCTTTTCCAATACGCCAGATTCACCTCGTTGCTTTCTCCTGATTCGCACCGGCAACACAATAGCTTCTCAAAGAAGCGATTCCCCAACCTGATTACAGCCCGCCTGGTGCCAACGAATGCCGAGATCGGAGTTGGTGCGACTGACAGAAAAGCAGTGGCGCAACCTCTTCTATTGGAAGTCCTCAACTGAGAACAACACACTTGCAACCGCGTTGCTCGCAACCACACTGCTGTAGGGCGACATCCGATGCACGGTTGTGTTTTTTCCTTTTTCGGGGTTACATGAAATAATAGATTTTTATGGAGCAATCTGCTTCTTAAATTGAATAGAGTAATCATGACAGTTTTTCACGCATTCATATGGTAGCCATGCCCCTATCTCTCCACATTCCGCACCGCATATACGCCGCCATCATAGTCCTGATGTTTCTGCTTCTGCCGGCAGAAGTGCAGGGATACGGCTCCCGTCACGTTTTGATCCTGCACTCCTATCACTCCGGTATGTCCTGGGTTGACAACCTCGAGAAGGGCATACGCGATGAACTGCTCCTCCCACCCAATGACGAAGTAATAGTCCACACGGAATACATGGATACGAAGCGCAACCGGGGCCAGGAATTTTACGACCGGCTGATACGCATCTACAAGGAGAAGTACCGGAACGTTGACCTCGACCTGATCCTGGCAACGGACAACAACGCCTTTGATTTCCTCTTGAAGCACAGAGACGAACTGTTCAAGGGCGCTCCGGTGGTCTTTGGCGGAGTAAACAATTTCACCGACGACTCCATCACGGACATAACGGACTTCACCGGCGTGGCCGAAATCATCTCTTTCGGCGAAACCGTGGAGACCATACTCCGGCAATTCCCGGACACAAAAGAAATCTATGTGGTCAACGACTACCTCAAGACCGGACGGGCCTGGCATGACAGCATCCTGAAAGCCCAGAAACCGTACGAGGACAAAGTCAAGTTCACACACAATGAGAACCTGTCCATCAGGGCATTGAGAGAGAAAGTCCTGTCCATGCAGCCCGGCTCCGTGGTGCTGCTGGGCGTGTATTATGAGGATCGTAATGGTGAATATCTCACCTACGAAAAGCTGGGATCGCAGCTGACCAAGGACTCACCGGTCCCCGTCTATTGCCTGGTCCGTTTCAACCTGCGGGACAACGCCATCGGCGGTAAGCTCATCAGCGGCTACCATCATGGACGTCAGATGAGCAGACTTGGCAGACGCATTCTTGCCGGCGAAAAGGCCAGCGATATCCCGGTGGTCAAAATCGGTGGCAATGCCTTCATATTCAACTGGCTTGGCATGAATAAGTTTGGCGTTTCCATGGAGGAGCTGCCGCCTGACAGTGTGGTCATCAATGAACCCTACTCCTTCTACAGGGAATATTTCGCGCTGATCTGGACGGGCATTGCTCTGATTACCGTACTCTTCCTGCTTGTTGTTATTCTCTCCAGCACGGTGCTCAAATTGCGGCGCACAAGGCGGGAGCTGACCTACTCCGAACGCAAGTACCGATCCATTTTCGACAATGCGGCCGAAGGTATTTTCCAGTCTTCCCTCGATGGAAAGATATTGTCCGCCAACAAGTCGCTGGCAAAGATGTTCGGCTACGACTCTCCGGAAGACTTTGAAACTGCGGTCACAGACATCAAGGATGATCTTTACGCCAATTCCTCGGAACGCGATGAGATCATGGGGATGATCCTTCAGGGCAAACGAATTACCGGCCACCATGTGCAGATGAAACACAAAAAGGGGTGGAAGTTGTGGGCCAGCGTCAATTTCCGGCAAGCCACGACGCAGGACGGGACCGTCATCGTCGAGGGGTCACTCATCGACATAACCGAGCGAAAACTGGCCGAGGAGGAGCTGCTGCGCATACGCAAGTACCTGGCCAACATCATCGACTCCATGCCGTCCCTGCTCGTGGGCGTTGACCTGGAAGGACGCATAACCCTCATGAACCGCACAGCCGAAAAGAGCACCAACATAGCAACGATGCAGGCCATGGGTAAAAACGTTGTTGAAATACTTCCTTGGCTTGCACCTTATATGAGTACGATCAAAGACAGCATTGTGGAGCATGTGCCGTGGCAGACGTCCAAGGTTCCCCGTCATGAAAACGGGGAGACCCGATATGAAAATATCACGGTCTTCCCGCTGAGTTCGGACATCTCCAAGGAAGCCGTTATCCGTATCGACAACGTGTCCCGAAGCGTCCAGATGGAACGAATGATGGTCCAGTCCGAAAAGATGATGTCAGTGGGAGGGCTGGCTGCAGGCATGGCGCACGAAATCAACAACCCTCTTGCCGCAGTCATCGGGTATGCTCACAACATAAAGAAACGCATTTCGGCCGAAGGAAACAAAAATCGAAGAGTGGCAGAGGATTGCGGCGTTTCGCTCGAAGCGGTCTGTGACTATTTACGGAGAAGGGATGTTCCGACCATGCTCGACGGAATTTCAGAGTCCGGCGAGCGCGCTGCCCGAATCGTAAGCAACATGCTGGACTTCAGCCGCAAGAACGAATCCACCGGCACCGGTAGCCACAATGCCGCAGAACTGCTTGACGAGGCCCTGAAGCTGGCAACAAATGTCTACGACATGCAGCGGCAGTTCGATTTTCGGCGAATCCAGGTCGTGCGTGAATACGAAAGCGACCTGCCTGATGTGACATGCGATGGCAACGAAATCACCCAGGTTTTTCTCAACCTGTTGAAAAACGGGGCCGAAGCCATGGCCGAAAAAGAATACGGCGATGATAGTCCGACCTTCATCCTGCGGGCACGGACGGACAACGACCTGGTCCTAATCGAAATCGAAGACAACGGCCCGGGCATGCCGGAGCATGTCCGAAGACGGGTCATGGAACCGTTTTTCACCACCAAACCGGTGGGGCGAGGAACCGGCCTGGGCCTCTCGGTGTCCTATTTCATCGTAACGGACCTGCACAAGGGCAGCATGGAAGTCCGGTCGGAAGAAGGCCAATGGACACGGTTCATCATCGGGTTGCCCATTCAGCGTGAAGATGCTGCCTGAGTCGAATGCTGAAACGCAACAAGCGGCTCGACACGCTCACGGGTAAGGCAGGCAGGAGGATTTCGTGAAAATCGCCCTCCCAAGTAACAAGCCCTATCTCAACGGAAATGTGAGCAACACGCTCGGCGCTGCCGTCCACCTGGTAGTTGTGGAATCGGAAGACATGTCTTTCGAAGTATTGACGCCCCCTTCCGAGAAAGGACCCGGAGCCGGGATCGCAGTGATGTCGCTTGCGGTGGAAGCCGGCGCCAAGGTGATGCTGGCGGGCCATGTGGCCCCGCATATTGCCGCCGGCCTGGAGAAACTGGGCATTGAGGTGGTCACGGGCGTTACCGGCAATGTGGAACAGGCCGTAAGAGAATACCTGGAGGCCGATCCATCACAGGAGCAAAACAAACCGGAATCTCAGGAGCCGCCGAACCGATGGCCAGAGGCCGCGAAAAAGGGGCTGCGCCAGTTTCACGCCCTGCTGCCGCGTCTTATCGGCATCATTTTGCTACTTGGGCTGCTTAAAGGATTCGTCAGCCAAGAGGGGATGCTTTCCCTGTTTCCTGACAAGCCCTTCCTGGATGCCCTTTGGGGTGGAGTTCTGGGCAGTATACTGGTTGGCAATCCGGTCAACAGTTACGTCATCGGCGAGAGTCTGCTCAAGGCGGGCGTGAATCTGACCGGCCCCCTGGCCCTGATGATGGCCTGGGTTACCGTAGGCCTGGTTCAACTGCCGATGGAGGCCGAGAGCCTCGGCATGCGATTCGCAGTGGTGCGCAACCTGATCGGATTCATCATGGCCGTCCTGCTGTCTTTTGCCATGGGCTCATGGATGAGAGGGGTGCTGTGAGTCAGTCCACCCGCTCCTCCAAACCGCTCCGGGTGCTCAAACCATGGTTTTTCCCCCTGGCCTGCGCCGCGCTTTACGGCGTGGCCTTTCTCGTTGATCCGGACATGACCGCCGACGCCCTGCGCGCCTGCGGCCGGATATTCACCCAACTGTGGCTGCCCTTCTGCGTGGCCCTACCCATGATGATACTGCTCAACCGCTACCTGTCCCCGTCCCTGGCCTCGCGGCTGCTCGGCAGGGAATCCGGTCCAAAGGGCGTACTTCTGTCCACAGTGGCAGGCATCCTTTCCATGGGCCCGATCTATGCCTGGTATCCCCTGTTCAAGAGCCTCAAGGACAAGGGGGCCTCATCCTTCAACGTTGCCAACTTCATGTGCGCAAGATCGATCAAACCGGTTCTCGTTCCGGTGCTGGTCGGCTATTTCGGCTGGAAGATGACAGGTATATTCCTGTTCATGAACCTGGCAGGAGCCTTCCTCACAGCAATATGCGTGGCGTTGTTATGCCCCTTTGGCGGCCATGGGGAACAATCTCCCCATGGAAGCCCAGGGAGGTCCGCCCGTCATACCTAACCCAGAAAATGAGCCCAGGCTTGGGACAAAGGCATGACCAGCAGCAACGCAGGCAGCATATTGGCTATGGGGAACTGCTTGATGCCGCAGATACGGAATCCCGTAGCCAGAAGAATAATGCCGCCGCAGCAGGAGAAGTCGGCGAGCATATCCGGTGAGATCAGGGGAATGATCAGAGAAGCGCTCAGGTAAAGAAGCCCCTGCACTATTATCTGTGGGATAACCAGGATGCCGACGGTGAAGCCCATGGTGGAGGCGAAAATCGGCGCAGTGAAGAAATCAAGGATGGCTTTGACGATTAGCAGGGTCGGATCGCCGGTCATACCTTCGGTCATGGAACCATAAATGCCCATACCGCTCATGCTGAAGAGCACCAGCAGTGCCACGAACTTGTCCAGGAACTCCTCCTGGGAAATCCCCTCAGCCGGAGTGGTGAGCTTTTCAATCAGGGTACGAGCCTTTCCTGCCAACTTCTGGATGCCCGCCTCGAAGCGGATGAGTTCGCCCAGCACGGTTCCCACTACAATGGCCAGTACCACCGGAGCGAGGAATTTGACCTTGATGATCATGACCATCCCGATGCCCATGGAGGTACAGCCGAAAACCAGGGGTAGGGAGGTACGCAGGTTGTTATTCAGTTTCGGGCCAAGCAAGGCCCCGACAACGCTGCCTGCGAGCAACGCCGTCGCATTGACTATCGGTCCAATCATAATTGCTTCCTTGAAACGCCGCATAGGCGTGAGGTGAGATAAGGCAAAAAATCAACCGGAAGATCCGGCATGAAGTGATAAAAGGCAAAGGGAATCAGCTTGCGCCAGGCTCCCCTGTGAATCCGAATTCGATTCTGGACTTGGTATAGAAGACTCGCGGCCCGTTTTCTTCCAATCTGCCGAGAAGATGATTGCATTCGTCTTCGGTGACAGCCATGACTACCTGTTGGGGGCGATCCTCCAAATCGAAATAATTCTCCGAATGAAAACGGCCGTCATGGCCGAAGCCCTCCCTGGCCGTAGCCAATGTCGCGCCTCGAATACCCAGTTGCCGCGCCTCTTCAAGAATCCAGTTGGCGACCTGAAGATCACCATGCATACGATTCTGTTGAGTATAGAACGTTAATAGAAATCCTTCCATAATATCAACCTGTTACATTATATTGTTGCTTGTTCAACAAATGGTAGGCCTGCCGATGTGACTCGTCAAGAAAAATCATACTCTTTCGGAGAGTAAGCCGGTGCTGGTTCCGGATGGCAACAAAGTCATGAAGCGGAAAGTGGACCATTGACATTTTGAGGCAAGCGCGCCTAATCCGTCCTTGTCCCTCTCAACAGGAAACCTCGCTATCACAGCACAACCGGACACAACCGCCTGAGCATGAAATCCATTCACCAACGCATCTGGGTCGCCGCCCTGCCCTTCCAGGCGAAGAGGGACGACGAAGGGCACGCAGAAGTAACGCTCGCCTACGCGATCCGGTTGCTCGAACTGGAACAAGGTGACGCAGATGTGGTCATCCCGGCCATCATCCTGCACGATACAGGGTGGAGCAGCCTGAGCAGGGAGGAACGCATGTCCATCTTTGCGTCCACCGCCACAGCCGAAAACAAACGGGCCGTCCGGCTCCGTCACGAGGAGGCTGGAGCTGAGATCGCGGCGACCATCCTGTCTGCCCAAGGTTATCCCGCAAGGCTCACTGAAGAGATCGTCGAAATCATATCCGGGCACGACACCAGACCCGGATTCCTTTCGCAAAACGACGGCTTGACCCGAGACGCGGACAAGCTTTGGCGGTTTTCGGCCACCGGCTTCGAGGCTGATGTGGCCCGCTACGCCATCCCGCCGCAGACCCGCATCACGGCCCTGGCCGACCTCATCTGCAAGCCGGATTTCTTTTACTGTGAGTCGGCGCGACATATCGCACGTGAAGAACTGGCGCTGCGCAACCAGGGCCTGGAGCCCGTCCCGGACGACACAACGCACGCCTTCGGCGTCGTGCCGCCATCTGTTCCGGCTCCCTGACAGCCTCCCCCTACGCCTTTTCTTGCCTGACGCGACAACTCCGGCTATGCTTCATGCATGAAGCGTATTTCCATTTTACTCTTGCTCATCCTGTTTGCCACGCCGGCCTTTGCCGAGGTGGTCGAGGAAGAAATCAAGGACTACTACTCCATCGCCGGCGTTACCAGAACCGAGATTCTCAGGAACCTGCAGCGACGCGCCCCCTACAAGCAAGCCGGCTCCTTTGTCCCGGCCTTCACCCAAACAGATCTGAAGTACCAGATCCGGCTGAAGCAGCAAGGCGGACGTTGCGGGGTGGACAAGGTAACCGTTTTTCTCAACCTGACCTACAAGTATCCCCGCCTGGCCCAACACCAATCGACCAACACGCGCCTGTGGTGGCGAGACATCATCAAGCATTACACCATCCACGAAGAAATCCATGGTGCCATCTCCAGGAAATGGGCCAAAGAGCTTGACCGCACCCTGCTCTCTCTCACTGACCTAAATTGCGAAACCGCATGGCAGACCATCAAGGCAAGAGCCAGCTATATCAACCGCCAACTCCAAAAGGAGCAGCAGGAATACGACCGCATCACAGAGCATGGTCAGAAGCAATACCGCTACAAGGGCCACCTGTAAGCCGAGTCCGCTATCAATCCGCAAAAAAAGGGCGACGAGGAACACCTCGCCGCCCTGTTTTTTCGTCTAGATGCCGAACCTATTCCAGCGGCGCGGGAGTCTTCATATCCCAAATGCCACAAGGGCAGGAATTGGCGCAGAAGCCGCAGGCAATGCACTTGTCCGCATCCACCACACGCTCGAAGCCGCCATCGGGCAGTTCTTTGCGAATGATGGCCGCTTGCGGACATACCGTGTCGCAGATGTAGCAGTCACGGCAGGAACCGCAGGAAGAACACTCGGAACCGCACTGGTTGGCGTCACTGAATTCGATGACGCGCGGGTCGAAGTATTCGAGGGTCATGCGTGCGTAGTCGATCATGTCGCGAGTGTCGGACAGGGGACGCCTGTTGTTGAACAGATCGTCGATGACTTCAGCGGCGCGACGGCCATGGCCGATGGCATGGGTCAACAGGCCGGGACGAACAATGTCGCCGATGGCGAAGATCCGGGAATCGGTGGTCTGGTAGTCGTCGTTGACAACCACATGACCACGATCCAGGGCGATGTTGGAAGGCAGGAAGTCCACGTCCGGGGCGTCGCCGATGGACATGATAACCGTATCCGCTTCCAGCAGTTCGCCGGACTGGAGCTCGACGCCCTTGTCCGTAACTTCCTTGGTGAAGCAGGGCCACTTGAACTTGGCGCCCACGGCCTCGGCTTCCTTTCGTTCCTTGCCGAAGGAAGCGGGTTCCTGGATGTCAATGAGAGTGATGTCCTCGGCACCGACGCTAGCGGCTACGGTGGCCACGTCGCAGCCCACGTTACCTGCACCGATGATGACAACCTTCTTGCCGATCTTGGCCTTGCCCTTCTTGGCGTCCTTGAGGAACGTCAGGGCCGGATAGATGCGCTCATGGCCGGGCACCGGGATGACGCGAGGCTTCTGGGCACCACAGGCGAGCACGATGTAATCGTATTCGTCCTTGAGCGCCTCGAATTCCTCGGTCTTGAGCTCCTGCTGCAGGTGAATGTGCGGCAGCACCTCGGCAGCGCGCTTCACCTCGGCCTCGACCACGTCCTTGGGCACGCGGGTGTTGGGAATGGAGGAGGTGATTTTGCCGCCCAGGGTCTCGGCCGTATCGTAGACCACGGCCTCGTGTCCCTTCATGCGGATCTGCCAGGCCACGGAGAGCCCGGCGGGGCCGCCGCCGATGACGGCAACACGCTTGCCGGACAATTCCGGCAGCTTGGGAGCCTTGGATTTATAGCCTTCCCTGCCCAGCTTGGTGATATCCACCGGAGCCATGCCCTGACGGGTGGGCCGGGTGCAGCCCTCCATACACAGGTTGGGGCAAAGATAGCCGCATACAGTGGCCGGGAAAGGCGTGTAGGCCAGGGCGAGGTCCATGGCCTCATCCATCAGGCCGTCACGTACCAGTTGCCATCGCTGCTGCACGGGAATGCCCGTGGGGCAGGAGGCCTGGCACGGAGCCATGTACTTGCGGTTTTCCCATACGGGAACACTGCGGCGCAGATCGCCGTGCACGACAAGCGGAATGGGGGAACGGTCCAGATCGGTCAAATCGCCGATCATGCCGCCCTTGCCCAGCTCGGCGTCCCAGACATTGGTCCGGAAATCGCCCATGGCGCGACGGGTTTTGCCCTTTTTCTCAAAAGGAGTCTTAGCCCGGATAAGCTGCCATTCCTCACGCTTGGTGAGCCGCTTGAGCAACCGGATACGTTTGATTTTTTTAAGGTATTCCGCCAAATTGGCAGTCAGCCATTCCCACGTGGCGTCGTCGATGGGCTCCATGACCGCATCGGTCTGGGAGAAGCCGTCGATGGGACCGCGCACGAAGATACGGCCGCCGACCATGCCTACGCAGGGGCGGTAGCCGAGCACGTTACTCGGATTCTGGGCCTCATGGCCGCAAACCACGGCGGTGCCGCCAGCCATGAACTCGGCAAAATAATCACCCACCGAGCCCAAAATCCAAAGCTCGGGCGCTTCGAAACGCGGGTTGGTCTTGGTCATGGTCATACCGCGCGAGCCGATGTTGCCCGCGATGAAGACCTTGCCCTGAGCCATGGCGTTGCAGGCACCGTTGCTGGCGTTGCCGTGGACCACTATCTCGGAACCGGCATTGAGCCAGCCGACGTCGTCGGACACCGGGCCCATAACTTCGATGGTGGTGCCGGGGAACCCCTTGGAACCCACACGCTGGCCCGGCGAACCGGTAATGGTAACCGAGATGGGTTCTTCCTTGGAAATCCAGAGCCTGCCGCCGATGCCGTGTTGGCCCATGGCGTCGATCTCGAGCTTACGCGCGCCACTGCGGACGGCGGCCTGGATACGCTCTTCGAGGATGCGCGACTCGATGCGAACGCCGTCCTCGTGACCGTCTATTCGATGTATTTTCTTAGCCATTTTCTACTCCGATACTCCAGAAGCTTCGAGTTATATCACGTACTTGATGTCAAGACGGTCAGCCACGTGCTTGTCGCTGACGCCCAGGGCGTCGGACATGCCGATGGGCAGCGAAGTGGAGCGGCCCAACGGCGCAATGACCTTGCGCAGTTCCGTGTCGAAGCTCAGGTAGAAATCGACCACGCGCTCGGCGACCTTTTCCGGGTCGAGGCGACGGTAGATTCTCGGGTCCTGGGAGGTGATGCCCTTGGGACAGACACCGATGTTGCACACGTTGCAGCGATCCTTTTCGCTGCCGAGGCAACCGGCGCCGGCCTGCATCACGTACTTGCCGACCTGGACCATGGAGGCGCCGAGCATGATCAGCGCAGCGGCGTTGGCGGCCAGGTTGCCGTTCTTGCCGATGCCGCCGCCCGCGATGAGCGGGATCTCGTTCTGCGCGCCGGAGACGCACAGCGCCTTGTAGCAGTCACGCAGGTTGGAGGCGATGGGATGGCCCATGTGGTTCATGGACACATTGTACGCCGCGCCCGTGCCGCCATCCTCGCCGTCGATGGCCAGGCCTGCGGCGTACGGATTGCGCACGAGGTTGTTGAGCACCGCCAGAGAGGTCGAGGAAGCGGAGATCTTCGGGTAGACAGGCACACGGAATCCCCAGGCCATGGACATGGACTGGATCATCTTGGCCACGGCCTCCTCGATGGAGTACTTGGTCTGGTGGGTGGGCGGGCTGGGCAGGGAAACGCCCTGGGGCACGCCGCGGATGGCTGCGATGAGCTTGTTCACCTTGTACCACATGAGCAAGCCGCCGTCGCCGGGCTTGGCGCCCTGGCCGTACTTGATCTCGATGGCGCAGGGGTCGACCTTCATCTCGGGAATGGCGTGAATGATTTCATCCCAGCCAAAGTACCCGGACGCGATCTGGAGGATGACGTACTTGAGGAAGCGGGAACGCAACAGGCGCGGGGGGCAACCGCCCTCACCCGTGCACATGCGCACCGGCATGTTCAATTCCTCGTTGAGATACGCCACGCCCATCTGGAGACCTTCCCACATGTTCGGGGAAAGCGCGCCAAAAGACATGGAGCCGATGACCAGCGGATAAATCTCGCGGACCGGCGGCTTCCAGCCGTTCTCGTTGAAACACTTGATTTCGTTCTCGGGCGAAAGCACGCGCCCGAGCAACGTCCGCACATCGAACTCATGACGCCCGGCGTCCAGGGCCGGGTCGGTGAGCATGGAGATGCGGATGAACTTGAGCTGATCCAGCAGGGATTCGCCGCTGTTCCGGCGTCCGCCACGGGTCCGGGACTGGCCACCGCGGTTGTTCTGGAACTGGAGCGTGGTCGAATGTTCCTGGCGAACCGGCTCGATGGCGTTGTTGGGACAGACCATGTTGCACATGGCGCAGCCGATACAGGCGTAGGCCGGGTCCGTGCGCTGACGGATGCCGTAGAAGGTGGAGAACTCGTTCACAGGCTTGGCGTTCAAGCCCATGGACGTCTTTATCTCCCGCTTGCGGAAGACGCCGAGCTCGATGGCGTTGACCGGACAGACAGAGGTGCACCGCCCGCACTTGGTGCAGGTCTGGATGTCCCACTTGACCTGCCAGGGCAAGTCCTTGCGGCTTAGCGTTGAAGGAGTAATGGGTCTTTCTGAGAGCATTTGACAACCTCCCGGCAATCGGGTCCTACGATGGCCGTATCGAGATGCATAGGTTGGAAATCTTGACTTTTGTCACGATCGGGAATGGCAGCATTCAGTCCGCATATCTCCGAGGAGAATGCGTACATGCCGAGCTCGGGATTGCCGCCGACCACGCCTGGGCGCAGCTTCTTGCGGTCCTGAGCCATGAACATGGTTCCGTTCTCCAGGCAACCGATCACGCAGTTGGGGCCGTCGATGATCAGCTTGCGGCAGGCCTTCTTCAGGCTGGAGAGGAATTCCCGGTCCTGGTGGTCCTTCATCTCATCGTCATTCATAGGGGTGATGACGTGCTTGTAGGCGGAGATGTCGAGCCCCAGCTTCTTGGTGGTGAAGTGAGCGATGTGGGTGAACACCTCGGAATCCGACTGGTAGCCCTGGTATCCGGTGACACCACGGGACTGGAGGTATTCCTTGATAGGTATGAAGGCGGTGTTCTCGCCGTTGGTCATGGTGCCGATACCCTCGATGAAGAAGGGGTGGCAGGCGTAGAGATTAATGGCGTAGTTGGTGTTCTGCCTGCCCTGGGCCAGAATGTGGCGGGCATGAATCTCTTCGCGTCCCAACTGGAGGTACTCTCCGATGGCCATGGGGTCGCCCACTTCCTTAATCATGATGGTATCAGGCCAGAAGGAAAAAACCATGATGTCGCCGGTCTGCTCACCCTCGGCCCGGAGTTCCAGGCGAGTCTTCACCAGCCGCTCACCGAGGTCGTCCTTGTCCAGGTCCTTCCATTCGGGAGGCAATTCATAGGCAATGGACGCGTAGGTGCCACGCTTGGGAGTGCCCACCGGCGGTTCGGTGTCCGGCTTGAACATGACGGAATACTTGGAACTGAAGCCCTTCTCCGTCATGTATTCGGAAAGACGCCGTAGACCGGCGTCGGTGAAAATGCCCGAGAGGACAGGATACTCTTTCAGGTCTTCAAAGGGGCCGCCAAGACCGCTGAGGTACAACCCGACACCCGATCCGTCATGCCCTTCCTTCATTACATTGAGGGCGTCGATGGCGAGCATGGGTGAAACCGGGTCGCGGCTTGTGAGCGCAAATAAACGACACATTGTTTCAAGTCACTCCACAGTTAGAAGTTAATCGGCGGCCGGAACCTTTTGCGACATTGTTGCGAAAAACGTCGAACAACCTTCGATGTCACAGCGGATATCCCTGGCGCGCGTTCCTTCCCGGGCAGGAAATCCCTCGCATTCTCATTCGTTTTGACGAATGATCGCCTTGAAGACGAGGCTCCCTCCACACATTATTCACATTTTTGCAATCAGCAGGGAAACATTCCCGCCAGAACAGCCGCATATGTACTGTGTAGCCCGGCAGATGAACGTAGACTAAAACCCCGATGGCCGCAACCCTGTAGGCACTCTATTTGTTTACAAATTTGTAATTTGAGCTATTTTCCCAGAAAGAAAGAGAAAAAAAAGGATTTGAGCGTAACGATTTGCCCGGCGACTTAAAAAGCCGCCGGCGCGCAGAAGAAAGATACAAAAAAGTGGATTCTACTCGGAAAAGACGTCGTTCCGGATAGCCTCACGCGAGGCCACGGCAAAAAAATCCGCCGGAGACACACCATAGAGGGTACAGTACTTCTCAATTCGCGAAAGCAGATGGGCGTGCATGGTCACTTCGAACTCTTCGAAGTCCGACCCGTCACCCTGCACGGCTATGTTGATGGCCTTACTCTCGTTGTTCTCCGGAAGCGCCAACAGGGATTTCTTGGGGGTGGGGTCGGGTAATGTCCCGCCATTTTCCAAAAAATACTCGAGGTATAGGGCCAGGGCTTCATGCGCCTGATCAACGGCCTCATCCAGGTCCTCGCCAAAAGTAGTGCATTCCGGGAAATCCGGAAAGGTCACTCCATACCCTTTCTTTTCCTTATGGAAGAGCGCGACATATTGCATTGCTGTCCTCTTGATTTCGATATGGCCGAACAATTGTCGGCAACGGAACGGCTTATCCTTTGTTTAGCGCGGGTTCCATGACCCGGCGGCTGACCAGCAGAAAGACCTCGGAATCCTCCTGCAGGTGCCCGGCCAGCAACTCCGCCTTTTCTCCGGAGCCGCAAAACAGGTCCATTCGCGTCCCCTGGATGGCCCCGCCCGTGTCCTGGGCAAGCACCAGGGAAAGAAAGTCCTCGGCGTCCCCTCTCCCGGAATCCTGAAGAGCGGTCTTGAGTACGCAGACACCACCCAGCGGAATCATGTTCCTGTCGACGGCCACGCTCAACCGGGGAGTAAGGATGGAGCCCATGGCCCCGTACGGCCCCTTATCCGACAGCCTGAAGAAAACGTAGCTCGGATTGCGGAACATCAGTTCCCTGGCCTTTTCCGGGTTGGCATCGAGGAACTGCCTGATGCGCTGCATGGACATCTCGTCACGGGGCACATACCCCTTCTTGATCAATACCTTGCCCAGCGAGACATACCGGCGGCCATTTCGCCCGCCATACAGGATGTGCTTGACCCTTCCATCCGGCAGGACCAGACGTCCGGACCCTTGAATCTGGAGAAAAAACACGTCCACCGGGTCCTTGGCCCAGGCGATCTCGCTGCCTTCGCCATCCAGGGCGCCCTCCCCGTCTATGGCTTCCCGGTCATGATACGGCTTGATGCCCTTCTCACCCATCCTATAGACGAGCGACTGCCCCTTCCATCGGCGGTGAAACGCGCCCAGGTCGATGACCCGCAGGTCGTCGGGCACGCCATAGAGCGGATACTGGAACGGCCCCTGACGCGTCAGGGAAGCCTCCAGCCACGGCTCGTAGTACCCAGTCAGGAGAGTCCCCGGCGCCACCTTGAGCCACTGGAACCGTTCGCCGACCAGCTCCGGCTCGCCTTCGAGCCGAGGCAGCAACGCCAGCAGTTCCGCCACGCTGTCTCCGAGCTGCCCCCAGGTGAGGGTCAGTCCGGGACGACGAACGCAGACAGCATTCTCGGGGCGGTCAAGGATATATCCAAGACTGTCCTCAAGGCCGGGCTTCATGGCCTCCCATGACTCAAGGCCCTGAGAACCAAACGAAAGGTCCTCAGAGAGAATCTCGGCCTTTTCCTCGGATATGGGAACATAGGAAGGGACGGCTTTGGCAGGGGCCGGAGCAGGCGTCGGGTCCACCGGCGGCGAAACGGTCATGCCTCCCGAACAGCCAAAAAGACAGGAAAAAGCGATCAACAGGACAACTATCGACAAAGACGGCCGTAGCGGCATTATCCGGTTTCCTCCTTGTTATTCAAATCGTCGGCATATTCTTCCATATATATATGCAGCATGACCATGACGAAGCTGAGAATCAACGGCCCGTAAAAAATGCCGAGCATACCGAAGGAATACACACCGCCCAGGATGGCGAGAAAGATGTAGAAGGTCGAAACCCGCGAGGCCTCCTTCATGAATATGGGCCGCAGCACGGTGTCTATGCCCACCACGAAGATACCGCACCACAGGGCCAGAAACAAGGCCGTCTTCCAGTCCCCCATGAGGAAGAGATAGGCCACGGCCGGAACCCAGACCAGGCCGGTGCCAACCACGGGAATAAGCGAGGCCAGCGCCATCATCGCCCCCCAGAAGAAGGCGGGGATGCCCGCCACGCCCAACCCGATGCCGCCGGCGATACCTTGCAGCACGGCCACCAGCAGGCAGCCCATGAGGACACCTCGCGCCACCCGCTTGAGCGAATCGATGATGTAATCCTCCTGCCTCGGACGCAACGGCGACAGATGCTTGAGATACTCCACCATCTTGCTGCCGTCGCGCAGGAAATAAAAGAGGATGAAGACCATGAGCAGGAAGTGGAGGACCAGCTTGGCGGCATTGCGCACCAGGGAGGACCCGGCCGCGAGCATGGCCTGGGCGAATTCCTTTGAATACTGGATGATGCTGCCTTGAATATCGAGCTCATTCAGGCGTAGAAATGGGAGCTCCTTATGCAGCCACTCCAAGTACTTGTCGAGCACGTGCAGATTGCCGACCGGGTCCGGATTGGCATGCAGGACCCAAGTATTGAGGGCCGCCAGGGACTCCACCCCCTGGCTGATGAGCGCGATGATCAGAAAGGTCATGGGCAGCAGCAGGCAAAAGACGATGATGGCCACGGTCATGGCCGAGGCTGCAGCCCGGTGTCCATTGGCCACCCCCAGCGCCCAGTTGTACACCGGTGCGAAGAGCACGGCCAGCACGGTGGAAAAGATCAGGGTATGAACAAAGGGCTCGATGAGGGAGAAACCGAGATAAAGGGAGAACATCAGAAGGACTACGAAAAAGACCTTGTAGATGCCTCCGGGCAGCAGCGAGGGGGGACCGTTTATATCGCTCATGTAACGTATCGACTCCGTGCTTTGATCAGTATTCCCCGAACGATGCCACGTCAATGACACAAATCACGGATTCCGCCCGAGGATGGAAAGGATCATGCTGGCGACGGTATCTATTTCCACCGGCTTGGGCACGTAATCGTCCATGCCCGCGTTCAGGCAGCGCTGCTCGTCGGCCCACATGGCGTGTGCCGTGAGCGCAATGATGGGAATGTCGGGATTGCGGCAACCTGACTGCGGATCGCGAATGAGGCGCGTGGCCTCTATGCCGTTGAGCACCGGCATCTCCACATCCATCAGCACGGCGTGGAATTCGTCCTGGCGGAGCGCATCCACGGCCTGCGCGCCATCCTCGGCCAGGGTGACGGACGCCCCCATCTTCTCCAGCAGCCGCATAATGTAACGCTGGTTGATAAGATCGTCCTCTGCTACCAGGACGCGCACGCCGTCGAGCTTGCGCTCCTTGACAGGACAGGTCCCGGCCTTGCCCTGCGGTTCGTAACGACTGGCCTTCAGGGGAATGACGAAGGAGAAGGTGCTCCCGCGCCCGGTCTCGCTCTCGCACGACACGTTCCCCCCCAGCAGCGTGAGCAACCGCTGGACGATGGCCAGCCCCAGTCCCAACGCGCCGCTGGTGTGGCTCAGATGGTCCTCTGCCAGGGTGAAGGAATCGAACATGGCCTCCAACTTTTCCTCAGGAATCCCGATGCCAGTGTCTAGAACCCGAACCTCAACGGCGAATTCTCCCATCGATCCCACAGGCAGAGCCCCAAGGGATGCAGGATGAATTTCCACGTCCACCCTACCCTTTTCAGTGAATTTCACCGCATTATTGAGCAGGTTGCCAAGGACCTGCCGAATTTTGCCTGAATCGCCGCAGACCCATCCGGGGATGTCCGGCGATATGGTGTATCCCAACTCCACCCCCTTGGCCTCAGCGGTTTTCTCGTACTGGGAAATAAGGCCGGTCGCCAGATCCTCCAAGCGGAAATCGAGTTCCCGGAGCTTGAGTGCGGAGGTTTCGAGCTTGGAATAATCGATGATCTTGTTCAGCACCGACAGCAGGGACATGGCCGATTCCCTGATGAGCTGTACGTTTTCCCTGTAGGGAGGCCCCAGGTCGGATAAAAGCAACAGTTCCGCCATGCCCAGCACGCCATTCATGGGAGTCCGCAGTTCATGACTGATGGTCCCCAGGAAAGACGTCTTGGCCCGGCTGGCAGCTTCGGCGGCCTCCTTGGCGCGCTTGAGTTCCCGTTCCATCTGGTGCTTATACAACCCCACCTCGATGGCGGACTTGAGTTCCTTGTGATCCACGGGCTTAAGCAGATAGCCGAAAGGGCCCGAGGCTTTGGCCCAGCGCAGGGTCTCCTCGTCGGCGTAGACAGTGAGAAAAATGACGGGAAGATCCTGGTGGCGGGAGATTTCCTGTGCGGCCTCGACCCCGTCCATATCCCCTTCAAGACGAATGTCCATGAGCACCAGGTCCGGACGCAGCGAGTCCGCCATCTCTATGGCCTCGCAGCCGGAAGCAGCCATGCCGGCAACCTCGTATCCGGCCCTTTCCAGCGCCGTCTGGATGTCCAGACGGGCGAGAGGATCGTCTTCCACCACAAGAATTCGTTCCGAATGCATGGCAACCCCTGTTTCACATAAGAAAACTTCACTCGTAAAAGCTTGTCCAATCCCTACCACACCTTGAAGAGGAGAGTAAGTGCATTACATTTCAAATTGATTCATTTTTCCTTTTTTACGCGACATATCGAATGTCGTAGAATTTTGATCAAAACGCACAATACTGAAACAATCGTTTGAGAATTTTATACGAAAAAATAACAAAAAAACAGAATTACAGACATCCTTAACCTTTTTGTCAAAGCCAGAGAAAGGCGGCCCCCTCCTTGTCTTTTCCCCGGCATCAGGCTATGGAAAAATGTCGCGCGGTATTCGGTTATCCGCTATTCCGCGCAACGGAGTCTGGAATCCACGATTCGGCGTCCACGGTTTACCCGGACCGAAGCCGTCGAACGGAGGCATATCAACACAACCACGTTCCATTTGGAGGAAAGGATGAAACGTATCATTACCATTCTGGCCATGCTGTCCCTGCTTCTGTGCGCAGCCGTGTCCGCCAACGCGGCAGACATCGAACTCGCAAAAGCTTCCACCCTCGAAAAAATCGTCCAGTCCGGCACGCTCCGCGTTGGCCTCGAAGCCGGTTACATGCCGTTCGAGATGACCGACAAGAAAGGCAACGTCGTCGGCTTCGATGTCGACATGGTCAAGGAAATGGCCAAGGCCATGGGCGTGAAGCTGGAACTCGTCAACACCGCCTGGGACGGCATCATCCCCGGCCTCCTTTCCAACAAGTACGACCTGATCGCCTCCGGCATGACCGTCAACCAGGAGCGCAACCTGAAGGTCAACTTCGCCGATCCCTACATCATCGTCGGCCAGACCGCGCTGATCTCCAAGCAGTCCGCTGACAAGATCACCTCCTGGAAGGACCTGAACGATCCCAAGTACACCATCACCTCCAAGCTGGGCACCACCGGCGAACAGGCCGCCAAGCGCCTCTTCCCCAAGGCCACCTACAAGTCCTTCGAGATGGAAGACCAGGCCATGCTGGAAACCATGAACGGCAAGTCCGACGCCACCGTCTACGACCTGCCCATGACCTCCATCTTCTATGCTCAGCACGGCAAGGCCGCCGGCATGAAGTTCCTGAACAAGCCCTTCACCTACGAGCCCCTGGGCTGGGCCATCAACAAGGGTGACCCGGACTTCCTGAACTGGCTCAACAACTTCCTGCGCCAGATGAAGAACGACGGCCGCTACGACCGCATCTACAACAAGTGGTTCGGTTCCGATCAGTGGTACAAGGACATCCAGTAGCATAGCTATTCCCAACCGGGGGCTGCCGAAAGGCGGTCCCCGGCCCTTTTTTTCGCATCAACACAACAGAGCATTTGCATGACCAACAAGGAAAAAGTCGAGTCCGCTGGCGGGTTCGACAAAAATACTTTTTGGAAGGCGGTTTACGTCGTCCTGCTGGTCGGGAGCTGTCTCGGATTCTACTGGGCCACAACTCAGACTGACTACATCTGGCGATGGAACCGGCTCCCGCGTTATTTCTATTATACGGAACACGTCGAGGTGAGATCGGAGATCGAGGGCGAGATCTCCTCCATCACCAAGAAAGGTGAAGACTCCGTCGTTATCGTCAAGAGCGACACCGACTCGGAATACTACACCGTCCCCGGCTCCGACCTTACGGTCACCGAAGGCGACTTCGTTTATATGGGCGACCCGCTGGGCGGTTATGACGAAGGCCGGATGGGGCTGCTCCTTGAGGGTCTCATCGTAACCGTAGAAGTCAGTATGGTGTCCATCGTGCTGGGTGTTCTGCTCGGCCTTTTCACAGGCCTGGCAAGGATATCCACCAATCCGTGTCTTAAATGGTCCGCCATCACCTACATCGAACTCATCCGCGGCACCCCGCTCCTGGTCCAGATCATGATCTGGTACTTCGTGCTGGGGACGATCATCAACAACCTGCTGCTCAAGATGGGATTGTTCCAGATACCGGAACTCTGGTTCGGCGTAGCCTCTCTGGCCATTTTCGCCGGAGCCTACGTGGCCGAAATCGTCCGCGCCGGCATCCAGTCCATCCACAAAGGGCAAATGGAGGCGGCGCGTTCCCTGGGCATGACCAAGACCAAGGCCATGGCCAAAATCATCCTGCCCCAGGCTTTCAAACGCATTCTGCCACCCCTGGCCGGACAGTTCATCTCGCTGATCAAGGACTCCTCTCTGCTCGGCGTCATCGCCATTCGGGAGTTGACCAAGGCCACGCGCGAGGCCGTGACCACCAGCCTCATGCCCTACGAACTCTGGTTCCTGTGCGGCATCATGTACCTGGTGCTCACCTTCGCCCTGTCCATGTTTGTCCAATACCTCGAAAAGCGGACTGCGGAGGCCTAAGATGATCGATGTTAAGAACGTATACAAAACATTCTTCGTGCCCCATGAGGTCCAGGCCCTGCATGACGTGTCCTACCACGTTGATCCCGGTGAGGTGGTCGTGGTCATCGGCCCCTCGGGCTCGGGCAAGTCTACCTTCCTGCGCTGCCTGAACCGTCTGGAACACGCCAACTCCGGCCACATCATGATCGACGGGGTGGACATCCTCGACCCCAAGACCGACATCAACAAGGTCCGCATGGAAGTGGGTATGGTCTTCCAGTCCTTCAATCTGTTCCCGCACCTCACCGTGCTGGAGAACGTCACCGTGGGCCAGATCTCGGTGCGCAAGCGCGGCAAGAAGGAATCCTCGGAAAAGGCCATGACCCTATTAAACAAGGTCGGCATCCACGCCAAAGCGGACAACTACCCGGGCCAACTATCCGGCGGCCAGCAGCAGCGCGTGGCGATTGCCCGCGCCCTGGCCATGGACCCCAAGGTCATGCTCTTCGACGAGCCGACCTCGGCCCTGGACCCGGAGATGGTCGGCGAAGTCCTGGACGTCATGAAAACCCTTGCCAAGGAAGGCATGACCATGGTGGTCGTGACCCACGAAATGGGCTTCGCCCGCGAAGTGGCCGACCAGGTCGTGTTCATGGATGAAGGCAAGATCGTCGAAGTGGGCACCCCTGAGCACTTCTTCACCGACCCGCAGAACGACCGCACCAAGCTCTTCCTGAGCCAGATCTTGTAATTAAAGACTTATCGGAGCGCGCCACGGGATTCTCCGTGGCGCGCTTTTTTATTTTTTGGCACTTTCATTGTTCAACTTAACTCAGTATGCTGCTCGTCGCGAACAAAGACCCCGGAGCCACGTTCTCCCGACTTGACGAACAAACAGTGTCTCTATTAGGAATTCTCCATGCCCAAGACGGCCCTGATTCCCCACAAAAATCGGACAATACTGCTGCTCTTTATACTCAGCGTGGCAGTTAGGATAATAACCGCAGAGTACGTCGACATCGGCGGTGACAATTGCATGCGATGGGACTTTGCCAGCTCACTCCAATACGGCATTGAAAACCTTCAATGGTCCCATCACACAGCCAGGTTAATAATCACGATGCCCCTATGGGGACTTCTGGAATTATTCGGCAACAAGCCAGCCCTGTATTACGTTCTGCCGATTTTGTCGGCTTCCGTGGGCTCCGTGTTCATGTATCTCATCGGAGCCCAACTCAAGAACGAACGATTTGGCATAATCGTCGCCATCACGACTATTCTCTTTCCACAGTTGACGCAGTCGGGAAGTCAACTCTGGCCCAGCATTTTCCAGTTTACCTTTCTGGCAATAGCCATATGGGCAATCCTTGCATGGCATGAAAGGAAAAACACCGGCTACATCCTCATGGCAGCCTGTGCCTTTTATCTCATATGGAGTGCCCGACTCACCGCTGTATACGTCTTTCCGGGATTGGCGCTGTTAATTTTTCTTCCATCCCGCAAAGTCAAACCACTCATCCTGTTTGCTGTTTCCGTTGGGGTTCTTTGCCTTTTGGAATGGGCCTTCTTCTGGTGGGACACGGGAAACGTGATGGGGCGGATAGGGGTAGTCACACAAACAGCCATCGCTAGGCACGAAAGCCTTTCAATAACAGACTACCTGCTGCGTTTTATTGAATTCAAAAAACTGCGAGGCCTGATTCCGGTACTCATCCTGACTATCATTTCCGCAATTGCGACTCTGAAAACTCAAGATCAGCGTTGGAAGGCGATTTCCATTCTCTACCTTGGATATGTATTTCTACTGGTCTACATGGTTGCTGGGGTAAACCCGATTAAGCCAGCCACGTGGCCCTCATCACGCTACTGGATGACAGCTGCCCCCTTCGGCCTCATGCTCCTCTGCAATTCTCTTTTCGAATTGCGGTTCCGCTTCCCTAGACTGGCAACCTCTCTTTTCATCATTCTGTTTATCGCATTCGCAGGATTCTCAGCCAAAAAGATCCAAAGCACCAATGCCATAGTTCAAGTGACAAAAAACGAACAAGTCGTTGCTCCACTGCTCGCATCTAAAACTCCGATCATTCTGGAATGGAAGCCATGGAACCCCAATTATATTGAAGGGTTATTCTACACTCTGTTCAATGTCGAGATCAAACCTAAAGGCATCAGGGAAGATCACATCAAGATGGCTATGAAACGAGAGAAGAATCGTCTTGTCTGGCTTTTTTTGCATGACAAAACACAGATTGCATCCTACCTAGACGGAGAATTGATCAGAATCGACAAGCTCAAATGCCTTTATGTTCCCCCTGGAGGCGACAGCACAAGTCCTCCTGGCGCAACAATTCATTTTGACAGAAAAAACTCCTACGCTCAAAAATTACTGCCAACCGGCAAGGATAGTTAAAGTCTCGATGAACGCATACCTCGAAGATCCCTGGCTTACAGCCCACATTCACTGCCAAGCCTATAGACTTGATCCTGAAATCCGGTACGACGAGAGGACTCTCTCTCCGGTACCACCGAACGCTCGTTTTGTGTTCGGGAAAATTGCATCATCCGACATTGAGGGCGCCAATGCCCTGCTGGCCAACGGATTTCAATTCATTAATACACAGGTCACGCTTCAAAAAGAGCAGGCGACCCAGGGCGAGACTTACGCGAACATCAGAAGTGCCGTTGCTGAAGACAAGAACAGGATTTGGGATATAGCGTTAAAATCATACAGCTATGACCGTTTCCATCTGGACGAAAAGCTCCGGCCTTATGCGGACGAACTCAACGCATCATGGGCTACCAATTATTTCAGTGGCAACAGGGGAACCGACATGCTGGTCTGGGAAAGCCAGGGCACGATTGCCGGCTTCCTGCTGCTCATTGTCGAAGATGGAGTCTTCGACATTGACCTCGTTGCCGTGGATACTCCTTTCAAAAGGCAAGGGATTGCCAGGAAACTCATTCTTGCAGCTGAACAAAAGTACAGCGATTGCAATCTGTTCTCCGTCATTACCCAAATGGAGAACGTACCGGCCACACGAATGTACAGCAAGCTAGGGTACACCATTTCCAGCTTGGACATGGTGTTCCACAGGAATATCTAACGGAAATATTCCAGCAACTGGAAGCATCGAATAGCAACTATATCAAACAGTAGGTGACTATGAGTACGATTTTAATCACCGGCGCAGGCGGATATATCGGCACGACCCTTACAGACCTTCTTCTGGAAAACGGTCACAAGGTTATCGGGTTGGACCGATATTTTTTCGGTCAAGCACTGCTGGGTGAAACCCTCGATCATCCCAACTTCACCCTTGTCAAAGGTGATGTAAGGTCTTGTGAAAAAGAATTATTCAAAGGCGTCGATGCCGTATGTGATCTAGCGGCTCTATCCAACGACCCGTCCGGAGATCTCGATGGGCAGTTGACCACCTCCATTAACTTCGAGGGCCGTAGCAGAATCGCACAGAAAGCCAAAGAGGCGGGGGTCCGGCGCTATGTCCTGGCCAGCTCCTGCAGTGTCTATGGTGCGGGAACGGGCATCGCCAGCACGGAAGAGACGTCGCCCAAGCCGTTGACCACGTATGCCGAGTGCAACATAAAAGCGGAAAATGCGGCATTCGCTCTTTCCGATGACGACTTCTGCGTCTCTGCTCTTCGCCTCGCCACGGTGTACGGCCTCTCCAAGAGAATGAGATTCGACCTGGCGGTCAACATCATGACCTACCATGCGTTCGCAAACAATGAAGTCCAGATAACGGGCGGTGGCGAACAATGGCGGCCGTTCGTCCATGTCAGGGACGTCGCTCGCGCTTTCATGACGGTTCTTGAGACTGACACGGGTACTGTCAACGGGGAGATCTTCAATGTTGGCGGGAATGAACACAATTATCAGATATCGACCCTTGCCTACATCATCCGGGAAGTCCTGCCGTTCCCTGTTGCTGTCAACCATGTCTTGAGCGACCCGGACCGACGAGATTACAATGTCCAGTTTAGCAAGATAAACAAGGTGTTGGGCTTTGAACCGCAATACGCGCCGGTTGACGGGGCTCAGGAAATCTATGAAGCCCTGAAGATGAACAAGGTTCGTTTTGACGACAAATCAGTAACCGTCAAATGGTACAAGTATCTTATTGAAGCTGATCGGGTCATTTCCGAAGTCAAACTCGATGGGAGGCTATTAAAATAATGAAAGTCGAATTTTATCGCCATAATATCGGCCAGGAAGAAATAGAAGCCATAACAGAGACTCTTCAGTCCGTATTTCTGACAACAGGGCCAAAAACCCGCCAATTCGAGGCTGATTTCGCAGCATACCTCGGCGCCGAGCATTGTCTGGGCACGACGAGCTGCACCATCTCCCTTTTCCTCGCTCTTCAGGCACTCGGAATCGGTCCGGGAGATGAAGTAATTGTTCCGGCAATGACTTTTATCGCTACGGCCAACGCCGTGGAGCACTGCGGCGCCACCCCGGTCTTTGTCGATTCAGAACCACTGACCGGCAACATGGATGCGGCCTTGGTGGAAGTAGCTATCACCGAAAACACGAAGGCGATCATCCCCGTGCACCTGTACGGACAAATGGCCGACATGAAGGCCATCGCCGCCATAGCAAATCGCCACGGGCTCGACGTCATCGAAGATTGTGCCCACTGCGTCGAAGGACAGCGGGATGGGTATAAACCCGGCGAGCTTTCCACTGCTGCGTGTTTCAGCTTCTACGCCACGAAGAACATTACCTGTGGCGAGGGTGGCGCCATTGTCACCAACGACTCTGACCTCGCAGATAAAATGACCGCTCTCCGTCTGCATGGCATGAGCAAGTCTGCTGCTGATCGCTACACGGCCAAATACCAGCATTGGGACATGCCGGTTCTGGGATGGAAGGCGAATATGTTCGATATTCAGGCTGCATTGCTCATCCATCAATTGAAAATCATCGAGGACCGCCTCCAACGAAAGGAACACATCTGCAGCAGATATGAAAGCGCCTTTTCAGAAGCGGGAGTGGAATTCCCCGCTGTGCTCGATAATACGAAACACGCCAGACACCTCTTCACCGTATGGGCTCCACTCGGCAAGCGGGACGATATGCTGTCCATGCTGCAGGAACGAGAAATCGGGGTGGCCGTCAACTTCAGGGCGATCCATCTTCTTGATTTCTACAAGCAAAAATACGGCTGTCAGCCAGGCATGCTCCCTGTTGCCGAAAGAATCGGTGACCGCACCTTGACCATCCCCATGTACGCACGAATGACAGACGACCAAATAGAATATGTCATCAAGAGCGTGATAGAAATAAACAACGAGCTTAAATAATAACTGTTTATCAGACGACAATGACTCAATCCATCCACTCAGTGGCAATGATGACGAACCTGTTCCCTCCCTTGGCAACAGGTTCGTCCATTCATTCCAGCACATTAGCGAATAAACTTGTTGAGCGGGGCGTAGCTGTCACCGTTTTTACAGCACATGTCAGCAAGGACGCTCCCGAACACGAAAACATGGACGGGATTGACGTCTACAGACTCCCGTGCTTCAAATTCCCAAAGCTCCCCATTGCTGTCAATTTCCCATGGATCAGCATGACCATGTTTCCCAAAAACATATCCTTCATGCGCAAGAAGCTGAGGGAAAACAACTGCCAACTCATCCATGTTCACAACCACATGTTCGACATGGCCCTCAATGGCGCCTATCTTGCCAACCGGCTGAAACTTCCATTGGCTCTGACGATCCACTCCATCATCCGTCATCCGAACCCCTTCTACAATGGCGTGCTGGGAGCAATCGACGCCACTTTTCTCAGATACTGCATGGTATCCAAAGCAGATGCCGTGGTTGATCTGGACAACTCTTGCACCAGGTACCTCGCTTCACGGTTTGGACGCGAAGACGGCACACTCATTCCGCTCGCCATAGACCTCCCTCAACAACCCTCCGCTGCAGATGTGGATGCCCTCCGAGACAAATACCAACTCCATGGGAAAAAAGTCATCCTCTCCGTCGGTCACCTGCATCATTTGCGCAATCGGCTTTCCCTGATTCGCGGCTTTGCCAAAGTGCTCAGAACCCACCCGGAGTCACGTTTGATCATCATCGGCGCAAGGAACTACCAACCCACGCTCGACCTCGTTGCGGAACTTGGCCTCGAAAAAGAGGTCATTTTCACGGGGAAGCAACCGCACCACCTGATCCCTGCCTTCCTGAAACTCTGCGATCTCCACTCCATGTGGTTTGATCTTGATCCCGAGGGAAGAAACTCCTTGGCGAACGCCAACATCGAAGCGATGTTTATGGGGAAACCGGTAATGGGAATGCTGGATATCAATGCCTACGGCAAAGGAGTCCTGAAGGACTGGGAAAACATCGTCATCATTCCGCACAAAGACCCGGAGCAGCATATAGCAAAAGCCCTGGTCAAGCTGTTCGATAATCCCGAGTTGGCAGAAACCATAGGGAAAAACTCACAGGATTTGGCCCAAAAGACATTCAACTGGGACCTTGTAACCGACCGACATCTCGCTTTGTATTCGTCATTGGCGGGCAAAGAAGCACAATGACCCGGCGCTGGCTCATCGCCCTTCCTCTCTTCCTGATAGGGACGTTCCTTTTTGGGCTGATCTTTCACCACGCCGGACTCACTTGGAGTGACTTCAGAAACACCATCCAGTCTCTTAATCCTGCACTGGTCCTTCTCTGTCTCGCCCTCCTGTCCTGTGTCTTCCTTTTATCAGCCCTCAAATGGCAGCTCGTCACAGAGGCCCAGAGCACAAAGCGATTAGGACTGTTATACTATTTCAGATATGTCTGCCTTGCAGTGTTCATGGGGCAAGCTCTTCCGATGACCCTTGCCAATGCGGCAACCCGTGCCTTTGCCATGAAACGAAGGGAAGTCATGCCTATCGCCAAGACCACAGGGCTCTTTCTATGGGATCAGGGGTTCGACCTGATTGCTCTGGGTCTGCTCGTATTCTCGGGACTCCTTCATTTCTTCTTCAAGATGCAATGGATGACCTCTGTGCTCTGCTTCCTGCTTGGAGTTATTGCAATCATTCTGCTCATGCCACTGTTCCTGGGCATTGTAATCTGGATCGCCTCACTCATGGGCAAACTCAAGCTGGTGCCGGGGCCTCTTCGCGAAAAATGTATTGGACTTCAACGGACCGGCATTCTCAATCCTGCTCTTGCAAGAAAACTGTTTCTGCTCAGTACCGCCAAATTCACAACAAGCGCCCTCTTTTACACCGCCATCATCATGGCTTACGGGTTCACCAACATGAGCCTCATTGCATTTTGGGGAGCTCCCAGTGCCGAACTTGCCGGGATATTGAGCCAGATGCCCGGAGGTTTGGGAGCACTCGATTGGACCTGGATGGGAATCATGGTAAACAACGGCCTTACGCCGCAGGTAGCCGCTGCCCTGACTCTCGGCATTCGCTGCCTGCTGTTGTCCGCCTATGTCATCACCACAGGCATCACGTGGAGCATTTACCTTCTCGTCTTTCGCGCCAGGCGGCATGGCCTGCAAGACTAAGCTTGCCAGCCTCACGTCTCCGTGCTAGCCGACGGGCTCATACAACATCAACAAAAAGATACGACAATGATGATACTCATAGTTCCAACCGTTGACACTCCCAATACGGCTATTCCTTCCACAGCTTGGGTTCAAGCTGCTCAGCAAATCGGTCCGGTTGCCACTTGGGGAGAAATCCCAGGCGCCACAGGACTCCCTGTCTGCTCAAACTGGAATGATGTCCAGATGTTCGCGAAGAGCAATGACGTCTCGACCATCATCTTCATTAACCCCAATCAATGGTATTTCGACCCCGCAATCGTTACCGATGGTCTGGAGCAGGCTGGAACCGGCTGGGACTACTTCACCCAGTTCGAACACTGCCGCCTGCCCGTCGGCATGGGTTGCCGCGCTTTATCCCTGCAGAACGACGAAATCCGCTCTTGGACACAGGGACCGGAAGAACTCGTTGCACATATCCTTGCAAACCCCTTGAAATTCATATGCCGATATGATGCGCGTCCCCTGACGGACTTCGAGACGTCTCTTGCAGAAAGTCGCTACCAGGCTGGTCACCCCTTCTTCGAGGAAATGCCGACGTCACCATCTCTCGAAAGCTTCAAGGCCAGAGCCACGAAAGTGGCACCGCCCAAATATGAGGCATCGACAGAGAGCGCCTTTGTGGACGAACGGCTCATGCCCGCCGGTTTCGGCTTTGAATCCAAGGAGTGCGCCGACTTCCCCACATACGTAATGTTCGACGTGACCAACGTCTGCAACGCAAAATGCGTGCATTGTCCGCACTCCACGGTATTCCCGGAAAAAAGGGGCGCCAAACGCCACCTCCCCCTGGAATACTTCAAGCAGGTCGTGAACGAATGCACGGACAAGCCTCTGAACTTCGTACGCATTACCGCCGACGGTGAGCCGCTCCTGCACCCGGACATCATTGAAATGCTGAATTACTGCGGAGCCAAGAACGTCGGCCCGGTCGGTCTGACGACAAACGGCTCATTGATGACCGAAGAAATGGCCCAGAAAGTCATTGACAGCGGCATCTTCATGGTCGACTTTTCCCTCGACGCAGCCACCGAGGAGACATACAAAAACATCCGCGTTGGCCTTTCCTTCAAGAAGACCTATGAAAATGTGAACCGGTTCATAGAACTGGCCCGTGAACAACGTCCGGAAATGAAGGTCATGGTCAGCTACGTCAAGCAGGAAGGCAACCTGCACGAAGTGGACGCCTTCAGGGAATATTGGGAGCCCAAGGTCAACAAAGTGCTGGTCAGGGAACTCATCTCCAACGTCAATCTGGTGGATACCCCCCGGGCTGACGCCGAGATCCAACGCCGCTGGCCCTGCCCTCACTTTTTCAGGCGGATCGTCATCAATTACGACGGCGTGCTCAAAGCCTGTCCCATCGACTGGGAGAACAAGACCTCCTACCGCTCCCTGGGTGAAACTTCGATATTTGACGCCTGGCACTCAGAGTATTATCACCGGGCGCGTATGGAGCATCTCAACTTGGCTTTCAAGACCGTAACCGCCTGCGGCGACTGCGCCGACTGGGCCGGAAGCCCGTGGGAACTGGGTTACGAGAAAGTCGTCAATACATTATAACACCTCAACGGAATAACATTATGAAAACGTACTTTGTTACCGGAGCCATGGGCTTCGTCGGTTCTCATTTCAGTGAATTGCTTCTTAAGAAAGGCGCCAAGGTTATCGGCCTCGACCTCGGCCCCCATGCCCCGCACCTGCTGGATTACGACAATTTCACCTTTGTTCAGGATACCGTAAAAAACGATGATATTCTGAAACGTTGCGTGGACATGGCCGACTACGTCTGCCACATTGCCGGCATTGCCGAGCCCGATCAATACGTCAAAACTCCGCGCAAGGTCATCGACATCACCGCCTTCGTCGGCATCAAGCTGATCGAGATGTGCCGCCTGACCGGCAAGCTCTTCTTCCTGACCTCCACTTCGGAGATATACGGCAACAACCCCAACGTGCCCTTCAAGGAAACGGATAACCGCGTCCTCGGCCCCACTTCCACCAACCGCTGGTGCTACTCCTCTTCCAAGGCCATTCTGGAGCACTACCTGATGGCCTGTGCTCACGCCAAGGAACTGGACTCCGTCATCGTCCGCCTCTTCAACGTCTATGGCCCCCGACTTAGAGGCCGCGTGGTCGCCAACTACCTCGAGAACGCGCTCCAGGGCAAAAACCTGATCGTGCACGGTGACGGCTCACAGACCCGTTCCTTCACCTACATCGACGACGTGGTGGATGCCTTTGACAGGCTCATCCACGACGAGAAGTGCTTCAACGAGATCTTCAATGTGGGCAACCCGGTGGAAACCTCCATCCTCGAATTCGCAAAGGCCGTCCAGAAGGTCAGCGACAAGCCCATCGATCTGGAATACATGACGCACGCCGAATACTACGGCAAATCCTACGAGGATATCGACCGCCGCGTTCCCGACGTTTCCAAGCTCGAGAAGTTCACCGGCTGGGTGCCGACCACGACTCTGGAAGACGGCCTGGAAAAGACCTTCGCCTACATGAAAGCAAAGGCTGCTGAAAAATAGAACGACAGCAACGGAGTCCGCACCAGGCGAACGCAAAGCCTGGTGCAGACTCCGCCTTCAAAACGGGCTACCATACAGAGCCTACTAAAAACAGGGCCAGTTCTACTCCGCTGGATATGCCCAAAAAGCGGAACGTACTGCGCCTGTTTACGTTTCAGACTATTGCTAGTCAGCACCGTGCCACAAACGATGTGAGTCAGGTAGGATTGGAAACCACAACGCTCAGTCCTGAAAAAGCGAGGGACCATCATGAAACCGAGAAAATCCGTCCAACTAGGCAACTTCACCGTAGGTGACGGCCACCCGGTGACCATCGTCGCCGAACTCGGCGTCAACCACCTTGGCGACTTCGGCCGCATGAAGGAAATGATAGCCGCCGCCGTTGAAAGCGGCGCGGATCTGCTGAAGTTCCAGACTTACATCGCGGAAAAGCGATACGACCCGATCAAGAACCCCAAGGGCAAGATGTTCATCAAATGGCTCAAGGAATGGGAGTTCACCCGGGACCAGGAAGCGGAGCTCTGGGAATACGCCAAGTCCCTAGGCGCGACGGTCTTCACCTCGGCCTTTGATCCGGACAGCGCGGACTTCGCTGAGTCCCTCGGCTCCGTGGGCTACAAGATCGCGGCCTTCGAACTGGTCAACAAGGTCCTGCTCAGACATGTGGCGTCCAAGGGCAAGCCCGTGGTCTTCACCCGTGGCATGGCCACCAACGAGGAAGTGGACGAGGCGATCAAGATCATCACCGAGCACGGTGCCGAACCGGTCATCCTGCACACGACTTCATCCTATCCGGCCCAGCGCAAGGACACCAACCTCTGGACCATACATGCCCTCAGGGAACGCTACGACTGGCCCGTCGGTCATTCGGACCACACCCACGGCACCTACGTCCCTCCCCTGGCCGTTGCCGCAGGCGCGAACATGATCGAAAAGCACTTCACCGTGAACCAGAAGCTGCGCGAGTCCGACAACTTCTTCTCCCTCACGCCCAACGAACTCAAGGAAATGGTGTTCAAGGTGCGCCAGGCGGAACGGGTCATGGGACAGGAAGTGGTCAAATGCGAGGCCGAGGAGTACATGTACGACTTCAGAAGGCACACGGACTAGATGGCAAACAGGATTCTTTTCCGCACCCGCGGCGGCCCGACCCAGGGATGGGGCAACGTCTTCAGGCTGGCTGCCTTCGCCGATCTCTGCAAGGAGCGGGGTGAAACGGACATACACTTCCTGGTGGAAGGCCCGAAAGAGGTGCCCGCGTTCATTGAGAGCCGGGGCTACCCTGTCACGGGCCTGCCTGACGAAGTCTCCCTGGAGGACGAAGGCGCAGCCCTCGAAGCCCTTGGCCGCTTCGACCTGGTGATAATGGAAATGCTGGAATGCCATCACCTGCGCCAGCGCCTGTTGAAGCGATTCGCCGACAAGGTCGTGGTGTTCGACGACCTGCTGGACCACACCTACGAGTGCGACCTGGTAATCTGCGGCCAGGACCTGCCTAGCTTCGGCAATATTTCGATCAGCTCGCCAGCGACTCGGTTCGAAACCGGATACGACTATTTCATGTTCGCTCCGGCCTACCGCCGCTACATCGGAAAGGAACGCGCCCTCAACAGTGAGGTGCGCACCGCCTTGGTCGCCTTCGGCGGCGGTCGCTATGATGTGGCCTATCTCAAGGCAGCGCACGCCCTGGCCCGGTTTCCGCAGGTCACTCCGACCTTCATCCTCGGCCCCGCAGCCACCAGATTAGGCGAGGACCTCCAGGCCATCCTGCCCGAGGCAAAAATTCTCGGACGGGTGGACAACATGGACGAGATGCTCTTCAACTCCGACCTGGCCATCGTCAGCGCTGGCTATCTCAAACTGGAGTCCGCCATAACCAGGACCCCGGCGATCATGATCGCCACCCAATGGCACCAGATTCCCCTCGCAGAAGAATTTCATGCCAAGGCGGGCATGGCCTCCGCCGGATACATGGGATTCACCACGCCGGATGAACTCGCATCGCTGATAACGCAGCTCCTGCCCATGGGAAGTCGCCAACAAACTGTGGAAGCGGCCCTCAAGGCCGTTGACGGGAAAGGCTCTGACCGCGTCCTGGATCTCCTTTTCGGCGAGGAAACAGTATAATGCATCATGGGGAAAAAGTTGCGGCTGTCATCGTCGCCCGCATGGGGTCCAGCCGTCTCAAGGACAAGATGATCCTGCCCTTCGGGGAGACCGACATCATCCGCTCGGTCTTTGACCGCATCCGAAAATGCGCCCTTGTGGACCAATTCGTCTTTGCCACCACGACAAATCCGCTGGACGACATCCTGGCCGAAATAGCTGCTGAGGAAGGCCTGTCGGTGGTGCGGGGCAGCGAAAATGACGTGGTCTCCCGTATGGCCGACGCCATAAACGCCCTGCCAGAAAGGCCCGACGTCATCGTCAGAGTCTGCTCGGACAATCCCCTGCTCATGCCGCCGGTCATCGACGACGCGGTCCGAGAGTTATGTGACAACGACGCCGACATCGTCACGCCGTTCGAGTTCGGAACCTATCCCTTCGGATACGGCGCGGTGGTCATGACCATGAGAACCATGGACCGAATTACCACCGAAGCGACCGAAAAAACGCACCGCGAACACGTGGAAAATTTCTGTTTCGACAATACGGGGTCATTCCGCATCCGATACCAGCTCGCCCCAGAGCCGCTCTGCCTGTCCGAGCTATTCCTCACCCTGGACTACGACCTGGACTACAGACGGCTTTGCCTTGCCCAAAAGGGGATTGCGGCAAAGCCTGTCGCCATCCAGCATCAGGCCCTGGCCGACTGGGTGCGGGCCTGCCGCATTGCTCTCGACATTCGTGAAACGGATGTCAGGGAAGCCATGACAGAAGTCCTTAAACGTATGGGCTTCACTGTCCTTGACGACACCCTGGATGCAGACCTCCTCATTTCCGACCAGGAACCTGTCCGAACGCCGGACACCCCGCGCGGCGCGCTCTACCCCGATCCGGACGTGGCAGGAAGACTACTCTACACCCATCGGGACCTGGACGAACCGTATGCCTGTTTTCAATACGATGGTCCCAACGCGCCCTTCGGCCCCTTCCTGCTGGAAGCAGCCCTGGTTCGCATGGCCGTCCGTGCGGCAGCGGGGTTCCCGCCCAGTGTGGGACAACGTGTCCGCTTCCTCCCAGCGGCGGAGAAGGTCTCTTCAACCAGCCGCCCCGGATTCAAGACAAACAACGCTGCCCTCTTTCCGCCCGTGCTCACGGTTCCGGAGACCCTGCCCGCTCCATGCCGCGAACGGCTGGACCGGGAACTGAGTCTTGATGTGGCCAGGGAGTGCAAAGTGACCCGTTTTCCCAATACGCTCACGCCGGAGGAGGCCGTGTTCACCATTCTGGAACTCGCCGAAAACGGGGACATCAAGACACCTGCCAGCGACAAAGTCCTGGGCAACATCACATCCCGCACCATCCAGGAGGCCTGGCAGAGCCCGGCCATGCAACGCCTGAGAGGGGCCATCCTCAACGGAGACCTGATTTAATATGAGCCTGAGTTGCGCAATCTGCCAGCCCCATTACCTGCCTTGGGTAGGCTATTTCGAAATGATAGACCGCGTGGATGTCTTTGTCTTTCTCGACGATGTCCAGTTCATTAAACGCGAATGGAAGAACCGAAACCGCATTCGTAGCGGCCCGACGACCGAAGATACCAAGTGGCTTACTGTTCCGGCGGTGAAAGAAGACCAGATGAAGGCCATCAAGGACGTCCGCATCTCAGAGCACTCCGACTGGGTGCAGAATCACTTGAACAGCATCCGCCATACCTACCAGGGCACGCCGTATTTCACGCCGTGGTTCGACAGGATCAGTGAAAAGCTGGACGAGTTCCGGAACATGACCGTCGGGAACCTGAATATTGCCCTCATCAGCTGGCTCTGTGAAGAAATGGGAATCGGGACAAAGCTCGTCCTGAGTTCGGACCTGGATGTTCCCGGAAAGAAAGAACAGAAGCTGATCAACATCTGCGGGGCTATCGGTGCGGATTTCTACCTTGCCAACAATGCCACGGCGACCTACACGGGCGAGGCGGACTTCGGTCCTCACGGCATAGAATTCCGGACCCAGGACTACACCCATCCGGAATATGCGCAGTTCAACAAGGGCAAGGGACTGCCTTTCATCTCTCACTTAAGTGTCATTGATCTGCTCTTCAACCACGACACGGCGGGAAAAGAGATTCTCCTGAGCACTCGAAGTTAGGAGAAATCAGGACAGATCGGCGTAGGCCTCGCTCAAGACGGCAAGCGCTTCCGGGTAGAGGAAAAACTGCACCACGCCGTCTCCGTCCAGAGACTCGCTGCCGGCCAATACGGCCCGCCGCATTTCCTCGTTCTCCAACACCTGCTTCCATTTGGAGGCATCCGTAAGGTGCGCCGACTCGGGTTCGCCCCGGAGCCAGGAAACCAGTTCGGCTTCATTCGGCTCCATGTCGGGGAGAGGGAAATCCGAAGCCGTACGGTGCCTCCCTACCAGTTCGTATCCGAGATAGTGCAATTCAGGGCCGCACAGATATTCGAGAAAGTCGATCTGATCCGGCGTCAACGTCTGCTTCCATCGGTCCACGGAGGAGGTGAAAATGCCCTGCTGCTGTCCATAGGACGAATTGGACTCCCAATTCGTTCCAGTGGTCTGGTCCACGTTGGAGGAGACATCAATCATTGCAGGATCGTATTCCAGCCCGAGAAAATCACAAATACGGCGGGCCTGTTTTTCCGGCTCGTCGACCAACGATTCATAACAAACGGGAAGAACGCGGTCTGCCAGACCGGAAGCGGGATTGGTGAAAGCGATCAGACTGGCAACGGACTTGCGCCAGTTGCGGGCATAGAAAAGATAAGGACGCTTTTCTTCCTTCGCGTTCTGCGAGGCGGCAACGGCCCGGACATCCCTGTAGAGCAACAGCACCTTGAAATCAGGAAAGGCCCTGAGCATGGCAGGGATGAACTCCTCAAGCCAGGACATCTTGAACCCGACCACCGGGTCGGCGCATCCCTGCTTCGGGTAGCTCCTAGCCACCAGAACCATCAGCTCTTCGAAGAATCCGGCGAACGTATCCGCCCAGATCCTGGCGATATCCTCCAGCAGGCCAGGGTGAAATTTTGCCGTGGTGTCGTCCACCCTGTTATTGAGTGCGTCGAGGTCTTCAGGCGAAAGGCGCTCCGACAGATCACTCCCTGCGATTGCCAACCGCGCCGCCACATTGGGATTCAAGAAATTGTCCTTGAACGGACCGCCCGGCGTCCAGTCATGCGTGGCATGCGAACTGTAGGCCCTGTCGCGAAACCGGCGGAAGAAATGAAGGAAGGAATCGTTGGCGACAACGACTTCCGAGTGAAAGTTCATCAGCTTGGAAAGCAGGGTGCTCCCCGAGCGGAACATGCCGGTTATCATTATATTGCGCATTGATATCGACTTACTTGCGGATTTATTGCTCACCTTCTTTTTGGTATACAACACTCATCATCACACCGTAGAAAGGAGGTGAAGCAAAATCTATTTTCTTGCCTTCTCGGACCGCTTCAATGGCTTTTGCAACGAGCAAAATATCTTCTTCAATATTGGCATACGGCGTTTCCTCATACAAGAAATGCTCGCCGCGCTTACAAAAGCCATGGCTTGCAAAATATTCATCAAAATGCCGCACGGAAAAATGCATCAAATGAGGCAAAGGATTATGCAGCCTCCATTTGTCCTTAAACACTCTACAAGGAACACTTTGGGCGTTTGGCGTGCTGGTGATATAGATGTACCCGCCATCATTCAATAAGCTGAGAGCTTTTTCAAGGTATGTTTTAGGAAGTGGGATATGTTCTATGACCCCACGAAAGACAATTAGATCAAACTTTCTGTCAAAATCCATAAAGGCGAAATCGCCTTGATAAACTGAATGTTTCTTCCCACACTCAGCTGCGCCTTCCGTCCCTATTTCCACTCCCAGAGTTTCATACCCCTGTTCCTTGAAGACGTCTAAAAAATACCCCCCACTACACCCCACATCAAGGACGGAGCAAGGCCCGGTGAACCCATGAATATACTTGAATTCCAATTGATACATCAACTCACGCTGTTGGCGCTTGTTCTCATCCGCCAAGTGAACCTGACTAAGATGATCGGAATAGAACTTTGCCAACCCTTCAGCATTCAGCATCTTACCCATGTAAATTAAGCCGCACTTGGAGCATTCAACCGCCTGAATGCCGTCTTGGGGTTCCCCCCAGTCTTCTCTCGACTCGGAATTACACCAAGGGCATCGAGTAATTTCATTGAACATGGAATCGGCAAATGGAGTCATTATCTTCTCCTGATTTTCTTTCTTGCACGCCAAAGAATTTCCCCTGAAAGACATGGGAAAAATTCGACACTCACGTGTTAATTTTGGCAGTATCGCTTTTCAAAATGGGGATATCCATACGGAAGGGAGACAATGCGCTATAATCGTTTCTTTAGTCAACACAATAGTCCGCTGAGATCCCCGTCCTGTTTACTGAAATGTCCCTATTCACAGGTTTGACGGAACAAACGCTTGGATGTAAGGAGATGTGGCTCCGGCCATCTGAAATTACGTAAGAACGACGCACTTGGCCCCCCATTGTCTCACACTCAATATCCAAGTGACCACACGCCGAATTCACACATCTTAACAGGTTTGCATAAATGAAAAACATTGTTTTTGTCCAAAAAGACAACACTTTCATAATGGAGTTGGGTATTACCATAGCAACTCTCCGTGATAAAGGTTACAATCCGACCCTGCTAAGTGCTAAACATGAGCATAATAATCTGTATGACGAGTTGGATAAAAACACACCACTGGCCATAGGTGTCTATTCGGATGTTTATGACCTGTACAAGGATTATAATTTCTTTCACCTTATGGCAATGCTACGTGAAGTCAAAAGCAGATTTACAAACACTTTCATATTTATGGCAGGTGTACAGCCAGCTATGTACCCAGAGTCGTTGGCGCAGAATAGCCATATTGACTGCTTTGTCATTGGTGATGCAGAGATTGTTCTGCCCAATGTCCTAAATGCGATAGAAACGGGAAAAGATATTTCAGACCTAGACGGAATAGCTGTATATCAAAATGACAAGTTAATAGTGAACAAGCCAACGGAATACGTTGACTTCTCACAATTACCTCTTCCGGACGTTAGTGCGTTTACGCAATACCCCGGGGCATTTCGATATGGTCATCGGGTAGCCTTCGCCAGAGGATGCCCCAACAACTGTTCCTTCTGCTTCAACCATGTATACAAAGCGAATTATGCTGGGAAAAATGTAGAACTTCCGAAGTACTACTCTGCTGAATACTTGACACAGATATGTGAGCTTTTGGTCAAAATTGATCCAACAGCAAACATGATCTATTTCACTTACAGTACATTCACAATCTCCAAAGCCTTTTTTCAAGATTTTATTGAAACCTACAGCAAGCGCGTGGGTCTTCCCTATATCATCACAACAAGACTTGATTGTGTTGACGACGAAATTGCCAGTCTGCTGAAATCATCTGGGTGCAGCAAAGTGACGGTTGGAATTGAATCCGGGAACGAATATCTCAGAAATACCGTTCTAAACAAGAACCTTTCCAACAAGGCTATACTGAATGGAATGAAAATCCTAAAAAAGCACGGCCTCAGGGTCGGCTGCAACTTCATCATGGGTTTCCCCAAGGAGACCTTGGACAACGCTATTGAAAGCCTGGATATGTACAGGGCTGTCGATGGGGATTTTCTTACCATCAGCATGTTTGCCCCACTCCCTTCCCTGGCCCTGACGGATTTGGCACGAAAGGAAGGATGCCTCGAAGGCATCGAAGGCAAAAATTACTCTATTGCCAAACCAAACATTTCCACACCAGACATAAAAGAGATCCAGAATCTCACATGTCTCGCCCCATTATATCTCAAAGTACCAAGCAAGACTCTCATCAAGTTTCTCTGCCGGTTGCCACACAACTCTCTGTTTGAATTGGTTAAATACACTCCAAGGATCGCCACAGTTCTCAGATACGATTTGAAAGAAGCCAAACTCGGCACGAAACTCCGATATCTGAATTACGCCTGCAAAACAGCCTTAAAAGGGATTCGTCCCAAAAGCAGCTATCAATAAAGCCCCATTGCAACCGATCACTATGAATCTTTATATTGTTGTTGAAATTACCGCGCGAGAGTTACAAGCCAAAGCCTTTCTTGCCGGCCTTGCGGCGCTGGAAGGATTCAAGGTTACGTTCGGGCACGAAGACATGATCCGCCGAGTCGCCAAACTTGGAACACCCGGCATTTTCTATGACAAAAGCCTGCACACGGATTACCCAAAGCTGCATACGGCCCTCAGCCGTCTCGGACATCGGATAGCTGTAAACGACGAAGAGGCATTAACCCCGATACCGGAAAGATATACTACGGCAGTGACGACTAAAGCGGTCGACATTGTCGATTTACACCTTACATGGGGGAATTATCAAAGAGAGCTGGTGAGCTCCGTATTCCCACAATTCAACCACAAATCGGTTCCGGTAGGGAATGTTCGGATGGACCTCCTGAGAAGTGAGCTGCGGGCCATTTTTCAGCCTAGGGTTGATGCCCTGAAAAAGAAACATGGCGACTTTATTCTAATCAACACCCGCTTCCCTTCGATCAACAACATTGAAGGGCCTGACGCCATTAAAAGGATCATCGAGGCAGGCTTGCAAGGCAATGTTGAAGTTGCCAGAAAAGCCTTTGAACTGGATGAAAAAATCTACCCTAAATTTCTGGAGATGGTGGAAGCACTGGGGCGACGATTTCCGGATAAGACTTTCATAATCCGGCCGCATCCTTCGGAAAGCTCGTTATCTTGGGAAAAACTGGCCGATTCCTCTGACAATCTCAAAGTTGTCCGAGAAGGAAGCGTGCACCCGTGGATTCTTGCTAGTGAAATGGTTATCCAGCATGGATGCACTACGGCGGTCGAAGCCTTTTTCCTTGAAGTCCCCTGTGTGTCATATAAGCCGTACTCAATGAAAGGAATCGACCGGGAACTTCCCGACGCAGTGTCCTACAATGCCTTTGACCTCGAAGAAGTCTGCGAATGTGTCGCCGGAAACAGGGATGAGGACTTCACCAAGCTCAGACCGCAGTGGACAGAGATGGCCAAACATTACATCACATCGACTGACGGCCCTCTGGCGGCGGTTTCAACCGTTGCCGAATTGCGCAAGCTCGCCCAGGTAAGAAAAAAAATCGACATCCCATTCATGCTGAAAACACGCATGGATCAGAGTGCGCGCAGCCTGAACCGCCGTTTCAAGAAATGGCTGCGAAGCGTTGCCGGCAAACCTAAAAAGGTAAAGGACGCAGCACTCTGGAAACCGCTTACACAACAAGAGCTAAAACAACTCCTTGCTGACTTTTCATTCTATGATCCGCGTTTTGCCCAACTGGATGTTAAACAAACCTACTTGGAATGCTTCCAAATTCGCTATTCCCAATAGCAACACCTGTCCGCAAGGCCAATAAACGCATTTGAAGGAAAAGCAGACTCTTTTCGACGCAATACGCTTTGCATAATGGTTATAAACCACTAGGCATCACAGCATTAACAAAATCACTTCAATGCAAGCTTTTTGTATTGAAGTGATTTTTATTCAAAAAATAGCTTTCCTCTTTTGTCTTGATAACAATATTTGGCGAACGCCCAAAAACCAGAGAATTATCCGGAATTACTTCATCCTTCAAAAAGGACCTTGAAGAGATGATACAATTTTTCCCTATATGAGTATCCCCTATGACCGTCACTCCACTCCAGAGCGTGACATTCTTTCCAAAAACGGGATACCTACCACGATTTCCGCCGACAGTGACATTCTGGATAAAAAAGAAATAGTCTGAATAGGTAGCCCGTCCTAAAACAGAACCGAGAGGATGGCTCAGATGGAACACGTCAGGCAATTTCACTTCATAGAACATGTCAACGCCATGAAGAGCTTTGTTTAGCTGATAGACTCTTGCTGCCAAAGAGGCATTTTCAAACTCTTCATAAAGCGAGTTCGACAAATAATACAAGAAAATGCAATAAAGGTTAGAATACTCCGTATTAAAAATAGGCTCGCCATCTTCAACAAGGTGCTTGCTTACACAATCCCTGAAGCATCTTTCACATCGTTTAATCGTCACATCAACAGCCTGGAATAATTGTGTACTGTTCTTTTTACGATCAACACACCACATATTCTCCAGCTGCCGGACCACAAGCTCCTTAATATCATCTACAGACTGTGCAAACCGCATTTCATCCACCTCGATCGTTTTAGCTTCCAACGCTCAAATCAAGCAACTCAAGTGCCGACGGCAGACACTCTTCCGGGAGGAGCTGCTTCAGGCAGTTGCGATGTTCGCAATCGTTGGAGTTGCAGGGCTGACATGGCAATTTCTTGTTCAGGCTGATGTGCTCCCTGGAGGGGAAGCACCAGGCACCCGGGCCGGTGGCGCCGTGCATGACCAGAGACGGCGTGCCCACCGCGATGGCCATGTGCCTGGGAGCGGAACAGTTGCCGATGTGCAGTGCCGCCCGCTTCTGTACGGCGGCCATTTCCCTCAGAGACTGGAGTTCGTCGGGAACTACGGCGGCTTCGCCGATCTCGCCTGCCACGCGTTCGGCCAGCTCCCGCTCGCCAGGGCCCCAGAGTATGAGGGCGCGCATGGCGGGATGGCGTTCCCGGATCAGATTCACGAGCCGGGCAAAATAGGACGCGGGCCAGCGTCGGGTCTCGCGCCGGTGGCTCGGGTCCACGGCCAAGAACGGAGCATCCCCAAAGCCGATTCCGGCAAGGTACGCATCTGCCCACGCCATTTCCACTTCAGTCATGAACATTTCGGGAGGCAACCCGTCCCACTCGACGCCAAGGGGCTTGAGCACGCTTGCCTTGGCAATAGCGGCATAGGCCCTGTCCATGGTCGTCCAGTGGGTGTAACCGAACCGATTATACCACGGCGGCGTGAAGGTCAGCCGCACCGGAGCGTTGGAGAGTCGTACCACCCACTTGGTGCGCGGCAGTTGCTGGAAATCGACGATCAGGTCGTACCCGGCCCTGCCGACCTTGGCATAATAGGCCAGTGCCTTTAACGGATTCTTGAGCGCCTTCCTGTCGATGGGCCAGATATGGTCCACGTTAGGATTATTTTCCAGAATGGGGACGCACTTCTTTTCGGTCAACACGTGGATGGCCGCGTCCGGATACCTCTTGCGCAACAGGCGAAGGCAGGGGGTGAACAGGACCACATCGCCTATCTGGCGCAGTTGGCAGGCCAGGATGCGTTTGGGGGTATACGTTGCCAGCTCGATCATTCTCTTCCTTAAAATCTCGATTACGTCCGAAACGTCCCGCGCAGAGTAACCGGCGAGGACACTGGAGGCATAAGGCGTGAGCCCCCCAGGGTCAAGCTGTTTCATTTTCAGGCATTTCCCACTACTGCCCCCTGCCTGTATTCATTGACCGGGCATACCCAATTTTGCTAGTTGATTTTCATGATTAAATCGCAATGGCGAACCGTTGACGCCCTGACCACAACCCTGCCGACATCGATCGGCGGCCACCTCCAGGATACCCCTTCATGTGCGGCATAGCCGGTTTCTTCCAGCCTGGCGGGACCACCCGGCCGGAGACACTGGCTCCGGTGCTTGCGCGCCTCACCCATCGTGGACCGGACCACCAGCAGACCTGGTCCAGGGATGGCATTGAACTGGGCCACGCCAGACTCTCCATCCTCGATCTCTCGGAAAACGGGCACCAGCCCATCATCGACCCGGTTACGGGCAACGCCATCGTGGTCAACGGCGAGATCTACAATTTTCAAGTCCTGCGCGAAGAGTTGCGGACCAAAGGATACGAATTCAAGTCCACGGGTGACAGCGAAGTCCTGCTCCATCTCTATGCCGAATACGGGGAGGCCTGCCTGCCCATGTTGCGGGGCATGTTCGCCTTCGCAATCTGGGATAACCGCGAGCGCAAGCTGGTCATCGGGCGGGACCGTATGGGCAAGAAGCCGCTCTTTTACGCCGACACTCCGTCCGGCTTCGCCTTCGCCTCGGAAATACGTGCGTTATCCGCCCACCCCGCCGTGTCCCGAGACATCGACGTCGAAGCCATGGACCTCTTTCTGAGCACAGGCAGCGTCCCCGCCCCCTGGTCCATCTATACCGCCATACGCAAGCTGCCTCCCGCTCACTACGGCGTGGTCACACGTGACGGGTTGAGTATCAAACGCTACTGGGCCCTCGACTTCAGGCAAAAGATCGAATGCGGTGAAGAAGAGGCGCTGGAGACCATCCAGGCACACTTGGAGGAAGCCACACGGCTCAGGCTCGTCAGCGACGTGCCGCTGGGAGCATTATTGTCGGGCGGCGTGGACTCCAGCCTGGTGGTGGCGCTCATGGCGAAAATGAGCGCAGAACCGGTGCAAACCTTCACCGTCGGCTTCGAAGAAAAAAAATACGACGAGACCGAGCACGCTGCCAAGGTCGCCCGCCATCTCGGGGTGGAGCATCACGTGGAGGTGCTCAAGCCAGCCGGTTTCGAGGAAATGCTGCCCTCGGTGGTCCGCCAGTACGGCGAACCCTTTTCGGACGACGCCTCCCTGGCCTCGATGCTCCTGAGCCGAGCCACCCGCCGCCACGTGACCGTGGCCCTGGGCGGTGACGGCGGAGACGAACTCGCCCTGGGCTACTCGTCCTATACCCACGCAGGGACGGCCTGCCGCCTGAACCGTCTGCTCAAGGGCAAGCCGCTGTCCAGAGACAAAGTCCATGCCTTGTTCGCGGACAACGCCCCCTGGGCAGAGCTGCGGCGCAAGGCCGCCTTCCGCCTGCTTCGACCGGAGCTCAAACATTTGCTCCGCACCGAGCGCGCCATGGACGCCCACAAGAAGCGCATCTACGCCAACGAAACCGCGACAAGGCTGGACAACCTGGCCTTTGACTGGATGTACGACCTCTCACGAGACTCCTACGGTCACGCCGACAATCCGGTGGAAAGGATGCTCTGGATGGACAACGTCAACTGCCTGCCGGATACGCTGCTGGTCAAGATGGACATCGCCTCCATGGCCTACGGGCTGGAGGTGCGGTCCCCTTTGCTCGACCATGTGCTCATCGAATACATGGCCGGACTTCCGGTCGAACTGAAGATAAAAAACGGCGAGACCAAATATCTGCTGAAGAAACTGGCGGAGAAATTCATCCCGAAGGATGTCCTCTATCGTCCCAAGCAGGGCTTTTCCATGCCCGTGACGCGATGGATCAGAGGATCGGCGGCGGAATTTACCCGCGAAGCCATGAGCCAGGCGGCTCCGTTTTTCGGAAAATATTTCGACACGGCGGCGCTGGACAGCGTGGTTGAGGAACACATCACCGGAAGGAAGAATCACAAAAACCTGGTCTGGAACCTGCTCAACCTCGCCCTGTGGGCCGCCGCGCACCAGGCGGGCGAAGTCTAGGCCGCGTTTCACCGTCGAGGGAAGGCTCCAGGACAGCAGGGCCCGACCTCAAAGAGATCCGGCCTAATCGTCTTTTCGACGGTCGTCCCGACGGTTCTTGAAGGTAATGGACGCAAGGCAACCGGCCAGCCCGCCCAGGGCCACAGCCTTGCCAGCGGGCATCATGTCCGTGAAACTGAAAAGATAGCCGATGGCGCATCCCGCGATGATGCCTTTGGCCAAGGCGTCGATCCACGCCATGAATTCCCTGGAATCGTCGTTCATCGTCACATCCCTTGAAGGGGCTAGAGGTAGGAGTGCAATTGCACGTACTGGTGCGTCGTCATCGATTCGAAACTCGCGCCGATACCGGGCAGACGCATGGCCTTGCCCCAATGGCTGCACCAGCGAACCTTGAGCTCGATGGGCGTCTTGTCCTCGAACTCGTTGACCACCAGCCAGGCCGGGCTGGCGGCTTCCCACTGGTCCACGGAATACACGAAGCAGCCGTGCTCCGAGACGTTGATGGTCACGGTGCGCTCGGCCTGCATCTCTTCCATGTCGATGTCCTTGAGCAACAGGACATTGAAGACCAGGTCATGCCGCTCCGCCACTCGAATGGAGCGCGGGGTAAACGGTATGCATTCGTCCTGAATGAATTCGCTCAGGCTCCTGTTGTCCCGCATGGTCCCGCCGTGGGCCAGACCGCGAATCCCGCCAAACCGGGAGTTGTACATTAGACGCAGAACGGGAAACCGCTCCATGATGCGCGTGATCCGGTTCTTGTCCTCGCACTCGCAACGAATCATGGTCGGCACATCCACCAGCAGGCCATTATAGACCCCGTTGATGAGCGTGTCGGTCATCTCGTCCGGTGAGGCAATACAATCGTATTCGACGCCCAGTTTGCTCAGGACGCCGGTATAGGCCGAGCGGGCCTCGCCCTCCTCGGCAACCAGTAATATTTTCGTGTTCACCTTGTCAGGATCCTCCGAAGCAGCCATTTGTATCTGAGCATAAACAGGTTACAAAAACAAGCGGCTTGAACATGAACCCATGATTTTCTCCAATACACTTGCCGAGATACCCCCTAGCATGTCATGGATTCCCGCCACATTTTCCCTTTCAAACAGACTTCACCATTTTACTTGACATTGATTTTCAACATCACTATTTAGTTTGTGGCGGACGAAAGCGTCCGCGAAACTTTGAGGGAAATATCATGTATGACACCATTCTTGTAGGCGCCATTATATTGGCCGCCGTCTTCTTCGTCGCACGTCGCCTATACAGGCAGTTCACGGCAAAGTCCGGTTGCGGATGTAGCGGTTGCGGTAAGGATTCATCCTGCTCCTCCGCACATGACAACAACTGTTGTACCGGCTGCGGAGAGCTCCGCTGATTTTTTTTGCCACAACGTTGATAACAATTATCAACCAACTGAACGAGGAAGACACCCATGGGAAATTCCATCTGCCTGCGCAAGGCTAAAGTGAACCAGAAACTCAAAATCCTGACCGTATCCGCCGAAGGAGAACTGGGACGCCGCATCCGTGATCTGGGCCTCATTCCCGGAACGGAATGCAAGGTCATAGGCAAGGCGCCTCTCAAGGACCCGGTGGCGCTCCGCCTCAAGGACTTCACTCTCACGCTGCGCAACAGCGAAGCCGACCATATCACCGTCACCCCTCTGGAGGACTAGCGCATGGCCAGCTACACTCTCGGTATCGCAGGCAATCCCAACTGCGGCAAGACGACCATGTTCAACGCCCTGACAGGCGCACGACAGCACGTGGCCAACTGGCCCGGTGTCACCGTGGAGAAAAAGGTCGGGCACATCGAGGCAAGGGGCCACTCCCTTGAACTGGTGGACCTCCCCGGCACTTACTCGCTCACCGCCTATACCCAGGAAGAACTGGTGGCCCGGAACTTTCTGGTGGACGAACGCCCCGAGGTCGTCATCGACGTCATGAACGCCGACGCCCTGGAGCGTAACCTTTACCTGGCCGTGCAGATCATGGAGCTGGGCGTACCCCTGGTCCTTGGGCTGAACATGATGGACGAGGTCCGCAAGAGCGGAAAGGCCATCGACAGCGCGCGCCTGTCCAAGCTGACCGGCTGCGCAGTGGTGGAGACCGTTGCCCGCAACGAGTCCGGCACCAGGGAGCTGCTCGATGCCGCCCTGGCTCTGGCCGAGGAGAAAAAAGGCGCCTGGTCGCCCCTGAACATCTCCTACGGCCCGGATCTCGACCCCGTGCTTGACGAAATGACCCGGATGATCACCGAGGAAAACTTTCTCACGGACAGGGTTCCTGCCCGATGGACCGGCATCAAGTACCTGGAACGGGACGAAGACGTGGTCATCAAGGGACGTCTGGCCAATACAGCCCTCTCGGACAAACTCGAGGCCATGGCCAAGGAAGTGGGCGCACACACGCAAAAGACCCTCAACGCCCAGCCCGACGCCCTCATCGCAGATCACCGCTACGGCTTCATCGCAGGCATGATCAAGGACGTGGTCTCCTATCCCGTGCTCGACGAGGACCGAATCTCCCGCTCGGACCAGATGGACAAGGTTCTCACCCATACCGTGCTCGGGCCGTTGATCATGCTCGGCATCATCTATCTCATATATAAAGTGACCTTCTCCGTGGGCGAAATTCCCATGGGCTGGCTCGAAATGTTTTTCGGCTGGCTTGGGGACACAGCCACCAACATCCTTCCCGAAGGACACCTGCGCTCGCTGGTGGTCTCCGGCATCATCGATGGCGTGGGCGGCGTACTCGGCTTCGTCCCGCTGATCATGTTCATGTTTCTGATGATCTCGGCCCTGGAGGACTCGGGCTACATCGCGCGCATGGCCTACATGCTCGACCGCATCTTCAAGATATTCGGCCTGCACGGCACTTCGGTGCTGCCATTCATCGTCTCCGGCGGCATCGCGGGCGGCTGCGCCGTACCCGGCGTCATGGCCACCCGCACCCTGCGCTCGCCAAAGGAAAAGCTCGCCACCTTATTCGTCACTCCCTACATGACCTGCGGCGCCAAGGTCCCGGTTTTCCTCATGCTCACCGCCGCTTTCTTTCCGGAGAACTCTGCCACGGTCATGCTCGGCATCACCCTGACCGCCTGGGCCATGGCCCTGATCGTGGCCCGCATCCTGCGCTCCACCGTAATCAGGGGCGAGTCCACCCCGTTCGTCATGGAGTTGCCGCCCTACCGCATGCCCACCCTGCGCGGCGTGCTCATCCATACCTGGGAACGCACCTGGGAGTACGCCAAGAAGGCGGGCACCGTCATCCTCGGCATCTCCATCCTCATCTGGGCCATGATGACCTTCCCGCAGCTGCCCCAGGAACGGCTGGACCATTACGCGCAGCTGCGTGCCGCTGCCCAGACAGAAGAGCAGACCACCGAGATCGACAACAGCGAAGCCGAAGAGGCCGTGCGCAACACCATCGCCGGACGCATCGGCACCGCTCTGGAGCCCGTTTCCGAACTGGCCGGATTCAACTGGCGGGTGAACATCGCCCTGACCGGCGGCTTCGCGGCCAAGGAGGTCATCGTCTCCACCCTGGCCACAGCCTACTCCCTGGGCGAGCTCGACGTGGAAGAGGCCCAGCCCCTGTCCGAACGGTTGGTGAAGGACCCGCAGTTCACCGTGGCCTCGGCCATCGCCCTGATCGTCTTCACCATGCTCTACGCCCCGTGCTTCGTCACCGTGGTGACCATGGCCCGCGAATCGAGCTGGTCCTGGGCCGCCTTCAGCGTGGTTGGCTCAACCACCCTCGCCTTTGCCATGGCAATCCTCAGCTACCACGTGGCAGGAGCATTCCTGTAACGGCAAAGATACCCAAACATTCATCGGGGAGTCCTTCGGGGCTCCCCTTTTTTGTATGCTTTACGGTCGGGACCGCTTCCCTTTTTCCCATTGATACCCTATCGTCCCTCCCGGACGGCCAACGTATGAACACCATTATTCATTTTGCCAAAACGCTCTTCAAGGATGCCTTCACCGCATCCATGGAACTCTTCAAGGTCATGGTTCCCATCCTGATCGCGGTCAAGGCGCTCCAGGAGATGGACGTTATCCAGTACCTTGCCTGGCCGCTGGAGCCGATCATGAGCCTGGTCGGCTTACCCGCCGAGATGGGCCTGGTCTGGGCCACGGCCATCATCAACAACATCTATACCGGGCTCATCGTCCTGGCTTCCCTCATCGGCGACAATCCGCTGACTTCGGCACAAGCCACCGTGCTCGGTGTACTCATGCTTGTGGCCCACGGCCTGCCCGTGGAGTGCGCCATCGCCAAGCGCTCCGGGGTACGCTTCCTTTTCCAGGCCCTTGCCCGTCTAACGGGTGCGTTCGTCTTCGCCTGGGCGCTGCACCTCATCTATTCGTCCACAGGCACCCTGCAGGGGCAGGCCACTCTGCTGTTCCAGGCGGACCAACTGGGAGCGGCCGATCCGTCGCTGGCGGCCTGGGCTCTGGGCCAGGCCAAAAACCTGATTTCGATCTTCTGCATCATCCTCTCCCTGCTCATGGTCATGCGCCTGCTGCACGCAATCCGGGTCATCGACCTGCTCAACCGGATACTGCGGCCCGTGCTCAATGTGATCGGTATCGGCCCCAAGGCTTCGGCCATCACGGTCATCGGCCTGACCATGGGGCTCTCCTACGGCGGCGGCCTGATCATCAGCGAAGCCAAGTCCGGCAACGTGGGCAAAGAGGACATCTTCTATTCCCTGACCCTCATGGGCCTGTGCCATTCGCTCATCGAAGATACCCTGCTCATCACGCTCATGGGCGGCCACATTTCCGGCATCCTCTGGGCGCGGCTGGGCTTTTCCATCCTGGCCATGGCCGGCATAGTCCAAATTGTGCGCCGACTTCCGGCCCCCGTACGCAACCGTTACCTCTGGGCCGACGCATAGCCCGGAACAAGGAGGCATCATGACCATCTCCTTCATCCACACCGACAACGCACCGGCCGCCGTGGGTCCCTATTCCCAAGCCACCCAATCGGGCGGCTCCCTGTATGTGTCCGGCCAGCTGGGCATCATTCCCGGCGAAGAGAAACTGGCCAATGGCTTCGAGGCCCAGGCCCGGCAGGCCCTGTCCAACCTCAAGGCCATCCTGGAGGAAGGCGGCTCAAGCCTGGACAAGGTCCTGTCCGTAGACGTCTTTGTCACCGACATGGGCCGCTTCGCGGAACTGAACGCCATCTATGCCGAATTCTTCGGGGATCACAAACCGGCTCGGGCCGCAATTGAGGTCGGCGGGCTCCCCCTTGGCGGTCTGGTGGAACTCAAGTGCATCGCCTTGGCAAAATAACGAATCGAAATTCAAGCCGTTACGCAATCGCCACTTGACACCACACGTTCCATTCGGCTAATTGATACGCATGCACAACATTACCGCCCGTTTCTTTTTCTTTTTTAGCTTTTATTTTAACAGGAACGCCTGCGGTCTTGGTGTGCATTAATTAAACAGTACAGAGAACAACCAAGAGGCCGCGGGCAAAGTCCGCGGCCTCTTTCTTTTTGGGCCGCACCCCGGCCGCAACAACACGAGGAGACAGTCATGCATTTGGGTAAAGCGATCAGAATGGAACGGATCATGAACCGCAACAACGGACGCACCATCGTCGTCCCCATCGACCACGGCGTCACCGTCGGCCCCATCTACGGGCTGGTGGACCTGCGTGACACCGTGAACCAGGTGGCTGAGGGCGGGGCCAACGCCACGCTCATGCACAAGGGCATCCCCCGCTGCTCCCATCGTGCCGGCGGCAAGGACATCGGGCTGATCATCCATCTGTCCGGCTCCACTTCCCTTTCCCCCACTCCCAACGCCAAATCCCTCGTCGGCACCGTGACCGATGCGCTCAAGCTCGGCGCGGACGCGGTCTCCCTGCACATCAACCTCGGCGACGCCACCGAGACGCAGATGTTGGCGGACCTCGGCGCGGTCTGCTCCGAAGCCAACGAGTGGGGCATGCCCGTCCTGGCCATGATGTATGCCCGAGGCCCCAAGATCAAAGACGAGTACGCCCCCGAAGTCGTGGCCCACTGCGCGCGCGTGGGCGTGGAGCTGGGCGCTGACATCGTCAAGGTCAACTACACCGGCGACCCCAAAACCTTCTCCCGCGTGGTGGACGGCTGCTGCGTACCCGTGGTCATCGCGGGCGGCCCCAAGCTCGACAGCGACCGCGACCTGGTGCAGATGGTCTACGACTCCATCCAGGCGGGCGGCTCCGGTCTGTCCGTGGGCCGGAACATCTTCCAGCACAAAAGCCCGGCCAAGATCGTGGCGGCGCTCAACAAGGTCGTGCATGAAGACTGGGACGTGGACGCGGCCATGGAGCTGCTGTAACCCGGCCGAAATCGAATACCAGCAAAAAACGGGTGGGCGATCGCGTCGCCCACCCGTTTCCTTGCCGGCATCGCCGTGCCGTTATTTGCGGAATTCAACCTTGACGTTGTCCAGGTAATGCTTCATGCGCGAAATATGCTCCGCACATCCCTGTCGATCCTCATTGCGAGCCGCCGTCTCGAGATGGCATCCGATGTCTCCCATGCCGCGAAAGCCGTAGCCGTAACCGGTCCCCTTGGCCGTATGGCCGAGTCTTGCGAGCCCGGAATAATCCTCGGCCTCGAGAAACATCCTCATCTGATCGACGTCCTTGTGAGAACTGTCGAAAAACCGTTCCATCAATTGTTCCAGGGCGGGGTCGATCATTTCGACAATAGGGTTTCGACCATCCATAATACCCTCCTGCTGTGCACCGCCATTGTGCCAGGATTTTCACCAGCTTGAATTTCTCGTGAAACCCTCTTAACCTTTCTATATAGTCACCAGCGCCCAAGCAAATGTCAAGGAGTAATGGAGTGTTGCACACTTGGAGAACATGCCTCCTGCTCTGCCTCGCCCTGGCCCTCGGGTCCTGCTCGCGGTATGATGCCGTGCGCATCGCCAGAGCTGCGGCAACGGGCAGCCCTGCGGCCGCAGCCGAGGCCCTGGCGCGCGACAAGGCCATCGGCTACGCGACCAATCCGGCAGCCCTCGGGAGCGACATCAAACGCTTCACAGAGACGGTCAACGCCTTCATCGAGGCGGTGGCTTCGGTCTGGGGCGAGGACGACGTCCAACTGCCCGCGCCCAAGCAATACGTCAAATACACCGACAACTACCTCTCCCGCGCCAGCGTGGACTTCGACACGGGCCGGATTACCGTTGAGACCGTGGACGACAAGGCACCGCTCGCCACCCTGAAAAACGCCATTATCACTACATTGCTCACCCCCGGCGATCCTCGGGCCGTGGACCTCTACTCCGCCAAGACGGTCAAGCTCGGCGAGACGCCCTTCCTGCTCGGCGAGGTCAAGGATCATGAGGGCAAGGATATCCGTTGGGCATGGCGGGCCGAGCGGTTCGCCGACTATCTCATCGCCACGCGGCTGAGCTCGCGCGAGGTCGACGGCAAGACCGCCCGCGCCGTCTCCTTCGATATGGTCAGGGACCACCTGGACATCCGGGCAAGGAAATACCAAGACACCGTCCTGGCCAACGCAAAGCGTTTCGACATCAGCCCCAATCTCATCTTCGCCATCATGAAGGTGGAATCCGACTTCAACCCGTTCGCGGTCAGCCAGGCCATGGCCGTCGGGCTCATGCAGGTGGTGCCGTCCACGGCCGGAAGCGACGTCTACCGCTTCCTCAATGGGCATGACGGCACGCCTCGGCGAGACAAACTCTTTGTCCCATCCACGAACATCCTCTATGGCAGCGCATACCTGCACCTGCTCGACACCCGTTTCCTGGGAGCAATAAACAATCCCGTGTCACGCGAGTACTGCGTCATCGCCGGATACAACGGCGGCGCAGGTGGGGTGCTCAAAACCTTTAGCAGGGACAGGGACGAAGCAGCGGACCGCATCAACTCGCTACCCCCCGCCCAGGTCTATTCCACCCTGCGCACCAGGCTGCCCCACGATGAAACGCGGCGCTACCTGCTCAAGGTCCTTGACGCCAAAAAGCATTTCGTTAATTTTTAACATATCATGAACTTGCAGGATCTCATCAGCAGCGCAACGGACGCGATAACCGAACTCGTCCAGGGGCTCGCCCCCTCCATCCCGCCCGACACCGTCCGGCTGGCCGGAGGAGCACTCCTCGGCGCGCTGGCGCTGATTCTGCTCCTTTTCGCCCTGAAGCTGCTCCTGCCCCGAAAGAAGGGACGGCCGGCCAAACGCGTCAACGTGCCCCGCACCCTGCAGCAGGAAGGCATGTCCGTGGACGTCCTCACGGACCCCAAAGGCAATCGCGTGGCGGCCCGTTGCGTCGTCACCACCGTGGCCTCAAGCAAGATCAAGTGTGAAATCATCGAACGCCTGGAGGAGATCCGGGCCAGGGAAGGCGACACTGTCGCCTGCGTCTTCGCCCCGGTCAAGACCAGCCTTGGCGCGGTCAACTCCTTCACGGCCAAGCTGCTCAAGGCTGACGGGCCGGACCGGGACCGCCTGATCCTCTCCGTGCCCACCGGCTACGCGCAGATCAGCCGACGCAAGCACGCCCGCAAGCGCGTGGCAGATCAACAGTTCATCCGTATCAAACTCTGGGTGGAAGAAGCCTATACGTCGGACATCGCCTTCCCTGATGCCGCACCGCACGTCGCGGTGAACTCCTTTGCCACGGAAGATGCGGCCCAGTCGGCCAACGCCGTGCTCAACATCTCCCACGGAGGACTCGGCCTGAGCATCCGTAACGAAGTCATCCCCGAAAACTGCGCCCCCGGCTCCCAGGTGACCATCAACCTGTTCATGTTCAGCTTCAGGGAGAAGACCTTCAAACCGTATTGGTATGCCGGAGAGATCCGCTCCATGCACGAAGGGCGCCCCGGCTTCACCCGCTTGGGAATCGAATTCAACGGCAGCGGAAAACTGCTCGGAGAGACCGGCTCACTGCGTTGGGACCGATTCTGAAAATGAAAAATCCCCGGCCGCAATGACCGGGGACTCCTGTTGCCAATCGTATCCTGCGGGGCTCACCCCTTCTTGTTCAAAAACCTTTCCTTGGCCAGACGAGGCATGTTTCCCGAACCGAAACTGTAACCGGCGAACCGTTTTGTCTGCTTTCGCATGCCCGCCAGATCCTGCTTGAGGCTCGTATGCAGTCGACGCGCCTCAGCGGTGATCTGATCCTGCAGTGACTTCACCTCAACGAGCACATCGGAAAGCTGATCGAGGTGTTCGCTGTCCAGGTCGGCAATGGCCTCATCAAGAATGCGCTCCCTGTCCCGGGAAAAACGCTCAGCTCCAAAGACGTCTCCACCGGCCAGACAACCGAGTTCCTTGCGACCGATGGAAAGCGCCTCGTCGAGCAACCGGCGACGGCTTGCCATGTCTACCTCTTGGACTCGCGGATGTCGTCGCGAATCTGCTTGATGACTTTCTTCCACTTTTCCACCGCCGGCAGGAATTCATATTCAAGAAGGTCGGCCAACAAAATCCAGTCCTCGTTCTCCAGCACCGTGGACATCTCGGTGAACATGTCATTGAGTTCCTCGGCGCTACGCTCGTAGTCCTTGTGATCCTTGAGGGAATATTCATCGCGGAGCACGCCGATCATGCGCAGGAAGTTGCGGATGACCTCAAGCAGGTCCTGGTAGGTCTCCAGGGCCTCGGCGTCGTCGGCCTGGCGGAACAGTTCGGCCACACGCTTTCCGCCTTCGGCCATGATGTTCACGACCTTATAGAGCTCCAGGGTGATCTCCACAGCCATGTCGCTGGTGCCCATGGTGATGATCTCGATGGATTCCACCTCGGACATCTCGATGTCCTCGGACTGGTGGGGATAAATTTCGGTGAACGGCTCTTCGTTGATGCGCACATCGGTGACAATGCGGTCTTCCAGATGGCCGTCCTCGACCACCTTGGCAAAGACCTGCTCCAGATTCTCAAAATTCTGGCTGCCGATGTCGTACTTCTTTCCGTCTATCAGGATCATGATTGGTTCCTCCTCGAAAGGGATGCTGATTTTTCCGTAAATGCCGGTTCGCCACGGATCATTCAATATCCGTGCCGACTACTCGAATTCCCTGACCAGGGAGGAGACCAGACCGTGATACCGGTCCACCAGCGAAAGCAGAGAAGCCAGATCTCCGCCGCTCTTCTGTGATTCAAACATCCACAATTTTCCAAGAATATCAAGATATTCACTCGCATCAAAGACACCCTGAAGACGTTGCCACGAAGCCAGAAACTTGGCCTTGGCCTGGGATCTCGGGTTGCTTGCCAGGAGCATGCCTTGGCGGGAAAGAAGGAACAGCATGTCCCGGGCGTTCGTCAAAGTTTTGGATAATTCTTCCGCCATGCCCGTAGACAATTTGCGCCCGAGCCCGCAGGGCTCGGCCACGATATCGCCGTCCAGAAATGCCCGAAAATAGGTCCGCTGCTGCCCTTTCCACACTGTGCGGTCCGCATCGTCGTGCCCGGACAGGGAAATAAGATCCATGAAACCATAGTCTCCAGTCCGCGTTCGCCAAACCCGTGCACCAGAGCAGCCCTCGGGATCGCCGCCGTCCAGCAAGGCCCGCAGCGAAGCATACAGAGTTTCAGGCCCCACGGCCCGACGGCAACTGTTGTCGTTCGGACACCGCGTGCCGAACCGGCAGGGGTGGCAGTCCATATCAGGCTCCAGGCATAAATTGCCCGCCCGGTATGGCCCGGTGTCCCACGGCTGGGCGGTGGCCAGAAAAACGGCGCAGAGCGGCACACCCAGCCCGGCGGCCAGGTGCATGGTCCCGGTGTCGTTGGTGACCAGGGCGGCGCAGTTGCCGAGTACTCCGGCCAGTTCCGTCAGCGAGGTCCCTCCCATGAGGTCCACGCTCGGACATCCGGCACGCTCCCGGAACCGCTCGCCCAGATGCGCTTCCCCCTTGGTGCCGAGAAGAACCGGAACCAGCCCGTCACGCTCCCAGACGAGCTCGGCAAGTCGCACGAAATATTCAACCGGCCAGCGTCGCCTCTCTTCGCTCGCACCCATCTGAAGAGCGAGATACCCATTGGAGCTGTCAGATGTTCCATCAGTAAGCCGCTGCTGCCCTTCAGACAGGACGGCATCATCGGTCAGGGCCAATACCAAGGAGTTGCCCTCGTCACCGAGCCCGGCGGTACGGCGAAAAATATCGCAAAGATTGAAGGGACTCGCGCCCCGATTGCTCCCGGCCAACTGGAGAAAGGCGGCCCAGGCCGAGGAATCCGCGTTGAACCCGAACTCATCCACCGAGAACCCGGCCACGTCGCCGGAGTCCGGAGCCAGCGCGCGGGCCAGGAGGCGCGAGGAGACCGAGGGAGTCAGGTTCACTATCCGCCCCGGCTCCATTCTTTCAAAGACCCTGTCGCGAAACGCCGATACGCGCTCCACGGCCAGCCGCCAGTCACTGTCCAGCAGCGAGAGCAGCCCGGCCCCGGGAAAGGGAAAGACCTCGTCCACCCCATCCAGTAGCGTGGCCGCAGAAGCAAAATTCTCCAGACAGACCAAACCGACACGGTGCCCCTGCTCCACAAGGCCGGAGATCACGGGTTGGGTCTGGATCAGGTCGCCGAAACGGGTCAGGTTGATAATGAGAACGTTCACGCGGTCATATCCTTTATATATGATGGGGGGATGTCAATTCCCCGTCGCCGCCTGAAGCTTTGCAAGATCGGAGCCGATCAGAGGCCGGAACCGGCCTGAACGAGGTGAACCAGCTTTTCCACGGCGTGGATAGCCGCCTTGAGCTGCGCCTTTTCTTCTGCGTCCATGGCGCTCGGCCGGACATAGTTATGAGGCGAAACGGATTCCCGCTCGCAGGCGAGACCAATGGTCAGCCGCTTGCGCTGGAGATAGTCCCAGGAATCAAGAAGGGCTTTTGCATGACCGGAGGAGACATGCCCCACCTCAGCCAGGGCGCGGAGCCGGTCGCAGGTGTTGGGTGGCATGATGTCATACTTGAGGGCCAGGATGCGCGCGCTGTTGGTCAGATGGGCCAGAACCGAATGCTTGATGTCGAGGAACCCCTGCCACGGCCCGTCCTTCTCGGTGACAAACGCGCCATAGAAGGTCAGGGGAAGCCGGTAATTGGTCAGTTCGTCCACCAACAGAGCCAGGGCGAGGGGCTTGGTCCGCACATATTCCCACAACCGCTGGCGCAAGAGCAGGACATCCCGCTTCGGTCCGAACACGGACCGAAAATCAAGAATGAGGCCAGACTGCCAGGCTCCCTTTTCCGCCGGGTTGGAGAGCCAGCCGGTCAGACGGTGCAGCCACTGGTCGAAATCGCCGCGCCACAAGGGGTTTGAAATCATCACCCCGCCGCCGCACAAGGGCATGCCCGCGCCGTCCAGGGCCATTACCACGGACTGGGCCGCGCTCTCCAGCTCCTCAAGGTCCGGATCGACGCGCAGCAGCAGCCCGTTGTCCTGATCCGAGCCCAGAACCTGCTCGTCGCGACCGCCGGAGCCGAATTCCAGAAATGCACACTCGCGCAGCCACGGATGATTCTCGGCATGCGCCTCGAGTACGGCCAGAGTCACGGACCGGTTATAGGCCGACAACCGCTTGCAGGTCTCCTCGGCGGTCATGCCCCGGTCCAGCCAGTCCTCCACCAGATCGGCACGCGTACGCCGGATTCCGGTCAGCCGCCCCTCGCGCGCCATGACCAGCAGTTCGCCGTCCAGTCCGTTGGGCGTGCCATATGAACCGTTTACCGTCACCCCTGCCGGGTGGTTATCCGCCGCCTGACCGCACAAAGTGGGCTCCTCGGGCTTATTGAGAACCATTGATCGGGACAAAACGCCCGCTAACCGGGAGCAAAACGACCGCTTCCGCTCCGACCGGATCAGTTTGACCGTTTACCTGAAATACGATGCTCCCTTCATTTTCTCTACTGTAAAAGGGCTTCAACGGCAAACACACCAACCAAACAGAGGGGGTAAACCATGAACCAAATCGACATGATCCGAAAACGGCAACTGGCCATAGCGCTCGGTGTGGGCATTCCATACTTCGCGTTCGTCATCTCCATCTTCCTGCTCGTCTACCTGCTGGGAGACGCGGTGGCCCAGGTGTCTATCCTCGATTTCCCGCTGCACTACTGGCTCGTGGCCATCGCGGTCTACCCCATCACCTGGGGCCTGTTCATCTGGTACGTGGGCAAGGCCAACGCCATGGAAGACGAAATCGAAGCCACCTTCGGGGAGGAGTAACATGGAAGCCGGATACCAAATACCTGTCATGGCCCTCATCCTCATCGGATGCATGCTGGCCTTTACCATCGTGACCACCTTCATGTTCCGCAGCCAGAAAACGTCGGCGGACTACTATCTGGCCGGACGCAAGGTCAACTCGTTCATCAACGCTTCCGCCATCTCCTCGGACTACCTGTCTGCGGCCTCATTCCTGGGCGTCGCAGGCGTCGCCTTCCTGTTCGGATTTGACGGCATCATCTATGCTCTGGGCTTCTTCGTGGGATATATCGCCCTGCTCCTGTTCCTGGCCAGCCCCCTGCGCAAGTTCGGCCGCTACACCGTGCCCGACTTCGTGTCCGAGCGGTTCCATTCCAAGACAGCGCGCATCCTCGGCGTCATCGGCGTCCTCTTCATCTCGCTCTTCTACATGGCCCCGCAGATGCTCGGCGCAGGCAAGGTCATGGGCCTGCTCCTGAATCTGGACTACGGCACTTCCATCGTGATTATCGCCTGCATCATCACTTTCTACGTCACTGTGGGCGGCATGAAGGCGACCACTGTCAACCAGTTGGTCCAGTTCTGGATCCTGTTCGGCGCAATGTTCCTGCTCGCCTTCATTCCCTTCATGGTCAAGGGCTACACCTACACCGACGTGGTCAACTTCCTTGCGACCTTCAAGGGGCCTGACCCGGAAACCGGCAAGATGTTCGACGGCGCGGCCTACACCAGCCCGGCCTTCTGGCTGACCAACCTCAAGGACACCCTGTCCCTGCTCCTGGCCCTCATGTTTGGCACCGCCGGTCTGCCCCACATCCTCGTGCGCTTCTACACCGCGCCCGATGGCAAGGCCGCCCGCAAGACCGTCATCTACGTCCTGCTCCTCATCGGCATGTTCTACATCCTGAGCCCCTACGTCGGCCACGTGGTCCGTTACACCTATCTTCAGGGCGAGGCCCTCGGCGTCTCCCCGCACCTGATGAAGTGGCTGGCTGCCAACGGCAAGAACCTGGCCGTCCCGGTCGCCGGCTCCCACTTCGGCGGACAGATCCTGCTCGGCATCGTCGTGGCCGGAGCCTTCGCGGCTATCCTCTCCACCGTGGCCGGCCTGATCATCGCCTGCTCCGGCGCCATCGGCCACGACCTGGTGGTCAACGTCTTCAACCCGAACATGCCCGAGCGCTCCCGCGTCATGGTCGCCCGCGCCTCCTCGGTCCTGGTGGGCCTGCTCGGCATCCCGCTGGGTTTCTGGGCCGAATCCATGCAGATCGCGGTCCTGGTCGGCCTGGCCTTCGCCATCGCGGCCTCGACCTTCTTCCCGGTCCTGGTCATGGGCGTCTGGTGGCCCAAGATGACCAAGAACGGCGCTTGCGCCGGGCTGGCCGTGGGCATCATCGGCTCCTTCTTCATGATCCTCGGGAAGTCCATGCTGCCTGAATTCCTGCAGTACAAGAACCCCGGCGGATTCGTCATGATCCTCTCCTTCCTCGCCATCTACGCGGCGTCGAAGCTGGAATACTCGGCCAAGGGCGAAGACGCCCTGCCGCCGGATACCGATGAAGTCATGGCCGTCCTTCACGGCCCTGAAAAGGCATAGGCCCCATACCGGCTCAAAGCCCACCTCTCCAACCGGGACGGGACTGCTACCCCAGGCGGTCCCGTCCCAACGTCTTTCTCCTTCTTTTTCCGCCTGCACAGCTCCTCTGTCTTGACAGAAACCGCCTCCATACCTACTTAGTGTGCCGACCCCAATTTTAAGGAGAATCATCCCATGGAATACGACATCAGACTGGTCAAGCTCGTTTCCGGCGACATGGTCGTCGGCAAATTCAACGCCGAGGCCAACAAGATCGAGGACCCGGCCACCATCCAGGCCCTGCCCACCCAGACCGGCACCCAGATGGTCCTGCTGCCTTTCGGCTATCCCTTCGACCAGGAAATGCACGGCGAGATCTCCATGGATCACGTCCTGTTCGAATACAAATCCTGTCCCGAAGAGATGAAGACCAAGTACATCGAGGCCGTGACCAACATCAGCATGACCTCTGGCGGCCTTGACCTCAGCGGCGGCGCAGGCGGCGGCCTCGGCGGAGGCGGCGGGCTGAACCTCGTCTAGCCGAACCAGCAACGATTGATCCCTGCGGGGCCGGTCCATCAAGGACCGACCCCGCATTTTTCGTGGACCACACCTCCAACCTTATTTAGGCTCATCAGGATGAAGGAACTACTGCCCATTCTCCCGCGTCCCTCCCGCTACCTCGGCAGCGAATGGGGCGTCACGCTCAAGGACCCCGCGACCATCAACGTCCGGTGCGGCCTCGCCTTCCCGGACATGTACGAAGTGGGCATGTCCTACCTCGGGCAGAAGATCCTAGCCGAGGCGGTCAACGCCGTGCCCCGTTTCCAGGCCGAACGCGTATATACTCCCTGCGAAGAGACGGCCGCCATTCTGCGCGAACGAGAGGTCCCGCTGGCCACGCTGGAGTCAGACACGCCCCTGGCGGAACTGGACGCCCTGGCCTTCAGCCTGACCCACGAGCTCTGCTACACCAACATCCTGTACATGCTCGATCTGGCGGGAATCCCCTTCCGGTCGACGGAACGCAACGAGAGCCATCCGCTGGTCATCGCGGGCGGCGGTGCCACCTTCAACGCCGAGCCCATGGCCCCATTCTTCGACGCCATGGTCATCGGTGACGGCGAAGAGGCACTCCCGGCCATGCTCACGGTCATCGAACAGGCTAAGCAGGAAAGCCTGCCCCGCGCCGAACTGCTGCGGCGGCTTATAGCGGTTCCCGGCGTATACGTTCCGGCCTTTTTCGAGGACCAGGGCCCCGGCCAGCCGCTCAAACCGCTGGTGGAGGGATACGAGACCGTGGAAAAGGCGGTGGTGGACGACCTGAACAAGACCGGCTTTCCCAAAGGCCAGGTCATCGCCTTCGACGCGGTGCACGACCGCCTGACCATGGAGATCGCACGTGGCTGCACCCGAGGCTGCCGCTTTTGCCAGGCAGGCATGATCTACCGCCCGGTGCGCGAACGCTCCCTTGAGAACCTGGACACCATCCTCACCGAAGGGCTGGCCGAAACCGGGTATGAGGAGACCTCCATGCTCTCGCTGTCCACGGGCGACTTCTCGGCACTGGACACTTTCTTCTCCCGCAGCTTTGACAAGTGCGCCTCCGAACAGATTTCCATCTCCCTGCCCTCCCTGCGCGTGGGCTCGCTTTCCGCGCCGATCATGGAGCGTATCTCATCCATCCGTCGCACGGGCGCGACCCTGGCCCCTGAGGCGGGCAGCCAACGGCTTAGAGACGTCATCAACAAGGGCGTGGATGAAGCCGGACTCATGGACCACGTCAAGATGCTCTTCGACAACGGCTGGCAGGGAGTGAAGCTCTACTTCATGATAGGCCTGCCCACGGAGACGGACGAGGACTTGGACGCCATCGTGGACCTCTGCCTGGCCGTGAGAGACGCGGCCAAGGACGAAAACGGACGGCGCATAAAACGGCTCCAGATCACGGCCGCGGTGTCGCCCTTCGTACCTAAGCCCCAAACTCCCTTCCAGTGGGAGCCACAGATTTCCCAGGATGAAATTTACCGGCGCATCGGCTACCTGCGCGACCAGTTCCGCCAGTTCAAGGGACTGAACATGCGCTACCACGAGCCGGCCATGTCCTCGCTGGAGGGCGTATTCTCGCGCGGCGACCGCCGCCTGGCCGAGGTGGTGGAGCGGGCCTATGCAAAGGGCGCGCTCTTTTCCAGTTGGAAAGACCATCTCAAGCTGGAGCCCTACAAGGAGGCCATGAACGAGGCCGGACTCTCCTGGGATGAATACACCGGCCCGCGCGACATGGACGCGCCCCTGCCTTGGGACCACCTGTCCAGCGGCGTTACCAAGCGCTTTCTGCTCAAGGAGCATGAGCGCGCCCTGGCCGAAAAAATCACTGAGGATTGCCGCTACGGCGCATGCCGCAACTGCGGTGTTTGCCAGTTTGAAGGCAGGGTCTCCACCCTGTCCAGGCAGGCTACTGAAAAGGACATCCGCAATCGACTGGTTTTCGCCGAACGTGACCAGGAAGGCGAACAGCCGCCCTATTCCGTGGAAAAGCCGGACCTGACCGTCAAGGGCGGGCACTACCGGCTTTGGTACGAAAAGACCGGTCCCGCCGCCTACCTCAGCCAACTGGAACTCCAGGCAGTCTTCGAACGAGCCTTCCGCCGGGCAGGGTTGCCCCTGGCCTTTTCCTCCGGATTCCACCCCATGCCCAGGCTCTCCTTCGGCAAGGCGCTCCCTGTGGGCGTCTCCAGCACGGCGGAGTGGATCAACGTCTTCTTCCGCGAAGACTTCGAGCCCGCCGAGGTGGTCAAACGCCTCATCCCGGTCATGCCCGAAGGGCTGGCCCCGCTCAAGGCGGACCGGCTGTCCATGGGCAAAAAGCAGCCCCAATCGGTGGAGGAAGTCTTCAAACTCGCCTTTGCCAAGGATGCGGAGCAACACCTGGAGCAGTGGCGGGCGTTCATGGACGCCCCCGAATTCATGGTGGAGAAACGGACCAAGAAGGGCATGAAGACCGTGGACATCCGGCCAGTGGTCAAGGAAACGGAGGAGGCCGACGACGGCCTGACCGTGGTCCTCGACTGGCGACAGAGCTACATGAGCCCGCTGGTCCTGGCGCGGCACGTCATGAACGACGCCTCCCCCCTGGACTTTACGCTGACCAAGGTGGCCCAGCGCTTCGACTAGGCTCGTTCCAGCCTGTTCAGGCCGATCGCACGCCCTGAAATGGACTGCAGCCGGGGTCGAACTCCCGGGCAACATAACCTTGGAAGAAATCGAAAAAAACGCGCAAGCAAAGAACGAGTCAGCCTTTAGAACAGCCCCTTTTTCTCGCCCACATTGACCGTGGCCCGCTTGTAGATCTCCTCGTGCCCGTCCCCGGGCTTTTCCATCTTGAACAGCACCTCCGTAGTGCCATTTTGCAACGTTTTGAAGACATAGAGCAGGCGCGGCTCGCCACCGTCCCTGCTCTCCTGAAAATTGACCAACCCCAGAATGGACGGATCGAACGAAGCCCCGGTGATCCGATACCCCCCTTTGTTCGGAAGTGGCATATCAAGGCCAAGCAGCTTGCCTTTTTCAATGCGTACGGAGAATTCGAATCCGTCGTCCAAGGCCAGCGTTTGTGACGGCTCTACCCCAGAGCCACCCCCGGAAAATACGCCACACCCTGCAGTTAAAAGAATAAACATCGTCAAACACGTGTTTAAAATACGAATTCCGAACATAGTTCTGCCACCTCAGCTGTCGCTTTTATAACTCGACCCTATTGTTAATATTCGGCGAAAAGGTTATGAAACCTACGTTTCCCTGCGCCCATGTAACCCGGGTTCCGAGCCTTGGGCAACCCCCTGCCGGACAGGGAAAAAGGCAAAGGGGAAACAGCGTCGTTTTCGGCGCAGGAGAGGTAAAGTGTGCGCCCGATCATCAAGGCGCGATAGGTCAACATTATGGAGGAATCCCTTTATGAAAAAGCTCACTAGCCTGGTGCTCGCCATCGTCGTCGCCGCGATGATGCTTGCCACCCCCGCAATGGCCGGTAAAACCCTGAAACTCGCCATGGACGCCGACCCGGTCTCCCTGGACCCTCATGTCCAGCTCTCCGGCGGCATGCTCCAATACTCCCACATGGTCTTTGATCCCCTGGTCCGCTGGACCAAGGACGGCGGTTTCGAGCCCCGCCTGGCCGAACGCTGGGAAACCATCGGCCCGCTGGTCACCCGCTTCTACCTGCGCAAGGGCGTGAAGTTCCACTCCGGCAACGAATTCACCGCCGAAGACGTGGTCTTTACCCTCAACCGCCTGAAGCAATCCGATGACTTCAAGGGATTGTTCACCGCCTTCGGCGATGCCGTGGCCACCGACAAATACGTGGTCGACCTGGTCACCACCGAGCCCTACGGTCTGGTTCTTTCCATGGCCACCTACATCTTCCCCATGGACAAGGCGTTCTACTCCGGCACCGATCCCAAGAACGACAAGCCCAAGGACCTGATCCTCAAGACCGACTACTCCTTTGCCAACTACAATGAGTCCGGCACCGGTCCGTTCAAGGTCACCAGCCGCGAACAGGGCGTGAAGACCGTCTTCACCCGTTTCGCCGACTATTGGGACAAGAACACCGGCAATATCGATGAAATCGTGCTGACCCCCATCAGCGAGGCTCCCACCCGCGTGGCCGCCCTGCTCTCCGGCGACGTCGACTTCATCATGCCCGTGCCGCCCAACGACCTGGAGCGCGTCGGCAACACCGATGGCATCAAGCTCGTGACCATGTCCGGCTCCCGTATCATCACTTTCCAGCTTAATCAGAAGCGCCGCCCCGAGTTCGCCAACCCCAAGGTCCGCCTTGCCATGGCCTATGCCTACAACAACGTTGGCGTGGCCAAGAAGATCATGAAGGGTTTTGCTACTCCGGCCGCTCAGAACTCCCCCAAGGGATACCAGGGCTACAACCCCGACCTGCAGCCCCGCTACGACCTGGCCAAGGCCAAGCAGCTGATGAAGGAAGCCGGGTATGAAAATGGCTTCACCTGCACCATGATCGCCCCCAACAACCGTTACGTGAACGACGAGAAGATCTCCCAGGCGTTCGTTTCCATGATGTCCAAAATCGGCATCAAGATCAGCCTGAAGACCATGCCCAAGGCCCAGTACTGGGATCAGTTCGATGCCCAGGTTGCCGACATCCAGATGATCGGCTGGCATTCCGACACCGAGGATTCCGCCAACTTCTTCGAGTACCTGTACATGTGCCCGAACAAGGAAACCGGTAAGGGCCAGTACAACTCCGGTAACTACTGCAACCCCGAAGTGGACAAGCTGACCATGGCCTCCAACACCGAGACCAACATGGAAAAGCGCAAGGCCATGCTCCAGCAGATCGAGGCCATCCTCTACGCCGACGCTGCCTTCATTCCGCTGCACTGGCAGAATCTGTCCTGGGCCTCCAAGACCGGCATGAACACCGAAGACATCGTGAACGTCATGAACTTCCCGTACTTCGGCAACCTTGTCATCAAGTAGCGTTTAATTCCTACTGGACAAAAACGTAAAAAAAATCCAAAAGGGGAGCCCCGCACGATGCGGGGTTCCCCTTTGCAGCCTGTTGGGAAATGCCCGATCGCAACCGACTGCCGCCCGTTTCCGGCCTCACGGAGGAAACTGATCGGCCGCCGTCGAGGGCTCGCTTGCGTACCGACGTTTTCGTAGCAGGCAAAGTTAATCACAACACTTTTACCCATCAATCATATGTTTGCATTCACCATCAAACGAATAGCCCAGGCGGTCCTGGTGATGCTGATCATTTCCATGATCGGCTTCTCCATCAAGAGCGCGTTCGGCGATCCGGTGCGCGAGCTCGTCGGCGAGCGCGTCACGCCGGAAGAGCGCGCTCAGATACGGGATCAGCTGGGGCTCAACGACCCGTTCCTCGTCCAGTACGGACGCTTTCTCAAAAACGCCGTACACGGCGACCTGGGCCGCTCCTTCTTCTTCAAGAAACCGGTCACCGAGGTCATCGTGTCAAAGGCGCCTGCCACCCTGGAACTGGTCTTCTGCGCCTCGCTCATCGTCATCTGCCTTTCCGTGCCCTTGGGCATGTATTCGGCCATCCACCCGAAACGTTTTTTCAGCAGAGTGATCATGGGAGGCTCCATCGTCGGCGTGTCCATTCCGGTCTTTCTCACCGCCATCCTGCTTATTTACATCTTTTCGGTGGAACTGAAATGGCTGCCGTCCTTCGGGCGCGGTGAAACCGTGACCCTCTTCGGCTGGTGGGACTCGGGCATGCTGACCAAAGACGGCCTGCTGCACCTGATCATGCCGTCCATCGCGCTCTCCTCCATCATGCTCCCCCTGTTCATCAGGCTCATCCGCTCCGAGATGATGGAGGTGCTTGAGAGCGAATACGTGAAATATGCCTGGGCCAAGGGCCTCAAGCCGAGCCGAGTCTGGCTGGTCCACGCCTTCAAGAACACCTTGCTCCCGGTCATCACCGTGGGCGGCGTTCAGCTCGGCATCATGGTCGCTTTCACCATCCTGACCGAAACCGTATTCCAGTGGCAGGGCATGGGCTCCATGTTCATTGAATCGGTGGAACGTGCGGATACCGCGCTGATGGTTTCCTACATCGTGGTCGTGGGCTTCATCTTCGTGTTGGTGAACACCTTCGTCGACCTCATCTACGGTTTGGTCAACCCGACCGTACGCGTGGCGGGGAGGAAGTAGATGCGATCCAGATGGCAACGATTCAGGGAATCCTACTTCCTTTACAGCTTTCTGCGCGACCCGGTGGCCTACGTCAGTTTCGCCATCCTGGTCATCCTGGTGATCGGCGCGTTCGGCGCTCCGATTATCGCCCCTCACAACCCCTATGACCCAACCACCATCGACATCCTCGACTCCGAGCTGCCGCCCTTCTGGTCACCCGAAGGCGACGCCCGGTTCCTGCTCGGCACCGACGACATGGGCCGAGGCATGCTCTCCACCATGCTCTACGGCATGCGCATCTCAATCCTCATCGGCGTCGGCGCAGTGGCGCTCCAGGCCTTCCTCGGCGTGCTCGTCGGGCTGCTCTCCGGCTACATCAAGAAACTGGACACGGTCATGATGCGCATCGCCGACGTCCAGCTCTCGTTCTCCACATACATGATCGCCATCTTCATCGGCGCGACCTTCCAGACCATGTTCGGCGTGGCCAACTACGAGAAGATCGCGGCTCCGCTGCTGATCCTGATCATCGGTCTGGCAGAGTGGCCGCAATATGCCCGTACCGTGCGCGCCTCGGTCCTGGCGGAGAGGAAAAAGGAATACGTGGAAGCGGCCCGCATAATAGGGCTGTCCAAGACCCGCATCATGTGGCGTCACATCCTGCCCAACACCCTGTCCCCGGTGCTGGTCATCTCCACTGTCCAGGTTGCCAACGCGATCATGAGCGAGGCCGCTCTCTCCTTCCTCGGCCTGGGCATGCCCCAGTCTCAGCCCTCCCTCGGCTCGCTCATCACCGCCGGCTTCGAGTACATCTTCTCCGGCTCATGGTGGATCACCATTTTCCCCGGCATCGTCCTCGTGGTGCTGGTGCTGGTCATCAACCTGCTGGGCGACTGGGTCCGCGACTACCTCAACCCGAAACTGTACAAGGGGTAAACAATGGAACGACTCCTTGACATAAAACACCTCAACGTCGATTTCACCCTGCGCGAGAAAACCCTGCACGCCGTGCGCGACGTCTCCCTGTCCCTTGATAGGGGCGAGCGCCTCGGCATCGTCGGCGAATCCGGCGCGGGAAAGTCCGTGCTCGGTTTCTCCATCATCAATCTCATCTCCAAACCCGGCCGTATCACGGGCGGCGAAATCCTCTTCGATGGGAAGGACCTCTCCATGTTCTCCTACGAGGAAATGCGCCGCATCCGGGGCAACCGCATCTCCATGATCTTCCAGGACCCGATGATGACCCTCAACCCGGTGCTGACCATCGGCACCCAGATGAAGGAGACAGTCCTGGCGCATATGAAGGTCTCGGACAAGGAAGCCGAGGCCATCTGCCTGGACAAGCTCAAGAAGGTCTACATCCCGTCTCCGGAAAAACGCCTCAAGCAATATCCGCACGAATTCTCGGGCGGCATGCGCCAGCGCATCGTCATCGCCATCTCCCTACTGACCAACCCCAAGTTGATCATTGCGGACGAACCGACAACGGCCCTGGACGTGACCATCCAGGCCGAAATCATGGAGCTGCTCCTGGAGCTGTGCGAGACCGAAAACATGGGCCTGATCCTGATCACACACGACCTGGCAGTGGTCTCCGAGGTCACCGGCCGCATCGCGGTCCTGTACGCGGGCAAGGTGGTGGAGATTGGCCCCACCAAACAAATCATTGAAAACCCGAAGCACCCATACACCCAGGGGCTGCTCAAGGCCCTGCCCCAGATGGCGGGAGACGCCAAGCGGCTCAACCAGATACCCGGCATGATGCCGTCCCTGTTCGACATGCCGCCCGGCTGCTCCTTCGAACCACGCTGTGAGATCAGCCTGGACCGGTGCCGCCGCGATGTCCCCGACCTGATCGAAACGGAAGACGGCGTGCAAGTAGCCTGCTTCGCCTGCGAAGGAGGTAAATAGGATGAACAAGCTGCTTGAAATCAAGGACGTCGACAAGCACTTCGACATCTCCGGCTCCTTCCTGGACCAGCTGCGGTTGGAAAAAGGCAAGGTCCGCCGTAAGAAAACCGTGGTCAAGGCCGTAAACAACGTCACCCTTGACGTCATGCCAGGGGAGACCCTCAGCGTGGTCGGCGAGTCCGGCTGCGGCAAGTCCACCCTGGCCAGGACGGTCATGGGCCTATACCGCCCCAACAAGGGAGAGATCCTTTACAGGGGCGAACGCATCGACAACCTGAGCTCGGCCAAGATGCTGCCCTACCGAACCAGGATGCAGATGGTCTTCCAGGACCCCTATGCCTCGCTGAACCCGCGCATGAAGGTCAACGAAATCCTGGAGGAACCGGTCCGGTTCCACAACCCGGGCATGTCCCGGGCCGAGGTCAAGGACCGCGTGGCCGAGGTCATGTGCCAGGTGGGTGTAGACCCCAAGTGGGCCTCCAACTACCCGCACGAATTCTCCGGCGGCCAGCGCCAGCGCATCTCCATAGCCCGCGCCCTGGTCCTCGATCCCGAATTCATCGCGGCGGACGAGCCCATCGCGGCCCTGGACGTCTCGATCCAGGCGCAGATCCTCAACCTGCTCATGGACGCCCAGGAGCAGCGCGGCCTGACTTACCTGTTCATCTCCCACGACCTGAGCGTGGTGGAACACATCTCCAACCGCGTGGCTGTCATGTACCTTGGCTGCGTCTGCGAACTGGCCGACGCCAAGGAGTTGTTCTCCAACCCCAGACACCCGTACACCCAGGCCCTGCTCTCGGCCATTCCCCGGCTCGGCGGCAAGGCTGGCGGGCACACCAAGCTCTCGGGCGACGTGCCCACGCCCATCAACCTGCCTACCGGCTGTGTCTTCCATGGGCGGTGCGCCCACGCCAACGAGCGCTGCACACAGGAGATTCCCCGGCCCCGCACGCTCGACAGCGGCACGGTGGTTGCCTGCCACGGCGTGAGCGAAGGCAGATTGTAGAAAGCGAACAATTGAATACAATAAAAAGGGCGGCCCTCAGGCCGCCCTTTATTTTTCTCATTTGGCAGGGAATCAAAGGATCAGGTTCTGCCGCAGTTCGTCAAGGACCTTTGACCGGTCAAGAGGCTTGACCAGATAGCAGATGGCGTCCGTGTTGAAGAACGCCTTGCTGACGTTGGTATCGTCCACCAGGGAGGTGATCATGACCAGCTTGAACTGCTCCTGATGCGCCACCCCGAATTCCTTCTCCTGCTCGCGCATGATCTCGGCGGCCTGATGGCCGTCCATACCGGGCATGAGAATGTCCATGAACACCACGTCATAGGGCCACTCTTCTTCATGCGCCCTGTTGAACGCGGCCAAAGCGGTCTCGCCCGAGGCGAAACAATCGCAGACCGCGTACTCGGCCAACATGGCCTGAAGCAGCAGGTGGATGCCTTCGTCATCGTCAACAATCAGAAAACGCACGGCCCCTCTCGCATTCCCTTTGAAAATGGATTCCTGCCCGGCTCCCGCAAAACGGTTCGCCAGGGCCGCAGTCCATTTTCCTTTTACAGGTCAACGCCGTATTTCTTGATGGCGGCCATGCCCCCGTGAATGTTGATCACTTTCTCGTAGCCCTTCTCGTCCAGCATGATCTGGGCCTCATAGGAGCGAGCCCCGGTGTTGCACACCAGGACGACGTTCTTGTCCCTGGGAATCTCATCGAGTCGGTCATAGATCTCACCCTGGGGCACGTTGTGCCACTGGCCGGGATTGCGCTCCATGAACGCTGCGGCGTCCGCGTTCTCGCGGCAGTCCAGGAAAAAGCATTCGCCGCTCTCGCGGTCGTCCCACATCTCCTTGAAGCCCTCGGGACCCACGCCCCGGTTAATGCCGCGCAGGGCGTTGTCGGCCAGGTTGGCCAAGGCGTTGAGAATGTCCATGGCCGCGGCAAAAGGCGGCGCGTAGGCCAGCTCCATATTGGAGATGTCCTCGATGACCGGAGCGGACTTGAGAATGGCAGCCACAGCGTTGATGCGGCCGACCATGGCGTCACCCGAGGAGCCGAAGCCCTGCACGCCGAGTACGCGGCGTGTGCCCTTCTCCACGATCATCTCCAGATTCATCAGTTCCTTGGTGGGATAAAAATGGGCGCGATCCAACTGGGTGAGCAGCACGCTGATGGCGTCGAATCCAGCAGCCTTGGCGCCTCCCAGACTCAAGCCGGTGCCGGCGAAGGAGCTCTCGAACATCTTGACCACAAAGGAACCGACCACACCGTCAAAACGGGTCTCGCCCCCGGCCAGGTTGTTGCCGATGACGCGGCCCTGGCGGTTGGCCATGGAGCCCAGCGGCAGGTAGGCGGGCTGATTGGTAATCAGATTCTTGACGATGGCGCAGTCACCGCCGCAGTAAATATCCGGATCGTTGGTGCGCAGGAACTCGTCCACAAACACGCCGCCGCGCTCATGGCAGTTGAGGCCCGCGTCCGCAGCGATCTGCGAATTGGGGATGACGCCGGCGGAGATGATGACCGCCTCGGCCTCCAGGGTGCGCTTGTCCGTAATCACACGGGTGACCTTGCCGTTCTCGCCTTCAAGGGCCTTAACGGTCTCGCCGAAGTGGAAGGTCACGCCATTCTCTTCCATGTGCTTCTGGCCCATCTTGGCCAGGGTCGGGCTGACCAGGCGAGGCATGATCTGGTCCATGATCTCGACAACGGTGGTCTCGATGCCCCACATGTCTGCAAAAGCCTCGGCCATTTCCAGGCCGATGAAACCGGCGCCAACGATGACTGCATTGGAGACCTGCCCCTTGGCGATGGCCTCGCGGATGCGCGTGGCGTCGCCCGGGTTGCTAACGTAACTTACGCCCTCGAGGTCCTCGCCGGGCAGCCCCAGCTTGCGCGGGGAGGCGCCAGTGGCGATGACCAGCTTGTCATAGCTGATGGAGGCGGTCTCGCCGGTGGTCACGCTCTCCACCTCAACCTGCTTGTTCTCGCGGTCGATCTTAGTGGCCTTGGTCAGAATCTGAACATCAATCCCTTTGACCTCTTTGAAGAACTTGGGGTCACGGAGCATGTGAAAACTGGTTTCGGACAACTCCTTGGCGTCCGAGACGTCGCCGGAGACATAATAAGGGATGCCGCAGCCGCCGTATGAAATGAGTGAGCTTTGGTCGATCATGGTGACCCTGGAGCCCGGCTCCAGGCGTTTGAACCGACAGGCGGCCTTGGGCCCTAGGGCCACGCCGCCAATGACTACAATGTGTTGAGACATGGTACTGTACCTTATGTTTCAGGTTCCGGCCGTCCCTCACGGCCGAAAACGTTAATCCAACATGGCCTCAAGCGCCTTGCCGAGCCGCTTGATGCCCTCTTCGATCCTCGCTTCGTCGGAATTGGAGAAATTGAGCCGGAGCGTGTTCTCACCGGAGCCGTCCACATAGAATGGCTTTCCGGGCACAAAGGCGACCTTCTCCTTGATGGCGGCGTCCAGCAAATCCATGGAGGAGACCTGTTCCGGCAGGGTCACCCACAGGAACATGCCGCCCTCGGGCTGGGTGATGGTCACGCCTTCGGGGAAGTAGCGCCCGATCATCTCCACCATGCACTCCCGCTGACGCCCGTACCGTTCCTTGATCAACCCGACATGAGTCTTGATGTCGTTGGACTCCATGTACCGACGCATGATGAGCTGGGAAACGGTTGAGGTATGCAGGTCGGCAGCCTGTTTGGCTATGACCAGCTTGTCGTAGATTTCCTTCTCCGCCACAACCCAGCCAATGCGGAATCCTGGAGCGGCAATCTTGGAGAACGAACCGCAAAGCAGTCCCTTCTTCTTGCTGAAGGAATAGACGAACGGCAGGTCCTCGCCCATGAAGCGCAGTTCGCCGTAGGGGTCGTCCTCCACGAACAGGGCGTCGTATTCGTCCATGAGCGCGGCCACGGCCTTGCGCTTTTCCAGAGAATAACTCACACCCGAGGGGTTTTGAAAGTTGGGCACCGCATAAAAGCACTTGGCTCCGTCCTTGAGCGCCGCCTCCAGCTCTTCAAGGCTCGGACCGTCGTCTTCAAGGGCGATGGTTACGAACTCGGGTTCGAACAGGGAAAAGGCCTGAATGGCCCCGAGGTAACCGGGACGCTCGATGACGACCTTGTCCCCTCTGTCAAGGAAGACCTTGCCGCAGAGATCGAGAATCTGCTGGGAACCGGTGGTGACCAGAATGGAATCAGGATCAACCTCCAGGCCCCGGTCGGCATAACGCCGGGCTATGAGGGCACGCAGACCGGCGTCGCCCTCGGTGGTGGAATATTGCAAGGCCGAGGTGCCGATTTCGGTGAACACCTCGTTGGAAGCTCGATCCATGGCCTCCACCGGAAACAATTCTGGGTTGGGCAAACCGCCCGCAAAAGAGATGATCTCCGGGTCCGCAGTGACTTTCAGGATTTCCCGAATGAACGAGCGATGGACCGTCCCCATTCTCCGGGCGAATTGATTTGACATGAACTTCTCCTTGGGATTGTTCTGGATACCCCGAAACCCGTTGATTCGCAAGACAGCTCTCAAAGATAGTGGAACGGACTTCTCCCGCAATGTCTGGAGGATGGAAGAGGAAAACCAAGTACGGGGATAGGAGCCGAAGCCCAAAAGGAATGGGGCCGACTCCAAGTCGGCCCCGGCAAGAAGAGGAGAAGGCACCGCGGTGCGTTTTCTGCTAAGGAAGCCACGCAAAGGCTTCACCGCTTATCGGACCGGATTAAACCGGACCTTTCAATGAAAATAATATTCATTGACATCTTTTTGTCAAGGAAATGTACAAAAAACTGCAACCAGGTTGAACCGAGGGCCCCACTGTAGCGGCTGCCAGCCCCTACAATCTTGTTAATAAGCCGGAATAAAAGACAAAAAAAGTCGCCACTGGCGACAATAGTGCCAGTGGCGACTTTTCTCCGGTCAAGAGAAAGGGCCTTTCGGCCCCAAGCTGTTTCAGCTACTCCTTGTCAGGAGACCAGTTGGGGTCGCGGTATTTGTCCGGATTGTACAGTCGCCAATCGGAACCGTCGTCGTACTTCTCATCCGCACCAGGATAAGGCGTGTACGTCTTCTCTGCATTTTGTTCGTCATTACGACAATCTATGTCTTCAAAATAGGATTTTTCCATGACATTCACCTTCTGTCTTGGTCAAACTCCGCCCCGCCCGAAACGGCTCGGGGCCGGGCAACATGCGTCGCCCAGCCCCCTCACTGTATGAATTCTCGGGGCGTGTCAACCCTCTTCCAGGGCAGCTTCCAGATTCGGTTTCACATAGAGCTCTCCGCCGTGGCAATCATTGATAACCAACAGAGGAAAATTCTTCACTTTCATTTCACGGATTGCTTCCGGGCCCAATTCGTCGAAGGCGATAACCGTGGATTCCTCGATGGAATTGGACAGCAGCGCCCCTGCTCCACCTGTGGCTCCAAAGTAGACGCCCTTGTGTTCCTGCATGGCCCCCTTGACCTCATCGGACCGCTTGCCCTTTCCAATGGACGCTTTCATGCCCAGCGAATGCAGACGCGGCGCATAGGTGTCCATGCGGTAGGAGGTGGTCGGTCCCGCAGCGCCGATGGGGCGGCCCGGAGGGGCAGGAGAAGGACCTACGTAGTAGATGGCCGAGCCCTGCAAATCAAAGGGCAGCTCCTTGCCTGCGTCCAGCAGCTCAAAAAGCTTCTTGTGGGCCGCATCGCGCGCGGAGTAGATAATCCCGTTCAGGAAGACCACGTCACCGGCCTTGAGCTGTTCGATGTCCTCATCCGTCAGAGGGGTGTTCAAAGTGTATTCAGCCATTAGAGCACGACCTCCTCGTGACGCTGGGAGTGACACTGAACGTTGACCGCCAGGGGCAGGCTCGCCAGGTGACACGGTTCCATGGTGATCTTGACGCCGAGCACGGTGGTCTTGCCGCCCAGCCCCATTGGGCCGATGCCAAGCCGGTTGATGGCGTCTTCCAATTCCTTTTCCCTGGCCGCAACGTCCGGGTCCGGATGGGTGTCGTCGAGCTCGCGCAGGAGCCCCTTCTTGGCGATTTTGGCTGCGTGCTCGAACGTACCGCCGATCCCCACGCCGATGACGGTTGGCGGGCACGGATTAGGCCCGGCCTCGGCCACCCGGTTGACCACGAACTTCTTGATGCCTTCCCACCCCTGGGCCGGGGCCAGCATGGTGACGCGGGACATGTTCTCCGCGCCGCCGCCCTTGGCCATGTAGGCGATCTTGAGCTTGTCGCCGGGCACCATGTCGAAATGGATAATGGCCGGGGTGCCGTCGCCGGTGTTGGCGCGGGTCAGCGGATCGCAGGCGGACTTGCGCAGGAAGCCGTCGCCGTACCCCTTGCGAACACCCTCGTTGATCAGCTCGCGCAGATTGCCACCCACCACCTTGCAGTCGTCGCCCACTTCCACATAGAAGACGGCCAGCCCGCAGTCCTGGCACAGGGGCAACTTGGTGTTCTTGGACAGGTCAGCGTTCTCCAGAAGCTGACGCAGCACTTCCTTGGCCGACGGCGAGGTCTCCTCGGCCATGGCCTGCTCGAATTTATTACGGACGTCCTGCGGAAGCTCGGTGTTCGCCTTGATACACATGGCGGCAACGGCTTCGACAACATCCGAACCCTGTATTTCTCTCATCTTTTTGCCTCCGGTTATGCCTCCGGCGGCCCTATCGGGGGGCGCCTTGGGCGGGACCAAAGAATCCTTTGCAAAGGGTTCTCTGGACTCTCCTAAACTTTTTGACGCGCCTTCGGCGAAGCCGTGCGAGCGCGCTGATACAACCTTCTTCCTAACCTACTAACCAAACTATAACCCAAGTCTCGACAGCCCACCTCACCCCCGCGCCCCTCCCCGCGAAGCAGCTCCAAAAAGTTTAGGAAAAGGAGGGGATGGGGGTCTGGGGGAAGGGGAGGAAAAAACCCTTTTCAAAGGGTTTTTCCTCCCCTTCCCCCAGCCGCCGGAGGCATCTTTCTACTTCTTGAACAAACGCTTCAAGGAAGTAATGCCCATCTTGCGGCGCAGGAAGCCGAGTTGGTTCTGCAGCGGCAGATGCTTGGGACAGATGTCTTCGCAGGCCAGCAGGCCCATGCAACCGAAGATACCCATGTCGTTGCCGATGATCTCGTAGTAGTCGTTGTCGGTCCGCTGATCGCGCGGATCGATGAGGAACCGGGCCACGCGGTTGAGCCCGGCAGCGCCCATGAAGTCCTCGCGCAGGCGGGCCGTAGCGCAGGCCGCAACGCAGCAGCCGCATTCGACGCAGCGCTCCAGCTCGTAGATGGCCACGGCTTCCTTGTTGTCCATGCGCTCTTCCAGGGCGTTGGGATCGAACTCCTTGTCGGTGTGAATCCAGGACTCGGTCTTGGTATACATCTCGCGGAACCAGGAGCCCGTGTCTACGGACAGGTCGCCCACCAGCTTGAAGATCGGCAGCGGCAGCAGCGTGATCTCACCGGGCAGATCCCGGGTCTTGGTATGGCAGGCCAGTCCAGGACGCCCGTTGATGACCATGCCGCAAGAACCGCAAATGCCCGCGCGGCAGCAGAAATCGAACTGCAACGACGGGTCCTGCTCCTCGCGGATGCGGTTGAGCGCGATGAACAGGGTCATGGAGTCGGTCTCTTCGAGCACGAACTCCTGCATGTGCGGCTCGGACTGTTCGTCCTGGGGGTTGTACCGGAATATATTGAATTTCAGTAATCTGGACATGATCTATTCCTTCTTGTCGTCGGCGCTGATGATTTCGGACTTGCCGTAACCGCGATCCCCCGGAGGAATCTCGACGACCGAAGTGGCCGGTTCGTATTCGAGGGTCGGCAGGTCGTCATCCGGCTTCTTCCAGTAGGCCAGGGTACGGGTCAACCAGTCACGGTCGTTACGCGCGGGGTAGTCCTCGCGGTTGTGGGAGCCGCGGGATTCCGTACGCATGAGGGCGCCGTAGGCGAGCATAAGCGCCATCTTGACCTGCCCTTCGAGCTTGAGGGCGGCGGCCAGTTCCGGGTTCACTCCCCTGCCGTTGGAACGCAGGCCCACGTTCTTGGACCGGATCAGGGTGTCCTGAAGCGTGGTCACACATTCCTTGAGCCCTTCCTCGGTGCGGAAGATGTTCGCGCCCTTGTTCAGGGCATCCTGCATGGCGGCCCGAACCTTGTAGACGTTCTCGGAACCGTTGGAGCCGGAAACCAGGGCGTCGATGCGCGCCTGCTGCGCCTTGACCGTATCGGAAATCAAAGCGGTCTTGAACTCGGTCTCGCACCCTTCCAGGTATTCAGCGATCTTCTTGCCGATGATGCCGCCGGCGACCACGGTCTCGGCCAGGGAGTTGCCGCCCAACCGGTTGAAGCCGTGCATGTCCCAGCAGGCAGACTCCCCGGCGGCGTAGAGTCCCTTGAGACCATATGCCGCTCCGTCCTTATTGGTACGCACACCGCCCATGGAATAGTGCTGGGTGGGCCGCACCGGGATGAGCTGATGGATGGGATTGACGCCCAGGAAGGAAGTACAGATCTCGTACACCTCGCGGAGCTTGCCGGTGATGTGTTCCTCGCCCAGGTGGCGAATATCGAGCCAGAGGTGCTCGCCGTAGGGCGACTTGACGCCGTGCCCTTCACGCATGTGGTGGGTCATCCAGCGGGAGACCACGTCGCGGGAGGCCAGCTCGGCCTTCTCGGGCTCGTACTTGTCCATGAAACGCTTTTCATCGACGTCGAGGAGCGTACCGCCGTCGCCGCGGCAACCTTCAGTGACGAGGATATCCGTGGGGACGATGCCCGTGGGGTGGAACTGCACGGCCTCCATGTTGCCCATGGGGACCACGCCGGTATTCACGCACATGGTGTGCGCGCCGCCGTCACAGATGACCGCGTTGGTAGTGTTGGGATAAATGCGTCCGAAGCCACCCGAAGCGATCATGGTCGCCTTGGAGAGATAGACGCGCAGCTCGCCGGTGCGCAGACAGCGGGCGACCACGCCGTAGCAGGTCTCGCCGTCCTGAATCATGGCTATGGCCTCGGTCTTGTCATGGACCTCGACGCCCACCTGGGCGCAGCGGTTGTCCATGGTGCACATGACCGCGTGGCCGGTGCCGTCCGAGGTATAGCAGGTTCGCCACTTGGCGGTGCCGCCGAAGGAGCGGGCCATGATCAGGCCTTCCTTCTCCTGGGCCTCGACCTTCTCGAACTGCTTGCCGCCCTTATAATAGATGGACTTGCCAGGCACCACGCGGTTCCACGGCACGCCCCAGTGGGCCAGACGACGCATTTCAATGGGCGCGGTATCGGCGAACAGTCGGGCCACTTCCTGGTCGCAACCCCAGTCGGAGCCCTTGACCGTGTCGGCGAAGTGGACGTCGGGACAGTCGCCCTCGCCCATGACCGAGTTCCCCAGTGAAGCCTGCATGCCGCCCTGTGCTGCGGAAGAATGGGAACGGCGTGCGGGAACCAGGCTCAAACAGATGGCGGAGAATCCGGCGTCGGCAGCTTCGACCGCTGCACGCTCACCAGCCAGACCCGCGCCGACAACAAGTAAATCGGTGTAGATAGTCTGCATGGGAATTCTCCGTTAGTTGATGGCCAGGAACATGAAGCGGATAAGGGTGATGAAACCGATAGTGATGAACATCAGGGTCAACACGTTTTCGCCGCGCTTGAACTTGCCGCGCTCCCGGTCCTTAATGAAGCCCCACTTGACGGCAATGCGGTAGAAACCGATGCCGACGTGAATCTCGGCCAGGGGAAGCAGAACCAGATAGAAAGCCGCCCAGAAACCGCCCTGGATGCGAGCGGCGGACTTGGCCGCTGTGATGGGCAGGTCGGTAAGCACCACCCACATGTGGATGGACCCCATGATCAGAATGATCATGGCCGACACGGCCTGGATGACCCACATCCAGGTGTCGCCGTGGTTTAGCATCTTCGCATGCTGAACGACCGTTTTCTGGCCGTCGAAACGAAAGGGGATCTTCCGGGCTGCGAGTACGAAATGTACCAGGAAGACTAGAAAGATAAGCGGACCGCCGACCTGGGCCAAGCCGGTCGACTCGAAAAACTCGGCGATGCTGTTCATGACGCCGGGACTGATGACGACGCTGGATACCAGAAGCATATGGCACCACATGAACAGGATGAGACTGGCGCCCGAAAGCATCTGGAACCAGTCCATTACGCCATCCCACTTACCGGATTTGCCGGCAGGTGCGTAACTGATGGACATTCATTTCCTCCGTTGGTTAGACACGAAACAACCCTCGAATAGCAATCCATAACACCTACGCATGCCACAAGAAATTTGTCAATATCTCCAACAACTCGGAAGCTCTTCTCCAGCCCGGCCCGGCAATGCTCCGGTGCGCGTAACCCCCATTGATCGCTCGGTCAATTTATCCGCTTCCGGCTCGAATATTTTTTTTCATTTTCTTCCTCGCATTGACTGGTGAGTCAATTCTTTGTGCAAACAAATGCTTGAATGGAGAAAAATCACCCTCCGCCCATTTCGGGTTCCCATTTCGGACGGCCTCGGGTAGGTTCGTCTCCGCCTCGGGCCGTTTTCACCTTCCTTCTTTGCTTGCCTCGGCCGCTCAAGGACTTACCTTCAAGCGAGACAAACCGAAAAACGCACCTCGAAGGTCATGTTTCCGGCCCCGAGCCTTACATACGGAGTATAAGACCATGTTTCGAAAACTACTCATGCTGACCGGGATGCTTGCGCTCCTGGTAGGCTGCCAGAGCACCATGAAGAAAAACACCGACATCGCTTCCCAGTCCCCCGCCACGGCCCTGCCTTCCCTAGACAAGGAGGACGGCGCCACGCACCTCGTCAGACTCAGCAACGGGCTGACCGTGCTGATCAAGGAAGACGACCGTTTCCCCCTGGTCAACACCCGCCTCTATGTACACGCGGGCAGCGCCTACGAGACCCCGGACATCGCAGGAATCAGCCACCAGTTGGAGCACATGGTCTTCAAGGGTACCAAGAAGCGCGGCATGGGCGAATCCGCCAGAGCCATCGAGGCCGTGGGCGGCAACGTCAATGCGGCCACCAGCTTCGACTATACGGTGTACTACGCCGAGGTTCCGGACAACGATTGGAAGCTCGGCATGGACGTGATCACGGACATGGCGTTCAACGCTTCCATTGATCCTGTTGAGCTGGAAAGCGAAAAGAAGGTCGTGCTCTCGGAACTGAAGCGTGGCGAGGACTCGCCCGGCTCCAAGCTGTTCAAGACCCTTCAGCACATGGTCTGGAAGGGAACCCCCTACGAGTGGCCGATCATCGGCTACCCCGAGACCGTCGGCGCACTCACCCGCGAAAAGATCAAGGCATACATTGGCCGCCTGTACCAGCCCCAGTCAATGCTCCTGGCCGTGGTTGGCAAGGTCGATCCGCAGGAAGTGCTGGCAGAGGCTGAACGACTGCTCGGTTCCAAGCAGAACACAGGTACCGTCCTGCCGCCCGAGCCCTTTGTCATCCCGGAGGCGGGCCAGGGGCCGAAGGTGGTCACCCTGCCCGGCAAGTGGAACAAGGTATACATGGGCGTGGCCTTCCCCATTCCGCACTCCAGTTCCGCCGAGTATGCCGGGCTGGACCTCCTCTCCCAGCTCCTGGGTGGGGACGATACCTCCCGTTACTACCGCAAGTTCAAGTATGATCTGCATCTTGTGGATTCCATTTCTGTCTCTCCGCTGGCCCTGGAACGGGGCGGCATGCTCTATATCAGCGCCACAATGGATGCGGACAAGGTGGACGCATTCTGGCGCGAACTGACGTCTGATCTCGCCTCCTTCGACGCCACCGTCTTCACCGATCGGGAGATCGACCGCGCCCGGCTCAACCTGGAGGACTCACTCTTCCTGGCCAAGGAGACCCTCTCCGGCCTGGCCAGCAAGACCGCTTTCCTCCAGTTCTTCGAAAACGGTGAACAAGGAGAAAAGGATTATCTCTTTGCCCTCAACCAGGCCGATCGCAGCGAGCTGCAGTCTCTTTATGATGAATATGTGCGACCGGACCGGATGGCCTCGGCCGTACTCCTGCCCGAGCAAACCACCGTCAAGGCCGAGGCACTCGAAGCCATCACCGAACAGGGCTGGCCCGTCCGCAACAACGTGAAGAAGGCCAAGGCCGCTGCAGCAGAGGCCAAAGAGCAGGTTATCGACCTGCCCAACGGCAACCGGCTCGTGCTCCTGCCGGATGCAACCCTGCCCTACACGGCCATGTCCCTGTACTGGACCGGTGGCGATGGGGAACTGACGCCCGACCAGGAAGGTCTCGCCTCCTTGACGGCCAAGGCGCTGACGCGCGGCACCCTGACCATGTCCGCCACCGAGGTACAGGAGTTCCTGGCCGATCACGCCGCGTCCCTAGGGGCCAGCGCAGGTCGCAACATCTTTGCCGTGGAGGCCAAGTTCCCCACCCGTTTCACCGGCGACATTCTGCCGCTGCTGACGGACGTGCTGACATCCCCCTCCTTTGATCTGGCCGAGGTGGATCGCTCCAAGCAGGACCAGATTGCGGCCATCAAGAGCCGCGAAGATCGCCCGCTGGGTCTCGCTTTCCGCCACCTCTTCCCGTTCCTGTACAAGTCCGGCCCATACGCCCTGCTCCACCAGGGCACACCTGAGGAAGTCGAAAAGCTCGGCCAGTCCGACATCATGCGCTTCTGGGGCAGACAGGCCATGCAGCCCATGACCATCGCTGTCTGCGGCCAGTTCGATCCGGCGGCCATCGAGTCCTTTGCCAAGACCATTTCCACGGCCCTCACCGCGCCCGTGGGCGAATACGAGTTCGCCACTCCCGAGTGGGGCACCGAGCGCGAGGCCACCCTGACCCTTCAGGACCGCAACCAGGCTCACCTGCTCATGGTCTTCCCCACCCCCGGCAAGACTGACAAGGACGACTCGGCACGGCTGGAATTGCTGAAAGCGGCCCTGTCCGGCCAGTCCGGCCTCCTCTTCAATGAACTGCGCGACAAGCAGGGACTGGGCTACACCGTAACCTCCCTGCTCTGGCAGAGCCGCAACACCGGGTTCATAGCCCTGTACATCGGCACCAAGCCCGACACCGTGGAGCAATCCCTGGAAGGCTTCCGCAAGGTTATCGCCGATCTCTCCGCCAAAGTGCTGCCCGAGGACGAACTGACCCGCGCCAAGAACATCCTCACCGGGGACTACTACCAGGAACAGCAGTCCCTGCTCTCCCGCAGCCGTCAGGCCGCCAGCCTCATGGCGCGCGGCTTCGAACGGAATTATGAGCAGGATATCATCGAGCGCGCCCAGACCGTCACCCCGGAGCAGGTCCGGGAAGTGGTGCGCAAATACATGAACCCCGACAAAGCCTATTTGATGAAGGTGTTGCCGTAGGCGGATGCCTCCGGCGGCCGGGGGAAGGGGAGAGGAAAACCCTTTGAGAAGGGTTATTCCTCTCCCCTTCCCCCGGACCCCCATCCCCTCTCCTTTCCTAAACTTTCCGGTGCCGCTTCGCGGGCGCCAAGCATATCCTTGAAGCCGTAAGATCATCGGCTTGAGATTGCTTGGATATTGTCTTCCGTTGCACCGCATTGATGTTTTGACCTCTCACCTGTAACAAGTCCGATGATTTTCCATGCCCATAGCCCGCGTGCAGAGCACCTTACTGAAAAGTCCCTTGACGCCACTAGACGACTGGTCTATTAGTTAAATCATGAGCGAAGAGACAAGGCAACGCATCATCGAAGCCGGAGCCGACCTGGTCCACCAAAAAGGGTTCAACAACACCGGGCTCAAGGATATCCTCCGGGCCGCCGACGTGCCCAAGGGGTCGTTCTATTTCTACTTCGCCAACAAGGAAGCCTTCGGCATCGCCATTGTCGATCATTTCAGCAAAGGCTTTCGGGACATGACCGATGCCATCCGACGGGACACATCACTGACCCCACTTGAAAAGGTGCGGGCCATATTCCATGCCTTGGGCAAGCACTTCAAGGATCACGGCTACACGCGCGGTTGCCCCTTGGGAAATCTGGCTCAGGAGATGAGCGATCTCAGCGAGCCCTTCCGTGCCAGCCTCAGCTCTGCCCTTGACGGCATGGCCGGAATTTTTGCCGAATTGGTAGCCGAGGCTCAGGCGGCAGGAGAAGTATCCACTGATCTCGACCCGCATGATACCGGCATCTTTATCGTGGAATCCTCTCACGGCGCATTGATCCGAATGAAAGTCAGCAAAAGCGACGAACCGCTCGAAATCAACGAAAAGTTCATATTTGGCAAGATATTGAAGTAGCCGCCGTTCCGGTGTCCGGTTCGGCATTTTTTTACACCAACTCAGTAGACGACCGGTCTACTACAACAAAGGAGATTGACATGTTCCTGATTGATTACGTTGACCCGGAAAAGGCGGAAGGCGTCGTCGGCGATGCATATTCATTCTTTCCCGCAAAACTCGGTGTCCCTGCTGCGGTCCAGCTCTATAGTGCAAGCCCGAAACTGCTGGACGTGCAGATCGGGACCATCAAGTACCTCGCCGGACAGGAGGAGTTGAGCTTTCACCTGCTGGCGGCCATCCGGCTATTGGCGGCGCGGCATTACTGCCACGACTACTGCGTAAGTTTCAATTCCGGCATCCTCGCGCAGGCCGGATTGAGCAAGGAGGAGATTGACCGGCTCGACGACGACCCCGCAGCCGGGTTCGAGGAAAAGGAAGCCGCCCTGCTCGGCTTCGTCAGCAAGGCCCTGACTTCTCCACAGAATATAGGCGAAAAGGATGTGGACGCCCTGCGTGCCCTCGGCTGGCAGGACACCTCCATCTTCGACGCTATGGCACAGGCCGCACAAATGGCCGGAGCGAGCCTGGTCTTCCGCACCTTCTCCAAATAACCGCAAGGGGCAGGGCGCACTCCCCGTCCGGCGCCTTGCCCCTTGCTCCCATCCCCTTCTTTGAGCTACATAATCTCCAACAGTGAACCCAAAACCATGAGGACGGATGCATGGCGCTCTTATTCGGCTCGCCCAAGAAGCAGGGAACCAGGGAAGACGGCAAGATGGACCAGAGGCTGACCCTGGCCAAGGACATGTACATGGCGGGCAATATGAAGATCATGACCACGGAGACCATCCCCGGGCGTGAAATCCAGTCTGCCTTCGGCCTGATAGTCTGTCGGAGCTATACCTTCGACAACGCCTTCTATGGCCTTATGGCCCAGGCCGTGGACGTCAACGCCGACGCCATCGTGGGTTACCGCGAAACCGTGGCCTTCCATCCCGAAGGCGACAAGTACTATTCCTGCTTCGGCACCGCCGTTCGCATGAAGAAGGTCAAATAGCATGGATACGGGCGAGCCCGCTTCGTCCCGCTTTCCCGCCTTCCTGGCAGGACTCTTTGTCCTCTTCTGGGGGGCGCTGGCCATCGATCCGGTCATGCGGGATGTATGGTGGGCCGAGAATCTGCCCATCATGGGCGTGTTCCTGCTGCTGGTCCTGACCTTCCGCAAATTCCGCTTCTCCAATCTCGCCTACGCACTGATGGCGGTATGGATGGTCCTGCACACCATCGGCGGGCACTACACTTTCGCCAACGTCCCCTTTGACGCGGTCACCGACTTTTTCGGTTTCGAGCGCAACCACTTCGACCGCCTCGGGCATTACTCCATCGGCTTTTACGCCTATCCCATAGCCGAATTGCTGACGCGCAAAAAGCTCGCCCACCCCGTGGTCACCTCTCTCTTCGCCCTGTTCGCCATCATGGCGCTGGCCGCCGGGTATGAGATCATCGAATGGTGGTACGCAGTCCTGGCCGGAGGTGAGGCAGGCATCGAGTTTCTCGGCTCACAGGGCGACATCTGGGACGCCCAGACCGACATGCTCTGCGACACGCTGGGGGCGATCAGCGTATTGGTCCTGTTCCGGTTTACCGGGCCCAAGAACGCAGCATAGCCAACACCCGCCAGGAAACGCGGAAACGGCTCTCACTCCTCCCGACACCCCGGGCTCTCCCTCGCCACCCGTAAAAAGGTATGGTACGGATATTTCGTTCACCCGACCGCTGACACGCCGCACGCGAAAGGTTTTCCATGACCCTGCCCGCCCTGCCCAACGAACACGCCCTTGCCGTCCTGCTGCTGACCGGACTGGCGCTTATTCTGTTCAGCCGTGACAGGATACCGCTTGAAACCTCCAGCCTGCTCATTCTTGCCGCCCTCACCATCGGCTTCGAACTGTTCCCCTTTGCGCCCGACGGAACCCCGCTCCACGCGGTGATTTTCTTCCAAGGCTTCGGCAATGAGGCTTTGATAGCAGTGTGCGCCCTGATGATCGCCGGCCAGGGAATCCTGCGAACCGGCGCGCTGGAGCCGGTGGGGCGGAGTCTGGGACGCATCTGGCGGACAAGCCCGGTCCTCTCCCTGTTGCTGACCCTGATCCTCGGAGCGTTCATCAGCGCCTTCATCAACAACGTCCCCGTGGTAGTGCTGTTCCTTCCCGTGCTCATCAGCGTCTCGCTGACCACGGGAAAGTCGGCCACTCCCATCCTCATGCCCATGGGATTTTCCACCCTGCTCGGCGGCACGGGAACGACCATCGGAACCTCCACCAACCTGCTGGTTGTTTCCGTGGCGGCGGAGATGGGCGCGCACTCCTTCGGCATGTTCGACTTCCTTGTCCCGGCCGTCATCGCTGGCGGCATCGGTATCGCCTACCTCTGGCTAATTGCTCCCCGGCTGCTCCCCGAGCGGGAGATCGCCATCAGTCAGTCCTCGCCGCGCGTTTTTACCGCTCATCTCGCCATCACCGAATCCAGCCCGGTCAACGGAGAACCGCTGCACAAGGCCCTGGCCCTGACCCACGGAAGGATGGAGGTCTCCGCCCTTGAACGAGGAGAAGGCAAGCCCATCATGCTCCTGCCCGATGCCGTGCTGCACCCTGGGGACCACCTCGTGGTCAGCGACACGCCGAACAACTTGAAGGAATTTGAAAGGATTTTGAAAGGTACCCTCTATCCGGTCGGCTCCGAGGATGAACCTGTCGACGACGATCATCCCTTGTGCGACGACGACCAGCAGATCGCTGAAATCGCCCTGTTCCAGAACTCTCCCCTGGTCGGAACAACGCTGAAACAATACGGGTTCACCGACCGGTTCTGCATCATCGCCCTGGCCATCCACCGCTCCGGGCACCGCTACCTCCGCGTAGTGGACGAATTGCGAAACCTGCGCCTGAAGGTGGGGGACATCCTGCTCGTCCAGGGACCGCGCGACAAGATCGCCGAACTGAAACAAAGCAGGGAGTTCGTGGTTCTCGACGCCACCATGGACCTGCCCTACCAGCGCAAGGCGCCCGTGGCTCTGGTCATAATGCTGGGAATCATCATTACCGCCGCTCTGGGAGTACTTCCCATCGCCGTCAGCGCCCCGGCCGGAGCCCTACTCATGATCCTGACCGGCTGCCTGAGCTGGCGGGACGCCACCCGCGCCCTGAGCGCCCAGGTCATCCTGATCGTGGTGGCCAGCCTGGCCCTGGGCATCGCAATGCTCAAGACGGGCGCGGCCGACTATCTCGGCGCGCTGTTCACGGCGCTTGCGGGCAGCGCTTCGCCGGCCTTCGTCATCAGCGGACTCATGCTGCTCATGGCCGTGCTGACGAACATCATCTCCAACAACGCAGCCGCGGTCATCGGCACTCCCATCGCCATCTCCATAGCAAACAGAATGGGACTGCCTCCCGAAGCCTTCGTGCTCGCGGTATTGTTCGGCGCGAACATGAGCTTTGCCACACCCATGGCCTACAAGACCAATCTTCTGGTCATGAACGCGGGAGAATACGCCTTCAGCGACTTCGTCAAGGTCGGCGTGCCGCTGGCGCTGCTTATGTGGGGGACCCTCTCGTTCCTGCTTCCGGCCTATTACCTGTAGCCTTAGTCGGCGACCGGGGATGCGCTACTCGCTGCCCTCGATGGAGATGACCAGGGGCACCACAACCGGGTCGCGTCCCAGGACCTTGCGGAAGAACCGCCTGAGCGCGGAGCGGATGCGCTCCTTGAGCTTATTGGTATCACCCGGAGCGATGTTTTCATGCACGTCAAGCACGATGCACTTGGCGTCATCCAGGAAGTGCCGGTACTCCTGCTCGAAGACGAACCCCTTGGACATGATATCCGGGCCGATGGAAATTTCTCCGGTGGCCTGATCCACCACCAGCACAACGATGACCAGTCCCTCGCCCGCCAGCAACTGGCGCTCCTTGAGCACGGACTGGCCAACATCTCCCACGCCCTTGCCGTCCACCAGAATCTTCTCCGCCGGGAAGAGCGGGCCGTACTCCACGGAACCATCCTCGTAGAAGGACACGGACTGGCCGTTCTCCACCACCAGGGAACACCGCTCACCCACGCCGCACTCCACAGCCAATCGGCTGTGTTTGACCAGATGTCGATATTCGCCGTGTACGGGAATGAAGTACCGGGGCCGGACCGACTCGATCATCAAGGCTAGTTCCCCGGCGTGGGCGTGTCCCGAGGCGTGGATGCCATGCATCTTCTCGTACAGCACCTCCGCCCCGTATCGGTAGAGGTTGTTGATGACACGAGTGATGGCCTTGACGTTGCCGGGGATGAACCGGGAGGAAAGAATGAAAAGATCGTCCGGGCGCACCTGAAGCTGCCGATGCTCGCCCATGGCCATGCGAGAAAGCGCGGCCAGGGGCTCGCCCTGTGAGCCGGTAATAAGCAAGACCAGGTCCGAATCGCCGTACTGATCCAGCTCCTCCAGCTCGATGAAGGTTCCCTTTGGAATCTTCAGATGCCCCATCTCCCTGGCGAGCTCGATGTTGCGGTGCAGGCTCCTGCCCGACACGGCCACCTTGCGGCCCTGGGCGTCGGCCAGATCGAAGACTTCCTGCATGCGCTGGATATGGCTGGAGAACAGGGAGACCAGAATGCGCCCCTTGGCCGTAGAGAAAATTTCCCTGAGCGAAACCTTGATCTCCCGCTCGGTAAGAGCGAAGCCCTCATGCTCCACGTTGGTTGAGTCCGACAGCATCAGGTGCACGCCCTCCTCCGCGAACTTGCGGAACGCGGCCAGGTCCGTGGCGTGCCCGCCCAGCGGATTGCGGTCGATCTTGAAGTCGCCGGTGTGCACCACACGGCCTACCGGTGTTTCGATGCCCAACCCGAAGCCCTCGATGATGGAGTGGCAAACCGGAAAGAAATTGAACTTGAAATCACCGATTAAAACCCGATCATAAGGACGTACGGGACGCAGGTCAGCCCACTTCTCGAGCCCGTGCTCCCTCAGCTTGCTCTCCACTAGGCCGAGAGTGAATTCGCTGCCGTAGACCGGCACGTCCACGTTCTGGAGCAGCCAGGGCAGCGCGCCGATGTGATCCTCGTGGCCGTGGGTGAGCACTATGCCGTGCAGCTTCTCCTTCTGCTTGAGCACCATCTCAAAGCAGGGAATGACCACGTCCACGCCGAAATGATAGTCCTCGGGAAACATGAGGCCGCAATCGACGAGAACCATGGAGCGCTCCGTGCCGTAGGCCATGCAGTTCATGCCGATCTCGCCGAGACCGCCCAGTGGATAAAGGGTAAGGGACGTGGAGGCCATGGGTTATCCTTTGGCGAGCAGTTCTTTGTAGGCTTCGTTCATCATTGCGTAGAGATCATCCTTGAACTTCTCACGCTCCTTGAGGCTGTATTCCGAGGGATCGATGGCAGGCAATGCCTTGACTCGAACCACAGGCCTGTTGTCGATGACGAACTGCCCCTTGCCCATGACCCGACCGGTGTTGGTTATGACGATGGGCACGACAGGCAGACCGGACTTGAGCGCGATGATCATGCCTCCGACCTTGAACTCCATGAGTTCGTCGAGGCTGGTGTTGCGCGTACCCTCGGGAAAGATGACCGGGGAGAAGCCGGATTTGGCCTTTTCCACGGCCTCGCCAAGGCTCTTCATGGCCGAACGCCGGTTTTCGCGGTCTATGCAGATGTGCCCGGCATGGGCCAGAGCCTTGCCGTAGATGGGAATGTCGAACAGCGACTTCTTGGCCACGAACCGAATACGGTTGCCCTTGAGCAGCTCGAACAGAACCGGAATATCCAGATTGGATTGATGGTTGACGATAAACACGTAGTGACCGTTGGGGTCCACATTGCCCAAGTCGGCCTCAATGTCGATGCCCGCAAGGTTGACCGCGGCCTCGCCCCATTTGAGCCCCCAGTGATCATATTCCTCGGGAGTACACGTCTCGGGATCGACCCGCATCATCTTGTAACTATAGTAGACGGTTACCAACCACAGGAGAAGAACGAAAAATACGCGTCGAAGCATCGGCCATCCTTATTGTTTTTGCTCACGACTGTGTAAACCAAATGAACGCGCGAAACAAGGGGATTCCACTATCCGAAGCAAAGGTTCAAATGAAAAAACCAATAAGGGACAGTTGCACGGGTTAGTTCAGCCCACGAAAAAGGGCGGCGGGAACACTCCCGCCGCCCTGCTGTATTTCTATCTGGTCGCGCCTACTCGTCGTCGGCCTTCTTGTTGGCCGCAATGACCTTCTGGGCTTCCTGAGGCGGGCATTCCTCATAGGAGGCAAACTCCATGAAGAAGGTGCCCTGACCGCCGGTCATGGAGTTGAGGTCCGGTGCGTACTTGAGCATCTCGGCCATGGGCACGTGGGCCTTGACCTCGGTGATGCCGGCCTGGGAATCGGAACCCAGCACCTTTCCGCGGCGAGAAGAGAGGTCGCCGATGACATCACCCATGAAGGAGTCGGGCACAGCCACGGTGACCAGCATGACGGGTTCAAGCAGCGCCATCTGGGCCTTTTCCGCAGCCTTCTTGAAGGCTAGGGAGCCAGCCACCTTGAAGGCCATTTCCGAGGAGTCCACGTTGTGGTAGCTGCCGTCGTACAGGGTGACCTTGAAGTCGATAACCGGATACCCAGCAAGCACACCGCGCGCGGCGCTCTCCTGGATGCCCTTGTCCACTGCCGGAATGAACTGACGCGGAATGGCGCCGCCCACGATCTGGTCCGCGAATTCGTAGCCTTCGCCGGACATCCGGGGCTCCACGTGAATCCAGCAATCGCCGAACTGGCCGCGTCCGCCGGACTGCTTCTTGTGACGGCCCTGCACTTCCTTGGCGCCGGACTTGAAGGTCTCGCGGTAGGGAACCTTGGGCGTCTTCAGGACGATGTCGGCCTTGTAGCGGCGTTTGGCCTTTTCCACCGAGATTTCGATATGGTTCTGGCCCATGCCGGAGAGCAGGATGTCGCCGGACTCCTCATCGCGGGAGAGGGTCAGGGTGACGTCCTCGTCGAGCAACTTGGCCACGGCCGCGTAGACCTTGTCCTCCTCGCCCTTCTCGGCCGGAGCAAGGGCGAAGGTGATCAGTTGCGGAGCCATCTCGGGCTTATTGAGCTTGAAGTCGCCCTTTTCGACCAGGGTGTCGCCGGTGCTGGTATTCTTGAGTTTGGCCAGGGTGACGATGGAACCGGGACCCATGGCGGTCTTGGCCTGGGCCTGTTCCTTGCCGGTAGTGAGCAGCAACTGGCCCACACGCTCCTTCTCGCCGTTGGAGGCATTGAGCAGATGAGAATCGGGCTTGATTTCACCGGAGAGCACACGCACGATGGTCAACTGGCCTGCAAACGGGTCGGCCAGGGTCTTGAACACGAAACAGGCCAGAGGTTCATCCGGGGAGCTGGCCAGCTCGCCGTCTTCGCCTTCCCACGCCTTATGGTCGAGCGGGCTGGGCATGAGGCTTTGCACCGTGTCGAGTATCATCTGCCCGCCCTGATTGTTCAGAGCCGAAGAGACGACCACGGGCACCAACTCGCCGGAAGCGACGCCGGCCTTGAGGCCCTTGGTGATGTCTTCGGGAGAGAGTTCGCCGTCCTCGAAATACTTCTCCATGAGATCCTCATCGCTCTCGGCGATGTTCTCGATCATGGTTTCGCGGAGGGTCTCTACCTCCTCGGCGATATCACCGGGGATCTCGCCCTCGGAAACGGCTCCGTCCTCGCCGAACAAGAGGGCCTTGCCGGACAGCATGTCCACCACGCCCTTGAAATCTTCCTTGGCGCCGATGGGATAATACAGGAGGACCGGGCGCGCACCCAAGGCCTCGGAAATACCGTTGAAGGCCATATCGAAGTCCGCGCGGTCGCGATCCATCTTGTTGATGACGATCATGGAGGGAAGGCCCATGGCCTGAACCTGAGCCCAAACCTTGCGGGTCAGTGGCTTGACGCCGTCCACCGCGTCGATGACCATCACTGCGCCGTCGGCAGCGGTCAGGGTGTAGGAGAGATCACCGGAAAAATTGGAATCACCCGGAGCATCGATGAGAAAATGGTCGTTCTTCTTCCACTTGTAACCGGCGAAACCGGGCTGAGTGGAGCCCCTGCGCTTGATTTCCTCCGGCTCGTAGTCGAGGACGGTGTTGCCGTCTTCAACCTTGCCGAGACGGTTGACGACGCCGGCGTTGAAAAGCAGCATTTCCGCAACAGAAGTCTTACCGCTACCGCCGTGACCGACGAGCGCGTATGTTCTCTGGTTTTTCAGGTCAGCCATTCTCTACTCCAGTACATTCATTGGTTTTTTCCACCGATCCGGGACACCTGCGACCCGACTCGTTCAATGGCACTTGGTTTTTGACAGGTTTAGTCCTATAGGAAGAGCAACGCGAAATTGTCAAGGGGGGGTGTGCAATAAAACTGGTGTCTCATCCTCCTGAAATTATTGGATATCAATTCTAATTTGCGTTCATTTTAAGCAATAATTCAAGTAATTACAATACAATGTCACAGATTTCTTAGCTCACGGCAGGAGACCGACTTGCATCTCACCAATGAAATAATCACGGCCTCGCCCGACGCACTCAAAGCGGATGGCCCTTATCTGTTCTGGTCCGGCACTGTTGACGAATCCTTAAAGAAATCCTTGGAGGAATTCGGCCAGACCACGCCGGTACTGGCCATTGAAACCGACCACGGTCTGGAACTGGTGGCCGGGTACGCACGGCTGGCCGTTCTCCGGGCGGCCGGAACCCCGGTGCTCGTCCGGCTCGCCAGGGATACCGATGCACGCGATCTGGGACTGCTCTACCTTACCGACAACATGGCTCGCCCACAGGACGACGGCATGCGCCTGGCCGCGTTGCGCTATTTCCGGCCGCTCATGGACGACGCGGCACTCTCCGCTGTGATCCTGCCGCGCCTGGGTATCAAGGCAAAGTCCAAGGATGCCAAGCTGTTCATCACCTGGCTGGACCTGCCCGAATCCTGGCAGGAACACCTCGCCGCCGGACGGATCCCCCTGGCCACCGCCACCCTGCTCTCGCGCATGGCGCCCGAAGACCGCGACGCAGTGGAGCCGCTTTTCTCCGGCCACTCCTGGTCACGCTCCAATGCGGTCAACATGCTGACCTGGCTCTTTGAGACCGCCCGAATGCAGCAGGCTCCCCTCGCGGAAGTTCTGCGTACGGCCGGGCTGGACGCCATTCTGCAACAGGGACTCTCACCCAAGGACGCCATCGCCAGGCTGACCTCCGCGGCCAAGGCCGCCCGCTACCCTTCGCTGTCCCGACTCCAGGCGCGCTTTGTCGAAATCGCCGGAGAACTTTCCACCGGAACACGCTGGCGGCTCACCCAGCCCAACAACTTCGAGACAGGCGGGGCCGAACTCTCCATCCAGGTCAAAAATGCAGCCCAGCTCGCCGACGCAGTGGAACAACTACAAGCCATGGCCGGGCAGTCGGCATGGGAAAAGCTCTGGAACCTGGGCGGGCAGGATGACTAACCCGCAACTTCCCTCCCACCTGCGGCGCATCTCCCATGTCTTCGTTGACGAATCCATGACGGATTCGCCCATGGCCCGACGCGTACGCGAACGTCTGACAGGCACGGCCCAGGAGGCTATCCCCTGGACCGTAGTGCCGGAGAACCAGGACCGCATAGAATTCGAGCGGGGAGAGGAACAAGCGCTCTACCTCAAGGAATACAAGGGGAAGTTCCTCCGCTTCTGCCCCGGCACCCGCGCATACCACTGCTGCGGCTACCGGATTATCCACATTGGCGAGAACTGTCCCATGGCCTGCTCCTACTGTATCCTCCAGGCCTACTTCCAGGACCGCATCCTCAAGATATGGGCCAATCAGGACGCCCTCTTTTCCGAGCTGGGCAACAGCTTTGGCGCGGATCGAAACACCCGGTTTCGCGTCGGCACAGGCGAATTTACCGACTCCCTGGCCCTGGAGCATCTCACCGGGTACAGCCATGATCTCGTCGACTTTCTCAATGAGTACGACAACGTGGTCCTTGAATTGAAATCCAAAGTCGTGGACCTCTCCTGGATGGCGGCCGCCAAACGCACCGACAGGGTGCTACCGGCCTGGTCCCTGAACGCGCCATACATCAACGAGCACGAGGAATTCGACGTCTCCACCCTGACCGAACGCCTCCAAGCGGCCCGCACCTGCACCGAGGCCGGATTCCGCGTCTGCCTCCACTTCGACCCCATCATCCATTATCCGGCCTGGCGCGAGGGCTATGCCGAGATCATCGACCGCATCTTTGATTACGTGAAGCCCGAGCAGATCGCCTACATGTCCCTCGGTTCCTTCCGCTGCATGCCCCAGCTCACCCCCATCATCGCCGACAACTTCCCGGAGACCACGTACATATATAATGAATTTGTGCCCGGACTGGACAGCAAGGCCCGCCTGCTCCGCCCCCTGCGCGTGGAACAGTTCTCCTTCATGGTCGACCGGCTGCGCGCCCACGGCATGGACAAGCAGCTCTACTTCTGCATGGAGTCCACCGAGGTCTGGAATGAGGTGTTCGGCTACACCCCCAGTGATTTCGGCGGACTCGGCAACCACCTCATGGCGCGGGCTTTCGAGAGATGAGAATGCCTTACCCCGGCCCCCCATCCCCTCTCCTTTCCTAAACTTTTTGGCGCGCCTTCGGCGGAACGTTGAGGGCAAGGAAAGCCTGTGCGTGTTGGCTTTGAGGGAATGCATTTCATTGGAGATTCCGGTATAGCGGGGAAAACCATTGGGAGGAGCATGACGGACGGGACGTATCGGGCCACGGAGCGGTTCGGGGAGCTGGAGCTGATCGGTCTCGACAGCGTCTTTACGGCGCTTGAGGTTTATTGCGATAACCTGCTGCCGGACCTGGAGGCATGCCTGGTCTTTCTCTCACGCATCCTGCGGGACAGGGACGCGGCAGCGCATCCCCGGACCAGGGAGTGGGTCACCCTGCTGGCGCGCAAACTCCGCGATCTCGGCCCCTTCCACCCGCAAGGGCTGGAGCTGGTCCACAAGTTGACCGGCGACCCGGCCTTGGACGCCCGGCTCGAACGGATGCGCTACTTCACCCTGGAACCGCAACTCATGGACCTGCGTGGTGTCATGAGCGATCCCGGCGTCATGCGCCGCAAGCGGACGCTGCTCACCGAAACACTGGATCGGATGCCCGCCCACGTCCTCGCCGCCTCCCAGCTGCTCCAACTGGAGTTCTACCAAGGCGTCAACCAGCCGGAATGGCTGGGATCTTTTACACCACCCAAGTTTTTCCGACAGGAATGGACCCAACGTCTCTTCCTGCACTACGCGGGCCTGGGCGATGCGGAACGCGCCATGCCGATCTGGTCAGAGGTGGCCGCCATGCCCCTGTCTGAAGTCCAGCTCAACCTCGCTGCGGAATGTTTCGTGAAGTGCGGGGAAACCGAACAGGCTATGGCCTGCTACCGGGAGTCCCTGCGGCTCGATCCGCACCAGACACCCGTCCGTTTGCGCATGGCCGAACTGGAACAACCGAGCCGCGCGGACAACGCACTGGTCCACCAAAGCAAGGTGGCCGTCTGCCTCTACTCCTGGAACAAGGCCGAAGACTTGGAACGGACTCTGGCCGGACTGGCCGAAACCGACCTCGGCCCCGCCATCGTCCGAGTGCTGCTTAACGGCTGCACCGATCACAGCGCCGAGGTGGCCGAGGCCGCTCGCGTTCTGTTCCCGGACAACGACTACGACATCATTACGCTGCCAGTGAATATCGGCGCGCCCGCCGCGCGCAACTGGCTCGGCGCACTGCCCGAAGTCCGCGCCTGCGATTTTCTCGCCTACCTGGACGACGACGTGGAACTGCCCGCCGACTGGCTGGCCCATTTCCTTACGGTCATGAGAAGATATCCCGACACCTCTGCCGTGGGCGCGAAGGTCGTATTCGGGTCTGAGCCACGCATGATCCAATACATCTATAGATCGTTTGCCGTGGCCGAGCCGGAAATCATCAAACTGACCGACCCCTGTCAGGTGGGTCAGTTCGACGCGGGGCACTATGACTTCGTCCGCGAAACCGACGCGGTCATGGGCTGCTGTCACCTGCTACGTATGGCCCACCTGCCCGACGGCCCGCAATTCGACGTCCGCTACTCCCCTTCCCAGGTCGACGACACGGCCCACGACATCCGACTCAGGCTCCAGGGTGGCGAGGTGCGATACTGCGGCCTGGTCAAATGCGTCCACCACCAGAACACGGGAGGCGGTTTCAAGCGGCAGCTGGACGCCGCACGGATCGGCCAGGTGCACGGCAACGACATGAAGTTCCAGGCCTGGCTCGCGGCGCAGCGGGAAAAGGTTGAAAGACTCATGAGAAAGTCTGGAAAGTGACAGTCGGAAAAAACCCACCCGTCAGGGGTTGCCATCCATATAATTATGGGCTAAGTACCCCGCGACTTCAAATTCACACATCCCGCCCATAACTCCGGGTGGCCCGTGATGGCACGGGCTCCTTCGTGGACTGCGGGATGGACGAAAAACCCAGGAGATCATCATGGCTTACGTTACTATGAAGCAGATGTTGGAGACCGGCGTTCACTTCGGTCACCAAACCCGCCGTTGGAACCCCAAAATGCGCCCCTACATCTTCGGCGCCCGCAACGGCATCCACATCATGGACCTGCAGCAGACCGTCAAGATGTTTGCTACCGCCCACGATTTCATCGTCAACACCGTCGCCAAGGGCGGCAAAGTCCTGTTCATCGGCACCAAGCGCCAGGCGCAGGAAGCCGTTTCCCAGGAAGCCCAGCGTGCCGGCATGTTCTACGTCACCCACCGCTGGATGGGCGGCACCCTGACCAACTTCCAGACCATCAAGCGCTCCATCGACCGCCTGAAGCACCTCGAGCAGATGTTCGAGGACGGTTCCATCTCCCGCTACACCAAGAAGGAAGCCGTGGGCATGAACCGCGAGGTCAAGAAGCTCAACCTCGCCCTGGGCGGTATCAAGGATATGTCCGACGCCCCCAAGGCCGCTTTCGTCATCGATCCCAAACGCGAGCACATCGCCATCCAGGAATGCCGCAAGCTCGGTATCCCGGTTGTCGCCGTCGTTGACTCCAACTGCGACCCCGACATGGTTGACTACATCATCCCCGGCAACGATGACGCCATCCGCGCCATCAAGCTGTTCGCCACTCACATGGCCGACGCCTGCCTCGAAGGTGCCGCCATGCAGAAGGACTACGCCGCCAAGGCCGAAGCCCAGAAAACCGAAGAAAAGGCCGAGGCTCCTGCTGAAGCCCCCACTGAGGAGAATTAATAATGGCTATCACCGCATCTCAGGTTAAGGCCCTGCGCGAGAAAACCGGCGCAGGCATGATGGACTGCAAGAAAGCCCTGGTCGAATCCGGTGGCGACGAGGAAAAGGCAGTCATGTACCTTCGCGAGAAGGGACTGTCCAAAGCCGCCAAGAAGGCCGGCCGCGCCACTTCCGAAGGCCTGGTCACCCCGTACGTTTCCGAGGACGGCAAGATCGCCGTTATCTCCGAACTGCTCTGCGAGACCGACTTCGTTGCCAAGGGTGACGACTTCAAGGCCTTCGCCGATGCCCTGTCCGAAAAGATCGCCGGCCTGGATGTAACCTCCGGTGCCGCCGAGGACCTGCCCCAGGAAGTCGCCGACGTCACCGACCTCATCGCCAAGCTCGGCGAGAACATGGGTGTCGGTCGCTTCGCCAAGGTTTCCACCGACGGCGTGCTCGGCCTCTACATCCACACCAACAACAAGCTCGGCGTCATCGTCGAACTGACCGGTGGCGGAGATGAGACCCTGGCCAAGGATATCGCCATGCACGTGGCCGCCATGAACCCGTCCTGCATCTCCTCCGACGAGCTGCCCGCAGACGTGCTGGAGAAGGAAAAGGCCCTGTACCTGAAGCAGGCCATGGACGAAGGCAAGCCCGAGAATATCGCTGAGAAGATCGTCATGGGTCGCCTCAACAAATACTACTCCGAAGTGTGCCTGCTCAACCAGGCCTACATCAAGGAAGACAAGAAAGCCGTCAAGGACATCCTCGGCGGCGCGACCGTCGCAAGCTTCGTCCGACTCGCCCTAGGCGAAGGGCAGAAGGAAGAAGCTGGCGAAGACTAGCAAAATCAAGAAAACGGGCCGCACGGCCCGTTTTTTTTGAGACCGGCCGAAGCGAGCGGGAAAGAACCGGGACAAGATTCCTCCCCCTGGCCGAGGCATGAGAGCGGAGCGCACCGCGCTCCCTGAATCGAAGACACTTCAGGCTGTCGGAAAAGAGCTGCGAGCAACGAACCGGACACACTCCGGATGCCGCAATCACCTCTTTATCGGCAGCCTGAAACATGGTATCGCCTGTGGGCGAGTTCATATCCATTCAAGAAACACACGAGGTGAGAATGAGCAAAGCACGGTACAACCGGGTGTTACTCAAGCTCAGCGGCGAAGCACTCGCCGGTGGGCAGGGCTTCGGCATTGAGCCGGAGGCCATCGGTCAATTCGCCAAGGAGATCGCGGACGTCGCAGCCACCGGGCTGCAACTGGCCCTGGTCATCGGCGGCGGAAACATCTTCCGCGGCATGGCCGCCAGCGCCAAGGGCATGGACCGGGCGCAGGGCGACTACATGGGCATGCTGGCGACCGTAATGAACGCCTTGGCCGTGCAGGACGCGCTGGAAAAGAACGGATGCGACACCCGCGTCATGACCGCCCTCTCCATGGCGGACGTGGCCGAGCCGTATATCCGCCGCCGCGCGCTGCGCCACATGGACAAGGGACGCGTGGTCATCTGCGCCGCAGGCACCGGCAATCCCTACTTCACCACCGATTCCGCCGCGGCCTTGCGCGCCCTTGAACTCAAGTGCGACGCCATCTTCAAGGCCACCAAGGTGGACGGCGTGTACGACAAGGATCCCGCCAAATTCGACGACGCAGTGAAATACGACACGGTTTCCTACATGGAAACCCTGGAAAAGCGCCTCGGGGTTATGGACTCTACCGCCATTTCCATGGCACGTGACAACGACCTGCCGATCATCGTGTTCAACCTCTATGAGGAAGGCAACATTCGGAAGGCAGCCAACGGAGAACCCATAGGAACGACTGTTCAAGGAGGAGACTAATATGCAATCGCTACTCGCTGACGGGAAAAAACGCATGCAGGGCGCCATCGCGTCCCTTGAAAAGGAATTCGGCAAGCTGCGCACAGGACGCGCCACCACCGCCCTGGTAGATAATATCGTGGTCGACTACTACGGCACGCCCACTCCCATCAGCCAGCTCTCCTCGGTCTCAGTACCCGATGCCAAGACCATCACCATCCAGCCATGGGACAAGGGCGCGTTCGCCGGAGTGGAAAAGGCCATCATCGCCTCCGACCTCGGCCTGAACCCGGTCAATGATGGAAAGATCATCCGCATCGCCATTCCGCCCCTGACCGAGGAACGCCGCAAAGAGCTGGTCAAGGTGGCCAAGAAGTACACCGAAGAATGCAAGATCGCCATCCGCAACGTCCGTCGCGACCTCAACGACTCCCTGAAGGCCATGGAGAAGGACAAGGAGATCAGTGAAGACGAACGCAAGAAGGGTGAAGCCGACGTGCAGAAGCTGACCGACGATTTCGTCAAGCAGAGCGACTCCGTCGTGGCCGCCAAGGAAAAAGAAATCCTTGAAATCTAAGGGTACACGCTTGGATACAATGAATATTCCCGCCCATATCGCCATCATCATGGACGGCAATGGACGGTGGGCGAAACAGCGCGGGTTGCCTCGGACCGAAGGCCATAAGGCAGGAACCGAGACGGCCCGCGCCGTCGTCACCCGCTGCCGAGAACTGGGCGTCAGACACCTGACCCTGTACACCTTCTCCAAGGAAAACTGGTCACGACCCAAGACCGAGATCAAGGTCCTCTTCGAGTTGCTGACTTCCTTTCTCAAGCGGGAAGAGAAGTCTCTCAAGGAACAGGGTATACGCCTCAAGATCCTGGGGGACATCGACGGCATGCCACTGGCGGTCCGGCAGGTGCTCAAGCACGTTATGCGCCAGACCAAGGACTGCACCGACATGACCCTGAACCTGGCCCTGAACTACTCGGGCCGGGACGAAATCCTGCGCGCGGCCAAGGCCCTCGTCGCCAGGGGCGCCAAGCCGGAGGAGATCACCGAGGAGGCCTTCGCCGCCGAACTCTGGACCACGGGCCAGCCCGACCCTGACCTGATCATCCGCACCTCGGGTGAACTGCGGCTCTCCAACTACCTGCTGTTCCAATGCGCCTACTCGGAGTTCTACTTCACGGACATCTTCTGGCCGGACTTTTCCCCCGAGGAATTGGAAAAGGCCATAGCCTCCCTGGGCGAGCGGCAGCGGCGGTTCGGCAAGACCGGAGACCAACTGGCCGAAGGCTAAGGATTTCTCTTCGGCCGTATTGCCCACCGGGGTAAAAAAGCGTACACAGTGGGTACTTGCTCCATGAGCGTCAACACAAAGTAACCGCTGAAAATCATATATGGATATCGCCTCACACCAAAAACGGCTCATCACCGGAGTGGTCCTTGCCGCCTTCGTCTTCCTGGCCATGCTCTTTCAGGGATGGGTCCTCTTTACCGTTCTGGCCCTGTTCTGCGCCTTTACCCTCTGGGAATTCTACGACCTGTTCCGAGATCACCAGGGCATAAAGACCATCAAGTCCCTTGGGACGGCCTTCACGTTCCTGCTGCTCGGTGCCTTTACCAACGGCGACCTGATGTACCCGGCGGTGATCACCATTTTCGCCTTCTGGATCTCGGCCTTCATTTTCCTGTTCCGCTATTCAGCGGACATGACCGCGTCCTTTGTCCAGGCCATGATCTTTTTGACGGGACTCATCTATATCCCGGTCAATTTCCACTTCTTCCTGAAATTCAACCGCTGGGAATGCGTACTGGTCATCGCTGCGGCAGCCCTGTCCGACACGGCGGCCTTCTATGCAGGGACCATGTGGGGCGACAAGAAGATCTGGCCCAAGATTTCGCCCAAGAAATCCTGGGTCGGCAGCCTGGCCGGATTCGGAGCCTGCGTAGTGGGCACCACTGCCTATGGCCTGGCCTTCGGTGACGCCCCGTTCTGGCAATGGCTCCTCCTCGGCGCGGCTCTTAATATCGCGGCCCAGATGGGCGACTTCTTCGAATCTGCCCTCAAGCGCTCCTTGGCCGTCAAGGACTCCGGACACTTTCTGCCTGGGCACGGCGGCTTCCTGGACCGCGTGGACTCCCTGCTGCTGGTAGTGCCCACCTATGGCCTGCTGAATTCGGTCCATCCTTTCTTCCCCTAGCCCCGGACCGCTCGTGAAGACCTACATTTCCCCCTGGCCGGAAACTGCCACCCTACCGGATTTCCCGCGCTCTCTGTGCATCCTTGGGGCTACCGGTTCCATTGGCGACAGTGCCCTGAAGGTAATCGCCAAGCATCCCGGCATGTTCACTGTCACGGCCCTTGCCGGAGGCCGCAACGCAATGCGGCTGGCCGAGCTCTGCATCGCCTTCCGCCCGCCTTTTGCGGCCGTGCTCGACGATGAGACCAGGCGGGAATTCCTCTCCTGCCTCCCCTCCGACTATGCCCCGGAAGTACTTGTGGGCCCGCAGGGTTATGCCGAACTGGCGGCCATGGACGACGTTGACTACGTACTCTCGGCGATCGTCGGCGCAGCAGGCTTCGCCCCCACCCTGGCCGCCGCCAAGGCCGGCAAGATGATCGGCCTGGCCAACAAGGAATCCCTGGTCCTGGGTGGCCACCTGATCCGCCAGGCATGCCGGGAGAACGGTGCGGTAATCCTGCCGGTGGACTCCGAGCACAATGCCCTGTTCCAAGGGCTGGCCGGACACGGCGCTGAAGGCGACCTCAGGCGTCTCATACTGACCGCTTCAGGCGGTCCCTTTCGCGGCAAGTCCCTCGATTTTCTCAAGACCGTGACCCGCGACCAGGCCCTGGCCCATCCCAACTGGGACATGGGAGCCAAAATCTCCATCGACTCGTCCACGCTGATGAACAAGGGACTGGAGATCATTGAGGCGTGCCACCTCTACGGCCTGCCCATGGACCGCGTGGAAGTGGTCGTCCACCCGCAGTCCATCGTCCACTCACTGGTGGAATACGTGGACGGTTCGCAACTGGCACACATGGGCAACCCTGACATGCAGGTACCCATCGCCCACTGTCTCTGCTACCCCCGTAGAGTGGAAGTGGATGTGCCCCGGCTCAATCTGGCCCAGGTGGGCAGCCTGACTTTCGAGGCGCCGGACACGGACGCCTTCCCCTGCCTGCGCCTGGCGCGTGAGGCATTTGATGCGGGGCCGAGCCACGCCAACGTGCTCAACGCGGTCAATGAAGTCGCCGTGGCCGCCTTCCTGCGGGAGGAAATCCACTACCTGGATATCCCGGCAACCATTGAAAAAGCCCTGGAGCGCCATACGCCCGTGGATGTCTCCACACCCGAGGCGGTCCTGGCCCTTGATCGCCTCGCCCGGGAAGAAGCCGAAACGCTGCTGTAAGAAGCAGTGCGGTGGAAAATATTTGCACGCCCTAGCCAAACGGGAATAAATACGTATAGTAATTGTTGCCGCGCATTCAAAAACCGGCCCGGCATCATGAGGAATCTATGATAACCAGCGCTATCGCCATTGTTCTCGCCCTCGGCGGCTTGATTTTCTTCCACGAACTCGGACACTTCGCAGTCGCCCGCATGCTCGGCATGGGAGTCAAGGCCTTCTCTCTCGGCTTCGGCCCCAAGCTGCTCGGCTTCACTTCTGGCAGAACGGACTACAAGCTGTCCCTCATTCCCCTGGGCGGCTACGTGGCTCTGGCCGGAGAAACCGGCGAAGAGGACGAGGATTTTCCCGAGGATGAACTCTTTTCCAACCGTCCTGCCTGGCACCGCATGCTTGTAGTGGCCGCCGGCCCCTTCTTCAACTTCCTGCTCGCCTTTCTCATCTACTGGTTCCTCCTGCTGGCCCAGGGCCAAGGCATCATCCTGCCCACCGTGGGCGGCGTCATGCCCGACTCGCCTGCTGCTGCGGCGGGCATCCAACCCAACGACCACATCCTGGCCATCGACGGCGCCCCAATCGACTCCTGGGGGGCGCTTGTCACCACCATTCGCAAGGGTGGAGAAAATGATCTTGCCTTCACCGTCAAGCGCAATGATGAAACCCTCACCCTGCATGTGACGCCCAAGATCAACACCGTCAAGAACCTGTTCGGCGAAAAGGTAACAGCGCCTCTGGTGGGCATCACCCAAGGGGGCAAGGTTGAATATTACCCGGTTGAGGGGCTGGGAATCCAGGCTGCCCTGGAGCAAACCTGGAGAATGGCTGTGGTCGTGGTGAAGGGATTCGTCTCAATCATCGAACGCCTCATCCCGGTGGAAAGCATCGGCGGCCCGATCATGCTCGCCCAGATGGTGCACACCTCGGCCCAATCCGGCATCTTCGACCTGCTGGCCATGGTGGCGATAATCTCCGTCAACCTGGCCATCATCAATCTGCTGCCCATCCCGGTGCTGGACGGAGGACACATCCTGTTCTTTACCATTGAAACCATCATCCGTCGCCCGCTGAACGAAAAGTGGAAGGGGATCGCCATGCGCTTCGGCATCCTCCTGCTGCTCATGCTCATGGCCCTGGCCATCTTCAATGACTTCCGTCGCATCCTCTCATAAATCGTCCGGCCTGGTCCTGGCCATGGGTGGGACCGAGGAACGGCTGCAACTGGCACTGGGACAACCCGTGCCCGGCGGCTGGCGCATGCTCGCCTCCCGGGAATGGACAGTACCGGGTGAGTCCATCCGCTTTCTCGTTCCCGGCCTGAAGGAGACCCTGGACGGCTTTGGCCTCACGGTCCGGGACATCGACCGCATCGCCTGCATTCGCGGCCCCGGCAGCTTCACCGGCTTGCGGCTGGTGCTCGCCGCTGCCGAAGGGCTGGCCGCAGGATCCGGGGCGGCACTTGCCGGGCTCGAATACCTGCCGCTCCTTGCCGCAGGTCCCGCACCACTCATTACCGGTCCGCTCCATGTCCTGACCTATGCCAGGCGAGGGCTGGTCTACCTGCAATCCTTTGCCGCGCCTTCGCTGGAAACGCTGCACCCGCTCTGCTCCCTGCCCCTGGCCGAAGCGGCCAAGACGGTCAAATTCCTAGGGGAGCAAGGCCACCTCATGGGCAGCGGCCTACGCAAAAATCCCGAATTTTTCGCCGAACTGGCAGCGGACTGCCCCGGCTATGTCATGCTCCCCTCCCGTTGGGACAACGCCTCCCCGGAGATGCTCCTGGACGCAGCCCTGCATGCCGACTACGCCTCCGCCTCCATTGAACCGGTCTACGTCCGCGCCACGGACGCCGAGGACAACCTGCCGAACATCGCCAAGAAACGCGGCCTGGACCCGGACGAGGCCAAGCGGCGGCTGGAAGAACTGCAACGGAGCTGATTTCCCGAGGTTGCCTTGCGCCCCTCCGGCACGTATCCTGAGCCGAAAGGACCACCAATCGCGCCGCACGCGCCATGCCCAGGGAGCAGCATGCCGATCAACCCCATCCTTCTCGAAGTCTTCAAGAACCGGTTCTCCTCCATCGCCGAGGAAATGGGCGTCACCCTGACCCACACCGCGTTCTCGCCCAACATCAAGGAGCGTCGCGACCTCTCCTGCGGCGTGTTCGACTCAAGCGGCGACATGATCGCCCAGGCCGCGCACATCCCAGTGCACCTGGGGTCCATGCCCCTTTCCGTCAAAGCCGCCATGCGCGCCTTGCCGGAGGATGAGGGATTCGAACCCGGAGATATGGTCATGCTCAACGACCCGTTCCGGGGCGGCACCCACCTGCCGGACATCACCGTTGTCGCTCCGGTCTTTGCCGAGGGGAGCACCAAGCCGGATTTCTATGTGGCCAACCGCGCCCACCACGCAGATGTGGGCGGCATGACCTCCGGGTCCATGCCGCTCTCCACTTCCCTGTTCCAGGAAGGGCTTATTATCCCGCCCGTACGCATCATCCGGCGAGGCATGATCAATCGGGATATCCTGGCCATGGTACTGTCCAACGTGCGCACCCCGGCAGAACGCGAGGGAGACTTCGCGGCCCAGTTCATGGCCAACACCACCGGGGTCCGGCGCATGATCGAGTGCATTGGCAAATACGGTCTGGACACCTGCCGGGAATACGGTGCGGCGCTGATGGACTATTCCGAGAGGATCACGCGCCAAGCCATCGCGGCCATCCCGGACGGGACCTACGACTTCGAGGACTGTCTGGACGGAGACGGAGTCAGGACGATGGACATCTTCATTCGCCTGAGACTGACCGTGAACGACGACATGGCAAAACTGGATTTCAGCGACTCAGACGATCAGGCCGAAGGAAGCATCAACGCTGTCCGCGCCATCACCCTCTCCTGCGTGCTCTACGTCTTCCGCGCCCTGGCAGCGCAGGACATTCCGGCCAACGCGGGCTGCATGCGGCCGGTGGAGGTCATCACCCGAGAGGGCTCGGCGGTGGACGCACTGTTCCCGGCGGCAGTGGCGGGAGGCAATGTGGAGACCTCCCAGCGCATCGTGGACGTCATCCTCGGTGCATTATCGACGGCCATGCCCGAACGCATCCCGGCGGCCAGCCAGGGGACCATGAACAACGTGACCATAGGCAACCCGCACGGCCCCGCCCCCTTCGCCTATTACGAGACCCTGGCGGGCGGCATGGGTGCCTCTCCGGGCGGCCCTGGCGAATCCGCGGTCCACTCGCACATGACCAACACCCTGAACACGCCGGTAGAGGCCCTGGAATACGCCTATCCGTTCCTGGTCCGAGAGTATGCCGTCCGGCGCGACACGGGCGGCGAAGGCCAACACCGGGGCGGCGACGGCATGATCCGCGACATCGAATTGACCGCGCCCTGCGAAGGCACCGTGCTCTCCGAACGGCGCAACCACGCCCCCTTCGGCGCGAACGGGGGCGAACCGGGCGCTCCGGGTCAGAACACCCTCACTCGCGACGGCAAGACCGAAGAACTACCGGGTAAATTCCACCGCGAACTCCGCCCCGGCGACCGCCTGCGCATCGAAACCCCGGGCGGCGGCGGATACGGCGCCAAACAATCCTGACGGCACGCCAGACAGCGAAACCATTCAGTCTCCACCACACCCTTGTCGGCGGACGGAATCACATCTTAAGGAATGAAATGTCCCCGGAATCATCGGCTGTTACGTGACTGATGCGCCGACAATTCCGGGGAAACACGTGGGGGACGAATTAGGGAGCGAGTCGCTCGGTGGTCTTCTCGATCTGGCGGCCCAACGGTGTCTGGAGCGAAATCTCCCGCTCGACCTTGGTGATGCCCTTGAGCACCGTGGAATGTCTCCGGCCAAGGCGTTCGCCGATGGATTTGAGAGAGAGCTCGGTGTGCTTCCGCGCCAGATAGAAGGCGGTATTGCGGGCCAGGACAATCTGGCGCTTGCGGCTCTTGGATTTGAGCTCATCCTCTGACAGGGAGTAGCTCTTGCAGATAAATTCAATGATGTGCGCGAAGTCGGGCGTGGCATTCTGCACCGCGTAGTTGTCGAGCACTTCCCAGGCCAGGTTCAGGGTAACGGCTCGGTTGAGCAGCCGCGCCTTGAGCACCATGTTGTTCAGGCAGGATTCCAGCTGGCGAATGTCAGAAGTGATGCGCTCGGCCAGCAACTCGGTGACCTCCACCGGGACGGACACCTGAAGCTTGCGCGCCTTTTCCTGTACGATACGGCGTCGGGTCTCCATGTCCGGGCGGTTGATATGCGCCAAGAAACCGGAACAGAACCGGGAAACCAGACGACTGTCCACGCCGTTGAGTTCCTTGGGCATAAAGGGGCTGGTCAGCACCACCTTGCAGCCCCGCTCACGCAACGCCGTAAGCGTGCAGAGCAGTTCCTCCTGCATCTTCTCCTTTCCCTGGAAGAAATGGACATCCTCCAGCAGAAGCATGTCGATATTCTCTCGGAACTGCGCCTTGAACTCGTCGATCTTGCGTGCCTTGAAGGCGAGTACCATGCGCGTGGCGAACTCCTCGGAGGAGAGGCAGGCCACTCGCGGAGCCCGACGGTTGCTTGCGCTGCAAAGGGCATTGCCCACCGACTGCAACAGATGCGTCTTGCCCAGGCCGGGGGCCGAACTGAGAAAAAGATGATCCGAGGTAAAAGCCGCATCGGAGATGGACTTGCTTGCGGCGCAGGCCAGTTCATTACTGGGCCCGACCACAAAATCGTCAAAAGAAAAACGCCAGTTCCGGGTCGCGATGACCTTTGGCGTTTCCACTAGAGGCAAGCCCAGCTCGGCGGACCCCGCATTCAGGGATTTGGCCGGTACGGATTTAACTACGGGAGCGACGCGTTTCTCGGTGCTCGCGGTAATGGTGATCCTGGGATCGCAGCCAATGACATGAGAGGCGACCTCGCGAATCACCTGAAGGAGACGGTCCCTGACCCAGTTGGCGACGAAATCGTTCGGGGCGACCAGAGAGAGGCGATTTCCTTCAACCTTTCCCTGCAACGGCTTGATCCAGACGGTGTATACCCCGGGGTTCAGGCTCTTCTCCAACGAGCGTTCTATTTGCTTCCACGCAGTCTTCATCATGCGGAGATTGATAGTAGATCGCCCTGTCTCAGACAATTCTCGAATTCCATTTGTAGGCCCGATGGAGGGCTCAGGTTTTAGACAACCACCGTCCAGACTAACTAGCTGAAATACAAACAATTATGTCCAAACTCCGGAAACAGGACGTTTCCCGGTCGATCCCCTTTGAAACAGCACTGTCACAGGGTTTTCCCGGTCCAGAGTTTTTCTAAACAACATATTTATCAACAGCTGGTGAAATAGTTTTCAACATGTATCATTTGCATTTTCACCTTTTATCTCACTTTTTCAACTAATATCTTTTTGCAAAGATTTTTTTTCTACCCGTTGCGCAAAAGTACCGCGTTTATCTATTCACGTGATTCTCCATTAACACACCGATATAAAAGAAAAAAATCAATGAGTAACCATTATCGCCACGAAAAATCAGATTGCATGACCTACCCCCCATCCCCGCTAGGCCTTGATTCTCAAGGGCTCCCGCCGATTCTTGGATTACGAACACAAGGAACCTACTGAAAAAACAACAAAAAAAACGCTTGACAAAAAAATGCCAAGCGTCACGGGAGTTACGGGATACAGGAAAAAGTCCCGCTCTGTTGGAAAATTTGCCTCATTTTTTTTCGCGCGTCGGGTACTTGCCACAGGCAAATTTCGGCGATTCCGGGCAGTAACCCAACTGCTCGCACCTTGCCCCGCCGTTGGCGAATATGGCCGGAAGCTTCTCCTTGCAGATGGCAAGCATGGCGTCGGCCATGGCACGTACTTCCCACTGCGCCCTGTTACAGCAACGTAAATGAAAGAAGTGGTGCAGGGAACGGCAGTTCATGGTGATGACGATCTTGGTCTCCGCAGCCTGAGGCAGCACGAACCGGGCATCCTCGTTGGCCTTGGCTTTGCGCCCGTGGTCCACCAGGATTTGCCGAAGGTCGGAATAGGCGGACTGGACCTCGTCCATGAACCGCTCAAACCGCTCCCGAGCCTCGGGGATACGAGCGATGGCCGGAGGCAGGATGTACTCCATGTCGTTTTCGGTCACGTAGCGCTGGCTCTGCTGGGAATAGGAGGCGATGCGGTGACGCACGATCTGGTGAGAGCAGGCCCGGGAAATCCCCTCCGCCGCAAAGGTCATGGAAACATGTTCGATGGGAGAATCATGGCCGGACTCCATGGTCTTGGCCACAAACTCGGCCTGGACCTCGGGATCGATCTCTCCGGACAGCAGGCGGGGCCACATGTCCGCCACGAATCCGGCATGATAGCACTGCCGGAAGGCGGCGTAGATAAGTGACAGCGCATCGGGGGTCATGGCCATGAATTCGACCCTGAGTTTCTTTTCCGGCATCAATCAAGCTCCATTAGTATATAGTATTGCACGGGCACTCCGTGTACCCCAAAGCGGCTGTCCTGTCACCAAGGCCTCACTCCCCGGTCTCCCCTGCGAGATGAGAACATCCGCCGCTTTCTGCCTAGTAGGCGATTTTTTCCAACGCGTCCTCGACCATCTCCTCCGGTGTCTGTCCCGGCTGGAGAATGAAATGAAGCGTCTCGTAAAAAAGGGGCTCCATGACCGCCAGACGGGCTGAAAGTTCCCGCCACAATGCATCGCGATCCTCAACACCGTCCCGTTGGGCCACCCTGTCCGCCAGTGTGTTTGAGTCGTTCATGAGATAGAATCCTTTGCCCGCGCCATGGACAAGCGGCCTCACGGTCGGAGCTTCCATGATGGTATCATTCAGGATAATGATGCGGTTTTCACCGCCAAGGGCTTCGACCGCCCGCTCAGCATCCCCGGGCGCGACCACGGGCAGCCCCGTTCGTTCAGCCAACAGGTCCGCCAGAGCGCGCTTGCCACTCCCGGGCAACCCCATGAGGATGACGTTGCCCGTGTTGCGCCAGGCGTCGGCATAGTCCTCCCGACGATCCCCTTTGGCGAAGGACTTGGTCGCCCCGGCCTCTTCCACATCGTATTCTTCATTGATCAGGTACTTGCCCATTCGTTTCCTTCCTTACTGGGTTCTTTGCCTGGCGGACGTTATCAAGTAGGGTGGACAAAACGCAATCGATAATCCGGAACCGCCGTGCCCAAGGAACTGATCCACTTCACCGTAGCCGAAAGAACCGCCGCCCGCCTGATCGGCACGAGGTTCGGCCCATGCCTTGCCTCTAGCCAGGCTGGCCTGCTGCTCGGCGCTGTATTCCACGACGCCCTCTTCTATGCGGTCTCGCCAGGCGCCAAGCCGCTGGAGTCCCTGGCCCACGTCATGCACGGCGCCGACGGCCAGGATACCTTCGCCCTCATCCGCGCCCAGGCAGGTCATGCGGCGCAAGCCGAGAACAGGAAGCTCCCAGCGGCCCTGCTGGCGGGCATGGTCTCGCACCTCTTCGCCGACGCGGCCATGCACCCCATGGTCTATCATTTCTCCGGCGACTACTATGCCAACGGGGAGAACGCCCGTTCCCTGGCGCGCCAACGCCACCGCGCCATGGAAAGCCTCATGGACATGGCAGCCTGCCCGGAAAAAATCGGCACCCCGGATTATCGCCTGTCCGCGCTGCTCCGCCGTTGCCCCGACCTGTTTCGAGAAGGACTTCCAATGCAGACCCTCACAGAGTGGGCATCACTCCCCGTGCAGGAAACCCAAAAGCAACTCTCACGGGCATGGCGCGTCTTCGCCCTGCTCCAGCGGTTCTATCCCATGTCCCTCCCGGCCCGCCTGCTCTTCGCCCTGCGACATCGCCTTCCGAGAGTTCTTGCTGAAACCGGCATGCTTTTCTACGCGCCGCAATTGAAACGGCAGTTGCCTCGGCTGGAGGCCTCCATCAGCTATCTCCACCCGGTGACCGGCGAAAGGCTGCACGCCTCGCTGGACACACTCATGGACCAGGCTGCCGCAAAGGCAGCAGCCCTGTGCCACGCCATGGAACCGGCAGTGTTTGAAGGCGCACCCCTCTCTCTGCCTGAAGCCGGGCCGTCCATGGACGCCGGGCTTTCGAACACGTCCACCGAGGCCATGCTGTACTTCGCCGAACCGCCGTTTCCCGACCTGGAGTAACCCAATGCTTTCCAAGTTCCGGTTGCCCTGGCACGCAAAGTAGCCTACTGTTCGATAATCATAATCCGGTCAACCTAGGAGCTATCATGAAAAAATTCATACTCATCGGCGGAGGCGTTGTCGTGATCGGCGTCATTGCCGTCATCGTGCTGACAATTCTCAACCTCGGTTCCATTATCAAGACGGCCACGGAAACCTATGGCCCGAAGATCACCAAAACGGAAGTCAAACTCGACAACGCGGACATCTCCATCCTGTCCGGTTCAGGCTCGCTGGACGGCTTCCTGCTGGGCAACCCCGCTGGATTCAACATGCCCAGCGCCATCGAATGCGACACCATCCGCGTCAAGGTAAACACCGACTCCCTGACCTCGGACAAGATCATCATCGAAGAAATTTATGTGGACGGCCCGGTCATCAGCTATGAAAAGAAGGGCAAGACCGACAACTTCCAGACCATCGTCAACAACATCAAGAAGACCGTTGCCAGCGATGAAAAGGCCGCCAAGAAGGAAGACACCGCGAGCGAGACCGGCTCTGAAAAGAAAATCCAGATCAACAACTTCATCGTCAAGAACGGAAAGATCAACCTGGGCGGCTCTCTGCTCAACGCCTTCGGAGACAAGGGTGTGGGCATCGACCTGCCCGACATCCACCTGAAGGATATCGGCAAGGAAAAGGAGACCTCCCCGGCCGAGGCGTTCGCCATCGTGCTCGGCGAGATGACCGGCGACGTGACCGGCTCGGTCACCCAAGTGGGCAAGCAGCTCACGGAAACCCTGGGCAAGGCCGTTGAAGGCGCTTCCGGCGCTGCCTCCGAGGCTACCGAGGGCCTCGGCAAGACCGTAAAGGGGTTGTTCGGCGACTAGGCTGTCTTTACTCAGCCAGCAACAGGGCCGCGTCCGCACCGGGCGCGGCCTTTCTTTTCAACTGTTGAACAACTTGCGGAAAATACGGGAATTACGGTACGGAACGAACCCATGACCAAGCTTGAATATATCGCGGAACCCGTCGAGACAGAGAACACACTCACTGACATCCGCCTGCACGTCCAAGGAAAGACCTGGCATCTCTGGGGCCGTAGCGGCACGGAGAGAGAGGCGGAACTTGCCGCCAAGGTGGAACCCGGCACCCTGCCCGTGTTGCTGGGCGCGGGGCTGGGCCATGCAGCGGAGAGCCTCCTGAAACGAGGCCTGCCTGTCGCCATCGTTGACCGGGAAGACGCCATCGACAGCGTTACCGGTTTCAGGCAACGGTTCGAGGGTAGTGAAAACCTGCTTTTGATCGACGAGCCCGATCCCCGCATGGTTTTGGAAAGGCTGTCCCTGTGGCGGGAAGAGAATGGCGGACAGCCGCTTGCACCTGTCATCCTCCCCTTGTACCTACGCCTGGACCGGGACTACTACGGAGCCCTGGCCGAGGCCCTCAAAGCGGCCGCCAAGACCGATTTCTGGTCGCAGGCTCGATATCCCAAATTCCAGGACACGACTCCGAAAGTCCTCTTTTTCGACGCCAACTACTTCCTGTGCGGGGAAATCCGCTCGGCGCTGGACAAGCTGGCAATCCCATACCGGGTCATGGAGCTTGAAGGTGGTCCCACTGGGAGCAACGCCTTCATTGAGGAGCTGCTTTCCACCGTGGTGGACTTCCGCCCCGACTTCGTGCTCACGGTCAACCACTTCGGTCTTGACCGCGAAGGGAGACTGGCCGAGTTGCTCGGTGACCTCGGCTTGCCCCTGGCCTCATGGTTCGTGGACAATCCCCACCTGATACTCCACGAGTATGCCCGCCCGGCAACGGACAATACGGCGCTCTTCACCTACGACGCGGGCAACCTGCAATTGCTCCATGACAAGGGATTTGACAACGTCCACTACCTGCCTTTGGCCACGGACCCCGACCGCTTCAAGCTCCGCTTCGGCGACACGGCTCCGCACGAATGGCCCTGCGACATTTCCTTTGTCGGCAACTCCATGGCCTCTCCCGTGGCCCGCTGCCTGGAGGACGCCGCACTGCCGCCTGAATTCGCGGCAGAGTATCGCACCGTTGCCGGACAGTTCGGCGATTCAATCGAAACCGGAGCCGCCGACTTCCTCCGGAAGCACCGTCCGGAATGGTACAAACTGCTTACGGGCCTCGCCGACCGGGAACGCAAGCTCGCCATCGAATCTCTGCTTACCTGGGAGGCCACTCGGCAATACCGGCTCTCCTGTGTCAGGAGAATTCTCCCGTTCAACCCGACCATCGTGGGTGACGAGGGATGGCAGGAGCAACTCGGCCCGGGGGACTGGCGGCATATGCCCGGCCTGGACTACTACACCCAGCTGTCGCGCTTCTATCCCCACTCCAAGGTCAACTTCAACTGCACCAGCCGCCAGATGATCGGCGCGGTCAACCAGCGTGTCTTCGACGTTCCCGCCTGCGGAGGCTTCCTGCTTACCGATTACCGGGAACAAATGGAGGACCTTTTCGACCTCGACAGCGAGGTCGCGGTCTACCATTCCCCGGAAGAGATCCCGGAGAGGGTCAGGCACTACCTCGACAACACCCTGGCGAGGAAAAACGTGACCATGGCCGCGCGCAAACGCATCCTCGCCCACCACACTTACGCGCATCGGCTCTCCGGCATGCTGGAAATCATGCGAAAGACCTTCGGCTGATCCGTTTTCATGCCGTTGGCGACGACCTGTCTCTTATCCACAATCTTTAGCTTTTCTTAGCAAAACCGAGCCAACAAAGGGCAATTTCTTCCTCTTGACGGAGGGATTCCGGCTACATTTCTTTTTTGCACATAAAAAAACGTTCACCCGACCTAAAGTTTTCTCTCCTCCAGACGATGAAGTAGGCACAAGTTAAGAGATTTTCCCGGTAAACCCAATCTCGGGAAGCCAATCTCAGGCATGGAAGCCGAAACAATTTCAAGGAGGAAATTATGGCTCTGGTTATTAACAACAACTTGATGGCTATGAACGCCGCACGGAACCTGGGCTCCGCGTACGGGGATCTGGAAACGTCAACCCGCCGCCTGTCCTCGGGTCTTCGCATCACCCAGGCGTCGGACGACGCGGCCGGCCTGGCCGTCCGCGAATTGATGCGCGCAGACATCAGCTCCCTGCAGCAGGGCATTCGTAACGCGAACGACGCCATCTCCCTCATCCAGACGGCTGATGGCGCCCTGGGCGTTATCGATGAAAAGCTGATCCGTATGAAGGAACTGGCAATGCAGGCCTCCACGGGTACCTACAACTCCGACCAGCGACTGATCATCGACTCCGAGTATCAGGCCATGGCTTCGGAAATCACCCGTATCGCCAACTCCACCGACTTCAACGGACTTTACCTGCTCAACGGTAACCTGTCCTCTTCCACGCACAGCGGTGCTGGCCTCAAGGCCACCGGCAAGCTGAAGGTCCACTTCGGTACCGGTAACGACTGCGCGGAAGACTACTACTACATCCAGATCAACAGTGCGACCGCTTCCGCCCTCGGCGTCGGTCTTGGTGCCGGAACCGGTGCGGGTGCATCCATTTCCACCCAGGCCCTGGCCCAGCAGTCCCTGGATGTTCTGAACAACGCGATCATCTCCAAGGATAAGATCCGCGCCAACCTCGGTGCCCTGCAGAACAGGCTGGAAAACACCGTTACCGTCCTGGAAATCCAGGCCGAGAACACCCAGGCTGCAGAGTCCCGTATCTCCGACGTCGACGTCGCCACCGAGATGACCGAGTTCGTCCGGAACCAGATCATGACCCAGGCCGCAGTCTCCATGCTGTCCCAGGCCAACTCCCTGCCGAGGATGGCTCTGTCCCTCATCGGTTAGTCGTGATCAAAGACGCAGTAATGCGCACCTTCGGCCGGGCTCCCGAATGGGGGCTCGGCCTTTGATTTCAACAGGTTAAACAAGTCGTCAACATGGCACCGCGATTGCATGTTTACTAGCGACCCATTGTAAGGGGGAAAAAACTTCCACGCAGGGAAACACCATGGCAGATTCTACGTACACTTCAGGAGCAATCAACTTCACCGGGCTGGGAAACGGCACCGACTTCAGTCAGCTCATCGACGGCCTCGTCGATGCGGAGATGACACGTGTCACCCGCCTGGAAAACTGGAAGGCGAGTTGGGAAACCAAGAACGAACAGTTCAAGGCGCTCAACACGCAGATGCTCTCCCTCAAGACTACTCTTGAGGGGTTTGACACCATGCGCGAGTTCATGGCCAAGTCCGTCAACTCGTCCGACTCTACCCTGCTCACTGCCACTGCCACCAGCGACGCCCAGGAAGCCTCCCACAACATAGAAGTAGGCCAACTCGCCACCAACGACGTTCTGATCACCGCCTCGGGGGCATCCTCACTGGATACGGCCATCACCTCGTCCACCACATCCTTCACCTTCTCCTATGCCGGCGAAACAATCACCCTGAGTAACATCAGCGCGGGGACGACTCTGTCAGGATTCGTCAACATCATAAACAACCACGCGGATTCACGTGATAAAATTCGGGCCTCGACTATCTTCGACGGGTCGGTATACCACCTCCAGCTCAACGGCATGGACCAGGGCAGCGACAACCAACTCTACATTTCCGACGCCGGCTCCATGATCTTCGGCGCGTCCGACTTCGACGAGACCCAGAACGCGGTCAACGCCCAGATCAGGGTCAACGGATTCCCAGCCTCCAACAGCGGTTGGATCGAGCGGGACACCAATGTCATCGACGACGTCATCGAGGGAATAACTCTCAACCTGAACGATTCCGAGGCAGGCACCAACGTCAAGCTCAATGTGGTTACTGACACCGAGGGCATCAAGGAAAACGTCAGGACCTTCATAGACCAGGTGAACGTCATCAGGGCGCAGATCCAGGCCCTCACCGAGGTGGACGAGGAAGGAGAGGGGTCCATCCTGACCGGCAACTACGGCGTGGACATAGTTGGCCAGAATCTCAAGAACATCACCGCTGAGCTCGGCAAGGGCTTTGTCAACTGGAATCAAGACAACCTGACTGGAGACAAGTACGCCGCCCTGTCCCAACTCGGCATTCTCACCGACGCCGAAGAAGGGTCCACGACATACGGCCTGCTCAAGCTTGACGAGGAGATTTTCGACGAAGCCCTGGCGGATGACCCGGAAGGCGTGGCCGAACTTTTCTCTGCCAACAACCTGCTGGCAAGCCAGTCTCCGGACTTCACCCTTACCTCGATCGTCGACGGGACCACCGAGGCCGGCATCTATGACATTCAGATTGTCAGCGACGGCAGCGGCATCACCAGTGCCACCATCAACGGCGAGGCAGCCAAGATCTCCGGATGGGAAATCACCGGCCTTTCAGGCTCGGCCCTGGGTATGGCCATACGCCTGGACAACACCGGAGCGGGCACCTATAGCGGCACGGTTTCCATCAAGCAGGGCAAAGTCGGGGAAATGATCGACGAGCTGGCCGACCTGACCAAGCCGTTCAACGAGTACACCTATGAAGGCGGACCGCTCGCCGTCCTGCAGAACAACTATAAGGATATCATGGACTCCATCGACAAAAAGATCGATTACGAGACAACTCGAATCGAGAAGATGGAGCGAACCATGAAGGAAAAGTATGCCAGGTTGGATTCCCTGCTCGGGCAATACGAACTGCAGCAAGGGCAGCTTGAGGCCGCCCTCAACCAACTTGCATAGCGATTTAGGAGGATGACGTAATGGCTAACCCAGCACGGGCCTATCTTGCCACCCAGGTGGAAACCACCACCCAGGGAGAACTGTTGCTTATGCTTTACGAGGCGGCAATCAAGTTCCTCAAGCGCGCCAAGGTGGAGATAGACAACAAGGACTACGCCAAGAAGGGCATATACATATCCAAAGCCATGGCGATCATCCATGAGTTGTCCGAGAGTCTGAACAAGGAAAAGGGCGGAGACATCACACCGAAGCTCGCCCAACTTTACATGTTCTGCACCTCACAGCTGATCAAGGCGAACATCCGCCTGGACAAGAAGCTGGTGGACGATGTGATCAAGATTCTTGAAGGCATCCACTCGGCCTACGCCCAGATCGTGCCGACTGCGGACGGCAAGACTCCGCCGGTCAATGCACCAAAGCCCGCCAGGCCCGTCGTGCCCCAAGCGCCGCCCACCCTGCCAACGGCGGAGGCCAAGTCTCAGGCGACACCGGCACACCCCCAGGCAGATCCTAAGCAAAAGGCCGTTCCGCCCCAACCGGCAGCCGGCAAACCGCAGGCACCGCCCAAGCTTCGCACGGCGGCCAATGCAGCCAAATTCCGCGCAGCCAACGCCTACAACAATAACAATTCGTAGACGGAAGGGCCGAATCTCAAAGAGTTACCACAACTCTCGGTCAAAACGAAAAGCCAACTATACCCCCCTGTTCACTCGCAAGATCAGGGGGGTATTGTCATGCTGAAACAGTTTGCCTGGATGCCGGGGTATTTTTGACAACCGCCGTTCAACTCCATACTTCGGAGAACTCGGACAAGCCCTTGACGCATCCTACCCTTTATTGTCTCGGGCTGGCATTTCGCCGAGTCCGATACGCGTCGACGACAAAGAAAAGCGACAGCAACTGCTGCACCATGAGGATGTAGTAGTGCTGGATGCCCATCAAGGCAGAGCAGCTTACATTCCCAAGCATAAGCCAGAAGTATCCGTGGATCTTGTCCTTTGCCATAAGATACGTTCCCATGAGAAAGCCTGCGGCGATACAGAGTTCCAGCACCTGGTTGACGGTTGTAATGCCGCCAAAATCATAGAGACTCAACCCCAGGCCGAGGATGACCGAATAACGTGCCAGAAAATCGAGCCACTTCGGCTCTCTGCCATGCCCACGCAAGGCGATGACCAGGCCTATGGTCATGGCGGGCGCTCCCCCCGACTCAACGGTTGCCGCGATCCAATTGTGCTCGGAAACAAGTACGATGACCCATGCCGGGAGCCCCGCGAGATACACGCACCAAGACCAGATCCGCCAAGTGCGATTTTGCTCGTGGGTTAGGCTTCGTTCAGCCCGGGAAAAGCAAACCTTGTTAAGCAGATAACACGCTCCGCCCCATATCTGCAGCAACAGCTCCATGTAAAATACTCCATAAAATATCCGTAAGCGTTTTTTATGTCAGGAAAGTTGGAACCATAATTCAAAAGCCAACCATTATCCATTGCTATCGTTCCCCCTGAAACGGTGCCCGATCATCATTTAAGGGTCTCCGAAAAACGACCAGCGATTGCCTGCGCCTATTTTGCCGACAATACTACACCATAACCAGCTGCCGAGTTTACAACATCCCCGGCATGTGTCACTTTCCGCCCATGTCCCAGTCTTTGATCCGCGTACTTCACATGGCCAACTCCCTGTCCCTGGGAGGCACGGAAAAGGTCATGCAACTCCTGGTCGCCAACCTGGACAGATCCCGATTTCTTCCGGCAGTCTACAGCCCGGTGGACGGCGAACGCGCGACCCAGATCAGAGCCCTGGGCATAGACACCTACGTTGGCGGAGACCTGCTCCGCACGCTCGACGCCTTCAAGCCGCACATCGTCCATATCCACCGCGCGGGCTGGCCTGAGCCAGGTCTGCTCAAGCCGGTCAGACTGGCCGGGGTCCCCGTTGTCTTTGAGACCAACGTCTTCGGACGCCACGACCCCAGCCCGATAGCCGAGATCATCGACACTACCCTGTTCGTCTCGAAATTCTGCCAGGACCGGTTCGCCAGGATGCACGGCATTGAAGCCGTACCTCCGCGCTATGGCTACCTTTACAACCCGGTGGACACAGATTTCTTCAGGGAACATGCAGAACGGGACCGGGACTTCTCCAGCCCTTGCGTAGGCCGCATCTCCCGCGCCGACCCCGGCAAGTGGTCCAGATTGGCCCTCGACATCCTGCCCGCATTGGTGCGAGACGTCCCCGGATTCCGCTACCATGTCATAGGAGGCATCCCCGAAGCCTTCGACTTTGTCCGCACCCACGGCCTGGAAGAGGCGGTGGTGTTCCATGAGCCGGTGCGGAGCGACGCCCAGGTAGCTGAATTCCTTGACAACGTCTCTCTGCTCGCCCACGCCAACGACACTGGGGAGTCTTTCGGTCTGGTCATCGCCGAGGCCATGGCCTGCGGCCTGCCCGTGGTCACCCACCCCTGCGAGGGACTCAGGGACAACGCGCAACTGGAGCTGGTCGATCACGGCGAGACCGGGCTGGTGGCCGCCACCACCGATGAATACGTGAACGCCGTCAAATTTCTTCTCGCCCACCCTGAGGAAGCTCGCCGCATGGGTGAGGCCGGACGTAAAAAGGCAGCCCGCCTCTATCGGGCGCAGGTCATCGCCCGGCAATTGGAAACGCTCTACCTCGAACAACTCGCCCGCAAAGGAATATCCATATGAATACCATTCGCCGCTATACAGATGCGGTTCTCGCCTTCGATTTTGCTGGGAATTCACCCCACTCCGAGCCCGCTCCCAAGGCTGCACGACAGGAAGTCGAGGCCTTTGTCGAACGCACGCTCAAGCTGCTCGCCAAAAGCGGTGCCGAGACTCTTATTCTCTTCGGCATCGGCTCCGGGGACCAGGCCCTGTCCCTGGAAAATGCCCTGCCTGCCAAGGTACGGCTCATCGTCTGCGAGACGTCCCTGGACAAGGCCCGCAGTTTTCTCGACGCCAATCCATCCTGGCGGGACCAGGGACGCTGCGCAGTCCTGGGCGACACGTCCCCGTGGGCTCACCTCCAACTGCTGGCCCTGGCCGGAGTCTCGGCCAAAAACGCCCACACGGCCCTCAACCCGGACCTCAACGGAGAAGAAAAGTCGCAGTACCAGAACCTGCAACGCCTCTTTCACGCCGCCCGACAGCACCAAGCCATCAACAGCGCCTACCTGAGCCATGTGGCGGCTCAGGCTCCGGATATGAGCGTGGGTGTCATCCTCAACCCGGACGAACCCGACCTCGAGCGGTTCTTCGGCCAGTTCCCGGAATGGATCAAGGAAATCGTGGTCATCTGGGACAGCGAAAACGTGCCGGAAGAGTGCCCCATGTGCCGAGTGGCGGTGAAACACTTCGCCCAGCCGCTCAAGGATTTCGCGGACCAGCGCAACCGGATGCTGGATGAATGCTCCGGAGAATGGGTTCTCTCCCTGGATGGCGACGAAACGTTCAGTGAGGACACCTGGTCACTGTTCCCCGCCCTGCTGCTCATCAAGCGGCTTGAAGGTTGCTATTTCCCCCGCATGACCTTCTATCCGGATGAAGAGAACGTCAAAGTGGGGTTCGGCCTGTGGCCCGATCTGCAGTTGCGTCTCTTCCGCAACAACGGCGAGGTCCGTTACGAACGACCAGTGCATGAACGGCTCACAGGCATCAAGGGAAGGGTGGCCCTGTCCCTGGACGCGCCCATCCTGCACTACAGCCGCCTGAGCAAGACTCCGGAACAGCTGGCCGCCAAGCTGGAGCGGTTCGACCGCGCCGGGAGCGGCGTAACCCACCGGCTCAACGAGGACTACCCGACCATGGAGCGGGGCCTGTTCAACGAAGTCTCCTTCATCGAAGGGGCCATCCAGGTCCTTCTTTTGGAGGAAAATCCCGCCTAGAGGATGTGGCACGAGATTATCTGTACGGATTTATGAATTATTTCAGTCGGCAAGATTGAATGAGAAATGGTGTATGGGTATGTCCCCTGTTGCACCACAACTCATTTTATGCCAACAATGCAGCCAGTTACAACAATTCACAAGCGCGGCCAAATAGCTTGAGGATCTCCCCGCCTGCTTCCGTGCATCCGTTTGCAGTCCACTTGATTGTTGCGTACAAAATGGATACGACCGTGCATCACTGACCAAGATGTCTTATAAGGATTGAGACATGGAAATAATTTGCCCCGAATGCCAGTTCAGCCGCGAGGTTGACGAATCCAAGATTCCCGCCCGTTCGCAGGTGGCCACCTGCCCCAAATGCAAAACCAAGTTCCAGTTCCGCGATTTGCCCGAGGAACAGGACGATTTCGGCTTCGCACAGGATGATTCCGTGCCCGATGCCGGGACTGTCGCGCCCGCGCCGGAACCAGTTCCCGAACGCCACATGGCTCCGCCGCCTGATCCCACGGAACAGGATGCCGACCTCGCCCAGGAAGAAGACGAAGGCCCGGTCTTTCCTCATATCGCCCAACCGGGAGAAGCCCCCGGAGAAGAACTCTGGGACAAGCTGCACGACATGGCGCCGCCCCGTGAATCCGGCGCTGGCGAAGAGCCCTCCCCGGAAAGGACGCGAAAGCCCCCGGTCATCGGTGCCAAATGGAAGCCCAAAGGCGAGGCGAAGCCGGAAAGCGAAGACCCCTGGAACCGCGATTCCATTCCCAAAAGCCTCCCCTTGGAGGACGACCAGCCCGTTCCCGGCTGGACGGGCCAATTCTCCGAAGATTTTCCCGACCCCATGATGGAAGACTTCAAGGACGATGGTGGTGATCTGGGGCCCCTGGTACCACCGCCCTTCGAACAGCTTGACCGCTACGGTTTCTTCCACGGACTGTACATGACCATCAAGCTGATCCTGCTCTCGCCCCGGCTCTTCTTCTCGGTCATGCCCGTAGGCGGCGGACTGTCCAAGCCGCTGACCTTTACCATCCTGCTGACCCTGGTACAGTCCCTGGTCCAGTATTTCTGGGGACTGGCAGGACTCTCCGGCCCTCTGGGCATGGACGGGACCACTCCCGCGAGCGGAGCTACGGGCATGCTTACGCCGGTCATCATGCTTCTCTTCGTGCCCGCACTCATCGCGGCCGGACAGTTCATCATGACGGGATTCTATCACCTGCTGCTCACGCTCATGAAGGCGGGAGACCAAGGCTTTGAAGGCACGTTCCGGGCACTCGCCTATGCCAACGCGCCGATCATCCTGGGCATCTTCCCCATGCCGATATCCTCTATTGAGATCGGCTGGATGTTCGTCGCCGCCGTCTGGGGCCTGTTCCTGACCATCATCGGACTCAAGCACATCCACAAGACGTCCTATGCCAAGGTCATCCCCGTGGCCCTCATCCCGCTGCTGCTGGGCATGATCGCCGGTCTCTACGCCTTCCAGGCCGGGATGACGACCATTTAGGAGCCGCGCATGTTCCGGTGGATCAAGGATAAAGTGGAAGCCTTCCGGGCCCAGCGAAAGCTGGCCCGGCAGATCCAGCCGAAAAACTTCAAACGGATGGCCGAGGAAATCCGTGACCTTGCCGTGCTCGCCTCGCAACTCAGCCCGCGAGGCAAGGAAATCCAACAACTCATCCGCAATGTAATCATAGAGATGGACCGTTTGCGGGAGCTGGCCGACCGGCCGGAATTCCGCAGGCTTTCCACCGGAAAAAAGCTCCTGCTCCGCCAGGGGCTGCAGGAGTCGCGCGAGCAGCTTCTGGAATCCATCGAGTCCGCCCCGTCGCCTACTGACAGGCTGCAATAGCCCTGCGGCACGTTCCTTGCTTTTCTTCAGGCGTCAGCCCCGGAGGCGTCGCCATGTTGGCGCGCTCCAAGGGGCCGCGCTAACGTCAATCCGGTGAATGGCATGAAGAAAGCAATACTTTTCGCACTGTTGATGGCAATGACAGCCTGCGCCAACGTGGACCTCTCCCTGACCGACCAGATAAAGGTCTATTCCGAATCCCCCGTCAGGAAGTCGTCACTCCAGGTCTCGGTGCACCCCAAGGGCAAGCAGTACCGCCCTCTGACAGCCTATTTCCCGCCTTTCATCATCCAGCAGGACAACAGCGACTTCAACACCCTCGGCACGGAGTTCGCCCGCACCTTCCACGACGTCTGGACCCAGGAGCGCCTCTTTCCCACGCAGGAATTCAGTTCTACCCCCGATTACCCGGGGCTGAGCGCATCCCTGCAGAAGGCCAGGTTACGCGGCGCAGACCTGCTCATCCTCGGCTCGGTGCCCTACTTCTATGCCGGGAGCAATGTTGACGACACGGCCATCACCATCCGTATCGACATCTATGCGGCAGGCAACGGCATGCTCCTGTGGACCATGCTCCAGTCCGGGCGCATCGAATTCAGGCAACCCGACGATTACGTCTATTTCGTCCACGAATTCCGCATGCCGGACGGCCCGTTCAACAAGCTGATCCGGTCCATTGCCATGGACATGGCCATTCCGCTCAAGGGATGGCTGCCCGATCCGGAAGAGCAGTACCCGTTCGTCGAAAACACCGGTGAAATGAAGGCCGGACTGACCAAACCCTCTTCCGCACCTTCCGCCTCAGGTCAGGCGGGACAGCCCGAAGGCGGCCAGCCGCTCTCAGGTGGCGATGGAGCAGGAATGGAACGAAACCTTCCCGCAGAGCAGACAGGAGGACAGGCCGAAAAACAGGGTGACCCGGGAATTACACCCCGCCCCGACATCAACGGAGTGAACCTGGACATCCACTTCGATTTCGACAAAGCGACCATAGCCAAGCAGTCCCATCCCCGCCTGGACGCTCTTGGCGAGGCCCTGAACTCTCCGGAGCTCAAGGGCAAACGGATAATCATCGCGGGCCACACCGACGCAAGCGGAACCGAGACCTACAATCTGACGCTCTCCAAGCAGCGCGCCGACGCGGTCAAACGCTATCTGGTTGAAAAGTGGTCCATCTCCCCGGACCAGATAGAAACTGTGGGCTACGGCAAATCCAGACCCATAGCCTCGGGGATCTCCCCCGAAGCCATGCAGAAAAACCGCAGGGTTGAAATACGCCTGGCGCAATAATCCGCTGTTTTCCTCCGGAATCGGCGCCCTGATCCTTGCCCCGCAAGGGCAAAACCGAGTGGAATAAACCTATTCTTGACTTTTCAGGAGTAGTTCTTACATTCTCGGGCGGACGGGAAGACGGGCGCTGCCGCGCCTTTTTTCATCTTTTACACCCACCGTTTTGTGTGCTACCTCAGACCTTCAATTCACCTGTGAGGTTTAATTAAATGATAGGTATTTCCAAACTCTATTGCGGCGCGGTGGAGGCCTCCGATGCCCTCCGCTATAACCGTGATTCCGGGCAGTTGCCCTCCCATCTCCTGCAATTCTCCAAGGATAAGAAGCCGGTGGTGGTCTGGAACATGACCCAGCGCTGCAACCTCAAGTGCGTGCATTGCTACGCTCACGCAGTGGACCCCAGCGCCCATGAGGACCCCATCTCCAACGAGAAAGCCAAGGAGATCATCGACGACCTCGCCCAGTTCGGCGCGCCCGTCATGCTCTTTTCCGGCGGCGAGCCCCTGGTCCGCGAAGACCTCGTCGACCTCGCCAAGTATGCCACCAGCAAAGGCATGCGTGCCGTCATCTCCACCAACGGAACGCTGATCACCAAATCCAAGGCCCGTGAGCTCAAGGAAGTCGGACTCTCCTACGTCGGCATCTCCATCGACGGCGCCGAGGCCGTTCACGACAAGTTCCGCGGCGTCAAGGGCTCCTACAAGCAAGCCCTCAAAGGCGTTGAGAACTGTCAGGCCGAGGGCCTCAAGGTCGGCCTGCGCTTCACCATCAATAAGCGTAATGCCCCCGAGGTGCCGCACCTGTTCCGCCTCATCGAGGATATGGAAATCCCCCGCATCTGTTTCTACCACCTGGTCTACTCGGGCCGTGGCTCCGAGCTGATCAAGGAAGACCTCGACCACCAGGAGACCCGCGACATCGTCAATCTGATCATGGACGAGACCCGCGCACTCTTCGACAAGGGCAAGCCCAAGGAAGTCCTGACCGTGGATAACCACGCCGACGGCCCCCTGGTCTACTACCGCCTGCTCAAGGAAGATCCTGCGCGCGCCGCCGAGGTCCTCGAACTGCTCAAGATGAACGAGGGCAACTCCACCGGCCGCGGCATCGGCTGCATCTCCTGGGACGGCCAGGTCCACGCCGACCAGTTCATGCGCCACCACACTTTCGGCAACGTGCTGGAACGCCCGTTCTCCGAAATCTGGATGGATGAGAAGATCGACCTGCTGCACAAGCTCAAGGACAAGCGCCCCTACGTCAAGGGCCGTTGCGCCAAGTGCCGGTTCCTGAACATCTGCGGCGGCAACTTCCGCGCCCGCGCCGAAGCGTACTACGACGACTTCTGGGCGCAGGACCCCGCCTGCTACCTGACCGACGAAGAAATAACCGGCGAACCGCTGTAAGCGGGTTTGCCTCCGGCGGCCGGGGGAAGGAGAGAAAAACCTTTTGATAAAGGTTTTTCTCCCCTCTCCCGGCCCCTTTCTCCTCCTTTTCCCAAACTTTCCGGTACTCCGCCCGCGGCGTCGAGGATGTGCAGCCGCGAAAGTGGATGCACATTGTTGGCGTTGAGGGGGAAAAGGAGTACAGAATGGTCAGTCAAAAACATATTTTCGGAGATATATCATGATTCCTGCCGATTTTTATCGTGGACGGCGGCTCCGCTCCAGCCTGACCATGCGTGAGCTGGTCCGGGAGAACGCTGTCACCGCAAACGACCTGATCATGCCCTACTTCGTGGCCGAGACGGACGACGAGTCCTTCATGAAGGAAATCTCCTCCATGCCCGGCCAGTACCAGCTCTCCCTCAAGCAGTTGGAAAAGAAAGTGGGCGAGGCCGTGGCTAACGGTCTGAAATCCTGCATTCTCTTCGGCATTCCCGCCGAGAAGGACGAAATGGGCACCCAGGCATACGCCGACGCGGGCATCGTCCAGAAGGCCATCCGCCTGCTCAAGGACCGCTGGCCAGAACTCATCGTCTGCGCCGACACCTGCCTGTGCGAGTACACCTCCCACGGGCATTGCGGCATCGTCCAGCACGACTACGTGCAAAACGATCCGACCCTGAACCTGCTGGCCAAGACCGCCGTAGCCCAGGCACGCGCAGGAGCCGACGTTGTCGCGCCCTCCGACATGATGGACGGCCGAGTGGCCGCCATCCGCGACGCCCTGGACGAAGCCGGGTTCATCAACGTCCCGATCATGTCCTACGCGGTCAAGTACGCCTCCGCCTTCTACGGTCCCTTTCGCGAGGCCGCAGAGTCCGCGCCGCAGTTCGGCGACCGCAAGACCTACCAGATGGACCCGCCCAACGCCCGCGAGGCCATGCGTGAAGCCGTGGCCGACCTCGAAGAGGGCGCGGACATCCTCATGGTCAAGCCCGGCCTGCCCTACCTCGACATCGTCCGACAGGTACGCGACAACTTCGACACGCCCGTGGCCGTCTACCAGGTCTCCGGCGAGTACTCGATGATCAAGGCCGCCGCTCTCAACGGCTGGATCGACGAGCAGGCCGTCATCATGGAATCCCTTGTCGCCTTCAAACGCGCCGGGGCCGACCTCATTCTGACCTACTTCACCGAAGACGTCTTAAAGACGCTGAAATAATTACTATGAGCGAACACAAAGGACATCCCGGCTCCATGGGCGGCTGCCCGCCCGAAGGCCATCCCGGCGGTCACCCCGGCGGCGCGCATCCCGGAGCGGAAAATGCGCCAAAGAAATATCTCGACGACGGCGTCACCCCCATCTGCAGGCTCATCGCCTGGGAAGTGACCCGCTCCTGCAACCTCGCCTGCAAGCATTGCCGGGCCGAGGCGCACCCCGAACCCTATGAAGGCGAACTCTCCACCGACGAGGCCAAGGCGCTCATCGACACCTTCCCGGACGTGGGCTCCCCGATCATCATCTTTACCGGCGGCGAGCCCATGATGCGCGCCGACGTCTACGAGCTGATCGCCTACGCCAAGGCCAAGGGCATGCGCTGCGTCATGGCCCCCAACGGCACGCTGATCACGCCCGAGACCGCGCAGAAGATGAAGGACGCGGGGATCGAACGCTGCTCCATCTCCATCGACGCGCCCGAAGCGACCCAGCACGACGAATTCCGCGGCGAGCTTGGCGCATTCGACGCCTCCATGCGCGGCATCCAGTATCTCAAGGACGTGGGCATCGAGTTCCAGATCAACACAACGGTGACCAAGAACAATCTCCACTTGTTCAAGGACATCTTCCATCTGTGTGAAGACATCGGCGCGTCCGCCTGGCACATATTCCTGCTCGTGCCCACGGGCCGGGCCGTGGAGCTGGGCACCGAGGTCATTACCGCAGAGGAATACGAGGACGTACTCAACTGGTTCTACGACTTCCGCAAGACCACGGACATGCAGCTCAAGGCCACCTGCGCGCCTCACTATCACCGTATCCTGCGCCAGCGGGCCAAGGAGGAAGGCGTACCCGTCAACTTCCAGAACTTCGGCCTGGACGCGGTATCCCGCGGCTGCCTGGGCGGCATCGGCTTCTGTTTCATTTCCCATCGCGGCCAGGTGCAGCCCTGCGGCTACCTTGAGCTGGATTGCGGCAACGTCCGCGAAATCCCGTTTCCGGAAATCTGGAAACAGTCCCCGCAGTTCCTCAACCTGCGCAACCCGGAAGTATACGACGGCAAGTGCGGCTACTGCGAATACGAAAAGGTCTGTGGCGGCTGCAGAGCGCGCGCCCAGACCATGAAGGGGCACTACCTTAAAGAGGAACCCCTCTGTTCTTACACGCCGAAAAAAAGGCCTAGATAGAGGCCTCCGGCGGCCGGGGGAAGGGGAGAGGGAAACCCTTTGCAAAGGGTTGTCCCTCTCCCCTTCCCCCGGACCCCCATCCCCTCTCCCTTCCTAAACTTTCTAGCGCCGCTTCGCGGGGAGGGATGACAGGGGATTATAGGAGAACAAAAGAAAACGGCATTCGATGATGGTTCAATTCGGCGCCAGAAGGCTGATCAAGCTACGCCGCTTTTCCTGCGCCGCGATAAAAAGTTTGGGAGGATTCTTAAGGAACCCTTCTCAAAGGGTTCCTTAAGCCGCCGGAGGCATTCTTCAGATGGATAATTACGACAAGCAGATTCTGGACATCATTCAGTCACACTTTCCGCTCGCTTCGCACCCCTACGAGGAAGTCGGCAAACAGGTCGGCCTTTCCGAGGCCGAGGTGCTTGAGCGGGTACGAGACCTGAAAAAGTCGGGCGTGATCCGACGCATGGGGGCCAACTTCACTTCCAAGGCGCTGGGCTGGCAATCCACCCTGTGCGCGGCCTCCGTGCCGGAAGACAAGCTGGACGAATTCGTGGCCGAAGTGAACAAGCACGATGGCGTGACCCACAACTACCTGCGTGAGAACGAGTTCAACGTCTGGTTCGCGCTCATCGCCCCGGACATGGAAGCGGTGGAGTCCATCCTTGCATCCATCACCAAAGCCACAGGCATCAAGGTCCTCAACCTTCCTGCGGACAAACTGTTCAAGATCAAAGTCGACTTCAAGATGGACAAGTAGCTCATCATGGCAAGACAAAAGCGGAATCCCCGCGACACGGCGTGTCGCGGGGATTCCGCTTTCCTACGGAATAAAGACTAGTTTTCTTTTCCCTGCGTGTAGCGGTCCAGGATGCGCTGGAAACGACTCGATCCCTGGACATCAGGCTTCTTCATGGCGTCCAGAGCGGCCTGCACCCGCCGGATGAACCTGTCGGGCGTATTCTTGTTGAACGCCACGTACAGATCAAGCTCCTTGAGAACGTACACCATTTCGTACTCATCAGGATTGAGGCCCATTTCCCGCAAATAATAGGGAGCGGCCACATCGGCCTGGGTAATGAGGTCGACCCGCCCCTCGTGTAGCATCCGAAACTGCTGCTCGTTGTCGAGTAACAAAGTAAGATTCGCGGCGGGCACCCCCTCGGCGGTAAGCATGGTGTGGGGCCCGCTGTTACGGATGACTCCAATCTCGTGATGCGCCAAGTCCGCAAAATTCCTGATGGTCATGCGAGACGATTTCCTTCCTATCAGGCCGAGCTTGAGATGGGCGATGGGCCCAACCCATTTGAACAGGTTCTCCCGCAGTGGCGTCCGGGCCATGCAAAAAATGCCCATGTTCATAGAGCTTTCGACATCATCAATGGCTCTGGGCCAGGATATTCGCGCCAAATCCCCCGGCTCCACAGGGCTCCCCGCCTCGGCCATGATCTCCGAGACCACGTCTACCGCAGCGCCGGCATAGCCGTCCGGCCCTACCCTGATGACATAGGGGAACAACTCACCGACATAAAAACGAAAATTCCCTGCCGATACAGGTGTGGAAAAGAGAAGAAGAACGGCGCAACCAAAGAGGCACGCCATGAGCGCTAAACGGCGAGGCACAAGGGCGATTGGTGTATTTGACGATATGAGAAAACTCCTGACAGGCACGAACCGGAGTCTTCCCTCTTTCCCGCATTTTGTCCAGCCCCCGGGGGTTGCCTCAGGCAACGGTTACAGGTACACCTCTGCCACGGACGACGGGCCACGAGCCCGGATAAAAACCCCGCAACCCCATGAGGGACACGATGATACTCTCCCCTTCCATGCTTTCCTCGGACTTCGCCAATATGGAATCGGAACTCAAAGCCCTGGAGGCCGCGGGCCTCGAGTGGGTCCACCTGGACGTCATGGACGGCAGGTTTGTGCCCAATATCACCTTCGGGCCGCCCATCATCAAGGCCATGCGCAAGAAATCCAACCTGTTCTTCGACTGTCACCTGATGATAGAGGATCCCGGTCGCTACATCGAAGATTTCGCTGAGGCCGGGGCCGACCTCATCTGCGTCCATGCCGAGGCCTGCACGCACCTGGAGCGCGTCTGCGCCCAGATCGCGGAGACCGGCGCCAAGCCCGCCGTAGCCCTCAATCCGCACACGCCGCTCTCGGTCATCAAGTACCTCATTCCGCAACTGTACATGGTCCTGATCATGTCCGTGAATCCAGGCTTCGGCGGCCAGAAATTCATCCCGTTCTGTATGGACAAGGTCAGAGAACTCAAGGCGATGATCAACGAGGCTGGCGCTGACACGCTGATCCAGATCGACGGCGGCGTCACTGCTGAAAACGCCGGGGAACTGACTGCGGCCGGCGTCGATGTCCTGGTTTCCGGCTCCGCCTTCTTCGGCTATCCGCCCTACGAGGAACGGCATAAGGTTTTTCAGGAAGTCTGCAAGTAGGACACTTCCACACACTGTACCCAAGGGCCAAAAGGCCTTTTTTTAGAGAGCACCATGGCCCTGGTTTCCCTGCGCGACATTTCCATCAACTTCACCGGCACAATCCTGCTGGATTCCGTTTCCATGCAGATCGAACCGGGTGAACGCGTCTGTCTTCTTGGCCGCAACGGCGAAGGCAAATCCACTCTGCTCAATATCATTTCCGGCAAGACCGTCCCGGATGGCGGCAACGTGGATTACGCCAAAGGTGCCCGCGTGGCGCTGCTCCCGCAGGAGGTGCCCAAGGACCTCGGCGGCCTGGTCTACGACGTAACCGCGCAAGGGCTCGGCGAGACCGGTGCCCAACTTACGGCATATCACGAAGCTGTCCGCGCCCTGGCCTTGGGAACTGGCGACCACGAGAAGCTGGTGGCCCGCATGGAGCGAGCCCAGCACGCTCTGGAAGATGCAGGAGGCTGGCCCCACCATCAGACCATCGAGACTGTCCTATCCCACCTCAAGCTCGACGGCGACGAACCTTTCGACTCCCTCTCCGGCGGCACCAAACGTCGGGTGCTGCTGGCCCGAGCCCTGGTTTCCGACCCGGACCTGCTCATTCTGGACGAGCCCACCAACCACCTGGACATCGAATCCATCAACTGGCTGGAGGACTTCCTGCTCCGCCAGAACACGGCCCTGCTCTTCGTCACCCACGATCGCGCCTTCCTGAAGCGCATCGCCACCCGTATCCTGGAACTGGACAGAGGCAACCTGAACAGCTGGGATTGCAATTATGAAACCTACCTTGCGCGCAAGGAGGCGGACCTGGAGGCCGAGGCCAAGCAGAACCACAATTTCGACAAAAAGTTGGCCGAAGAGGAAACCTGGATTCGCCGGGGCATCAAGGCGCGCCGAACCCGGAACATGGGCCGAGTCCGCGATCTGATCAAGATGCGTGAAGAGCGCAAGGCCCGTCGCGAACGGACCGGCTCGGTGAAAATGGTCATTCAGGAGGCTGAACGCACCGGCAAACTGGTGGTCGAGGCCAAGGACATCTGCTTCGGCTACAACGACAAGCCGCTGGTCAGCGACTTTTCCACGGCCATCATGCGTGGCGACCGGGTGGGACTGATCGGCCCCAACGGCGCAGGCAAGACCACCCTGCTCAATATTCTGCTCGGCGAAATCGAACCGCAAAACGGCTCTGTGCGCCACGGCGTCAACCTTCAGGTCAGCTATTACGACCAGCTCCGGGAACAGCTCGACGAGACCAAGTCCGCCAGGCACAACGTGGCCGACGGCAACGACTTCGTAACCATCAACGGCAACCGCCGCCACGTTATGAGCCACCTCAAGGATTTCCTTTTCACGCCGGACCGCGCCAAGGTGCCTGTCTCGGTCCTGTCAGGCGGTGAGCGCAACAGGCTGCTGCTGGCGAGGCTTTTCACCCGGCCCTCCAACGTACTGGTCATGGACGAACCCACCAACGATCTGGACGTCGAGACCCTGGATCTGCTGGAAGAGTTGCTGCTGGATTATCCAGGCACCCTGCTGCTGGTTTCCCATGACCGCGACTTTCTCAACAACGTGGTCACCTCGACCATTGCTTTCGAGGGCAACGGCGTGGTGGCGGAGTACGTTGGCGGCTACGATGACTGGCTGCGGCAGCGCCCCGAAACAACGACTCCGGCCAAGGCTTGCAAGCCGAAGCAGGAAGCCAAGCCAGCTGTCGCCCCCAAGAAAAAGAAGCTCTCCTTCAAAGAGAAGTTCGAGCTGGAGCGGAAGCAGGAAGAACTCCAAAGCATGCCCGCCCTGATCGAAACCCTGGAAGCCGAGTTGGAGGCGCTTCATGCCAAGATGGCCTCTGCCGAGTATTTCAAGCACAGCGGGGAAGAAATGGCGACAGATCAAAGCCGCCTCGAAGCGCTTGAAAGCGAGCTTGAAACCGCCTATACGACCTGGGAAGAACTTGAAGCCGCCCTTGAAGGCGTTGATCTGGATTAAAGCGACATGAGCAACTGCACCATCCGCACAGTCACCCCGGAGGACCTCACCGCCTGCCACACCGTGGAGGTCCGCAGCTTTCCCCCGTGCGAGGCGGCCTGGACCTCCTCCCTGGAAAATCGCATCAACATCTATCCCGAAGGCTTTCTGGTCGCGGAGATGGACGGCCGAGTGGTCGGCCAGGTCAACTCCGGCTCAACGGGCAAGGATGACATCACGGACGAAGAATTCAAGCAGCTCATCGGCCACGACCCGGACGGCGGCAACATAGTCATCTTCTCCCTGTCGGTCCTTCCAGAGTACCGCAAGAACGGGGTGGGCGGGAAACTCATGACCCGTTTCATTCAGCAGGCCAGAGACCTCCGCAAAAAGCGCATCCTGCTCCTGTGCAAGGCCGACCTGATTCCCTACTATTCCCGGTTCGGCTTCGTGGACAACGGCCTTTCCGCCTCCACCCACGGCGGCGCGGAATGGCACGAGATGGCCCTCACCCTGATATAATTCCCCGGACCACCCTGAAATATCGGCACGCTTGCTTGGCCGCGACACAGCGCAGGCTCAGCCTTGCTCTTCTCGCCAGACAAAGGCGGGGAATGCAGTCGAGGCAGGTTAGTGTTTGGACGGCGTGATGCCCTGCTGCGCAAGATGGCGCATGAGCCCATCGGGGTCGAGCACCACAAGCATGTCGTTGCGCTTGGAATTCTCGTCGGGCTTAATAAGACATTCCGTGTAGCCGTTCCCCTCCAGAGTGGAAAGCGAGCAATCCACGCGAGTATTGCAGACCTCGGGTATCTCGGCCAAAGAGTCGACGACGATGCCGAGCATACCCTGATTCCCGTTGTCATAGCGGACAATCACGATCTGAAGGTGCGATTCGTCTTCGGGGTACTCCATCCCAACAAGGCTGTGAATCCGGATGACCGGAACCACCTTGTCCTTGAACAAAACCTTGCCCCTGAGGGATGGGCGCGCGCCCGGAATATCGGTGACCTTGTCGAGACGGATGGCTTCGACCACCTTTTTCGCGTTGATGCCCAACCACTTGCTGCCGACATAGAAAGAAGCGATCTCCACGCAGTCCTCGCTGCCGGAACGCGTTCTGATAACGTCCATGCTCACATCCCGCTTCCGGATGTTTCGGACAGCCTGGGTGCTGATCTCGGCTAGAGGGACGAACACCAGGCCGACCACGTCGTTGACATAGTTGTCCCTGATCTTGAACTCGCGATACCCCGAGCTGGTGCAGGCCCCGACGGCGTAATACTGTCCCTGGAATTCTATGATTCGGGACGTCTTCTCTTCATTGTCCAACGAGAAAAACACCTCTGGAATTTCAAGTACATCACCGACGCGGTGGCCCTGGTCGGTCGAGCTGATGATCTTCCGCTTCCTGTCGGCGAAGATGCCGAAACACCCCTCGCAAACCGAACCGTTTTCATCACGGGGAAGCGAGTCTTCAAGCATAGCGGCAAACTGCGGCTGGCTGTCGAACACGATACCGATCCCGCCGACCACCCGCTTGGAATGCGTAATATCGGCAATCGACGCGCCGTAAATATAGGTATGCTGCCCACCGTACAGCTCGGTCTGCTCGAATTGCGAGACGCTGTATTCCTGACTGCTCTTGATGGCGAGGGTTTCACTCGTCCAGGCGGTGTTCAGCGTTCGCCCTACGAGCTCCTTTTCCTTGGGATTGGAAACCGCGAGAATGGTGCCCTTGGCATCGTAGACAAAAAGATTGGTATACACCGTGTACAAGCCATTGATGTACGCCAGGATTGAAGAGATGGACTCCAAGTCCTGCTCGCTTTTGTGCGGCTGGGACAGAATCCGCCGAAAGGCCGTGGTCAGTGCCCACCACCGGCAGTCGTTGGCCCGTTCGTAAAGGTTCCTGTCCATGATATCCACAGCCAGAGCTGCCTGAAATTCCACATCGTCAAGGATGGCCGAGACAACGGTCTCGTGGAGATTACCGATGGATTTCTCAAAAACGGATTTGGTCCTGGAGCCGGCGTCGGAGATGTTCCATAGCAGGACCTTGGACTGGGCATCGCTTTCCCGGACGTTGCCGTTCCAGACCGTCCGCTCCAACTCGGCCTGAATCCGGTCCGCCTGGACAGGAATGCTCCGCAACGCCTCGGAAAACAGTCTGGGGTCGCTCATGACCGCCTTAAGCACCTTCTCGTCCACCCGCTGGGCAAGGTTCCGGCTTTCGGCGTCAAAGGCATGCTCCAGCGGCAGCATGGCGTGGCCGTACCAGCCCAAGCCATAAAAACCCTCATATCCGTTGGTCCGGCACGTCTTGGCCAGATACTCGCGCCCGGCGAAGCGCACCACACGGTACTCCTCGTCCAGAACCAACTCCATTGCCGAGCCGCGCCTGATGTGGTTTTCGTCCGAACTCGCAATGACCATGCCGTCACGGTCCAAAAGAAGGAGAACGGCCCAATCCCCTTCGTTGGTGAGCTTTTTGAAAACGCCCTCCATCTCGTTCTGAAAGCGGAAACAGAGGGCGAGTACGCCGAGAACCGGCGACGCCGGATCGTCCGTCTCCGTCACCCGGTAGGCGTAGATCAACGAATCTCCTGCATCGGGAAGGAGGTCGCTGGGACCGAAATACTCGACGAAATCCTCGGATGTGGACAGCGCCTCGGCTATGACAGGGGAGTCAGAGCGCCCCATATGGGAGTCCTGGTCCAATCGGGCGACCACATTGCCGCCTGTATCCATAAGCACAATATCGAAATAGACCGAGTACTTGGCGACATACTCACGAAAGCGATCGACCATAGCAGCGAGCATCGCTTCGCGGGGATCTCCATCCCCTTCCGCCTCGCTTCTGCCCACGGCTTCGAGAAATTCCCGTATGTCGTTGTCCGTGGCCAGAAATCCGATATCCGCCGTCCGCTCGAAAAGATTGCGGATAACGATGTCCACGGCCACCTGAGCCTTGGCGCCAATGGCCTGCGAAGTCTTTTTCAGGGTTTCCAGACCGAGTTGCCCCAGCAGCTCGGAGGTCAGGTTCATGAATCCCTTTCTGGTGCCGGTCATATCCGTGCCGGTCCCGCTCATCTGCCCGAGAATCGTCAGCAGATCCCATTGACTGCCGAGATTGGACAACTCTTCCCGGTAGCGCTCGACCGCTACCATGTAGTTGATGATTCCCCGAAGACTACCGGGAACAGTGACATCGCGGTACACGAAACTGGACATGGGCACCTCATATGCATGGTAAAATCGCCCCGGAAAGCCTTCTCCCCCCTGACATACACGAGTGAAGAACCTCCGCTGACCGAATTACAGCGAATGCTATCAATGAGACTAATTTTGTCAATCGTATTATTCTACAATATATTTATTTAATAGTTTTTTACAAATTACGTATTTTTACACACATTTAATATATTATCATCTTATCAATTCACAACACAGTGAAAACCCATCTAAGGCAAACCATTTCCTCTCGAAAGAGAAAAGCAACGCTCCCGAGCACAAAAAAGCCCTGCCGACAATCGTCGGCAGGGCTGCTTTCTCGTGTGATGACTACCCCGGATCAGCTCAACCAGTCATCGTCCTCCTCAATGGGAGCGAAACCACGACGGATGGTGTTTTCGCAGACCAAACGAGGGTCAAGGAATTGCAACAGATAATCAGGGCCGCCGGACTTGGAGCCCACCCCGGACATCTTGAACCCGCCGAAGGCATGCCGCTCCACAAGAGCGCCGACCGAGGGCTTGTTCAGATAGAGGTTGCCCACGCGGAATTCCCGGTAGGCGCGCTCCAGATGTTTGGGGCTACGGGAGTAAATCGCACCGGTCAGGGCGAAGCGGGTGGAATTGGCGATGTCCAGCGCCTCGTCCATATCCTTGGCACGCATGACCGAAAGAACCGGGCCGAAGACCTCTTCCTGTGCCAGACGGTCGTCCTTGGTGATGTTCTCCACGATGGTGAGAGGCACGTAGCATCCGCCCTTGGACGTAAACTCGGAGGGAGCCTTGCGCTTGACCAGCACACGCCCTTCCTTTTCGGCGATGCCCACGTAGCGCAGGACGTTTTCCTGGGCGGCCTTGTCCACCACCGGGCCCATATAGTTGGCCGGGTCCTCGGCCGGCCCGAGTTTGACGGACTGGGCGGCCTCGGTCAGCCGCTCCACGAAACGGTCATAGATGGAATCCAGCACAATGACCCGCGAACAGGCGGAGCACTTCTGCCCCTGGAAGCCGAAGGCCGCGTAAAGCACTCCGAGCACGGCCTCGTCCAGGTCGGCGTCATCATCAATAATGGTGGCGTTCTTGCCGCCCATCTCGGCGATGACGCGCTTGCACTGCTGCTGGCCCGGCTGGACCACGGCAGCGCGCTCCTGGATGCGCAGGCCCACTTCCATGGACCCGGTGAAGGCGATGACCGAGACGCTAGGATGGTCGACCAGGTGGTCGCCCATGACCGATCCGCGCCCCGGACAGAAGTTGAAGACGCCGTCGGGCAGTCCGGCGGCCTTCCACATATCCACCAGCTTGCCGCCTACGCAGGAGGAGGGACCGGCGGGCTTATAGACTACAGGGCAGCCACTGACTATGGCCGCGGAGACCATACCCACGGAGATGGCCAACGGAAAGTTCCAAGGCGCGATGACTGCGGCCACACCCTTGCCCTGGTAGAAGAGATGAGACATCTCGCCGGGTGCGTGCCCCATGCGGCGGGGAGAACCGAGACGGATCATCTCGCGGGCATAGTATTCGAGGAAATCGATGGCCTCACCCACATCGGCGTGAGCCTGATCCCACTGCTTGCCCACCTCGAGCACCTGAAGGGCGCAAAGGTCATGGATGTTGTCCTGAAGATAGCGGGACGCCTTGAGCAGGGCCTCCGCGCGCTCCTCGGGAGTCACGTCGCGCCAGGCTAGGTATGCCTCGGAAGCGGCCTCCACCGCGCGGGCCACCTCGTCTGTCCCGGCCTGACAGACAGTGCCGATGATCTCGGTCGGGTCTGCCGGGTTGTAGGAGTCGAGGGTGTCGTCCGTAACCACCTCCTGTCCGTTGATGAACAGCGGCACCCTGCCACCTGCCGCCGCTCGAACCTTGGCGATGGATTTGGGAAAGGCATTGCGCTCGGCCTCAAGAGTGAAGTCGACTACCGGATGGTTGTTGAACCTGGGCAGTCCCGATTCCTCCTCCCGGGTAATGCACGCGCCTTCCAACTGGCGGCGCAGGGTCTCTTCCGGATTCTCCAGCAGCCGGTCCATGTCCGCCTCGTCGGCAAAGGTCTGCTTGAGGAAGGATTCGTTGGCCGTGTTTTCCAGCAGGCGACGGACCAGGTAGGCCATACCGGGCAGAAGATCGCCATAGGGGCAATAGAGCCGGACGCGCTTGGCAACGTTCTTGAGCCCTTTGCGGACCGGTTCGGCCATCCCGTAGAGAACCTGGAACTCGTACCTTTCCTCGGGCACTTTCAGCTCGGCGGCCAGCTCCATGACGGCGGAGATGGTGCGGATGTTGTGCGAGGCACAGGCGAAATGGCAAATGTCGTTATTCTCCAGAATCATCTTGGCGATGCGCTCATAGGCCATGTCCGATTCGGGCTTGTGGGTCCAGACAGGTACAGGCCAGCCGTTCTGCTTGGCCATGACGGTCTCGTAGTCCCAGTATGCGCCCTTGACCAGACGAATGGAGACCGGAAGCTTCTTCTCGCGGGACCAATCCAGGAACTCGCGGACGTCATCCTCGGTACAACGCAGGTAGGCCTGAAAGACGAGACCGATATTTTCGTAGTCGGGATATTTGGTGCGCAACCGTTTGTAGAGCTCTATGGTGGCGTCCTTGTACTTGAGCTGCTCCATGTCGATGCACATGAATCCGCCCATGTCCATGACCTTGCGGTAGATGGGCTCGATGCGCGATATCATGCCCTCCACGGTGCCCTCCATGTCCACCGGTTTGGACTGAGAATAAAATGCGGACGGCTTGACGGCCACGTTGACCATGGGAGCGTGGCCCCAGTCGCGACTGCCGGAACCGCCGCCCAGGGGCTTCCATTTTCCGAGCTCCTTGTGGATGGCTTCGAGCACGTCCATGTAGCCGTCGCGGTAGGCGTCGGACTCCTTCTCGGAGACAGTGGCTTCGCCAAGCAAATCAAGGACAAAGGTAAACCCATCCTTGCGCAGTTTCTTGATGCCCTTGACCGCCTCCTTGGCCTCCTGTCCGATGATGAACTGGCGGGCCATGGATTCGATGTTGGAGCGGATGGTCTTGTTCAGTACCTTGGCGATGAGACCACCGCCGATTTTGGTCTTTGTAGCACCCCATTTGAGCACGTCAGGGATGTTGGAGTCGTCACCCGCGAAATATTCTTCAATATGGCGCGAAAGGGACTCCGAGGTGTTCAGGTAAGGAAGAACATCAACAAACCTGAACATTTGGACCTTGAATTCATCGTTTTTCATGGCCCAATCCATGACTTTTCCGGTCCACCACCCCTTGTTGAAAACCGAAGGAGATTCGCCGGAAATGGACGAAAAAAACTCCCTGCCCCGAGTTATGATTCTCGGGTCCAGGGAGCGGATTTCAGTAGTCATTGAAAACTCCTTGTCGTATAGTCTATTCGTCGTTTGTTGGTAGTGGAATTACCCGCGACTCCTTCACCGTTGTCAGCACAATGGTGGAGTTGGTATCGCGTACGGCGGAAATGGTCCCGAACTTGGCTAGGGTCGCCTGGAGTGACTCGGTGTCCTCGACACGGACCTTGACCAGGTAGGAATCCCGTCCTGCCGTATAGTGCACCTCCAGCACTTCGGGCAGTTCGGCCAGCTTGGCCCCCACCTCGGTGGCTCCCACGCCTTCCTCCACGCGGATGGAAGTGAAGGCGGTCAGGGCGCGGCCGAGCATCTTGTGGTCCACGATGCACTCGTATCCCTTGATGATGCCATTGCGCCTGAGTTTGCGGACCCGTTCCAGCACGGCGGAAGGAGCCTTGCCCACCTTGCGAGCGATTTCGGCGTTGGACACCTTGCCATCGTCCTGAAGTATGTTCAGAATCTTAAGATCAAGATCGTCAATTTTTCTGTTTATCATGGTCTGAACAAATAATATTCTTTTTTGTGTTTGTCAACTCTCTCCCGCGAATGGCCTGACTGCCATTTTGCACCTCCGATTTCCGCAAGGCCAAACTTGCTCCCACGTGCCCATTCCTTGTAAAATCATAATAGACTTCAATACAGTATGGCCATTCCCCCTCCATGCTCCCACGCCGCCACACAGGGGGAGTCCCGTGCCGGGAATTGACCTCCAAGAAAGAAACTTATAATTCCGAATAAAGCAAAATACGCTACTTTCCATTTATCAAGTCATCAGATATATTTGGAGATCAGGGCCTCTAACCGCTTTCAACAACCTAACCGACGAGACCACGTTGCCCCAGCAAAGACCGACCGCCATGCATCCCGAAGCCCGCGTCACGGTACAGCCCGATGTCAACGGCCTGCGGATCACGCTTGCGGGACGCCTTGACGCGCCGGGGACGGCAGCGGTCTGGGACGACGCCGTGGCCCCACTGGCCGACGGCATGCCCCGCTCGGTGCTGGTCGACTGCGGAGAGGTGGACTATCTTGACGGCGCGGGCCTGGCTCTGCTGCTCAAGATCAGGGAAAAGGCCGTTTGTTCGGGCGGAAGCCTGGAACTGACCAACCTGACCGACGACCAGCAGCGACTGGTGGAGCTGGTCTGGCGCTACGAACTCCCCTGCTGGTCGCCCAAAAAATCCAAGGAGAGACGCGGTATATTCGTGGCCGTGGCCATGGCCACCGAAGAGGTCTTTCGCGCTCTCTACGAGATGATCGCCTTCGTGGGCGAAGCCACGGTCATACTGTTTCAGTCGGTCATGCATCCGACGAGAGTCCGATGGAAGGACGTACTTCTCTCCTGCCTCAACGTGGGCGTGGACTCCCTGTTCATCATCACCCTGATCGGCTTCCTTATGGGCTTGATCATGTCTTTCCAATCGGCGGTCAGCCTGGAACGGTTCGGCGGAGAAATCTTCGTCCCCAACATGCTCGGCCTGGTCATGTTCCGCGAAATGGGACCGCTGGTCACCTCCATTCTCCTGGCGGCCAGGTCCGGTTCGGCCTTCGCCGCCGAGATTGGCACCATGAAGATCAATGAGGAACTGGACGCGTTGACCACCATGGGACTCTCACCCATGCGCTTCATGGTCGTGCCCAAACTTCTCTCCGCCCTATTCATGATCCCGCTCATGACCATCTTCTTCAACATGGCCAGCCTGGTGGGCGGTGCGGTGGTAATGCTCTCCCTCGGATTTCCCCTGGTCACCTTCACCTCGCGGGTCTTCGCCTATCTTGATTTTCTCGATTTCTGGGGCGGCATGATCAAGGCTTTCGTCTTCGCCGTTCTGGTGGCTGGAGTCGGCTGCCTGCGCGGACTGCAAACCCGTAGCGGCGCCAGCGCCGTCGGCCTGTCCACCACCAGCGCGGTGGTCTCGGGCATCATCCTCATCGCCTTTGCCGACGGCATCTTCGCCATGGCTTTCTATTATATGGGATGGTAGCCATGAAGCAGAGAGGCAAACCGATCATCAGCGTGCGCGACCTGACTTGCGGATACGGCGACACCGTGGTCGTGGAAAACGTCTCCTTCGACGTCATGCCCGGGGAAGTGTTCGTAATCCTGGGTGGCTCGGGCTGCGGCAAATCCACTCTGCTCAAAAACATGATCGGGCTCTATCAACCCATGTCCGGAAGCGTCGAGTTCGACGGCCGGGACCTGATCTCGGCCACAGGTGATGAGCGCGCCGCCATCATCCGCAAATTCGGCGTCATGTACCAGATGGGCGCCCTGTTCGGCTCCATGTCCCTGTTGCAAAACGTCATGCTTCCGCTGGAAGAATTCACGGACCTGCCGCGGGAGGCCAGGGATATGATCGGCAAGTCCAAGCTGGCCATGGTCAACCTGGAAAACGCCTTCTACAAGCTCCCGGCCGCCCTCTCCGGCGGCATGAAAAAACGGGCCGCCATAGCCCGGGCCATGGCACTGGACCCTGAAATCCTCTTTCTTGACGAACCCGGCGCAGGGCTGGACCCCATCTCCTCGGCGGAGCTGGACGACCTGATCCTCAACCTCTCCGAGACCCTGGGGATTACCTTCGTCATAGTTACCCACGAACTGGAATCCATTTACAAAACCGCGGATCGCGTTATCATGCTGGACAAGGAGGTGCGGTCCATCGTGGCCGAAGGCGACCCCAAGGTTCTGCGCGACACCTCGGACAACATCTTCGTGAAACGATTCTTCCACCGCATGCCTTCACTGGGCAAAACGGACGGCGTGGAAGCGGACCGCAACATGACGGACAATGCCTCCCCGTCGCAAGGCAAGGTTGCTCGATAATGCGCAAACACGACTACTTCAAACTCGGAGCCTTCATCGTTGTCGGCACCTGCATGCTGGTGGCCGTGGTCATCATCCTCGGCGCGGGCCGCTACTTTCAGACCACCTTCATTGTGGAAAGCTACTTCAATGAATCGGTAAACGGCCTTGAGGTAGGCTCGCCGGTGAAGCTGCGCGGCGTGGCCATAGGCAGGGTGGCGGCTATCAATTTCGTGAACAACAAGTACCAGGAAGCGAATGACACTGACGCCCGCTATGTGCTGGTGGAATGCGACATCAACCCGGACCTCTTCCAGGACCAGGATTACGAGGAATTCCGTTCCTCACTGAACAAGGAAGTGACTACCGGCCTGAGGGTTCGTCCCACCTCGCTGGGGTTGACCGGCCAGCTCTTCCTCAACTTCGTCTATGTCGACCCCGAATCCAACCCTCCCCTGTCCATCGATTGGACACCCGACGTGGCCTACGTCCCGTCCGTGCCCAGCACCCTTGGCCGCATCGAAGGCGCAGTGACGACCATTTCCCAGACCCTGAGCGGCATCAAGCAGGGCGACATCACCAGCATCGTCGAGGACGTCAAGTCCATCGTCGACACCATCGACAACTTCATGCGAGCCGAGGGCGGCAAGGAAGCGGGCAACCGCATGCTCTCAATCCTCAAGGAGACCAATACCCTCATAGCTCGTGTCAACGAACTGATGGCCGACCCCGAGCTGGAGCGCCTCATCCCCGAAGTGGTGGGAGCCGTAGCGGGCGTCAACAAGATCGTCAACGGTGCCGCGGACGACGTCATAGCCGCCGCAGCCGAAGCCAATAAGGCCATGGCCAGCTTCAAGAAGACGGCCGACTCCCTGAACAAGACACTGACTGACCCGCGCATGAAAAAGGCCATGGCGGAGATTGCTCCGGCTCTGGAGAACGTGGCTCGCGCTTCAGGAGATCTGGCCGCAGCCGTGGGCAAGGTCCACGCCCTGGCCAACCGACTGAACTCGGTGGTGGCGGGCGAGGAGTCAAACATTCACGCCATCCTCGAAGACGCCAGGCAAGTAATGCAAAACCTCAAGGAACTCTCCGGCGATGCCAAGCGCTATCCGTCCGGCGTCTTCTTCGGCCAGCCGCCCGAAAAGGCCGGCTCCGGCACCCCTTAACCCGGAATACGCCATGAAACACATCCGTATCCCCATTTTATTTCTGGCCCTGGCCCTGGCTGCCGCCGCCTGCGTCAAGCTGGGCGGCCAGCCCTTGGTGAAACGATACTACCGTATTACACCCGAGAGGACCGCAGAGGCCGTGCCCCCACAGGACGACACGATCCTCAAGGTCCGCCGCCTGAGCGTGTCCGAGCTCTACGACACCCGCGAGCTGGTCTACCAGATGCGGGACGGACGCATCGAATCGGATTTCTACAACCTGTTCTTCGTCACGCCGGGCAACAACCTGACGGCGGAACTCCGCCACTGGCTTGCCGCCTCGGGCCGGTTCGCGCACATTGTCGAGCCAGGCAGCCTGGTGGTGCCCTCCCTCACCCTGGAGGGGGTTGTCAACGCCCTCTATGGCGACTATTCATCGGACTCGCCCGCTGCGGTGGTTGACATGCAGTTCTTCGTGGTGGACGAAGCCACTTCCGGCAACGAGGTCATCTTTTCCGGAAACTATCACCAGCGGGTGCCCTTTGCCGCCCCTGACCCGGCGCAACTGGTCCAGGCCATGACACAAGGCGTCCAGGCCATTTTCGACCAGTTGGAGCAAGACCTCAAAACCGCGCCACTTACCCGGTAATCCATGAGAAAAAAACAAAAAAGAGATTTATACGCACCCGAGGAGTTCGACGAGAGAGAGGAGCGCCCGAGCCGCTCACAGCTCAAGCGCGACATGCACGACCTGCAACAGCTCGGCGGCGATCTGGCCGCCCTGGGCGACCGCGTCGTCAAGGAAGCCAACCTCCCGCCCGAGGTTGAGAAAGCGTTGCTGCTCATCAAAAAACTGACCAAGCACGAGGCCAGGCGTCGCCACATGCAATACGTGGGCAAGCTCATGCGCACCTTTGACACAAGCCACGTAAGAGAGATCGTGGAGGCGGCCCACCAGGGCCACCAGGTCAAGACCGAAAAATTTCATCGTCTGGAGAAAATACGCGATGCCCTGGTGGACGGGGACGATGACCTGCTCCAGGAACTTTTCGAAACCCACCCGGAAGACGGGCAGCGGCTGCGCCAACTCGTGCTCGGCGCGAGAAGGGAGAAGGCGAGCGGGAAGCCGTCCAAGAATGCCCGAGCCCTGTTCAAGCTGTTACGCGAATTTCCCGAAGACGAAGAAAGTTGATCATCCGCCCCTTGACGGGAGCGCTACAGGCTTTATCTTCCCACAAGACCACGAAACCTGCGCCGCGCGCGCCGGAAAGGAGATATCATGGTTATTCACGAATATGCCGGAATCGTCACCGAGCTGGAAGACCGCAATTGCCCCCACTGCGGCAAGCCCATGGAGCCTTGGCTTCCGCCGCCGGAGACCGGCTGGGACGTCATTCTCATCTGCAACTCCAACTCCTGCCCCTTCTATCTGGGCAGCGAAGAAGATATCGCCCACAAGCGTCCCGGCTCCCACCTCGGTTGCCGGTATGCCCTGAATCCCCAGAACGGATATAAGCCCGTCAACGTCCTGGCAGTCTGCCCCCACTAGCCAGGGCCTGCGAAGAACACCGGAAAAAGCCCTGCCGTTTCGGCAGGGCTTTTTCTGTTTTCGGCCCATAGCCAAATCTGATCAAGAGCATCTTAACATATGATGATCCCGAGTATTCCCAACCTGCTCAAAGGGTGATAGACCTGCACCTCCCGAACCCTAGCACAAGGCGACTCACATGACGGATACACAAGGCAAGGGCAAGGCGCTCCTGGCGCTCTGTATGGCGGCCTTTCTCTGGGCCAGTTCCTTTATCGCCCTCAAAGTTGGCTTCCGCCATTTCGATCCCATGGTGGTCATCTTCGGCCGCATGTTCATGGCCTCCCTTTGCTTCCTGACCGTCTGCAAATCCCTTAGCAACGTCGAATACCGCAAAGGCGACTGGAAGCTGCTCGCCTTCATGGGCATCTGCGAACCGGGACTCTATTTCATTTTCGAGGCCCTGTCCCTGACCTACACCGACGCTTCTCAGGCGGGTATGATCACCGCCCTGCTCCCGATCATGGTCGCTGTCGCCGCCCGCTTCTTCCTGGGCGAGCACATCACCCGGCGGACCCTATCCGGATTCGGACTGGCCATTGCCGGCGCATTTGTCCTCTCCGCCGCAGCCCAGTCTACGGAAACGGCCCCCAACCCCATTTTGGGCAACTTCCTCGAATTCCTGGCCATGGTCTGCGCCACGGGCTACATGGTTACCCTCAAGGGACTGATGCCCCGCTACAATCCCTGGTTCCTGACTATGATCCAGGCCTTTGTCGGCTCCCTGTTCTATTTCCCCCTGCTCTTCCTGCCCAGCACAGAGCTACCGACCCAGTTCTCACTCATCGGATTTATGGCCATCGCCTATCTCGGCATCTTCGTCACCATCGGGGCCTACGGCCTCTACAACTACGGTATGTCAAAGATATCGGCCAGCCAGGCCTCGGCCTTCATCAACCTGATCCCGGTCATCACCCTGGCTCTGGGCTTTATCTTCCTCGGCGAACGGCTCAACCTGATCCAATACGCTGCCTCTGCCCTAGTCATTGCCGGGGTCTATCTGACTCAGGAGAAGAAAACGGCCTAACCCTCTCCATTTCTCCTCCCCCCCCCCAAAAAAAATAAAGCCGCCCTTAGGCGGCTTTAATCGTCTCAACGGCGCTCGTCACAAGCGCTCTCCTGGCTAATTCTTCAAATCCATTCAACGGCAAATCAGAGCTCAATAAATACGTCCTCCACCGTGGCCCCGGCTTCACGCAACAGTCGCTCAACCGCGCCAGCTCCGGCATCACCCACGTCCAGGCTATAGTCCGTGACAAAAGTCCTGATGTGCTCCCGGATCACATTGTCATCCATCTCCTGGGCATGACTTTTGATGTAGGCCCTGGCGCGCTCGGGATTCTCCCTCGCCGCGAGCAGGCTCTGCCGAATGGCCTCATTCATCCGCCGGGCCGTGTCCATGCCCAGCGAACGCCGGATGGCTATGGCCCCGAGAAGAATGGGCAGTCCGGTGTGCTCCTCCCAGAACGCCCCCAGATCGAGCAACCGCGTCAGGCCATGCTCGGCAAAGGTGAACCTTCCCTCGTGAATGACCACCCCGGCGTCAACTTCGCCAGCCGCCACGGCGGGCATGACCTCGTCAAAAACCATCTCCTTCAACTCCACCGACACCCCGGCCTCCTTGCAGCAGAGCCCAAACAGCAGATTGGCCGTAGTCCTGCGGCCCGGAATGGCCACGGTAGCGCCATCAAGCGAGGCGACATCCCGACGGTCCCGCGACACCAGCAGGGGGCCCACGCCGTAACCCATGGCGCCGCCCGCTCGCAGGAGCACGTACTCATCCAGAATCTCCGCCGCGGCGGCCGCCGAAACTTTGACCACGTCCAGCTCACCCTTAACAGCCCGGGCGTTGAGTTCCTCGACATCTGCCAGGAGGATGTCCAGCCCGCCGGGCCAGGGCACCAGACCCGAGGCAAGGCCATGAAAGATGAACGTATCATTGGGGCAGGGGGAATACCCCATCTTGAGTGCTCTATTCATTATATCTCACTTGAATAACAGTATTTCACCATTGCTATTGACACAACGCTCGGCCACGGCTATTCATGGTGACCACCTGGTCACCTCTACCGGAACCAGGACTGAAGCGCAAGGGATGAACCATGAGCGAGACCAATAGTACATTTGAAAACCTGCCGGATGAGAAACGAAATCGCGTCCTGGCCGAAGCCACCGAGGAGTTCGCCGAACACGGCTACCATCAGGCTTCGGTCAACCGTATCGTCAAGCGGCTGGGCATCGCCAAGGGCTCGCTGTTCAAGTATTTCGGCAGCAAGGAAGGCCTCTTCGAATACCTCTTCGGCCAGGCCGTGGCCGAGTTCAAGAAACCTCTGAAAGCCATTCGCGACAGCGGCTCAGGCGACTTCTTCGAACGCATCGAGCAGAGTTTCCTCGCAAGCGGCGCCTTCATTGACGCGCATCCGCACCTCTACAGCATCTATCTAAAGATGCTGTTTAACGAATCCTTCCCCCTGCGGGACAAATTTCTCGGCGAAATCCGCGCGGCCCATGCCAAGTACTTGCGGCGGCTGGTGGACGACGGCATAGCTTCAGGCCAACTGCGCTCCGGCCTGGACCGGGATATGACGGTATACACCCTCCACTCCACCCTGGACAGGTTCCTGCAAAGCCACGCCCTGCCCTCACTGGACATGGGCATCGAGCCCGTCGGACGAACCATAGAGGACAAAGCCCGCGCCGTCGCAGACCTGCTGCGCCACGGCCTGGGAAACGCATAGGAGTCCGCATGCAACTGCTCAAAAGCGATTTTTACGAAAACATGGGACTGGCCGGCATCAAGGCCAAAGTCGATGCTGGGGAGCGGCTCTCCTTCGAGGACGGCAAAAAGCTCTTCGCCTGCCCTGAGCCCCTGGCTGTAGGCGCGCTGGCCAACCAGGCCAGATCCCGGTTGCACGGCAATAAGGCCTTTTACGTCATCAACCAGCACGTCAACTACACCAACGTCTGCGTCAATGGATGCACCTTCTGCGCCTACCAGCGCGAAGAAGGGCAGGAAGGCGGTTTCGTCCTCGACCGGAACGCGGTCCTGGCCAAGCTCCAAACCGGCGGTCTGACCCCGCGCGAGGTCCACATCGTGGGCGGCTGCCACCCCAGGCTCGACCTGGCCTATTTCGAGGACATCCTGCGCGCGGTTAAGGAACAGTATCCCGGCGTGGTGCTCAAGTGCTTCACCGCCGTGGAAATCGCCCATTTCGCGAAACTGGAGAACCAGACTACCCGAGAAGTCCTCACGCGCCTGAAAAACGCGGGGCTGGATATGCTGCCCGGCGGTGGGGCCGAAATCTTTGCGCCGGAAATCCGCCAACAGATCTGCCCGCGCAAGTCCACTGCGGAGCAATGGTTGGCCGTGCACGAAGAGGCCCACTCCCTGGGCATCAAGACCAACTGTACCATGCTCTTCGGCCACATAGAGTCCGAGGAGGACCGACTGGATCACCTGATCCGGCTGCGTGAGTCCCAGGATCGTAGCGGCGGGTACACCTGTTTTATCCCGCTGCCCTTCCTGACGGAGAACAGCCAGCTCGCCATTGAAAAGCCTCTCACCGGCCTGGATGAGCTCAAGACCATAGCCGTGGCCCGGCTCATGCTCGACAACGTTCCGCACGTGAAAGCCTACTGGGTGATGCTTGGAACCAAGCAGGCCCAGGCCGCGCTCAAGTTCGGGGCGGACGACTTCGACGGCACGGTGGTCGAGGAAAAGATCGGCCACGAAGCAGGAGCTACCTCTGAACAGGGGATGACCCGAAGGGAACTGACCGACATGATTCGGGGCTGCGGCTGTACTCCGGTGGAGCGCGATGGCTTTTTCAACGAGATCTGACGCCTCACCGGCCCTCCATCTCCCTCTCCCTTCCTAGACTATTGGGCACGCTTCGCGATGAAAACAACAGACGGCGGAACGAAAATGGAACGATTGAAGAATATCTCGGATAAAATTGTTAATGGCGAACGGATTGATTTTGACGAAGCCATGACGTTGTATGCCGAGGCTGATTTCCATGAACTCGGACAATTGGCGCATCTTGTTAGGCTGGCAAAACATCCCGAGCCGATGGTCACCTACGTGGTGGACCGCAACATCAACTATTCCAACATCTGCGTCTGCTGCTGCAAGTTCTGCGCGTTCTACAAGGAACCAGACGAGGATGGCGGATACGTGCTCTCTTTCGAGGAGATCGGTGAAAAAATTCGTGAGACGCTGGAGTTGGGTGGGACTCAAATTTTGATGCAGGGCGGGCACCACCCCGATCTGCCACTCACCTGGTACGAAGACATGCTGCGGCATATCAAAGCCAACTACAACGTGCATATCCACGCCTTCTCCCCGCCCGAGGTCGTCTTCTGGAGCGAGAAGGAGCACCTTCCCATCAGCGAAGTCATACGACGTCTGCATGAGGCCGGACTGGACTCTATCCCTGGCGGCGGGGCCGAAATCCTGGTGGACGCAGTCCGCTCGGAGGTGGCGCCCAACAAATGCCCTGCCGGGCAGTGGCTGGACGTTATGGAGGAGGCCCATAATCAGGGGCTGCGAACCACCGCAACCATGATGTTCGGTCATCTCGAGACGCCGGAGCAGCGGCTGGAACATCTATTCGCAGTACGCGAAACCCAGGATCGGACAGGCGGCTTCACCGCATTCATACCCTGGACCTTCCAGCCGGACCACACGGAACTTCCCCACTGTCGCAAGCTGACCAGCGTGGAGTATCTGCGCACCCTCGCCATCTCACGCCTCGTTTTGGACAATGTGGACAACATCCAGGTCTCCTGGGTAACCATGGGGCCAAAAATTGCCCAGCTCGCCCTCTATTTCGGCGGCAATGACTTCGGCTCGACCATGATCGAGGAAAACGTGGTCAAGGCCGCCGGGGTGGCGTTCCGGCTTTCACGTGAAGAGATTCATCGTCTGGTTGAAGCCGCCGGGTTCACCCCTCGGCAACGCACCATGGACTATACTCTGTTGGAGGCCAAATAATGCGCCTTGGGAAAATCGGCTATCTCAATGTCCTCCCCATTTATCATCCGTTGGAAAACGGATTGATCGACAACGACTTCGACATCGTTTCCGGCCCTCCTTCCGCACTGAACAAGCTGATGGATGCGGGCGAACTGGACCTTTCGGCAGCCTCATCCATCGAATACGCGAGGCATCCGGAAAAGTACTATCTGATCCCTGACATCGCCATTGGTAGTCGGGGACCGGTCCAGTCCGTACTCCTGCTGAGTCGCTTTCCGGTCCAGGATCTGGCCGGGAAACGATTGCTGGTAAGCTCTCAGACCCACACCTCGGCCGCACTGCTCAAGATACTTATGCTGGAATGGGATGTTACCGTGGAATACATAACCGGAGACGCTACGTCGCAACTGGAACAGGGAGAACGCCCTGACGCGATTCTGGCAATCGGCGACGAGGCGCTTAACCTGCGCTACCACCCGGATTATCCGCACAGGGTGGACCTGGGGGAAGCATGGCGAGACCTGACGGGCCTACCCTTTATCTTCGGCGTCTGGATCGCCCGCCGCGACAGTCTGGCCGCTCATGGAGATCGTATTCGCGAAGCCTGCGCCAAACTCATTGAGGCGAGGCATTGGGGCTCCGACCACCTGGGCGACATGTGCGTACTAGCCGCAGGTGACTCCTGTCTGAACGAAACCGAGATGTGCTCCTACTTCGACGGGCTTGTCTATGAGTTCGGAGAACGTGAGTTAGAAGGCCTTACCCGCTTTTATCGACACCTTGCGGACAAGGGAATGATACCCGATGTGCCGCCGCTGGCTTTTTTGCCATAAGAAAAGGCCCGGTTAATCACCGGGCCTTATTGTTACCGTCGAGCGTAATCAATAAAAGTCTTCAAGGCGGGGAACATGTGCCTGTCCCGGTGGTAGATCAGATAAAAACGGCGTTTTCCTGCCAATTCCGGAACATCAAGACGCTTGAGCTCACCCCGATCCAACAACTCCTTGGTGGCAAGCAGCGACGTTACGGTTACACCGAGTCCACCTACCGTGTGGGCGATTGAATTGCAGGTGCTATCGATCAGGCAACGGACATTGAGCGCCTGGAGGGACTTGCCCGCTTTATTAAGGGCAAGTTCAAGTACATTTCTAGTCCCCGATCCCCTCTCGCGCATAACCCAAGGCAGTTTGACCAATGTCTCCAAAGAGATGGGCCCCTCTTCGGGAGGAAGCCAAGTCGCGTCTGCAGAAGCCACAACCACGATTTCATCTTCCGCCAACAGCTCGGCTGCAAGGGAGTCCTCCTCAGGGCGCTTGCCGACGATGCCGACCGGCCAATCGCCTGAAGCTACGTGCTTGATGACCTCGGCTGAATCGCGGGTTTCAATGGTGAAGCGGACCTCGGGGTATTGGACGCTAAAGCCTGACAGCATTTCCGGAAGAAGCGCATAGGAAGGAATAGTTGAGCACCCCACCAGCAACTCACCCGTCACCTTGTCACGCAGCAACTCAATAGAAGCCTTGGCTTGCTCAAGGGTCTCAAAAACGGATTTCGCGCTACGATAGAGTACGTGCCCGGCCTGAGTGGCCATGACCTTGCGACCCATACGGTCGAATAGCCTGACACCCAACTCCTCTTCCAGGTTTGCCACATGGGATGAGATAGTCGGCTGAGAAAGAAACATCAACTCCCCAGCCTTTGAAAAATTCTCCAACTCATAAACCCTGCAAAACGCCTCAAGCTTACGGACATCCATCAGGCAACCCATCCCGGTTATTGATTTTATCTATACATAAGCATAAAAAAAGAGGACAGGCAAGAGCCTGTCCTCTTTACTATTGCTAATCTTCCTTGGCTTCGGCAGCACTCTCGTCGGAACCCTTTTCGGCTTCCGGGCTCGCCTTCTTGGTCAGCTCAATGATGACCATGGGAGCACAATCGCCCTTTCTGGGCTGAGAGAGCTTGACGATGCGGGTGTAACCACCGGCACCGCCCTCGAAACGAGGACCGATTTCGTCAAAGAGACGCTGCACCATCTGGTGGCTGCCCAACACCTTGTAGGCCTGACGGCGGGTGTGGACATCATTGCGCAATGCCAGGGTGATGAGCTTGTCGACGATGCGACGCAGTTCCTTGGCCTTGGCTTCAGTGGTGCGGATCTGTTCGTAGGTAAGAAGCGCGCGGGCCATATTCTTGAACATGGCGGCGCGGTGAGTATTGGTCCGGTTCAGCTTGCGGCCTGATTTTCTATGCCTCATTTTTCTCTTTCCTCTTCAACCATTCCTGGTACTTCTTGTCAAAATCCTCGACGTTCATACCGAACTTGAGCGTCATGCTGTCAAGGACACGGCGAATCTCGTCGAGAGACTTGCGGCCGAAGTTCTTGGTCTTGAGCATGGTCTGCTCACTACGCTGTACCAACTCACCGACCAACTGGATGTTGGCGGCCTTCAAGCAATTGGTGGCTCGAACGGAAAGTTCGAGTTCATCAATGGACTTGAAGAGATTCGGGTTCAGATCGATGGAATCCTCTTCTTCCTCGGCAGCCTCGGAAGAGAGTTCATCGAAGTTGATGAACACGGAGAGCTGGTCCTTCAGGATTTTGGCGCTGTATGCACAGGCATCCTCGGGGGATACGGAACCGTCGGTCCAGACTTCCAGGATGAGTTTATCGTAGTTAGTCATCTGCCCGACGCGAGCCTGCTCCACCGAGTAGGCCACCTTCTTCACGGGAGAGAAGCTGGCATCAAGGATGATGGAGCCGATCTCGTCGGTGAGCCCCTCGTGCATGTCGGCCGGGACATAACCCTTGCCCATGCGGACTTCGAGTTCCATCTTCAGGGGACGGTCCTCGGTCAGGGTGGCGATGAGCTGATCGGTGTTCAGGACTTTGACGTTCTGATTCTCCTGGATCATGCCGGCGGTGACCTTGCCCTTCTTGTCGGCCTCGAGAACGAGACGTTGAGGCTCATCGGTGGTCATGGCGATGCGAACCTGCTTGAGGTTCAACACCACTTCGGTCATGTCTTCCAGGACACCCGGCATGGTTGTGAACTCGTGCTGCACGCCCTCGATGGAGGCGGCAACAATGGCACACCCCTGCATAGAGGACAGAAGGACCCGGCGCATGGCATTGCCGATGGTGGTGGCATAGCCGCGCTCAAGAGGTTCACAGATGAACTTCCCGTAATTCACGCCGGACTTGGGATCGCGCACAAGCTTTTCAGGCTTGACGAGTTCACTCCAGTTGCGGGTGTTGATAAGTTTGTCGCCGTTCTCAATAAGCATGTAGTCCCCTATTTACTTGGAGTACAATTCGACAATCAGCTGCTCGTTGATCGGGAACTGGATGTCTTCCCGGCTCGGCATGGCCTTGACCGTGCCCTTGAAGTTGGCGCCGTCGGACTCCAGCCACTCGGGGCAGCCGCGGCGAGCAATGACTTCCTGAGCTTCGCCGATCACGGGAATCTTGCGAGCTTCATCACGAACCTCAATAACGTCTTCGGGCTTGACCTGCATGGACGGAATGTTCACGCGGCGGCCATTCAGCTTGAAAATGCCGTGGCGAACCAACTGGCGCGCCTGGTCGCGGGAGTTGGCGAAACCAAGGCGGAAAATGACGTTGTCAAGACGGCGCTCGAGGAGCATCAACAGGTTGTGACCAGTGACGCCTTTCATGCCATCTGCACGATGATAGTAGTCGCGGAACTGGCCTTCGAGCACGCCGTACATGCGGCGAACCTTCTGCTTTTCACGAAGCTGAACGGCGTAGTCGCTCATCTTGTGGCGCATGCGGCCGGAGTGTCCCGGAGGGTACGGACGCTTTTCGTAAGCGCATTTGTCGGTGTAGCAGCGATCACCCTTGAGGAAGAGCTTTTCTCCCTCGCGGCGGCACAGCTTGCATTTTGCTTGAGTATATCTTGCCACGATAATTCTCCTTAATTAAACCCTGCGGCGTTTGGGCGGACGGCAACCGTTGTGCGGAATCGGGGTGATGTCGCGAATGAAGGTTACCTTGAAACCAGCGTTGTTGATGGCGCGCATGGCGGCCTCACGTCCGGAACCGGGTCCCTTGACGTAAATGCCGACGGTGCGCATGCCGGAATCCTGAGCACGCTTGGCGGCTGCTTCAGCAGCCATCTGTGCCGCAAAAGGAGTGGACTTGCGGGAACCCTTGAAATGAGCGCCTGCGGAAGCCCAACTGACGACATTGCCCTTGACATCGGTAAAGGTCACGATCGTGTTGTTGAACGTGGCCTTGACGTGGGCGATGCCTACGGGAATGCTTTTCTTCTCTTTTTTCTTCCCAGCTCGACGAGGTCTAGCCATGGCCTGAATCTCCGTTGAATAAAAGTCTTAAAAAACGCGATACCCAGAAGGGGCCACGCGAGTATTAGCTTCGTTGCCGACGCTATTTCTTCTTGCGGCCCATCACGGAACGGCGAGGTCCCTTGCGGGTGCGAGCGTTGGTCTTGGATTTCTGACCGCGAACGGGCAGACCGCGACGATGACGGAGGCCACGGTAGCAACCAATGTCCATCAGACGCTTGATGTTGGTGGTGATTTCACGGCGGAGATCACCTTCAACCTTGTAGTTGTTTTCGATTTCGCTACGGATGGCGGTGACTTCATCAGCAGTGAGATTATCACTGTTGGTCTGCCAGTCGATGTTGGTATCCGTAAGAATCTTCAGGGCCATGGTCCGGCCGATGCCGTAGATGTAGGTAAGCGCAATGTCCATGCGCTTGTTTCTCGGCAAATCAACACCAGCTATACGTGCCATAGTTACTACCCTTTATCCTTGGCGCTGCTTGTGGCGGGGGTTCTCACAGATCACCCGCAGAATGCCGTTGCGCCTGATTACTTTGCACTTGGAACACATTTTCTTAACAGAAGGTCTGACTTTCATGACCGTCTCCAAACTTTCTAAATAACAATAATGCCAATACCCCCTTTCAGGGGTGGCCTTTTAAACGAAGCTGTACTTCATACAGCGTTTTGCGACAAAGCGCAAGCCCGAAATCGCCAAGGCGAAAATCAGTCGGACAAGCTCAATATCATAGGTCCGTCGCTCGTGACCGCAATCGTATGCTCGAAATGAGCGGACATTTTCCTGTCCTTGGTGACGGCGGTCCATTTGTCGTCCAGTATTTCCACTTCATAGCTCCCAGCCGTGACCATCGGCTCAATGGCAAGCACCATGCCGGCTTTGAGAGGAACGCCGGCTATGCCCCTGGGAACGAAGTTGGGGATCTCGGGCTTCTCATGGAGATGGCTTCCGATCCCGTGGCCGACAAATCGTCGGACTATACCAAAGCCGAACCCTTCAACGTATGACTGGATTGCCGCGGAGATGTCATACAGGTTGTTGCCGGGCCAGGCTTTATCGATACCCTTGTAAAGAGACTCTCGGGTTACGTCCATGAGTTTTTGCGTTTCGGCATCAACTTCTCCCACACCAAAAGTGCGGGCGGAGTCTCCGTAGAACCCGTTGTACACCACCCCCATGTCGAAGCTGACGATGTCGCCCTCTTCGAGGATGCGCTCCCTGGAGGGGAAGCCGTGCACGATCTCTTCATTCACAGAGCAGCAGAGGGCATAGGGAAAACCCTGATACCCCAGAAATGCCGGGCGAACGCCGAACTCCTTGCAGCGAGCCTGGCAGACTTCCTCGAACACCATGGTGGAGACGCCTGGTTTGACGTTCTCCCCGAGTTCGTCGAGGATTCGGGAAACAATACGATTGGCCTCACGCATGAGGCCAATCTCTTTTTCATTCTTGAGGAAGACCCCCCTGAACTTTTTCAAGGTTATCTCCCCTTGCCGGCCTTGCCCATCAAGCCCTCGTACTGACGGGATATCAGATAGGACTCGATCTGCCCCATGAAGTCCATGGCCACGCCGACTACGATAAGCAACGAGGTACCGCCGAAATAGAACGGCACGCCGAAGTTCGAAATCAGGAACATGGGCAGGACACAAACCAGGGACACGTAGAAACCGCCCCAGAGGGTGATCCGGGCCAAAACACGGTCAATGTATTCGCGGGTGCGGGCTCCCGGGCGAATGCCTGGGATAAAACCGCCCTGCTTCTGGATGTTCTCAGCGATTCCCTTGGGATCAAACATGATCGCCGTGTAGAAGTAGCAGAAGAACATGATGATTCCAATATACAGGATGTTGTAGACGATGGAGTCAGGGCGCATGAAGGAGGAAATGTCCTTCAGCCACTGCACGTTCGAGAACTGCGCAACCGTCGCCGGGAACATCAGGATGGAAGACGCGAAGATCGGCGGGATAACACCAGCGGTGTTGATCTTGAGCGGCAGATGCGTAGTCTGCCCGCCGAACATGCGCCGCCCCTGCTGACGCTTGGCATAGTGAATCGGAATCCTGCGTTGACCGCGCTCCATGAAGACGATGAACGCCAGGGTCACGACCATGCAGGCTCCAATGAGCAGCAACACGAACAGAGTGATTTCACCCACGGACATCAACTGCACGGTATTCATCACTGCAGCTGGAAGGCCGGCGATGATACCCGCGTAGATGATCAGGGAGATACCGTTGCCGATACCCTTTTCCGTCATCTGTTCACCCAGCCACATCAGGAACACGGTGCCCGCGGTGAGGGTCAAGATGGTCATCAGCTTGAACCCCCATCCGGGGTGAAGCACCATGGACGCCCCGGTGGGGCTGGCAGCGGACTCAAGACCTGTGGCAATGGCAAAGCCCTGCACGATGGTAATGAGCACGGTGCCGTATCTGGTGTACTGGGTTATCTTTTTCCGTCCGGCTTCACCCTCCTCCTTCTGGAGGCGCTTCAGCTCGGGCGACACAACGGTCAGGAGCTGCAGGATGATTGAAGCCGAGATGTAAGGCATGATGCCCAGGGCGAAGATGGACATGTTTTTCAGGCCACCGCCAGAGAACATGTCAAAAACGCCGAACAGGGTGTTCTGCGCTTGCGCGAAGAACTCGGACAGTGCTCCGCTGTCGACCCCAGGAATAGGGATATGGATGCCCATCCGGTAGACAGCAAGCAGTGCGAACGTCCAGAGCAGCTTCTTTTTCAGCTCTGGCACCCGGGCAAGATTCTCAACTCCTGACATCGACACGATAACCCTTCCGATACTCTAGAGAGTTAGCCTTCAATGGCCTTGGCGGTACCGCCGGCCTTGGCGATCTTTTCGGCAGCGGAAGCACTGAAGCGGTGAGCCTCAATGGTCACGGCCTTGTCCACTTCGCCGGTACCGAGCACCTTGACGGGAGCGCCGTTGGCGACAACGCCGCGCTCGTACATGTCGGCGACAGTGATCTCGTCCTTGCCATCGAACATGGCGATCAGACGGCCCACGTTCACGGCCTCATATTCCACACGGAAGGGATTCTTGAAACCGCGCTTGGGCAGACGGCGAGCCAGAGGCATCTGGCCACCCTCGAAACCGGGACGGACACCGCCGCCGGCACGAGCATTCTGGCCTTTGTGGCCCTTGCCCGCAGTCTTGCCCCAGCCGGAGCCGGAGCCGCGACCTATGCGCTTGCGGTTCTTGTACTCTTCCGGGAAAGCATACAGTTCATGAAGTCTCATGATTCAGTAACCTCCACGAGGTGTCTCACCTTATAGATCATGCCACGGATGACGCTGTTGTCGTCGTGCTCCTTGACCTGACCGATGCGGCGCAGGCCCAGAGATTCCAGGACTTTGACCTGGTTGGGCTTGCACGTGATCTTGCTCTTGATCTGTTTCACTTTCAACACGGGCGCTCTCCTTTACTTCCGCGGGGTGGAAACCGAGACGCCGCGCAGGGCGGAAACTTCCTCGGCACTCCGCAGGGATTCGAGACCGGCAATGGTGGCACGCAGCACGTTGTGCGGATTGTTGGTGCCGATTGCCTTGGTCAGGATGTCATGGACGCCGACGGCTTCCATGATGGCGCGCACAGGGCCACCGGCAATGATGCCGGTACCGCGGGAGGCGGGCTTGAGCATGACGCGTCCAGCGCCGTAACGGCCCAGCACCTCGTAAGGCAGGGTGCCGTCCAGCAGGGGAACCTGGATCATGCTCTTCTTGGCGCGCTCGCTGGCCTTGCGGATGGCTTCAGGCACTTCGTTGGCCTTGCCGAGTCCGTAACCGACCGCTCCCTCACCATCGCCGACGACCACCAGGCAGCTGAAGCTGAAACGGCGGCCACCCTTAACAACCTTGGCGACGCGATTGAGGTAGACGATTTTTTCTATCAGTCCACTTTCATTTTGTTCCATTGTACTTTCCTAGCTACCTAGAATTTCAACCCGCCTTCGCGGGCACCGTCGGCAAGGGCTTTGACCTTACCGTGATAGATATATCCATTCCGGTCGAAGACGACGGCTTCGATTTTCTTCTCCAAGGCCTTGGCGGCAATGTCCTTGCCGACCTTGGCTGCGGAGTCCTTGTTGGCCTTGAGGACGTCTCCGTCCTTGGACAGCACCTGGGTGCTGGAGGAGGCCAGGGTCACGCCGTTTACGTCGTCCACCAACTGAGCATAGAGATGCTGGTTGGAACGGAAGACGACCAGGCGAGGCCGCGCTTCGGTACCGGATACCTTCTTTCTGATGCGGGGCTTACGAGAAAGCCGCTGTGCATTCTTGCTTTTACTCATGGCTTATTCCCTCTACTTAGCGCCAGACTTACCGGCCTTGCGGCGGATGATTTCGTCAGCGTACTTGATGCCCTTGCCCTTGTAGGGTTCCGGCGGACGCACGCGGCGGATCTGAGCCGCAACTTCACCGACAAGCTGCTTGTCGATGCCTTCGATGGTCAGCTTGACGCCTTCAGCCTTGGCTTCGATGCCGGCGGGCAGATCGAACTCGACCGGGTGGGAAAATCCCACGTTGAGGACGATCTTCTTGCCCTGGACGGACACCTTGTAACCGACACCAATGACTTCCAGGCCCTTTGCAAAGCCCTTGGACACGCCTTCCACGCAGTTGGCGAGCAGAGTCCTGCGAAGACCGTGCTGACCGCGGGCGAGGCGGGTATCATCAGTGCGGGTGACAAACACCTTGCCTTCTTCGATCTTGTACTCAACGGTCTCGTGGACCGGAGTCGTCAGGGTCCCTTTGGGTCCCTTTACCTGGATCTCGGAGGCTCCAACAGACACCTCGACACCGGAAGGGATGTCGATGGGATTCTTTCCTATACGAGACATGTGGAACCTCTCTACCAGATTTCAGCAAGCAACTCGCCGCCGACATTGGCCTCTTTGGCCTTGGCGCCTTCGAGCAGCCCCTTGGAGGTGGATACGATACAAATACCGATACCATTCTGCACGCGGGGGATATCAGAAGCACCAACATACACGCGGCGGCCCGGCTTGCTGATCTTCTTCAGACCAGTGATAAGCGGTTTGCCTTCGGCGTATTTGAGGGTAATACTGATGTCCCTGTCCTCGACAGCGTAGTCGGTGATATAACCTTCTTCCTTCAGAATACCCGCGATGGAAGCTTTCATCTTGGAAGCGGGCACGGAGACATCGGTGTGATAAGCTCCGTACGCATTCCGGATGCGGGTCAACATGTCGGCTACAGGATCAACAACAGCCATTTCATTTCTCCTTAATTACCAGCTCGCCTTGCGGACGCCGGGCAGTTCACCGGCGAGAGCCTTGTTGCGGAAGCAGATACGGCAAATGCCGTAGCGCCTCAGAAAAGCACGAGGACGGCCACAAATCGGACAACGATTGTAAGCGCGGACCTTGAACTTGGGTTTGCGGCGTGCCTTAACGCGAATGCTTGTTTTGGCCACTTTCCGTCCTCCTATTTCTTAAAGGGCATGCCAAGGAGATCAAGAAGCATCTTGCCTTCCTTGTCGGTTTTGGCGGACGTGCACACAGTCACGTTCATACCCTTCGGTAACTCGACCCTGTCGATCTCAAGCTCGGGGAATATGGTGTGCTCTTTGATGCCCATGGTGAAGTTACCGCGACCATCGAAACCACGGTCGGGAACGCCGCGGAAGTCGCGGACACGGGGAAGAGCAAAGCTCACGAGCCTGTCATAAAAGTCCCACATGGCCTCGCCGCGGAGGGTGACGCGGGTACCGATGGGCATGCCTTCGCGCAGCTTGAACTGGGCGATGGACTTCTTTGCCTTGGTAACCACGGCCTTCTGGCCGGCAATGGCGGTCAGTTCCTCAACGGCGGGTTCGATGAGCTTGCTGTTCTGCGAAGCGGCACCAAGACCGATGTTCAGGGAGATCTTGGTAATTTTCGGGATCTCCATGGAGGAACTGTAGCCGAACTCCTTCTGGAGCTCAGGGACTACCTTTTCTTTATAAACCTGTTCGAGACGTGTCATACTGATACCTATTTGAAGATCTCGTTGCACTTCTTGCAGAAGCGAACTTTCTTCCCGTCTTCAGTCTTCTTGTACCCGACCCGCGTGGGCTTCGTGCACGCATCGCACACGATAGCCACATTGGATACATGGATCGGGGCTTCCTTCTCGATAATACCGCCGGGCTGCTGGGCATAGGGGTTGGCCTTGGTGTGCCTCTGAACCATATTGACCTTTTCAACCAGGACCTTGTCCTTCTTGACCAATATCTTCAGCACCTTGCCGACCTTTCCCTTGTCCTTGCCGGCGATGACCATGACTTTGTCGTCTTTGCGAATCTTAGTCTTCATCATCTTATCCTCTTACAGGACCTCGGGGGCGAGGGAAACGATCTTCATAAACCCTGCCGCGCGCAGTTCACGGGCCACGGGACCGAAAATACGGGTACCCACGGGCTCCATGTTATTGTTGAGCAGGACCGCAGAGTTGTTGTCGAACTTGATGAAGGAACCATCGGGACGACCGAGCTCCTTCTTGGTGCGGACAACAACCGCCTTCATCACGGAACCCTTCTTCACCTTGGAGTGAGGCATGGCTTCCTTGACGGACACTACAACGATGTCGCCGACGCTGGCGTAACGGCGCTTGGAGCCGCCGAGCACCTTGATGCACTGAACCTTCTTGGCTCCGGAGTTGTCGGCCACGTCGAGATTGGATTCTACCTGAATCATGGTATTTCCTCCTAACCCTTAAACGGCCTTTTCGAGGATCTGAACCAGGTGCCAGCGCTTACGCTTGGACATGGGCCTCGATTCGACAATCTGCACCTTGTCGCCAACACCGCAGTCGTTGGCCGGATCATGGGCCATGAACTTTTTGCGGCGACGAATATACTTCTTCAGCAGCGGGTGCTTGACCAAGGTCTCGACCCGGACGACGATGGTCTTGTCGCCCTTGTCGGAGATGACCAGGCCGGTGAGCACGCGCCTGTTGCCTTTGTACTTGAACTCAGCCATTTCTTACGCTCCCTGTCGTTCCCGCTGAATAGTCAGGATACGGGCGATGGTCTTTTTGGCGCCGCTCAGAGACATGGTGTTCTCCAGCTGGGCGGTGGCGTGCTTGAAGCGCATGCCGAACAGCTCCTGCCGGGTTTCAACCAGTTTCTCGTTGAGCTTGGCGTCATCCAGTTCACGAAGTTCCTTGGAAGTCAGCATTTACAGGCCCTCCTTCACAACGATGGCGGTCTTGATCGGCAGCTTGTAGGAAGCACGCTTGAGGGCTTCCTTGGCGAGCTCGATGTCGACACCTTTAACTTCGTACATGATACGACCCGGTTTCACCGGCGCAACCCAGCCTTCGGGAGCGCCTTTACCCTTACCCATGCGGACTTCCGCGGGCTTGGAGGTGACGGGGAAATCAGGGAAGATACGGATCCAGACCTTACCTCCGCGCTTGATGTGACGCATGATGGCGACACGAGCGGATTCAATCTGCTGGCTGGTGATCTTTCCGTGCTCCAATGCCTTCAGGCCGATATCGCCGAAGGACACGCTGTTACCCCGTTGGGCCTTGCCTCTGAGGCGGCCTTTCTGCCGCTTTCTGAATTTAACTCTTTTTGGAGCAAGCATTACTGTTCTACCTCTTTGTCCAGAATCTCACCCTTGAAGATCCAGACCTTGACTCCGATCACGCCGTAGGTGGTGGCCGCCTCGGCAAAACCGTAGTCGATGTCGGCGCGGAGAGTGTGCAGGGGCACACGACCATCACGGTACCACTCGCCGCGAGCGATCTCGGCGCCGGCAAGGCGACCCGCACACGCGACTTTGATACCCTCGGCACCGAATTTCCTGGCAAGGCCCACCGTGCGCTTCATGGCACGGCGGAAGGCAATACGGCGTTCGAGCTGCTGGGCAATGTTCTCAGCTACGAGCTGAGCTTCAATCTCCGGTCGACGGATCTCGTTGACCTCAATGGTGAACTCGGTTTGAAACTTGCTGCGGAGTTCCTCGCGCAGCTTTTCTATCTCAACACCCTTGCGACCGATGACGATACCGGGACGCGCGGTGTGGATGATCAGGCGAATCTTACCGCCGGCGCGCTCGATTTCGAGACGGGCAATACCGGCTTGGTAAAGTTTCTTCTTGACGAATTTGCGGATCTTATCGTCCTGGAAAACGAATGCGGGGTAATCCTTCCTGCTGTACCAGCGGGACACCCAGTTCTTGTTATACCCAAGACGGAAACCGTAAGGATGTACTTTCTGTCCCATATTACTGCTCCTTCACCACGATGGTGATGTGGCTGGTACGCTTCCGGATACGATAGGCGCGGCCCATGGCACGCGGCTGGATGCGCTTCCAAGTCGGTCCTTCGTTGACCATGACCGTATCAACGATCAGGGAGTCAACGTCCACTCCGGGCATCTGCTCTGCATTGGAAATGGCAGAGTACAGCACCTTGCGGAGAATCTCAGCGGGCTTCTTGGGGGTGAATCGCAGGATGTTCAGTGCATCCTCGACACCCTTGCCCTTGATGTTCTCGGCGACCAGGCGGGTCTTGCGCGGAGATACGCGAATGTATTTTGCTACTGCTTTGGCTTCCATGTTGTCCTCCTACCCTACTTCTTCTTGTCGGCAGCGTGGCCGAAGTAGGTACGGGTGGGCGAGAACTCGCCGAGCTTGTGACCGACCATGTTCTCGGTCACGAAAACCGGGATGAACTTGCGGCCGTTGTGAACGGCGAAGGTCATGCCGACCATCTCGGGGAATATCGTGGAACGACGGGACCAGGTCTTGATGACGCGACGGTCCTGGTTCTCGGCAGCGGCTTCGACTTTCTTCATAAGGTGGCCGTCGATGAACGGGCCTTTCTTAAGAGATCTGGGCATTGGTTATACTCCTACTTCTGGCCGCGGCGTTTGACGATGAGCTTCGAGGAAGCCTTCTTCTTGTTGCGGGTCTTGTAGCCCTTGGCGGGGACGCCCCACGGGGACACCGGATGGCGACCACCCGAGCTACGGCCCTCACCACCACCCAGCGGGTGATCGATCGGGTTCATTGCAACACCACGGACCTTCGGGCGACGACCGAGCCAGCGGTTACGGCCGGCTTTGCCGATCTTGATATTCTCGTGATGAATGTTTCCGACCTGACCGACGGTGGCACAACAGGTGGCCAGGACCTTGCGGACCTCACCGGAGGGCATGCGCAGAAGCGCGTACTTGCCTTCCTTGGCGATGAGCTGGGCATAGGTGCCGGCGGCGCGGCAGAACTGACCGCCCTTGCCGGGGTGCAACTCAATGTTGTGCACGATGGTACCGGTCGGGACCTGGCTCAGCACCATGGCATTGCCGGGTTTGATGTCGGCGCCCTCGCCCGCCAGGATGGTGTCGCCCTGATTCAGGCCGACAGGAGCCAGGATGTAGCGCTTCTCGCCGTCCGCGTAGTGCAGAAGAGCGATACGGGCGCTGCGGTTCGGATCGTATTCGATCTCGGCAACCTTGGCAGGAACGCCAAGCTTGTTACGCTTGAAATCGATGATACGGTACAGGGTCTTGTGACCGCCGCCACGGCGACGGGCGGTGACCCGACCATTATTGTTGCGGCCGGCCTTCTTGGTCAGGCCTTTGGTCAGCGACTTCTCGGGAGTGGTCCGGGTGATCTCGGCGAAATCGGAGATCGTCTGGAACCGGCGGCCCGGAGAAGTAGGCTTCAGCTTGCGGGTTGCCATTGTTACACTCCTTCGAAGATTTCGATCTTATCGCCTTCCACCAGCTTCACGTAGGCCTTCTTGTAACCGGAGATACGACCGGTGACTCGGCCAAAGCGCTTGCGGGGCATGGCTTGCTTGCGGACGATGTTCACGGACTCGACTTTGACGTCGAAGGCTGCCTCGACTGCCTTCTTCACCTCGATCTTGTTGGAATCGGGATGGACGTAAAAAGAGACGTGATTGGACTGTTCCTTGGCGTCGTTGGCCTTTTCGGTCACGACGGGGCGGATCAATACTTGGGAGTAATCCATTACTTCAACCTCTCTTGAACGTCTTGGGCGGCGGTCTCGAGCATCACCAGCTCGGGGTACAGCAGCACGTCATAAACATTCAGCTTATCGGCTTCGATGACCTTGATGTGGGGCATGTTCCGTGCGGAAAGCACCAGCTTCTCGTCAGCGTCCTTGGCGACGATGAGGGTCTTGCCGAGGCCGAGCTTTTCGGCAACGGCGGCGAAGGCCTTGGTCTTGATATCTTCCAGCTCGATGGACTTGACCACCTTGAGCTTCTCTTCCGAGACGCGGGAGGACAGAGCCATCTGCAGGGCCAGCTTGCGAACCTTCTTGTTTACCTTGAAGGAATAGTCGCGGGGCTGGGGACCGAAGGTGGCGGCACCGCCACGCCACAGGGGCGAGCGGGAGGAACCGGCACGGGCGCGACCGGTGCCTTTCTGGCGCCAGGGCTTGCGTCCACCACCCGTGATACGGGCGCGGTTCTTGGTTGCGTGAGTGCCCTGCCGCTTGGCGGCGCGCTGCGAACGGACAACCAGGTTGAGGATCTCGGGCTGAATTTCAACCTCAAAGACCTCGGGAGCCAGTTCGATGTCACCGACTTTCGTATTGTTCTGATCTACAACTTGTAATTTTGCCATGATGTATACCTCTAACCGTTCTTGCGGATCATCACGAGGCCATTGTTCGGACCAGGGATCTGGCCCTTGACCACGAGAACGTTGTCCTCGGGCCTGACATCGACGATTTCCACGTTGGACACGGTCACGCGGGCGTTACCCATCTGGCCGGGCATCTTCTTGCCCTTCCAGACGCGGCCCGGGAAGGTGGCGTTACCGACAGAACCGGGAACGCGATGGACCTTTTCCGCACCGTGCGATGCTCGGGAGCCAGCGAAGTTGTGACGCTTCATGACGCCCTGGAAGCCCTTACCCTTGGAGGTGCCGGTCACCTTGACCTTTTCGCCGGCGGCGAAAATCTCAACGGTGATGTCCTGACCGAGCTCGTAGCCTTCCACTGCGTCAAGGGGGAATTCCTTGAGTGTGCGGTAAAGCTCCTTGCCGGCTTTGGCCATGTGGCCCTTCATGGGCTTGTTCACCTTGCGTTCGGCAATGGCATCATAACCGAGCTGCAGGGCGTTGTAGCCTTCCTTTTCCGTGGTCTTGATCTGCATGACCGGGCAGGGACCCGCCTCGATAACGGTCACCGGGCAGATGGTACCATCATCTTTGAAGATGCGTGTCATACCCAGCTTCTTGCCGAGAATTCCGAGAGTCTTAGACATTACTAATCCTCCCTAGAGTTTGATCTCGACATCGACGCCGGCGGGCAAGGAAAGCTTGCCGAGGGCGTCAACCGTCTGCTGAGTGGGTTCAAGAATATCCAGAAGGCGCTTGTGAATGCGCATTTCAAACTGCTCACGGGACTTCTTGTCGACGTGAACGGACTTCTGGATGGTGGTACGATGAATGCGGGTGGGCAGCGGCACGGGGCCGGCAATAGCCGCACCGGTATTCCGGGCGGTGTCAACGATCTCGGTGACAGCCTTGTCCAGAATACGGTAATCGTATGATCTCAGTTTAATTCTGATGCGATCGCTCGCCATCGAAGCAGCCATAGTGCTTTCTCCTCGAAGGATTTATCTTTGCTCGCGTCATTTTCAGGTAAACAACGCAGTTCATTGCAGCGGTCGGGTGGTGTACACCCGACCAGCCAAACTGTCAAGCAAAGGGAAAATCCCGGCTCGTCGTTAGTTTTTGTCTGACATCAACTCTTCAGCCAGGCTGTTCGGCACCTTTTCGTAGTGATCGAACTGCATGGTGAAGGTCGCGCGGCCCTGGGTCTTGGATCGCAGGTCCGTGGCGTAGCCGAACATTTCGGACAACGGCACGTAAGAGCGAACCACCTGAACCCCGGGACGGGCTTCCATCTCGCCAACCCGGCCACGACGACCGTTCAGGTCGCCCATGACGTCACCGAGGTAATCCTCGGGGGTAACCACTTCAACCGACATGATCGGCTCAAGCAGCACCGGCTTGGCTTTTTTGCAGGCTTCCTTGATGGCCATGGAACCGGCGATGTAGAAGGCCTGTTCGCTGGAGTCGACTTCGTGATAGGAACCGAAGACCAGCTTGACCTTGACGTCGACGACCGGGAACCCGGCCACGATGCCGTTCTTCATGGCATCCTGGATGCCCTTATCCACGGCGGGGATGTATTCCTTGGGAATCACGCCGCCCTTGATTTCGTCCTCGAACTCGTAGCCCTTCTCAGGGTTGGGCTCGACTTCCAGGACAACGTGGCCGTACTGGCCACGACCACCAGACTGCTTGGCATGCTTGACGTCCACCTTGGTCTCGGCGGAAATGGTCTCCCGGTACGCCACGCGGGGAGCGCCCACGTTTGCGTTCACGTTGAACTCCCTGAGAAGACGATCAACGATGATTTCCAGGTGCAACTCGCCCATTCCGGCGATCAGGCACTGCCCGGTCTCGTCGTCAGTCTTCACGCGGAAGGACGGATCCTCCTTGGCGAGCTTGACGAGAGCGTTGGACAGGTTGTCACGGTCTGCCTTGGTCTTGGGTTCGATGGCCACTTCGATAACCGGATCCGGGATGTCCAGGGACTCCAGAACAACTGCGCTCTTAAGATCGCAGAGGGTATCGCCGGTGGCCAGGTTCTTGAGGCCGACGGCGGCGACGATGTCACCGGCGTATGCCTCTTTTATCTCTTCACGCTTGTTGGCGTGCATTTTCAGAAGTCGACCGATGCGCTCTTTCTTTCCGGTGGCACCGTTCATGAAGGTGGAGCCGGATTCGATCTTGCCGGAATAGATGCGCAGGAAGGTCAGGTGACCGACAAAGGGATCGGTCATCAGCTTGAAGGACAGCGCGGAAAGCGGCTTGTCGTCGTCGCAGGGGCACTCGACCACTTCACCAGTGGAGGGATCTTCACCCTTCATGACCTCGATGTCCAGGGGAGACGGCAGGTAATCCACAACGGCGTCGAGCAGCGGCTGGACACCCTTGTTGCGGAATGCGGTACCGCACAGCACCGGGCAAATGGTCAGGCTGTTGGTAGCCTTGCGGACGCCTTCGCGAAGCTCATCGGCGGTCAGTTCCTCTTCGGCCATGTACTTTTCGAGGAGCGCTTCGTCCTCTTCGGCAATGGCTTCGATCATCTCGGCGCGCATTTCCTCGTACTTGTCCTGAAGCTCGGCCGGGACGTCGATGGTGGTGAAGGAAGCGCCATGATCCTTGTGATCATAGATGTAGGCCTTGCCCTCAATGAGGTCGACCACGCCTTCGAAGTTGTCTTCAGCGCCGATGGGGAGCTGAAGGGGCACTGCCTTGGCACCGAGACGGGTTTTCATCATCTCGACGCAACGGAAGAAGTCCGCACCGATGCGGTCCATCTTGTTGACGAAGGCCATGCGGGGAACGCGGTAGCGGTCGGCCTGGCGCCAGACGGTCTCGGACTGGGGCTCGACGCCGGCTACGGAGTCGAAGACGGCGACAGCGCCGTCCAGGACGCGCAGGGCGCGTTCGACTTCCATGGTGAAGTCAACGTGGCCCGGGGTGTCGATGATGTTGACGCGATGGTCACGCCAAAAACAGGTGGTCGCGGCAGAAGTAATGGTAATGCCGCGCTCCTGCTCCTGGACCATCCAGTCCATGGTAGCCTCGCCGTCGTGCACCTCACCAATCTTGTGAGACACGCCGGTGTAGAACAGAATACGCTCGGTGGTAGTAGTCTTGCCCGCATCGATGTGGGCCATGATACCGATATTGCGCTGTTTCTCTCTGGGAACTTTTCTCGCCACTTTTCTTCTCCGTGCCTACCAGCGGTAGTGAGCGAAAGCCTTGTTGGCTTCGGCCATCTTGTGGGTGTCTTCGCGCTTCTTAACAGCGCCACCACGGTTATTGAAAGCGTCGAGAAGCTCGCCGGAAAGACGGGCAACCATGCCCTTCTCACCGCGGCCGCGCGAGTAGGAGATCATCCAGCGGATAGCCAGAGCGGTCTGACGGTCGGGACGAACTTCCATGGGGACCTGATAGGTCGCACCGCCGACACGGCGGGATTTGACCTCAAGGGCCGGGCGGACGTTGTCCAGGCACTTCTCGAAGGCGCGCAGGGCATCTTCGTTGGTTTTATCGGCCAGGATCTCGAGAGCCTGGTAGAAAATTCTTTCAGCGGTGCTTTTCTTACCGTCGATCATGAGACGGTTGATAAAGCGGGTGATGAGCTTGCTGCCGTAAACAGGATCCGGCAGGATCTGCCGCTTGGCGACAGGACCTTTACGAGGCATTTCTTTCTCCTTGAGTTTCACCGGGGGGACATTATTTCGGGCAGCCTCCGCCCTACTTTGTCATCCCTCCCCGGGCATTGAAAAAGGCTACAACCTATTTGGGACGCTTGGTGCCGTACTTGGAACGGCCGCGACGGCGATCATCGACACCGGAGGTATCGAGGGAGCCACGGACGATGTGGTAGCGGACACCGGGAAGGTCCTTGACACGACCACCGCGGATAAGCACCACGGAGTGTTCCTGCAGGTTGTGACCCTCACCACCGATGTAGGCGGTAACTTCGATGCCGTTGGTCAGACGCACACGAGCGACCTTACGAAGAGCGGAGTTCGGCTTCTTCGGGGTCGTGGTGTACACCCTGGTGCACACGCCGCGCCGCTGCGGGCATTCCAGCAGAGCCGGAGTCTTCTTCCGCTTGGGCTGAACCTTGCGCCCCTTGCGGATGAGCTGGTTAATGGTAGGCATTCATCCTCCAATCAATAGTTAATACAATACCACGCGCACTACTGCGCAAAGAGGACCGCAAGTAATCCAAAAGAGCGAGGCTTGTCAAGGGATTCGCCCCACTCTTTTCGGTAACTTGAGTCCCGATTTCTCAAAAATGATTGGAGAGGAAAGACCTCTCCAATCATTTCAATATATTAACACCACCAACGGCGATGTTATTAATTTCGTTACTCCGTCTCGACCAGAAGCGGATTCTCCTCAAGCTCCTCAAGGAACTTGTCGGGCCGCTCGGGCTGATCCGGGACCACGATGTCGGTGTCGATGTACTTGCGGAAACCGGTTCCTGCAGGCACGAGACGGCCGACAATGACGTTCTCCTTCAGGCCGCGCAGCTGGTCGGACTTGCCCTTGAGCGAAGCCTCGGTCAGCACCTTGGTGGTCTCCTGGAAGGAGGCTGCGGAGATGAAGGAGTCCGTGGACAGAGATGCCTGGGTGATACCCAGAACCAGGGTCTCTGCGACAGCGGGCTTGCCGCCCTCTTCCATGACCTTGGCGTTCTCTTCCATGAACCGCTGCTTGTCCACCTGCTCGCCGATGAGGAAGGAGGTGGAACCGGGCTCCAGGATCGAAACCTTCTTCAGCATCTGGCGGACGATGATTTCGATGTGCTTGTCGTTGATATTAACGCCCTGGAAGCGGTACACGTCCTGGATTTCCTCGACCAGGTAGCGGGCCAGGTACTTCTCGCCCTTGATGCGCAGGATGTCGTGCAGCTCCGGAGAGCCTTCGGTCAGCAGATCGCCCGCTTCCACGAAGTCGGACTCCTGAACCGTGATGTGCTTGCCCTTGGGAATGAGGAATTCCTTGGAGTCGCCCACCTCGGGAGTGACCACGACCTTGCGCTTGCCCTTGGTTTCGGGACCGAAGGTGACAATGCCGTCAATGGAGGAGACAACACCCAGATCCTTGGGCTTGCGCACCTCGAACAGCTCGGCGACGCGAGGCAGACCACCGACGATGTCCTTGGTCTTGGAGGACTCACGCGGCTTACGCGCGATGACGTCACCCGCCTTGACCTGATCGCCGTCCTTGACCATCAGAATGGCGCCCACCGGCATGGCGAAGTTGGCGTCGATGTCGGTACCGGGACGCTGCACGGCCTTGCCGTCCTCGTCCAGAATGCCGACCGCGGGCCGGTAGTTGGTGGTGCGATACTCCATGATGGTGACGGACGCCTTGGAGGTGCGATCCTCCTGCACGGTCTTGCCTTCGATGATGTCCTTGAACTTGATGGCGCCGGAAACGTCGACGATGAAGGGTTCCATGTACGGATCCCACTCGGCCAGCGGGGAGCCCTTCTTGACGTCCTGTCCGTCGTCCACCAGCAGGCGTGCACCCGAAGGCAGCACGTATTTTTCCCGCTCGCGGCCCTGATCGTCCACGATGCCGACCTGACAGCTCTTGCCGAGCACCATCTTGTGCCCTTCGGAGTTGACGACGGTACGCATGCGCGAAGTGACGACCCGGCCGTTGTGCTGGGCTTCGATGGATGAGGACTCGATTTCCTTGGATGCGGTACCACCAATGTGGAAGGTACGCATGGTCAGCTGGGTTCCGGGCTCGCCGATGGACTGGGCGGCGATAATGCCGACGGTCTCACCGACGTTGACCAGATGACCTCGGGCCAGGTCACGGCCGTAACACATGGCGCAAACGCCCTGCTTGGCCTTGCAGGTCAGGCCGGAACGAATGGTGATGGAGTTAACGCCGGAAGCGTCGAGCTTCTTGGCGTACGCCGAATCGATGATCGTGTTGCCGGGAATAATCAATTCGCCGGTGTCTTCATTATAGACATCGAACATGGTCACGCGGCCGAGCACGCGTTCGTGCAGCCGCTGCTTGATTTCACCACCCTTGATCAGGTGGGTCAGCTCCAGGCCGTCAACGGTGCCGCAGTCGATCTCGGAGACGGTCACGTCCTGAACGACATCGACCAGGCGGCGGGTAAGGTAACCGGAGTTGGCGGTCTTGAGCGCGGTATCCGCGAGACCCTTACGAGCGCCGTGAGTGGAGATGAAGTACTGGAGAACCGACAGACCTTCGCGGAAGGAGGCGGTGATGGGCGTCTCGATGATCTCGCCCGAAGGCTTGGCCATCAGACCGCGCATACCGGCCAACTGACGCATCTGGTCCTGGTTGCCTCGAGCACCCGAGGTGGCCATCATGTAGATGGGGTTGAAGCTGGAGTTCACCTCGGTCTTGCCGGTCTTGGGATCGGTCAGCACGTCGGTGGACATTTCCTGCATCATCTCGTTGGAGATGTCGTTGGTAACCTTGGTCCAGACGTCGACAACCTTGTTGTATTTCTCGGTCCGGGTAATGATACCATCCTGGAACTGGTTCTCGATCTCGTCCACTTCGGCGTGGGCGGTTTCAAGCATACCGGCCTTGGCGTCGGGAATCTTGAGGTCCTTGACGCCGATGGTCACGCCGGCGCGAGCGCCGTATTCGTAACCAAGGTCCTTGATCTTGTCGCACAGGATGACCGTGGCCTTGGTGCCTGCCGTGCGGTAGGAACCGGAGACCAGGGCTGCGATATTCTTCTTGTTGAGCACGCAGTTGACCATCTCGAACGGCACTTCGTCCGGGATAAGCTCGCTAACGATGACGCGGCCGGTGGTGGTCTCCTCCAGCTTGCCGTCGATGCGAACCTTGATGCGTGCGTGCAGGCCCAGAACGCCGTGATCGTAGGCGGCGATGACCTCCTCGCGGTCGGAGAAGCACATGCCCTCGCCCAGTTCGAAGGAACGGGGCGTGGTCAGGTAGTACAGACCGAGGACGATGTCCTGCGAGGGGTTGATGATGGGCGAACCGTTGGAGGGGCTCAGGATGTTGTTGGTGGACATCATGAGCACGCGGCATTCGATCTGCGCCTCCACCGACAGGGGCACGTGCACGGCCATCTGGTCACCGTCGAAGTCCGCGTTGTAGGCGGAGCAAACCAGCGGGTGAAGCTGAATGGCCTTGCCTTCCACGAGCAGCGGCTCAAAGGCCTGGATGCCCAGGCGGTGGAGGGTCGGTGCACGGTTGAGCATGATCGGGTATTCGCGGACCACGTCTTCCAGGATATCCCAGACGACCAGGTCTTCGCGCTCGACCATTTTCTTGGCGGACTTGATGGTGGTGGCCAGTTCGCGCTTTTCCAGCTCGGCGTAGATGAACGGCTTGAAGAGCTCGAGGGCCATCTTCTTGGGCAGGCCGCACTGATGCAGCTTCAGCTTCGGACCGACCACGATGACCGAACGGCCGGAGTAGTCGACACGCTTGCCGAGCAGGTTCTGGCGGAAACGGCCCTGCTTGCCCTTGATCATGTCGGACAGCGACTTGAGCGGGCGACCGTTGGTGCCGGTGATGGCGCGGCCACGGCGACCGTTGTCGAACAGGGCGTCAACGGCTTCCTGGAGCATGCGCTTTTCGTTGCGGATGATGATCTCGGGCGCACCCAGCTCCAACAGCCTCTTCAGGCGGTTGTTGCGGTTGATGACGCGACGGTAGAGATCGTTGAGGTCGGAGGTGGCGAAACGGCCGCCGTCCAGGGGGACGAGAGGACGCAGCTCGGGCGGAATGATGGGAATCACTTCCATGATCATCCACTCGGGCTTGTTGCCGGACTCGAGGAAAGCCTCGACGATTTTCAGCCGCTTGGTGATTTTCTTTTTCTTGGTCTGAGACCGGGTAGTCTGGGACTCCTCACGCAGTTCGGTACGCAGGGTCGGCAGATCCAGGGCTTCCAGCATGGTGCGGACCGTCTCGGCGCCCATGCCGACCTTCAAGGCGTCTTCGCCGAAGTGGTCGATGACCTGGAAGTACTGGTCTTCGGACACTACCTGATGCGTCTTGAGCGGGGTCTCGCCCGGATCAAGCACGATGAAGGAATCGAAGTACAGCACCTTCTCCAGGTCGGCCATGGTTATGTCGAGCAGCGTGCCGATCTTGGAAGGCAGAGTCTTGAGGAACCAGATGTGGGCAACGGGCGCGGCCAATTCGATGTGGCCCATGCGCTCGCGGCGAACCTTGGAGGCGATGACCTCGACGCCGCACTTCTCGCAGACGATGCCGCGATGCTTCATGCGCTTGTACTTGCCGCAGTTGCACTCGTAGTCCTTCACGGGCCCGAAGATCTTGGCGCAAAAAAGGCCGTCGCGCTCGGGCTTGAAGGTCCGGTAGTTGATGGTCTCGGGTTTCTTCACTTCGCCGTAGGACCATTCGCGAATGGTCTCGGGCGAGGCGATGGATATCTGGATAGCCTTCAGGTTGCGGCCCTGGGCCGTCTGATTCGGCGCTCCACGCAAGGTGAACAGATCGTCCAACGTCATGGATATCCCCTATCGTAAAAAGTTATATGGTGCCTGGCGGGCCGATGCGGCCCGCCAGGTCGATTAACCGTGTTAGTGTCCGTCCCTACGGCATCAACGGCCTTGGAGCCGCACCCTGGGGAGCGGTGGCCGGACGCTTGCGGTCCTCGTAATGCAGGGTCACATCCAGACCCAGCGACATGAGTTCCTTGACCAGGACGTTGAAGGATTCCGGCAGCCCGGCTTCCAGGAAGTTGTCGCCCTTGACGATCTTCTCGTACATCTTCACGCGGCCCTGCACATCGTCGGACTTGACGGTGAGGAACTCCTGCAGAAGATAGGCGGCGCCGTAGGCCTCCAGGGCCCAGACTTCCATCTCACCCAGGCGCTGACCACCGAACTGTGCCTTACCGCCGAGAGGCTGCTGGGTAACCAGCGAGTAAGGACCGGTGGAACGGGCATGGATCTTCTCGTCGACCAGGTGGTGCAACTTGAGGATGTACATGATGCCCACGGTGACGCGGCTGTGGAACGGTTCGCCGGTTCGTCCATCGTAGAGGATGAACTTGCCGTCGTCGTCGCAGCCGGCCTTGGTCAGCCAGCCCCAGATCTCGTCTTCGCTGGCGCCGTCGAAGACCGGGGTCTTGGCCACGATGCCGTTTTTCCAGCGCTTGACGGTCTCGATGAACTCCTCATCGGACATGGAGTCGATGAATTCGTCCATATCGGGAGACTCGAACACGAACTTGGCGCGCTCGCGCAGGTCATTTGCACCCTCGATCAGCTGCTCATGGAGCTGCTGGCCGAGCTTGCGGCCCGCCATGCCCAGGTGGGTTTCCATGATCTGCCCGATATTCATACGGGAGGGAACGCCCAGGGGGTTGAGCACGATGTCCATGGGCGTGCCGTCGGCAAAGAAGGGCATGTCCTCTTCCGGCAGAATGCAGGAGACGACACCCTTGTTGCCGTGGCGGCCGGCCATCTTATCGCCCACGGAGAGCTTACGCTTCACCGCGACGTAGACCTTGACCATCTTGATGACGCCCGGAGGCAGGTCATCGCCTTCGGTGACCTTCTCGCGCTTGACGTCATACATGTTCTTTATGAAGGCAACCTGGCCTTCGTAATCGGCCACGATCAATTTGATCTGGTCGTTGATATCCTTGTCGAAGATGCCGACAAGCTTCTTCACGGGAATGCCGTCAATGGCTTCGCGCTCGACGACCTCGCCGGTCTTGCCCAGCATGGTCTTCTTCGAGCCGACGATGTCCTTCTTGAGCTTGCCGCCTTCACAGGCTTCCCAGATGCGCTCGCGGGTGGCCTCGGTCAGAGCCGCGATATGCTTCATCTCCTTGGCGTCAAAAGCGGCGAGCTCGGCGTCCTCGATGGCCTTGGTCCGGTCATCCTTGTCGGAAGAACGGCGGTTGAAGACCTTGACGTCGACGATGGTGCCGGAGATTCCCGGCGGCACCTTCAGGGAGGTGTTCTTCACGTCGCGGGCCTTGTCGCCGAAGATGGCCCGGAGGAGCTTCTCTTCAGGGGTCAGCTGGGTCTCGCCCTTGGGCGTGATCTTACCGACCATGATGTCGTCGGGCTTGATGCGAGCACCGATGCGGATGATACCGCATTCGTCGAGGTTGCGAAGCATCTCTTCGGAGACGTTGGAGATGTCGCGGGTCACTTCCTCGGGTCCCAGCTTGGTGTCACGGGCGACCAGTTCGAACTCCTCGATGTGGATCGAGGTGAACACGTCTTCCTTGACCATGCGCTCGGAGATGAGGATGGAGTCCTCGAAGTTGTAACCGCACCAAGGCATGAAGGCCACGAGCAGGTTCTTGCCCAGGGCAAGCTCACCGTCGTCGATGCCGGGACCGTCGGCGAGGATGTCGCCCTTCTTGATCACCTGGCCGACCTGGACCTTGGGACGCTGGCCGAAGCAGGAGTTCTGGTTGGACTTGTGCCACTTCTGGAACTCGTAGTGCTTGGCTCCGCCGGAAGGTCCGTAGATGCCGCCCTCGTAGTTCACGATGACGCGTTCGGCATCGACGTAATGGACGATACCGTCCTCTTCAGCCAAGACGCAGGCGCCGGAGTCGCGGGCAACCGGGCCTTCCATGCCCGTGCCGACCAGCGGCTGCTCGGCCTGCAACAGCGGTACAGCCTGGCGCATCATGTTGGAGCCCATGAGCGCGCGGTTGGCGTCATCGTGCTCCAGGAAGGGAATCAGCGCGGCCGAGATGGAAACAGTCTGGCTCGGGCTGATATCCATGCAGGTGACATCTTCGGCAGCGGTAAGCTGGACGTCGCCTGCAAGGCGCGCGTTGACGCGCGGGTTGATGAAGACGCCATTATCGTCCAGGGGAGCGTTGGCCTGGGCCACAACTTCCTTGGCCTCCTTGGAGGCGTCCATGTAATTGATTTCGTCAGTGATCTTCTTATCAATCACCTTGCGGTACGGCGTCTCAATGAAACCGTAGTCGTTAACCTTGGCATACGTGGTCAGGGACACGATCAGACCGATGTTCGGTCCTTCCGGTGTCTCAATGGGGCAGATACGACCGTAGTGCGAGGTGTGCACATCGCGCACCTCGAAGCCGGCGCGCTCGCGGGTCAGACCGCCGGGGCCCAATGCGGACAGGCGGCGCTTGTGCGTCACCTCGGAGAGCGGGTTGGTCTGATCCATGAACTGGCTGGGCTGGGAGGTTCCGAAGAACTCCTTGAGCACGGCCGCTACCGGCTTGGGGTTGATCAGGTCGTGAGGCATGAGCGTGGCCACTTCCTGAAGCGACATGCGCTCCTTGATGGCTCGCTCCATGCGCACCAGACCGATACGGTACTGGTTCTCGACCAGTTCACCCACGGGACGCACGCGACGGTTGCCGAGGTGGTCGATATCGTCAGCGGGACCGTGTGTATCCTTCAGGCGCATGAGTTCCTTCACGGCCAGCAGGATGTCCTCGTTGATCAGGGTGCGGGTATTCAGGTCCACTTCCTGATTCAGACGGGAATTGAGCTTGTAACGGCCAACACTGGAGAGATCGTAGTAGTCGGAAGAGCGGAACAGGTTCTCGAAGAAGTTGGACGCGATCTCGGGAGTGGGCGGAGAGCTGGGACGCAGACGACGGTAAATCTCGATCTGCGCGGTCTCCATGTCAGTGGTCTTGTCAAGAAGGAGCGTGTCGCGCAGGGAGGAGGAAACGTCCATGCCGCGGGTGTGCAGCACGTTCAGCTCCTTGATCCCGGCATCGCGGATCTTCTCGACCAGATCAACAGTCAACTCCTCGGCGGCCTCGGCGATGACCTCGCCGTTCTTGTCGACGATGTCGGCGGCCAGGAACTGGCCAAGCAGGGAAACCGGGTCCACCTCGATGTGCTTGACGTCATTACGGACGAGCTTGCGCCAAGCGCCCTTGGTGATGTTGGCGTCCTTGGCCACGATCACCTTGTCGTCAATCTTGATGTCAGCAAAGGCGGGTTCCTTGCGATACTGATCCTCGACAACCAGCCGCTGGACCTTGGTCTTGAGCAGGTTGTAGGATTCGATATCGTAGTAGTACTCCAGGATGTCGGCGCGAGAGAGGCCCATGGCCTTGAGCAGGATGGTAGCCGGCATCTTGCGGCGGCGGTCAATACGGACATACAGGATGTCCTTGTGGTCGAAGTCGAAATCGAGCCACGAACCGCGCATGGGAATGATGCGGCAGGAGTACAGCACCTTACGGCTGGAATGGGACTTGCCGGAATCATGCTCGAAGATGATGCCGGGGGAGCGCTGCAACTGGTTGACGATAACGCGCTCGGTGCCGTTGATGACGTAGGTGCCTTTTTCCGTCATCAGCGGGATGGTCCCGAAGTATATATCCTGTTCCTTGATGTCACGAATAGTGCGATTGTCGGTCTCTTCATCCACGTCGAAAACTACGAGACGGACAGTAATACGAATGGGTGCCTCGTAGGTCAAACCTTTCGAGATGCACTCATCGACGTCGTATTTGGGATCGCCGATTTCATAATTGACAAAGTCAAGGCTAGCGGTCTTGTTGAAATCTTCAATGGGAAACACGGACCGGAACACGCCTTCCAGACCGAAGTCGCCCCGGCTGGCGGGCGCGGTGCCCTCCTGCAGGAAACGCTTGTAGGAATCCACCTGCAACTCCAGGAGGTGCGGGATGGGAAGCGAGTTCTTGATGCTACCGAATGTTTTTCTGAAATGACCCATTATACCCTCATGCGTGAGCGGTTGATGGTTGGGACGGGAGGGACGGAAACCCTCTGCCCTTGAGTCGGGCAGCGACCACGTGGATCAGGCCGCTGCGAGGAAAACGGGTGCTAAGCCATGGCCGAAACATGCATTTACGGCCCATGTTTGAACGAGGAGCAGGCGCTTTTGACGCCTTCGTATGCTTAAACCCAGATGTAAAAGAATTAACCAGTATATATATAGACAGAGCAAAGAGCGCAACACCCTTGTTACAGGATGAGCGCTCTTTGCTATGAATAGCTTAAGCTGCTGAAGTTACTTAACTTCAACTTCGGCGCCGGCTTCCTCGAGCTGCTTGGCAGCTTCGTCGGCCTCTTCCTTGGAAACGCCTTCCTTGAGAGCCTTGGGAGCTTCGTCGACCAGAGCCTTGGCTTCCTTGAGGCCCAGGCCGGTGATGGCGCGGACAGCCTTGATGACGGCGATCTTGTTGCCACCGGCGCCCTTCAGGACGACGTCGAACTCGGTCTGTTCCTCAGCGCCACCGGCATCGCCGCCAGCGACGGGAGCGGCGACAACGGCAGCGGCGGGAGCAGCAGCCTCAACGCCGAAGACGTCTTCGAGCTCTTTGATGAATTCGGACAGTTCCAGGACGGTCATGTTGCCGATGAACTCGACAACCTGTTCTTTGGTGATATCAGCCATGATAAATTCTCCTTGGAAATCGATTCGCTTTGAACCTGGTTTACGCGGCTTCCTTCTGTTCCTTGATCGCAGTCAAGGCATACAGGAATTTGCGTTCGATGTTTGCGAACAAGCAAACGAAATTGCGCGGTACGGCCTGCATGGTGCCGAGTACGGAACTCAGAAGCTCAGGCTTGCTGGGCATCTTGGCGAGTTCCTTCACGCCGTCGTTATCAAGAAACTTCCCTTCAAGAGAGCCGAAACGGATGGAGAACAGCTTGTTCCCCTTGTCAAAATCGGCCAGCACCTTGGCCAGGGCAACGGGATCATCGTAGCCCAGCGCAACGGCGCAGTTCTCTTTAAAGTGTTCGCTCAGGTCACCGTGTGCGGTGTCCTTGAGAGCCAACCGGGCCAGGGTATTCTTGACGACTTGGTAGTCAACGCCGGCTTCGAAGCACTTGGCGCGGAGGACGGTAAGTTCCTCGACGCTAAGTCCCTTGAAGTCGGTGACGACGGCAATGCTCGCCCGCGCAGCTTTTTCGTTCAGCTGCTCGATGATCTGGGCTTTTTCTTGCCTGTTCATCTACCACTCCTCGTCTAGGCCCGGAAAGCAGGTCAAAGCGTTGTCTGAGCGGGATTTTAAGAGGGGCACAGCCCTCACCCGCCGTCTCTGACTCAACTTCCCGTGCGTTATCTACAGGATGCCCCGGGAGAGACATCCGGCATACCATTGTTGTTTAGGCTTCCAGGAATTTCCTGACGGTCAGGGGGTCGATCTTGACGCCCGGGCCCATGGTGGTGGAAACGCCGACAGCCTTCATGTAGGTTCCCTTGGCGGAAGACGGCTTGAGGCTGACGACCTTGTTGAGCAGGGTCTTCAGGTTCTCACACAGCTTCTCGGGGCCAAAAGAGACCTTGCCGATGGGGGCGTGCAGGATGCCAGCCTTGTCGACCTTGAACTCGACCTTACCGGCCTTGAGCTCGGACACGGCTTTGGCCACATCCATGGTCACGGTGCCGGTCTTGGCGTTGGGCATCAGGCCTCGGGGACCGAGCACTCGACCAATCTTGCCGACCACGGCCATCATGTCCGGGGTGGCGACAGCCTTGTCAAAGTCCAACCAGCCGGACTGGATCTTCTCGACCAGTTCGTCGGAACCGGCAAAGTCGGCTCCGGCTTCCTTGGCTTCGGCTTCCTTCTCGGGCTTGCAGAAGACGGCCACGCGGACATCCTTGCCAAGTCCGTTAGGCAGGGAGACGGCGCCACGGATCATCTGATCGGAATACTTGGGATCAACACCGAGGTTGATGGCCACGTCCACGGTCTCGTCGAACTTGGCGAAGGCGCTTTCGACAGCGGTCTTCACGCCTTCCTCAACGGAAACGCGCATGACGGCATCACGATCACCGACGGCATTGCGATATTTTTTTCCATGCTTAGGCATTGCTTGTAACCTCACTAGCCCTTGACTTCGAGGCCCATGCTGCGGGCGGTGCCCTCAATCTGCAGCATTGCGTTCTCTATGTCATTGGCGTTCAAATCGACCATCTTCAACTCGGCGATCTCCTTGATCTGGGCCTTGGTGACCTTGCCGACCTTTTCCTTATTGGGCTCACCGGAACCCTTCTCGATCTTGGCCGCCTTCTTGAGGAGAACGGCCGCCGGAGGAGTCTTGGTGATGAAGTCGAAGGAACGGTCTGCGTAAACCGTGATGACGACGGGGATGATGAGTCCCTTCTGGTCCTGAGTCTTGGCGTTGAACGCCTTGCAGAATTCCATGATGTTGACGCCGTGCTGACCCAGAGCCGGACCGACCGGCGGAGAAGGGTTGGCGCCGCCAGCGGGAATCTGCAGCTTGATCTTTCCTAATTCTTTCTTGGCCATTGTATTCCTCGGTGAGAAATTTCGCAGTTAGCGAGTATATTGCGGGCTAGCCCTTGTCCACCTGGACGAAGTCCAGCTCGACCGGCGTCTGGCGCCCGAAGATAGAGACGGAAACCTTGAGCTTCCCTTTGTCGTAGTTGACTTCCTCCACAACACCGTTGAAGCCGCTGAACGGGCCGTCGATGACCCGAACCTCGTCGTCGCGCTCAAAATTGAACTTGGGACGAGGCTTCTCCTGGCGGCTCTCCATCATGTTGAGGATGTTTTCCGCCTCGCTGTCACGCATGGGGGTGGGACGGTTCTTGCCGCCCACGAACCCGGTGACGCGCGGGATGGACTGGATCAGGTGCCAGGAATCATCCGTCAAGATCATCTTGATCATGATGTAGCCAGGGTAAAACTTCCTGGTGGACGTCTTGCGTTCACCCTTGACCATTTCGACGATCTTCTCGGTGGGCATGACGACCTCTTCGATGAGGCCCTTGTCCTGCCCGGTCCGCATCATCTCGCGAACGGTCTGCTCCACGCGCTGCTCGAACCCTGAATAGGTATGAACAATGTACCAGCGGGCGCGGGGGGAAGCATTTTCCATATTGGCATCCATGTTAATCCAGCCTTTGCTCGTAAAAGGGACTTAGGAAAGTATGGCCTCGACGATCTTCGAGAGCGCGAGGTCGACAACACCCAAGTAGATGGCGATGACGACGCTCACGACCAGCACGGCCACACACGTGGAGATGGTTTCCTTGCGGGTCGGCCAGACAACCTTCTTCATCTCCACCTTGGATTCATCAAAAAATTCAGTGAATTCCTTGACCTTGGTGACGACGATATTTGAGGAAGCCTGGGCAGCCTGCTTCTCGGCAGCTTTCTTGCCTTTCTTCTTGGCCATATTTCTTTTTCCCGAATTATTGAGCGGTTCGCGGGGCCTTGGCCGCTCAGGCCAAAGCCCCGCTACGCGCTTCAAAGACTAAGGTTGGCAGGGGTAGAGGGATTCGAACCCCCAACATCCGGTTTTGGAGACCGGCGTTCTAGCCGTTGGAACTATACCCCTGCTCTATCGAAACTACTTGGTCTCTTTGTGGACAGTGTGCTTCTTGTCCCAGGGACAATACTTCTTCACTTCCAGTCGACCGGTAGTATTCTTCTTGTTCTTCTGCGTAGCGTAATTCTTACGCTTGCACTCGGTGCACTGCAGCTGAATGTTGATGCGCATGATTACTCCATGATCTCGGTGACGACACCGGCGCCGACGGTGCGGCCGCCTTCGCGGATGGCGAAGCGGAGGCCGACTTCCATGGCGATCGGAGCGATCATCTCGACATTGAAGGTGGCGTTGTCGCCGGGCATGACCATTTCGACACCCTCGTCCAGGGTAACGACACCGGTAACGTCAGTCGTACGGAAGTAGAACTGCGGACGGTAGCCGGAGAAGAACGGGGTGTGACGGCCGCCCTCATCCTTGGACAGGACGTAGACCTCGGCCTTGAACTTGGTGTGCGGGGTGATGGAACCGGGCTTGGCAGCAACCTGGCCGCGTTCCACTTCGTCACGCTTGATGCCGCGGATCAGGAGACCGACGTTGTCACCGGCCTGGCCCTGGTCGAGCAGCTTACGGAACATTTCGACGCCCGTGCAGGTGGTCTTCAGGGTGTCCTTGATGCCGACGATTTCGATTTCGTCGCCGACCTTGATGATGCCGCGCTCCACACGACCGGTGATAACGGTACCACGGCCGGAGATGGAGAAGACGTCTTCCACGGGCATCAGGAACGGCATGTCGATGTCACGCTCGGGCTCGGGGATGTAGCTGTCGCAGGCGTCCAACAGCTCGAAAATGGGCTTGGCGGCTTCGTCATCGACGCTTTCGCACTCGAGGGCCTTCAGAGCGGAACCCTGGATGACCGGAATGTCGTCGCCGGGGAAATCGTACTTGTCGAGAAGCTCACGAACTTCCATCTCGACCAGCTCGAGGAGCTCTTCGTCATCGACCATGTCGCACTTGTTCAGGAAGACGACCATGGCGGGCACGCCGACCTGACGGGCGAGCAGGATGTGCTCACGAGTCTGGGGCATGGGACCGTCAGTGGCGGCGCAGACCAGGATGGCGCCATCCATCTGAGCAGCACCAGTGATCATGTTCTTGATGTAGTCGGCGTGACCGGGGCAGTCCACGTGAGCGTAGTGACGGTTGGCGGTCTCGTACTCGACGTGAGCGGTGGCGATGGTGATGCCGCGCTCTTTCTCTTCCGGGGCCTTGTCGATTTCGTCGAAGGCGACGAACTCGCCGTTGCCGGCCATGGCGGCCAGCTTGGTGATGGCGGCGGTCAGAGTGGTCTTACCGTGGTCAATGTGACCGATGGTACCGATGTTAACGTGAGGCTTGCTACGTTCAAATTTAGCTTTACCCATTTTGGATCCCCCTAAACGTAAAAGTTGTGTAGGTTTTAATTACTTATAATACATAATTAACAAAGCCATGAACCCAGGGGATCCATGACCGGGCTTGTGCCGGTATCGCTCGCCCTACGGGGGCAGCGGGTGCCTGCTGACCGGGTTGCGCCCGGATTTTAAGGAGTATGGGTGACTGGATCAGGCAGAACGTGGAGCGGGAAACGGGACTCGAACCCGCAACCCTCAGCTTGGAAGGCTGATGCTCTACCAATTGAGCTATTCCCGCTCACTATCCGTAGTCACCAAGGGTCTCCATTAGGACCCTCTCCTACAGCGCGGCTTATGAAATTTGTGGTGGTGGGGGGAGGATTTGAACCTCCGAAGGCGTATGCCGACAGATTTACAGTCTGTTCCCTTTGGCCACTCGGGAACCCCACCATTCGTCTTATGGAGCTGGCGATGGGACTTGAACCCGCAACCGGCTGATTACAAATCAGCTGCTCTACCAATTGAGCTACGCCAGCCCGCCAGGAACGAAGTCTATATCCATCAATATTTCAAAAAGCAAGCGTTTTGATCAGCTTTTTGCGCCCTGTCCGGGCGGAGCTGCCTTTCGCTCGAAGACGGGCGTGTTTAAGTTGGAAACCGGACTTTTGTCAACCCTCCCGCTTTATTTTTTTCAAAATATTTCGGCAGCCACCCCTTTTCGCATATCACCATATATAAGACAAGGCGAGTCCCCAACTCGCTAATGTACTCCCTGGATGTTGCCCCCTTTTTTCTTTGACTCGTTCCATGGCAATCATTATGTGCTTCTCACCATGAGCGCGTTCAACATCACTCCCGACATTCCCTGGCTGGCCCCGCTGGCCGGCTATTCCGACCTCCCTTTCCGCCTGCTGGCGAAACAGTTCGGCTGCGGCGTGTGCTGCTCCGAAATGGTCAGCGTCAAGGGACTGGCTTTCAAAAACGCAGGCACGAAGAGGCTTATCGCCACCTGCCCCGAAGACGACCCCATGGTCCTGCAGCTCTTCGGAGCCGACGAACAATTCTTTGAACCGGTCATGGATAAGCTGCTGTCCTTGGGCCTCCGAAACTTCGACCTCAACTCGGGCTGCCCAGTGCGCAAAGTGCTCAAGTCGGGATCGGGTTGCGCCATGATGATGGACCTGGATAACCTGGTGAATATCGCTTCGATCATGGTCCGAAAAGCCGCACAGCACCCGGAGGGCGGCCGAGTCGGCGTCAAGTTCCGCCTCGGCTTCAACAAGGGCGAAAACGTTTATCTCGACCTCGCCCGGCGTCTCGAGGACGTCGGCGTTGACTGGGTCACGCTTCACCCGAGATACGGGAAGCAAATGTTTTCGGGCAAGGCGGACTGGTCCAAACTCGCCCTGCTCAAGAAGGCCGTATCCATCCCGGTCATCGCCTCCGGCGACCTGTTCAGCGCCGAGGATGGACACCGCTGCATCGAGGAAACCGGTGTGGACGCAGTCATGTTCGCCCGAGGAGCCCTGTACGATCCTTCCATCTTCGCCCGCTTCACTGCCCTGCGCAAAGGCGAGGACCTGCCTCCCCGCGACGGAGCGTTCCTGGCAAATATCGTCCGGGAACATATCCGTCTTACTCGGCAATACGAGGGCGATGGCCGCTCCTTCCGCAAGATCCGCTCCATTATCCCACGCTATGCCAAGGGGCTCAAGGGAATCCGCACGTTGCGCGCCTCCCTGCTGCAATGCGAAGACTGGGCCGCGCTGGAAGAGGCGGCCGCGACCATCGCCTCCCTGGAGCCCGCAGACGGGCTGCCCGGGGAAACTCTCATTGACGACCTTTGCTGCTAACGGTTACAAGCACTGCAATACTGCGAAACTCTTTCCTTACCCATGCATCCTAGGGAGCGGTGAACCCATGGCGAGCACGGCAAATGGCATTCTGCTTGAAGCGGGAACCAACGAACTTGAAATCGTCGAATTCTATCTTGAGGAAGAACCCAAGGAGAGTGACGACCCGGAACTGAACCAGGAAGAGGCTTTCCCCGACGAAGAGGGCAAGGGCAAAAAGGCCAGCCGCAAAAGCTTCTACGGAGTGAACGTCGCCAAAGTCCTGGAAATCATGCGCATGCCCGAAGTGACGGAAATGCCCGAGGTCGCTCATGAGTCCGTGCTTGGAGCCTTCAATCTCCGGTCGCGGATCATCCCCCTGCTCGACCTGTCCATCTGGCTCAAGAAAAAACGAGTGGAAAACGAACCGCCCAAGGTCATCGTCACCGAGTTCAACCAGGTGACTTCGGCATTCATGGTTTCCGGCGTCACCCGCATCCACCGTATCAGTTGGGAAGACGTGGAAGCGCCCAATAAATACGTCTCCGCCCTGTCCAGCGACTCCATTACGGGCGTGGTCAAGTTCGACAAGCGCATCGTCTTCATCCTCGACCTGGAGCGCATCGTCTCGGAACTCAACCCCAGCATGCGCCTCAAGCTCGACGACAACTTCGTGATGGAAAGCCACTCCGGCTACAAGGCGCTCACTGCCGACGACTCCCCGCTTATCCGGGAAATGATCCGGGACATGCTCAACCAGGCCGGATTCCGTGTGGAGAAGACCACCAACGGCAAGGAATGTTGGGACCGCCTCCTGGAACTCAAGGCTCTGGCCCGGGAAGAGGAGCGGCCCATTACCGATTACGTCCAAGTCGTAATATCCGACATCGAGATGCCCATGATGGACGGCCACCACCTCTGCAAGCGCATCAAGGAAGATCCCGAACTCCGCGACCTTCCGGTCATCCTCTTTTCCTCGCTGATCACGGAGAAACTCCGCCACCGGGGCGAGACAGTAGGGGCAGACGACCAGATTTCCAAGCCGGAGATAACCCAGCTGGCCATGCGTGCCGCTGCGCTCATCCGCAAGGCGGCGAACGAAGACTTCTGATCCTGATCGGCAAGAAGAAAACAAAAAGAGGCCCCCGGAAAACCGGGGGCCTCTTTTTGTTCAAAAGGATGGACAGTTAACAGATACGCGGCAGCTGTTCGCCCTCCAGCATGTTCAGCAGCCGCTTGCCGCCCAGTTGGGTGACCAGCACGACCTTGCCGGGGTTGGCGTCGGTCATGGTCCCGATACGGCAGGCGTCGCGACCCAACGGGTCGGCGCGCATGATCTCCAGTGCCTTGTCCGCGTCCTCCTGAGGCACGATGCAGAGGAACTTGCCCTCATTGGCCAGATAGAGCGGGTCCAGGCCGAGGATGGAGCAGCCGCCCCGGACCTCGGGCCGAACGGGCAGATCGTTTTCCACCAGCTCGCAGCACACGCCGGAACTGGCGGTGATCTCGTTGAGTGTGGTGGCCAGGCCACCACGGGTGGGATCGCGTAGCACGTGCACATCGGGCAGTTCCCGCACCAGCCTGACCAGCAGGTGGTTCAGAGAGGCGGAATCGGACTCGACCTTGGCCTCGAAGTCCAGCCCCTCGCGAGTACCGAGGATGGTCAGCCCATGATCTCCGATGGTGCCCGAAACGAGCACAGCATCACCGGGCCGGGCTCTGTCACCGCCGGGGGACGGATCAACGATGATCTCACCGATGCCCGTGGTGTTGATGAAAATCTTGTCCACCGCGCCCTTGGGCACGACCTTGGTATCGCCTGTGACGATCTGGACCCCGGCGTGTTCAGCGGCCTCCCCCATGGAGGCCACAATGGTCTCCAGGTCGTCCATGGGGAGCCCCTCCTCAATGATGTATCCGCAGGTGAGATAGCGCGGCACCGCGCCCATCATGGCCACGTCATTGACAGTGCCGTGCACGGCCAGGGAACCGATATTGCCGCCGGGGAAAAAAATGGGATCGACGGTGAAGGAGTCCGTGGACATGGCCAGCCGACCGGACAGGGATAGTTCCGCCGCGTCATTGAGCCGGTTGAGTTCATCGTTGCCGAGGTACTTGAGAAAGAGTTCCGAGATGAGGCGCTGGGAAGCGCGTCCGCCGCTGCCGTAATCGAGAAGAACCTTATCGCTCATGAACTAATCCAATTTATATTTGTAATAGGCGGCACAGCTGCCTTCGGTGGATACCATGCACGGGCCGACCGGGTTGGCCGGGGTGCAGGCCTTCTTGAACAGGGGACATTCGTCGGGCTGCTTGATGCCCTTGAGGATCTCGCCGCATTTGCAGCCGGGCAGCGCGGGTCCTTCCTCTATGGTGATGCCGAATTCCTTCTTGGCGTCGAAGCCTTCCCACTCCTCGCGAATCTCCAGACCGGAGCCGGGAATGAGACCGATGCCCCTCCACAGGGCGTCCACCGGTTCAAAGACCTCGTACATGATCTCGCTGGCCTTGAGGTTGCCTTCATCACTGACGATGCGGGTGTAGTTATTGGTCACGTGCGCTTCGCCCGCGTTGCGCCAGCCGATCATCTGGTCCAGGGACTGAAGGATATCCAGCGGCTCGAACCCGGTGACCACGGCGGATTTGCCATACTTCTCGGCTATGAACTTATATGGCTCCAGCCCGATGATGGCAGAAACATGGCCGGGCAGGATAAAACCGTCAATGCTGGTCATGGCGTCAGTCAGCAGTGCCTCCAGGGCCGTAGGCACGGTCTTGTGGAAGCAGAGCACGCGCAGGTTCGTTATGCCCTGGGCCTTGGCCATCTTCATAGTGCCCGCGATGGTCGGAGCCGTGGTCTCGAAGCCGACGCCGATAAAGACCACCAGATCGCCGGGATTCTCCTTGGCGAGCTTGAGGGTATCGAAAGGCGAATACACGACTTTGACCCGCGCACCGTCGGCCTGGGCCTTCTTCAGGTTGCGCCCGCCGTGCCCCGGCACACGCATCAGGTCCCCGAAGGTGGCCATGATCACGTTGTCCCGGCCAGCCAGGTCCAGAAAGGCATTCACCTCGGACTCGTGGGTGACGCACACGGGACACCCCGGGCCGCTCAGGTGAACGATCTCCTCGGGCAGCAGGGAGCGCAGTCCGCTCTGGAAAATGGCCACGGTGTGGGTGCCGCAAACCTCCATGAAGCGCAACCCGCCGTCCAGTTCGGCCCGCATCTTGTCCAGTATCTTCCGGCACAGGGCCGGGTCTCGAAATTTCTCCAACAATTCGAAGCTCAAATCAACATCCTCACACTTGGTTTCAGGTCCCGTCCTACAGGGTCAGAACCTTCCATATACCTCTTTACCCAAGTGGGCAAATAAAACCCGGAGCAGCAAGGGCTTTCCTGCCGATAAACGCTTTTCACAGGAAACCTGCCCGAAAAACAACACGATTCCCGCCCGCACGTGTCTTTATTTTTCCCCTGTCTGCTGGTATGCTTGAGCCGTTGGGCCGCAATAAGGCGGTCCGCCCAAACACTCCCGCCAGCCAGCCAGAATGAACAGCAACGTCAAACCGGAAATCGTCGGGGAAATCCCCGTCTGCCCGCTCCCGGCCCCACCCCCGGTGATCATCGACCCGACGCTCCCCGTGCCGGACGACCGGGAGTGCGCTACGTATTGGGAGCGCTACAAGATGCTGGACAACGTGGCCGAGCATAGCCGGGAGGTGGCCAGGGTCGCCACCTTCGTGGCCGAACGAGGCAAGGCCCTGGGGTTGAACGTGGATGTCGCCACGGTCCGCGCCTCCGCGCTGCTGCATGACATCGCTAAAACCTACACCATCCGGCACGGCGGCAACCACAGCCAGCTCGGCGGGGCGTGGACCATGGACATTACCGGCAACCCGGCCATTGCCGTGGGCATCACCCACCACGTCTACTGGCACTTCGCCATGGATATCGATAAGTATTTCACGCCGCTCGCGGTCATTTACGCGGACAAACGCGTCCGCCACAACAGACTCGTGTCCATTGAGACACGCTTCAAGGACCTGACTTCGCGCTACGGCATCAACGACTACATACGCCGGCGTATCGAGATCACGCGTACCCAGTCCGTGGATCTGGAAAATCTGCTGAGCGACACCCTCGAGGTAAACTTGAATGAATGTGATTTTGATAGCGGGCGGTTGGTCTGACGAACGGGAAGTCTCCCTGGTCGGCGCCCGGAAGATCCATGAGGCCCTGAACGAACTGGGCCACGACGTCACCCTCTTCGACCCTGCCGAGGACTTCAAGAACCTGCTCTCCCTTGCACGGGAGGCGGACTTCGCCTTCATCAACCTGCACGGCGCTCCCGGCGAGGACGGGCTGATCCAGGCGGTGCTGGACAAGGCGGGCTGCCCCTACCAGGGGGCCGGAGCCGCCGCCTCCTATCTCGCCCTGAACAAGGCGGCTTCCAAGGAGGTCTTCCAGGACAGGGGCATCAACACCCCGGACTGGCAGTTCGTCACGCCGGTCCAGGGCAGGGACACCGAACTGGAACTGGAGTTGCCGGTCTTTGTCAAGCCCAACAAGGGCGGCTCAAGCCTGGGCATGTCCCTGGTCAAGCGGGCCGAAGACTTTCCGGCAGCCTTGGACAAGGTCTTCGCCATGTGCCAGTCCGCTCTGGTGGAACGGTTCATTCCCGGCGTGGAGCTGACCAGCGGCATCCTTGGAGATGAAGCGCTTCCCCTGGTCATGATCACGCCCAAAAGCGGCGCGGATTTCTTCGACTACGAGAACAAGTACGCTGCCGACGGGGCCGAAGAAATCTGCCCTGCCCCGGTGGACGAGGCCGTGACCAGGACGGTCCAGGCGCAAATGAAGGTGGCCCACGAGGCCCTAGGCCTGTCCGGCTACAGCCGGGGCGACTTCATCCTGACCGAGACCGGGGAGACCTATCTGCTGGAAGTCAACACCCTGCCCGGCATGACCCCCACCTCCCTGCTCCCCCGAGCCGCCGACGCCGTGGGGCTGTCCTTCAACGACCTCATCGCGCGCCTCATGGAACTGGGCATCGGGGAGCGGGGCTAGATGAACCGGACGCTGCTGAACGCAGCCCTCTCGGTCTACGATCTCGGGTGGAAGGCCGCCCTCCCCCTGCTGAGGTTCAATCACCGCCTCAAGGATGGCTGGGAACAGCGCACCCTGTCCGGCGGCCTGCCCGCCCCGGCCCACCTCTGGATTCAGGCGGCCAGCGGCGGCGAGGCTTATCTCGCCTGGGCCGTGCTCAAGGAACTCGTTCCCCTTCCCAACGAAACACTGCGCGTGCTGGTCACCACCAACACCCGCCAGGGGCACGAAATTCTGACCAATGCGGCCAGGGAAATCCACTCCACAAGAAAGGGGATTGCCGTACAGCCGTGGTATTTTCCCTTTGACTCCCCGGGGCTCATGCGCCGGACAGTCCGCCACGTGCGCCCAAGTGCAGCCCTGATTCTGGAAACGGAAATCTGGCCCGGCTTCCTGTCGGCCTGCCGGGAATCAGGCGTGCACGTGCTGCTGGCCAACGGGCGAATGACAAGCAAGAGCCTGGGCGGCTATCTGGCCTGGCCCGGCCTGTTCCGCGCCCTGGGCCCGGAGCGCATCATGGCCGTATCAGAGACCGACGCCCGCCGCTTCGGCACCCTGTTCGGACGCGAACGGGTATGGGTCATGCCCAACATCAAATTCGACCGCATGGCCGGAGCCGGCCCGCTTGCGCGCAAGGACAACCCCCTCAGAGAAATCATCCCTGATCGCACCAATTTCGTGGTCTTCGGCTCGGTGCGAAAACAGGAGAAAATCGAGGTGGCCAAAATCGCCGCCGCGCTCATGCGCTACAAGACCGGCACCGTCATTGGTCTGTTCCCACGCCACATGCACCACATGCCGCTATGGGAGAAAGCCATGAACGAAGTGGGAGTGACCTGGACCCTGCGCTCCGCCCTCAAGGGCGCGGCCAGCCCCGGCACAGTGGTCCTGTGGGACACCTTCGGCGAACTGGTCCCGGCATACGGCCTGGCCAAAACCGCCTTTGTGGGCGGCAGCCTGGCCAGGCTGGGCGGGCAGAACTTTCTGGAGCCCCTGACCTGCGGGGTCACTCCGGTCATCGGCCCCCACTGGAAGAACTTTGCCTGGGTTGGGCGGGAAATCGTCGAGTCCGGGCTCGCTCTGGAAGCCGAGGACGCCGAGCACGCCCTGAATCTGCTCATTGAAGTACTGGAAAAAACGCCGCCCCGAAGCGAGGTTGCGAGCCGGGCAAAGGCCTACATCCGCGACCGCCAGGGCGGCGCGAAAGCTACGGCCAAACAGGTTGCCGATTTTCTCAATAAGGTTTAATTAGCGTCAACGCAAAACGATGAGCAATTTTCCCGAGTGTCACGGCATCATTCCGGCGAGGTACGAATCCTCCCGTTTTCCGGGCAAACCCCTGGCGGAGATCATGGGCAAGCCCATGTTCTGGCACGTCCATGATCGGGCGAGCCGCTGTCCGCACCTGAAGAGCGTGACCCTGGCCACAGACGACGTGCGCATCCGGGAGGCCGCCGAGGCCCATGGCGTGCCCGTGGTCATGACCTCCGCCGTGCACAGATCCGGCACGGACCGGGTCCTTGAGGCGGCGAGAACGCTCGGTCTGGACAACGACGCGGTAGTGGTTAATATCCAAGGTGACGAACCATGCCTGGAACCGGCCATGCTCACCGACCTGCTCACGCCCTTCGCCTCCCCCAGGGTGCGCGTGGCGACCCTGGCCACGGCCATGGGATACGAGGACGCCCAGTCCCCGGACAGAGTCAAGGTGGTGCGGGCCGCCAACGGGCGGGCGCTGTACTTCTCCCGGGCCCTGGTTCCCCACGACCGGGACGAAAAAGTGCACGGATTTCTGCTGCACATCGGACTGTACGCGTTCCGCATGGAAGCGTTGCAGCGCTTCGGCGAACTTGACCCGAGCCCGCTGGAGCAACGCGAAAAACTGGAGCAACTCCGTCTGCTTGAGGACGGCATCGATATTTACGTGACCGAGACCACCCACACCTGCCATGGCGTCGACCGGCCGGAGGATCTCGAAAAAGCGAAGCAAATTCTGGAGAACACTTGATGAAAGCAATCCTGGCCCTCGAAGACGGCACCATTTTCAAGGGAAAGAGCTTCACCGGCGACGGCGAGGCGAGCGGCGAGGTCATCTTCAACACCGGCATGACCGGCTACCAGGAGATCCTCACCGACCCCTCCTACACCGGGCAGATGGTCACCATGACCTACCCGCTCATCGGCAACTACGGCGTCAACCCGGAGGACGTGGAATCCCACAAGGTCCAGGTCGGCGGCTTCATCGTCAAGGAGTGCTGCAAGAAGCCGAGCAACTGGCGTTCCGCCATGTCCCTGCCCGAGTACCTGACCGAAGTCGGAGTCATGGGCATCGAAGGCATCGACACCCGCGCCCTGACACGCCATCTGCGCCTGCACGGCGCCCAACGCGGCTTCATGGCCACAGGCGATGTGGACCCGGCAGAACTGGTGGAAAAGGCCCGCTCCATTGAAAACATGGAAGGCCTCAACCTGGCTGACCGGGTGACCTGCAGCAAGCCATACACCTGGGACGGCAAGAAGCCGGTGTACATCGACGACCTCAAGGACTTTTCCTGGAAAGGCACCGGTCCCAAACTGGCCGTCTACGACTTCGGTATCAAGTGGAACATTCTCAGGCTCATGGAGGCCGAGGGTTTCGACATGCTCGTGCTCCCCTCCTGCGCCACCGCGGCGGAAATCCGGGAACTGGGTCCGGACGCCATATTCCTGTCCAACGGCCCCGGCGACCCGGCGGCGGTAACCACGGCAGTCGAGGCCACCAAGGACCTGTACAAGGACTACCCTGTCGCGGGCATCTGCCTGGGGCACCAGATCCTAGGCCTGGCCATGGGCGGCAAGACCTACAAGTTGAAGTTCGGCCACCACGGCTGCAACCACCCGGTCATGGATATGGAAACCGAAAAAATCGAGATTTCCTCTCAGAACCACGGCTTCTGTGTAGACATCGCCGGGCTGGACTTTCTGGAAACCACCCATATCAACCTCAATGACCAGACCCTGGAGGGCTTCCGGCACAAGGAACGTCCCCTGCTGGCTATCCAACACCACCCCGAGGCAGGGCCCGGTCCTCACGATAGCCGCTATTTCTTCAAGCGCTTTCGTGATATGGTCAAGGAAAGCACTGGGAAATAACACTGCCGTACACAACCGAACAAGAGGCGCGCACCCATGTCCAATCAGCTCATCCAGTCCCGCAAACGGCTTAACTCCGTTTCCACCCTGCTCAAGAAGGGCAAGTACATGCCCGCTGTCCAGGCGCTCCATGACGGGTTGATTCTGTTCCTTAAGAACCCGGTCATGAAAAATGAACGCGTCGAGTTCGAGGACATCCTGACCAAAGCCACGCAGACCCTGAACAATGACAAGAAGATCAGGGAAGTCTATCCGTTGATCATCAACTACGAGCCGGGCAAGGAACGCGCCCTGCTCGATGCCATGCGCGAACTGCTCCAGGAACTGCAAAAGGACATCAACGACTCGGTTCAGGCGATCATGGCCCAAAAGAAGGCCGCCATCGAAAAGGGTCAGGAGCACCTTGATAACGAGCAGTGGGACGATGCCAAGAAGATCTTCGACCAACTGGTCCTAGACTTCGGCGGCGACGCGGACCTCAAGGCGGACATCGCGGACCGCTATCTCCACGCCGGAAGGTACAAGGAAGCCTTCCACATGCTGGACGGCGCGCTCAAGGACGACCCCAACGCCATCCATCTCTACAACCGCATCGGCATGGTCCTGCGGAAGATGGAAGACTACGAAACGGCGGAAAAGTACTACCTCAAGGCCCTGAGCCTGACCAGCGAGGACGAGTACCTTCACTACAACATCGGTCGTCTCTACTACGACTGGAAGAAGTGGGACAAGATGGCCCTGGCTGCGCAACGCGCCGTCAACCTCAACCCCGAATTCGCCGAGGCAGTGAAGATGCTTCGCTTCGCGCAAAAGAAGCTTTCGTAACCGCCGACGAAATTTCCGAAGTAGATAAAAAATACTTTACCAAGACTTTTGCGGTTGGTATCGCCCTCCCTTATTCTATACTGATCAGGGGGGATAATATGAACTACTGGACGGAAATTGGCTGGGTGATCTTGCCCATGATCGCCGCCGAAATTCTTTTTGCCGCAGTGATGGCCTGGCTCTCTCAAAAAACCTCCGGCAAAACAAACCGGTAAAGCAGACCTTATTCGCAAAAAAGCCGGAACCTGGCGGTTTCCGACTTTTGTACGGACAAATCCACAAGTCCCGCTATCCCCTTTCCCCTCGGAAACGGTCTAGCGTTCCTTTCTCTCAAGACCTTCGATGATTGAGGCGGCAGTGGTCAGGTCCTCCGCCACATGGTCGATCATTTCAGGGCAGCGTCGCGCGTGGTCGGCGCCCTTGCCGGTGAGCACCATGATGGTGGTCGCGCCCACGCTTCGCCCCACGCCCATATCCGCTGTCTTGTCGCCGATCATATAGCTCTCGGCTGGATCGAATCCGAGTTCGAGCGCAGCAATCTCCATCAGGCCGGGTGCCGGTTTCCGACATTCGCAAGCCTCTTCCGGTGAGTGAGGACAATAATAGACGCCGTCTATGCGCACGCCCTCCTCTGCAAGCAGTTCGCGCATCCGATCATTACAGGCATGCACCGAGGCGTCGTCGTAATAGCCGCGCCCCACGCCACTTTGGTTGGTGAGCACTGCCAGCCCGAAGCCAAGGTCACGCATCCGGCGCAACCCCTCGACCGCGCCGGGCAGCAACTCCACGCCATCCGGGTCGTGCAGGTAGTGCTTGTCCGCGATGATGGTGCCGTCACGGTCGAGCAGAATATATCGCTTTGCCATGCGGCTAACTCCCTGCTGCCACCAGCCGCCTGAGCATGTCGTAGGCGGCCTGAAAACTCTTGATGGACGCCTTGCCCGTTCCCGCGATGTCGTAGCCGGTGCCGTGGTCAGGCGAAGTACGCGGACAGGGCAGCCCCAGGGTAACGTTCACCGCCTCGCTGAAATGCAACAGCTTGAGGGGACCCAACCCCTGGTCGTGATACATGGCCAACACGGCGGGATAATCTCCCTTGGCCGCGAAATGAAAAAGCGTGTCCGCGGGGATGGGGCCGGCCACATCCAGGCCTTCCCTGCGGGCTTCTTCAATGGCGGGCTCCACGGTCAGGGCCTCCTCGTCTCCGATCCGGCCGGACTCCCCGGCATGGGGATTCAAACCGCAGACCGCCACCGGACCGGCAAATCCCATGGCCCGTACGAAAGCGTCCGTCAGCCGCAGGCAGTGCAGGATGCGCTCGCGAGTGACCAACCCGGGTACGTCCCGAAGGGCCGGGTGAGTGGTCACAAGGCTGACCCGCAGCTTGGGCGCGGAAAGATTCTCTGGATCATGTCCGCAAAGATGCATGCAGACCTTGTCCGCCCCCACGCCGAGCCGTTCCGCCAAAAATTCCGTATGACCGGGAAAATCGAACCCCGCCAACTGGAGCATGGCCTTGTTCAGCGGGCAGGTCAGCAACCCCTGCACCGTCCCGGAGCGCAGCAGGGCCACGGCGACTTCCATGCTTTCTCCGGCGGCCTTGCCGCCCTCCACCCGCTGCTCGCCCAGGGGAAACTCGAGCCCGGCCAGCTGCGGCGGTTCGTATAAATAGACGCCCGCGTCCCGGGTGACGACGTCGTCGGGCCGCTCCAGACGCTCATGAAAGGGAACAACGCCACAGCGCTCATCTTCGCGAAGCAAGGGAGCTTCAGGGCCGATGAGCAGGACCCGCTCATCTTCACGAACGCCTGTCTCCTTGAAGTGCCGGGCCACCAGTTCCGGGCCAAGGCCGCAGGGGTCGCCCAGGGTAATGCATATTGTCCGCATATATATGTACCTTTGATTTCTTATCATTGCCGCCGTAGCCCCGCTACTAGAACGGGCGGCGCCATATCAGCGAAGATTGAAGCGGTCGTGGCGCGCCAGAAAGTCGGCCAGGATTTTACCGTGGTCAAAAACCGGCTCGGGCCATCCGCCCAAGGGAAAGATTCTTGCCTTGCCCGCGTCGTCTCCCGCCGCCAGCGCATCGGGATTCCGCGCCACGCCGGTGTAGACCACGCTCATGGTGTGCTTCCTGGGATCACGTTTGGGATCGGAATACACGCCAAGAAGTCCGGTCAGGATAACGTCCAGCCCGGTCTCCTCCTTCATCTCCCTGACGGCGGCGTGTTCGCAGGTCTCGCCTTCGTCCACGAAACCGCCGGGCAGAGCCCAGCCATAAGGCTCGTTCATGCGTTCGATGAGAACGACCCCGTCCACCCCGTCAGCGCCGCCGGGCACGAGGATGACCACGTCCACCGTGGGCGTTGGATTGGCAAATAAAACGATATCCTCCCCGCAGTGGGGGCACGGCTTTCTCACTTCCATGGCTGTCCGCTCCTGTTCTGGTAACTGCGTACGGCGCGCCTCCTGGCTCACCGGGCCGCACCGTTGTACCAGAGGCCGGAGAAAACACCAACCGGCATCAATCGCCGGAATCCGATGAGGTATCGAGAGGTAGGGAGAAACAGAAGGTAGCGCCCTTCCCGTATTCGGACTCGACCCAGACCCGTCCCCGGTGGGCCAGAACGATCTTGTGCACGATAGCCAGTCCAAGTCCGGCCCCGGATTCCCCGGCCGTGGGCTGGACGCTGGTTTTCCTGAAGGTCTGGAACAGCAGATCGGCCTCGTCTGGCGGGATGCCCTGCCCGTGGTCTGTCACGCAGATAACGGCATGGCCATCCTCTTCCCCCATGCTGATCTCGATGACCTCGCTGACCGGGGAGAACTTGATGGCGTTGGACAACAGGTTGTCGAGAACCTGCCCCACCCTGTTGCGGTCGAAACGAAACTCGCGCACGTCTTCAAGCGTCCGTTTAAGCAGGATGTTCTTCCGCTTTGCGGCAAACCCCTGGATTCGCAACCGCTGCTCCACGACCTCCCGCAGGTTACGCTGATCCAGCACGAGCTCGAGCTTGCCCGACTCGATGACCGAAATGTCCAGCAGATCGCTGACCAGGGCATTCATCTGCCTGTTGGCGGTCCTGATGTACCCGATGATCTCACGCTGCTCCTCGTTTATCGGACCGCACATGTCGCTGAGCAGCATCTCGGCCAGCCCGTTGATCCCGTTGATGGGACTGCGAAGATCGTGCACGGCCATGCCCAGGAACTGGTTCTTGACCATGTTGGCGTCCCGCAGGGCGCGCATGGAATCCAGCATCTCCACGTTGTGGTTGATGCGGCAGAAAAACCCTTCCACCTCGAAAGGCTTGGTGATGAAATCGTTGGCGCCGTTTTTGAGAAACCGGGCCGTGAGCATGGTGTCCGAGACCGAGGAGAGACCGATGACGGCCATGGTCTCCTTGGAAAACTTCTCCCTGATCCGCTGGGTGAGTTCGATGCCGTCCATGCCGGGGAGAGCGTAATCGATGATGACCAGGCCCACATCGTCCTGCTGCTCCAGGATACGCAGGCCGGACTCGGCATCAGGCACATCGATAACCTTGAACATCTGGCGATGGAGCAGGCTGCTCACGTACAGGCGGGACAGCTCGGAATCCTCGACCACCATGACTTTGGTGCTTCGGTTGCGGTACAGCCGGTCGATGTAGGCCAGAACGTTTTCGACCGCATGGGCGTCCTTGACCAGATAATCGATGATTTCCTTGGACTGCATGCGTTCACGGGTGGTCTCCGTGAAATCCGAAGTCAGGACGAGGCTCGGCACCCGCATGGAGCAGAAGAGGTCCACGATCTCCCCGGAAGGGGAACCGGGAAGATTGAGATCGAGAATGGCGAGAAAGATATCTCTGGAATGCCAATCCAGATATTCCCTTGCTTCCTCATAGGAGGCGACCATTTCTATCTGGAAGGCGAAGGCGCTCCCGATGGCGCGCTTGAGTTCCCCGCGGACGAGCTTGCTGTCCTCGACGATAAGCAGGATAGGCGGGGTTTGGGATACGGCTGCGTGCTTCACTCGTAATTCTCCCTTCAAACCATGCCTTAGCACAGCAGCACCAGTACGGAAAGGTTCTTATTCAACTCGAGCGATGGAAACGGAGAACCCTTTGTCGCACAGCATCTTGACCGATACGGCGCCCTCTCGGATCACTTCCAGTCGATTGAACTCCAAAACGCGGATGACCGTGGAGGCCTTGCCGCCCTTGGGCCACGGCGGATCAAGGTAGGCGGCCCCTGCCAGGGCCAGAAGCTCCGGATCCAGATCCTCGGGCAGAGCTGCCGGAGGCCTGCCGCTCATGTTGGCAGACGTGGCGACCACGGGCTTTCGCATGCGTTTGGAAAGCTCCGAGGCAAACGGATGACCGCTCCAGCGCACCGAGGTGTAGCCCTGCTCGTCGGAAAGGGCCGAGGGAAGCGAGGGCAACGCCTTGACCAGAATGGAAAGAGGTCCGGGCCAGAAGGAACTGGCCAACTGCTGCAGCACGGCGGGACGGTCGTTGGTGACCAGACCGAGCATGTCCACTCCGCCGATGATCAGGGGAAGGGGTTTGTCGGCTGCTCGGGCCTTGATGCTGATGACCTTGTCGCAGGCTTCGGCATTGGTTCCGTCGCAACCCAGCGCGTAGAGGGTCTCAGTGGGGTAGACAACGGTCTCTCCGTTGTTCAGGGCTTTGATCAGGCTCTGCAAGGCTTCCTCCGATTTCCCATCATGCGTGTCCGGGAGGGACACGTCCGATTGTGATCTGGCCGACTTTGTATCCCCGAAACCCGTCCCGATCAACAGAAAAAGTACCGGGAAGCATTATCTTTCGTACCACTCGGCCCTGAGCTCGGCGAGTTCGTCCTCGTTGAACGACGGCTGGTCGTACATCCCGGCCCGCTGCCTCTGGGTGGAGGCCTCGTAGAGTATAATGGCGGCGGCCACGGATACATTGAAGCTCTGAACCATGCCAAACATGGGTATGTAGATTTCATCCGGGACCAGCTCGGCGATCTCAGGGGCGGTACCGTTGTGCTCGTTGCTCAGGATGACCGCCGTGGGTTCGGTCAGGTTGAATTCCATCACCGGTCTGGCCGAGGCGGAGAATCCGGTCCGAAGAACCTGCTTGCCTTCCTTTCTGAGCCCGGCGATCATTTCTCCGGCATCGAGGTGCCTGGTTCGACGCACCCACTTCTTTGCCGACGCGGAGCTTTTCTTGCCCAACTCGGGCCACTTGGAGGTGGTGTAGTAGAGATGCACGTCGGCTACACCGAACGCATCGCAACTGCGCAGCACGGCGGAGACGTTGTGCGGGTCCCAGATATTGTCCATGACCAGAGTCAGATTCTTCTGGCGCTTGGCCAGGACCGCGTCGATACGTTCTTTTCTCGCTTGTGTTATTTGACGTCGCATGGTCGGCTTGGTAGCCGATTGTCCCCTATTTTAGCAAGTCCCTGCCGGGCAACCGTTCTGGACACAAGCCGTTGTCCGGACGGGGAAAGTATCTACCAAGACGCTTCAACCCGACGTAAACACGGGCAAAACTGAGGCCATACCCACGGCGGACGGCATGAACGAACCCGGCACCCGCAACAACATGATACCGTTATATTTTTCATCAACTTATTGACAAATTTTTCGATTACATAGGAAAAGATTAATCGAAGCCTCTTTTATTGATCCAACGGAGGAATTGCATGAGAGCCCTCATTGTCGAAGATGAATTCCTGAGCCGCAAGATTCTCAGGTCGTTTCTTCTTCCCCTGTTCGAAATTGAAGTCGTGGTCAACGGGCGCGAGGCCGTGGAGGCCTTCAAGCTGGCGCATGCTGAAAACAAACCCTATGACCTCATCCTCATGGACATCATGATGCCGGAAGTGGACGGCATGGAAGCCCTGGCCAGAATCCGGAAGATGGAGCTCGAAGAGAATCTCCGTCCAAGGGCCAAGGTAATCATGACCACGGCCCTGGACGATCCGCAGACGGTCATCAAGACCTTCTATGACGGAGAGGCCTCCGCCTACATTGTCAAACCGGTGGTCAAGGACAAGCTCTACGAAGAACTGCAAAAACTCGGACTGCTGCACAGCTGAGACAGGACGTGCCATGAACGACGATCCGATGATCGAGGAATTCTTTTCCGAGGTAAACGACAAGTACTACCCGCAGGTCATGGAAGGCCTTGAGATGCTGGAGGGTGACGACGTCGGCTCGGGTATCGAGATACTCGCCCGCCCGCTACACACCATCAAGGGCGTGACGGGATTCATGGCCGGTTTCGAACCGGCGTCCCATTTCACGCACAAGATCGAAGACTTTCTCAAGAAGGTCCAGGCCGGCGAGGTCGAATCCTCCCCCGAGAACCTCACCCTTCTCGCGCGCGGCGTAAACATGATCTTCCAGGTTCTGGAGCAACTTCGCGACAACGACGTTGACGAAGAGGAGCAGGAAGAAGTCCTCGCCCTCATCATGGAGGCGTCCAGCACAGGTCAATCCGACGTCGGCCCCGCCGGTGCGGGCGTGGAAGTGGAGACCCGCGACCAGGTGACCATCCTCCGGGTCAAGGACCCCCGCGTCCACCTGGAGTCACAGTACAAGCCGATCATGTCGGCCATCATGTGCGTGGAACCGGGAGACCGCATTCTCCTCGATCTTTCGGACGTCCTGACCTTCGGCTCCACAGCCTGGGCCGCCGTGGCCAGCATGGGAACCACTTTCAAGATTGCGGCCTGCCACCTTTCGCCGGATGCGAAACAGATGCTCTACGGCTGGGGATTCGATAACACCATCGCCATCTACCCTGACGAAGACACCTACTTCACGACGCAGTAACAGCAAGGAAAGTAAATGCAGGAAAGCATTATACAGTGCATCGAAGACATCGAGAAACAGATTCTCGACGTGGCGGATACCGGCCAGAGCGTCGGTGACGCCGTGGAAGCGCTCGGCCTGACACACATGAAGCTGTCCAGCGCGGGCGTCATCGCTATCCTTGACATGCTGACGGAAGGAATCACCCCGCTGAACGACGACATCGTCACGGCCATGCTTGGCGTGTGCGAGGCCCAGAAAAGATTTTTGTTCGCCCTGAGCGGCCAGCTCGATAACACGGCGTCCATGGGCATGATGGAGACCGGAAGCTCGGCCACTGCTCCGATGGAAGAAAACGAGGAAGAAGCCGCCAAGGCCTTTGAAGCACCCGAGGAGAGCACCGAGGCGGAAGTCCCCGAACAGACCGATGAACCCGAGGCCAAGCAGAAAGAACCCAAGGCCGCCAAGCCCAAGCAGGAGAAGCAGACTGCGTCCCAGGCCATCTCCTCCATCCGCGTACCCACTGACTCCCTGGACCGAGTCATCGAACTGGTGGGCAAGCTTATGGTTACCTATGCGGTCATCGCCCAGGGCGGAACCTCCAACCTGGCCCAGGTAACCGCCTCCCTGCGCGAACTGGACAACGTCATAAGCCAGCTTCAACAGGAAGTGGACGCCATCCGGCTGGTACCCCTCAAGCAGATTTTCATGCCCATGCACCGCCTGGTCAAATCACTGAGCCAAAAGATCGGCAAGAAGCTCGACTTTGTTGTTCGCGGAGACGAACTCGCTCTGGACAAGACCATCGTCGAATCCCTCAACGAACCTCTGGTTCACCTGCTCAGGAACGCTGTTGACCACGGCCTCGAGGACGCGGAAGGCCGCAAGCAGGCGGGCAAGAACGACACCGGCAACGTCACCCTGGCCGCCTGGCGCAAGGGCGACAGCGCCTTCATCCAGGTCAAGGATGACGGCAAGGGCCTCGACCCGGATCGCATCCTGAACAAGGCCATTGAAAAAGGGTTGGCAGAAGAAGACAAGGAATACGAAAAGGACGAAATCCTCAACTTCGTGCTCCAGTCCGGCTTCTCCACCGCCGAAAAGATTACCGACGTCTCGGGACGAGGCGTGGGCATGGACGCCGTGGTCAACTCCATCCGCAACACCCTCGACGGCGACGTGACCATCGAGAGCGAACTGGGCAAGGGCGCGGCCTTCACCATTTCCATTCCGCTTGACCGCTCGGCCAACGAAGGCATCGTGGATGCCCTGGTTGCCAGGGTCGGCGGCGAAACCTACATCGTACCCAGCCGCGACGTGGTCGAAATCTACATGCCCAAGCTGCACGAGGTGGTGGAGCTGCCCGACGGACGCGAGACCGTGGACGTACGGGGCGAGGTCCACTCCCTGCTCCGTCTGGCCGACCTGCTCGACCTGGAGCCCGAAGTAAAGGACATCCGCATGGCCCAGGCCATTGTGGTCCGTGTGGGCGATTACAAGGCCGCCATCCTTGTGGACGAAGTGCTCCGACAGCAGCAGGTGGTCATCACCGGTTTCACCGTGCCCGTGGAGGAGATTTTCCATATCCCCATCCTCGGCTACGGCATGATGGGCGAATCGGATGCACTGGTCATCGACACCGAGGAAATGCTCCAGCACTTTCAGAATCGAGTCCACCAGGGCAAACGCAAGGACGCAACCGAGTAGCCCCGCTTCTTGACTTCACCAGGCGGAAGAGCATAATACAGCGCACTTCAGGTGTTATTGCGACTTGATAGGGAATCCCGTGCGAATCGGGAGCGGACCCGCCGCCGTGACGTCCTTATGAACCGTCTTCACATATGCCACTGGGAGAATCCCGGGAAGGCGAAGACGGGAGGGACCAGCCGGAAGACCTGCCTGAAAACGATACCGGTTTGCCTCGGTGGTACGTGGGCTTGCCGCCAAGGTGACACGAAGGGAAAAAACGGTTCCCCTTCCTCGTATGCGTGAGGAAGGGGATTTTCTTTTCCCCAATCAAGCCCCTCCTCCCAGGGAGGTTCCATGTTCCGTTTTCCGTTCCGCCCGCTCTGCGTGGCGCTGACCCTTTGTCTCGTCCTGACCGCCGCCCCGGCCTTGGCCGGGCACAAGGCCGATGGCGCCGCCAAACAAGCCATCGTTCTGGCTGCTTTCGGCACGTCCTACCCCACGGGCCTCGACTCCATCCTCAACATCAAAACCCGCGTTGAAAAGGCCTACCCCGGCGTGCCGGTCAGGCTGGCCTTCACCTCCTCGATCATCCGCAAAATCTGGAGCAAACGTCGCCATGACCCCGAGTGGCAGAAGGCCAACCAAGACGTTCCGCGAGAGGTCCTGTTTGTGAAAAGCCCGCTGGCCACCGTGGCCGACCTCCAGGACGAGGGATACAAGGATCTCGCGGTCCAGACCCTGCACGTCTTCGCGGGTGAGGAATTCTCCGATCTTACCAATATGATGATCGGCCTTCGCTCCATCCGCACGGTCAAGGCCAAGTCCATTCCCTTCAACAAGCTGCGTCTCGGCCGCCCGGCCCTGGGCATGCCCGGTGACGCTTACCCCTACACCGACGACATCGCCGCTGCGGCTGCTGCTCTCAAGGGCGACGTGGACGAGGCCAAGAAGATGGGTGCCACCCTGGTCTACATGGGTCACGGCAACGACTTCTATTCCACCGGCATCTATTCCGAATTCCAGCACGTCATGCAGACCTCCCACGACTACCCCGTCTTTGTGGGCTGCGTGGAAGGCTTCCCCGGGTTCGATGAACTCGTGGCCGAACTCAAGGCCACAGGGAAGAAAAAAATCCTGCTCAAGCCCTTCATGGTCGTTGCCGGTGATCACGCCTCCAACGACATGGCCGGCGATGAAGACGACTCCTGGAAGGTCATGCTGACCAGGGCAGGCTTCTCCGTAACCACCCAGTTGCGGGGTCTCGGCTCGGTTGACGCCTGGGCCGACCTGTACGTGAACCATCTGAAGGACGCCATGGCACAGAGCCATATGCTCCCCAGGTAAACGAATGCAAAACGCTCCCCGCAATCCCGCCCGCGCCGGTCTGCTGATCGCCCTGCTCGCCCTCTGTCTGGGCGTGCTGGCGATCCTGGCCATGGGTATGGGCTTCATCTCCATCCCGCCGGGCGACGTTATCGCCGCCCTGTGGGACGGGTTGCGGGGAGCGGCAAACCATGCCGACCCGCTTTTTCAAAGTGTAATCCTCGAAGTCCGGCTGCCGCGCATCCTGACCTCCATCTCCGTGGGCGTGGGGCTGGCCGTGGCCGGAACCGTCTTCCAGGGGCTGCTGCTCAATCCCCTGGCCGACCCCTTCACCCTGGGCGTGTCTTCGGGCGCGGCCTTCGGAGCGGCCCTGGCCCTTTACCTCGGACTGGCCTTTCTCGGCCCGGCCACCCTGTGCCTGACGGCCTTCCTGGGAGCGGCGGTCACCCTCTTCGCGGTCATCGCCATGGCCGGACGGGACGGCGAGCTGGCCCCCACCAACCTGATTCTCTCGGGTGTCATCGTTTCGGCCATCCTGTCCGCAGCAATCTCCTTCATAAAATACATGGCTGACGAACGCGTGGCCGCCATCGTCTTCTGGCTCATGGGCAGCTTTGTCTCCCGCACCTGGACCGACGCCGCACTGACCGGGGCCGTGGCAGTGGCCGGGTATGCCCTGTGCGCCTTTTACGCCCGCGATCTGAACATTCTCTCCCTGGGCAACCGCACGGCCAAGGGGCTTGGCGTAAACACGGGCCGGGTCCGTCTGGTCCTCCTGCTCACCGCCTCGCTGGTCAGCGCCGTCTGCGTCTCGGTCTCGGGCATCATCGGCTTCGTGGGGCTCATCGTTCCGCACCTGATGCGCTTCGTGGTCGGCCCAGACAATCGGCTGCTGCTCCCGGCCTCGGCCCTGGGCGGCGGCATGCTGCTCCTGGCGGCGGACACCCTGACCCGCGCCGTGCTGCCCAACGAGGTACCCATCGGCGTGCTCACCGCGCTCCTCGGTGGCCCGGTGTTCTGCTGGCTGTTCAGCCGGGCCCGCAGCGGGAGGTTCCATGGATAGGACCACCTACGTCCTCCGGGACCTGACTTTCGGCTACGGGCGAGAACCAGTGCTCCACGGCGTGGATCTCGATCTGAAACCAGGCGAATTGCACGGCATTGTCGGCCCCAACGGCTCCGGCAAATCCACCCTGCTTGATCTCCTGGCCGGATACCGATCTCCCTCCCAAGGCATGGTTGAACTCAATGGGCAACCTGTCACCGCATACTCCCCGAAAGAACTGGCCATGCTCACCGCCCTGGTAGAGCAGACCCCACGGGCGGCCTTCCCCTTTACCGTGGCCGATACAGTGCTCATGGGCCGTCACCCCCACATGGAACGATTTTCTCCACCGGACGAGCAAGATAGAAACGCCGTGCGCGATGCCTTGACGGCAATGGACCTGACCGGTCTTGCCGATCGTCCCCTCACGGAACTCTCGGGAGGCGAGAGGCAACGGACCGTGTTCGCCCGTGCCCTGGCTCAGGACACGCCCTGCCTGTTGCTTGACGAGCCGACTTCGAGTATGGACATCCGGCACGCGCTCGCGGTCATGGCCGTTCTGCGGCGGCTGGCCGAGTCCGGGCGAACCATTGTCGCCGTACTCCACGACCTCAACCTGGCGGCGGCCCACTGCGACCGCGTAACCGTCCTCGACAAGGGACGCGTCCATGCCAGCGGCGCTCCGACCCAGGTCCTGACCCCGAAGAACATCAGCCGGGTCTTCGACGTAGACGCCCGCGTGCTCACCTGCGGCCAAGCCATTACTCTCGTTTATCAGTCCAAGGAATCATCGTGAAACGCCTCTTCTTCACTCTTCTGTTCATTCTCCTGCTCGCTACCCCGGCCCGCGCGGCCACGCTGAAGGACGACACCGGGACCACCCTCTTTTTCGACAAGCCCTTCGAGCGCATCATATCCCTGTACGCGGCGCACACCGAGAACCTTTTCAACCTGGGGCTGGACGACCGAATCATAGGCGTGAGCGCAACCGAGGACTACCCGTTCCAGGCCTTGGCCAAACCAGCCTTTTCTCCCCATGACGGCGTGGAGAGATTTCTGGCGGCCAAGCCCGACCTGGTTCTCATCCGCCCCATGCAATACAGGGCCTACCCCGGCCTGTGGCGTGCCCTGAGGAATCACCACATCCAGGTGGCGGCGTTGCAGCCGAACACGGTGGAGGAAATGTACGCCTACTGGCGGACTCTGGGCCGCCTGACCGGCAGGGAGTTGGAGGCCGAGCGGATGGTCGGCGACTTCAAGGAAGGGCTGGAGGCAGCTCTCCAAAGGTTGGACCGCATCACGGAAAATCGCCGCCCCAACGTGTTTTTCGAGGCCATCCACCGCAAGTATGCGACCTTCTCCCCAGGCTCCATGCCCCTGTTCGTGCTGCAGATGGCCGGAGGCCGCAACGCCGCGGCCGATGCCACCCCCCACCACGGCACCAACATCGCCAACTACGGTCTGGAGCGCGTGCTGGCCAAGGGAGCACGCATCGACGTATATCTCGCCCAATACGGCAAAATGAACCAGGTGGACGTCAAGAGCATCATGACCGTCCCGGCTGCTTCGCGGATCAAGGCGGTGCGCGACCGGAACGTATTCCTGGTGGACGAACATCTGGTCTCACGCCCGACCATGCGGCTGCTCAGCGGCATAGAAACCGTATACCGGCTGCTGCATCCCGTGCCGGTCAACCAATGACGGCTCACGAACAGAGGAACCACAACGTGACGAAACATGGCACTCTCTACGGCATCGGCGTCGGCCCCGGCGACCCGGAACTTTTGACCATCAAGGCGGTCCGCGCCCTGGGCGAGGTGGACGTCGTCTTTGCCGCCGCCTCCACCAAGAACGACTACTCCACGGCCTACGCCATTGCCCGGCCGCATCTTAAGAAAGAGGTCCAGGTCATTCAGCTCGGCTTCCCCATGACCAAGGACAAGACAGAGTTGGAGACAGCCTGGCAACGCAACGCGGAAATCGTGGCCGAAGTCCTGGACCGAGGCGAAAACGCCGCGTTCCTGACCCTTGGCGATCCGCTGACCTACTCCACCTACGGCTACCTCCAGCGCACCCTCCTGCGCCTGAATCCTTCAATCCGCGTTCAGGCCATCCCGGGCATCACGTCCTTTCATGCGGCCGCCGCCAGGATCGGATTCGTCCTGGCCGAATCAAAGGAATCCCTGCTGATCACCTCCGGGGTCACCGATCCCGACCGGCTCGAAGCGCAGCTTGACGTGGCCGACAACGCCGTTATCCTCAAGGCGTACAAAAACTTCGAGGAGATCAGGGCAACCCTGGAGCGGCTCAGATTGGACGACAAGACCGTACTCGTCTCCCGTCTTGGCATGGACGGAGAATCCATTCTCATGGATATCAAGGATGCCCCCAAGACGCCTCACTACTTTTCCCTGGCCCTGGTCAGAAAAAACGAGATCGAATGAAAACTGCCATAGTCCTCGCCGCGTTCGGCTCCCGGCACGAAAATGCCCGGGCCTCCCTGGACCACATCGTGGAGCGGGTCCGCCGGACCTATCCCGACCTTCCCGTGCGCGTTGCCTACACCTCCAAGACCATCCGTGGACACATGGAAAAAGCGGGCGAAGCCGTGGACTCCGTGCCCCAGGCCCTGGACAAGCTGCTCGCGGACGGCGTGACCCATGTAGCCGTGCAGTCCCTGCACCTCATCCCCGGCACCGAGTTCCACGAGCTGCTCGGGCTGGCCAACGAGCTGATGCTCAAGGACGGCGGGTTCAGCCGCGTTGAGGTTGGCTTCCCTCTGGTGGCGGGCGAGGCGGGCGTTGAAGCCGTGGCCGAGGCCATCCTCTCCATAGGGCTGGAAGGCAAAGGCGACCACGACGCGGTCCTGTTTATGGGCCACGGCACGAAGCACGACGGAAACATCTATTACGAAGCCCTGCACCGGGCCTTCCAGAAGCGGGACACGACGGTCCACATGGGAGCCATGGAAGCGGAGCCGGGCATCGACGCCATCATCCAGCGGTTCCATGAGGACGGAGTGCGCAAGGCCTACCTGCTTCCCTTCCTGTTCGGGGCGGGCTGGCACGCGGCGCGCGACATGGTCGGCGACGCCGAGACCAGTTGGAAGAGCCGCCTGGAAAATGCGGGCATCCAATGTCAGGCCGTGCTCAAGGGCGCAGGCGAATATGACCGGCTGGTGGACATCTGGCTGGCGCACCTCGACGATGCTCTACGCAGGCTGTCCCGCTGCTAGATTAAAAACGTAAAGATGCCCGCGAACGACATGAAGGAGAGGACTTCTGTGTGAAGGGTCGCCGCTTTCAAACCGGAAGCGATCCCTGTCGTAGCTATACGACTCATCCCCTCTGATCAGAAGGAGTCGAGACGCACCCTGTTTCGACCGGAGAGCTGACGCTTCTGCTCCTCGAGCACCACGCTGTGAATCTCATCGGTCTGCTTCCTGGTCAGGCCCAGGAATGCCAACCCCGTGGCCGATGCCGAAACCCGGGCAACTCGAACAGCCAGGTCGGGAATGACCAACACGCCCTTGCGGTACAGATGCACCACGGCCTCCTGTCCCTGGGTCATGCCGACATTACGGCGCAGGCCAACACCCACCGGGCTGAGGTTGATGACCGCAACAGGAGCGGACCGGTCGTCGATCCGCAGCTGAAGATCGGAAAAACCGGCTCGATAGGCTTCGCGATTGCCCGACCGGCTTTCTATCTGAACTGTGTATGATTTCTCACGCATAACGATACTCCGAATGGCTTTAATACCAAGCGGAGGCCACCTTGCCAACCGTTAGATGAACCATTTACACGCTCAGCGCCATGAGCTAATCTTTATGCCCTTGACGACGCGGGGCAAAGCCGGGATCGAAGCTTCGAACAACAGAATAGACCCGCCAACGACACGAAACAGAAAGCCAGCCCCGACACTTTTTCCATTCCACCCGGAAGAAGGGCGCATCCACCCGATGGAGTAATCTTTTGAGCATATTCATCACCACCCATGACGGGACCAGGCTCGCCCTGGAGCCCACTCCGGGCGCGACCCTGGCCCGGACCATCTTTCTCAGCAGACTGTGGCACGGCGTGCCGCTCTGCTCCGGCCTGGGCAAGTGCGGTCTATGCCGGGTCCGTTATCTCTCCGACGCTCCCGAAGCCAATCACGACGAAATGCGCAAGCTCGGCAAGGAAGCCGTGGAAGAGGGATGGCGGCTGTCCTGCCTGCACCCGTCCGAACCGTGCGAGATCATGATCCCCGCACCGCGCCGCAGCCAGCGAGCCATCATGGGGCACTCGGCCACCACCGGCGACTTCGCCATGGCCGTGGACCTGGGCACCACGTCCATCCACTGGTCCGTTCTCGTGGACGGCGAGCGGGTGGCCTCGGGCCATGAGCTGAACCCGCAGACAGGGCTGGGCAGCGAGGTCATGTCCCGCCTGGCCACTGCGACCACCGCCGAGGGACGATTCGTGCTCCGCGCGCTGATCACGGACCGGCTGACAGAGCTGATGCAGATCGCCATGAACAACATGGGCGGCGTATGCACCACGCTCGCCGTGTCCGGCAACTCGGCCATGACATACATCCTGCTCGGCAAGAAACCGGACGACCTGGCCAGCGCACCCTATACCCTCTCCTACACGGGCGGCGACGAGAAGAAGCTCGGCGCGAGCCTGCCTCTGGCCTATATCCCGCCCCTGCTCGCTCCCTTCGTGGGGGCGGACATCTCGGCTGGCCTGGCCGCCATCGAATACGGAGGCGAACCGGAATATCCCTTCCTGCTGGCAGACCTTGGCACCAACGGAGAATTCGTCCTGGCCATGTCACCTGAAGAGCGGCTCTGCGCCAGCGTCCCCATGGGCCCGGCTCTGGAGGGCGTGGGGCTCTCCTTCGGACGGACCGCCTCACCAGGCGCCATCACCGGCTTCCAACTCACCCCCCGGGGGCTGGCCGCCGTCCTGTTTGACGATTCCGCCAGCCAGCCCGACGGCATGACCGGCACCGGCTACCTCTCCCTGGCAGCCATTCTGCGCCAACAGGGCGTCATTGACGAAACAGGCCTTTTCGGCAAGGGTGCGACCCCGCTGGCCGCCCGCCTGGCCGAGAACCTGGACCAGAAGGACGGCGAACCCGTCTACGTCCTGGGCGATGACCTCTATCTCCCGGCCTCGGACGTGGAGGAAATTCTCAAGGTCAAGGCGGCCTTCAACCTGGCTATGTCCGCCCTGCTCAAGGCCGCCGGGATCGGTCCGTCCGCACTCAAGGCGATCCACATCGCCGGAGCCCTTGGCGAACACGTCAACCTGGCCGACCTGGAAACTCTCGGTTTCCTGCCGCCGGGCACCCGTGCCAAGACCGTCAAGGCGGGCAACACCTCGCTCAAGGGCACGGAGCTGTTTGTCACCGACCCGGGCGCGCGCGCCTTCGCCGAAGGCCTTCCCGCCACCCTGACTGCCCTTGAACTGGCCGGAGACGAAAGCTTCGGCGAACAATATCTCCAAAGGATGCGATTCACCTATGTCGATTGACCGACTCTTTCCCAACCTCACCGAGGACAACCAGGCTGAACTCGAACGTTTCGGAGACATCCTGAAGCGTGTCTGGCCGCTCAAGGCCAAGCACCGCGAAAAGCTCAAGTACGACATTAGGGACATGTCCCGCGGCCTGACCACGGAACGGTCCGAGCGCAAGATCGACTATTTGTCCGAGGCCAGGTTTCTGTCGCCCTACCTGACCTATTTCCTGCCCTGGAACCTGTACCGCATGTCCCGGCTCTTCACAGGCCTGGAACTGGACATCCCGGACGGCAGCGAAGTGGCGGACCTGGGGTCCGGCCCGCTGACAACGGTCATGGCCCTGTGGATGTCCCGCCCCCACCTGCGGGAGCGACGGATCAACTTCACCTGCATGGACCGCGCGCCCAAGTCGCTCCAGGCCGGACTCAAGCTCTTCAACGCCGTGGCGGGCGAGAATTCCCCCTGGCGCGTCAGGACCGTGAAGGCCAACTTCACCGACCACATCAAGCGCAAGGCCGACCTGGTCATTGCCGCCAACGCCTTCAACGAGCTGGACTGGTCGGGCCGGGTGGCTCGGCCCCAGGCCGAAAAACTCGCCCAGCACATGGCGGGCGCCACCACGGAGACGGGCCGCATCCTGCTCATCGAAACAGGGGTCAGGCTGACAGGCCGAATCATCGCCGAGATGCGCACCCAGCTGATGCAGACAGGGTTCAAGCCCATCGCGCCCTGCCCGCACGTGGAAGAGTGCCCCATGCCCGCAACCGGCCAGGGAGCGCCCTGGTGCCACTTCAATTTCTCGGTAAAGGACGCGCCGACCTGGCTGCAGACCCTGTCCGCCGAGGCACGTCTCGAAAAAGAGGGCGTCTCCATGAACTTCCTCTACCTCTCCCGCAAGGGCGGCAAGGACTGGGGCGCGGTCAGGATCATCTCGGAACCGTTCAAATTTCATGGCGGTCGGGCCCAGTACGCCTGCTCCCACAAGGGGCTGACCCTGGTGGACCACGGAGAGAAGCAGCGCCCCCTCTTCCCCGGTCAGAGCCTGGTCCCCAATTGGCCCGCCAACCCCAAAACAGATCTCAAATCCGGGGCGCTGATCCTGCCGAATACAAAGGAGAAACGCTGATGCGCGTCATTGATCTGGGGACCATCCCCTATGACGAGGCCGTGGAGCTCCAACTGGAGACTCTCAGGGCAGTCACGGAGGGGAAGGAGGAGAATACGCTCTTTCTGCTGGAACACCCCAAGGTGATCACCCTGGGCCGCCAGGGAGGAGCGGAAAACCTGCATGTGGACGAGGCCTTCCTGGCCTCGCAGGGCATCACCCTGGCCCAGACCGCGCGCGGGGGCAACATCACCTGCCACTTCCCCGGCCAACTGGTGGCCTACCCCATCTGGCGCGTAGAGAAACGTCCCGGTGGCATGAGGAAGTTCTTCCACGACATGGAGGAAGCGGTTATCAGGACCTGCGCGCATTTCGGCGTGGACACTCGGCGCAGGGAGGGCCATCCCGGCGTATGGGTGGACGAATCAAGGAAAATATGCTCCATGGGCATCGGCGTGAAACGTTGGGTCACCTACCACGGCCTGGCCCTGAACGTAGGCCCCGACGTCAGTCTCTTCGAACTCATCACCCTGTGCGGCATACAGGGAGCCGTCCCCACCTCCATCAGCAAAGAGGCAGGACGCGACATTACCATAAAGGAGGCCAAGGATGTCTTCACTCGAGAATTTGGAAAAGCCTTTGCGGATACCGCCCTGGCTTAGGGTCAAGCTCCCGGAGACTAAAAACTTTTCCGGAACCGCCGAGCTGATCAGCGACCTGAACCTGAACACGGTCTGCCAGTCCGCCAAGTGCCCCAACAAATGGGAGTGTTTCTCACGGAACGTGGCTACCTTCCTGATTATGGGCCGGCTGTGCACCCGCAACTGTGCGTTCTGCAACATCGAGTCAGGCGATCTCTCCCCGCTGGAATCCGACGAACCCGCCCGCGTGGCCGAGGCCGCCAAACGGCTGGAGCTCAAGCACGTGGTCATCACCTCGGTCACCCGCGACGACCTGCCCGACGGCGGCGCTGCCCACTTCGCGGCCACCATCAAGGCCGTGCGCGAGGCCATGCCCGAGTGCACCGTGGAGGTCCTCATCCCGGACTTCCAGGGTGACGAGGCAGCCCTCGAGACCGTGCTCGACGCCGGACCGGACATCCTGAACCACAATCTGGAGACCGTGCCCGACCTCTATGACACCATCCGGCCCCAGGCAGACTACCACCAGTCCCTGGAACTGCTCGCCCGCTCCAAGCGAAAGGCCCCGTCCATCCCCACCAAGTCCGGCATCATGGTCGGCCTGGGCGAGACCGACGAACAGATCATGCCCGTACTCGACGACCTGGCCGCCATCGGCTGCGATATCGTGACCATCGGCCAGTACATGCAGCCCACCCGCCACCACCCCAGGGTAACGCGCTACGTGGAGCCCGAACGATTCGAGGAATACGCCGAGGAAGGCAGAAAGCGCGGCATTGAGAACATGTTCTGCGCCCCGCTGGTCCGCTCCAGCTACAACGCAGCCAAATTCGTCCGCTCCGGCAAATAACAAACGGGCATTCCAAGAAAACAAATGTCCCCGTGTCTGTGTCCCTCAGGGCCTGACACGGGGCATTTCTTTGAGGCTTACCCGCTTAAATTTACATTTACCCGCGCCGAAGGCGCAAAAAGGGGATGCAAGGGCGCGAGTCCTTGCCCGCCGGAGGCGAAATCTCCTGACCTCGCCGCCATAGGCGGCTTCAAATCCTGATTTTGTATCATAGGGAGTTAGAGGAATACCCCCCATTTCTTTTAAGGATTCCGCCTATCAGAAATTCCAGTCCCGAATCCGCAGGTCGATCTTGGGAATGCCCCGGTAGCGGTCGATCTTTGGAGTGAAGGCGAAGCGCATCTGGCGGCCCTGAATATCGCGGGTCAGCTTGTCGGCCATGCGCCAGGCCTTGCCGGGCAGGCGCGCACCGGTCTCGGCGTCGGCCAGAACCAGCTTCACATGCTCGCGCTCGCGCCCGAAGACGGAGTGCTCGGCCACGGTCACCGGCGATGACCCGAAGACCGGTTCAGGGTTGCCCATACCGTAAGGCTGGAGCATCTCCAACTCGGCCAGCAGCGTTGTGGTGATGGAGGCAAACGGCAGCTCGCGGTCGAGCTTGAGGGTCGGCATGAGCGGGTCCGGCCCCAAAGCCTCAATCACCTGCTCGTTGAAACCTTCACGCAACGCTTCAAGATTTTCCGGCAGAATGGAAAGCCCCGCCGCCTGCTTGTGGCCGCCGAACCCATTGAGAATCGGTGCGATCCCCTTCAGGGCCTCGTGCAGGTCGAACTCGGAGATGGAACGGCCCGAGCCCTTGAGCAGCCCGCCGTCTTCAGCGGCGCAGAGCATCAGGGTCGGACGATAGTACTTTTCCACCACCCGCGAGGCCACGATGCCGATGATGCCCGGGTGCCAGTGCTCGGCAAAGAGCACCAGCCCGGCGCGGTCCTTCATGGTCTCGGCCTGGGCAAAGGCCTGCTCCGCGATCTCGGTCTCCTGACGGCGGCGCTCCATGTTGATGGAGTTGAGTTCCTCGGCAATGGGCATGGCCGAATCGAAATCAGGTGAGAGCAGCAGCTTGAGCGCCTTGCCCGGGTCGCCCATGCGCCCGGCGGCGTTGATGCGCGGGGCCAGGTTGAACCCGATCTGTCCGGCCCCGAGGTCCGCGCCGCGCTCATAGTCGCTGACAACCTTCAGAGCGGCCATACCGGGCCGGGCGGCCTCCTTGATGACCAACAGACCGTTCTTGACCAGAATCCGGTTCATGCCTGTAAGCCGCACTACATCCGCGATGGTGCCCAGAGCCACCAGGTCAAGCAACCCGCGCATGTCCACGGGCCTCCCCGGCAGAGATTTGTTCAATGAAGCCATGAGCATCCAGGCCACGCCCACCCCGGCCAGATCGTCGTAGGGGCCGCCCTCGCGCAGGCGCGGATCGCACACGGCGTGCGCCTCGGGCAGGGTCTCACCCGGCAGGTGGTGGTCGGAGACGACCACGGTCAGACCCAACTCACGGGCGCGGGACACGCCAGCGTAATCGGTGATGCCGCAGTCCACGGTGAGCAGCACCTCAGCGCCCTGCTCGGCAAGGGCCTCCACGCCGGCCGGGTTCAGGCCGTAGCCTTCCTCCATGCGATTGGGCAGGTGGTGCAGAATTTCGATGCCGTGGCCCCGAAAAAATTCGGTAACCAGGGTGGTGGAGGTGATGCCGTCCACATCGTAGTCGCCCCAGACGGCGAGCTTGCGTCCGGCGTTCACTTCACGGGCCAGTATGCCGACAGCCTCGGACAGGCCGGGAATTTCGGATGGGTCGGCCAGGTGGCGCAACCCGGGGCTGAGAAACCGGTCCATCTCCTCCAGCGAGGTCAATCCACGGTTCCAGAGGATATCGACGATGAGCGGAGAAACACTCAACTCTTCGGCCAGGCGCTCTCCGGAGGGCGGCCTGGAATCGCCACGGGCGGTCCATTTACACGGCAAAACGAATAACGCTCCCTGCCGGGCCGTCCAAACCGCATTGTCACCGGGAAACCGCTGGATCAAAACAAAATGCCGGTCCCGGTTTCATTCGGCGCCCTGCCTTCGCAAGTTGCGGAACAGCCCGTATTGGTGTTGATGTGACGGCAGCCGTCAGGCCAGCAGCCGGGCGAACTGTTCGACTTCCTCGGACTCGGCCAACTCTGCGGTGGTCTCCATGACCTCCTCGAAATCCATTTCCAGCTCAGGGCAGAATTCCTCCGTCAGTTCCACGTATGGTCCTTCCGGATCGTCAGCTGCGTGAATCGCATAGTTGGCCAAACAGATAATCATGGATTCATTGGAGTGCGCGGGGGAAAGGGCTGGGTCATGATGCCACTTCACGGGCTCGGTCAGTTCATCAGGCAGTTCCCAGGAACTGAGCACAAGAGAACCGACCAGGGCGTGGTCCGAACCCCAATGCCGGTCCTCGGCCTCGGCATCGAGGAGGCTTTCGTCATCGGCCAGATCATGAATGATCTGCCAGTCCTCCGGGCGACGCATGGCGGTGATCAGCTTGCCCACGTCGTGGAGCAGCCCCACGGTAAACAGATTGCCCGGATTGCCGAGGTCGGTCATACGGGAGAATTCCCGGGCGGCCATACCCACCAGCAACTGATGCTGCCAGTACTCTCCCAGGCTGAAATCCTCAGGAAGGTCGCACTGCTTGGTCAGACTCTGCACGCCCAGAGCGAGCACAATGTTCCTGATTTCGCCCATGCCGAGAACGGCAGCGGCGCGGGGCACGGACTGCACCTCGGACTGCAGACCGTAGTAGGCGGAGTTGGCCAGGCTGAGTATGCGCGTGGTCAACCCCTGGTCCTTGCTCAGCGTCTCTCCCACTTCCTCCAGCGAGGCGGTGGAGTTGGAGCCGGTCTGGATGAACAGCCGCTTCAACAACCGGGGTGAAAACGGCAGATCCTCTCGCATGCGTGGGAGTTCGTTGAGAAAATCCTGTATTTTTTCCTGGCCCATGCTTGTGCCTGTCCTGCTTAGATTCCGTCCAGGGCCTCCGTGGCCCCCACCATTCCCCTGTTCCTGAGAAACCTCCAGAACATCCGGCTTTCCCGAAGCTCCGGATTGATGCTCAAACTCTTACGAAGGAAGTTTTTGCATTGTTGTACATCGCCCTTTTCGTAGTAGCAACGGGCAATGTTGTGCCAGAGGTGATCGTCGTCCTCGACCAGTTCCCCTGCACGAAAGTAATACTTGAGGGCCTGATCGAACAACCTGTTTTTGCGCAAATTTATGCCGAAATCATTGAACAGGTGCTTGTGCTCGGCCCGGAAGGCGCCCTTCAGCCCCAGAATACGTTCAAAAATGTCGTTGGCCCGGTTGGATTCGCCCCGGCCCAGGTAGGTCAGTCCCAGCCCGAAGCTGGCGCGGACGCTGCCTTCATCCACATCCGGCGCGCCCTCTATTCCCGGTTCCATCGTATCCGCAGAGGACACTGCCTGCTCCCCGGCACCTTCCTCCTTTCGGCGAAGAGCCGGGAGCACCCGGTTCATGTAATACTCCGGCTCAGGGCTGTATTTGGCGAGGAACTCCTCCCGTCCTACGTTCTGTTTCGGACCGGAAGGAACACAATTCCGGTTGATGGGCTGAACCTCGACGTCTCCGCCGGACAACTCTCGTGCACTCCAATAGACCTTACGGATACTGATACGCTGTGCGGTCGGCGAACCGACTCTATCCATGGACTGGGTGGAAAAGACGCCGTGAATGGCTTCCGCGCCGTCCCGAACCACCGTGAAACCGGCCTTGTCGATATCGTCCCGCGTGCTCATCCAGGCCTCCCGCTATGCGCCCGCCATCTCGTCAAGAATGGCCCGGGCCGCTTCCGCAGGCGAATCCGCTCCGGTGACGGGCCTTCCCACCACCAAAAAGTCCGAGCCGCTGCGCACCGCGCCCGCCGGAGTAACCACCCGGCGCTGATCGTCCCCGGCGGTGCCCGCGGGACGGATGCCCGGCGTCAGGCAGAGAAAGTCATCGCCGCAGGCGGCCTTGATGCGCTCCACCTCAAGCCCGGAGCAGACCACGCCGTCCAGGCCGTAGTCCCTGACCCGACGGGCCAGGTCCAAAGCCATCTCGGACGGCTCCGGCGCTCCCTCCACGGGCAGGTCTCCGGCAGCCATGCTGGTCAGCATGGTCACAGCCAGGACCAGGGGGCGATCCTTGCCTTCCGGCGCGCCTTCCAGGCACCCTGCCATGGCGGCCTCGGCCATGCGCCGTCCGCCCAGGGCGTGGATGTTGACCATGTCAACGCCCAGCCGCGTCGCGGAGCGCACCGCGCCCTGCACGGTATTGGGGATGTCGAAGAACTTCATGTCCAGAAAGACCTTGAAACCCATCTCCTTGAGGCCGGAGACCACGGCAGGGCCCTCGGCGGTGAACAGCTCCAGGCCGACCTTCATCCAGGCGGCGGTCCCCTTCAGGGACTTGGCCATGGCCAAAGCGGACCGGGCGTCCTTGAAATCAAGCGCCACCACAAGCTCACTCATCGTCTTCCCACTCCTTGAGGATGGTTTCCTCCACGTCCGTCCGCAACTCGGGCTTGCAGGCCCCGGCCATGTAGACGGCGCGGAATTCCTGATAAGCCCGCTCCAGGTTGTCGTTGACGATCCAGTAGTCGAAGAAGCGAGCCTCGCCAATCTCACCCTTGGCGTTGGCCAGTCGCTTGGCGATGGACTCCTCGGAGTCGGTGCCGCGTCCGGTGAGCCTGCGGGTCAGCTCCTCCCTTGAGGGCGGCAGCAGAAAGATGAACGTGCCCTTGTAAAAGGTCTTCTTGAGCTGCTTGGCGCCCTGCACGTCGATGTCGAAGAGCACGTCCATGCCCTTGCCGAGCATCTCAGTGACCGGAGCAGTGGCCGTGCCGTAGAGGTTGCCGTGCACCTCGGCCCACTCGCAGAACTCGCCCCGGCTGCGCATGGCCACGAAGTGGTCGCGGGAGACGAAGTGATACTCCTGCCCGTCCCGCTCTTCACCGCGCGGGGCGCGGGTGGTATAGGAAACGGAAAAACCGAAGTTGGGGAATTCCTCCCGCAACTTGGCGATGAGCGTGCTCTTGCCCGTGCCGCTGGGGGCGCAAACCACCAGGACCTGGCCCAATCGGGAAACGGTCCCGGCCATTTATTCTCCCTCCTCCGCGCTGAACCGCTGGCCGATGGTCTCGGCCTGAATGGCGGACAGAATGACGTGATTTGAATCCGTTACGATGATGGCGCGCGTCTTGCGCCCCTGAGTGGCGTCGATAAGGCGTCCCTCGGCGCGCGCGTCCTCGCGGAGGCGGCGCATGGGCGCGCTGGACGGCAGGGCGATGGAGACCACCCTGTTGAGCACCACGAAATTACCGAAGCCGACGTTGAGCAACCCCTGTTTCTGCATACTCTTTTCCCCTCGCTGTGATCCGCTCTTCGAACCGGTTCGCTATTCGATGTTCTGCACCTGCTCCCGGCAGCGCTCCAGTTCGGCCTTGAAATCCACCACCAGCCTGCTGACCGCGGTGTCCTGCGCCTTGTTGCCGCAGGTGTTGATCTCGCGGAAGGTCTCCTGAAGCAGGAAGTCGAGCTTCTTGCCCACGTCCTGGCTGTCGGTCAGGACCTCGCCCAGGCGCTCCAGATGTGCGTCCAGCCGGGTCAGTTCCTCGGAGACGTCAAGCTTGTCGGTGAGGTGGGCCACCTCCTGAAGCATCCGGTCCTCGGAAAACTCAGCGCCCACGGACTCCAGCATGTCGAGGATGCGCTGACGCAGACCGCTCTTCTTTTCCTCCAGGATGTCCGGGATGCGCTCGGCGATCTTACCGGCGATCTCCCGCAGGGTCACCAGACGGGAAAGCAGGTCCTCGACCATGGCGTCGCCCTCCACGGAGCGGGAGCGTACCCAGTCCTTGAGCGCTTCTTCCAGCCCGGCGGTCAGGGATTCGGACAGACCGGGGTCCGGCTCGCTGCCTGCGTCCCGCCAAAGGGAGGACATGCCAAGCACCCGGTTATAGTCGGGCGTGAACAGTTCGCCCCGGCTTTCTGCCACCTTGGTCAACTCGGCGAACATGGCCTTGGCCAGGGTCTCGTTGAACGACACGCCGAGGACGCCGGAATCCAGCACCTCGAGGTTCAGCGAGATGTCCACCCGGCCGCGCGAAGCGTAAGTGCGGACAACTTTTTCCCAGCCGTTTTCCAGGCTGCGAAGGTTGGAAGGCATACGCCATTTAACATCCAGAAAACGTCCGTTGACGCTCCGAATCTCCCAGACGTGGGTCCAGGCGTCCTCATTGGTCTCAAACCGGCCGAAACCGGTCATACTGACAGGCATGGTAGATAATCCTTATAGTCTATCCGCGTGTTGCATGACGATTCTGCGTATGCGGATTGTTGAGCTTGGTTTTATACGACAGGCGCAACTTTGTCAGCCGCGATTTCATGTCCTCCCCGGCGTAGTCCGGGAAAGTCCAGGGAAAAACGGTCCACTGCTTCTTCTGCCACACCAGGGTCAGATCGGCCCAGATGCCGTCCTTCAGATAGATGCGATGGGAAAAATTCTTGCCCGTGGCCAGGACCAGCCGCTCCACGGTCAGGAACCCGGGATCGAGATTGAAGAGCCTGTTGCCGGACCGGGCCCGCCGGGCTTCCAACGAGTTGGTGAACAGCTTGATGTCCGCCAGTTCATCCAGCGGGCGCAAATCCTCGAAGGCCACAAGCCGCCGGGTTATGGGCGTGCCCAGCTCCCGGTCGTAATAGTTTGTTTCGTCAAAGGCGAAGGGCTCGGACACATGATCCGCCGTGCCGAAGCGCTCCTCCAATTCCTCAAGCAGTTCCGGCCAGCAGGCGTCCCAGTCGGCGCACAGGATGGAGATGAGCAACAGCCCCGGATCAGGCGTTTTGGGAACGCTCACGAGAGCACCTCCAAAGGCTCGACCAGAATCACGCCCTTTTCCTTACGCACTGGCCTGGCCCGAACCAGGCTGCGCGGGTTCGCTCCTTCGGGCAGGGAAAGGAAGCGGCAGGCCGCGTAAAATTCGCTCACGCCCCGACCCTCGGCGTCCTGCACCAGCACGTCCAGATGCTCCAGGGCGAGCAGCCTGTCCAGAAACGCCCGCTTCTTCCCGGCGATCAGCTTCCTGAGCCGGGCGGCTCGCTCCTTGCGCACCGGCACCTCCACGCTTCCCGGCAATTCCACGGCACGGGTGCCGGGACGCTCGGAATAGGGAAAAACATGGGCGTAGGTCAGGGGCAGGCGGCGGCACAATTCCAAGGTGTTTGCAAACTGCTCCTCGCTCTCGCCGGGGAAGCCGGCAATGAGGTCAGCGCCCAGTCCAAAGACAGGCCAGGCCTCGCGAAGCCGGTCCAGAAATTCAACGGCTGTCTCTGGTGAATAATGTCCGCGCCCCATGGCCTTGAGCACGTCCGGATCGCCGCTTTGCAGGGACAGATGCAGTTGCGGGCATACCATCTTCGATCCGGCCAGCACGCCAAAAGCCTTATCGCCGAGCTGCCCGGGCTCCACCGAGGAGATGCGGAAGCGTGCCCGCCCCGCCCACTCCGATCCAAACTCCGCCTCAAGCCGCGCCACCAGATCCCAGAAATCGGCCTTGCCGTCCAGCCCACGGCCGTAATGACGCAGGTTGATGCCGCTCAGGATCAACTCGCGAAAACCGTTGTCCAGCAGGCGACCTACTTCGGCCACTACCTCTTCCATGGGCCGGGAGACGGACCTGCCGCGCGTCAGCGGCACGATGCAGTAGGTGCAATGATGGGAACAACCGTCCTGAACCTTGACCACGGCCCGAGCCCGGTCATAGCCGGAGATGGCGAACGGTGCGAAGACCGATTTCGCTTCCGGAGATGGTGCGGGAGCGGCATCCGGCGACGGTCCGGCCAGAAGCATGGATTTGTCTTCCTGGGGAACAACCCGGACCACACCGGGCAGCTTTTCGAGCTCCTCGGGCATGACCTGAGCCGCACACCCGGTGATGACGATCTCCGCGCCGGGGTTGTCCCGATGGAAACGGCGCACGGTCTGGCGCAGGTCGGCCACGGCATTAGCGGTCACGGCGCAGGAGTTGACCAGGATCAGGTCTGCCTCCGCAGCCGAGGCCGCCTCCAGGGCCAACCCCGTGTCACCGGCCCAGGCCTCCGCAATGGCGCGGGTTTCATACTGGTTGATCTTGCATCCCAGGGTGGCGGTAAAGAATCGAATCATGTATCCTCGGGTTCACTTCAGGCTATGCGATGCGGCAATATACGGCAAAATACCGTTGCTGACAAAACCGTTCAGACGCTTTCTACCCGGCGGCCGCCTCAGCGGCCTAATGCAAACGTGAACAAGGGTCAACACATGCGATACCTGATTCCTATTTTGCTCCTGATTTTCTCCGGCCTGAGTACCGGCTGCACCACCGTGGGCGTTGGCGCCGGGGTGGGCACCGGCAGCGGTGGCATCCTCGTTTCCAGCCGCAATGACTACCTTTATCCAGGCAGCAGGGTCTACGCCGACAACAGAAAAGGATTGAACCTGTTCCTGGCCCGGAAATTCGAGGAGGCCAACGCAACGTTTACCACGGCGCTGAAGGCCTCGCCCATCGACCCGGACGCCACCTTCTACCTCGGCCTGACCCGCGTCTATCTGGGACAGCGCGATGCCGGGCTGGCTTTGCTCGACAAATACCAGGACCCTAAATTCCGGGTTCAGGACGAAGTGCGCTGGTGGGCCGGATACTGCAGGAAAAAACCGGAGATGACGCCCGACGACGTGAAGCGGGCCATGGTCAATGCCCGGGCCGAAGGCTTCATGCGCGATCAGGACGAATACTGGAATCGAAGGCGCGATTTCCTCTTCAACTGAGGGAAGACTCGATGATGCCCCCGGCGAGCACGGCCCCGTCTGCGGTATAAACAGCCGCCACCTGCCCCGGCGTGGGGCGGACGTGAGACTCGATGAAATCGAGCACGAGTCTGCCGTCTTCCACCCGCGCCCTGCCCGGCTTGGCCTGCTGGCGGTAGCGCGTCTGAACCATGACCTCTTCCGGCCACAGGGCGGGATCGACCATCAGGTTGATCTGCCCGGCCACGCAACCCCGAACCGGCAGTTCATCCCGGGTTCCCACGACCAGCCGATTGGCGGGCACGTCCTTGTCCAGGACGTAGAGCGGCTCCCGCCAGGCGATGCCCAGACCGCGCCGCTGTCCCTGGGTATGCCGCCACAATCCGTGATGCTTACCCACCACGGTGCCATCCGAGAGCACGGCATCGCCACCGCCCGGCATGACTCCGCGCGTAAGCAGAAACGCCTGGTAGTCGTCACCCGGCACAAAGCATATCTCCTGGCTCTCCCCGGGCAGGGGCGGCTTCAGGCCATATTTTCCCAGTAGCGGGAGAACGTCCTTCTTGTAGGTCTCGGCCAGAGGGAAGAAGGCCTTGCGCAGGGCCTCAATCGGCACCAGAGAAAGAAAATAGCTTTGGTCCTTGGAGCGGTCCGCGCCGCGCACAAGCATCCGGCCCAGCCCCTCGCGCTCCTCCATGCGCACGTAGTGTCCGGTGGCGATCCGGTCCGCACCCAACTCGCGGGCTGCGTCGAAGAGTGCGCCGAACTTCATGCGCGGGTTGCACAGGGCGCACGGATTGGGAGTGCGCCCCACCCGGTATTCCTCCACGAAAGGCGCGATCACCCGACTGTCGAATTCCCGGTGCAGGTCAAGGGCATGAAAGGGGACATCCAGAGCCTCGCAGGCCTGGCCCAGCCCCTCCGCCACCCTTGCCCAGCCGGGTCCGGGTGGCAAAAAGTGGCCGTGCACGGCCATGACGTCGTGCCCCATCTCCTTCATCAGGACCAGAGAAAGCAGGGAATCCATGCCGCCGCTGACGGCCACCGCTACCACCATGAAATACGCTCCGTCCAAGTCATGGGGCCATCCTAAGCAAGGAACTGCGGATGGCAAGGAATTTATAAACCACTTCTAGAGAGGAATGTGTTACGTAGCTCACGTTCTTTCCATTGCCAGGCCAAAGGAGCCAACCATGAGACAACTCTCCACACTGCTTGCCGCCCTCATCCTGGGCGCGTTTTTCCTCGTTTCCGCCGCCCTCGCCTGCACGACGATGATCGTCACGCCCGGTGCCAGCAAGGACGGCTCCATGATGGTCGCCCACTCGGACGACGACGAATTGGGAGACCAGCGCCTGGTCTTTGTCCCTGCAAAAAAGCAGGAGGGCATGCGAAATATCTATTCGGACGCCATGGCCTACCCCCGCATCGTCACCGACGACCGGGGCCCGGCCTACAACACGCCCGGCGAGCCGACAAAGCCTCTGGCGCAACTCTCCTATGAAGCCATCTGGAAGCTGTTGGGCCGCAGGCAGGAGACCTCCTTCGCCTATTTCGACGGCAACTACGGAATCATGAATGAGAAGAACCTGATGATGGGCGAGTGCACCAACGGAGCGAACTACGAACCCGATCCCAACCCCAAGGCTGGCCGTGGCATACCGCAACGGATCTTCTACAGCTCGGGACTCTCCCGCATCGCCCTTGAAAACTGCGCCACCGCCCGCGAGGCGGTCAAACTCATGGGTGCGCTCATCGACGAATACGGCTACTTCTCCACCGGCGAGACCCTGCTGGTGGGCGATGAGAATGAAGCGTGGGTCTTCGAGATGTGCGCCCTGCCCGACACCCGGCACCACTCGGCCTGGGTGGCCAAGCGCGTACCCGACGGCGATTATTTCGTGGCAGCCAACACCTTCCGCATCCGTGACGTCATCAAGGACGACCCGGACCATTTCCTTTACTCCAGGCACCTGGTGCCCGGCCTGAAGAAGGTCGGCTGGTGGGATGAGGCCAAGCAGGGAACCATCGACTGGCTGCGCGCGGTCAGTCCCGGCGAATACAACCATCCCTATTATTCGCTCCGGCGCGTCTGGCGCTGTCTGGACCGGGTCAACCCTGATCTGGGCCTCTCCCCCTGGGTCAAGGACACCTATACCCGCGACTACCCCTTCTCCATTGCACCTCGGGGCAATCTCTCCCCCCTGGACGTCTTTGCCCTCTACCGCGACCACTACGAAGGGACCGAGTTCGACCTGACCAAGGGCACGGCGGCCGGTCCTTACGGCGATCCGCACCGTTTTGTCGGCCCCTATGACGGCAACCAGAACAACGTGGATAAGGAAAAAAAATTCTACGGCGCATGGGAACGGGCCATCTCGGTCTTCTACCAGGGCTATACCTTCGTCTGCCAGACCCGGCCAAAGGCCCCGGAGGCCACCAAGGGACTCCTCTGGTTCGGCCCGGACGTCTCCTACACCACGGTGTTCACGCCCTTCTTCTCAAAGATGCTCCAGTTGCCCAAGCCCTATCAGACCGGCAGCCCGCAGCACTTCAGCTTCAAGTCCGCCTGGTGGCACTTCGACCTGCTCGGCAACTGGGCGCGGCTCAACTTCAAGCGGATGACCGAAGTGGACATCAAGCCCGCCCAGCGCGAACTGGAACGCAAGGGCTTGGCAGGAGTGCTGGCCATGGACCGCGCGGTGGCCGGACTGTCCGAAGCCGAAGCCAGGCAGCGCATCACCGAGTTCAGCTTCAACCAGGCCGGTGATGTCCTCAACACCTGGCGGGATCTCACCTTCGATCTGCTCGCCAAATACTCCGACGGCTACATCAACCTGCCCGGGACCGAAGCCAGGGCCGTGGGCTATCCTGCGCAATGGCTGAACCGGACAGGATATGGCAATGGCCCTACAACGTACGACATGAAGTAACGCACAGCCTGGCAGCAAGGGGTTGCGACCGCCCGAGCCCCTTGCCGTCTTGAAAACCATGCGAACAACCTAGAGCAGAACGCATGAATCGTTATTCAGATATAATATTTGTTGCGGCTTTACCGCTTTTTAAATTCTAAAAACAGATATTGACGCAATTCATATCGAAAGGCATCTTAAACGACAAATTTTCTCAAAAGGAAAAATAACGCAAACGATGAAGAAAATCGCTCTCGGCATATTCATGGTGATGACCCTTATCGCATCGCCGTGCCCGGCGTCGGAAATAGACGAAGTCATTTCCGCCAGCCCATCCTGGGACTCCTTTACCAACAAGGACGGCACCGGGTTGTACCATGAAGTACTGCGAGCGGTTTTCAGCCTCTACGGAATCCCCGTCAGGCACACCTATTCCAAATCCAACCGCTCCGAAGAGCTCGTCCTGCTTAGTCTGGCCGACATGATGACCTGCGACGACAAGGCGACTCCGCCCCTGGTCCTGGCCCGGTATCCCATGTATGAAAACGACTACTATGTCTTTTTCAAGAAAAGCCGCATCGGCCCATGGCGCGGCGAGGAGACCTTGCGGGGGATGGAAATCCTGAGCCAGCCGACTTTCTATTCCCAGGCCAACTTCAACGTGCCGGTCAGGATAAAGGACGTGCTCACGGGTGAACAGGCCCTGTCCATGATCATCCTGGACCGTTCCGATTTCTATGTGGACGACCTCAACCTGATTAGGCAGTCCATGCGCAGAAACACCATTCCCTTTCGCAGACAGGACTTTGATGTCCAAAAAGCGGGCAGGCGCGCCTATTTCCCCCTCTTCAACGTTACGGAACGGGGAAAGCACATCAAAAGAATGTATGAGGAAGGAATAGTTCGGTTGCACCGACAAGGAAAGCTCAAACCCATTTACGACAAGTGGGACTTTCAATATCCTGACTTCGACAGCTACTAGACGCCACGCCTCCCTTCACAGAATGAACAAACGTCGGCCCGCCCTTACATGAACAGAACGCTTTTCAACGACAACGTCACGGGAGCACTGGAATTCACCGTATCCTGGGAGATGGATGGCATCCGCCACGAGGAGTGGTTCCTGGGCCGGAAGGTGAACCCGGTCAACGACATCTTTCCACGCGGCATGCGCGAGGCGCTGGAGGGCAAGGGCGAGGGCGAGTCCGTAGCCTTCACCTACGAACCGAGGATGTGCATCCCCCGTTTCAAGGAATCCCTGGTGCGTATCCTGCCCCTGGACCGGCTGCGCAAGAAAACCCGTTTTGGCCAACCGATCCTGCCGAGGCTGGGCCGCTTCTACCCGCAGGGACACATAGACGGACTGCTGGACGTCTATCCGGACACGTTGACACCCTTCCGCCTGACAGGGCTCACGGACAAGAGCTTCACCGCCGACTGCAACCACCCGTTGGCCACTATCCCGGTGACCATCGAAGCCGCAATCCAATATCTTCAGCCGCGCGACGCCGGCACGTACGGCTCACTGACCCACTGGCGCGAAGCCACCTGCGACTGGGGGCCGGGCATGCAGACCCGCCACAATGGCGAACCCACCGACTTCTTTCACGATGCGTTCTTCCAAATTCGGAACGAGAATATTGCCCCGAATGCGCCCTGCATGGACAACGCCGCTGAACGCAACCTCCAGGCCCTCCAGGATCGCGTCCTCACCCCTGACATGCGCGTGCTCGCCATGGACGCAGCCACGTCTCCGCACATGGCCGGACGCTACGACGCAGTCATCTTTACCCAGGTTTTCGAATACCTCGCCGATCCGGTGGGGGTACTGCGCAGCATAGCCGCACACCTGGCACCGGGCGGAATGGTGCTTGCCGGATTCGGCAACGCCTACGACAAGGACCGCGTCATCCAGGGCTGGACGGAACTGCACGAGTTCGAACGCATGGGCCTGATCCTAGAATACCTGCGCCGAGCCGGGCTGGACGGAGACGCCCGAACCTTTTCCCGCCGCAACGACTGGCGCGATCAGGACGATCCTCGCTTCCTGGAAACCAAGGGCGTCAGCGATTCCATCTACATGGTCTGCGGACGCAAGCGATAGAAGTCATAGACCTCTTCCCCTTCTCCCGGCCAACGTGGGTCCTAAAGCCAAAAAAGCCCCGGCGGACACTGTCCGCCGGGGCTTTGTTTTGTCATTACGCAGAGGCTAGTCGTCCAGTTGGATGTCCTTGCCTTCGAGCACGCGGTTCATGTTGCGCACGGCGCACATCTTGCCGCACATGGAGCAGGAATCCTCGTGCTCGGGCTTGGAGGACTCGCGGTACTCGCGGGGCTTGACCGGGTCCATGGCCAGCTTGAACATGGCCTCCCAATCCAGGGCGGCACGGGCCTTGGACATCTCGTTGTCCCAGTCGGCAGCGCCGGGGTATCCCTTGGCGATATCGGCGGCGTGGGCCGCGATGCGGGTGGCGATGATACCGTCCTTCATGTCCTCAAGGGTGGGCAGACGAAGGTGCTCGGCCGGGGTGACGTAGCAGAGAAAATCCGCACCGGACATGGCCGCGATGGCTCCGCCGATGGCGGAGGTGATGTGGTCGTATCCGGGAGCCACGTCCGTGACGATGGGGCCGAGGACGTAGAACGGCGCGCCGTGGCAGAGCCGTTTCTCCATCATCATGTTGCCCGCGATCTCGTTCATGGCCATGTGGCCGGGGCCTTCGATCATGACCTGGACATTGCGTTCCCAGGCACGCTTGGTCAGCTCGCCCAGGGTAATGAGCTCCTCCACCTGGCAGGCGTCGGTGGCGTCGTTCAGGCAGCCAGGCCTGCAACCGTCGCCCAGGCTCAGGGTCACGTCGTATTCCTCGCAAATGTCCAGCAGGCGATCGAAGTGCTCGTAGAACGGATTCTCGGCGTTGTTGATCTCCATCCAGGTGAAGAGCAGGGAGCCGCCGCGGGAGACGATGTTGGTCAGCCGCTTGGCGGACTTGACCTTCTCGGCGGTGTGCTTGTTCAGCCCCGCGTGGATGGTCAGGAAGTCCACGCCGTCCTCCACGTGCTTCTTCACCACGTCGAAGAACTCATCCACGGTGATATCCTGAAGGTTCTTGTCGTAGAACCCCACGGCGTCGTAGATGGGCACAGTGCCGATCATTGCCGGAGACATCTCCACCAGGCGGCGGCGGAACTCCTGGGTCTTGCCGTAGCAGGAGAGGTCCATGATCGCTTCGGCACCCAGTTCAATGGCGCCGCGCACCTTTTCGAGCTCCGGCTCGATGGCGCAGCAATCCTTGGAGATGCCGAGGTTGACGTTGAGCTTGGTGCGCATGCCCTCGCCCACTGCCTCGGCGTCGAGATTCTTGTGGTTCTTGTTGGCGGGAATGATGACCGTCCCCTTGGCCATGCGGGCCATGAGGTCTTCGATACGGATATTTTCCTTGCGGGCCACGGCCTCAATCTGGGGGGTGACGATACCCTTGCGGGCGGCGTCCATCTGTGTCGTATAATCCATTATTTCTCCTTCGCGGCCTGCATTTCCTTGCGCAGGGCGTTGATTGTCCCGCCGATATCCTCGGCACCGACTATCTCCGTGACCAGGGAAACGCAGCGCGCGCCGCGTTTGACCACATCGGCCACATTGTGTTCCTTGATGCCGCCGATAGCCACGAACGGGATGTCCAGGTTGGCCACGACGTATTCCAGATATTCCAGTCCCACGGGATCGACCACGTCGTCCTTGGTAAAGGTGCGGTAGATCGGCCCCACGCCAATATAGTCCGTCCCCTGCTCCACTGCGGCTCGCGCCTCCTCGGGGGCATGGGTGGACAGCCCGATGGCCATGTCCTCGCCCACGATCCGGCGCACTGCCGAGACAGGGAAATCCTCCTGGCCGATGTGTACGCCGTCCGCCCCGACCATGAGGGCCAGGTCGATGTAGTCATTGATGATGAACGCGGCTCCCGCCTCGCGAGTCATCCGGCGGATGGCCATGCACTCCTCGTACATGACGCCGGTCTTCTTTTCCTTTTCCCTGTACTGGACCAGCTTGACGCCCGCGTCCAGCATGGCCTGAACCACCTCCAGATTGGAGCGACCCAGGGAGAATTTTTCGGCGGTCAGACAATACAGGTCCGTGTCCAGTATGGTCTGCCGGGTAATGGCGCGGGTGCGCATCTATCTGCCTCCTTCTTGTTCAAACACACGCAGGAAATGGCCGAGCACCACGTCCGCCTGCTTGGCGGCGGCCACGGTGACCTTGGGGGCAAAGGGCGGGGTTGCATCGGAACATTCGGTCTCCATGTCACCGACCATGTACAGATTATCCCTCACCCGCCGGGTGACGATGGCGTCGGCGTCCCCTGCCCCACCGATACCCGAGGCGGTGACCACCAGCCGGGACGTGGGCAGGAACGCCTCCACCAGCGCCTTCTTGAAACGCGGCGCGTCCATGGCCTCCACCACGACGTCGCAGCGGGCAAAGGTTGCGAGCATGGTATCCTCGGCCAGGCGCTCGTTGCGCAACTCCAGTTCCAGATCCGGATTCACGGCGCGCATGTTCCTGGCCAGGGCCTCGACCTTGGGCTGCCCCACCTGATCCAGGCAAAAGCACTGCCGGTTGAGGTTGGACGCGTCCACCTCGTCGAAATCCACCAACAGGAACCGCTTGAAGCCGCTGCGCACCAGATGCATGGCGCAGTTGGACCCGAGGCCGCCCGCGCCAGCTATGCCCACGACCACCTGTTGGAGGAACCGGAGCCGGTCCTCGCCCAGGTAGGTCGCCATGCCGCGTTCGGCCGCGTTCATGCCGCGCCCTCCACCGGGATGATCGGCTCCCAGTCCTTGAACACGGGCTGGAACCCGTGAGCCTTGATCATGGAGCAGACTTCGTCCACGGAGCGCTCGTCCGCGATGTCGAACTGACCGGAGGTCTCGGCCTCGTCCGAGTAGCCGCCAACGGCAGTGGACACGCCCGCAGACATCCGGGTCACGCCCAGGGGCATGATGTTCTCGCGGAATTCCGGGGCCTCGCGGGTTGAGATGGTCACGCCCAGCCGGGGCATGAAAATGCGCAGGGCCATGAGAAACTGGACCATGTCGCTGTCCGACACGATGGTGGCGGGCTGGTACTCGCCCACGTGCGGACGCATGCGCGGCAGGGAAACCGCGATGTCCGTCTCCGGGTACTTGCGCATCAGGTAGGAGGCGTGCATGGCGGTGATGAACGCGTCCCTGCGCCAGTCCCCCAGCCCGAGCAGCGCGCCGATGTTGACCACGCGCATGCCCGCCCGACAGCCGCGCTCGGGCGCGTCCAGCCGGTTGCGGAAATCCCTCTTGGGGCCGCGCGGATGCAGGGTGGCGTAAAGTTCCTCGTCGTAGGTCTCCTGGAACATGGTCATGCCGTCCACGCCGACCTTCACCAGCCTGTCGTACTCATCCTGATCCATGGCGTAGATCTCGATGGAAACGGACGGGAAGTGGCGGCGCAGCACCTTGACGCAGTCCTCCAGGTACTCCGGGGATGCCTTGGCGCGGGCGTCACCGGTGAGAATCAGCAACTGCTTCATACCGGTAGCCGCAATGGCCTTGCCCTCCACTTCCACCTGCTCCAGGGAGAGCTGGCTGCGATTGATCTGGTTCTTGCAGTTGAAACCGCAATAAACACAGTGATTGGTGCAGTAGTTGGAGAGATAGAGGGGCGTGAACATCTGGATGGTCCGGCCGAACTGACGGAGCGTGATCTCGCTCGCCTGGCGTGCCATCTCCTCCAGAAAAGGCTTGGCCGCCGGGCTCATGAGCGTCAGGAAATCCTCGGGCGAACAGGAGGACTTGCCCAGAGCGCGGCGCACGTCCTCGCCGGTGACGGCGTCGAACCGTTCATCCAGCGGAGCCCGGCTCAACTCCTCACAAATGGGATAGAAGCTCATGTCAGCCCTCCGCCAGGAATCCGGTCAGGGGAGAGGAGGCGGATGCCTGCGTCCTTCTCGCTCCGGGACCGGACAGATAGGCTTCGCGTCCGGCCTTGACCGCACGCCCGAAGGCCCGCGCCATCATGACCGGATCGGAGGCCGTGGCGATGGCCGTATTGACCAGCACGGCGTCCGCGCCCATCTCCATGGCCTCGCACGCCTCGGAAGGCCGCCCGATACCAGCGTCCACGACGATGGGCAGGTCGATTTCCTCGATAAGAATGCGGACCATCTCCTTGGTCTTCAGCCCCCGGTTGGTGCCGATGGGCGCGCCAAGCGGCATGACCGCAGCGGCCCCGGCGTCCACCAGGGAACGGGCAATGTAAAGGTCGGCGTTGACGTAAGGCAGGACCGTGAAGCCCTCCTTTGCCAGGATTTCCGTGGCCTTCGCCGTCTCGTAGCCGTCGGGCAGCAGGTACCTGTTGTCCGAGATGACCTCGATCTTGATCCAGTCGCCGCAGCCCATGGCCTTGGCCAGCCGGGCGATGCGCACGGCCTCGTCGGCGTTTCTCGCGCCCGAGGTGTTGGGCAGCAGCCGCATGTGCTTGGGGATGCAATCCATGACGTTGCCGGTGGTGGACTCCAGGTCCACACGCCGCAGGGCCACGGTAATCACCTCGGAGCCCGAGGCCTCGCACACAGCGGGAATGACCGCGTCGTCCGCGTATTTTCCCGTACCTGTAAACAGACGGCTGGCCAGTTTCAGGCCGCCGATTTCCAAACTGTCTTCACTCATGTTTTCTGTCCTTTTATCCGCCGCCGACAAAACGGAGCACTTCCAGATGGTCGCCGTCATTGAGAGTGGTTTCGCCAAACGCGTCGGCCGGAACGATTTCCCGGTTCAGTTCCACCACCACGGCTTCCGCCGAAATATCTCTTGATTCGAGCAGGCCGAGGACGGTGATGCCGTCCGCCAACTCGGTCTCGCTGCCATTGAGTACGATTTGCATGTGCGCTCCTTGCCCGTTTCGCGTGCATAAAAAAATGCGCTTGTCGCAGAGGACAAGCGCATACACGAAAAATTCGAAGGTGTTGCAGCTTCCCTACGACGGTATTACCCGCATCAGGTTCAAAGGGTCAGACTGGACGTCATCTCAGCCCCAAGGGGCACCCCTAGCTGCGAAAACCCTATGCCAATAGCAGCGCCGTGTAAAGAGCCATCGAACTTTTATGTATTCCCGTTTGATCACGACATCTTATCCAGGTTCCTCTCTCCGCATGAGACACCGTCCGGCTCGCCCGACAAGACAAATCCTGCACTTTTCCCAGGCAAAAAGGCGCACACCCTAAAGTTGCAGGGGAAACCGGACGATACAGAAGCCGTGACTGAATTATAACGGGGGGAAACCGCTCATGTTCTCGACGATGTACCAAGCCACGGGATTCAAACGGGCATTGATTCTCTGCCAGGAAGGCAAGCTGGAAGAAGCCGAAGCGCTGCTGAAAAGCCTCCAGGAGGAATTCCTGGCCATTTGCGAAGAAAATGAGGCTCTCAAACTACAGCTTTCCGAAGTGGCCGACGTCCTTGATCTGGCCGACAAGGTCCAGTTCGACGGCCAGAAATACTGGCTCCTGGACGAAGACGAGCGAAAAGGGCCATTCTGCCAGGTCTGCTATGACCGCGACGGCCTGCTGGTCCATCTCCAGCGGCATGACAAGCATTGGGAGTGCCAGTCCTGCCGGAGCCTTTTCATGATCCCCCGCAATGAAAAGCTTCCTACCCAGAAAAAAGAATTCATGCGCACCACGCTGAAAAAGACCATCCCCCTCTTCCTTGAAAGGGAAATGGGATAGCCGAAAATACGCATAAAAAAACGCGGTCCATGCGGACCGCGTTTTTTTGTTACGATTTATCGGCTCTTACAGGAAATCCGTCCCGATCAGGGTGGTCTTGCGCACCCAGGACTCAATCCGTTTCTGTTCATCGAACTTGATGACCCCGTAGGAAAGGTCATCCGTGTCCATGCCGGGCAGGTAGATGAGCACCGCCAGGTTCTTGGCGGGCCGCTTGTGTTCTCGCCACAAGGTCGCGGCGAAATCTTCGAGACCTTCGATACCCGGCAACTTCTTGGTGGCCAGAAATACCTTCAGCGTTATCCACGTTTCACCGTACTGGCGGGTCTCACTCTTCTCGAGCAGGCGGTACTGGTATCCATGCGCCGTCTTGTTGGGCGTGGGATCCGGGCGCTTGCCCTGCTTGAACTTGGACCGGTCAATAACCAGGGTGGTCTGTCCCCTGTCGGGTGAAGGGGTGCGGTCTACGGCCGGGTCAACCGGCTTTGCCGACGGTGCGGTACTCCGCGTCGGCGCAGGAGCCGGTTCCTCGACGTCAGGGCCACCCTCCAGCAGGCTTTGCAGGGCGTAGCCCAAGGCCCTCTCTTTACGACGCAGGGGTTCGTTTTCCTGAAACACCGCGTACCAGCCGTTTTCCGGGAAATCCGCGCGAACTGTCTCGCCCGGTTCCAGCACACGCACCAGACGAGAGCTTGTGGTTCTTCCACTCATCAGGTTGACCTTCCGCTTGAGGGTAAGCACCTTGCCCCAGGAAGCGGAAAAAGGCTTGGAAACATCGGCTTTCGCCGCAGGAGCCGGGCGCACAGGCTCAGCAACGGGCTTCGATACAGGTTCAGGCGCGGGCTCGGGTTCAACCTGAGCTACCGGTTTGAGTGCAGGAGCGGCGACGGGTTCGGCCGGGGCCGGTTCCAGATACTTGGAGCTGGAGAAGCCGTAGCCACCCATGCGGGAACGAATAGTCGCATCGGGCGGAAAAAGCCTGAACCAATCGTCTTCAGGAAAATCCACGACCACCCGCACGCCCGCGTCCAGCGTCATGAGCTTACGCCCCCTGGTCGACGGCTGGGAACGAACATTAAGCTTCCGGGTAGTAACCATCGTCTCACCCCAGGGTTTGGGTTCCACCCGGGTCCGCGACTTCTTGAGGTACTTGATATTGGAGAATCCCACCGCAGCAGCCTCGGTGGCGCGGGTTTCGTCCGGCTCGAACACGGCGACCCAGCCGTCCCGCAGAAAGGCCACCCGGACCTTCTGGCCGGGATGAAGCGCACCGACCCACTCCGACCGTGGCGAACGGGACTTGCGCAGGTTCAGAGGCCGGTCGGGATAACGAATTTCACCGAAGGCCAGGGCTGAAGGGGCAGTAACGAGTACTGCGACCAGCGCAGCAAACAGGATGGAAAGTACTTTTTGCATGAAGGACCGCCCCTAGAGCATGGAGTTGAGTTGACTGATGACCTGATCGGTGATGTCCATGGACGCGTCCACGTACCCGATGATCGCAGGGTCGGTGAGAATCATGGTGAAACCCTGGTCCCTGGCAATTCGCCTGAGAATGGAGTCCGCCCTGCGCATGACGAACTGGATCAGGCGGCGCTCTTCGTTCTGGATGTCCTGGTTGCTGGCCTGGACCAAATCCTCGTAACGGCGAGCGGCCAATCGCAGGGCCTGCTCCACACTCTGTTGCTCCGTCACCGAGAGGGTACTCTTTTCCAGCTTCTGCTTGAGAGTCTCCACCTCGCGCAGGGATTCGCGCACCCGCCGGTCCTTTTCCTTGCCCAGTCGCGCCAGATCCTCCTGGGCGATGAGCCCGATGCGGGATTCGCTGACTATCCGCTGCGGATTGACATAGCCGACCTTGGAATCCTTGGCCGACGCCCATACGGGACAGGCCAATATCAAGGCGAGCAGAGCAACATATATCTTCAATAATTTCATATAAATAACCTTCTCATGAGTGGTATTCAATTACCCAACATAGCCGCAAATGGCGTGCATTGTCGAGCCGGGCTACAGGGTTGTCAGCGGATCCAGATCCAGAGAAATACGGACCTGCTTCGGGTCGGAATTGGCCTGGGCCGCATGAGCGAACAAAGTCCGAAGCGCGCCCCAATCACCGCCCTTGAGCAGACAATTGAACCGCCGCCTGCCCCTGAGCATGGAGAGCGGTGCCGGTGCCGGGCCGAGCACGGTAACGCCGAGCCCGCCCTTGTACTGCTCAAGGACCCTCTTGAAGGCGGACAGGGCCGCAGGACCGTTCTTGCAGTCCGCCGGATAGGATATGCGGATCAATGCCAACCGGGAAAACGGCGGGTAGCCGAATAGCTTGCGCCGCCCGATCTCCCTTTCGAAAAACGCAGGGTAATCGCCGCTCAGGACATCGTTCCAGATGGGATGTCCCGGGTTACGGGTCTGGATGAGCACCCGGCCAGGCCTATCGCCCCGCCCGGCCCGGCCCGCCACCTGAACCAGCAACTGAAAAGTACGCTCGGCCGAGCGGTAGTCCGGCAGGTTCAGCCCGAGATCGCCGTCGGCCACGATCACCAACGTCACGCCGGGGAAATGGTGCCCCTTGGAGATCATCTGCGTGCCCACCAGCACCTGGGCCTCGCCGCGCCCAAAGGCGGAGAGGATCTCCTCCATCCGTTCCTGACGGCGGGTTGCGTCGCTGTCCAGGCGGAGAATGCCGGTCCCTTCGGGCAACGCCTCGACCAGCCGCTCCTCCAGCCGCTCGGTGCCCTCACCCATGGGTACGTAGTTGGAGCCACCGCACTTGGGGCACAGAAGCGGATAGGCGTAGGAAAGGCCGCAGTAATGACAGACCACCCGCTCTCGCCCCTTGTGGTAGGTCATGCCCACCTCGCACTCCGGGCAGCGCACGGTCTCGCCGCAGTCCAGGCAGTACATGAGGGGTGCATACCCCCTCCGGTTGAGCATGACGATGGCCTGGCCGCCCGCCTTCACCGTCTCGCGGAGGGCCTTGACGGTCTCCGGAGCAAAGGCCTGGCCGCTGGAAAGGGAGCCGATATCCACCAGCTTCACCTCGGGAAGCACGGCGTCCCCCACCCTCTCCCGCAGGGTCGAGAGGGGGATGGCCCCATTCCGGGCCGCGTGAAAAGTCTTCACGTCCGGCGTGGCCGAACCCAGCACCAGCAGGCCGCCGGACCGCTCCACACGGTACCAGGCCACCTCCTTGGCGTGATAGGCCAGCCGATCCTCCTGCTTGAAGGACTCATCGTGCTCCTCATCCATGACGACCATGCCGAGTTCACGCACGGGCAGGAACAGGGCGGAACGAGTGCCGACCACGATGACCGGCCCCTGCTCGCGGGCTACGCCGATGAAGGTCCGCTCCCGCTTCTTGGGACTCTGGTAGCCGTGATAAAAAATCGTCCGTTGTCCGGGGAAATGCGTGAGGACGTTGCGGTAGAGCTTGCAGGCCAGGGCCACCTCCGGCGCAAGGAGGATCACGGACCTTCCCCGCTCCAGGCTGGCGCGAATCATCTCCAGGTAGAGGACGGTCTTGCCGCTGCCGGTTACGCCGTGCACAAGGTGCGCGCCCCCGCCGTTGTCCATGGTCGCGGAAAGCTCAGCCAGTGTCTGCCGCTGTTCCGGCGTAAGGTCATAGGTCGGCGGTTCGGCCTCGCCGCACCGGCCCGGGCCTTCGTCCACCTCGGCCAGCCTGTCGGCGGTCAGCTCGCCCAGTGCGACCAGGCCGCGTCCCTCCATCTTGGCGGCGGTATCAGGGGCCCACTCGCCAAGGGAGTGCTTCAAGGCGAACAGGGATTGGGGCCCATTATCCAACAGATGTTCGAGTATGCGGAGCTGCCGCTTGGCGTTGGGCCGGACCGCCCAGGGTGGATCGGAGACAAGAGAGACGAACCGCTCCTCGGCTTCGCGCTTGGCGTTGACACGCACCCGCATGCGACCGGCCAGCCACAACTCCATGAGCGCGCTCAAATCCTTTGGGGAAAACCGGGACAACTCCGAGGGACGGACCATGCCGGGCAGGTCCCGCCCCGCGACGTGCCGGTCCACCCGAAAGGTCACCGCCGCCGTGCGCAGGCCGCGGGGCAGCAGAATCTCCAGGATGCGCCCCACGCTGGCCATCTGGCGGGATGCGAGATTGTCCGCCACGTCGAGGTAGTCCTCGTCCAGAATGGGAGTAAGCTCAAGGGGCCAGATAAGGGGCTTGATCTCCACGCCGGACGGCGCTTCCCTGGCCGGGCCCACGACCACGCCCATGCGATGGGAGCGGCCCAGCGGCACTATGACGCGCAGTCCGGGCGTCATCGCCGGGAAATGTGACGGACGCTCGTAGGTCAGCACCGTGTATGGCGGACTGACGAGCGTTACCTGCCAGAGATCACCCATGCGGGTCAGCGGGGTTGGGGATAGCGAAACGCGTCGCGCAACAGGTCGAACGGCGCTGGCGGCGCAAGACAGGGCGTGCCTCCCACGGAGTCCCGGTCGTAGAGTTCCTCTCCGTCGGCCCGGTTGACCGCGATCCACTTGACCTTGGCCTCAAGCACCTGACCGTCGGCAAAAGTAGTGGTCACGGTTTGGGGCACGCGGAACCCTCCCAGCGTCCGGTAGTCGCCGTAACCGACCGAGATCATGCCGCCGCCCGAGGCGTAACGAACCAGGAGGACCGCCATGTCCTCATTGTTCAGTCGCACAGTGGGCAGGGTCTCGTCGCCAGGCTCGGCTCCAAGCAGATAACAGGGCTGTTCGTCACAAAAACCGAAGTTCCGGGTGGCGTTGTCCACCCCCCAGGACTTCCACGTCCCCACAGGGTCCGGCGTCATCCACACGAACATGGGGGAGAGAGGAAATCCGTCCGGGGTGCACTCGGCCACCACATTACCATTCCTGCCCACGGCCACGGCAGAAGTCCCGGCGCGCCACTCCTGCCGCCACTTGCCCCTGGCGTACCAGAGATGCACCGCCACGCCGGGATATTCGGGGAAGGTCATCTCCGCTTCCCAGGACGAAAGCGGGCCGTAGATTTTTCGCACCTGCGCGGCAAGTTCACCGTCATCCGGAACGAATGCGGCGGCAGGGAGCGCAAAGAGGCAGACAAACAATAAGGCGGTCAGGATTTTCATTAACTTGAGCAGGATAACAGGTCTTGGAGACGCTTGACGAGGTCGTCGCGGAGTTCCTCGTCATGCAGGGCAAAATAGATATTGGCGGTAAGGTATTCCACCCAGTCGCCGGCGTCAAACCGTTGGCCACCGAGTTTCACGGCCAGGAGCTTGTCCTGGTCGGCCAACCCCTGCAGGGCGTCGGTAAGCTGAATCTCGCCGCCCACGCCAGCCTTCTGGCCCTCGAGGATGTCGAAGATCTCGGGCAGCAGGACGTAACGACCGATGATGGCCAGGTTGGAAGGAGCGTCCTCGGCCTTGGGTTTTTCCACCAGATTGGTAACACGGTAGGTCCCGTTTTCCAGTTCCTCACCCTTGATCACACCGTACTTGCTGACTTTCTCCTCGGGGACCTCGATGACGCCGACCACGGCCTTGCCCGTTTCACGGGACGCCTTGATCAGTTCGCCGATACCGGTGTTCACTCCGAACATGAGGTCGTCGCCGAGCATGACCGCAAAGGGTTCGTTCTTGCATATTTCACGGGCCGTGAGCACTGCATGGCCCAAGCCGAGCTGCTCCTTCTGGCGCACGCCGATGACGTTGACCAGACTGGCCACGCGGCGGACTTCCTTGAGCATGGCGTCCTTGCCCGCCCGCTCGAGAAGCTGTTCCAGCAGGAAGTTGCGGTCGAAATGATCTTCGATGATGGTCTTGTTCTGGTTGGTGATGAAAACCACGTCCGAAAGGCCGGCCTCGATGCCTTCCTCAACAATATACTGGACGATGGGCTTGCGGAAGATGGGGAGCATCTCCTTGGGCACGTTCTTGGTTGCGGGAAGAGAACGGGTGCCCCAGCCAGCTACGGGAATCACTACCTTCTTGATATCCATGAATCTGTCTCCTAGACACTATTTCAGATGTTTTTCGCAGGCTTCCACGATGTCGTCGGTATACATTTCCACTCGTTCGATGTCCGGCCCCTCGACCATGACCCGGCAGACCGATTCCGTACCCGAGTAGCGGAGCAGGACACGGCCTCTGCCCGTAAGCGCGGCTTCCACCTTGCGCACCGCCTCCTGAACCTCGGGGGCGCTGTCAAAGGGAATCTTGCGCTTGACGTGCACGTTCTTGAGCATCTGGGGGAACGGCTCCAGCAAACCGGCCAGCTCGGAAAGCGGCTTCTCCTTTTCGCACATGATGCGCAGGAGTTGCAGCGCGGCCAGCAGGCCGTCTCCCGTGGTCGAATGCTCCATGAAGATGAGGTGTCCTGACTGCTCGCCGCCGAGCATGGCGCCCTCTCGGCGCATGGCCTCGACAACGTAGCGGTCGCCCACTGCCGTACGCAGCAGTTGGCCGCCCTTCTCATTCATAAACAATTCGAGCGCCATGTTGGACATAACCGTCGCCACGAGCATGTTCTTGGGGAGCTTGCCCTTTTCCATCAACTCCAGGGCCGAAAGGGCCATGATCTGGTCACCATCCAGGATGCGGCCGTTCTCATCACAGACGATAAGCCGATCCGCGTCGCCGTCCAGGGCAATGCCCATGTGCGCGCCCTCGTCGACCACGATGTTGGAGATGACCTCCGGGTACAGGGAACCGCACTTCTCGTTGATGTTGACGCCATTGGGACTCATGCCGACCTTGATGACTTCGGCGCCGAGCTCCTCAAGCACGTAAGGAGCCACGCCGTAGGCCGCGCCGTGGGCGCAGTCGAGCACGATCTTGAACCCGTCCAGGGTCAGGTTCGGGGAAAAACTGTTCTTGAGATAGACAATGTACCGGCCTCGCGCGTCCTCAATGCGGTGAGCGCGCCCGATGTCCTCGTGAGGCGGGTAGTCCCAGGCCGGTTTTTCGGCCAGGACCAGATCGCTTATCTCGTCCTCCACCTCGTCGGGCAGCTTGAATCCGTCCCGGTCGAAGAACTTGATGCCGTTATCCATGAACGGGTTGTGCGAGGCGGAGATGACCACGCCGAGATCGGCACGCATGGACCGCGTCAGAAAGGAAATGGCCGGTGTGGGCATTGGTCCGACCAGGAATACGTCCATGCCGTTGGCGCACAGCCCCGAAGTCAGAGCGGTCTCGAACACGTATCCGGAAAGACGGGTGTCCTTGCCAATGACCACGCGGGAATGCTTGGAGCCGTTGCGGAAATACTGGCCTGCGGCCAGCCCCAGCTTGAGCGCGATCTCCGGGGTCATGGGATAGATATTCCCCTGGCCGCGCAATCCGTCGGTTCCGAAAAGCCTCTGCTTCATATCTCCTCCGAAAGGCTTGTCGCCTATTTCTTCTTGATGGTCGTCCTGATGGTTTCGGGATTCCGCTTCAGCAATTGGCATCCCTCCGGCAGGACAAGGTCATACGCAAGGTCGAAGGTCCCGGAGGCGGGCCTGCCGCCGAACAGGAGGGACGCGTCCATTTCCTTGCGGTATTCGTTATTGCGGAACAGAAAGACGGGCCCCTCAATGTGCACCCGCACATAGTCCTGCGCCACCGAGGCGGAGAAGCCTTCCGGCTCCAGGACCTTGAGGGGGAGCTTGACCCAGATGTCGCGCATCTTGGGAGCGAATCGGGCCACAACCCGTACCTGTGCGGGCGAGGCCTCTATTTCCTCGTCGAGCTCCACGGCCACGTCCTCGGCCCACTGGTCAGGCACCTTCTCCAGGAAATCCTCTTCCAGCACGACCTTTGCGTTTTCTATTTTTCTGAGCTTGGTGGCCGGCCCCCTGATCTCCACCAGGGGCGGTTCGGCCTTTACTTCGAGCAGGTCATAGTCAGCGTTGAGCTTCCCCGCCCATGCCGGTTCCATCTGAATCTTTTTGGTAATGCGCTTGTCCACCATCAACTTGAGACGGTTGGGCTTGATCTCGATTACTTCGTAAGACGAGGTAAGGGGCAGCTTGTCCGGGTCGATCTCCAGAACCTGCTGCCCGATCTTGAGCGAGGAAACATTCAGCGGATAGGTCAGATGCTGGGACGCCAGGGAGTCCACGAGTCCTCGAGGGCCTCGCAGCCGGACCTGAATCTTGTCCACCAGCCCTTCCTCGATGATCATGCCCTCGGGCGGGTTGGTCATGACGACGGGCATCTCCAGCCACGTCTCCACCACCTCTCGTCCGGTGACCAGAAACCAGGTAAAAATGGCGAGAGCCAGGGCCAGGACCATGGTTGACCAATTCTTGAACATGTCAGCGTCCCAGGGCGTTCCTCAGAACGCGGCGTAAGCGTGTTTCGTCCAGGCTGGTCGTCAGCCTGCCGTTCATGGCCACCGAGACCTCGCCACGCTCCTCGGACACGACCACGGTGATGGCGTCCGAGCCTTCGCTGATGCCGAGCGCCGCCCTGTGCCGGGTGCCGTACTTGGGCTGTCCTCGAAGCTTGCTGGACAGGGGCAGGATGCAGGCGGCGGCCACGATGCGGTTGCGACGGACGATCACGGCCCCGTCATGCAGCGGGGTATCGGTGAAGAAAATGGTTTCCAGGAGTTCCTTGTTGACCTTGGCGTCCAATTCTATGCCGCGTTCGATGATATCGCCGAGGGGCATATTCTTTTCGATGACAATGATGGCCCCGGTGTGGCTGTACGACATGGTCATGACCGACTGAGTCAACTGGTCAAGGGTGTCGTCCCGCACCTCGGCCTTGGACCAGAACCGTTTGGTACCGACCGATGCCAGGGCCTTGCGGATGTCGTTCTTGAACAGGATGACCACCACCAGGAAGATGGAAGCAAGGAACTCGCCCAGCAACGCGTTGAGCGTATAGAGATTGAACAGGTCCGACATGTAATAGATGACCAGCACCACCACCAGGCCATAGAGCACGGCGGCAGCGCGGGTCCCACGGACCAGCAAAATGATATTGTAGTAGAGGAAGGCGACGAGGCCGATGTCGAGCACCACGCGCCAAGTGATCTGTATCCCGAAAAGTTCAAACATATTTTAGACTATGCCAATTCGTGAACAATGGTCAATGTTTGGCGTGCAAGTTTCACTTCATGCACGCGATGGATGGGAACACCCTTTGCCGCCAGCACTGAGGTGGCCGCCTGCGTGGCGTTCTGACGTTCGCCCACATCCAAGCCGAGCAGGTCCTGCCATAGCCGCTTGTTGGAGAGCCCCATATAAACCGGCAGCCCCAGGGCCATGAACCGGTCAATATGGCGGAGTATCTCCAGATTATGCTCCAGCCGCTTGCCGAAACCGATGCCGGGATCAAGGGTTATCCGGTCGCGAGGCAGTCCGGCCTTGTCCAGGATCTCCAATTTTTCCTCGAAAAATGCCAGGATATCCTCGACCACGTCACCGTACTTCGGGGCGTCCTGCATGGTCTCGGGCCTGCCTAGGCTGTGCATGAGCACATAGCCGGGCCGGTACTGGGCAATGACGTCGAGCAGGCCGGGATCGAAGGCGAAGGCTGATACGTCGTTGAGGATCAGCGCGCCCGCGTCCAGGGCCGCCGCAGCCACCTCGGCCTTGAAGGTGTCCACCGAGAGCACGCAGCCGGTGTCCGCAGCAGCCAGCTCCCTGATGACAGGAACCACGCGGGCCGTCTCTTCGGCAGCGGACACAGGGTCGGCGTAAGGCCGGGTGGATTCGCCGCCCACATCGAGGATGTGCGCTCCCTGCCGGGCCAGTTCAAGGCCGTGCGCAATGCCCGCTTCTGCACCCTCGTGCCTGCCGCCGTCATAAAAGGAATCCGGGGTCACATTGACGATCCCGGCAATAATGAAGGGGGCCGGTCCGAGAACCGCCCCCCCCTTGAGTGTCCAGGTTATGTCTTTCATCTGCCGTTGCCGATGCGTTACTGCGATTAGTGGAGCTTGGAACCGCCGTCGCCGTCGGTCTCCGGCTTGTCCTCGTCCTCGATAAGGAACTCGTCCTCCTCGGAACCGGACTCGCTGACCGGCTTGTAGCCGGGGGAGGAAACCGACCGCCCTTCGGCATCGTAACCGGATGCGGTGCCACCCGGAGCAGAGCCGGAGGGAGTCCCGCCGGAAGCGGAACCGTTGCCGTTCTTTTCCATAGGCGGCAAAGCCTTGCCTTCCATGAGCAGATCAATGTCTGCGCCGGTGATGGTCTCACGTTCCAGCAGGGCCTGGGCAATGGCTTCCAGCGCGTCCAGGTTGTCCCGGAGCAACTGAGTGGCCTTTTCGTATGCGCCCTCCACGAAACGACGAACCTCGGAGTCGATCATCTTGGCGGTTTCCTCGCCATAGTTCTTGTCGTGGATGAGTTCCTTGCCGAGGAAGACCTGCTCCTGGTTGTCACCGAAGCTCAGGGGACCAAGCTTGTCGGACATGCCCCACATGCAGACCATGGAGTGGGCGGTCTTGGTGGCGCGCTCAATATCGTTGGACGCGCCTGTGGTGAGCTGATTGAGGACGACTTCCTCGGCACAGCGTCCGCCCATGAGCACGGCCATATTGTTCAACAGATAGTTCTTGGAATAATTGTGGCGGTCCTCGCCGGGCAACTGCATGGTCACGCCGAGGGCTCGGCCGCGCGGAATGATGGAGACCTTGTGCACGGGGTCGGTGCCGGGCAGCAGCTTGGCCACCAGGGCGTGTCCCGCCTCGTGATAGGCCGTGGTCTTTTTCTCGTCATCCGAGAGGATCATCGATCGGCGCTCGCGGCCGCCCATCATCAGCTTGTCCTTGGCCTCCTCGAAATCACTCATGGAGACCTGGTCCTTGCCCATTTTGGCGGCCTGGAGGGCGGCCTCGTTGACGAGGTTCTCCAGATCTGCGCCGGAGAACCCTGGGGTTCCGCGCGCGATGGTCGCCAGATCCACTTCCGGAGCCAGCGGCGTCTTGCGGCTGTGGACCTGGAGAATGCGTTCGCGGCCACGCAGGTCCGGGCTGGGCACCACCACCTGTCGGTCAAAACGGCCGGGCCGGAGCAGGGCCGGATCGAGCACGTCGGGCCGGTTGGTGGCCGCGACCAGGATGACGCCTTCGTTGGACTCGAAGCCGTCCATCTCAACCAGCAACTGGTTGAGGGTCTGCTCGCGCTCGTCGTGCCCGCCGCCGAGACCGGCGCCGCGCTGACGTCCGACAGCATCAATTTCGTCGATGAAGATCAGGCAGGGAGCGTTCTTCTTGCCCTGGGCAAAGAGATCGCGCACGCGGGATGCGCCCACGCCCACGAACATCTCCACGAAGTCCGAGCCGGAAATGGTGTAGAAAGGAACGCCCGCCTCGCCCGCAACGGCGCGCGCAAGCAGCGTCTTACCGGTACCGGGAGAACCCACCAGGAGCACGCCCTTGGGGATGCGCCCGCCAAGACGGGTGAACTTGCGGGGTTCGCGAAGGAAATCAACGACCTCGGAGAGCTCCTCCTTGGCCTCGTCCACGCCAGCCACGTCATCAAAGGTGACCTTTGCGGTCTCCTCGTTGATCAGCCGCGCCTTGGATCGGCCGAAGGACATGGCCCCTCTGCCGCCGCTGCCGCCGCCCTGCATCTGGCGCATGAAGAAGATCCAGACGCCGATGAGCAACAGCATGGGGAACCAGGAAAGCAGGAGGGTCATATACCAGGGGGAGTCGTCCTGCGGCTCCGCCTTGACCTCGACTCCCTTCTTGATCAGCGTGTCGATAAGCTTGGGATCATCGGGGGTGTAGACCTGAAATTTCTCCCCGGAACTTTTGGTACCGGTGATTTTCGGGCCCTGAATCTTGACGTCGGCCACGTTGCCCGAATCGACCATGGCGAGGAATTCGCTGTAGGACGGATTGTCCTGCGGCACGGGCGGTTGGTTGAAAAGGTTGAAAAGGACAACCATCAGGATAAAGATGATGGCCCAAATAACCAAATTTTTCATATGGTTGTTCAAATGAACTTCCTCCGAAGCTTGGGACGTCTCGTCCCTTTGCCCTCTTGGGTGGACCGCCTGACGGGGATTGCGGCCATGGTTAACGTGCGATGTGCGATTGTAAGAGTAATGCCCTCCGGCAAAAAATCAAGGGATACGAGGTGAAAAATACCCCGTATCCCGTTATTTGTCACCAAGGGATTAGTTGACCGCTTCGAGCCATTGATTCAGGGCGCTAATCTGCCCTTCCACTGACTCGGGTCCAGTGGAACCGGGAGAGGTCCGCCGCCGGACGCAGGCCCGGTAATCCAGCACATTGAAAACGTCTTCCCCGATGTCGGCGGAGAACTTCTGCAATTCTTCCAGGGCAAGACCTTCCAGACCGACGCCCTTGGTCTCGGCATGGGCAACGGCCGCGCCGGTGATGTGGTGCGCCTCGCGGAAGGGAATGCCCTTGGCGGCAAGATAGTCGGCCAGCTCGGTGGCGTTGAGGAACCCTTTCTCCACGGTGGCCAGCATCTTTTCCGGCACAAATTCGAGCTGTTCAAGCAGACCGGCCATGATCCCCAGGGAGGCGGACACGGTCTTGTCCACGTCGAAGAACGGCTCCTTGTCCTCCTGGAGGTCCCGGTTGTAGGTCATGGGCAACCCCTTGAGGACCACCAGCAGGCTCATCAGCGAGCCTACCACGCGACCGGTCTTGCCTCGCATGATCTCGCAGGAGTCCGGGTTCTTTTTCTGAGGCATGATGGAGGACCCGGTGGAATACTGGTCGGGCAGCTTGACGTAGCCGAAATTGGGGTTGGCCCAGATGATGACCTCCTCGCACATACGCGAGAGGTGGGTCATGACGAGGCTCCCGGCAAAGACCGCCTCCAGCACGAAGTCACGGTCGGAGACAGCGTCCATGGAATTGGCGAAGATTTCGTCCACTCCCAGGTCGTCGGCCACGGCGCGGGGGTTCACCGGATGGGTGGTCCCGGCCAGGGCGGCCGCGCCCAGCGGCATAACGCGTACCCGCTTCAGGCAGTCGGTCACGCGCTCGAAGTCGCGCTTGAACATCTGGCAATAAGCCAGCAGGTGGTGAGCCAGGCTTACCGGCTGGGCGGGCTGGAAATGAGTGCAACCCGGCAGCAGGGTATCGCGATGCTCTTCGGCACGAGCCAGATAGACCTTGATCAGCGAAAGTAGATACTCCCGCCAGGCCTCAAGCCGCGCGGCCACATGGAGCCGGAAATCCAGCGCCACCTGGTCGTTGCGCGAACGCGCGGTGTGCAGCTTGCCGCCCAGGGGGCCGATAATGTCGGTCAGCCGGGACTCGATGTTCATGTGGACGTCTTCCATTTCGGTCTTCCACACGAAATCCCCGGCCTCGATCTCCGCCTTGACCATATCCAGGCCGTCGCAAATCCGCTTGGCTTCCTCTTCGGTCAGGAAGCCCTGTTTGGCCAGCACGCGGGCGTGAGCCTGAGAGCCGCGGATATCCTCGGCATAAAGCTGCCAGTCAAAAGAGACGGATTCGGAATACGCTTCCATGGAGGCGGCGGTGCCTTCAGCGAACCGCCCGCCCCACATTTTCTTTTCTGCCATACGTTACTCGCAGGTTTCTTCGACGTCCTTGCCGCCCCACTTGGACTGCTGCATGCGGCCCTTGAGCCGCAGGCCGACCAGCTTGATGAAGCCTTCCGCGTCGGCCTGGTTGTACACGTAGTCTTCCTCGAAGGTGGCGAGGTCGGAGTTGTACATGGAGAAAGGCGACTTGCGGCCGAGCGGCACGCAGTTACCCTTGTACAGCTTGAGCCGAACGGTACCGGTCACCTTCTCCTGGGACTTGTCGATCATGGCCTGAAGGGCCTCCCGCTCCGGGGAGAACCAGTAACCGTAGTAGACCATCTCGGCATATTTGGGGATCAGCGAGTCACGCAGGTGCATCACCTCGCGATCCATGCACAGTCCCTCCAGGTCACGATGGGCGGCGGCCAGGATGGTTCCACCGGGGGTCTCATACACACCGCGGGACTTCATGCCCACGAAGCGGTTCTCGACCATGTCGATGCGTCCGATGCCGTGCTTGCCGCCGAGCTCGTTGAGCTTGGCCAGCAGGGCCGCCGGGGAGTACTTGACGGAGTTGACCGCAATGGGATCGCCCGCTTCGAAATCGATGGTGATCTCCTCGGGCTCGTCAGGGCACATCTCCGGGGGCGTGATGTTGCGGTAGCAGTCCGGGCCGGGCGCGCACCACGGATCTTCCAACTCGCCGCCCTCGAAGGAGGTGTGCAGCAGGTTGGCGTCGATGGACCACGGCTTCTTGCGGGAGACCGGGATGGGGATCTCGTTTTCCTTGGCGAAATCGATCAGATCGGTGCGGGACTTCAGTTCCCATTCACGCCAGGGGGCGATGGTGGAGAGGCGCGGATTGAGGGCCATGGTGGCCAGCTCGAAACGAACCTGGTCGTTGCCCTTGCCGGTGGCGCCGTGAGCCACGGCCTGGGCGCCTTCCATCTCGGCGATCTCGACCATCCGCTTGGAAATCAGCGGACGGGCAATGGCCGTGCCCAGCAGGTAGCGGCCCTCGTACAGGGCATTGGCCCGAAACATGGGGAAGACGTAGTCGCGCACGAACTCCTCACGCAGGTCCTCGACGTAGGCCTTGACCGCACCGGTGGCCAGCGCCTTGTCTTCAATGCCGTCCATCTCCTCGCCCTGACCGAGGTCGGCGGTCATGCAGACCACGTCACAATTGTAGTTATTCTTGATCCACTTGAGGATAATCGAGGTATCCAGGCCGCCGGAATAGGCGAGGACCACTTTTTCTATCTTGCTCATGATTGATTCCTTTGAGCTCTATCTCTTTTGATTATTTATATATCCATTCAAGAATGGCTTTCTGCATGTGCAGCCGGTTTTCGGCCTGGTCCCAGACGATGGAAGCCGGGCTCTCGAACACGGACTCGCTGACTTCCTCACCCCGGTGGGCGGGCAGGCAGTGCATGAACTTGGCGTTGTCCGCGCCCTTGGCCATCAAGGCTTCATCGACCATGTACCCGGCAAAGGCGGCCTCGCGTTTCTTCTGCTCGGCCTCCTGACCCATGGACGCCCAGACGTCGGTATTGACGTAGTGCGCTCCGGCCACGGCCTCGGCGGGATCGCGGGTCAAAGTGACCTTGGCTCCCAAGGATACGGCCTTGTCCACGATGGCCGGGTCCGGATCATACCCCTCGGGGCAGGCCAGGGCCAGTTCGTAGCCAAAGGTCGCCGAGCCATTGATGAAGGAGTGGGCCATGTTGTTGCCGTCGCCGACCCATGCCACCTTGAGTTTCTCCAGGTCGGGAGTCCGCTCGTACATTGTCAGCATGTCGGACATGATCTGGCAGGGATGGTATTCATCGGTCAGGGCATTGACCACCGGGATGTCGCCGTACTCGACCAGGGTCTCGAGATTGCCCTGGCCGAAGGTTCGCACGATGAGCCCGTCCGCATATCGCGACAGCACGCGCGCGGTGTCCTTGAGCGGCTCACTGCGGCCGAGCTGAGAATCCTTGGAGGCGATGAAAACGGGATCGCCGCCGAGCTGGCGGACGCCGATCTCAAAGGACACGCGGGTCCGCGTGGAAGCCTTGTCAAAAATCAGGAGCAGCACCTTGCCGGACAGGAGATCGGTACGGACAGCGTTGTCCTTCATCTCCTTGGCGCGTGCGAGCACCTGATGGGCCTCATCCCTGGGGATGTCCAGAATGGTCAAGAAATGCTTGGGCATCGTGTAGTTACTCCACTTGTCATTTGCCATATGCTTACGAAAGAGGTGGAGTTTGGCCCATTATTATATGAATGTAAAGCGTTTTGCCCCGGACTGCCTTGACCAACGGCCAATCCCCCGAATAGGACCTCTCGCCCGGTCAGGGGTCGATCTGCTCCAGAAACATAATCCCGCCAAACCTGAGTTCGTTGATGACCATGGGCTTGATGGGATCACCGTTTTCGTCGAAACGGATCGTCCCTGTAATACCCTTGAACCCCCTGGTGGCGGCAAGTGCGTCACGAACCTTGGCCTTATCCACGGTCCCTGCCCGTTCCATGGCGTCCTTGAGCAACATGAAGCTATCGTAGACCAGGGCCGAGGTATCTTCCTTCAACTTGCCCACGGACTGCTCGTACTCCTTGACGAAACGCCGTGACAACTCCGTATTCACCCAACGGCTCCAATGACTTGAAAAATAGATGCCGCTGACGTTGCGGCCAACATAGTCGAAGAGTTTCATGCCCACGCCGTCTCCACTGAGCAGGTGATAGTCATGGCCCGTCCGCTTGGCCTCGAGGAAAAAGCCCGACACGTCCTCATACCCTCCGGGAACGAAAAGCGCGTCCGGCTCATACCTATTGACGACGCCGATGATGGCAGCGAACGGAACCGAGTCGGCATGATAAACGCCCTTCCACAGGATCTGCCCACCAAGCCGCTCAAACGAGCGGATGAAGGTATCGGCGAGCCCGATGCTGTAGGTCCGGGACTCGTCCACAAGCACCACGGCGGTTTTGTCCCTGAGCCGCCGTCGCGCAAAGCTTGCCAGGCCTGCGCCTTGAAAGGAGTCCGTGTAGCAGATGCGGAAGATGTAATCACCCACCCGGGTCACGGCGGGATTGGTCGACATGTGAGTGACCATGGGCACCCCGGCCTTCTGAAGCACATCGGCCATAGCCAGGGAGTGGGAGCTCCAGTTGCAGCCCACCACGGCAACGACGCCGTCCTTGATGGCCTGCCGCGCCGCCTGAGCGCTGCCTTCGGGGGTACTCCGGTTGTCGAACTCCAACAACTCCACGGAACGGCCCAGGATGCCGCCCTCGCTGTTTATCTTGTCCACGGAGAACCGGGCGGCGTCAAAAGAGAGGGAATTGGTTTTTCCGGCCACGCCCGTCTTGGCTGTGATCATGGCGATTCGGACGGGCGGAGCAGCTGAAGCAGGGGACACTGCCAAAAGAAATAAAATTAGGAACAGGGCCGAAAAGGTTCTAAAACGCCCTACCACGCACAGACTTCGGAAATCGCCACCTGTCACTCGCCGACTCCATTTTATCAGTAATGTTAAGTCATTCTAGATGAGGCCAACGGCCAAGACAACCGCTTTTCCAGCCACGATCAGTGCCGCTTCAGCCATTCATAAAACTGACTCAGGGTCAACTGGCGGCTGGCGGGTCCGCTGCGCACGTAGAATTCCTCGCTCTTCCCGTTGTCCAGAATGGCTGGGGCGCCCGCCGGAATGCAGTGGACGCAGAGCACCTGTCTGCCCTGCACCTCAAGAACAGCCGTATCGATATACCTCGAAAATTCGGTGCCGATCTGCTGGTTCACCAGGTTGTTGAAATGCAGGAGCGCCTTATCTTCGTTGGCGAAGTTGTCTTCCGAGAATCCGGCCACCTCACCACTGTCGGCCACGCCGATAAGCAAATTGCCGCCCTCGGAGTTCAGGAAACCGGCCACGGTCTTGAGGCTCGCATGCTCGATTTCCTTACCGTTCTTCCCCGACTTGAGGTTGAATCGCAGGGTCTGCTTGAACTCCAGAGTGGAGGATTCGCCCTCGGCGATGAGTCGCAAGACGTCGCCCGGCGTTTGCGGCATGCCGTGCTTCATTCCCAGGACCTCTATCCGTGCCCGGTTCCGGTGCAGGATGAGCAACGCACCGGCCGCCAAAAGCACCAGGCCGAATCCGAAAATCTGTAGAAATGTGTCGCTGGTCAGCGAAGAGACGACATTGGCCATGGGTACGGCCACGCCCAGGGAGATGGTGTCTCCGAACACGGATAAAGGCAGGACATAAGCCCACCAGACCTCTCCGTCCAGTGAGTAACGAAACGGTTTGCCTTTCTGGCCCGGGTCCTTGTCCAGCCTTTGGATGGCCGCGTCCACGACCTGGTCTTCGATCTGCCCGGCCTCCTCGATATGAACCGCTGCATCGTCTCCTCCGCCGTCGGTCACTTCCCGGACGGGGAGAACTTTGCCACTGTCCCAATAGAGGAAAATGCGCTCTGCCCCACCCTTTTCCGCACCTCCCAACTGCCTGAGAACGGCTTTGACGGGAAAGACATAGGAAATCATGAGCTTTTCGCCCTTGGCCTCCACCGGGGTGGACGCCGCGAGCAAAGCCTCGCCCGAGGCGTAGAACCGATACACGCTACGCCAATTGACCTGTCCCGGCTGGAGGTGCGCCCATTCGTCGGCCAACCCCTTGTCCAGGGCCTCACGGTCGAAGGGCCACTCGGGAGACGTCGGCGTCGCGCTGCCACCCTTGCCCAGCAAGGTCCAGCGCAGGGCGTTCTCCGTGCCCCTGCCGGGAACGAGCTCGACGATGCCGTCCGCGCGCTTGGCCAGGGAATAGCGGAGCCCCTTTTCATCGGAAACCAGAACGGCCTCCAAAGCGGCGTGTCCGGCCAGCATGGACCGGTACCGCGCTCGCAGTGCCTTGGGCGACAGGCTGGACAGACCGGCGGCTCCGATCTCGTCGTTGGACTTGGTCACGGCGTTGACCAGCACCGTTACCGCGCCTCCAAGACCGCGCGCCGAATTCTCCACAGCGACCACGGCGGCATCCCTGCGAACCTCTCGCACACCCCAAAAGACGAGGATTCCCATGGTCAACGCCGTGAGAATCACACCGTAAAAGAGAACCCGGTAAAGCTGCTTGCCCTTGATGACATTACGCCCAGGCATGGTCCTCCCCGGCTATGGCGTATTCAAGCGCGACGCGGTCCACGGCGGCGTCGGTCAGGTCGTACATAATCTCTCCATGGTCGTGACCGGCCAGATGCAGGACGCCATGGGCCAGGAGCCTGGCCAGATGCAGCGTAGGCTGCTGTCCGTACAGGAATGATTCCCTGGCTACCGCGTCCACGGACAGGGCCAGGGCTCCCATAAATTCGCCGTCCTCGTCGCCGGACGGAAAGCTCAAAATATTGGTAGGCCCTTCGCAGCCCATGAATTCCCGGTTAAGGCGGGCAATCTCGCCATCGCCCACCAGCTTGACCTCAACGCTCCGTCCCTCCAGCCCCAGAGAGTCGAGGATCACGGTCAGCAACCCTGAAAGCTCGCGGCGGGAAAGCGGAAAACCCGGATCAAGCCGGGTTTCGCGTATGACGGTTACCGCACCTGCCATGGTTACCCGGCCCCGCTCTCGAAACGATCGTAAGCCCGGACAATCCGCCCCACCAGAGGATGGCGGATTACGTCGTGCTCATCGAAGGTGATGAAACGGATGGACTCCTCCTTGCCCAGGATGGCCCTTGCGTGCAACAGCCCGGACTTGGCGTGAGACGGCAGATCGATCTGTGTCACGTCCCCAGTGACCACTGCGCGGGAGCCGAAACCCAGGCGGGTGAGAAACATCTTCATCTGCTCGGGCGTGGTGTTCTGGGCCTCGTCCAGGATGATGAACGCGTCATTCAGCGTCCGCCCGCGCATGAAGGCCAGAGGGGCGACTTCGATGACGCCGGTCTCCTGATATTCCTGCACCTTGGCGAAGTCGAGCATATCGTGCAGCCCGTCATAGAGGGGACGCAGGTAGGGGTTGATCTTTTCGGTCAGGTCGCCGGGCAGGAACCCGAGTTTCTCCCCGGCCTCCACGGCCGGGCGGGTGAGCACGATGCGCTTCACCTCGCGCCGCAGCAGCGAGCCCACGGCCATGGCCACGGCCAGATAGGTCTTGCCCGTGCCCGCCGGTCCGATGCCGAAAGTCAGGTCGGACTCGCGGATGGCGTCCAGGTAGGCGCGCTGGTTCAGCGTCTTGGGCGAAACGGTCCGCTTGCCCGAGGTGGCGTACACGTCGTCCTTGAAGACCTGTCCCACGTCGGCCGAGGGTTTGCGCTCCAACACACGGCAGGCGAAATCCACGTCCTGGGGATAGAGGGGCTTGCCGGTCTTGAGCATGCCGTAGAGCTGGGTCAGCACCTGCCCGGCCAGGTCGGCCTTGTGGCAGTCGTTCCCGTCACATTGGATGGTCACCGAGTTTCCCCGGCTCTCGATCTTCGTGCCGATACGCTCGCCCAGCAATTTGAGATGCTGGTTCTGGGGGCCGAAGAGCTGGCTCGCCAGATTGGAGTCGTCGAATTCAAGTTTGGTTGCGGACAGTTTGGGGCCTCCCCTTTTCGGGCTGTTGCAAAATGCGCAATTTGCGGAGCGCGTCTGTCTCCGCCTTGCACGTACCCGTTAAGAAACAGCCTGGAGCAGATTGTTTCGGTTACCGAAAACAGAATTGCCGCGTTGCCGTTAAAAATCAACCCCTGGCGACCAAAAACCGTGCGCCGCCCTTGACTTTTTACCGTCGCAACTCCGCGACGGAGAAGCGCTACTCTATCCCTTGTTGCGTAAAAACATCCACCGGCACAACCGCCGCTCCAGCAGATTGGCGATCTCGTACAGGGCCGCGCCCATGAGTGACATGCCGAGAATGCCGGTGAACATGGTCAGGTAATCCATGGCGCCCCAGGCGTCCATGATCATATAGCCCAGCCCCCGGGTGGTGGCAAAGGATTCCACGAAAAAGAGCACGGCCACGGACACGCCTGTTCCCAGCCTTAAGGCAGTAAATCCGTGAGGCAGAGCTGCGGGCAGCAGCACCTCGCGCAGAACGTCCAGGCGCGAGCCGCCCAGGGAGCGGACCGAGTCGAAGTATTTGGGGTGGACGGCCTTGACCCCGTCGCGGGTGGTTACCAGGATCTGGTAGCCCAGAATGAGCGCGATCATGGCGATCTTGGCTGTGTCTCCCAATCCGAACAAGAGCAGGAAGACCGGCAGGAGCACGATCTTGGGCACCGGGTAGGTAAGAAAGACGAACGGCGCGAGCAGCGAGTCCACCCGCTTGACGCTGCCCATGACCAACCCGAGGGGGAAGGCCACGATCCAGGCCAGACCCATGGCGAACACGGCGCGGTAGGCGCTGACCATGAAGTGCTCCCAGAACAGCTTGGTGGTCAGCGCGAAAAAGAAGATGCGGAGAGCTTCCTCCGGGTGAGGCAGGATGACTCCGCCCAAGGCCAGGGCCGCTCCCTTCCAGAGCAGACCTATGCACAGGACCACCAGCCCGTAACGCAACAGGGAATGCATCCAGCTCACCACAGGTCCTCCACGGTGCGCCGCAGCTCCTTGAGCAGCGCGAAACACGATTCGGTGTTCAGGATGTCGCCGTCGCCGAAGCCGGGGTTATCGAAAACCGCCACCGGGCTGGCCGGGCGTCCAGACATGACCATGATCCGTTTGCCGAGCATGACGGCCTCTTCCAATGAGTGGGTGACCAGCACGTAAGGGACCTTGTTCCGCTGCCACACGTCGAGCATGGAGTGCTGCAGGCGCTCGCGGGTCAGGGCGTCCAGGGAGGAAAAGGGCTCGTCCAGCAACATGAGCCGAGGACGGGTGACAAAGGCACGGGCGATGGCCACCCGCTGCTGCTCGCCGCCGGACAGATTGGCGGGATAGGCCTGATCGCGTCCGGCGATGCCCAACTCGGCCAACTGCTCCCGTGCCCGCTCCAGGCGCTCCCGTTTTGGCACGCCCTGCACCTTGAGGCCGAGGGCGACGTTGTCGAGGACGGTACGCCAAGGCAACAGTCCGTAGTCCTGAAGGATAATGGAGATATCCGGTGTAGGCCGGGTGATGGGGCTGCCGTGAAGCAGCGCCCTGCCCTGATCCGGTGCGGCCAGGCCGCTCAAGATATAGAGCAGGGTCGTCTTGCCGCACCCCGAAGGGCCGACCACGGCCAAGGTCTCCTCCCTGTCGAGGGAAAAGGAGACGTCCCTCAGCACGGCCTCGCCGTCGTAGGATTTGGCCAGATTCTCAGCTGTCAGCATGATCTACGGGATAAGGGGGGACAAGACCAGTTCTTCAGGCACAGCCTCCTTGAGCAGCCCCTTCTCCATCATCCACTGCTGGACATCCTCCAACTCCTCGGGCGTGGGCAGCGAAGGCTGGGGGTAGGGATAAATGGGGAACTCGGCGACCAACGGTTTGGGAATGCGGCAGGTCTCGGCCATGAGCGGCCTGTACTTTTCCGGGCTGTTGGCTATGCGGCGGACCGCTTCCTTGTAAGCGGCGACGAACCCGATGTAGGCATCGGCGCCGTCCTTGAAATACTTGCGATGCAGACAGAGCACCGTGAGCGGCATACCCAGATTCTCGGCAGTGGCCAGGATGCTGCCGCCCTTGAGCCTGGACAGGGAGAGCAGCGGCTCCGGCAAAAGGGCCGCGTCGATCTGATTGGTCATCAGCATCTGCAACCGAATGGGAACCTTCTTGATCTCCACCTGGGAGAAATAATCAGGAGCGACGCCGAGACGCTTGCAGATGCGATCGGCCAGGTAGTCCATGATCGTGGACTTGGAAAGGCCGAGTTTGGCTCCCTTCATGTCGGCCAGCCCCCGCTCGGCCGCAGCCGGGGATTGGGCGATGCCGAACATGGGATACCCGGGAGTCGTGCGCCAGGAGGTCAGCGCGATGTGCATGGGCACGTTCTTGCTGATCAGCAGATAGGTGGCGATGATATCACCAAAGTAACCGTCCAGCTGTCCGGCCTGCATGGCCGTGTCGCGCTCCAGGGCCGAGGAGAACCTGACCAACTCCACGTCAAGGCCCTGATCCTTGAACAGACCGTCCCTCACGGCCACCTGAAGCGGCAGCGTGTCGACCACCGGCAAAATGCCGAAGCGGATTTTCTCGCCCGAGGCAAGGGCGGGAAGGCTCATGACCAGGACCAGCGCCACGGCGCACACGATTTTCTTCATCTGGATCTCTCCCGTATTTTCGTGGCGGCTATGTAGCACGGGCGGGGAAGAAAGAAAAGACGGCCCGTCCGCATGACCGGGCCGTCCGTTATCCATTTTCAACTCCGCAAACTGCGGGGTGCTAGCTTCCTCAGCCGCCCCCTTCTGAGTGCAGAAAACTGCGAGCCACAAGGAGCAGAAGCAGCACCGCGCTTCCCACTCCCACCCAGTGAGGCAGGGTCTCGTTTACCCCGGAGACCACGGCGGTGATGTCCAATCCAAGGGCCGCGTACAACGCGTCGACCACGTAGGCCAGCGCCAGGGAACACAGGACTATGGACAAGACGTAGAGGGACGCCGCCCGCTTGCCCAGCGCCTTGAGCATCACCGTGATGGTCGCGCCATTGGTGGCGGGGCCTGCCAGCAGAAAGACCAGGGCCGCGCCCGGGGAGAGTCCCTTGAGCAGCAGCGAGGCGGCTATGGGTGTGGATGCCGTGGCACAGACGTACAGGGGCAGCGCGACAACGAGCATGATCAGATAGGAGTGGAACCCGGTCCCGACATAGCCGTCCAGCAGATCGGGCGGGAGGAAGGCGGAAATGAGCCCGGCTATGAGCGCGCCCACCAGAAGCCATCGCCCGATGTCGCTGATCATCTCTCCGAATGCGTAGTCCATTCCAGACAGAAACTTGCCGTAGACCGTGGGCTTGCCGTCCGCGCCGCAATGCCCGCCGGAGCAGCCGCACCCCTCGTGTTCATGTTCATGCATATGCCCAAGTCCACCCGACATCGTAAGCCCGTCCATGGGCAACGGTTCGGGTTCCCGCTCGGGAAAGGCATTGACCAGGACACCCGCCACTATAGCAGTAATCGACGCTGCCACGGGCCTGACCACGGTCATGATCGGGTCGATGAGCGCATAGGTCACGGCCATGGAATCCACCCCGGTTTCCGGTGTTGCGATCATGAACGCGGTGGTCGCCCCCTTGCTGGCTCCCTGCCGGCGCAACCCGAGCGCCGTGGGCAGCACGCCGCAGGAGCACAGCGGCAGAGGCACGCCGATGACGGCGGCCTTGACCACTGACCACAAGGTATTGCGGCCCAGATGCCGGGCCATGAACGTGTCCGGCACGTACGCCTTGAGCAGCCCGGCCACAAAGAAGCCGAACAGGACGTAGGGACCAGCCTCGACCAGAACCTCCCAGGTGGCAAGGATCACATTCAACAACACATCAACCATGGCGCACTCTTTTGATTGTCGTCATAACTGAGTATGTATTCACACAATTCTCCAAAAAAAAGGAGGGGCCTAGCCCTCCTCGTGAATATGCTCCAGCCCCTGGGTGACCAGGTTACGCACGTGGTCGTCATCAAGGGCGTAAAAAACGTTCTTGCCTTCCTTGCGATAGCGCACCAGCTTGGCCGCGCGCAGCAGCCGGAGTTGGTGGGAAATGGCGGACTGGGACATATCCAGCACCTCGGCCAAAGCGCACACGCACAGCTCATGGATGGAAAGCGCATACAGAATCCGGACGCGGGTATAATCCCCCAACGCCTTGAACAGCTCGGCCATGAACAGGAATTCCCGCTCGGAGAGCATGCCGCTCCTGACCATGGAAACGTTTTCGGTATGTTTTGCAGTGTCACTGCAAGCTAGGTTGGCCATGATACCTCACATGAGTAGTTGCACATTTTTTACTTATGTACCCTTTAGTCATATGACTGTCAAGACTCACCCCTGGGACGGGAGTCAAAATAAAAATATAAATACAACTATTACAGATAGATATTTTCTAAACTTGCCAAGTCTGGAATTCCTTCCCCACCCCACACCAAACAGCCTCTCAATGCCATAAGACAAAAAAATGCCCCGCTTATGCGAGGCAAGCTCCGAATGCAGGCCGAACCATTCCAGTCAGCTGCCGGAAGAAGTTCAAATGCAAAGCGCAAAAGGACAAGTCCGGAGCGTACTCCCTATCCGCAACATCAACCTTAGCGGCATAGGAGCAACCGGGATCTCCCGGCTGTCATAAGGCCGCCCCGTTCATACGGGACGGCCTGAAACGTCGTTTACGCCCGCTAGATCAGACTGCGGACGGCTTCAAGTGCGGCGTCATAATCGGGTTCTTCCGTAATCTCGGAAAGGTACTGCACATAGGCTACCTTGCCGTCCTTGCCCACGACGAACACGGCGCGGGTGAGCAGGCGAAGCTCCTTGATCAGGGTGCCCCACCCTTCGCCGAAGGAAGCGTCCTTGTGATCGGACAGAGTTTGGACCGCCTCTACTCCGGCGGCCCCGCACCAGCGGGCCTGGGCGAAAGGCAGGTCCATGGACACGGTCAGAATCTTGACCGCGTTGCCAAGGGCTGCGGCCTCGGTGTTGAACCGGCGGGTTTCCATGTCGCAGACCGGGGTGTCCAGGGAAGGGACAGCGGCGATAACCAGGACTTTTCCGGCATAGTCGGCAAGGGTGGCGGGAGAAAGGTCATTGGCGGCCAGGGCAAAGTCAGGGGCGGCATCGCCCACTTTGATTTCAGGACCGACCAGGGTCAGGGGATTGCCTTGAAAAGTAGCGGCTCCGGTGCGTTCAGTCATGTCTATTACTCCTTAATGGGTTGGCTTCTTATCAGGAATGAATCCTAGTTAATTTGAGAATCTTTTTCAATCACTTTTTTCCAAAACAAAAACACGCCCATGATCAGGTCAATCCGAGCCGATGCAGCGTGAGATACTTCCTTCCTGCAAAATACAGTATTTCAAGCAAATTTTCTTTATTCTCCAATTCACTTCCCCGTATTTCAGCAAGAATAGCGGCCATCTCCTTTTCCTCTTCAAGGTAGTTGAAGATGACGGACGGGACATCCCTGATCGTCAGCAACCGATTAGCCCACCCCATCCCTTCGTGGTAATGCATCCGGGCGGCCACCGAGGCGGCGATCAGGGCGAGCTGGTGACGTCGCGGCAGGTCCGCAATGATCCGCTCACGATATCTCTCTACCAGAACATCCGGGCAATAGGCGAGCAGCACGTCGCACAGCCTGGGATCATCCTCCACCTTGTCCACACTCTCCTCCAGCACTGCGGCCACCCGGTCGCCCAGGGCGTTGATGGATTCCGACAACTCGTAGGAGAGCTCGGTGATGGTGCGTATGCCACCGGCCAACTTGTACTCGTGCATGAGCACCTTGGCCTCACTCCGTGCCCGGCTGCGCAGGATGGCCAGAAGCTGGGTCACATAGTCTCCCTTGATCTCCAGGAACTCGGCTTCGCTCAGGATCAGCCCTGCCAGGATCTCGTAGGACGAGCAAATCACTCCGGTCTTGTTGGCCGAAGGACCGGGGATGACCAGGACCCCCGCCTTTTCCAGCTCGGCCCGAGCGTCAGCGGAGATAAAGATATTGGCGCCCTCGACCACGCCCCGTGCTGACGGTTCGCCGCCCTTCTGCAGGAACTTCTTCCAGTTGGACATGTTGATGGTGTCGGGTCTTCCCCCCGAAGGGATGAACAGGTCCGCCACCACGGTGTTGTGCAGTTCATTGCGGACGCGGACGCCGTCCGGGTCCTCCGTGGACACGGCGATGGCCCCCTCTCCCCGCAACAGGGCCTTGTCGAAGTTGTGAGTCCGCAACCCGCCCCGAATGAGCCGGAGCAGCTCTCCATGATCCATGCCGTCTGGATCGTGCACCGCGCCATGGCCGTCGCTCATGGCAACGATACGGGCATTGTCGCCGTACTCGCGAATGAGAATTTTCATCACATTGGAGGCCACATCCCCGGCGGGACCGCCCGTGAGTTTGACCGTAAACGGCTCGCTGCGGGGGTCGATGCCCAGCGTCCTGAGCAACTCCTCGGCAAAGACTATGACGCCTTCGCTGGTCACACCGTATTCCTTGTGGGCAATGCCCGCTCCCGGCTTGGAGGACATGAAGGCGCTCGGCCGCTTGTAGCCCCGCATGAGAGCCCGCTCCGCAATCCATTCGATGTGGGACGGGGTGATGTTCTCGTCCGGCCCCAGATAGATCAGCTCCTCGCGGTTCAGGTAGTCCACGATGCCGGGCTGGACATATCCCTCCGCTCCCTCGGGCACGACCAGCAGGTCGAGGAAGGAGTCGATCATGGACTTGACCGCCAGGTCCACGTCCGCCTCGGGGCCGAGGAGGATGACGGCCTTGGAGCCGCCCTCGGGGATATCCTTGTTCTTGAACTGCTGGGCCGAAGCGAGCTTGGTCACCTCGTCGAAGAGACGGTTGGACTCCACCTCGAAATGATCCTGGGACCAGGTGCGTACCACACGCACTCCGCCCCTGGCCGTGTCGCGGTAGCGGACCTGGAAGGCGAAGGAATACGGGCCGTGAAAGCAGTAGATGCCGAAGGGCCGCTGGCTCCTGGGCATGGGTGCGAGAATGAGCGGGTCGAGCCGGAAACTCAGGCCAAGCTTGTCCGGGAGATAGTAGTTTGTCCGAAGGGTGAAACGGATGAATCGGTAAATGTAGGTGAGGATGCGCCGATTGACCGCGCTGTCCACCTGGCGCAGGGCCTCCCGAACGGCCCGACGGGCCTCCACCCGCGCGCGCTCCCTGTCGCCCCGGAAATCCGGGTTGAGCCGGGCGTTGAAGTACTTCATGAGCAATTCGGCGATGTCCCGGTGCTTGAGCAGGGCGTAGGTGATCCGGCTGGAGGTGTAGGCGTGCATATTCTCACGAATGAGGAACTGATGGGCGAACTCGCCCGCCGCCTGCATGAGCATGACCTGGCCCAGTTCCCATCCTTCTTCCTCGGCCAGAGCCTCCAGACCGTGGAAGGCGAACCACTTGGTCAGCCGCAGTTGCCGCTCCAGGCGGCGCCACTGCTCCGAATCGGCTTCAAGATCAATGCGGGAGCGATCCAGATAGAAGCTCATGACAACCATAGACGGCTTTCCGTCCGGTTCGAACTCGTCGGAATAGGCGCGGTCAACAGGAATGTCCTCACGGGCGAAGACGTTGACCACGCGAAGGAGCAGCCCTTTGCGCGGAGGATTGGACATGGCCACGGAGACGCGATCAAAACCGGGATGAACGTCCTTTTCCAGTTCGACGAACACACGCTCGCGATGCTCCACGCAATTGCATGCGCGAAAATGGCGTACCGCCCTGTCGGGGTCGAATTTCTCTATGTAATCCTCGGTTGCCTGCGACAGGAATCGCTCGAACGCCTCGACCTCGCTCGCCCCGACCTCAACGGCTCCACCGCGGGCCATGGCCAGAGCCCGATCAAGGTCCGCCCCGGCGGAGCACCTGGCCTTGGGGCCGAAAATAAGCGTGTCCAGCCTGATGGAGTCATCCCTGCTGGAGTAGATGCGGGCTATCTGAATGTCCTTGTCCCGGTACTTGGCAAGAACGCCCGCCAGGGCCCGCATATCGCCGCCTGGCGTAATGTGGGTAACCATGGTGCCGCAGGGCGAATGGAGCACCATGGACTGTTTCTCGGTGCGGACCATGCCGGAGACCAGAGCCATGATGTGCTGGACCTGTTCCTCCTCCCCGTGAGTCCGGAAATAGTATTCCGGCATCTCGCTCAAGAACCACGGAATGAGTTCTTCGGCGGACTTTTCTAGCCTGTTTGCAACTTTCTTTTGAATTTCCGATGGGTTGGGCATATCCGTTTCGTGCATCGCGTTCTCCGGTTAGATCATTGCGGCAGTTCCCATGATTTCCTTGTGCATGGCCTTGCCGGGAGAGTCAAGGACCGCGTCCCGAAGTTGCGGAACACATCGGAGGCATTATAAATTTACGGCATACAACCCAATATCGTGGACACAAAGAGGGGGGCGGGATATAGATACTTCAAGAAACATCCTTTATACCAACGGGAAACGAGCAACGGGGGAAACATCGTGAGCAAGAGCGCAATCGACACCGGCATACTGCTGGAAACAGGCACAAACGAGCTTGAAATTCTTGAATTTTATATCGTCGAGGTCTTGGACAACGGCGAGGAGGTCAAGAACTATTTCGGCATCAACGTGGCCAAGGTCATGCAGGTCATCGAAACGCCCAACCTCGAACCGCCGGAATCAGCCCCCCATCCCTCGTTCATGGGAACCATCCCCCTGCGCGACCTGATCCTGCCCGTGCTGGACCTGTCGGTCTGGCTTGAACTGAACATGCCCAAGACCGAGCGCGACATCGTCATTGTTACGGAATTCTCCAAGACGGTGACCGGGTTCCTGGTCTCCGGCGTCACCGAAATTCACCGCGTGGGATGGGGCGAGGTGATCCCGCCCACCAGCGTCATCTCCCAATCCACGGACGCCATCGTCGGCCTGGTCGACAAGGGCGAGCGGTTCATCCAGCTTCTCGACCTGGAAACCATCCTGACGCAGATTGACCCCCAGCCCGAAAGCAACGACGTGCCCATGACGGACAGGGAATACAAAATTCTGGTGGCCGACGACTCCGCCACAATCCGCATGATGGTGGAAAAGAGCTTGGCCGATGCAGGATTCAAGCCCATAATCACCAACAACGGCAACGAAGCCTACCAGAAGATCTTCGCCCTGAAGGCACAGGCCGAAGCGGAGGGCAAGGACATCACCGAATACGTCGACCTCGTGGTCTCCGACATTGAGATGCCGCTCATGGATGGCTTCAGCCTTACCAAGAACATCAAGGAAGATCCGGTCTTGCAAAAGCTCCCGGTCATCCTGTACTCTTCCATCATCACCAAGGAACTCAAGCACAAGGGTGACTCCGTGGGTGCAGACCTGCAGATAACCAAGCCCGACCTGCACACCATTCCGGAGGAAGCCATGAAGCTGATTCATGGTCGAATATAAGGATATTTCGTTTGACTCAACGTGACGACGTCCTCGAGATCTACCTCGAGGAAACCTTGGAAAGACTGGACTCCATCGAATCAGGCCTCCTGACGCTGGAACAACGTCGGGAGTGCGACACTCGACTGGTCAATTCCATCTTTCGCGACGCCCACTCGGTCAAAGCCGGGGCCAACCTGCTCGAGCTCTTCACCATAGAGAAGCTTTCCCATGATCTGGAGAATGTGCTTGAGCGCATTCGCCAATGCACGTTGGAGCCAAGCGAGATGGTGGTCACAGCCAGTCTGGAGGCCGTGGACAAGCTACGCGAACTGGTGGAAAACGTGGAACAGAGCGAATCCATCTCCATCCGCCTGCACACGGCCATGCTGGACATGGCCGTGAAACGGACCCTGGAAGAAGCCGGGGGCTGACGCCCGACCCGATTTTACCGCAAAAAAAGGGGACGCCCGCCAGGACGTCCCCTTTAATCGTTTCATTTTCCGACCTACTGCTCAAACTCGTCGAGCAGCGCGCCTATCTCCTGCATCTCGGCGAACGAAGTGTTTTTGAAGACCTCGCTCTCCACGGCCTGGAGAAACTCCTCATGGTTCATTCGGGAGATGTCGATCATGACACCCTTGACCTTGAAATAGAGTTGCAGGAAGGCGGCCAGGGCCTCCTCCTCCAATATGCCGTCGATGTCTCTGGCATCGGTGAGCGAAGTGAACGGCTTGTTCAGGCCGCCCAGGTAGAACACATCCAGACCGCTCTTGCCGTCCGTGATCACGCCCAGGAGGTTGAACGTCTTGAGCCTGGAAGCGAACTCCCCGGTCAGGTCGGGGATCTCCAGAACGTCCTTCTTGGGAAAAACCGAGGCAAAGACCATCTGTCCGTCTTCGTCGGCCATGGTGTGACGGAATACACTCTCGTCCCGGTTCTTCCGGGCGGCCTTGACGGTTTCGTAGAGGTCGCAGGCAAAAGCGAGCTTCAGATCGGCTATGACATTTTCATCCATACTGTTTTCTCCATTTGTCGGCGAGGAGTAGCGTATTTTTCGGCTGGAGACAACGAAAGAGCGAATTCCTTCCGCTTGCGCCTATTTGCGCGTCCACGGCGGCTCCAGTTCTAAAATCTCCGCATGCACAGGACAGTCCTCGACGTGCGCACCAGGCAGGTAGCCACAGCTCATCAGGAACTCGCCCACGATCTCGCCACCGGTAAACTTGAAGGTCTTCTTGAACAACTTGGTCCAGTCCGCCTTGGACAGCGGATGGCATTGATCCAGCCAGGCCTTGAAGGAGCAGTGCTCCCGTTGCAGTCCCAGGATGACGTTTGCGTTGTGGATAGCCGCGCCGACCTTGAGCCGGTTGCGGACGATTCCTGCGTCATTCAGAAGTCGCTCCCGCTCCGCCTCGCCGTAAGCGGCCACGGCGGCAATGTCGAAACCGTCATACGCCGCACGAAAATTCTCCTGCTTCCTGAGCATGAGGTCCCAACTCAGCCCGGCCTGGTTTATCTCCAGGATGAGCCGCTCAAACAGGGCGTTGTCATCGTCCAGCGGAAAGCCGTAGGCCGTGTCGTGATAGATGCGGTGCAGGTTGTCCCTTTCGAGACCCGCGACATACTCACAATAGGATCTTGGTGCGTCAGCCATGAGTTCACCCCCTAGCGCACGTCGTCATATTCACGCCTGACGCGGGCCAATCCATCGCGGTAGCCCTGGGCGTCGCCGTAGTCGAAAAAGGTCTTGTAGCGACTGTGGACCGACTTCACCGGACGGGCGTGCCGGACCGGACACCAATACTGCTCGGTGCGGGCCGCTACCTCACGGACAAAGCTCATGAGCCCGTTGAAATAGCCGCAATAAGCACAATTAAGCTTCTCCAGCCAGTTGAGGTACTGAAGCGAGTGGCGATCCATGACCACGTAGTCGCTCCGTTTGACGCGCGGGATGCCGTATACCGGAAAACAGACAAGCTGGTAGACGCAGACAACCGCGTCGAGAAACAGAACGGGGACCAGCGCCGCCCAGATAACGGGCACGGTAAGGACAATGAAGAATCCGGAATCATAGACATAGTCCGAAAATTTGGACAACAGTTCGCGGTGCCGCGCCCTGACCTCTTCGCTGAAACGGACCTTCTTGCGCTCGATGGTGAAACGCCACTTTTCCTGCTTTCGGGCCAACTCCCGTGTCAACTCCTCTTCCAGCTCCCCCATCTTCTCCAACAGCAGCGTCAACTGACTCATCATGCCTCCCCGGCGCTTGTTTCCAGATTTGATGCAAGAATAGCACGGTGTTGCAGGTCCTCACAACAGACGAATAAAAAAAGACCCCGCCGAAATGAGGCGGGGTCTTTTCTATGTCCATGCGGACGGAAACTATTTGACAGCTTCTTTCAGAACCTTGCCGGGCTTGAACTGGGCAACCTTGGTGGCCGGGATCTTGATCTCGGCGCCAGTGCGGGGGTTGCGGCCGGTGCGAGCCTTGCGCTCGGACACGCTGAAGGTGCCGAAGCCGGTAAGGGTCAGCTTGTTGCCAGCGGCCAGCTCATCCGTGATGATATCGAGAATGGCATTCATGGAAGCTTCGGCCTGGGCTTTGGAAGTGCCGTTTTTCTCGGCAATTTTGGCAACGAGTTCTGCTTTGGTCATTCTGTCTCTCCTACGTTTTATCAGATGGGTTTATCAACAATTGAACGCGAAAGTATTTCCTCCCTTTACACGCTAGCGCAAATGAGGGGAAGTCAAAAAATAGCGTCTGCAACAAAAATCCTCAATTTTCTGCCCGCTCCCGGCCGGTAGGACGACTTTTTCGCCCACTCTCCCAATGCCCCCTTACAATGACAAGCCGTATTTCTTGAGCAACGAGTAAAAATGGGACCGGGAAAGCTTGGAGGCCTTGAGAATTCTAGGCAGATCGCCTTCACATTGGCGAATCAACTCCCCCAGATAGACCTTTTCCGCAACGCCCTTGAACTCGCGCAGTGAGGGCAGCTCCTCATCAAAGATATCTTCGAAAATCTCCTGTCCGATTTTTCGGACACCCACGGACTCCGCCGGGCAGTCGCCCTCCTCCAGGACCTCGGTTCCGGTCATGCGCTTGATCTGGGACTTGGCCACCTGGATACGCAGGGTACGCGGCAAATGCATGGCGTAGAGCGTCTTCTCGTCACCGGAGGCGACCACGGCTCTCTCGAGAATATTGAATAATTCCCGAACATTGCCAGGCCAAGAATGGCTCTCCAGAGTCGTGAAGAAATCCGACCCAAAGGCTTTGCCGCCCATGCCGTACTGCTCGCAGAGCCGGGCCACCTTGAAACGGGCCAGGTCGCGAATGTCCTCACTGCGCTGACTGAGCGGGGCCAGGTGAATGCGCATCGTCTTGATCCGGAAAAGCAGATCGGAACGGAAGGTGCCCTGCTCCACCATCTCGTCCAGGTCTCTGTTGGTAGCCGCTATGAGCCTGAAATCGCTGGTCTGCTCTCGGGTGTCGCCCACGGGCCGGAAGGTATGCTCCTGAAGCACCCGTAAAAAGGACTTCTGCAGGGAAAGCGGCATCTCGCCGACCTCGTCCAGAAAGAGCGTGCCGCCGTCAGCCACCTTGACCAGCCCGGTGCGGTCGGTCTGGGCTCCGGTGAAAGCCCCTTTGCGGTGGCCGAAAAGCGTCGATTCCACAAGGGATTCCGTCAATCCGGCGCAATCCACCACCACGAACTGGCCGGACTTGCGCTTGGAATTGGCGTGGATGGTTGAGGCGAACAACTCCTTGCCGGTCCCGGTCTGGCCGGTGATCAGCACGTTGGAATCGGACCGGGCGGCCTGTGACATGAGTTCCAGGCTCGCCTTGATGGACGGACTCGAGCCCACCACGTTGCTTCGATCCAGGCCGTTGCCCTTGATCTTGCCGACCTTTTCCTCATGGTATTTCAAGGCGCGCCCCAGCGTCAGGGAAATCTCGCGAACGCTGGAGGGTTTGAGCAGGTAGTCCCACGCACCGCCCTCGATGGCCACCTCTGCGCCGTCCGGATCGCCCTTGCCCGTGAGAATGATCACCTCTGGCGGCTGCGGCAGGGCCATAATCTCCGGCAGGATGTCCAGGGAGTTGCCGTCGGGCAGCCTGACATCAAGGAATATCACGTCGTAATCCTTGGCGCGCGCCAGCCGGAGGCCCTCCTCCAGAGTATGAGCCGAGTCGCTCTGATGGGTCAGCCTGGAGATCAGGCTTTCCATTGTTTCGCAAACTTCAAAATCGTCGTCTATGACCAGTATTTGAGCCACATTGCCCCCCTGAAGGCCCGCTATTCGACTTCAAGGACGCTCTCGATGGCGCCCGAAAGGTAGTCTTTGTCGTAGGGTTTGATAACCACCTGACGGACATTGGGCAAGTGCGAGGCGGCAGTGGCCGCGTCCTCGCGGCCGGAAACCAGGATTACCGGCAGGTCCGGCAGGAACTCGGACACCTGCCGCGCCAGTTGAGCTCCGCTCATGCCGGGCATGTCGTAGTCCGTGATGAGCAGGTCGAAAAGGCGCGGCGTGGCCTTGGCCCGAATGAGCGCCTCTTCCGGCTCGCGCAGGGCCGTGACCCGATATCCCATGTTCTCCAGCAGGCGCGGCGTAGTCAAAAGCTGATCCTCATCGTCCTCCACAAAAAGAATGTGCGCCCAGCCCCGCCGGCCTTTCGGGCCGTTGCCGCCATGCTCCTCCTCTGCTTCGTCACCCCTCGGCAGGTACACCTCGAAGACCGTTCCGCCGCCCTCCCGACCGAGAACCCTGAGGCCGCCCCGGTGGGACCGGACGATGCCGTGGACCACGGCCAACCCCAGCCCGGTGCCTTCGGTCTTGTCCTTGGTTGAAAAGAACGGATCGAAAATCTTGTCCACGATGTCCTGGGGAATGCCCGGGCCGTCGTCCTCGATGCTCAGTCGCACGTAGTCGCCGGGGATCAACCCGAGCATACCTGCGGCCTCATCGTCCAGAAGGGCCTGGTCCACCCGCATGCCGATAGTGCCTCCGGTCTCGCGCAGAGCGTGGAAGGCGTTGGTGCACAGATTCATGACCACCTGGTGCAGTTGGGTGGGATCGGCCTGAACCCGGGCCAGCCCGCCTGCAATGGTGGAACGAACCTTGATGTTGCCCGGCATGGAGGCCTCCAGCAGACCGAGGACTTCAGACACCACCGCGCCCACGTCCGTGGAGGTAAACCCTTCCGTGGACGGACGACTGAAGGCCAGGATCTGCTTGACCACCCGGCCGCCGCGTCGGGCCGCCTTCAGCACCCGGCGCATGTCATTGGCGGTCACGGAATCAGGATCGACATCACCCACGGCCAACTCGGTGGAGTTGATGATGGATGTCAGGATGTTATTGAAATCATGGGCAATCCCACCAGCAAGCGTGCCGATAGCTTCCAGTTTCTGGGACTGGAGCAACTGTTTCTCAAGGTTCAACTCCTTGGTCACGTTCTCCGCCGTACTGAGCACGCCGACCACGTTGCCGGCCTGGTCCCGGATGGGCACCTTGTTGATCTCGAGCCAGGCCATACTGCCATCGGCGTCCGGCAATTTTCGACGAACCTTGCGGAACACGTCGCGCTGGCTGATCACCGCCCGGTCGGCCTCCACCGCCCATTCCACGTGATTGCGGTCACGCATGACTTCGCGGGCCGATTTGCCCACGACCTTGTGGGGATCTTCATACCCGAAGAACTCGGCATAGGGTCGGTTGATGCCGAGATACCTGCCGTTGACGTCCTTCCACGACACCAGATGAGGCACGGTGTCCATGAGGGTCTCCTGGAACGCGAGCTGATCCTTGATCTTCCGCTCCACCTTCCTGCGCTCAATCATCGTCACTGTCAGGAAGAACATGACCACGACGAGGATCACTAGGCTGATGATGATGGTCCAGAAGAGTTCCTTGGGCAGCTCGTAAAAAGGGTCTGGCGCGTTGATGATCCGGCTGCCGGGAGGCAGTTGCTTCTCGTGAATGTTGAGCCGGGACAGGACGTTATAATCGAATTCATAATTCCCGATGGGCTTGCGGTAGACGGGGATGGAGTCGGCCTTATCCCCCTTGAGGATACGCAGGGCCATCTCGGCCCCTTTCTCGCCGTTCATGAAACCGGAGATCAGGCCGCCGCCCAGTGCGCCGTGCCCCAGCAGAAACTCCCACGCCGTGTATATGGGCACGGTGGACCGCTCGTAGATGGCCTCCATGACCTCTTCCGCCGTGTAGTAGCGCCCCCCGATGACCTGATAGAAGGGGATGAAGAAGAGAAAGGTGTCCTGGTCCAGTGTCTGCAGTCTGTCCAGGACCTGCTGCAGGGTCAGGTGCGTCCAATACTCCACGGTCAGGCGCCCCTTGTACTCGGGCACCTTGGCCTCGACCTGGTGCCGAATGGCCACGGCTGCGGTGGAGTCGTCGCCCACGACCACCATACGTCGCTTGTCCGGATGGAGTTTGAGTGCCACGTCCAGGGTTTGCCCAAGATCGAAGTTCTCGATCACCCCGGTTATGTTCCCTGAGTTCAAGGCTTTTTCATCAAAATCGTTGACGCCGCAGAACACCAGGGGGACACCGGGAAAGAGCGTGTCCCGATGCTCCATGGCAAAACGGAAAGCGTCATTGTCCGAAACCATGACGATATCGAAGTCCTCGTTGCGGTATTTCTCCCGGTAGAGGCGCAGAAGCATGTCCGCCACTTCCTCGTAGCTGAACCGCTTGGTGTCCATATATTCCACCTGGAGATCTATCTTGAAATCACAGTCGTCGAAGACCGACCTGATTCCCTCGAGGATGGCATCGGACCACCGGTACCCGTGATGGTAGGAGTTGATGTACAAAACGGTCTTCTTGGCCTTCTCCGCCCGGGCCGTCATGGGCAACAGCAGAATAAGCGCCAGGATAATCAGTATATTTCGCATGCTTTTCATAGGAGTCTCTTGGTTTCACTCTCGCGTCCATTACGTAAATACGCCATTTTCGCAATATGCAAAAGGCGGACCGCAATCTCCCTCACCAACCTCGCCTTCAGTTCATTTTTTTGTGCAATTTCAGTGAACGGGCTGTACAACAAAGTCGAGAGTGCGCTATGGTTCGAATGACACTCAAACAAGGAAGGTACGTCATGAAACGTTACATTACCCCTCTTATCCTCGCCTGCTTTTTGGTGGCGGGTTTCGGTTGCGCTGCCAACAAGGCCCAACAAGGCGCCACTGTCGGCGGCCTCGCCGGTGCCACCATCGGCGCGCTCACCTTCAAGGACAAGCTCCTCGGCGCAGCCGTAGGCGCCGGAGTCGGCGTGCTCATGGGCTATATCGTGGGCAACGAGTGGGACAAGTCCGATGAACAGAAACTCCAGTACTCCATGGAGCACAACAAGTCCGGCCAGACCACTTCCTGGACCAACCCGGATACCGGCGAAGCCTACGCCGCCACTCCCGGCCACCCCTATGTCTCCGAAAGCAAGGTCTACCGTGACGTGATCATCAAGGACAAGGACGGCCGCGAAGTCATGGCCAAGGCCTGGCGCGACGACAAGGGCGTCTGGCACCTGAAGCAGTAGACACGGACAGCCGCTTCGTTAAGTGAATCGTTAGCGAGTTTCCGAGCTTACGAGATCTTATACCCCAGGCATGCTGCGAAAAGACGGCACCCTTGCGTATCGCAATACGCAGTGGGCGGCGTCTTTTCCGCTTCAACAGCAGACGAGACCTCAACGCCCTGAGCTAAGACAACAGCGCCACCCGACGAAAGGCTTTGGCACTGACGGGCTACCTACAGACAAACGGTGAGCAAAAAAGGAAAAGGCCTAGCTCTTCCCGGAATGATCCCCAGAGACAAGCGCCTCCCCGAAGCCCGGGAGGTGAAAGCTAGCTGACGATGTAGCAGGTCGGGAACTGCGACTTCAACCGGAGCTGGACCGCCTCGGCCTTGTCGCGGCTGACGAAGCTGCCCGCCTGTACGATATGAAGAATCTGGCCGTCGCGATTCACGGTGTTGATGACCGCGCCCGTGTAGCCCGCTGCCACCAGCCTGCGGTGTGTGCGTTCGGCGTTGTCCCGAACGGCAAACGCCCCCACCCGGACATGGTAGTATTTGATGGCACTCTTGACCACCTGCACCCGTTTCGCGCCCGGTGCCGCGCCGAGAGCGGTAATCCTGACCTTGGCCACGCCCCGCTCCACCGTGCCCAGCCGCTTGGCCGCGCCATAGGACAGATCCAGAATACGGCCTCGGACGAACGGGCCCCTGTCATTTATGGTCAGCTCTACCGAACGGTCGTTCTCAAGGTTGGTCACCCTGACGCGCGTCCCGAGAGGCAGGGTCTTGTGGGCTGCGGAAATGCCGTACATGTTGTATGTCCGACCGTCTGCCGTCTTGTTGCCGTGAAAATCCGACCCATACCAGGAGGCCAGGCCTACCTCGTCGTATCCTGCCGCGCTCTGGAGCGGATAATACGTCCTGCCGAGGACGGTGTACGGCTTGGTCTTGGGATCATAGGTCCGGGGAGCAGAGATCTTCCCGCCCGATGGCGGGGAGGAAGGGACGTGGGAGGCGCACCCGGTCATGGCCAGCAGGACCGAAACAGCGAACAAAGCCAGGATGCGGCGCATGGTACCCTCCACCGTGCGGATTGTTGGGCGTAACTGGAACCGCCGCGAAACACAGACCCATCCCGGCCGGCGATCCGCTTCGAGGAAAATCCGCAAGACCCTCTCGAAATTCTCTAGAAATATACTGAATGGCCGGGCAAAAGGCAATGTCCCCATGACGTCACCGTCCATTTATCAAAATATAGTGGACTAACACCACCGGATTACCTATATTATTGACGTTTTAAACTTGTAAACGACTACTCACATGTTCACCAAGCCCTTCTTCCGCCTCCTGCCCTTCATGCTGCTCCCGTTATTCTGGAGCGCGCTGTTCGGTCCGGGCGCGCTGAGCGCCTTTGCCGAAAAGGAGAAGATAATCCTGGCGGTCCCCCAGACCGGATGGCCTCCCTATGTCATCCCTGCGGACAACCAGGGCGGGGACCGCGGAATCATGATCGACATCATGCGTGAGGTGACCCGACGGGACGGACGCGAGTTGACCTTGGTTCATCTTCCGGAAAAACGGGCGCTCATGCAGTTGAGGGAGGGAACGGTGGACGCCCTCCCCAAGGCCATGGAGTGGGTCGACGACCCCGAGAGCTTCCGCTGGACCACTCCGGTCACCTCCAGTTCAGACTACATCCTGTTCCGTAAGGAATGGAGACTCTTCACCACCCCCAACGCCATGACCGGCCTGAACGTCGGCACCATCCTCGGCTACACCTATCCCACACTGGAGGATCGCTTCCGGGACGGCAGCATCCTGCGGCGCAACGCCAACTCCACGGAATCCCTCATGCGCATGCTCCAGCGGGGGCACGTGGATGTGGCTGTGGCCAACAAGATCGTGGCCGAATGGATCATCAGGAACAACGACGACCTAGGCAAAGACGATTTCCGCTTCAGCGAGAAGCCGATCCACACGGCGCCCTACCGCTTTGCCTTCACCAAGACGTGGGATTGCCGGGAATTCATCAAGACCTTCGATCGCGAATTCGAAACCATGCGCAAGGACGGCAGCCTCAAGGCCATCCTGGAGCAATATCGGTAGGCGTCACTTCGTGTATCGGGGCCGGACCATGTTCTCCGGCTTGAGAATCTCGTCCAACTGCTCCCGGGTAAGGTACCCTTTCTCCAACACGATGGCATACACGGAGCCGCCGGTTCGCATGGCTTCCTTGGCGATCTCGGCAGACTTCTCGTACCCGATGTACGGATTGAGCGCGGTGACCAGGCCAATGGAATGCTCCACCAGCTCACGGCACCGCTCGCGGTTGGCCGTGATTCCGCTCACGCACTTGTCCGCCAGAGTAAGGCAGGCCCGCCTGAGCATGTTGATGGACTGGAACAGGGAGTAGCCGATGACCGGCTCCATGACGTTGAGCTCAAGCTGCCCCGCTTCAGATGCCATTGAAATGGTCACATCATGACCGATGACGGCGAAGGCCACCTGGTTGACCACCTCGGGGATGACCGGGTTGACCTTACCCGGCATGATCGACGAACCGGGCTGCATGGGCGGCAGGTTGATCTCGTTGATCCCGCACCGGGGCCCGCTGGAGAGCAGGCGCAGGTCGTTGCATATCTTGGAAAGCTTCACGGCCACCCGCTTGAGCACACCCGAAAGCTGGACATAGACTCCGGTGTCCTGGGTGGCTTCCACCAGATCAGGGGACTGCTTCAAATTGAGGGTGGTGATCTCCACAAGCTTTTCGGTCACGGTCCGTGCATAATCCGGGTGCGAGTTGAGCCCCGTGCCGATGGCCGTTGCCCCCATATTGATCTCGTAGACCAGGTCCTCGGCCTCGTCCACGCGCTGGATGTCCTCGCCCACGGTTACGGCCCAGGCAGTGAATTCCTGCCCCAAAGTCATGGGGACGGCGTCCTGCAACTGGGTGCGCCCCATCTTGAGCACGTCGGCGAACTCATCCCCCTTGCGGGCAAAGGCGTGTTGCAGATGGCGCATGGCCTCCATCAGTTCGCGCAACTCCAGGATCAAGGCGATGTTCAGGGCCGAAGGAAAGACATCATTGGTGGACTGGGACATGTTCACATGATTGAGGGGGTGCAGGTGCTCATAGTCTCCCTTGGGGCGCCCCATCAGCTCCAGGGCCCGATTGCAAACCACTTCGTTGGCGTTCATGTTGGCCGAGGTACCCGCCCCGCCCTGAACGACGTCCACAACGAACTGATCGTGCAATTTGCCCGAGATCAGTTCCTCGCAGGCGCGGCAGATGGCCCGGCTCCTGTCCTCGTCCAACATGCCCAGTGATGCGTTGGCTTCGGCCGCGGCCAGCTTCACGTAGGCCAGGGCCTCGATCAGGCGCGGATAATGGGACATGGGCACGCCCGTGATGTGAAAGTTTTCCCTGGCTCGCAGGGTCTGCACTCCGTAGTAGGCCTCTGCCGGGACCTCGACCTCACCGAGGCTGTCATGCTCCGTGCGATATTCCATGATCATCTCCCGTATTGGTTTCGAATGGCGGTCCAGTACTCCACGTCGGGACTGATGCGCAACATGCCCGCCTCCTGTCCCACTTCCACAATCAGGACCAGGGTGAAAAAGGCGATGACACACCAGCCCGCCAGGCGCATCCGGGAGCCGGGCGCACCCTGCCTGACCAGAAGCAGGCCGGGCAGGATGCCGAACAGGGTACCCACGCCCAGGCCGCCGACCACGTTGAGGGCCTTGAGAAAGATGTCCGGATAGACCGCGCCCACGGCCAGGGGCGGCAGGAAGGCCATGACCCAGCGGACCGCAGGGCTGCGCACAGTATCCTTCGTCACGTCCTTGAGGAAACTCATCAGGGCCACGCCGGTGGCGATGTAGGAGGTGGACATGGCGACCACGGCGAAGGCGATGGACGCGTCTACGAAGACCGTGGAGTTGATCAGCTTGTCCAGGGGCACCGTGGCGGGCTGGTTGAGCTTGAACGCGGTCAGGATGTCCACCCCGTTCGCCGCCTCCATAGGCAGGGTCGCCATGACGGCCACGGTCCAGGCCACGGTCATGGCCATGCCCAGACCTGAGCCGAGCCAGATGGCCTTGGTGATGGCCCTGCGATCATGCCCCAGAGACCGGCACAGGGTCGGCACCACGTTGTGGAAATTGAAGGCCACCACCAGGATCGGCAGACCCGAGGTGAAGAAGGTCATATCCATGGCCATGGGATCGCCGCCCTTGAAGTGGGGAATGACCAGCAACAGCAGTGTGCCGAAGAGCAGCCACATGAGCGTCATAAGCAGGGCGTTGCCCCGCCGAAGGACCATCTCGCCGAAAGAAGCCAGCAGTGTGGCCGGACAGAAATAGATGAGCAGCACGGCCCACTCGGGCAGGGCCACATCCAGGGAATTGACCGCCACCGAGGCGACCCCGGCAAGATAGGCGGTGAGCAGGCCGTAGAGGATAACTAGGTTGGCGGCCACGCTGATCCACTTTCCCGCAGGGCCGAGCACGGCCTCGAAAAAGGTGGGCAGGTCGGCGTCGCGGTTCTGTGCCAGAAACGGCTGCCGGGCGATAACCAGACCGGTCGTGGTCATGAGCGCCCAGACGGCCAGCGCGCCGCCCACGGCGGGCAGCAGCCCGGCCGGGCCGAGATTGATGGGCAGAGCCAGGATGCCTGCGCCGACCATATTTCCTGTAACGATTAGAGCGGTGGTGAAGATTTTCCCGGCAGATGGGGATTGGGTCATGGGAGCCTCCGGAGGTGGAACGGGGAAAAGTAACGCGAAACGCCAAACTACACCAATTTTACCCGGATTTGAACGGGAACCTGCGGCGTCACGCATTCTCTGCTTGCGTCGCGTCGCGCTTTCGGTTAACCGCTTCCCTGCGCACCTGCGCCCATTACATATTATCGGAGACTCCATGAGCACCAAGACAACCAACGACAAACTGCGCAATATCGCTATCATCGCCCACGTCGACCACGGCAAGACCACCCTGGTTGACGCCATGTTCAAGCAGTCCGGCCTGTTCCGCGAGGGACAGGAAGTGGACGACCGGATCATGGATTCCATGGATCTGGAACGCGAACGCGGCATCACCATCGCGGCCAAGAACTGTTCCGTCAGCTGGAAGGACGTGAAGATCAACATCATCGACACTCCCGGCCACGCCGACTTCGGTGGCGAGGTGGAGCGGTCCCTGTCCATGGCCGACGGCGCCATCCTGCTGGTTGACGCATCCGAGGGGCCGCTGCCCCAGACCCGCTTCGTGCTCAAGAAGGCGCTGGAGCAGGGGCTGGCCCTGATGGTCGTCATCAACAAGGTCGACCGCCAGGACGCCCGGCCCGACGAAGTGCTGGACGAAATTTACGACCTCTTCATCGATCTCGACGCCTCCGAGGAACAGCTCGACTTCCCCCTGCTCTACGCCATCGGCCGCGACGGCATCGCCATGGAGTCCCCCGAGGAACGCGGCGAGAACCTGCATATCCTCCTCGACATGGTCGTGGACAAGGTGCCCGGTCCCTCCTACGACGAAAACGAGCCGTTCCAGATGCTCGTGTCCGATCTTTCCTACTCCGACTACCTGGGCCGCCTCGCCATCGGCAAGGTCCACCACGGCTCGGCCAAGTCCAATGACCAGCTCCTGTGCCTGGCAGACGGCGGCCGCGAAGTCCCGCTCAAGGTGACCAAGCTCCAGACCTACGACGGCCTCCAGGTGGTGCCCACCGAGACATGCCAGCCCGGTGACATCGTGGTCGTCGCTGGCATCGAGGACGTCAAGATCGGCGACACCATCTGCAACAAGGAAGCGCCCAAGGCCCTGCCCCGCATCACCGTGGACGAGCCCACCGTGTCCATGCGCTTCGGCATCAACACCTCTCCCCTGGCGGGCAAGGAAGGCACCCACGTCCAGTCCAACAAGATCCGCGAGCGCCTCCTCAAGGAGACCCTGCTCAACGTGGCCATCCAGGTGGAGGACACCGAGAGCCGCGATGCATTCCTGGTCAAGGGACGCGGCGAGTTCCAGATGGCCATTCTGGTAGAGCAGATGCGCCGCGAGGGCTTTGAGCTTTCCGTCGGCCGCCCCGAGGTCATCTTCAAGTACGATGAGGCTGGCAAGAAGCTGGAGCCCATCGAACACCTCTTCGTGGACTGCGACGAGGACTTCATGGGCATCGTCACCGAGAAGATCCAGACCCGCAAGGGCCGCATGACCAACATGGTCAACCACGGCACCGGCCGTGTCCGCCTGGAGTTCTCCGTCCCCTCCCGCTCCCTCATCGGCTACCGCGACGAATTCCTGACCGACACCAAGGGCACCGGCATCATGAACTCCTACCTGGAAGGCTACGGCGAATTCCGGGGCGAGTTCTCCTCCCGCTACACCGGCTCTCTGGTGGCCGACCGCGCGGGCAAGGGCGTTGCCTACGGCATCTTCAACCTGGAGCCGCGCGGCCGCATGTTCATCGTGCCCGGCGACGCCATCTACGAAGGGATGATCGTTGGCGAGCACAACCGCGACAACGACATCAACATCAACCCATCCAAGGAAAAGAAGCTGACCAACATGCGCGCCTCCGGCAAGGACGAGGCCGTCATCCTGACCCCGGTCAAGCCCATGACCCTGGAGTTCGCCCTGAACTTCATCAAGGACGACGAACAGGTCGAAGTGACTCCCCAGTCCGTGCGCCTGCGCAAGATCGAGCTCTCCGCCCTGGTGCGCCACCGCGAGGAAGGCAAGAAGAAAAAGGCGAAACAGAACGCCTAGCAAAAACTACACTTCTGTAGGATAAAAGGACTGCGGCCATGGCCGCAGTCCTTTTTTTATGGCCATGACAACAATACCTTCGATGCAAACCCTTCCGGCCATTTCCTGAAAGCACGGTCATTTTGACCCAAATTCAGACTCTATAGGGCTGAATTATCAAACCAATTGACACATTATGTCACTGCGTGCGACATACTCCAAACCTATTGCTTTCACCCACCAAAAGCTCAAGGAGATTGTATCATGTCCAAACACTTCACCCGGTTCATCGCCGTCCTGTTCCTGGCCGTCCCGCTCATGCTGGCCGCCGGCAACGCCTCGGCTGAACCGTCCGGCAAGCTGATCATTTTCCACGCCGGAAGTCTGTCCGTCCCCTTTGCCCAGATCGAAAAGAATTTTGAAGCCATGTATCCCAAAGTGGACGTCCTGCGCGAAGCGGGCGGCTCCACCAAGATGGCCCGGATGATCTCCGAGGTCGGCAAGCCCGCCGACATCATGGCCTCCGCCGACTACGTGGTCATCGACAAGAACCTCATCCCCAAGTTCGCCTCCTGGAACATCCGCTTCGCCTCCAACCAGATGGTGCTCTGCTACACGGACAAGTCCAAGTTCGCCGACAAGATCAACAGCGACAACTGGGCCGACATCCTGCTGACCAAGGGTGTTGTCTGGGGCCACTCCGACCCGAACCTGGACCCCTGCGGCTACCGCTCGCTGATGGTCCTGCAACTGGCCGAAAAGTTCTATGAAAAGCCCGGCCTCTACGAGCATTTTCTGGCCAACCGTCCTGAAAAAAACGTCCGGCCCAAGTCCGTTGAGCTCATCTCCCTGCTCCAGTCCGGCCACATGGACTACGCCTGGGAATACCTGTCCGTCGCCGTGCAGCACGGCCTCAAGTACGTCACCCTGGACAAGCACCTGAACCTGGGCGACTACTCCATGACTCCGTACTACAAGGCCGCCCGCGTCCAGGTCACCGGCAAGAAGCCCGGCACCTTCATCGAGCGTGTCGGCAAGTCCATCACCTACGGTATCACCAAGATCGACAAGGCCCCCAACCCGGAAGCGGCCGACGCCTTCCTGGCTTACCTCTTCTCGCCCGAAGGCGGCCTCAAGATTCTCAAGGACATGGGCCAGCCTCCGTTCGTACCCGTGCGCACCAGCGCGGAAGGCATGGAGAAGCTGCCCGAGGCCATCAAGCCTCTGGTCACCGTTTCCGAGTAGATAAATGCCTGACAATGCAACAGGAAGGGGAGGGGTGCTTGCATCCCTCCCCGGTCTCGTCTTCCAGGGGTGGATGACGGCATCGGCGGCGCTGGTGCTCATATTCATCGGCCTGCCGCTGGCCTTCACCATCACCGGCCCCAAGTGGGACGTGTTCGTGGAGACCCTGGCCGACCCCGAGGTCCTCAAGTCGGTCTGGCTCTCCATGTCCACCTCGGCCATGGCCGCTGGCATTGCCTTCGCTTTCGGCACGCCCCTGGCCTACTTCCTGGCCCGTCATGAATTTCCCGGCAAAAAGATCGTCGAGAGCCTGGTGGACCTGCCCATCATGATCCCCCACCCGGTGGTGGGCATCGCCCTGCTCAGCCTGACCAGCCCGAACACCGTGTTCGGAGCCTTTCTCCAATCCCTCGGCGTCGAAATCATGGGTACGACCACCGGCATTGTGGCCGTGCTCGTCTTCGTGGGCATGCCATTCTACGTCAACACGGCCAAATCCGGCATCGAAGCCACGCCCCGCCGCCTGGAAAACGTCTCGCGCTCCCTGGGCGCCGGCCCGGCGGCCACCTTTTTCCGTGTCACCCTGCCCCTGTGCTGGCGCTACATGCTGGTCGGCATGATCATGTGCATGGCCCGCGCCATCAGCGAATTCGGGGCCATCATCATCGTGGCCTACCACCCCATGGTCGCCCCGGTGCTTATGTACGAGCGCTTTACGGCTTACGGGCTCAAGTACTCCCAGCCGGTGGCCGTCATCCTCATCGTGGTCAGCATGCTGTTCTTCCTGCTGCTGCGGACCCTTTCCACCCCGGGAGCCAAGGAACGATGATCCGCCTGACCGACCTGTACATGGAATTGCCCGGCTTTATCCTGGATCACGTCACCCTGCACGTGCGGCCCGGCGAATTTTTCGCCCTTATGGGTTCCACCGGCTCGGGCAAGACGCTGGTATTGGAAACCGTGGCCGGACTGACCAAACTCGACGGCGGCAGTGTGGAGATAGGCGGACGCGATGTCACGTCCCTCCCGCCCGAAGGCCGCAAGGTCGCCCTTGTTTACCAGGACCACGCCCTGTTCCCGCACCTGACCGTGCTGCAAAACGTGATGTACGGCCAACGATACCACGGCATAAACAAGGAAGAAGGTCGGCGTGAGGCCCGCGCCCTGCTTGACACCCTCGGTCTCTCGCGCGTGGAAAACCGCAAGCCCGCGCGCCTCAGCGGCGGAGAGAAGCAACGCACCGCACTGGCCCGAGCCCTGGCCTGCCGCCCGGACGTGATCCTTCTGGACGAGCCTCTCTCCTCCCTGGACCCGCAGTTCCGGGGCGAGCTGCGCCATACCCTGCGGGACGTCCACCGTACCACGGACACCACTTTCCTGATGGTCACACACGACTTCACCGACGCCATGGTGCTGGCCGAACGCGCCGCGGTCATCAAGGACGGCAAACTCCATCAGCAAGATGAAGTGACCAACATATTCCGCCGCCCGGCAACCCCGTTCGTGGCCTCCTTCGTGGGCATGACCAACGTCTTTCCCGCCATATACGCAGGCGACGGCTGCACGTTCGCGGCAACCCGTTTCGAGAGGCTGCCCGCCCTGCCGGACTGGGACGCGGGCTACGCCGCCCTGCGGCCCGAAGACATCATCGTGGGAGCCGAGGCCGACTTCCCCTCTGGCTGGTGCGTGCTGCAAGGTGAGGTGGAGCGTCTTGAACGGGAAGGATTCACCTGGACTGCGACCATTGTCAGCGGCGGAGAGCACTTCACCGCAATGGTCGACCGGCATATGGTCCTCAACCGTGGACTGGAGACCGGTTCGCGCGTGGCCCTGGGCTTCGCACGCCATCACCTCCACCACATGCCCGAGACACGATAGGACTACCCCAAAAGTTCCCTTTCCAACTTCCATGGGATCAATCCCGTAGCATTCCCTTGACAATTCAGCCCGATCTGCCAACGTCGTAGGCTATACGATCCAAAGGAGGCGATTATGGGCAACGATATGCATCCGTTCGTCCGGGAGGCGGCCGAACAGACAAGGAAAGGCTTCATCAGCCGCCGCGATTTTTTCAAATACGCAGCCTGCTTCGGCATTTCCGCCATGAGCGCAGGCACGCTCCTCGGGCTCTCCGCACCGGAGATCGCCCTGGCGGCCGAGCCGGACTGGAAGGGGCTGGCCAAGGAGAGCCCCTTCGAAATCAAGAACCGGCTCATCGACATGGCCGAGGAGGCCTGTTCCAAGCAGCAGTGCTCCATGATCAACGCGGGCCGGGGCAACCCCAATTTTCTCAACACCACAGTACGCAAAGGGCTGTCGCTGCTGACCCTGTTCGCTGCTGAGACGGCGGAGTCAGAAAGCCCCGCGCCTGACACCGGCCTCAGAATAGCCAAGGACGGATTGGCGGAACGATTCAATGCGTTCATCCAGGCCCAGCGGGGGGCTCCGGGCGCGGTCTTCCTGGAGCAGGCCATGGACTATGCCGCAAGGGAATCGGGACTGGACGCGGATGAATTGATCTTTGAACTGACCGACGGCATCCAGGGCGACTTCTACCCCGACCCGCCGCGCATCTTCCCGGCCACCGAGGCCATCGTCAACCACTACCTGGACCGCGTGGTCTTCTCCGGCAAGCCCCCCAAGGGAAAGTTCAACCTCTTCGCCACCGAGGGCGCCACGGCGGCCATGATCTATATCTTCAATTCCCTGAAGGAGAACATGGTCCTGACCCCCGGCGACAAGGTGGCCATCGTCACGCCCATCTTCTCGCCCTATCTGGAACTCCCGGTCCTTCGGGACTACGGTCTGGAACCGGTCTACATCCGGGGTAGCGAGGCCATGCAGTGGCAGGTGCCGGACTCGGAGGTCGCCAAGCTCAAGGACCCGAAGGTCAAGGCCCTGTACATGGTCAACCCCACCAACCCGACCTCGGTATCCCTCGACGCGGACACGGTCCGGCGCATGGCCGGGACCATCAAGGCGCACAACCCCGATATGGTCATCATCTCGGACACGGTCTATGCGAGCTTCGTTGACGAGTTCAACACCTTCGGCGCGCTGCTGCCGGAGAACATCCTGGGCGTGTATTCCTTCTCCAAGTACTTCGGCGTCACGGGCTGGAGGCTGGGCGTGGTCATGGTCCACGAGAACTGCGTGATAGACCGGCTTATCGCCGCGCTGCCGAAAAAGAAACAGGCCCAGCTGGACCTGCGCTACCGGCTGACCTCCACCAAGCCGGGCAGTATCAAGTTCCTCGATCGTCTGGAGATGGACAGCCGCCAAGTGGCGCTGGCCCATACGGGTGGCCTGTCCGGCCCCCAGCAGGCGGCCATGTGCCTCTTCTCTCTCTTCGAGCTGCTGGACGAAACCTTTGCCTATAAAAAGAGCATCATGGGCATCCTCGGTAAGCGATGGACCGCCCTTTTCAAAGCCGTCGGCCTCCCTGAACCCAAGGGAAACAACCTGACGCGCTACTATGCGCTCATCGACCTGGAGCAGTTGGCAACCAAACTCTACGGAAGTGGATTTGCCAAAAGCCTGTCAAAGCGGCACGCCCTGGAGTTTCTCTTCCGTCTTGCTGGCAAGTACCACACGGTCTGCCTGCCGGGAGCAGGCTTTGCCGGACCGGCCTGGTCCCTGCGAGTGGCCCTGGCCAACATCTCGGAAGAGGACTGCACGGCCATAGGCAAGAACATCCTTGCGGTCATGGCCGACTACAAGAAGGAACTCGGCTGATTCCGCCAAGCTGGCGGATAGGCCTCCGGCGGCCCTCCCGGGGGGCACCTTCGGCGGGACCAGGGAACCTTTTTGAAAAAGGTTCCCTGGACTCTCCCAAACTTTTTGGGTTCGCTTCGCTCAGATCAGAGGGCGTGCTGAAAAATGGGAAAGAGGGTGGAGCTTCGGCAACGAAGGTTATCCCGTTGCCTGGACCTTCACGTAGAGAATCAGGCCGAGCATGGTCAGGCCGATGCCGATCCAGCCCAGCATGCCGGGGATAACGTGGCCCAGCAGCAGCGCCTCGCCCAGGAGGGAGAAGACCACCTCCATGGACTGGGTGCAGTCGGCAGCGGCCAGCTCGGCGGTATTCGCGGCCTGGTGCCGGGCGTAGAGAAACAGGGAGGTCGCCACCACGCCGGAGCACACGGCCACGATGCCGGTTTGAACCAGTTGGCCCGTTGAAGGCGGCGGCGGTGAAACGACGGCAATGAGCACGCCCCATAGCGGGAGAGAGCCGAGGGTCAGCAGGAGCACGCGGCAGATGGAATCGTCCATGGCCGGATGGTCAATGGCGGGCAACCACGTTTTCTCGCCCTTGCGCGCTTCCCAGACGAGCTGGTTGCCGAAAGGATAGGCGAAGGCGGCCACCAGCACGGGCAGCGCGCCCCACAGGGTACTGGAGAGATCGGCGGTGGCGGCCTGCTCCACGTTGATCAGCAGCACCCCGGCGAAAATGACCAGGGTCAGGAGGATGGCGCGCAGCGGCACCCGCCTGCCGAAGCCGAGCAGGACAAAGGGCGTGGCCAGGATGGTCAACTGCCAGGTGGCGGCCACCACCCAGCCTGGCGTGAACACCGAACTGAAGGTGATCAGCGCGTAGAAGACACCGAACCCCACTGATCCGGCCACGGTCCAGAAAATCCAATGCTTGCGAAAAAGCTTCAGGGTCTCGATGCCGAGCCGCGCTCTGCCGCTGACGGCCAGCCACCCGGCCAGAAGCAACAGCATCCAGAAATAGCGCAGGCTGGCGGACCAGACCCAATGTCCGCCATCCAGAGACATGGCCCGGTTGAGCACAAAGGTGGAACTGAAAAACAGGGCGGCCAGGCAGCCGGTGAGCAGAATACGAAACATGGCTGTGTGATCAGGAAAAAACGTAAAGAAGGGCCGCACCGACCACGGCGACCATGAGGATGACTTCCGGCAGGGCCGAACGCCCGAAATCGCGGAAACCGAGATCCTTGTCCAAATGGTAATAACGGACACCGGCAAAAATCACGAAGACCGGCCCGGCCATGAAGGTGAACTTGCCAAGGGTTCCGAGCTCGCGCAGCAGGACAGCGGATACGGTCTGCCCCTGAGACGCCAGAAAAACGTCTACCTTCTCCAGCACGAAGCCAAAGGCCATGAACGACAGAGCCGTGCGGCACCAGGCGAGAAACGTCCGCTGGTTGGCCAGCCGAGTGCGCTGCCGAGCCAGACGCGAGCGAACCCGCGACTCCTCATTGCGCTCTTCCGCCAGTTCGAGCCGAGTCTCCTCTTTCGGAACCATGTAAGCCTCCAGGCCGTTTGCTAGCATATCCGACAACGTTTGTCCCCTGCCGGGAGGACGACAATCCCGACAATACAAAAGCATACCGGTAGCAGGGAAGGCAAATGGCCAAGCTTTACAGCAACAGTCTCTTCCGCATACATTAAACTGATGCACCCTCGTATTCGACTCCTCTCAACCGCCGGTACTCTGGCTTTGCTCATGCTGTTGTGCCTGCAGATGACAGCCTACGCCAGGCAGCCTGGGAGACTCGTTTGCGACAATTGGCCACCCTACGAATTCGAAGACGGCGACACGGTGCAAGGCTTTTCCACGGACGTGGTCCGAGCTGTTTACAAGGACATGGGCGTCCCAATCGAGTCAATCACGGTGCTCCCCTGGAAACGAGCGCTCACGGACCTGGAGCAGGGAAAAGCCGATGCCCTGTTTTCCGCCAATGATTCGCCGATCCGCAGACGTTTCGCCCACTTTCCGACAGAACCGCTGGCAGTATCCCCATGGATTGTCTGGAGCCGCAAAGGGGACGTCCCCCCTACCATGGACGCGCTCAAGGGCCGTCGTGTCGGTGTGGTCATCGGCTTCAACTACACCCCCGAATTCTGGGACTTCATCACGCTCTACTGCCATGTTCAGCAAGTGGCGACGGACGAGAGCAATTTTTTGAAACTGGCGCAAAACCGCATCGATTTTACCGTAGCCGAACTCCACAACGGGATGTACCTGCTAAACAAACTAGCCCTGACAGGCATCCTCCCCCGGCCAAACCTGGAAATCATGCGCAACGGCGTATACCTGATCTTCAACCGCAAGCTGGTGGACCAAACCTTCGTAAAGAGCTTTTCGGACCGACTGCGAATTTTCAAGACCGGCGCCGCATACCGTAAGCTGCGACTGAAATATTTCGGCACGGAAGCCCAGGCCAACGAGCTCGTGCCGTAACAGATTGACTTTTCCGCGCCCTCGGGTAGATTTTAAACACTTGTTCAAACTGCTTACCCGTAACTCGCCATGCAACTTCCCTACGTAAAAGAATCCACCAGAGAATATTTCCGAGAGGCCAAGGCTCGGGGCATGTCCCTGCTCGAACGCATTCACGGCTACGTCTATGTTCGGTGGTGCTATCACTATATAGGCCTGGCCGGGGACAAGGACCCATGGTGGCGATATTTATGGGTGCCTCTGGTGGCTCTGGCCAACTGGACTACGCCGTTCAAGCCCTCCCGAGAAAATCCGCTGGGCGACCCGGCGCAAAAGAAACCCACCTGGGGCGACACATACCACGGCAAGGTCATGCCCGGTAAGGAAGCGGTCAAGCTGGTCAAGATCGGGCGCGCAGTAAACACGGAGGTGCCGGAGCAGGTCCTGCCCTTCACCCGGGCAAGGGAGATAGTGCTTGGCAACCCGGACAGCATCGTGCTCCTGGACTGCCCCTGCCGGTCAGGCATGAAGAATCCGTGCACCCCCCTGGATGTCTGCATCATCATCGGCGACCCCATCGCGTCGTTCATGCTGGACCATCACCCGGACAAGGCCCGGCGAATTTCGGCGGACGAAGCCGTGCGCGTGATCAAGGCGGAGAACGCGCGCGGGCATGTCTCACATGCCTTTTTCAAGGACGTCATGCTCGGACGCTTCTACGCCATCTGCAACTGCTGCTCCTGCTGCTGCGGGGCCATGAAGGCCCAGGCCATGGGCGTGCCCATGCTCTGCTCTTCCGGCTACCTGGCAACAGTGGACCCGGAAACCTGCGTCAAGTGCGGTGTCTGCGCTCCCAAATGCCAATTCAAGGCCATCGGATTCGACAAGGACTCCGCATACATCCGAGAGGACCGCTGCATGGGCTGCGGTGTCTGCGTCGACGCATGCGCCAAGAATGCCCTCTCCCTGCACTTGGCCCCGGAGAAAGGTGCACCACTGACGGTGCAAAGCATCTAGGGTCCCGGTTGCGCCTGCGCGCCGGAGGTGATACCTCCAGCGGTCATGAGCATGAATATCACCAGCCAGCGCCCTGCCCCTACCCGGGCGGAACGATTCCCACTTCCCGTCACCCTGGCCGTTTTCCTGCTTCCGTTGGCAGTGGCTGGCGTTGCGGGCTGGTTCTTCGGTCTGGCCTGGGGCATCGCCGTGCTGGCCGTAACCCTATGGTCCGACATGCTTCTGCGGCTGGCCGGAACCAATTTTCGAGGCCTCCGCAAGAAGGACAAAGTCATGGCCCCGCTGGTGGAAAAGACCTTTTCCTGCCACGAGACCGACCCCGAACTGGGCTGGACGCTCAAACCGGCAACTCATTGCATCAACGCTTTTGCCATCCCGCGCAAGAAGCTCAGGCTGGAATACGCCGTGACCACCGACGACAAGGGGCGGCGCGTCACCGGCACAGGCAGCGAGAACGCCCCTACGGCGGAGAACGGCATCAGCTTTTATGGCTGCTCCAACACCTTCGGATGGGGGCTCGATGACGAGGCAACCTACCCGTGGCTGGTGGCCAAGGCGCGTCCGGGCTGTTCCGTGCGCAACTACGGCGTTTCGGGTTATTCTCTCTACCAGATCCTCCTGACCATGGAGAAGACCATAGAGCAGGATCACCCGGCCGTGGCCGTACTCGGGTTCTCTCCCGGACTGGAGGCCCGCTCGGTTTCGGATCATCACTACCTGCGCATCGTGGGTGAACAGGGCGGCACCCCGCCCTCCTGCCTTTCCGTAGCGAAGAAAAACGGCAAACGAATACTGAAACGCTTCGGCACGGAGGCATACAAACGCCTGCCTCTGTCCGGCAGGAGTCCGCTTGTCAAACTTGCGGAGAGATTACTGAACAGGTTGCGTTACGGGGGAAGAGGGAAAAACGATGCCCGCCGCAAAACCACCGAACACCTGCTGCTCTCCATGGAGAACCTTTGCCGCAAGCACGGAACCGTCTTCCACGTGCAATACCTGGTGGCCAATACCGGCTACCGGGACTTCCTGCACCAAACGGGCATGAACTGGGCTCCCGGCCCGGTGGACCTCGACCAATGCGACGAACGGGGCGGCTATCTGTACCGCCTAGCCCCCTTTGACGGTCATCCCAACGCCGAGGCCAACGCCGCCTATGCAAAGACTCTTGGCCCAGTGCTCACCGAGCTGCTCTCCTCGGGCAAATACCGCCCCGCCCCCGGTCAGATGGGCACCACGGAAAGAGACGAGGCCACGGAATCGGCCATCTACCCGGTTTTCTAACTCTTCTTCTTAACAGTACCCATCCGCCTTTCTTTTTCCACTTTTCGTGGAATGCTTGTCTGATCGCCTATTTTTCATGGAATACCTACGCCTTGCGACAAACAAATATCCGCGATATTTCGGCGTGTTGAAATAATTTTATACTAATAATAACAAATAGTTATATAATTTTACCCAAGCACGAAAATATCCTGGCATACCCCTTGCTTTTTATTGTTAAAAAAAGCCCGGCTCCAGCCGGAATGGAGATATGCCATGCGCAGTGCCAAGGATACCAAGAGCAGACGAGGAACGACCATAGTGGAAGTGGCCCTGCTCCTTCCCATTTTCATGATGATCATGATGGGAACAATGGACTTCGCAAGGTTGTACTGGACCCAGTCCGTGGTCCGCGGCGCCGCCTACGAAGGCGTCCGCGCGGCGATTCTCGAGGAAACCACCAACTCCCAGGTGGAATCCATCATCCTGAGCGAACTCGCCACCGGCGGCGTGACCCAAACCGCCTCCGTCAGCGTCGGCTCCCGCCAGCCGGAGCAGCCTGTGGACGTCACCGTCAGCGTCCCCTTCTCCTTCCTCGCGATTGACGGCCTCATCCCCTCCCTTGCCCAGGTCACACAGGTTTCCGCAACTGCCGTCATGACTCACGAGAGGTAGAGTCATGCGCGGTTCAGATACCAAGAGGCAGGGCGTCGCCGTCATCGAGTTCGCCCTCATCATGGGGCTGCTCATGGTGCCGCTCATGGCAGGCGTCTGGGACGTCTCCAAGTTCATCGACATCAATCAGATTCTGACCCGCGCGGCCAGGGAAGGCGTCGTGACCGCGTCACGCGGCGATGATCCCACGGCCATGGTTCAGGATTATGTGGCACAGGCGGGGCTCTCCGCCGCCCACCTTACGGTCACCGTGGATCACGGGGCCGAAGTCCAGACACTGGGGCAGGAAGTGATCGTCAAGCTGGCCTACGACTTTACCGGCGAGACGATCTTTCCCTGGGAAGACGTCATGCCAGGCGGGGTCAGCACCTCCGCCAGCGCCAAGATGGAGTAAAATGACATGAAGTCCTTCCTCCGCACTCATATTTCTCATTTGGTATCAGACCGAAGCGGCGTCGCGAGCGTCCTGGTTGCCCTGGCCATGACCGCCATGCTGGGGCTTACCGCCCTTGCCGTGGATCTCGGCCAGATTCACCTCAAGCGAGGCGCGCTTCAGACGGCGGCCGACGCGGGCGCCCTGGCCGGCGCAAACTCCCTGCTGGCCGAAGGCGACGATTTCGCCACCCTCAGGACCATCGTCACCGCATATGCGACCAAGAACCTGGTCCAGGAGGACATCCCCAATCTGGCGATCACGGATAACGACATCACCTTCCTGCGCGACGGCGTGCCCACCAACTATGAGCCCAATCAGGTGGAGGTGGCGGTAACCCTCAGCGCGGCTCGCGGCAACCCTCTGCAATTGTATTTCGGCAAGCTTCTGGGTGTTCCCACCGCCGATGTTCGCGCCGTATCGCGCGCGGGCATCGTGGGTATCTGCTCCTCCAAGTGCGTCAAGCCCTTCGTGGTTCCCACCAAGTTCGAATGGGACGACCAGGCCGCTCCCGGCACCAAGTATTATGAAAACGGCACGATGGATGTGGAAAACCAGGCCGAAGTGGATTCCGTCAATATCCTCGGCTACGACCAGTCGGACGTGGGCACCCAGATCATCATCAAGCCCGGCGACCCGAGCCTGGCCATCGTGCCCGGTCAGTACAACCTGGTGGACCTCCCGCCCGCCAACCGGGCAACACCCATCACCGGCGCGGCCGCCGTGGCCGAGAACATCGCCGGATGCACAGGCTCCAACTCCCTCTACCCTGTGGGCCCCGGCGACACCCTCCAGCTGGAGCCCGGCAACTCCGCCGGTCCGGTCAAGGCCGGCACCAACAGCCTCATCGGAGAAGACCCCTACGCCTATTGGGACACCTCCACCAACTCCGTTGAAGGCAGCGTCTACAACGACCCCCTGGATTCGCCGCGCGTGGCCATCATGGCCTTCTACGACCCGCGCTACCCCCCGGTCTCCGGCCGAAACGACATCATCGTCTACGAGCTCGGCGCGTTCTTCATCGAAAGCGTGGACAGCACAGGCAACGTCTCGGCCCGGTTCATGAACACCGTGGCGGTGGACCCCGACTCCACCAACAGCGCCGACTGCATGCTGCGCATGTCGAAGGTCATGCTCGACTCCAGCCGACAGTAGAACCGACCTTGCTCTCCCCGCACGGCAGGGGTATGGTTGCCACCGACATCCTTACCCACCATGCAACCGGGAGCAGACATGAGCCCCATCAACCCTGAAGATTCCCTGTTTATCATCTGGAGTTCCGCCGACCCCGAGGTCGCGCACAATCTTGCCTTCATGTACGCGCACAACTCCCTTGCCCGAGGCTGGTGGGATAACGTCCGGCTGGTCATCTGGGGCCCTTCCGCCAAGCTTGCCAGCCATAATGCGGAAATACAGGAAAAACTCACCGCAATGATGCACGACGGCGTGGAGATATGGGCCTGCCGCGCCTGTGCGGACAACTACGGTGTCACTCCCGACCTGGAAGCCCTCGGCATTTCCGTCATATACGTTGGAGAGCCCGTCACGGCCATGATCAAGAGCGGTTGGGAAAAGCTGACCTTCTGACCTGACCCGGGACCGGCTCGGGAGAAATAGCACTCTCCAGGGCGTTTTGCATGGACAACCGCCTGGGACTATGCAACGTCTGTTCGACGGGGTACCCACCCGCCCAACTCACAACAAGCGCGACACACTGTTGCAAACAACACCTTCTCAAATGCCTGAACCCACTGCATCGAGGACGCTCACGGACGCCCCGCTGGACATACTCGTGGCCGAAGACTCCGAATCCAACCGGATGCTCATTGAGCTATACTTCCAATTCACGGCCTGCCGCCTCGATTTTGCCACAAATGGCATCAAAGCCGTTGAAAAATTTCACGACAAGAAATATGATATCATACTTATGGATATCCAAATGCCCGGCATGGACGGCTACGAAGCCACAAAAACCATCCGGGAGCTGGAGCGAAAAGAGGGGAAGCCTCCCGTCCCCATCGTAGCGCTGACCGCCAACGCCTTCGACGAGGACCGGACGCGCTGTGAAATGGCCGGATGTACCGACTTCCTGACCAAACCCATAGCCAAGAAGGTCCTGTTCGAATGCGTGGCCCGGTACGCGTCCGCCACGCCGGTTGATAAGTGATGCCACCCCGGGTATCTTGAGATTGGAGAAAGCCATGACCGATCGCATCAGTCTCGACCAAATCATACACACCCTGTCGCGGGACGCGGTACTGTTGCATCCTCTCCCGACACACGACACGAGACTCCATGTGGTCATTACCGACGTCAACCAGACCGCCTGCGACCTCCTTCGCTACAGCCGAGAGGAGCTGCTGGACATGCCCATCTCCGACGTAGTCGGTTCCAACACCATGGGCAGTACTTTTTTCAAGACCGTGGCTGAAGACGGTTATGCGGAATGCAACGCCACATTCACAGCCCGAAACGGTTCCCCCGTTCCCATGGAAGTCCGGACCTCCCTGTTGCAGACTGAGAGCGGCCCTCAATGTCTGACAATCGCTCGCGACACCACCGAACGACAACAGTTGAAGCACGCCCTGGACACGGCCACCCGCGAACTGGAGATCGCGAGGACCGCCAAGCAGCAGTTTCTCTCCAACATGAGCCACGAATTGCGCACCCCGCTCAACGGATTCCTGGGAATGACCCAGATCCTCATGGGCACGGAACTCACACCGGCACAGCGGGAATACCTCTCTCTTTCCCAGGATGCGGCCCGGCAATTGAGCAAGGTGCTCACCGACCTGCTGGCGCTCTCCCACGTGGAATCGGGCAACCTGGAAACCATGTGCCAGGCATTTGAACTTCACCCCGCCCTGGAGGGATTGATCTCCTCGCTTTCCAGGCAGGCCGGAGACAAATCCCTCTCACTCGACCTGGATATCGCAGAGGATGTCCCCTGCAACATCAAGGGAGACGCCTCCAAGCTCCGACAGATTCTCATCAACCTGCTTTCCAATGCCATCCGGTTCACCCTCGAGGGGGGCGTCACATTGCGCGTGACCAAAACCCGTCAGTCCAGCAGCGAGGACAACCACTGCACCCTGGCCTTTGCCGTCATCGACACGGGCATAGGCATCCCTGAAACCAAGCTCGAAACCATCTTTGAAAGCTTCTCCCTGGGTGAGAACTACCTGACCAAGCAATACGGGGGAGCGGGCCTGGGGCTCGCCATATCCCGTCAGCTGGCCGGAATCATGGGCGGGACCCTGACTGTATCCAGCCGCCATGGAGAGGGAAGCACCTTCACCCTGACGCTCCCATTCGAGATTCGAGGCCCCAAGCGCGAGACAGGCGCTGGCGAATGCCGCGAAGCCCCGTCGGGGCTGAACATCCTCCTGGCCGAAGACGAGCAGGTAAACTCGATAATGGCCTCGCGCCTGCTCAAGAAAGCGGGCCACGACGTAACCATCGTGGGCAACGGCCAGCAGGCCCTCGAAACCCTCGCCGACGCCACCTTCGATCTGGTTCTCATGGATGTCCAGATGCCGGTTATCAACGGCGTGGAGACCACCCGAATCATCCGTCAGGGCGGCGCCGAAAACGTACCGCGCGACCTGCCCATCATCGGCTTGACCGCCTTTGCCCGCTCAGCCGAGAAAAAACGTTTTCTCGAAGCGGGCATGACGCAGGTCATCACCAAGCCCTATGAGGCCGACGAATTGATTCTGGCCGTGGAATCGGTCCGGCGCTGACCATCATCGGAAGCCGATATCCTTTTGAGATGAAAAGGCCGCCCCGGGAGTCCCGGAGCGGCCTGTCTTTCTTGGATGCCTGCCCGGACTAGCCGAGCAGCTCGTTGACTTTCTTCATGATCTCGAAGGCGTCGGCCACATACAGAACGTCGCACTTGCCCTGAGCCCAGCCGCAACCGGCGTCCGTGTTCACGGCCCGGCGTTCCTTGATAAAGCGCCAGCCGACCACGTGAGGCTCCTCACCGTGGCAGCAGGTGGCCAGCCCCTTGGGGTGGCGCGGGGATGAACCGGTCTGCCCCACCTGATGCATGTGCGTCAGGAAGGAAATGACCGCGCCGCCCTCGCCGGAGATGTCCACCAGGGACTTGGAGGAGCCCAGCGAAGACTTGGTTGTGCCCAGGAACTCCTTGATGGTGGCTTCGGCCACGTCCACATGCACAGCGCCGTCGGCCTGCTTCTTGGTCCAGCCTGCGCCGGCCACGAAGAGCAGCTGCGCATCCGGGCGGATGGTCTGCTCGTCCTCGGACACGCACTCCATGCCGGCGGGCTTGGTACGAACGGAGGCAAGGTCCACGGCGACCGCTTCAACATCGGCGGAGCCCGCGCCTGCGAAGGCGTCGGCGCAGCCGGAATCAAGAGTCATGATCCACGGGCGTTCCTCGCGGGTCAGAGTGCCCTCCATACGCTGGCGGTAGAACCAGCGGCGGGCAACAGGCTTGCCGTCCTTGGCTTCCAGGCCGGACAGGTGGGTGTCCACCCTGCCGTCCAACCGTACGGCCAGGCCCGGCAGGGCGCGGCTGAAACGGGAGGTGGCCGGAGCAACGACGATCTCCGCACCGGACGCCTTGGCGATTGCCTCGGCGGCGGCCAGGTCGGCGGCGTAGATGCCATCGGCCAGCATGGGATCGGCGACCCCGTAGAACTTCGCGCCGCAACCGGCAACGGAATCGGCTGCAGCTGCAACGTCAGCGCCGATCAGGCCGACTTGCAGATCCGTGCCCAGGCCTTCGGCCAGGGCTTTTGCCGCACCCAGAGCCTCCAGGGAAATCTTGGCCAGGGTGTTGTCGCATTCAGTATGTGCAAGATAGAGAACTGTCATATCCGTATCCCCCTAGCCCTTGATCCATTCGACGATTTCTTTGGCCATGTCCTCGATGGACGCGTCCTTGACGATACGCGTCTCGCGCCGCTGCTGCGGCACAGCCACGCTCTCGAACTTCAGCGTGGTGCCGGACAGGTCTGCGGGCTTGGCCTGCTGCAGGGCAGGCATATTCTTCTGCATGTTCTGCATGCCGACCTGCGGATTGTTGGGCGGCTCAGGAAGTTCGCCGGTGGCCCAGCCCATGACGGCGGGCGCGCCGTCCACCACGGACTTCTGGTATGCACCGCCTTCCACACGCTCCAGGACCTCTATGGAACCGTCACCGCCCACGGTGATCTTGTCCACGCCCTGGAACTGCTCAGTGACACCGAGCATCTCGCCGACCATCTGCATGACCGCGCCGGAGCCGCGCGAAGCGGACTGCCAGCCACCGAAGAGCAACATCTTGGACTTGTCGAGCCCGGCGATGCCGTCGATGGTCTCGGACAAGACCTTTGCGGTCTCGAAGCTGTCGGTGAAACCGGAAGCGGAACCATCGGCGACCACCAGCTGGAACGGAGCCTTCTGGGACACGGCCATCATCACCTGCTGGAGCTTGGCCTTGGGACCAAGGGCCACCAGCCAGACCTGGGAACCGGGATTGTTCTTGGCCAGATTAGCGGCCTCATACAGGGCATGGCCGGCCCACGGATCAAGCACGGCGGGCAGCATCATTTCGTTCTGCAGGACGGGGCCCTGGGGCGAGTCCTGGGGGGAGAGCGTCTGGAGCGGGTCCGGAACGATGGAACCGCAGACCACGATGTGGAAATCAGTGCTCATGTGTTTTCTCCTTGGTTTGGTTGCGAGCGCCCGCTTGCGGGAGACCTCCGGCGGCCCCTCGGCGGGGAGGTGTCTTCTACAGCCAAGGTACCTTTTGGGGAAAAGGTTCCCTGGCCCCTCCCAAACCTACGGGTTCGCTTCGCTCAAATTCGCACGCAAAGGCCGTACGATATATGTCACACAATTACATTACAATTTATTTACCGAAGGCGAGAAAGTGATTCCAAAGGGGGCTCGCCCTTTTGACCACCGGGCGAAGTCTTCCGACCTCACCGTCCCAGTCGGCCTCCCTGTCCGCCTCTAGTTCTCTGCCGAATGCAGTCCGCCGGAACCAGCCGAGAACCGCACGTTGGTGCGTTCCGCATCCATGAAGTGGGACTGACTGCAATTCCACATGCAAGCACCGCAGTGCACACACTTTTCCCGGTCAAAGAGCGGCACGCCGCCCTCGGGGTTGGTGGTGATCGCCTGACCGGAACACGCCTCGATACAGACCTTCTCCCGGCACGCCATGCAGGCGTTGGGATTGGCGAACCGGACATGGTCGGCATAGCCGGGGCTGGCCTGAACCTTGCCGCCCATGAGCAGCGCGTCCTGGTGCGAGACCAGCAGTTGGCCGTCCATGGGAATCTCGGGCCATCCCACCCTGTCCATGAGCGCGTCATGCAGGCTCTTGCCCTGACGCGCGCACTCCGCACGGATTTCCTGAATCTCGCCGTGGGAAATATATCCCTTGTAATAATCCTCGATGGAGGGAATGCGGTCCTGCGGCGAAATCGGCTTGCCCGGCATGTTCAGCTTGCCTCCGGTGAGCCCGGTCAGCCCCATGCCGATAAAGCCGCGCAGGATGCCCTTGGTGAAGCCGTCGCGCGACTTCTCCGCGACCTTGGCTTCCTGCTCAACCCAGGACTCGCGACGGCGGGAAAGATAGGTCGCCTCAAGATTATCCTTGGTGAAGTCCATGCCGTCCTTGAGCAATTGCAGCACGGCCTCGCCGAGTTGCACGCCCGTGGCCCACGCCTCGTCCACGCCGGAACCGGTCAGCACGTTGGTGGAGCCGGAGCCCTCGCCGATGCGGGCAAAACCGTCGCCGCAGAGGATGGGCTCGCCCCGCTTGCCGGACTCGGCCAGGGACTTGGCGCCCCAGGAGCGCATGGTGCCGCCTTCCAGCCGTTTCCAGAGGTACGGATGCAGCATCCAGTGCTGCATGTAGCGGTAGGCGGTGCGCACCGGGTTGTCGAACCACGACGGCACGAAGATGCCGAGGGAGGCGACGTTGCCGGGGTAGACATAGAGGAATCCGAAAATTTCAGGCTCGGGGTAGCCGATGGTGTGCAGCACGGTGCCCGGCTGCCAGTCGCAGCCCTCGGGCAGGTCGACCACGCACTTCATGCCCACGGCCCACTCGCGCTGGTGGTTGCCCTCGGGCAGGCCGAGTTCGCGGTCCAGCCGCTGACCCACGGCACCCACAGGGCCGTCGGCCACCACGGTAAGGGCGGCCTTCATGTCCATGCCGGGCATGAAGCCAGCGCCCGGAGTGCCGTCCTTTTCCACGCCCTGGTCGGCCATGCGCACGCCCTTGACGGCCCCGCCCTCCAGGAGCGGTTCGGCCACCGGACTGGAAGGCCAAATCTGGGCCATACCCGTGCCCATCAGATTGGAGCCCACCCACTGGTTGAGCTGGCCAATAGAAAAGATCATGCCCGGATGTTTTTCCAGGAACGGCGGGATGTATGGCAATTCGTAGGCGTCGTCCTCCATGAACCGGCCCAGCACTTTGTCGGCCACCTTGAACGCAAGGGGACGGCGGCTCGCACCTACCGGGTCCTTGAGGTAGAGGATTTTTTCCTCGGTCACCTCGTGAGCCATGGGGATCTGGGAAAGATCGAGATCTGGGAAACTGGCCTTGATGGCGCGGCCCTTGGTCACCACGCCCGAAACGCCGAAGCCGATATCGTCGGCGCGCTCATAGCAGATGACCTGCGGCGGCATGCCCGGCATGGCCTTGGACTCGGCCAGCGGGGTACCGTCCTCCTTCATCAGGCCACGGGTCAGGGTCGTCAGAAATCCGCCCGCGGCAGGGCCGAACCCCACACAGACGATGTCCGTTTCCATCTCGGCACGCACCACTTCCGGCATGTCGTCAGTCATTATGGTTGCCTCCGGCGGCCGGGGGAAGGGGAGAGAGGGAACCCTTTCGAAAAGGGCTTCCCTCTCTCCCCTTCCCCCGGACCCCCATCCCCTCTCACCCTCCTAAACTTTATATCGCCGCTTCGCGGGGAGGTTCAGGCGGGGAGACGTCATGTTTCAACGCCATGCGGGGAGGTTAGGTTGATTTCAAAAAAACTATTCAGGGAACGGAGTCCAGCATCCCTGTCCACGCCGGGCCGTCATGTCTTTAACTTCCTTCCAGGCGGCGTGGGGACAAAATGGCCTGGAAGGAAACCGGGGGAAACCTCTGAAGAGGTTCCCCCCGGATTACTATCTCATTTGTTAGCCCAGGGGATAGTCCAGGGCTTCGGGAATCATCACCTCGGCAAGGGCGTTGCCCGCGCGGTCCTTGGCCAGACGCGAGCCGGTGAGGCACACGTCGACCTTGGTCTTCATCTCGGTGAATTCCTTGACGCCGCCGCAGGAGCAGTCGCCGTCAACGGCATTGAAACCATAGACCAGCTCGGAACAGATACGAGCCACCTCACCGGCGGCACGCGCTGCCTGGACGTGACACATATCCTTGTAGAACCCGGTCAGATCGTCGAGCCCTTCGGCCAGGGTCGGGGCCATGGGGCCCTTCTCCATCAGTTCCATGACGTCGCAGGCCAGGAAGTAGGGGCCAAGCAGCCAACCGAGAGCGTCGGCCATGGGGAAGGTCACGCCCTGCCGCTTGTTATGGTAGAGCTTGCGGCCGTCCGCATCCTTGGCGGTCTGGAGGTGCTTGAAAGTCCACTGCCAGAGTTCCATGGCTGCGGCCAGCACATGCCCGCCCAGACCGGGAACTTCTTCACCGGCGCGCTTCATCTGCTTGATCCAGGCGGACAGCGTGTACTGGAAGACATCGCTGGGCATGGTCATGGTCAGGTGGCGGCGCTGCACGGCCTCGGGGCCCTCGTAGGTGGCCTCGAGCTGGGTGTCGGACCACTTCTGCATCAGGAAACCGGGACAGTCCTCGGTGATGCCGTAGCCGCCGACCAAAGCCACGGCCTCGCGCATCTTGTTGGCGCCCTCGCCCGTGTTCCAGAGCTTGACGCCGGGGTTGAGAACTCCCGCCAAGGCCTCCATGTAGGCGTAGGCCACCAGGGTATCGTTGCTCAGCTCCTGATAACGGGCCTGATCACGCTCGGCTTCCGGGGTGTATTCGAGATCGATAAGCTCGAACACCTGATCCTGAAGCTTGCGCAGGGCCGCCATCTGCTTGCGCGGGGAGGTCACGCCCTGTGACTCGAACTCGGTCTCCTTGGCCTTCTCGATCGGATCGAACCGGTCGGCCAGACGGGAAGCGGCGAGGGCCAGGGAGCAACCGGCCTCACCGGAAGCCCATACGTCCACAAGGCGCTGGAGCGCGTCCTCGTTGGCCTGGAGCCCCTTGTCATAGCGCGGGGACCCTTCCTTGCAGGCGTCACCGCCACGGAAGCGATTGCGGTGGTAGCGGATGACCGGCTCCACGGCGGAGAGCAGCTTGGCAGAGGTCATCAGCCCCACGGGGATGCGGGTGCGGTGGAAGACCGACCCGATGATTTCGGAGTGGTTGTATTTGGGCACGATCACGCCATCGACCACGTCGTAGCCGCCGATGATGCGGGAGGCCGGAACCTTGAGATTCAGCACGGGATCGCGCGTGGAGGAAAGCTGGTGAACCATCTTCAGGGTAGGTGCGCCGCGGTCGAAAACGCCCTCGTCGCCCTCTTCCAGGGTGACCATGAACGTCCCCTTGATACGCTCGTCATTGGATTCCACGGCGGCGGTGACGAAGTTGGCGAAGTCCATGTTGGTGATGAACCGACCGCGTTTGTCGACCTGGAGCATGGGCTCCTCGCCCTCGTTCCACTCTGCCACGGTGGCCTTGCCGCAGAGCACGCCGGTATCCACGCCCACGTAGGGCAGCGGCTCGGTCAGGGCGAAGGCACCGCGCCAGATGGTGCGGTCCTCGCCCGGCTGGGGCGGCACGCAGCGGGACATGTAATAGTCGCGCTGCTCCGGGGTACCTTTCTCATGGATGGGAGCCAGGGCCAGGCAGGAGGCCAGGGAAGAAGTGGCCGCGCCAGCATCGACCCAGGCCAGTTCGAAGGCAACCAGTGCCAAAGCCAGGTTCTTGGGGCCCTCGATGAAGCCGCCCTGATGCGGGTCCATGAACAGCGCGGTCAGGCCGGACTGGTCAAAGGCGGTCAGGAGCTCGTTCTTCTGCTCGGTCCACTCGTGGGTGTTGCGCGCGCCCTCTGCCACGAGCTTGGCCACCACGCTTCGCGCGATGGAGCGGGCGGACTGCACGGACATCTGAAGGTCGAAACGGTCGGCGAAACGCCACATGATCTGGCGGACGTCATCTCCCGGAAGGGTACGCAATGTATACATAAATTCTTTCCTGGGGTTGGTTGGATTTTCTTACTTTTACACAAAATAAAATGCAGTTCGCAAGGATAGGTCATGAGCCAGGACGAGTCAAAGTTTTTTTGCTTTTAAACGATCGTTTATGCCGCACGGGGCCTTGCTTTCCGGCGGTTCAGCCTCACTTGTGGACGGTCCTGGAGAGCCATGTTAAATTAATTGCCGTCCAAAAAAGGAGGACTTTCTTGAACACCCCCCTGAAAACGCCCTGCTACGCTGTCATTTTCACCTCGAAACGCACTGATGTGAACGAAGGCTATGCCGAAACCGGCAGCCGCATGCTTGAGCTGGCAAAGACCATGCCCGGCTTTCTCGGCGCCGACTCCGCCCGCGAGGAAGTGGGTATCACCGTCTCCTATTGGGAGAGTCTGGAGGCCATCAAGGCATGGCGCGAACACCCCGGTCACGGGGAGGCGCAGCGGCTCGGCCGCGAGAAGTGGTATGAATGGTTCACCACGCGGATCTGCCGGGTGGAGAAGGAGAGTCAGTTTCCCGACTAGAATGTATAGCGGTAGTATTTGACGTCCACGGCCATGAGCGGCACCGATTCCGGCACCTGCTCCCGTTGGACCTCGACGAAGCCCTGTTTCTCGTAAAAACGATGAGCGGCGTGGTAAACGTCCACGGTACCCAGGTAGACTTCCCGGACACCCTGTCCCCTCGCATGGTCAAGCAGGGTTTCCATGAGCGCGGCGGCAATGCCCCGTTCCTTCCCACGGTACGCCTTTTTCACGAACACCTTGCGCAGGGCGCAAACCCCGTCGCCCACATCCTTGAGCGCGATGGTGCCGACCAGTTCATCGCCTTCAAGGGCGAGCCAGAACTCGCCCGCTCCCTGCTGGTAAAAAGCGGGAATCTCAAACAGGTCCGGCTGGGCTTCAAGGGAGGTGGCAACGCCGAACTCGTCGATCTGGATCGTGGTGATCAACTCGGCGATAGCGCGGCAGTCGTGATTGTCGAAGGGTGTGATATGCATGGTCAAACCATCCTTGTGGCGACCCAGTCCAGAACCATGGCCGGGTTGACCGGAACCTGGGTGTTGAGCGCGTCCAGGGCCTGATCCAGCACCAGGCCGATCTTCTGCAACCCACGGAGGTCATAGGCCTGGGCCATTCTGCCGGAGAGCGGCGTACCGCAAGCGCCGGACAACGCCTCGCGCAATTCGCGCTGCATGCCCAGCACCACGCGCATGGCCAGATTCTTGTCCACGGCCCCCTTGGCCGAGGTACGCTCGAACCACCCCTGCCCCGTGGCCCAGAACCGGACAAGAGCCGTGGTCCACTCCGTGACCTCCGGCGAGTTTTCGCGAATATCGGGCCAGGCCAGGGTGACAACCCAGGACCGCGAGACCAGAGTCTCCAACAGCCTTTCGCGCTGGGGCGCAGCCAGGACAAAGACGTTGCCGGGGCGCGGCTCCTCAAGGGATTTAAGCAGCGCGTTGGCGGCCTCGGTCATGAACATCTGGGCCTCGGCAAAGATGGTCACCCGGTAGCCGTCGCCGTTGGGCGGCTGCCCCCAGGTGCCGCGCTGACCGCGCACGGCGTCGACCTTGATCAACCCTTCCCGGCCGTCGAAAAAAAGCAGGTCGTTGAAGGCGAAATCCGCGATCTGGCGACACGCCGGGCATTGGCCGCACGGGATGTCGCCGGAAGCGCAGTTCAGGCGCATGGCCCAATACAGGGCGAGGGCGACGCGGCTGTCCGCATCGCCCCCTTCGATAACAATGGATTGGGGAGGATGGTGGGCGATATTATTCAGACGCGTGACCGCATGCTCCTGCCCGACCAGAGCGGCCAGGGGATCATCGTGTCTCGTCATGGCCCAACCTCCGCTAGAATGTCTGCGCCCGGTCCGGGCCGACCGAAACGATGCCGATCTTCACGCCGGAGATTTCCTCGACGCGGCGCAGGTAGTTGACGGCATTCTCCGGCAACTCGTCCCAGGAGCGCGCACCGGTAATATCCTCGTCCCAGCCCGGCATGGTCTCGTAAACGGGCGTGACGTAAGCCATGCCGTTCTGTTCCTGCGGCGGGTAGGCGATCTGTTCGCCATTGTACTCATAAGCCACGCAGAGTTTGATCTCCTTCAGGCCGGAGAGCACGTCGAGCTTGGTGATGGCCAGCTCGGTGGGACCGTTCAGACGCGCGGACTCCCTGAGCACGACCAGGTCGAGCCAGCCGCAGCGGCGCTTGCGTCCGGTGGTGGCACCGAATTCATGTCCCTGGCTCTGGAGGTAGTCGCCTTCCTCGTTCAGCTGCTCCGTGGGGAACGGGCCACTACCCACGCGAGTGGTGTAGGCCTTGACGATGGCGATGATACGCTCCAGGTCGCGCGGCGAAGAGCCGGAACCGGAAGCGGCATTGGCCGTGACCGTGTTCGAGGAGGTGACAAAAGGATAGGTGCCGTGGTCGATATCGAGGTGCGTGCCCTGGGCACCCTCAAACAGCACGGAGCCGGCGGCATCCTGAATGGCGGAGGAGACGTCGCCCAGGTACGGGACCAGTCGCTCGGCCACGGGAAGCACATCATTGTAGATGGCCTCGGGGTCGACGGCTTCGGCGCCGTAAAGGTTGGTGAAAAGCACGTTCTTCTCTTCCAGCGCCTTGGCGATCTTGTCCTTGAGCAACTCCGGGTTCGCGAAATCGCCAGCGCGGATGCCGCAGCGGTTCATCTTGTCCTCGTAGCAGGGACCGATGCCCCGCCCCGTGGTGCCGATCTTGCCGTCGGCGGACTTGGCGGCCTCTCGGGCCGCGTCCATCAACCGATGGTAGGGCATGATGATATGCGTTTTCTTGCTGATCATCATCCGGCTGGAGGAAACGTCGATTCCCCTGGCGGCCAGCTTGTCCAGCTCCTCGCAGAAAACGAAGGGATCCAGGACCACGCCGTTGCCGATGAGGCACTGCTTGCCCGGATGCAGGATGCCGGAGGGGATGAGATGAAGAATACATTCCTCGCCGTCCACCACCAGGGTGTGGCCGGCGTTGTTGCCGCCCTGGAAACGGACGATCGCCTTGGCGTCCTCCGCCAGCATATCAACTATTTTGCCCTTGCCTTCGTCTCCCCACTGGGAACCGAAAACCACTGTATTGGCCATGGTGTTGCTCCTTGAAAACCGGGAAAAACGCCCGGCGAAATTATCGCGCACAAACGGTTATCTTCCGTAAGTACAATTGCGATCATCTGTCAACTGTCCAAGACAGCTAATCAATTCTTATTTTTCGGCGTCAGGGTAAGGACCTTGCCCTTGCGATCCCGCTTCTTTTCATCGGCGGACGGCTTCTCCTCGAGTTCGGGGGCAGGTTCGCGCACCTTTTCCGGGGCGGTCAGGGCAGCGAGATCGACCTCGTGTGCAGGGGCCTCGGGCATTCTGGATTGAGCCCAATTGTAGTTGAACAACTGGTTCTTCATGCGTGTGGACTGGATCAGGTTGAACACCAGCACCGCTTCCTCCCACCTCTTGGTGGGCTCAAAGCGGGACACCTTTTCGGCATACTTCTCCCAGAGACTCATGAGGGAGGCCTCATCAAAGGCATTTATCTGGCGGGCCAGCTTGAGAAGGGCCTTTTCCATATAGCTTTCGGACATCTTCCTTCCTTAATTCTCAACCTCGGCGCAAACGCCGGGATGTAATACATAACAAAATTATTCCGCACCTGCCACGCCAAAAAAAGAGACCTCCCCGCAACGCGGGGAGGTCTTCATCTTTACCTTCTTTAATGTAAGGGAAGCCGAATGCCTAGAAGCGCTCGAAATCCCCGTCATCGTCCATTTCCAGAGCCACTCCGCCGGACTTGGCCTTGCCCGCAGCCAGCGGCTTGGGCTTGGCCGAAGCCTTCCGGGTGTCAAAGGCGGGCTTGACCGGTGCGGGCATGGCCCCACCGTATCCGTCCAGCTTGAAGAAGCGGATGGATTCCTGAAGTTGCACAGCCTGGCCGGAGAGTTCCTCGGCGGTGGAGGCGACCTCCTCGGAGGCCGACGCGTTCTGCTGGATGACCTTGTCCAGTTCATGCACGGCGCGGTTGACCTGTTCACCGCCGTCGCGCTGCATGTTGCTGGCAGCGGAGATTTCCTGCACCAGTTCCGCTGTCTTCTGAATATCCGGGACGATCATCGCCAGCAGGTCTCCCGCCTCCTCGGCCACCTGCACGCTGGAGATGGACAGTTCGCTGATCTCGGCAGCGGCGGTACCGCTTCGTTCGGCCAACTTGCGCACCTCGGCGGCGACCACGGCAAATCCCTTGCCGTGCTCACCGGCACGGGCCGCCTCGATGGCCGCGTTCAGCGCGAGCAGATTGGTCTGACGCGCTATTTCCTCGATGATCAGAATCTTGTCCGCAATCTGCTTCATGGCCTCAACGGTCTTGGCCACGGCCTGACCGCCCTTTTCCGTATCTGCAGCGGCCTTGTTGGTCATTTGGTCCGTGGTGGCCGAGTTGTCGGCGTTCTGCTCGATGGAGGAGGTCATCTCTTCCATGGAAGCGGACACGGTCTCAACGCTGGAAGCCTGTTCCGTGGCACCCTGGGAGAGCTCGATGGCCGAGGCCGCAAGCTCCTCACTGCCGGAAGCCACCTGCTCTGTGGCGCTGGAGACGTCCGTCACGACCCGCCTGAGTTCGGTCAGCATGTTGGCCATGGCGCGGGAGAGTTGCCCCACTTCATCGTCGCTCTTCACTTCGATGTCGCGGCTCAGGTCGCCATGGGCCATGAGATCGGAGACCTCCACAGCCTCCTGAAGCGGCCTGACCATGCTCTTGATAACCAGGACGGCCACCAGGATGATGAGCCCCATGCCGATGATGGTGGGAATAAGAATCTGCCAGCGGAGGGAGGATACCTGGGCTTCCACGTCGTCAACGTAAATGCCGGAACCGACGATCCATCCCCACGGCTTGTAGAGCTTGACATAGGAGACCTTGGGGACGCCTTCCGAGGACCCGGGCTTGGGCCAGAAATAGTGGACGAAGCCTTGGCCCGACCGCTTGCAGACGTCGACCATTTCCTGGAACAGACGAACGCCGTTGACGTCCTTCATGTCGCCGATATTCTTGCCGTCCAGGGCTGGCTTGACGGCATGCATGATCATCTTCGGCCCCATGTCGTTTATCCAGAAATATTCGCCCCCCTTATACCGAAGGGTACGGACCTCATCCATGGCAAGCTTCTGGGCTTCCTCTCTGGAGAACTTCCCTGAGGAGGCCTGACCGCCCCAGTAGTCAATAATACCATAAGCTACTTCGACCACGCTCTGGGTTGCGATTTGCTTCTCACCCATCAGGGAACTACCCACCACGGGAATGAAGTACCCCAGCAGCCCGGCCAGGACCAAAACCACGGCAGCGAGAAACAGGCTCAAGACCTTGCTTCTCATGCTCCAATCTCTAAACCTCTTCATGGCAAACCCCCTGTGGTATTATTGACGGATATGGTGCCATGTCGGCAATCGGGACTCCCCGTGTCAATTCAACCATGACATAAAATATGTCTGACAGGCATGATAATTTTTCTTTTTTTGTGAAAAAGAACTCATTGCCCCCCTCACCGCCGGGAAAGCCCAACTCGGAGCCATTGCCCGCCCTGTCAAGCTGTGCTATGACCGCCTCCTTCACAGGGAACAACAGGGAGTGACCACCATGAGCGATTTGAAAAAGATGTACCACACGTTGCAGCAGGACCCGTTTCCCGCCGACCTCAAGATCACCCTGGGCGACCAGGAGCTGACCTTCAGGAAACGAACCTGGGAGATCGACGGCGAGACCAAGGGACTGCGTTACGGAGAGAATCCGGACCAGCCTGCGGCGCTATACGAACCGGTGGAAGGCCAGCTCGAAGTGGGCGGCGTCAAATTCATCGGAGCGGGACAGGGCCTGGTGTCCGCCCTGACCGAGGAGCACATGCTCCAGGCTGGCAAGCACCCGGGCAAGACCAACCTTACGGACGTGGACAACGCCCTGAATATTTTGCAGTACCTCTCGGCCAAGCCCGCGGCGCTCATCCTCAAGCACAACAATCCGTGCGGCGCTGCCTGGACCGAGGAAGGCGTGGCCGAAGCCTTCAAGCGGGCCTTCGAGGCCGACCGCATCGCCGCCTTCGGCGGGGCTGTGGTCGTCAACCGCAAGCTGGACCTCGCCTGCGCCGAGCAGATCAGCAAGGTGTATGTGGAAGTGGTCGCCGCCCCTGAATTCGACGCTGAAGCCCTGGCCCTGCTCAAGCAGAAGAAGAACCTGCGCATCCTGCGCATCCCCGGCATCACCCAACTGGCCGACCTCGCCCAGCAGCCCTTCCTGGACATCAAGTCCCTGTCGGACGGCGGCATGGTCCTCCAGTTCTCCTTCCGCAACGCCATCCTCAAGGCCGAGGACTTCATCCCGGCCAAGGCGGAAAAGGACGGCAACGAATTCCTGGCCCGCACTCCCTCCAAGCAGGAGGCGGACGACCTGCTCTTCGCCTGGGCCGTGGAAGCAGGCGTGACCTCCAACTCGGTCATCTTCGCCCGGGACGGCGTCACCACCGCCATCGGCACGGGTGAGCAGGACCGCGTTGGATGCGTGCTCCTGGCCACCACCAAGGCCTACATCAAATACGCCGACCTGCTCGCCTCCAAGGAACTGGGCAAATCCCTGTTCGAACTGAAGCTCGCAGCCATCAAGGACGCGGACATGAAGGCCAAGCTGGAGGACATCGAGAAGCGGACCGCCGAGGCCCGCGGAGGCCTGCCCGGCTCCGTGGTCGTCTCCGACGGTTTCTTCCCGTTCCGCGACGGCGTAGACCTCTGCATCGACCAGGGCGTGACCGCCATTGCGCAGCCCGGCGGCTCCATCCGCGACCATGAAGTCATCACCGCCGTGAATGAAGCCGCTCCGCAGGTGGCCATGGTCTTCACCGGCCAGCGCTCCTTCAAGCACTAAGCGGGCATTGATACCGATTCAACAAAGACTTCGCCGGACGCGGGTCCGGCGGGGTCTTTTTTTTCACGGTCCGCGCTTATCCCGTTTGCGAGAGAGGCGGCCGTAGCGCAGCTTCATGCCCAGTACGGACGCAGCCAGGACAAAAGTGGCGAGGTTTGCGAGCAGGACGGACAGGGACCCTATGAGAATCCCGTAGACGATCCAGAGGGCAACTCCGAGGCAGAGCATGAGGTACATCCTCAGGGAGATATCCGCCACGGATTTGGTCCGCCAGGTATGCACCACCTGCGGCACGAATGACGCGGTAGTGCAGAATCCAGCGACAATGCCGATGAGTTCCATGATTTCCCTGTCCATGGCAAGATCACTATCCCCCCGCCCTTACACTGGCAACCGTTTCATGTTAGCAACGGATAAAACGAAGACATAAAGAAGCAATTCATGGCGAAAACGACCTTTCTAACCGCGACCGTTCGCCCCGGCACGGTGGTGGAATTCATGCACGGCGACCAACCCCAACTGGCCTGGGTGCTGGAGGAGTCGTCGGGCAAACTCCGCATTCTCACCATCACCAAACGGGAGATGAAGCTGCCTGCCGCCCGTCTCCTGCCGTGGCATGGCCCTGTGTGCTCGGAAGAAGTCAATCGCCAGGAGATACAGGACATTCTCAATTCCCATCAGGAGAAGCGGGGAGAAATCCAGGCAGGGATCGACGTAATGGAGTTGTGGGAACTCGCCCAAGGGGAAGTGGAGACAGCTTCTCTTTCCTGGTTCGCAGGGCTGCTCTGGGAATCCCCGGGCCCGGACGAAACCGCCGCCCTGGGCCGCGCCATGCTGGGGGCCAAAACCCACTTCAAGTTTCGGCCGCCCAATTTCGAGGTCTGGTCCGCCGAACAGGTCGAAAAACGGATGCGTGAAAAGGCCGAGGAAAAGGCCCGCGAAGCCGTGACCGCCGCCGGACAAACCCTGCTCCAGGAACTCTGGGGCGCACACAGCCAGGGACGCAAGCCGCGTCTCCCGGCCCTGGAGCCGGAACTGGCCGGCAGCCTGGAGACGATCCTCAGGCATCAGGTGGCGGACACCCTGGACGACAACGAACGCAAGATTTGGACCGCCATCGCCAAGGGGCTGCCGGATGTGCCGCACCTCGGCCTGCTCCTGGCCCAGTCCTGGGGAGTCCTCCCTCCCCACCACAACTACCTTCTGGATACGGCCGAGTATGCGTGGGGCAACGAGTGGTCAGAAACGTTCAACAATGAAATCAGCTCAATAGAAAGCACCTTTTCCAATCATCGAATGGAACCAGAGGCGGAAGAGTTTCTCTCCATCGACGCGGCCACGACCCGCGACATCGACGACGCCTTCCGCATCGAGCGGGATGGGGGCGGCTACAAACTCTCCCTCGCCCTCGCAAGGCCCGACGCGCACTGGGAGTTCGGCTCTCCTCTGGACCGGGCCGTCATGCACCGGGCCACCTCGCTCTACCTGCCCGAAGGCACGGCGCACATGCTGCCCGAGCAGTTCGGCACCGGCCTCTACAGCCTGGTCGCCGGAGAAGCCAGACCCGCACTCGTAACGGATTTTCTCCTGGACGAAGAAGGCAAGCTCCTGGGCGTCACCCCGCGCACGGCATGGGTCACGGTGTCGGCCAACGCCACCTACGAGGATACGGACGAGGCCATTCGGGAGGAGCGCGATCAGCAACTGGTCCTGGCGCATCAACTGGCGGAAAAGCTCATCCAGCGGCGCATCGAGGCCGGTGCCTGCGTTATCCGCAAGCCCGAACCCGTGGTTACCGTGGAGGAAGGCGAGGCCAAGCCCGAGGTCAGCATCGTCCTGAAAGAGGAATGCCCACGCTCGGAACTGGTTGTCAGCGAATTCATGATCCTGGCCAATTCCGGTCTGGCGCTCTGGGCAAGGGATCATGACGTCCCCCTGCTTCACCGGACCCAGGACATCGCCCTGCCCCAGGAGTCGGCGGGCATCTTCACGGAACCGGCCAAGATCCTGCGCGCGGTCAAGCTGCTCCTTCCGCCGGTCCTGGAGACCACGCCCAAACGCCACGCCGCACTTGCGGTCCCGGCCTACGCGCCCATCACCTCGCCGCTCAGGCGCTATACGGATTTCATCAATATGGCCCAGGTGGCCTCCTTCCTCGACTCCGGCGTCCCGCGCCTGGACATCGAGGAACTGGACAGGCTGGCCATCCACCTGAACCTGCGCATCAAGACCGTAAGCGCGGTGCAGCGATTCCGCCCCCGGTACTGGAAACTCGTCTACCTGGCCGCGCGGCGCAGGGAATTCCAGCCCGCCGTGCTGGTGGACGATAACGGGCCCCTGGCCACCCTGGCCATGCCCCACCTTCAGGTCAACGTTCGCGCACCGAAGAAACTGCTCGGTGACAAGCTCTACCCGGGCCAGCGGTTCGAGATCAACTTCAGCCGCGTCGACCCCCTGACCAATGAAATCCGTTTGGGAGAAGCCCTGGAGGAGTAGCCCGGAACAGCCTCTTCCAATCCGTGAACAAAAACGATACAAGGTCACACATCAATCACGAATTTCAGGAGTTCATCCCCATGGCAATAATCCTCTGGTGCCTTATCGCCTATATCCTCGGCTCCATCCCGTTCGGCCTGTTCATCGCCAAGACCCTGTGCGGCATCGACCCGCGCGAAGATGGCAGCAGGAATACCGGCGCCACCAACGTAGCCCGGCTGTGCGGCGCAAAGTACGGCATCGCCACCCTGGTGCTGGACCTTGCCAAAGGGTTCGTGCCCGTGCTCATGGCCTCTTACTGGCTTGAATCGAACTTCGCCCTGAGCCTGGTCCTGCTGGCCGCCATCTTCGGCCACGCCTACTCGCTGTTCATGCGCTTCAAGGGCGGCAAGGCCGTGGCCACCACCGTGGGCGCGTTCCTGGCCGCATCTCCCTGGGGAGGCATCATCTCCGCGGCCTTGTGCCTCGGCGTGGTCGCCCTTTCCGGACATGTCTCCATGGGCTCCCTGACCTTTGCCCTGGCCCTGCCGGTGCTCATGATCCTGACTGGCAACTTCGGGCTGTTCCCGGCCGCCGTGGTGGTCATGCTCCTGCTCTTCTGGCGGCACAGGGAAAACATCCGCCGCCTCGCCCGCGGTGAGGAAAATCCCTGGCTGAAACCCAAGGCATAACCATGTCCTCTGACTCGCCCCGCCGGTACGCGATCTACTCGCTCGCCGCGTCCATCACCACCCTGGTGCTCAAGTTCGGCGCGTGGGGCATGACCGGTTCGGTGGGCCTGCTTTCGGACGCCACTGAGTCCATCGTCAACGTGACCGCCGCGCTCATGGCGCTGACGGCCATCACCATCGCCATGCGCCCCGCGGATGACCACCACACCTACGGACATGGCAAGGCTGAATATTTCTCCAGCGGCATCGAGGGAGTGCTGATCATCGTGGCCGCCTGCGCCATCGGCTACGCCTCGGTGGACCGGTTCCTCCATCCCCAGCCCCTGGGGCATCTCGGCCTCGGCCTCGGCCTGGCCTTCCTCTCTTCGGTGATCAACTTCGTCACGGCCCAGATCATGTTGCGTGCGGCCCGGCGGTTCGACTCCATCACGCTGGAAGCGGATGCCAAGCACCTGCTCACCGACGTCTGGACCTCGGTTGGTCTGGTAGCCGGGCTGGCCATCCTGCTCATCACACCCGACTGGCAGGTCCTCGACCCGATCATCGCCTGCATCATGGCCGTTAATATCGTGTTCACGGGCATCAGCCTGCTTCGCCGCTCCATCGGAGGGCTCATGGACGACGCGCTGCCTCCGGAGGAGCTGGACGTCATTGCCGAGGCGATCATCAAGCACCAGGGCCCCGCCGGAAGCTTTCACGGCCTGCGCACGCGCAAGGCTGGCAGCCGCAGGTTTATCGACTTCCATCTGCTGCTGCCCGGCGACACCTCGGTCCTCAAGTCCCACGACCTGTGTGAACTGATCGAGAACGAAATCAAGTCACGCCTCGACCAATCCGAGGTGACCATCCACGTGGAACCGCTGGAATGCGGTTCCTCCTATGACGGGAAAAAAGTCGGCGGCGCGTGCGAACGCACCCTGACAGGCCGTTGTCCGAACGAAGAGAAAGCGTCCTAGAGGACGCCCGTGCCCTCTAGTCCCAGTCCACCCTTTTCAGGATAGCCTCCACCACCGGTTCCAGGCTGGCACGGTCCACCGCGGAGGCGGAGATGCCTTCGGGAAAGACGTTGCGCATGGTCTCGCGCGCTTCTTGGTCCAGCTTGTCCCACTTGTTGAGCACCAGAATGGACGGAATCTCGTCCAGGTCCATCTCGGCGAGAATAGTCCTGACAGCGGCCACCTGCTCCTCCACCTCCGGATGGGAGGCGTCGCAGACAAGCACGAGCAGATCAGCAGATTCCAACTCCTCCAAAGTGGCGCGAAACGCCTCCTTGAGATCCGGCGGCAGCCGTCGAATAAAGCCCACGGTGTCGGTGAGAACCACCTCGCGCTCCTGAGGGAAGCGGATGCGACGGCTGGTGGGGTCCAGGGTGGCGAAGAGCTTATCCTCGGCCAGAACCTTGGACTGGGTCAGGGTGTTGAGCAGGGTCGATTTGCCCGCGTTGGTGTAGCCCACCAGGGAGACGATGGGCAGCCCGGCCTTGGCCCGGCGCTCCCGCGTCTGGGTGCGCCGCTTGCGGACCTGCTCCAACTCCTTCTTGAGCCTTGTCAGGCGGTCGTTGGCGCGACGGCGGTCGATCTCGAGCTTGGTCTCGCCCGGTCCGCGCCCACCGATGCCGCCCATGAGACGGGACATGGCCCTATTCTTACCTACCAGGCGCGGCAGGGTGTACTTGAGCTGGGCCATCTCCACCTGAAGCTTGCCCGAGGCCGATGTGGCGTGCTGGGCAAAGATGTCGAGGATGAGCTGGGTACGGTCCAGAATCTTGCGTTCCGTGACCTCTGCCAGGTTGCGGCTCTGAGTTGGAGATAGTTCCTGATCGAAAAGGATGACCGAGGCGTTGGCCTGGAGGGCCTTGACCTCCAGTTCGGCCAGCTTGCCTTTGCCCATGATGAACTTGGGGTTGTGCTTGCGCACCCGCTGGATCATGGTCCCGGCCGCGGTCAGCCCGGCGGTGTCGGCCAACTCGCCCAATTCCTCCAGGGAAAGCTCCTGCACCGGTCTGGGGGTATTGTCCACGCTGACCAGCAGCGCCCGGTTCTCGTCGGACTCCAGCCCCTGTCCGTCAGCCTGGCGGGAGAATTCGTCCTCCAGGGCCTCCACCATTTGCCCGAGGTCCAACTCCATGCGGTCCCATCGGACCGGATCGAAAATTTCGTAGCTGCGATCATCGGGATTGGGCGGCAGCAGGTGCGCGGTCTGGGCGGCCTGCGGGAATCCGTCGGCCACCGTCAGCACGGTGACCGAATCGAGGCGCAGGAAGACCATGTCCATGAGGTCTTCCTGGGAGAGCTGCTCGTCGTTCAGGTGAGTGTGTAACAGCCGAAGCCCGCGCAACCGCCCTGAGCTCATTCGTGCACGCGGCAGCTCCGGGATGTAGATGGCCCGGTTGTCGCCCACCAGGACCATGGCCACCTTGCCTTGCCGGTCGACAAGCAGAGCGAGCTGGCGGCCCGTATCTGTAGAAAGCTCGGCCAACTCGCGCGCCTGCTCGTTGGTGTAGTTCCCGTCCGCCGGGAACTGACGCTGATAAAGGCGCGACAGACGCTTGATCTGATTGGGCTTCAACCCCTGGAGGTTGCCCTTGGGCTTCTGGGCGATGACTTTGCTCCGTCGTTAAAAATAAAGGCAAGTACTATCGCGATAGTACTTGCCTTTCAACAATTTTCAAATCAATCACGCCGAGGAGTTCCTGTGGGGAGTCCCTCCGCAGTACAGTGCCGAGAGCGATGTTCCCGGGCGACTATTCGGGCTGGCCTGGACGAGCCTCGAGCTACGCTTCGTTCTCGCTCAGATACTTGGTGATCATCGCGTCGTATTCGCTGGTGAGCTTGAAGGTCAGCGCCGCCATCTCCTTGCGGAAGGCCAGGGAAAGACCGCCGTTCTCTTCGATCTCCTTCTGGACCACCGGGTAGTACTTGGGGTCGGGAACCACGCAGATGGAGTGGAAATTCTTGGCCGTGGCGCGCAGCATGGTGGGCCCGCCGATGTCGATCTGTTCCACGGCAGCCTTGAGATCCAGCCCTTTGGCCACAGCGTCGGCGAAGTTGTAGAGATTGACGCAGATGAGATCGAACGGCTCGATGCCGAACTCGCGCAGGGTCTCCATGTGGCCGGGATCATCCTTATCGGCGAGGATGCCGCCGTGGATGTTCGGGTGCAGGGTCTTGACCCTACCGCCGAGGATTTCTGGAAAATCGGTGATATCGCTGACCGAGGTCACGGGCAGCCCCGCCTCGGAAAGCATCTTCTTGGTGCCGCCGGTGGAAACCAGCTCGCATCCGTTATCGACCAGGAAACGACCGAAATCGGCCAGACCGGATTTATCGGTGACCGAAAGGATCGCTTTTTTGACAGGCAACAGTTCCATTATGCACCCCTCGCTAGATGTTTTGAGAGGGAGTGCCAGATTTGTGTACGGAAGGCAAGCGGCGAGACGCCCTCTCCCCCGGCAGGTAAGAGCCAAGGCTGATTTCCCGCCCCACCCGCCGAAACGGACGGAGCGGGAAATCAACGGGGAGGGGAGACCTTTGTTAGGACTGGAGCGTTTCCAGCATTTCGGAGGCGGCTTCAAAGTCCGGGTTCATTTCGAGAATCTTCTCAAGCTGTTCCCGTGCCGCGTCCTTCTGGTCGAGGCAGATGAAGCAGCCGGCCAGGGAGTAGCGCACTTCGTGCTTGGCCGGGTCGATCTCGAGATGCGCCTCGAGATACGGAACGATCTGCTCCACGCGCTCCAGTTCATGGCCGAGCCTGATCAGGGAATACAGGGCGACCATGTTTTCGGGATTCATCTCGATGGCCTCGGAGAACAGGGAGAAGGCTTCCTCCTTTTCTCCGTTTTCCATGCGGATGAGCGCAATCCCGGAAAGACTCTTGTCGGACGGTTCGATCTTGTGCGCCTTCTGATACATGACGATGGCGTCATCCAGGTCGCCCCGTTGCACAGCCACCGTGGCCAGGCCCAGGTAGGGGTCGGGATGGATGCCGTTGGAGCTGACTGCCTTCTTGTAATACTCTTCGGCCTTGTCCAGCTCACCCATGAACAGGTAGCATTCACCAAGTTCCTTGTTGATTTCGTAGTCGAGATGTCCACTCATGACGTTCCCCTCCATTTCTCCTTTACCCGGAAGCCGGGCTGAAAAGATGTCTGCTGGCCATGCTTGGCCCGCAATCGTGAAAAGCAAGGAGTATGCCAGACCGTTTTTTTCCGACCTGTCACCAGATACACTACTCCAACTAATTCCAATAAAATCATAAAGATATTCTCTTAAAGCCTCAATCTAAACGGATTGAGTGGCTGAAACAGAATATCGCCCAGTCAGTCCAGATAACGGCACATTCTGCCCCTTGCTTCGCCAGCAAACACCACACCCACCCCGCACGAGCGCCAGTTCTTGACCCACCTTCTGTCAGTATAATTCTTCTACATTTATTTCAATATGTTACTCAGTTGGAACACTAGTTGCTATGCTTCAGGCGTGCCCGGTGCAATCCATAGCCGCAACCGGGTCGAAACGGAAGAAAACCCAGGAGGATCAAGGCATGCGAGGCATTTTTGAAAGCCACATACAATTGACGTCGAAGGTCATGGACATGCGGCTGGAACGTCAAAATCTCGTCATGGGAAACATCGCCAACGTGGACACGCCGGACTACAAGGCACGCCGCCTGGAGTTCGAGGACAAACTGCAGAGCGCGCTGAACCAGAACGCTCACGGCAAGATGACCCGCACCGAACAGAACCACATGCCCGCCGCATTCGAATCGGGCACGTTCCAGGGCGACTCGCTGCGGGACTTCAAACCACGCCATATCTACGGCGACGATGCTATCGACCTGGACAAGGAAATGACCGTCATGACCAAGAACGGCATGATGTACAACGCCCTCGCCCAGATCATCCAGAAGAACTTCCAGGGGATGCAGAAGGTCATCCAGGAGGGGAGTAAGTAATGGACTTCATGACCGCAATGGATATCAGCGCATCCGGCCTCAAGGCCCAGCGCACGCATTTGAACGTCATTTCCATGAATATGGCGAACATTCGCACGACCAAGACTATGGAAGGCGGCCCCTACCGCCGCAAGTCGGTCTCCTTCGAAGCCACGCCGGTCTACTCCCCCTTCGACACCGCCATGCAGAACCAGCTCAACCGGGAACTCAACGGCGTCAAGGTCCTCGGCGTCACCGCCGACCAACGCCCCTTCCGCCAGGTCTACGAGCCGGACCACCCCGACGCCAACGATCAGGGATACGTCTTCTACCCCGACATCAACGTGGTTGAGGAAATGACCAACATGATGTCCGCCACGCGCGGATACGAAGCCAACGTACAGACCATAACCGCCGTAAAGCAGATGTTCACCCGGGCGCTGCGAATCGGCATGTAGGAGAGGAATCATGGTCGTCAAATCCGTCGCCATCAACGCGTACCAGAGCGCCATGGACGCACGCCGCACGTCGGTGGACTCCAAGGTTACCCAGTCCCTGAAGAAGGCCCCCACCCCGGTCAAGGATTTCTCGGATACGCTGAGCGAGTCCATCAAGGGCGTCAACGATCTCCAGACCGAGAAGAAGCAGATGATCCAGGAGTTCGACTCGGGCAAGACCCAGAACGTCCATGAGCTCATGATCTCCCTGCAGAAGGCCTCTTTGACCATGCAGATGACCGGCGCGGTCCGCTCCAAGCTCATGTCATCATACCAGGAAATCATGCGCATGACCTTCTAGGTCAGGCCAAGGACGCAACAACCAACCGTAACAAGTATCCGGGAGAGAAACGATGCCTCCGTCCGTTGCCGAATTCTTCACCAAAGTCACTGGATTCTGGACCGACCGCACCATGTCCCAGCGCATCCTCATCGGCGGGCTGGCCCTGTCGGTGATCCTGGCCTTCGGCCTCATGATCTATTGGATGAACAAGCCGGACTACAAGATCCTGATGACCAACCTCTACCCAGAGGATGCCAACCGCGTGGTCTCCATGCTCCAGGCGGAAAAAATCCCCTATCAGCTCGAGGAGAACGGCAAGACCATCATGGTCCCGGCGGACCGCGTCTACGACCTGCGCCTCAAGGTGGCCGGGGAAGGCAACCTCCACGGCCAGGGCATCGGCTTTGAAATTTTCGACGACGTGCAGATCGGCCAGACCGACTTCGTGCAGCACATCAACTACCAGCGCGCCCTCCAGGGCGAACTGGCCCGGACCATCACCGAGTTCCCGCAGGTCACCAAGACCCGCGTGCACCTGGTGCTGCCCCAGAAGTCCCTGTTCATCGAGGAACAGATGCCGCCGTCCGCGTCCATCGTCCTGCAGCTCAAGGACGACGGCAAGCTGGCTCCCAACGAGGTTCAGGGCATCGTCAACCTGGTGTCCATGGCCGTAGAGGGCCTCGATGCCAAGAACATCACCGTTACCGACATGAAGGGCCGCCCGCTCTATACTCCCGAGGACGACTCCACCGGGCTGGCCATGTCCAACACCCAGCTCGAATACAAGGCCGGAGTCGAAAACAAGACCCAGCGCCGAATCATGGAACTGCTCGGCCCCGTGGTCGGCCCGGGCAAGGTCGTCGCCCGCGTCAACGCGGACCTCGACTTCAGCCAGAAGACCATCCGCAAGGAATCCTTCGACCCTGACGGCTCGGTAGTCCGCTCCGAGACCCGCAGCGAGGAAAGCACTGCCGGCGCGGCCAACCTGGCCGGTGGCGAACCCGACGCCAACTTCCGAGGCGACGGCTTCACCGGCACCCGCACCACCCAGGACTCTACCCGCGAATCCCGGACCACCAACTTCGAAATCAACAAGCAGGAAGAAAATATTGTCGCCCCCGTTGGCGAGTTGCAACGGCTCACCGTCGCGGTTATCGTGGACGGGACGTGGCAGGTCAACGAGGAGACCGGCGAACAGATCTATGTCCCGCGCACGGCCGAAGAGCTTGAACGCATCCGGAACCTGATCGCCAATGCCGTGGGCTTCGACTCGGCGCGCGGCGACACCATCGAGGTGTCCAACATCTCCTTCGGCGAACCCGACCTCTACGGCCAGGAATCGCTGATGCGCACCATGCTCGAGTACGCACAGCGGCTCGGCAAGCCGTTCCTCAACGGCCTCCTGATCTTCCTCTTCCTGGTCCTGGTCGTCCGCCCGGTGGTCATGGCCCTGATCAGGCCCCGCGTGGCGGAGCAGGAGATCGAGGAAATGGCCGGCCTGCCCGGTGCAGAGCGCCTCGCCCTCGAGGAAGAGGACGTGGACGAGGAAGCCATGGACATGTCCAGGCGCCTGGAAAACGCGAAGAATCACGCGGTGCAGCTGTCCGACGAGAACATCGATCAGGCCGTGCACCTGCTCAAGACCTGGCTCACCCAGGAGGAAGGTGCGTAAATGGCCGACTTCACCGGACCCCAGAAAACCGCCATCGTGTTGCTCGCCCTGGGCGACAAGTTCACGGCGGAAGTATTCAAGCGGATGGAGCGCAACGAGATCGCGGCCGTATCCAAGGCCATGCTCACCACCGACTCCATCCCCCGGGAACAGGTGCTCGAGGTACTCAAGGAGTACAACGAGGCCCTGGCCTACGGCGCGGAACTGCTGGTGGGCGGTGCGGACCAGGTCAAGCGTCTGCTGACCAAGTCCCTGGATTCCGAGACGGCCAAGTACATAATGGACTCCCTGGAGCTGGACACCGGCCCCACGCCGTTCCAGGAGCTGGAGAACGTCAGCCCGCGCATCCTGGCCCAGATCCTGCGCAACGAACACCCGCAGACCCTGGCCCTCATTCTCGGCCACCTGCACCCGGACCAGGCCGCGGACCTCATCTCCCACCTGCCCGCCGGCGTGCGCGCCGAGGTGCTCATGCGCCTGGCCAAGCTGGAAGCGGTTGCGGAAGAGATGCTCATGGAAGTGGACAAGGTGCTCCAGAGCCAGCTCATCGCCATGGGCGGCAAGGAAGGCAAGAAGGTGGGCGGCGTCCCGGCAGTGGCCGAAATTCTCAACGCCGTGGACCGCAACACCGAGGAGGAGGTCCTCTCCGAGATCGAAGAGGAATCCACCCAGATGGCCGAAGATATCCGCAACCTCATGTTCGTGTTCGAGGACATCAAGGGCATCGACGACGTGGCCATCCGCGAGCTGCTCAAGGAGGTCTCCAACGAGGACCTCACCGTGGCGCTCAAGGGCGCGTCCGACGAGCTCAAGGAGAAGTTCTTCAAGAACCTGTCCGAGCGCGCGTCCACCATGATCAAGGAAGACCTGGAAATCATGCCGCCCAAGAAGCTCTCCGAAGTCGAGGCGGCACAGCAGAATATCGTCAAGACGGTCCGTCGTCTGGAGGACGAAGGCAAGATAGTCATCAGCAGAGGCGGCAGCGATGTCTTTGTCTAAATCACCATCCCCCAAGTATACCGGCAAGGTGGTCATGGGCATGACCACGCCCGGGCCCGACGAAATGACCATCCAGGAGCTGGAAGGCAAGCGGAGGCTCATGTGGGACGACTCGACCAACGAGGAGTACCTGGAGCGGGTCAAGGCCAAGGCCAGAGAGAAGGCCAAGGAGATCATGGTCCTCGCCGAACTGGAGGCCGAAGCCCTGCGCGCCACGGCCCGGCACGAAGGATATGAGGAGGGTCTGAAACAGGCCCAGGCCGACCTGGAGGCGCATGCGAACCAAATGTCCGCCGAGGTGGAGAACATCCTGAGCCAGATCGGCGCCCAGGGGTCCAAGGTCTTCGACGAGCGACGCAGGGACATCCTCAGCCTGATCAGGCTGGCCGTCGAAAAGACGCTCAAGATCGAGATGAGCGAATCCCGGATCGCCTCGGTGGAGGCGCTCATGACCGAGGCCCTGGAACGCATCGAATCCCAGCGGGAGCTGATCGTCAAATGTTCGCCGGATGACGCCCCGGATCTGGAGATCTTCATCAAGAATATTCAGGAGCGCAACCCGGCTCTGAAGTACTGGACGGTCAAGGGCGACCCCACCCTGGCCGATGGCGGCATCCTCCTGGAGAGCGCCGACGGCATGGTGGACAACTCTGTGGCCTCCCGCTGGCGCGGGGTAGAGCCCATCCTCGACCAACTGGCCGAACAGCTCGTCAAGCCGGAAGGAGCATAGCGCGTGTCGCGGCTCGGACTGCTTCAGGAACTCGACCCCTGCCAGACCTTCGGCAAGGTCACCAAGGTGGTGGGCCTCATCGCCGAGGGCAAGGGCATCAAGGCTCCCCTCGGATCGGTCTGCTACCTGCTGCCCGGCACGGGCGACCCCATCCCGGCAGAGGTGGTTGGTTTCCGCGACGGCGCGTGCCTGTTCATGCCCTACTCCGCCCTGCGAGGCATCGGTCCCGGCTCCCTGATCCGCAATGCGGCCACTCCGCCGCTCATCCCGGTGGGACAGGCCATGCTCGGCCGTGCTGTGGACGCCTTCGGGGAGCCTCTGGACGGCAAGGGGGAGATCGTTCCCGAGGCCTACGCCCCGCTGCACCGCGACCCGCCCAACCCGCTGGAGCGCCCCCGCATCAACGAGCCCCTGGATGTGGGCATCCGCGCGGTCAACTCCCTGCTCACCCTGGGCAAGGGCCAGCGCGTGGGCATCATGGCCGGTTCGGGCGTGGGCAAGTCAACCACCCTGGGCATGATGGCCCGCTACACCAAGGCGGACATCAACGTCATCGCCCTGGTGGGCGAGCGCGGCAGAGAGGTGGTGGAGTTCATGGAGCGCGACCTCGGCCCGGAGGGCATGGCCCGGTCCGTGCTGGTGGTCGCCACCTCCGACAAATCGCCGCTGATCCGCATGCGCGCAGCATACGCGGCCACTGCGGTGGCTGAATATTTCCGTGATCAGGGCAAGGACGTCCTGCTGATGATGGACTCGGTGACCCGTTTCGCCATGGCGGGCCGGGAAGTGGGCCTTGCCGCCGGCGAACCGCCCACCCGAGGCGGCTATACGCCCAGCGTCTTCGCCCACCTGCCACAGCTCCTGGAACGCGCAGGCAAGGCCAAGACCGGCTCCATAACCGGCATCTACACGGTGCTGGTGGACGGCGACGACTTCACCGAACCCATTGCCGACTCCACCCGCTCCATCCTGGACGGGCACATCGTGCTCACCCGCGAACTGGCCGACCTCGGCCACTACCCCGCCATCGACGTGCTCAAATCCGTCAGCCGTCTTCGCTCCGACATCACCTCGGACCAGGCCCAGGCCGACGGCCGCGCCCTGCTCAGGCACATGGCCACGTTCAAGAAGGTGGAGGACATGGTCAACATCGGCGCGTACCAGAAAGGCGCCAACGCCGAGGTGGACAAGGCGATCTCCATGGTCGGCCCCATCAACCGCTTCCTGCGCCAACTGGTGGCAGAACAGGAGCCGCTGGAGAGCGCCATGGCCAAAATGCACGAACTGGTGGGCGGCGAACCGCAACAGCAGGGCCAACAGCCGCAACAGGCACAGCAACCCCGCCAGCCCCAACAGGCCAAGAACGGCCAGCGTCCCAGGCAGCAGGCCAAGCCCCAGAAGCGAAACGTGGTCAAGCAGGTGCCCATCCCGCCATCGGATATTCCGGTCAACCGGAAGTAGCAGAAAGCCGTCCAGACATTTCCCTATGGGCTTCAAAAGAATGCGCCCGAAAACCATTACGCAACAACGGGCAACCGCCATTGGCGGCAGCCGCGCATAGGCATACAGCTCGAATTATAACCTAGATAATACCGTGCAGGGGGCCGCCCTTGGCTCCGAGGGCATCCACGCGCTTCTCGGCCTCGGGGTCCGGCTCCAGGGGCGGAGCGTGGTAGGTCTTGAGCCTTGCGTCGATGACCATGGCTGTTTCCGCACCCCAATGCTTGGCATGGGTGAACCCGTTCACGCCGTAGATGTCGGTGGCCGGGTCCGAACGGGTGAAGGTCACCCAGAGGAAATTGTCCCAGTCCGTTGCCGTGAATCCGGCGTCGTCCGCCACTACGATCATGGGGAAGCCCTCCACGCCCTTGGCCTTGACCAGTGCAGCGGCCAGCCGCTCCATGGCCGGGTCCTGCTGGTCCCGCTTGCGCCTGTGCTTGGGCCCCTTGATGACCAGGATGCCCGGGGCGAACACCTGCGGATCGCGGAAACCGCGCGGCAAATCCATGCCCGAGGGCATCTCCACGGAGAGCGTGCGCTTGGGCGCGCCCGCTGCGGCGAAGAGCAGCTTTGAGCCCTGGTTCAGGCTGATGCCGGAATAATCAAGGGTGTCGATGGTCGTCCGGGTGATGAAATGAAGGTCTCGCGTCAGGTCGACCCGCTCCAGCATGTGCCGGAAGAAGGCGGGGATGTCGTGGCAATTGACGCCATGCTCCAGGTCCTCCCGGGCCGCGATAAGCACATACTTGGAAAGCGAAGTCTGGGTGTTGCCGAGCAGGGCCATGCCGTTGGTCAGCAGCTCCTGGGGCTGGCGCTCCCCGGCATAGGGCACGTAGCGCTCGCTGCCCACGGCCAGGAGCAGCGGGTGCACGCCCGCCGCGTCCACGGCGTGGACCTCGTGCACTCCGGAAAACACCGACGGCACCAACTCCGCCGTGAGCTCATGAATGAAGTCCCCGAACAGGGTGTCCTCCTGGGGCGGGCGGCCCACCGTGGTGAACGGCCAGACCGCGTCGTCGCGATGATACACCGCGTCCACCTTGAGCACCGGAAAGTCATGGGTCAGGCTGTAATAGCCCAGATGGTCGCCGAACGGCCCCTCGGGCTTTTCCGCGCCGGGCATCACCGTACCGCAGATGCAGAAATCCGCCTCCGCCGGGATGGGCAGTCCGCCCTCGCGCCGGACCATGGGAATGCGATGCCCGCCCATGGCCCCGGCAAAAAAGATTTCGGCCAGCCCCTCGGGCAGCGGCATGACTGCGGCCAGGGTCATGGACGGAGCCCCGCCCACGAAGATGTTGACCTTGAGCGGCGCACCCTTCTCAAGAGCCTGGGCGTGATGGTGCCCGATGCCCCGGTGAATCTGGTAGTGCAGCCCCACTTCCTCGTCGCGCAGGTAGTCGTTGCCCGAAAGCTGCACCCGGTACATGCCGAGGTTGGACCCGGCAAATCCGGGCTCGGCAGGACTCTCGGTGTAAACCTGGGGCAGGGTTACGTAGGCCCCGCCGTCCATGGGCCAGGAGACCAGCTGCGGCAGGCTGGAGACCGACGTCACGTTTTGCATGACCGGACCGGTGGATACCCGCTTCGGGATGGTGTGATACGCGGTCAGGGGCGCGCCGAGATACTGCCACGGACGCTTGAGCGCCTCCATGGGGTTCAGCTTGAGCTTCATAAGCCGCCGGACCGTGTCCACGGTGTCCCGGAAGAGGAAATGCATCCGCTTCTTCGTGCCGAACAGGTTGGCGGCCATGGGGAAGCGGCACCCTTTCACATTGGTGAAAAGGAGCGCAGGCCCACCGGCCCGAAACACCCTGCGCTGGATGGCGCCGGCGTCAATGCGTGCGTCAACCGCCGCGTCGATGCGGATCAGTTCGCCTTCGGCCTCGAGCGCGTCAAGGCACTGCCGAGTATTCTTGTATCCCATTGAGGTTCCCCCACGAGTCGTTGGCGAGTCAATCTAGACAAAGTGGCGGGAAAAGTTAAGGGGAGATTGGGAGCAGCGGGGAACCTCGTGTACGTGCAGGCTACTGTCTTGCCATCTGCGGCGGCACCCAGACGCATTCATAGTGCGCATGAGTCAACGGATCGTGCTCGATGCTCAGGTCGCCGTCCATGGGCTTTAGGTGTTTGAACCCGAGATTGCGGCACGTGTTGCAAAACACCTTCGGGTAGTTGCAGACCAGGCAATACGGGCGGTAGTCATCACAGGTGACGGCGTTCCAGGGCCGCTTGTGGCCCAGTATGCATTTCTTCCTGTGAAATACACACTCCTGACAATTGTTTGACATAATTACCATTTTACGCATGTATAAAACCTCCAAGGCAGGTAATCCCTCAGTTTATGAGACAAGCACATCCCCCGCCCAGTTGGTATTATAATGTTACTCTCCTCCGTCGCTTCAGGTTATTTTTCCAAAAACAAAAATACAACTTACCGAGATTACTGATATCCTTTTTCCGGGCATATTCGCCAATTGACACCAACCGTCCATGTGCTAGGAATTCTCTCGAGCAAATCATACCCGGAGGAGAAGAATGCCCCTGATGGAATGGGACGAAAGCATGGCCGTCCACGTGGACGAACTGGACGATCAGCACAGACAGTTGATCGCCCTCATCAATGAGGCCTACGACGCGGTGCGGCGGCATGACGAGCACAAGCGCGCCGAACTGGTCGACAAGATGGCCCGCTACGCGCGGCTCCACTTCGCCACCGAGGAAGGCTACCTGATGCGCTACGGCTATCCGGAGATCGAGGCGCACAAGGCCCTGCACGCCAAATTCAACGCCGACGTGGATGAGTTCCGCAGGAAGATGCTGGAGAAAACCAACCTCTCCCAGATATTCGTCTTCCTGAGCCGCTGGCTCATCACGCACATCATGGACGAGGACCGCAAATACTCCATGTTCATGCCCAAGGAAGAGAGCCACGCCGAGGAGTAACCAGAAGCATTCCTGATCCGGTGGCCCGGAATCGATATATAAGAAAAGGCCCGCGTACCGATGGTACGCGGGCCTTTGTTTTCTGTGGCGGGCTATACAAGATTCGAACTTGTGACCTCTTGCTCCGGAGGCAAGCACTCTATCCAACTGAGCTAATAGCCCGCAGATCGCCGGGAATAACCTGATCACCGCGTTGCTTTGTGGGAACCAGACCCTTGCGTATCGGAATACGCTGCGGCCCTGCTTCCCACTCGCGCCTAGCGCTAAGGGCATTCCCGGCGATCTGCCGTCAAACGGCTTTCCCCTTGCGCTTGGACCTTTTTCGCCAAGCTGCCCCCGAAATGACGATCGGGGCGGGGAAGGAAGTAGCTATACTTCACCCACTTCTTTGTCAAGGTTATATGATATTGAACGAAAGCGAAACCGGAATGTTTCTCCGGCACAGGGGAATGGCCTTGCGGGAAAGCCGGATGGCAGCGTATGAATGGGGAATCGAAACGACAACGCAAACGAGCCATCAATGGAAATCAAACGAATCATACTTGCCGTGACCGGCGCAAGCGGTTCCCTGTACGCGGCCTCCCTGGTCAAGGCCCTTGGCGGACGAGAGGACGTGGAGTTGCACGTCGTCATCTCCGATGCGGCCAGAAAGGTACTCGAACTGGAAACAGACATGACGACCGACGCGCTGACCGCCGGAGCCCATGCGGTACACGACGAGCGCGACATCGCGGCCCCTCCCGCCAGCGGATCGTGGCGGCACCACGGCATGGTCGTCTGTCCCTGCTCCATGGCCACACTGGCAGCCGTGGCCACCGGCGTGGGGAACAACCTCATCCAGCGGGCCGCGGACGTGACGCTCAAGGAGCGCAAAAAGCTCGTCCTGGTTCCGCGCGAGACGCCCATGAGCGCCATCCACCTGCAAAACATGCTGGCCGCGGACCGAGCCGGGGCGATCATCCTTCCGGCCTGCCCGGGGTTCTACCACCGGCCCGAAACCATCGGCGACCTGGCCGACCACCTGGCAGGCAGGATTCTGGACCAACTCGACATTCCCCACGACCTGTTCCCGCGCTGGGGAGAATAGGAGGCAATCATGGAGATCACCTGGTTTGGCCATTCCAACTTCCGGCTGGCCACCGGAGAGACCACCCTGCTCATCGACCCGTTTTTCGAAGGCAACCCTTCCGCGCCGGTCACCTATGAGGACATCGAGGCGTGCGACATCATCCTGGTCACCCACGACCACGGTGACCACATCGGCCAGACCCTGGAACTGGCTCAAAAACACAACGCCAAGGTTGTGGCCATCTTTGACCTCATCCAGGCGCTGATGCCCAAAGGACTGTCTGACGACCTCGCCGTGGGCATGAACATCGGCGGCACCGTTTTCCTCGACGGCATAGCCATCAAGATGGTCCAGGCCATGCACTCCTCGATCACGGGAGTGCCCGTGGGCTACATCCTGACCTTCCCCGACGACACCTGCGTATACTACTCCGGCGACACCGGCCTGTTCGGCGACATGGGCCTGTTCGCGGAATTCCACGACATAGACATCGCCATGTTGCCCATCGGCGGGCACTTCACCATGGACGCCCGGCAGGCCGCCTACGCCTGCAAGCTGCTCAAATGCGACACGGTCATCCCCATGCACTGGGGCACCTGGCCGCTTCTGGACAGCAGCACCAAGGAATTCGCCGAACGACTGGCCATGATGGCACCGGACACACGGCTGGCCGAACTGAAGGTGGGGGTTCCCACCGAAATCTGACCGGGTGCGCAGCCCTGCCAACGCAGGGGATAGCGGAACAAGTCACAAGAGAATCCCCGTCGCGCTGTTTAGCATGCGAAGGGGATTCTTTTTAAAACAGATCAGTAAGCAGGCCTTTCTCAGCCACCTACCCCTTGCGGGCCTTTTTCAGCGAAAGCAACGCCGCATGAATCTGCTCGCCTTTCTTCCGCCCTACGCCTGGGAGTGCGCGGAGGTCGGCTGCATCCGCCTCCAGCATGGCGTCAAGCGAGCCGAACCGATCCCACAGGATGCGCGCAGTCTTGGGTCCGATGCCCGGCAGCGAAGTCAACTCGCTGGAAAGCACGGCCTTCTTGCGCGCCTTGCGCTGCCTGCCAAGAACGAAGCGATGTGCGGTGTCACGGACCATTTGCAGGAAAAGCAGTTCCGCGCCGCCTGACTTGAGCGGCATTGGGTTCTTGCGGCCCGGACGAAATATCTGGTCGTCCAATTCCCCCGCCCGGCGCGACGGTCCCTTGGCGATGGCCGCCAACTCCCAGCAGGATTCAAATTCCTCGTCAGCACACTCGCCCAATGCCGCCTCCACGGCTGACAACTGGCCGCGTCCGCCGTCGATGAGCACCAGGTCAGGCCAGGGAGGCCCGGACTCAAGTCTCCGCCGCGTCCACGCCGCCAGCGCAGCATAGTCATCACCCGAGCCCTCCAGGTCCGGAAACGAGTAGACCCGCGAGGCCTCCTTGTTCCGACGGCCTTCCTCAAAAACCACCTGGCCCACGCGCATGCCCGTGCCCCCCAGATGGGAGGCGTCGATGCACTCGATGCGCAACGGCTCCTGCCGAAGCCGCAGCACCTTCATCAGCCTCCGGGAGATGGTGTCCTTGTCCTGCCTGGCCTGACGGGCCACGGAACGGGCAATCTCCAGCAGCTTCTTCTCCTGGGTTGACTGGGGGGGCGCAATGCGCACCGGAGCCGCCCGCCGCTCGGCAAGCACCTCGGCCAGCGCGCCATCCTCGACGTCGTGTGGGGCGATAATGACTGACGGGATGAACCGTCCCGTGCGGTAATACTGCAGCAGGAAACTCTCCAGGACCTCCGGCCCCTCGTCCAGAGTCAGGCCGGGCCAGAAGAACTGTTTTTCGTCCAGCAGGCGCCCGCGGCGCACGAAAAGCAGCCCGAGTCCCAGGCCATTCTCGTTTTCACCGAGGCCGATAACGTCTCGGTCGCGGTTGTCGTGAATAACGGCCACCTGGCCCTCCACGGTCTTCTGCACGGCCCGAATCTGGTCACGGCAGGCGGCGGCCAGCTCGAACTCCAGCCGCTCCGAGGCCTCCTCCATACGCCGACGAAGCATCTCCACCAACTCGCCGGACTTGCCCGAGAGGAGCATCTCCACCCTTCGGACCTGGTCCATATACATTGTATGGTCCACATCCTTGACGCAGGGAGCCAAACACTGGTGGATGTCGTGATAGAGGCATGGCCTGACGCGGTTCCTGAAAACATGATCCGAGCACTTGCGCAGGGGAAAAACCTTGCCGAGCAGTTTCCAGGTGGCCCTGGCCGCGGCCGCCGAGGTAAAGGGGCCAAAATAGACCGAACCGTCTCGGGTCACCTTGCGGGTGATGGAAAGCCGAGGGAACCGCGACTGCTTGTCGAGCCGGAACAGGACGTACTGCTTGTCATCCTTGAGCACCACGTTGTAACGGGGCCGGTGCTTTTTGATCAGCCCGTTCTCCAGGAGCAGAGCCTCCTTCTCGGTGCCAGTCAGGAGTATGTCCACCTGCCGGACATTGGCCACCAAAGCCCGGGTCTTGGGTGTGTGCCCGGCGTTCTTCTGGAAATAGGAGGCTAGCCTGCGTCTGAGCCGCTTGGCCTTGCCCACGTAGATGATCCGCCCACGCGCGTTTTTCATCAGATAAACGCCGGGCGAATCCGGATAGTCGGAGGAAATGAAGGTAAATGTCTCACTCATGGCGTAGGGGTATATATAGCATGGAAGACCATGCTCCGCTAAGGGGTATTTATGGCCTCCGTCAGGCCCTTCCGAACGCGAAAACGCACCCCTTATCGGAGCGGCAAAAATTTTGTACCCACCCCACTCAGCTGTGTGGTTTTTTTTCAACGCTTTTTTTTCAAACAGCGCACACAGACAAAATACAGTTCTCCACAGCGTCAACTGTATTAATTAAAAATATATTTATAACAGTTAGTTAGATGATATCGGCACACTTCTTAAGTTAAACTTTTTTGACGGTATAAAAATTTTTACCAACCGTTATTTTTTTGCCCCAACCCCTTGTCAAAGCCCCCATCCCTGAGGTAAAGAGGTTTCCAGTTAAGGCGTTAACTCTAGTGATAACCGCAAAAAAAGGAAGACAACAATGAAACGTCTCATCATGCTCGCAGTTCTGTGCGCCTTCGTGCTCAGCGCTGCTGCTGCTTCCGCTGCCGACTTCAAGGCCAGCGGCCAGTTTGTTAACGACGCCATGTGGCAGTCCAACTGGAACTTCAAAGACAAGGGCGCCAAAGACAACGACTCTCGCGTGTTCAACGTGAAGCAGCGTATCGACATCGTCCTCGAGTTCATCGCCAGCGAAAACCTGAAGGCCGTCATGTACACCCGTACTCAGGGCCTCTGGGGTTCCGACTACTCCGTCGATGGTGACACCTACACCGGCGCCACCGGCATCGGCCTGCGCCGCGCTTACATCGACTTCAACTGGCCTGACACCTCCATCAACATCAAGTCCGGTTACATGGGCCTGTCCCTGCCGACCGCTATTGGTGGTGGTTCCTTCATCCTCGACGGTGAAATCGCCGGTGCCATGGTTTCCGGTCCGATCACCGACAACGTCTCCTTCCTGGCCGGTTACGCCCGCGCCTTCGACGAGAACACCGCTGGTGAGAGCCAGGTCGACGCTTACGTCGCCGCCCTGCCCATGGCCTTCGACGGCTTCTCCCTGCAGCCGTTCGCCATGTACGCCAACGTTGGTAAGGGTCTGAGCGGCAACGAAGTTGACACCAACCTGCCCAACCTGGCTTCCCTGAACGCCACCAGCTCCACCACCACCGACGAGTACGACGGTGCTTACTGGCTCGGCGCTGCCTTCACCATGGACCTGTTCGATCCCTTCGTCCTGAAGGCCGACCTGAACTATGGTAAGGTGCAGGCCAAGAACGACATCAACGAGCGTTCTGGCTGGCTGTTCGACATGGCCCTCGAGTACACCGGTCTGGATTACATGACCCCCGAAGTATTCTTCGCCTACACCACTGGTGAAGACGGAAACGCCTCCAAGGGTTCCGGCGACTCCGAGCGTATGCCTTTCCTGTCCGCCTCTAACTGGGCTCTTGGTTCCTTCTTCTTCGGTGGTGACACCTTCCTGCAGGGTTCCATGGGCGATCGTAGCAAGTACCTCGGCTTCTGGGCCCTGGGCGCCTCCCTCAAGGACATCCAGTCCTTCGCTGAAGGCCTGACCCACACCGCCACCATCATCTACGCCAAGGGTACCAACGACAAGGAAATCGGCACCGCCTACTCCGAGTCTTACGGCAACGTTGCTTACGGCAGCACCCTGACCGAGAAGGACAGCCTGATCGAAGTGGACTTCAACACCTACTACAAGCTGTACGACGAAATGACCATCGGTATGGAACTTGGTTACCTGAACCTGGACACCAAGGAATCCGTCTGGGGCGCCGACCAGAAGGGCGGCGACGCCTGGAAGATCAGCACCGGTCTGGTCTACAAGTTCTAAGCTTGTATAACGACTTAGCTTCTAGCTAAATCTTCACCTGAGTGACGCCGAGGGCCGGGGAGTGCAAACCCCGGCCCTCATTCTTTGGCTTTCCGCCCTCCCGGCGGGACTCGACTTTTGAAACGGTGTCGGCTATACCAACTCCCCTTGGCGGGCCGCTCCGTCTCCCTTTCCCGCCCGCCGGAACACCAGCCCACAGAGGTACACCATGCCCTGTAGAGAATTGACATATACCGATAGCAACGACTGGCCCGCCATCACCCAGTGGCTGGACCAACGCAAAGACCCGGACACCAACGTTGACGGCACCGTCAGAGAAATCCTGGAAGCGGTAAAGCAACGCGGTGACGAGGCCCTGGCCGAATACACGGCCCGCTTCGACTGCCCCGGCTTCACGGCGGACAAGCTCCGTGTGCCCAAGGAAGCCATCGAGGCTGCGCTGAAAGAAATCCCGGAAAGCGATGTGGCCATCCTCGAGGAAGCCATCGCACGAGTTCGTGATTTCCATGAAAAACAAAAGGAAAACTCCTGGTGGACCACGGCTGAGGACGGCACAATCCTCGGACAAATGGTTCGTCCCGTGGACCGCGTCGGCCTCTACGTACCCGGTGGCCAGGGCGGTGAAACTCCGCTCATCTCCAGCCTGATCATGAACGCCATTCCGGCGCAGGTTGCGGGCGTGGAGTCCATCGCCGTGACTTCGCCCCCCCGCAAAGACGGCACCCTGAATCCCTACATATTAGCGACAGCCGCCCTTCTTGGCTTGGACGAAATCTTTCTGACCGGCTCCGCTTGGGCTATAGGCGCACTGGCTTTCGGCACCGAGCTCATTGCTCCCTGCGATGTACTCGCCGGACCGGGCAACATCTTTGTAGCCACAGCCAAGTCCCAGCTCATCGGGCAGGTCGGCATCGACATGGTGGCCGGCCCCAGCGAAATCGTCATCCTGGCCGACGAGTCCGCCAATCCGGCCTGGATGGCTGCGGACATGCTCTCCCAGGCTGAACACGATCCACTGGCCGCTTCCATCCTGGTTACGCCCGACGCCGAGTTGGCCGCCAAGGTCAAGGCCGAGCTGAAGACCCAGTGCGATGCCCTGCCCCGTTGCGCCATTGCGGGTGACTCCCTGAACGGATGGGGGGCCATCATCACCGTGCCGGACCTTGAAACAGGCACAGAGCTGGTAAACCTGCTTGCCGCCGAGCACTTGGAGTTGGCCGTGAGCGACCCGTGGGCCCTGCTCGGCTCCATCCGCCACGCAGGCGCCATCTTCATGGGGCACAACTCCCCCGAGCCCGTGGGCGATTACTTCGCCGGTCCCAACCACGTACTGCCGACCCTGCGCACGGTGCGCTTCTCGTCCGCCCTGTCAGTGCAGAACTTCTGCAAGAAATCCAGTGTGATCGCTGCAAGCCCCAGCTATGTCACCGAGCACGGCGACAAGATCGCCAGACTGGCCCGACTGGAAGGCCTCGAAGCCCACGCCCGCAGCGTGGAGTTCCGCAAGCAGCGGTAGAAATCACGTTCGACAACCAACGCCAGCACATTGCATTACCTATAGGAGAGAGACAATGGCCGTTCTGGAAACCAACATCACCGAGTATCCCCTCATCTCCAAGGGCAAGGTCCGCGACATCTACGCCATCGGCGACGACAAGCTGCTCCTGGTCACCACGGACCGCATTTCCGCCTTTGACGTGGTCATGCCCGATCCCATCGAAGACAAGGGCAAGGTCCTCAACCAGATCACCCTGTTCTGGATGGATATGATGCAGGACCTGACCCCGAACCACATCATCGCCACCAACGTGGACGACTACCCGGAACCGCTGCACAAATACAAGGCGGATCTTCAGGACCGTTCCGTGCTGGTCAAGAAGGCCGCCCCCCTGCCCATCGAGTGCATCGTGCGCGGCTTCATCACCGGCTCCGGCTGGAGCGACTACCAGAAGACCGGCGAGGTTTGCGGTCACAAGCTGCCTGCCAACCTCAAGGAATCCGATATGCTGGAGACCCCGCTCTTCACGCCCTCCACCAAGGCCGATCTGGGTGATCATGATGAAAATATCACCCTGGAACGTGCCGCCGAACTCATCGGCGAGGACATGATGCGCAAGGTCGAAAAGCTTGCCCTGGACATTTACAGCCGCGCCCGCGACTACGCCAAGGAGCGCGGCATCCTTATCGCGGACACCAAGTTCGAATTCGGGATGCTCGACGGTGAGCTTATCCTCATCGACGAGGTGCTCACGCCGGACTCCTCCCGGTTCTGGCCCATGGACGGCTACAAGCCGGGGCAGTCCCAGCCCAGCTTCGACAAGCAGTACTTCCGCGACTGGCTCATCGAAATCGGCTTCAACAAGCAGCCCCCGGCTCCCCATATCCCGGAAGAAATCGCGGCCCAGACCCGCGCCAAATACATGGAAGCCTACAAGCTGCTTACCGGCAGCGAACTCCAGGTGTAGGTGTCGCCTCGCCCCTCCCCTCGCCCTTTACAAACCAAGGGAACTTCGCAGGGACTCAAGGGCAAAAGGCTCAAACACCGGAGCAGGCAGTCAGCAACATCCCAAGAGGTAACAAATGCACGAATGGTTGCAGCTTATCGGATTGTTCCTCGTTGCCTTCCTGGTCAGTCGAATGATCAGGGGCAAGTTCGGCGGCGGGGGATGAGGTCCCGGAAAGGACCAATGCGGCTGGACGCCGCCGGAAAAAGATGATGAAAAGAAGTAGCGGTACGGGAGGGGGGTGCCCGGCTTGACAGGCGCACCGTTTCAATCTATGAAACCCCTCTTGCCTTGCTCTCTCCGTTGTTGGAGAGGGCCAACGACCAAAAGGAGTTATGAAAATGGCTAACAATTACGAGACGCTCGTCCTCCTGTCTCCCGAGTTGGCTGAGGAAAACAGGAAAGAAATCCTGGGCACCCTCACCGCCATCGTGGACCGGGAAGGCGGCAAAATGGTTGAGACCGACGACTGGGGCATGCGCCAGCTGGCCTACCCCGTCCAGAAGCAGACCCGCGGCTACTACGTTCGCCTGGTCTTCGAAGCCCCCGGTGCGCTGGTGGCCGAACTGGAACGCAACATCCGCATCACCGACGGCATCTTCAAGTTCATGACCGTCAAACTGGCTGCCTAGGAGGTCCAACCATGGCATTTCGCAAAAAATTCACCCCTCGGAAGAAGTTCTGCCGCTTCTGCGCGGACAAGGAACTCCCCCTGGATTACAAGCGCCCCGATATCCTTCGTGATTTCGTCACCGAGCGCGGCAAGATCATTGCCCGCCGCATCACCGGCACCTGTGCAAAGCACCAGCGCCGCCTGACCAACGAAATCAAGCGCGCCCGTCAGATGGCCCTCCTGTTCTACACCACCGTTCACAGCACTGATGTGAAAAAGCGTAGCTCCATCTAAGGGAGGATGACCAAATGAAACTTATCCTTCGCGCTGATGTCGACGCTCTGGGTCGACTCGGAGACATCGTTACCGTCAAGCCCGGCTTTGGCCGCAACTACCTGATCCCCCAGGGACTTGCCAAGCCCGCCACCAATGCAAACCTCAAGGCTTTCGAGCTGGAGCGCCGCAAGCTCCAGGAGCAGGCCGATTCCCTGCGCGCCCAGGCCGAAGGCATGGCCGCCAAGATCGCCGCCACTCCGGTGGAGATCGAAGTCCGCGTCGGCGAAGGCGACAAGCTGTACGGCTCCGTCACCACCGCCAACATCGGTGACGCCATGGAAGCCGCCGGCATCGACATCGACCGCCGCAAGATCCTCCTGGCCGAGCCTATCCGCTCCCTGGGCGAGTTCGAAATCGAAATCAAGCTGCACCCGGATGTGCGCGGCGAACTGAAGCTCGCCGTTGTCCGCCACGGCGGCCCCATCGAGGAAGAAATCGTCGAAGAAGAGGCTGTCGCGGAAGAAGCTGCCACGGAATCCGTAGAGACCGATGCCGCAGAATCCGAAACCGCCGAGGCCTAGATCAGGCCGATTTGACACCAATCCGGAAGAGGCCCTGGAAAGGGCCTCTTCCGATCTCTTACGCAAACTCCCCCCCCAGAATCTGGAAGCCGAACAGGCCGTCCTCGGCGGCGTGTTCCAGTCCAACACCATGTTCCATGAACTGGTGGACATCGTCGATGCAGACGATTTCTATTCTCCCGCGCACCGGACCATCTTCCAGGCCTTCATCGATCTCTACAACAAGCAGAAGCCCATCGACCTGGTCACGGTCAAGGACTACCTGGAGTCCACCGGAACCCTGGAGACCATCGGTGGGCCGGTCTATCTTTTCGAACTCGCGGACTCTGTGGTCAGTTCGGCCAACGCCCGGCACCACGCCAAGATCGTGGCTGATAAGTCCATTCTCCGAAAGCTCATCGACGCCTCGTCCAACATCATCACCAACTGCTACGAAGCCAGCGACGTGGATGAGCTGCTCGGCCAGTCCGAGAAGGAAATCTTCAACATCGCCCAGTCCCAGGGCACGGCCAACCAGCTCGATTCCAAGCGACTCCTGGATCGGGTCTTCGAAGACCTGACCAAGAAATACGAGAACAAGTCGGCCATCACCGGCATCGCCACCCACTACCACGACTTCGATGGCATGACCGCCGGACTCCAGAACTCGGACCTGATCATCATGGCCGGCCGCCCCTCCATGGGTAAGACCGCCTTCGCCCTGAACGTGGCCCTGCGCGCGGCGGCCCGGTCCGACACACCCACCGTAATTTTCTCGCTCGAAATGTCCATGGAGCAGCTCATGACCCGTCTGCTGGCCGTCCAGGCCAAGGTCGGGCTCCAGAACCTGCGAACCGGCTACCTCGAGGACCAGGACTGGCAGAAGCTCTACGAAGCGGGCGATGTCCTGTCACAGGCCCCGCTCTTCATCGACGACACTCCGGCCCTTTCCACCCTGGAACTCCAGGCCCGCTGCCGCCGCCTCAAGGCCGAGCACAACCTTGGGCTGATCATCATCGACTACCTCCAGCTCATGCGAGCATCGGGAAGGACCGATTCCCGCGAACAGGAAATCTCCGAAATATCCCGATCCCTCAAAGCCCTGGCCAAGGAGCTCAACGTCCCGGTCATCGCCCTGTCTCAGCTCAACCGCAAGGTTGAGGAACGTACGGACAAACGCCCCATGATGTCCGACCTCCGCGAGTCCGGCGCCATCGAGCAGGACGCGGATATCATTATCTTTCTCTATCGTGATGCGGCCTACAACAAGGCCGAGGACAACCCGCTCAAGAACCACGCCGAGATCATCATCGCCAAACAGCGTAACGGCCCGGTGGGCAAGTGCGAACTCTTCTTCAAGAAGGAGTACACCCTGTTCGAGAACATGGATGTCACTCCCTATCCCTCCGAACTCCCCGAAGGAGTCTGATCCCCTCCCGCCGAAGGCGCGATGGGACTTCCAAAGGGTCATAGCTCTTTGGCCGCCGGAGACGACACTCACCTGACAATCGCCGCCGTAAGGCGTCCACAGCCTCTGATTTCCAACCCACGCGCTCAATGCCGCCCTCTTCCCCCTGTGCAAAAAAGAGTCACTAGGGTTTGAATTTTCCCGAATAAAGAAGTAAACGGGCTGCTGCACCACATTGTAACCTTTAGCCCCGAGCCGCCATGTATTACGATACCGTCGAAGCCATGAATCGCGCCGCCCTGGAGGAACTCCAGCTCGAGCGCCTGAAGCTGACCATTGAAAAAGCCAGAAAGTCCCCGTTCTACAAGGAACATCTGGCTGGTGTGAATACCGACGACCTCAAATCCGTGGCGGACGTAACCTCACTGCCCTTCACCACCAAGGACGACCTGCGCAGCCAGTATCCCTACGGCATGCTCACCCGGCCCCTGGACGACTTCGTTCGCCTGCACGCCTCCAGCGGCACCACTGGCACGCCCACGGCGATCTTCTACACCCAGGAAGACCTGGACACCTGGGCCGACCTCATGGCGCGCAGCATGTACTGCTGCGGCTGCCGTCGTTCCGACGTGCTCCAGAACATGTCCGGCTATGGCCTGTTCACCGGCGGCCTGGGCATTCACAACGGCAGCGAGCGGCTGGGCATGCTCACGGTCCCGGCGGGAGCGGGCAACACCAAGCGCCAGATCAAGCTCATCCGCGACTTCAGCGTCACGGTCCTGCACATCATCCCCTCCTTCGCCCTCTACTTCGCGCAGAAGGTGAACGAGGCCGGATTCGACGTAAAGGATATGCCGTGGCGTATCGCGCTCATCGGCGCGGAGCCGCACACCGAGGAAACCCGGCGAAAGGTTGAGGAGATGATGCACATCAAGGCCTACAACTCCTACGGCCTCTCAGAGATGAACGGCCCGGGTGTGGCCTTCGAGTGTATCGAGCAGAAAGGCATGCACGTCTGGGAGGACGCCTACATCGCGGAGATCATCAACCCCGACACAGGGGAACACGTGGCCGAGGGCGAGATCGGCGAACTGGTCATGACCACCCTCCTGCGCGACGGCATGCCCCTCATCCGCTACCGCACCCGTGACCTGACCCGGTTCGTCCCGGGCGACTGCGCCTGTGGGCGCACGCACCGGCGCATAGACCGCATCGCGGGCCGCGCCGACGACATGATGATCCTCAAGGGCGTGAACATCTACCCCATGCAGATCGAGCAATGCCTCATGTCCATGCCGGAAGTGGGCCAGAACTACCTGATCGAACTGATCACCGAGGGCGTCACCGATCAGCTCAAGGTCAAGGTGGAGATCAAGGACGAATTTTTCGTGGAAGACATGCGCGCCCTGCAAGGGTTGCAGAAAAAGATCGCCAAGAACCTGTGCAGCGAAATCCTGATCACCCCCCGAGTGGAACTCTGCCAGCACGACTCCATCCCCAAGAGCGAGGGCAAGGCCGTGCGCGTGATCGACAACCGCAAGAAATAGCCGGAGACCGACATGGAATACGTCTGGGCCGTTCTGGTCATCCTCCTGCTGTGCCTGTCCCAGGTGCTTCAGCTCTTCTCCATGCCCGCCAACTGGCTGGCCCTGGGGCTGATCGCGCTGTGGAGATACCTCTACCCCGAGTCCATGTCCTGGAACTACGTCATCATCATGGGCGTGGTGGCGGGCATTGCCGAAGCCATGGAGTTTATTCTCCAGGCCCGCTATGCCGGTAAATACGGCGCATCCAGACGGGGCAACATCGGCGGCATCATCGGCGCGGTGGCCGGAGCCATCTTCGGCGCGCCCTTCTTCCTCGGCGTGGGCGCCCTGCTCGGCGCCTTGGGCGGCGCATGGCTCGGCTGCTTCATCGCCGAGAGCCCGGGCCGCTCCAGGCCCGAGGCCATGCTCGCCGCCAAGGGCGCGTTCGTGGGCAAGGCCCTGGGCTTCACGCTCAAGACCGCCATCGGCGCAGTTATCGTGGTCATGTCCATCCCCCGCGTCTGGCCGTAGGCAAAAGGCCTCCGGCGGCTGGGGGAAGGGGAGAGGGGAACCCTTTGCAAAGGGTTCCCCTCTCCCCTTCCCCCAGACCCCCATCCCCTCTCCCTTCCTAAACTCTTTGGGTTCGCTTCGCTCAGAAGCGAGTGGAGGCATGGCTTGCCATTGATTGCCGAGGGATAGGTGGGCAACAGAGGAGTAAAAAAGCCGGTCATCTGACCGGCTTTTTTTAGCTACAAAATTCCCTTTTCTTCAAGATATGCCATTACGCGGGAGGTTTCCGCCGACGCCATGGTTCCGCCGAGAGATACGGCCACAGCGCAGGCTTCGCAGATTTCCTCGACGCTCGCCCCGAGTTCGAGCGCGTTTTCCGTCTGGTAGAGGATGCACCCTCGGCAGCCATGAACCAACCCGCCGACAAGGGCCATGAGGCGCTTGTGCCGGGCGCTGATCACGCCGTCCTTGTAAACTTCCTGCGGTAACGGATCATACACGTCCGCTATCTCCGGCATGGCGTCCTTGTAGGCCTGCCAGTGACGGCCGATGCTTTCCTTGAGGGCAATCTGACTTTCTTTCATCGCTGTCTCCTTTGGTTGCGTTTTTTCCTTTGCTAACGCCTGGCTGACTCATTCGACAAACGAATTCTCTTGATGTAATTCATAAGTATGTTTGATGAGACAACCATGACGCAACTTGCGCCGGATGTGCTGCGAACCTTTGTGTCGGCCGCCGACACGGGCAGCTTCACCCGTGCCGGGGACGCAGTGCACAGAACGCAATCCGCTGTGTCCATGCAGATAAAACGACTAGAGACCGAATTGGGAAAAACGCTGTTCGTCAGGGAAGGGCGCGGCGTGACATTAACTGCCGAGGGAGAGATACTCTATCGGTTCGCCCGCCGTTTGCTGGCGCTCCATGATGAGGCCCTGGCCGCCATCGGTACGCCCGGAGTGAAAGGCGTGGTCCGTTTCGGCGCCCCGGAGGATTACGCGAGCCTGCATCTCCCGGCCATCCTGAAGCGGTTTGCCTCGTCCCATCCCCTGATTGAGGTGGAGGTCTACTGTGACGCCTCGCCCACCCTAAGGGAACGGTTCGCCAGGCGGGAACTTGATGTCATGCTCGCCACCGGAGAGCCTGCTTCCGACGCACACACCCATCGGCTCGATCTGGCCTGGGCCGTGGCCGACCGGGGCGAAGCTCTTGAAAAACGGCCCCTGCCCCTGGCTCTATTTCATGCTGGGTGCCTGTATCGCCGGAATGCATTGGCCGCCCTGGAAACAGCAGGGATAGAGTACCGCATAGCGTATGGCAGCCCGAGCATGGCCGGGGTGCTGGCCGCAGTACAGGCGGGCCTGGCCGTGGCCCCGGTCACTCGCAACTGCCGGGCCCCAGGCTGCCGCCGGGTGACGGCCAAAGAGGGATTGCCGTCCATCGCCCCCGTGGCCATGGAACTGCACAAGGCGGAAACGGAGAATGAAGCCGCCGACACCTTCCACAGCTTCATCGCGGACATGCTGTCCGGCGAAGAATGGAACGCCTGAAGTATCCCCGGTCGGCCTGCTACTCCAACGAGCCGTTCAGTTCCGCCTGCGCCAGGTCGTAGCCGTAACGGATGAGCGGGGCCGCCCTGTCGAACTCCAGGATGGTGCACAGGTTCTTGGGGACCTCCAGCAGATGGTCTGGCGGATAGGCCGCAATTTTCTGCCGCGCTATGGCGCCCTGCATGGTCTCGAAGGACTGGGCTGCGATATCGAAGGCCTTTATGTTCAGAGAGCTTCGGGGAATGCTCGAGCGAATCTTGCCGATGAAATCCGAAACCGCTTCGGTCAGAGGCGAAAGCTCCTCCTCGTGATCGGCGAAGATTGACTCCGGGTCGTCCATGGGCGGACCGCAGACGTTGACCGCGATGGTCACGTCGCTGTGATCGCTGAAGGTAGGTGCAATGGGCACCGGATTCAGGATGCCGCCGTCCACCAGGTCCTCTCCCCGATACTGGTATGGGGTGAAGAAGATGGGCATGGAGATGGACGCCCGGATGGCCTCGAACATGGGCCCCTCGTCGAACCAGACTTCACGGGCGCGAGAAAGGTTGGCGGCCACGGCAGTAAAGGCGATGGGCAGGTCTTCAATCCGGCTGTCTCCCACCAAATCCTTGAGTGTATTGATAATCTTGCCACCTTTGAACAAGCCGCCCATGCCCAGGGATAGATCCAGAAGCTTCACCATGTCCGACTTGGTCACGGCCCGAACCCACTTCTCGAACTCGTCCAGCTTGCCTATGGCGTGGATACCACCCACCAGTGCTCCCATGGAGCAGCCCGAAATGGACTTGATCCGATAGCCGTTTTCCTCCAGCCAGCGAATGACGCCTATGTGAGCCAATCCCCGCGCGCCTCCGCTGCCGAGGACGAGGGAAACCGTTTTCTTTCTGCGCATGATCTATCTTCCTTGATCTCCTGTTGAACTGCCACGCACCATAGCACCAAGGCCGTACCGCCGGTCAATGGACGATGCTGTGACAAAAACCGGGCGGACAGGCTTCCCGCCAACGCAGTGCGCACATTTTTGGTTGCGTCCAGCAGTGTTTTAGGCGAACTTGGGAGGCCGTTTTACGGCGATATTCATGGACAGAACCAACTTTACCGGGTGCAATAATGACTGCAGATCTTTTCCCCACCTATCGCGGCGACATGGAGTACTTCTGCCTTGGTTGCGGCAAGCGCTTCCCCACCGACGAACTCTACTACACCTGCCCCGACTGCGGTGGCGTGTTCCTGCTGGAGAACCTCTCCTTCGACGAGTTGAAAAAAACGCCGGGTGAGGAGTGGAGGAAGATTTTCGACGCACGCGCCGCGTCCAAGAAGACCGCCCTGCGCGGCATTTTCCGCTTCTATGAGCTGATGGCTCCGGTGCTGGAGGAAGAGGACATCGTCTACCTGGGCGAGGGCAACACCCCGCTGGTGGAGTCCAGCCCGGCCCTGAAGGCCGCGACCGGCATCCGCACCGCCTACAAGAACGACGGACAGAATCCCTCCGCCTCCTTCAAGGACAGGGGCATGGCCTGCGGCTTCTCCTACCTGCGCGCGCTCATCCGCAAGCACGGCTGGGACCAGATCCTGACCGTCTGCGCCTCCACGGGCGACACATCCGCCGCTGCGGCCCTCTACGCCTCCTATGCGGGCGGAGCCATCAAGTCCGTAGTCATCCTGCCCCATGGCAAGGTCACCCCGGCCCAGCTCGCCCAGCCGCTCGGCTCCGGCGCGGTGGTCCTGGAGGTGCCCGGAGTATTCGACGACTGCATGAAGGTAGTCGAGCACCTGGCCGACAACTACCGCGTGGCCCTGCTCAACTCCAAGAACGCCTGGCGCATCCTGGGCCAGGAGTCCTACGCTTTCGAATGCGCACAGTGGTACGACTGGGACATGAAGGGCAAATGCATCTTCGTGCCCATCGGCAACGCGGGCAACATCACCGCCATCATGGCCGGTTTCCTCAAGCTCTACGACCTGGGCGTCATCTCCGACCTGCCGCGCATCTTCGGCGTGCAGTCCCATCACGCGGACCCGGTCTACCGCTACTACGCCGTGGACGATCCCAAGGAACGCAAGTACGAGCCGGTGACCGTCAGCGCCTCCGTGGCCCAGGCCGCCATGATCGGCAGCCCGGTCTCGTTCCCGCGCGTGAAGTATTTCGCCGAAAAATTCGAGGCCGTGGGTGGCAAGGAAGCCTTCCAGGTCATCCAGGTCACCGAGCAGCAGATCATGGACTCCATGATCCAGGCCAACCGCAACGGGCACATCGCCTGCACCCAGGGCGGCGAGTCCTTTGCCGGCGCCAAGCGCGCCATGGAGCTGGGCCTGATCTCCGATGAGGAGCTGTGCATCCTTGACTCCACGGCTCACCAGCTCAAGTTCGTGGATTTCCAGAATATGTACTTCGACAATGCCTTCCCGCCCGAGTTCGAGGTCACCCCGGACATGAGCCTGGCCAACAAGCCGGAGCTGGTCATCACCCCCGAGGAAAAGGAACGCCTCTCCGCCGAGGAATACACTCGCACCACCGCCGACAACGTGGTGGCAAAGCTGGGGCTGGAAAAAAAGTAACTACTCCACCAAGGCTTGCCGTGCCCGAATGGCAAGCCAAGACTCACCTCCCCTTGGCCTCCACTTGCGCGAAGCGCAGACAAAGAGTTTAGGAAGGGAAAGAGGGGATGGGGGTCCGGGGGAAGGGGAGAGAGGGAGAGCCCTTTGCAAAGGGTTTCCCTCTCTCCCCTTCCCCCGGCCGCCGGAGGCTCACAATGGCAAAAAAGCAGCGAGCGGATCAGTTGTTGGCCTCCGGGGGCTACGTAGAGAGCCGGGAGAAAGCCAAACGGCTGATCATGGCCGGGAAGGTCCACTACCTGGACCGGGGCCAGAAGATTCCGGTAACCAAACCAGGCCAGCAGTTTGCGCAGGACACCGAGTTTACGGTCCCGGAGGACAGCCGGTACGTGTCTCGCGGCGCGTACAAACTGCTCACGGCCATCGACGAATTTTCCATCGACTTCACAGGCAAGGTCGCACTTGACGCCGGGGCCTCCACCGGCGGGTTCACCGACTGCATGCTCCAGCACGGAGCTGTGCGGGTCTATGCCGCCGACGTGGGATACGGGCAGTTGCACGAAAAGCTCCGGCAGGACGACCGGGTGGTGAATCTGGAGCGAACCAATATTCGCCATGCCGAGGCGGACCTGATCCCAGAACCGGTGGACGTCATCGTGGCCGATGTCTCCTTCATTTCACTGACCAAGATCCTGCCCGCCTGCCTCCAGTTCCTACGGGCCGGAGGCGAGCTGGCCGTGCTGATCAAGCCGCAGTTCGAGCTGGGGCCCGGCCAGACGGACAAAGGCGTGGTACGCGATGAATCCCTGCGCCAGGAGGCCGTGGACATGGTCACCGATTTCTGCCGGACCGAGCTGGGCCTGACCGTGGAAGGCGTGGTGCCCTCCAGCATACTCGGTCCCAAGGGCAACCAGGAATATCTGGCCTATATGAAGAAACCCCGGTGACACCATGCTCCGGGGACTGATCTACGCGCTCCTCTCGGCAACAGCCTTCGGGTGCATGGCCATCCTGGTCAAGCTTGGCTATCAGGCGGGCATGACCGGGTCCGAGATGATGCAATACCGCTTCACCTACGCGGCGGTCATCCTGTTCGCCGCCCTGCTCGTCAAGGACAGGCGACTACTCGTCATCTCCCGCAAGGGACTGGCCGCGTGCGCCTTCCTGGGCCTTGTGGTCTATTGGCTCCAGACCAGCTGCTTCGTGCAGGCGCTGGCGACCATCCCGGCGTCTACCACCGCCCTGGTGCTCTACGTGCACCCGGTGACCGTCACCCTGCTGTCCATCTGGCTGCTGAAGATGAAACCGGACCGCGTGGTGGGACTCTCCCTCGGCCTGGTGATGGGTGGCTGCTGCCTGGTGTTCTATGACGCCTTTCTCAAGGCCGTCGACCCTGCCGGTCTGCTCTACGCCACCGGAGCCATGATCTTTTTTTCCATCTATCTGATTCTGGTGCAGATACTGCTCAAAGGAATCCGGCCGCTAACCGCCACCGTGTACGTCATCTCCTTCGCCGCCATCTCCTTCACCCTGACAGGCAATCCCGGCGGTTGGCTGGAGTTGACGCCGAAAACCTTCGCCATCGGGTTCGCCCTGGGCGTGGTCCCCGGCGTCATAGCGGTGAGTCTGCTCTATCTCGCCATAGAAAAGGTAGGCAGCGCGTACGCTTGCATTTTCTCCACCGTGGAACCCGTGGTCACTCTTGCTGCGGCTGCTGCGTTTCTGAATGAAAACGTGGTGTTGTTGCAGATTGGCGGCGCGGCGCTGATCATCCTGGGCATTGTCATCCCCAACGCCCGCGTCCTCACGCTTTCGAAAAAGCTCGAGACGGGCTAATCCGAAACTGCGCCCATATCGTCGAAATACTTGCCCACCAGACGAAGGTGGGCCTTTTCCTCGCGGGCCAGTTGCTGAAGGATGTCCCTTGTCTCGGGATTCTCCGCCCGAGCGGCGCAACGAAGGTAGTAGTCCAGGGCCTGGGCCTCGATCATGGCCGCCATCTCGAGCACGCCCTTGTCGCCCTCGAAGGCCGGGGCGTATTCCTCAAGGAAAGCCTCAAGGTCAACTCCTCCTTCCACTTCATTGCCTGCCTTGCCCAGAGCCACGTCCTCGACCATCCCGCGCGGGACCTTGTCTCCGACTATCCTGGTGTAATGATTGTAGAGGACGTCCTTGTGCCGGTCCTCGAACCCGGCCAGTTTCTGGAACAGTTCGATGCGCTCCAGAGTCTCGGCGACGTCGGCGCGGTGCAGATAGAATTCCTGGAGCGAGCTCTCCATGGCGTAGGCCTTGATGATCACCTCCACCGGGGCCTCATCCCCGGTGATCACGGCCATGCCGAGCTCAATTGGGCCGAAGGCGGTGTGCCCCTGCCAGGCCATGGCTCCACCCACCAGGTTGTAGACGGGGTCGAATCCCTGTCCATTAAGCAACCCGGCTGCGGCGGAACTGCGCCCGCCGGAAAGACAGTAGACGAGCACCGGCTTGCTGCGGTCCACTTCGTCCAACCGATCCGGCAATTCGGCCAAAGGAATGAGCCGCGCGCCCGGGATGTGAAATTCCTCATATTCCCAGTCCTGCCGGACATCCAGCAGGAAATACTCTTCGGGCTTGTGCCTGTTCATGTACTCCCGGGCTTCCCCGGATTCCATCATCTGTACCGGCTGTGTCATATCTACCTCGCTGTTCACGCAAAAAACGGCACGGAGTCCGCAACAGCCTAAGGCAGGACAAAAGTCTGCGTCAATACCGTTAGAAATTAATACGTTCACTTCCCGTATGGGAAAATGTCAGTTGTGAGGATCAAACGGCGAACAGAATGGCGACGACGGCGCAACCGCAAAGAGCGACGAGCGTATCCAGTCCGCTCCAGGTGAAATCGGGCACCCAGGCCTCATGGCTGTCCAGCCCCCGACCGGCAACTGCCAGGGTCTGATTCCATGTCTTCTGCCCCAGAACGCGGAGAAAGGCCTGGGGAATGAGCTGCATGCGCCGCCAGAGCGGACACCCTGGCCAGCGAAGACCGAGGGTTTCCTTTATCTGAGCGAGGGAAGAAAGGCACAGAGGCAGGAAATGGACCATGAGGGCCAGGGAGAGCGCCACCTGCCACGCGCGCTCTCGGCCCAGGAAAGGGCGCAAAGCCCAGGAAAGGGCCAAGCCCAGAGAGCGGGATGAGGTAGACAGGGCGAGACACAACCCAAGCGAAATCAAAGCGGCCAGCCGCAGACCTAGCAGCAGGGCCGAGAGGACGACTTGAGCCAGGGGAAGGCCGAAAAAGGCATCGAGCGCGCCCTTCATGACGACCCAGAAAAGGAGGAAAAAAAACAGACTGCGGATCATGCGCCCCTCCATGGGGCGAGCGGCAACCAGTCCGACGACAAACCATGACAATGCCAGAAGGCAGGCACTCAGAGGCCAGGGAGATGCGGCCCAGAATAACGGTCCCAGCACCAGGGTGAGCCCCACCTTCAGGCGCGGGTCCAGCTCTCCGGCCATGGCGGCCGCCCGAACCATCATCGGCCTCCGCCCCATGGCTTGATCCCCAGCCCGGTACTCCACGAGCACGGGGGGCGTACGGCGTGATCCCGGACATGGTCCAGAACTTCCTCCGGCGGACCGGCAAGGGCCACCCTGCCGCCGTCGAGCACCACCAGAGCATCAACCAGATCCACCATGCACTCGAGATCATGGGAAGAAACCAGCTGGGTCAGCCCGGCATCCCGGCTCTCTACGAGCAGACGGCGCATCTCTGTCATGCCGGGATAGTCGAGTCCGCTGAACGGCTCGTCCAGCAGCAGGACCTCCGGGCCATCAAGCAGGGCGGCGGCGAGGCAGAGCTTGCGCTTCATGCCCCAGGACAGGGTTTGCACCGGCCTGTCCCAGACGTCCAGAAGATGAAAGCGGGCAGCCATGGTATGAGCTGCGGCGACTGCATCCTCTGTACGCCTCCTGCCCAGGAGCAGATCCTCTTCCACTGTGCCGCCGAGAATCTGAAGGTCGGCGTCCTGCATGACCATGCGGCAACGAGCCCGGATGCCCTTCTCGTCTCCGGGACTCTCCACCCCTCCCACCGAGAGGCTGCCTGAGGAGGGCGAATAGAGTCCGGCCACCAGGGAGAGCAGCGTTGATTTGCCGCTCCCGTTGGCGCCCACCAACCCGACCAACTCGCCCCGCCCCACGGACAGGGAAACAGAGGAGAGCACCCCGCCGCCGGACGGGTACTGAAAATCGAGATTGGACAGGGTAATCATTCGCGCTCCTTTGCGCCTGATCGCGCGAAAACACCCTCTCCCAGGAGAAGACATCCTGTCAACTTCCCGATGAGAGTGAGGCAGCGCGGACGAGGAGATACCATTAAAACAAAAGGCCCCTGCCGAGGCAGGGGCCTTGTATTCGCAGGAGTCGGCCCGCTTAGAAGCTGTAGCCGAGAGAGACGCCGGTTACCCAGGTCTTGCCGTCCTTGAAATCAACATCCCAATCGGCGCCGCCGGGAACGTTGGGATCATCAATGCCCAGGTCGTGACGGCTCTTGGCGGAAACGTACATGAAGGACCAGTCAGCGGTCCATTTGTCCCACTTGAAGCCCAGACCGGTCGAATACAACTGCCGGTCATTGGCGGGCAGCATGAAGGAGGCGTCGCCAGCGCGGGTGGGAGTCTGGTCGTAGATGTAACCGAAACGAAGCGCCAGCCACTGCTTGAGCCAGTACTCGGTTCCAAGCTGGAAGCGCCAGGTGTTCTTGTAGTGCAGCGGGGTTTCCGAGTTCAGTACCGCGCCCTCATAAACCATCTTGTCGGTGTGTTCCCAACGGGTATGCACCACGTCGAACTCCCAAGTCCACTCATCCATGGGCTGATACCCCACGGCAAATGTGTAGCTGCCGGGAAGTGTGGCGTGAATATCCTGATCGTCTTGGGTGGAAGCTCCGGAACGTTGGTTCCAGGCAGAGCCGGAGGTATACATCTTCATGGGGGCGCGGTAGGTGAGACCGAGCGCCCACTGGTCATTGACGTCATAATGCAGAGCGAGGTTGCCGCCGAAAGCATACCCTTCCGTATCGGCGTCGATCTGGTAATCGGTACCGAGGATGTTGATATTCCGCTTGATCTTGATGCCGCCCTTGAGCACCTCTACACCAACAGCGAGAGAGAGGTTGTCAGTGAGCTTGAAAGCAATGTTGGGGTTGAAGGAGATGGATTCGAGCAGGACCTGCTGCAGGCTGCCCTTGCCAATCCAGTCGTGATCGTATTCGGTGCCCAATCCGTAGCGGGTAAACAGGCCGAAACCGAGCCAGACATCCTCATTGGAGCCCATCTGCTGCGTGTAATACGCATGCGGCACCACGTGGATGTTGGCCTTTGTCTTGTTCTTGTCTCCATCTACCACGACGGTGGATTGCGGAGAAATCAGCGTGAAGCCGCCAAGGACATGACCGCCTTCCAGCTTGGTCATGAGCGCCGGGTTGGTGGCGACGACCGATGCGTCCCCGGCAAAGGCGTACCCGGTGGTACCCATGGCCACGCCGCGGCTGCTCCACTCATAAAGAGCGAATCCTCCCGCATAAGCGGCGGTGGCGGTCAGGCTCAGAAAAAGAGCACAAAAAAAGAATATGGACGCACGTTTCATCCTTCCCCCATTGGGCTGCCGCCGACACTGCGACAACCGGCTTTCAGCGATCCCTTCACCCTCCCAGATTCAGCGAACTGCGTCGCTGCGGGACCACTCAGTTAATATTTGCACAAACGCAAAATGCATAACCCAAGCGTAACTTTGTGTAAATATAACTTTTAATTGAAACGAGTGTTTAAAAACGATGTTTAACACTCTGCCCTGAAAAACGGGAAGAAAGCGGCACGGTTCTGGCAAAACATCTCCTGCGGGGAAATTACTTCCCGCCCAACAGCGAGAATGCCATGCTTCCGAAACTGGACATCAAGGAAAAGAATTTTCACGCCATGATCCTGGTCGGCGGATTTGCCGGAGTCCTTGAGGGCTCCCTGCGCCAGGGACTCACCCTGCACACCATGTTCCCCGGCATGATGCTCACATTGGTGGCGGCTTTCACCGGCGGATTCACGGGCTTTTTCTTCAAGGACCTCTTCCGCACATGGCGCGGCATGCCCCCTTATCGCGGCGTGAACAACGACGGGTGGACCATGGGCGCGTTTCTCGGTTCGGTGCTGGGGGTACTCTGGCAGATCGCCAACTCGGACAACGGAGCCAACCTGGTCATCGGTTCCATGACCGGATCATTTCTCGGGGCCATGTTCGGCGCCTTCCCGGATGAATTCGTTACTCCGATTCTGGAATTGATGCGAGCCCGCGAGGCGGCCAAGCAGACCGGCGAGGAAGAGCGAGCCGCCCAGCCGCATTCTTAGAGTACTGGCGTCGGCCTCCGCTGCCCGTGGTCAGGCTCACCACAGAAAAAGGCCTCCGGCGCGAGCCGAAGGCCTGATTTGCTATCGGTAATCCAGTACTTAACGCATTTCCACCCAGATGACTGCGCCCAATTCCAGCTCGCGGCCTTCATACGGCTGGCTGTCGGCGTTAAGGCCGGCAAACCCCCACCACCCTTTCCAGGGACAGGCGAAGGTGAACACGCCATTGCCGTCGGCCATCACCTCCTGAGTGACCATGCGCTCGTTGGGAGCGGTCCGCTTGCCATCCTTGTTGTAGTACTCCACCTCGACGCGGGTGTAGGGAGCGGGCTTGCCGTCGAGCATGACGATGCCCTGGAAGACATTGCCGGCGTAGTTGCCGAAGGGCCTGGTAAGGGGCACGATCTCGGTCTTCAGGCCGAGAGGCTTGTTCCACTCCTCGCCTTCGCCGTAGGCGTCGATCACGACTTTGGTGATATGACGGATGTAGTTGTTCTCCGCATCCTCCTTGTAGGGGACCGGATCAAACACGAAAGCGTACAAGCCGGGACGGCGCGGGGTGAACTGGGTCTGCCAGGCCATGTGATCCATGACCTTGCATTCCTTGAGGGAGGCCTTGAGGTCGGTCTTGTCTTCACCGTTGGCCACGACAAAAAATTCGGCGGGCTTTTCCAGATTCATCCCTACCATCTCGAAGGGATGAGAAAAGGACAGGGTCAGGTTGACCGTCCGCTTGTCCTGATCCAACTCGTCCGTATCCGGGATGAGCATCCCGAAATGCGCCCAGGCCGCCGTGCTCCCCAGTACAGTCAACACCAATGCCAAAAGCAACGCTCTCGCTTTCATCACACACTCCTCGTGAATAGCACTTGTCAGGGTTTCATAACCAATTGATGCATACTCATATCAAAACGGTAACACCTGTCAAGCGCAAAGCTTTTTTTGATAGCACACCTGAGAAGAATGGATTCTATGAATTCGGCGTGTTGCGCCAGCGACGGGCCAGCCAGACGCCCGAGAGGTTGTGCCACAGGCTGAACAAGGCTCCTGGCAAGGCGCTGGCCGCACCGAAGTACTTGACCGCCAGGGCCACGCCCAGTCCGGAGTTCTGCATGCCGACCTCAATGGCCAGGGTGCGTGCGTCGCGCCTGGAGCAGCGGGCAAGTCGCGCCAGTCCGTACCCCATGGCAAGGCCAAGACCGTTGTGCAAAGCCACGGCAACGAGAACCAGCACGGGAAAAGCCAGCAGGGTCTGCTGGTTCAACCCGATGATGCAGGCGATGAGCAAGGCAATGACCAGGATGGAAAGGGAAGGAAAGTAGCGCAAAAAAGGCTCCAGCCGTTTGCGGAAAAGCCGCCGCAAGACCAGCCCGTCCACTAGCGGGAAGACCACGATCCAGAAGACCGAGGCGACCATGGAACCGAAATCGATGTCGATCCGCCTCTCCAACACGAGGTAGATGATCGACGGGGTCAACAGGGGAGCCAGACAGGTGGAGGCCAGCGTCATGGTCACCGAGAGCGGCACGTTGGCCCTGGCGAGGTAGGTGATGACGTTGGAGGCCGTGCCGCCAGGGCAGGCGCCGACCACGACCATGCCGATGAGCGCCTCCGCAGGAAGCCCCAAGGCAAAGGAGATGCCCACGGCCAGCAGGGGCATGATCAAATACTGCATGACCATACCGAAGCACACCAGGGGCCACTTCCTGAGGATTTCGCGGAAGTCCTCGAACTCCAGAGTGAGCCCCATGCCGAACATGATGATCCCCAGGCCGAGGGGAATATGCGGCTTTACCCAGGTGAAGGAAGGAGGATAGGCCAGGGCCACACAGGACAGGACAACAGCGATGCCGATGAACTGCCGCTCGATGAATTGCGGAATTCGCTCCATATACATGGCTGTGGCGTGGCGGAATTTCCGTACCATGTCAACCGAAGACGCCTTATTGGCCCAAAACCCACAAGGAAGGTTGACGAACCCCCCTGTTACGCTGTAGGAACGGTATTCCCATTTTGGAGGGAAGCCGGACGGCGGTCGCGCTGAGAACCCCGTCAGGTCCGAAAGGAAGCAGCGGTATCGGTTGCTATCGGGTGTCCGGTTTCCACTCAAAGGCGCGTTCCTCGGAACGCGCCTTTTATTTTTTGTAACCTTTTGCCGTGCCGGACCGTTGTTAAGAGTAGGAGGAGATGATGCCGTTACGCACTTTCAGCCCTGGAGGCTGCCATGAGCGAAGACATCACCGGAAGCGCCATCCTGACGATGGCCGAAATACAATTCCTGCTGGCCGACGTCTTTTGGCTTGAAGCCGAAACGCCGGACCAGCCAGACTCGGACAACGATCCCCACGCGGGAGCCGATATGCCACTGTGGGATGAATACTTCATCGTCTCCAACGACACCCCGCCCTCGCAGGATCATTCCTGACCATTGAGGAGCCCGCCGGAAGACCCGACGGGCTCCACTCTTTTCCGACCCTTTCGGACCGAAACAAATTCATGAATCCCTCCGGCGCAATCCGCCGAAGCCCGCCTTTCTGCTTCCCGCATGTAATCCTATCCGACACTTCGTTTATATTTCTTTACAAAAAAAAGTGGGATGGAAAATTTTTCCCTTATAATTCGTCAAGATAAAGTTTGTATACTTATTGCATCAAGAATCCTAAACGAAGAACCCGGGAGGGAACCATGAAAACTCTATCTTTCCGTCTGCCGATTCTTCTCGCACTGATTCTGATTCCGCTACTCGCTTCCACAGCGCACGGCGCGGTGCTCTATGGATCGGCCCCAATAGCGACAGGCGCACCAGTAAGCGCAACCTACGAAATGCAGACCGACGCAAGTCCGTCCAGCCCTTACTACACGGGCGACTCCTTCCAGGGATTGGCGGCCTACAACTCCGAAATCTACGGACTGAACCTTGTCAATGAGCTCGTCAGATTGATTGGTCCGGTTTCACACTATACAATAGGAACGGTTACCAACAACGGCGACCAGATATCTTCTCTCGGCGGGTTGGCCTTCAACTCCGGGGGCAGCCTGTACGCGGCGGGAAACGATCCGATCCTCTATGGGCTGGACCCCACCACCGGAGCAGTGACGTCCACGGCCAACCTGATCGCGCCGAGCCCCGTAACGGGCCTCTCCTTCGCCACGGGCGGAGCGGCAGGCTCCTCCATCGGGGGGCACGTGCTCGAGGAGGACGATCTCCTTGCGGTCACGGATACCGAGCTGCTGCTCCTGTTGCTTGATGAATTGACCGGCGACTACCTCCCAATTCCTCTTTGGCAAATGCCGGGCCTCTCCTCCATCGCCTTTGACGACGACGGCAGGCTCTACGTCGGTACCAGCACAGGACTGATGGAATGGGACTTCGGCACAAACACCCTCGGATCGGTCGAGGTGCCCGGCCCCGGCCTCGACCTGCCGGCAGCGACCTTTACCGGCCTGACCTCCATGGGTACGCCGTTGGCCACGCCCGAGCCCTCCACCTTCCTGCTGCTCGGCACAGCCCTGATCGGCCTCTACGGTTTACGCAGGCGGTTCTAAAGCGAAAAACAAACTTGCCTCTTCCGGGCAAACGGCAGCCGCCCGGAAGAACAATAGAAAAGGCCCACCGAAAATTCGGTGGGCCTTGTTGGTGTCGTGGCGGAGAGGAGAGGATTTGAACCTCCGACTGAGTTCCCCCAGTACACGCTTTCCAGGCGTGCTCCTTAAGCCGGACTCGGACACCTCTCCGCGTTGAGAGGCAGTAACTACCCAATATGCCGCCGGTTGGCAAGGGAAAAATTGAACCGATTCGAGCGAAGGCGATTTTTCCGTCCGAACAGCCGGTTAGAGGGGTAACTCCAGGCTGCCCCGGAACTCTTCCAGGGACTTGGCGCCGATCTCCTCCAGCAAAGACTCCACCTCGTCCACCAGGGTGAAGGCGAAGTCCGGACGCAGGAAATTGGCCGTGCCCACCTGGACGGCGTGGGCGCCCACCAGGATGAACTCCAGGACGTCTTCCGCCGAGGCGATGCCGCCCATGCCCACCACGGGGATGTCCACGGACCGGACCACCTGATGCACGCAGCGCAGGGCCACCGGCTTGATGGCCGGGCCGGACAGCCCGGCGATGACGTTGGCGATGCGCGGCTTGCGCTTGCGGATGTCCACGGCCATACCCGACAGCGTGTTGATCAGGGACAGGGAGTCCGCCCCACCATCGGCCGCCGCCTTGGCGCAGACCGTGATGTCGGTCACGTTGGGCGACAGCTTGACCATGACGTGCTTGTTGCCGGCGCGCTTCTTGACGGCCTCGGTCACCCTGCCGATCTGGGCCGGGTCCTGGCCGAAGGCGATGCCGCCCTCCTTGACGTTGGGGCAGGAGACGTTGACCTCCAGCGCGGCCACGCCCTCTTCCTCGGCCAACACCGAGGCGAGCTCGCCGAACTCCTCGGCGTCGCAGGCGTACAGGTTGGCCACCACGGTCACGCCCATACGCTTGAGCGCGGGCATGGCCTGGGTCAGGAAATTTTCCACGCCGGGATTCTGGATGCCGATGGCATTGAGCATGCCGCAGGGCGTCTCGGCGATGCGCGGCATGGGGTTGCCCTCGCGCGGCTTGAGAGAAAGCCCCTTGGCCACGATGCCGCCGAGCTTGGTGAGGTCGCCGTAGGCCGCGAACTCCAGGCCGAAGCCGAAGGTGCCCGAGGCGGTCATGATCGGGTTGTCGAGCTCAAGGCCACCGAAAGAAACATGCATATCCATTATAGTAGCCTCCCTACAGCTCCACTTTGTCGGTCCAGAAAACCGGCCCCTTGGTGCAGACCTGAACATGATGTCCTTCGCCGTCCTTGGTCACGCAGCCGAGACAGGCACCCACGCCGCAGGCCATGCGGTTCTCCAGGGATACCTGAGCCCGCGCGCCAAGTTCATTGGCGAAGGCCTGCACTGTCTTCATGAACGGTGTTGGCCCACAGCAGAGCACCAGACCGTCCCGCGCCGCGTAGTCCGCGATCTGTTCCCGCAGGGAGTCGATGATCCGTTGCAGGTCCTCGGGACGCTCCTCGGCCATGCTGCCGGTGGAGACGGTCTTAGAGAGCAGCTCGAAGGGGTAACACTCCTTGGGCAAACGGTGGGCCAGGAAGAGATGCAAATTTTCAGGCTTGGGATGGGACTCGACATAACCGCGAAAGGGAGCTATGCCGATGCCGCCTGCCAGCAAAAGGGTCGGGGTGTCCGGCTCCACCGCAAAGGTGTTTCCAAGCGGCCCCCAGATGGCGACCTCGTCGCCCGGCTGCATGGACACGATGCGGCTGGTCCCGCGCCCCACGTTCTGGACGAACAGGGTCAGGGTCTCGCCATCGCCCGAATAGAGGGAAAACGGCCTGCCCCAAAGCAGGTCCAGCTCCCAGGACGCGGGCCGAATCATGACGAACTGGCCAGACTGCCAGCCGTCCCATCCCGGATATTCCAACGTTATCTCGAAAAACTCACCCGGCCTTTTTGATTGACCGACCGGGGATACATCCAATACCTTAACATTTCGGCAATTCCTCAAGGACATGCGACAAAACCCTTATGAGCAATAAACATATTCCTGAAATAATGGCCCCGGCAGGGGACGCGTCCTCCTACCTGGCCGCCGTCGCCGCTGGTGCGGACGCCGTGTACGTGGGCCTGAAACACTTTTCGGCCCGTATGCAGGCCAATAACTTCTCTATCAGCGAGCTCGCCCGGCTGGCAAGCCTGGGGCGCGATCGCGGGACCAAGACCTACGTTGCCATGAACACGCTCGTCAAGCCCGGCGACGTGGAATCCGCAGGACGCCTCCTGGACAGGCTGCGCGCCACGGTCCAGCCCTACGCCATCATCGTCCAGGACCTGGCCATGATCGAGCTGGCCCGGCAGGTGGGCTTCCAGGGCGAGATTCACCTCTCCACCCTGGCCAACCTGAGCCACCCCGCCGGACTCGCCGTGGCCAAGAAGCTCGGCGCGAACCGCGTGGTCGTCCCCCGCGAGCTGAACCTCGACGAGGTCAAGCTCATGGCCGACGCCTGCCCAAAGGACCTGGACCTGGAAATTTTCGTCCACGGCGCGCTCTGCCACTGCGTGTCGGGCCGCTGCTACTGGTCCAGCTACCTGGGCGGCAAGTCCGGCCTGCGGGGCCGCTGCGTGCAGCCCTGCCGCCGCCTCTACACGACGGGCAAGCAGGACGCCCAACGCCTCTTCTCGTGCAATGACCTCTCCCTGGATGTCCTGACCAAGCCGCTTTTGTCCATGCCCAGAGTCACGGCCTGGAAGATCGAAGGCCGCAAGAAGGGCCCCCACTACGTCTACTACACGGTCCGCGCCTATCAGATGCTCCGCGACAATCCGCAGGACGCCCAGGCCAAGAAGACCGCCCTGGAGCTTCTGGACCAGGCCCTGGGCAGACCCACGTCCCACTCGGTTTTCCTGCCCCAGCGGGCCTTCCAGCCCATCCAGCCGGGCGAGGAGACCAGCTCCGGCCGCCTCGTAGGCGAGGTGAAGCGGGACCAGAAGAAGCTCTATTTCCAGACCCGGGAGCCGCTGCTGCCCGGCGACCTGGTCCGAGTGGGCTACGAGGACCAGCCCGGCCACCGCACCATCCCCATCAGGCGCAAGGTGCCCAAGCGCGGACGCATGGACATCCCCTTTTCCCGCAAGATCCAGGGGCCGCCGCTGCCGTCCGGAACCAAGGTCTTCCTGGTTGACCGCCGTGAGCCCGAGCTGGTCAAGCTGATCAAGGACCTGGAAAAGGAACTCGATTTCTTCCCGGCACCCGAGGCCAAGGAGTCCACCTTCACGCCCACCTGGCCGAAGACGGCTCCCCGGGCGAAGATCAAGCCGGAGAACACCACCCTCTTCCGCACCCCGCCCCACGGCAAGATATTCGGCAAGACCGCCTTCTGGCTGGAGCGGGCCGCCCTGAGCAAGGTACCGCGCGCTTCGGTCTCGCGATCCCAGTGGTGGCTGCCCCCGGTAGTCTGGCCCGAGGAGGACAAGCGCATCCGCTCGCTTCTCAAGGAAGCCGTCAAAAAGGGCGCGCGCGAGTTCGTGATCAACGCGCCGTGGCAGGCCGCCTTTTTCGAGGACCGCAAGAACGCCACCCTTGTGGCCGGTCCGTTCTGCAACGCGGCCAACCGATTGGCTCTCAAGCTGCTCAAGGACCTGGGCTGCTCTTCGGCCATAGTCTCCCCGGAATTGCCGGAAGAAGACGTCTTCGCCCTGGCGCAGAACCCGCCCCTGCCGCTCGGCTTCGTGCTCAAGGGATTGTGGCCATTCGGTATTGCCCGATTCCTGTCCGAGACCGTGCGCTTCGACGAGCCCATCAAGAGTCCCATGCACGAGACGCTCTTTGTCCGCAAATACGGCGGAAACAACTGGATCTACCCCGCCTGGGAGTTGGACTTCTCCAGCGAATACAAGAAGCTTGAGCGGGCCGGATACCGCAACTTCATCACCATCAAGGAGATGTGGCCCAAGGCCGTGCCCCGGCCCAAGCGGACCAGCGTGTTTAACTGGAAGCTCCAGTTATTATAGAGGGGGGACCCCGCCGGGAGCGTTTTTTTGATTCTATATGGATTGAGGGAACCTCCCTTGGTCGACTTTTTGTCAGCTGCCAGCTACTTGGGAGAAGTAAGGACGCCGCCTAATCGGCGGCGATTGATGTTCGAAGGGTTTCGCCCCTTTCGGGGCGACTTACTTTTGGGCTGGCGCGTCCAAAAGTAAGCAAAAGACGCGCTTTTTTGTGCTGCAGCGCGATTTCGGGCCTAAGAGCCGCTAACACGGCTTCCGCTGCCCGAGAAGCTAAAGCCTGCGGGCAGGCGCGCTTCGGGCTAGGCTTCAGCCGTGCAAAGCGGCTCTAAGCCCCGAGCTCGATTACCGATCGTTGCCTGGGGGCTTGAGGCTTACAATGGGCGGCAACAGGCCTTTGCCCATAAAGTCAAACTACACCTCAGTACGAATCAGAAAGAGACCATTCGGCTCTCCAAACAATTATCCAGAGGTCCACTGTAAGCCCCTTGCTCACTGGCCTAGAAGCTCACCAAGCCGGTCGGCAGCTCTTGTTTCGGGACCCGCACGGCGCAGGACGGCATGCAGAGAATAAAGCTGGCAGTGCGTTTCACTCAACGTAGTCTGGAGCCAGCCGGGTTGGATGAGATTCTCGCCTTAGAGCTCCGGGGCGGGGATGACGCTTCAAGCGCCTTTTCTTTCGTCTATTACTTTTGGCGCAGCAAAAGGAATGGACCCCGCCGGGAGGGCATGGAGGGCTTTTGGGGGCTCAGCCCCCAATCCGGCCCTCGCACGCTGCATGCGCGAATCCCGGAGGGGGAGGAGCCGAGCGCTCCAACATCGGCTCTCACACGCCGCAGACGGCATCCTCCCTCCTTTCCAAACAAAAAAAAGAGCGGGCCGCCCAACCGGGCGGCCCGCTCTCATATTCATTTCATTAAAAAGTCTTCCCATCCCACCCGAACAGATGCCTCTCGATATCCCCGAACGCGATATACACCCGCTCGCCGGGAATCCCCAGAGCACTCTCCAGAAATCGGCAGATGGACGCGGAGAACTCCGCGGTCCGGCCCTCGGGCAACCCTATGGAATCCAGCGTGACATACGCGGCGGGCTCGGCGCTGCCGCCGAAAACCAGGGTCTTGCCGTCCTCCAGAATGGCGAGCACATACTGCTCTGGCTTGCCGAGCATATCGGCGGCCAGGGCTGAGAGTGCCTTGACCGTTTCTTCCGCACCGGGTGCGGACACGTTGGTCTCCACTTTGATAAACGGCATGCGCCCTCCTAGAGGATGATGGAACCCTTCATGTAGGTAACGGCCTTGCCCGCGATCTTGACCCGGTCGCCCAGGTGGCGGCACTCCAGTATGCCCCCGCGCCTGGACGCCTGATAGGCACGGAATTCGCTCTTGCCCAGGCGATCCGCCCAGAACGGAACCAAGGTGCAGTGGGCCGAGCCGGTGACCGGGTCCTCGGGAATCCCCTGCTCGGGGACGAAGGTACGGGACACGAAATCATAATCCAGCCCAGGAGCAGTACAGATCATGCACATGCCGTCAAGCTGCGAGATGAGGCGAAAATCAGGTTGCAGGGAACGAATGGCCTCCTCATCCTCGAATACGGCCATCATGTCACGCTCGCCCATGAAGAGTTCGGCGGGGCGCGCCCCCAGAGCCTTGGCCACCCGCTCGGTGACCTGAATCTCCCTTACGTCCCAGGCCGGGAAGTCCATGGAGTAGAGGCCTCCCTCCCGGTCCACGAAAAGACGGCCGGACTTGGTTTCGAACACCACAGCCGGATCCGTGTAGCCGAGATAGGTATAGAGGACGTGTGCGGCGGCAAGGGTTGCGTGACCGCAGAGGTCCACCTCGGACTCAGGGGTGAACCAGCGCAGCTCGAAGTACTCTCCCTTGCGTACGAAGAACGCGGTCTCGGCCATGTTGTTCTCGAACGCGATGTTCTGCATCAGCTCATCCGACAGCCATTCGAAAAGCGGCACAACGCCCGCCGGATTGCCGGAGAATACATCTTCGGCAAAGGCATCGACTTGGTAGAGATCGAGTTGCATGCTTCCCCCTAGAAGGTTTGCTTGAACAAGTCGTCCGCCGATGCGGGCGCATCGCCTCCCGATGCGCCGCCCGTGGCCATCTCCGTGGGTTCGGTTCCCACCTTGAACGGCAGGAAGTATTCCTTGGAGGAGCCGGGCGAGGCGAGCTTGCCGGTGTTGCCGTCCACTTGGACCATAACAACTCCCGGCGGCTGGGTGAAGTCCTGATAGGGATAATCCTGCTCCACGACCTTGCGGTAGGAAACCCAGATGGGGCTTGCCGCGCGGGAGCCGGTTTCCCACTTGCCCATGGGCGTGAGCTCGTCGAAGCCGACGTACACGCCGGTCAGCAGGTAGGGGGTATAGCCCATGAACCAGGCGTCCTGCTCGTTGTTGGAGGTACCGGTTTTACCCGCCACCGGGCGCTTGAGGACCTTGGCCCGCCACCCCGTGCCGTTCTGGACCACCTGTTTCATGAGCGAAGCCATGATGAAGGCGGTCTGCGGGCTGATGGCGTCCACGGACTCGGGCACCGAGGTGAACATCTCCTCGCCCCAGGCCGAGGAAACAGACAGCACGGTGCGCGGCTCGATGTAGGAGCCGCCGCGCGCAAAGGCGGTGTAGGCCCGACACAGGTTCTCCAGCGTCACCACGCCGGACCCGAGGGACACGGACAGGTCGGACGGGAAATCCGATTCCAGCCCCATGGCCTTGGCCCGCTCGATGATCTTGCGGATACCGAGCTTCTGGGCAATGCGGATGGTGACCAGGTTCTTGGACTTGACCAGGGCCGTGCGCAGCAGGGTCGGTCCCTCGAAGGTGCCTTCGAAGTTTTCGGGCCGCCACAGCTTGCCCTGCGCGTCGTTGGCATAGACGATGGGCGCGTCCAGAATGACCGAAGCGGCAGTGAAGCCGTTGTCGATGGCCGTGGAATAAACAATGGGCTTGAAGGCTGATCCGGGCTGGCGTCTGGCCTGGGTGGCCCGGTTGAACTGGCTTTTGTAAAAGGAATACCCACCCACCAGGGCGACGACTTCACCGGTATCGGGCTTGACCGACACCAGAGCGCCCTCAACAAGGGGCTCGCGCTCCAGGTCGAGCGTCCAGGTGCCCTCCGGCGTTTCCGGGGCCTTGGACACGGTCACCCACACCACGTCGCCCTTTTTGAGAATCTTGCGGGCGTCGGTGGGGTCCGGCACGTCCTCGTGCGATTTCTTGACGTTCGGCTCGCGCACCCACCACATGGCCTTGATGGGGATGATCCCCTTGAACTTGCCGAAACGAACGTCGGCCTTGTCCCTGGAGACCTTGACCACCCAGGCTTTCACCGGATTATCCCGGGCCATGATCCCTTCGGTGCCCTGAGGACCTTCCTCGAGGATTCGGCCCGAGTCGCCGGGGCTGATATTCTCGATGGGGCCGAGCCAGCCGCGCCGCTGGGCGGAGTCGAGCAAGCCGCGCCGAAGCGCCTTTTCCGCAGCGGCCTGATGCTTGATGTCGCAGGCCGTGGTCACGGTAAGGCCGTCATTGTACACGGCGTCCTCGCCGTACTTGTCCACGAGCCAGCGCCGGACCTCTTCGAGATAGTAGGCCCCGGTCTTCCAGGACGGGTCGGGCATGGAATTGAGCTCGACGCGCTCGGCCATGGCCTCCTTGTGCTGGGCGGGTGTGATCCAGCCCTGGGCCTTGAGCTGATCCAGGACGTAGCGCTGCCGAAGCTTCGCCTGGTCCCAGTTGTGATACGGATTATAGCGGGAGGGAGCCTGGGGCAGACCGGCCAGCATGGCGCACTCGGCAATGGTCAGGTCCTTGGCGTGCTTGGCAAAATAGGTACGGGCCGCAGCCTCGACGCCATAGGAATGCGCTCCGAGGAAGATCTGATTGAGATAGATGGTAAGGATCTCTTCCTTGGTCAGGTAATTCTCCAGACGGAAGGCCAGGATGGCCTCCTTGAGCTTGCGCTCGTAGCTCCGCTCCGAGGTCAGCAGCAACCGCTTGATGATCTGCTGGGTGATGGTGGAGCCGCCCTGCTTGGTCCGGCCGGCGCGAAGGTTGGCCACGAAGGCGCGGGCAATGGCGGCCAGATCCACTCCGTCATGCTCGTAGAAGCTGGCGTCCTCGGCGGCCAGAAACGCCTTGGGCAGCCAGGGCGACATCTGATCCAGAGTGACCAGGAACCGCTTCTCCTTGTAGAAATAACCGAGCACCTCGTTGTCCTTGGCGTAGACCGTGGTCACCAGGGAGGGCCGGTAGTCGGTGATCTTCTTGAAGCCGGGCAGGTCGCTTGCGGCCCAGTTGTAGAGAGCGAACGCGCCGCCGATCCCGACGACGACACAGATAAGGAATATTATGAGCAGTATTTTCAGTGCTTTCATGGCTATTTAGAAACCTTTTTTCACTGCCGGTGCTCCCTTGGCCGGGGGCATCCCCCAGACCAGCCGGAGCCGTCCGTACAGGTCTTTCACGTCAGCTTTGGTCGAGTCCAGTGCGCGCAACATGCGGTTGAGCGTCCTCTCCTCCCGCCTTGCCAGACAGGTGGGGGCATCAAAAAATATCACGTCCCGCCCGACCATCCAGAAGGGGAACAGACGGCAGTAGTACGGCCTGGCCTCCTGGGGAATCTCGCACCCCAGCGGCCCGAGAAACCTGCACGCGCCCATGGTGTCCACGGCCAGCCGGAAATGCTCCTTGCCCTCGGGGAACAGATTGCTAACCGCATCCTCCTCACCGGGGAACAAGCGGGCCACGTAATCGATGAACGCCTTGGAGTTGGGCGAGAGCACGAAGCCGCCCGTGTACGGGACATGGTCCTGTATGCGCTCTTTTTCGGTCTGAGACAACGGGAAACAGAATTCTTCCTGGCCTGGGGCAATGCGGCAGCAGGTAGGTCCCAGCAGGGAACACCGGCGGCAGATGTCGCTATCTCCGGTTTGGGTAAGCGTCATGCACTCTCCAGCCGTTAACCGGCATGCTCCCCTATGCCGGAACCGGAGAAGCGGAGCGAGCCCTTGCCCAGGAGGTCGTGCAGATGGACCATCCCGGCCAGCACGCCGTCCTCGCGCACCACGGGCAGAACCGTGATCTCGTTCTGCTCCATGACGTCGAGTACGCGGGCCGAGGATTCGCCCACGCCCGCCCGCTTGGGAGAGACGGTCATGACGTCTACCACGGGCTGAGAAAGATCGAAGGGGCCGCAGCAGACCTCGCGGCGCACGTCACCGTCGGTGAACACGCCAAGGAGGACGTTGCCGCCATCCACGATGGCCACCAGCCCGAGTCCGCCCGCGTTGAGCACTTCCAGAGCCTGCTTGAGCGTGGCTCCGTCACCTACAACGGGCAGATCGGCGGTGTGCATGAGCTGATCCACGGAGGTCGCCAGCCGCTGGCCCAGGGTCCCGCCAGGATGGAACTTACGAAAATCGTCCTTGCTGAAGGACTTGTGCTCCATGAGGCAGACGGCCAGGGCGTCGCCCACGGCCAGCTGCGCAGTGGTGGAGGTGGTCGGTGCGAGACCGATGACGCACGCCTCGCGCGGCACCCGGACTTCAATGGCAATATCGCTGAGTTTGGCCATGGCCGAGGCGGTGTTGCCGGTCATGCAGATGACCGTGGCACCCAGGGACTTGAGAGCCGGGATAAGCGAATTGACTTCGTCGGTGCCGCCGGAGTTGGACAGCGCGAGGATGACGTCCTCCTCACGCAGCATGCCCATGTCGCCGTGGGCTCCCTCCACCGGGTGAAGGAAAAAGGATGGCGTGCCCGTGCTGGACAGGGTGGCCGCGATCTTGCGCCCCACCAGGCCGGACTTGCCCACGCCGGTGACGACCACGCGGCCGGTACAGCCGGCCATGGCCTCCACGGCCCGGACAAATCCCGAGCCCAGCTGCTCCCGGACCGCTTCGAGCCCTTCGATTTCGGTATCGAGGACCTCGCGGGCCAGCTTCAGCCAATCGCTCCCGTTGGCGCTATCCATGCGGACGTTCCCCTAGCAGAATTCCTTGATGATGCCGGGAGTCGCCTCCAGGCAGTCCTTGCCCATCCTGTCGGCGAGCGGAATCGGGTAATTGCCGTCGAAACAGGCCAGACACCAGGCGTCCTTCTCGGTCACCGAGTCCACCAGACCGGGCACGGTCAGGTAGTGCAGAGACTCGATACCCATGAAACGGGCGATGTCTTCCTCGGTGTGGTTGGCCGCGATCAGCTCGCCCTTGGACGAGAAGTCGATGCCGTAAAAGCAGGGATGCTTGATGGCCGGACAGGAAACACGCAGGTGGATCTCCCGGGCTCCCAGTTCCCGCAGCTTCTTGACGCGAGCGCGGATGGTGGTGCCGCGAACGATGGAGTCCTCGACGATGACGATGCGCTTGCCCTGGACCATGGACTTGACCGGGTTGAGCTTCACCCGGACCGAGAAGTCGCGCATGTCCTGAGAGGGCTGAATGAAGGTTCGGCCAACGTAGTGGTTGCGGATCATGGCCAGCTCAAGGGGCAGGCCGGACTCCTGGGAATATCCCACGGCGGCGTAGTTGCCCGAGTCCGGGAACGGCATGACGAAGTCCGCGTCCACCGGAGCTTCCCTGGCCAGCATGGCACCCATGGCCTTGCGCCGCTCGTAGACCACGTCGCCGAAGATCCAGGAGTCGGGCCGGGCGAAGTAGATCAGCTCGAAGATGCACTGGCGCTTGGGCTGGGGCTCGCAGTAGTGCATGCTGGTCATCTTGTTGTTGTGTACGGTGATCATCTCGCCCGGATTCAGCGGACGGAGGAACTCGGCCTCGATGAGGTCGAAGGCGCAGGTCTCGGAGGCGAACACATAGCGGTCCCCCATCCGTCCCAGGGCCAGGGGGCGCACCCCGTTGGGATCCTTGAAGGCGATGAGCTTGTCATTGGCCAGCACGAGCATGGAATAGGCACCGCGCACCCGCTGGCACGCCTTGGCGATGGCCTCCTCGATTGTCTCAGAGGAATGCAGGTACTTGATGATCAGGTGGGCGAACACCTCGGTGTCCATGGTCGTCTGGAAGATGGAACCGCCCTCTTCCAGCTCGGCGCGCAGTTCGAAGGTGTTGACCAGGTTGCCGTTGTGGGCCAGGGCCAGACGCAGGTCACCGTGCCGGACGATGAATGGCTGGGCGTTGCGGATCAGGGATGCGCCGGTGGTGGAGTACCGGATATGCCCCATGGCGATCTCGCCCTTGAGCTCCTTGCCCAGGTGCCTTTCATTGAACACGTCGGCCACCAGGCCCATGCCCTTCTGTTCGCGAATCTTTTCGCCATCCCAGGTGACGATGCCCGCGGACTCCTGGCCCCGGTGCTGCTGGGCGTAAAGCCCGAAGTAGGTCATCCTGGCGGCTTCCTTGCTGCCGTAAATCCCGAAAAGTCCGCAATACTCTTTTTTCATGACAATAACTCTCGTCTCTCGACTCTGTACGGCTAGTCGCCGTAGTAGTTTTGCAGGGACTCGACCTTGAGGCCGTTCTCCTTGAATTCCGTGATGGCCTGGACGATTGCCCGGGCGCCCGACACCGTGGTGGTGTAGGGAATGTCGTACAACAACGTGTTCTGGCGAATCATCTTGGCATCGCCCACGGTCTTCTTGCCCGACGGGGTGTTGATGACCAGGCTGAAGTCGCCGTTCTTGATGTGGTCGACCACATGGGGGCGCTGGCCCTCGTGGACCTTGAAGACCTTTTCAACGGCAACGCCCTTCCCGGCCAGGAAGTCGGCGGTGCCGCCCGTGGCCGCGATCTTGAAGCCCAGGGCTTCGAAGTCCTTGGCCACCAGCACCAGCTTGGCCTTGTCCCAGTCGTTGACCGACAGGAAGACCGTACCCTCGGAGGGCAGCTTCTGCCCGGCGGCGAGCTGGGCCTTCATGTAGGCGAGCCCGAAACTCGGATCAATGCCCATGACTTCGCCGGTAGAGCGCATCTCGGGTCCGAGCAGCACGTCCACATTGGGGAAGCGGTTGAAGGGGAAGACCGATTCCTTGACCGATACATGGCCCTTCTTGCGCATCTCCCTGGGCTTGAGGTCCTTGAGCTTCTCACCGAGCATGACCCGGGTGGCCAGCTTGGCCAGGGGCACGCCCGTGGCCTTGGACACGAAGGGAACCGTACGCGAGGCGCGCGGGTTGACCTCGATGATGTAGACCTCGCCGTCCTTGATGGCGAACTGGACGTTCATCAGACCAACCACGCCAAGCTCCTTGGCCATGGCGATGGTCTGGCGCTCGATCTCCCGCACCAGCTCTGCGGAGAGGGAATACGGCGGCAGGACCGAAGCCGAGTCGCCGGAGTGGATTCCCGCCTCCTCGATATGCTCCATGACTCCGCCGATATAGACATCCTCGCCGTCGGCCAGGGCGTCGACATCCACTTCCACGGCGCATTCCAGGAACTTGTCGATGAGGGTCGGATGTTCCGGGGAGACCAGGGCGGAGTGGCGGAAGTAGTGGTCGAACTCATCCATGGAATAGACGATGTCCATTCCTCGTCCGCCAAGCACGTAGGAGGGACGGAGCACCAGCGGGAAGTCAAGCTTCTCCGCGATCTCGCGCGCCTCGACCATGGACATGGCCGTGCCGTTGGGCGGCTGCTTGAGATTGAGCTTGTTCAGGAACTGCTTGAAGCGCTCGCGGTCCTCGGCCCGGTCAATGGCGTCGGGGCTGGTGCCGATGAGCGGCACCCCGGCGTTCATCAACCGAAGCGCCAGGTTGAGCGGAGTCTGGCCGCCGAACTGGACGATGACGCCGTCAGGCTGCTCGAACTCGATGATATTCATGACATCCTCGAAGGTCAGCGGCTCAAAGTAGAGCTTGTCCGAGGTGTCGTAGTCGGTGGAGACCGTCTCCGGGTTGGAGTTGACCATGATGGACTGCACGCCCATCTCCTTCAGGGTGAAGGAGGAGTGACAGCAGCAGTAGTCGAACTCGATGCCCTGGCCGATGCGGTTGGGACCGCCGCCCAGGATGACAACCTTCTTGACCTCGTCCCGCTTGTTCTCCACGCCGGTCTCGTAAGTGGAGTAGTAGTACGGGGTATAGGCCTCGAACTCGGCGGCGCAGGTGTCGACCAGGTAGAAGGTAGGCTGGACGCCCAGCTCCTTGCGCATGGCCCGAACAACGTCCTCGCTGGTGCGCCACATGGCGGCCAGCTGAGGATCGGAATAGCCGTATTCCTTGGCGCGGCGAAGCATCTCGCCCATGCCCACCGTCTCGGTGGACACGCCCTCGCTCTTGCCGAATTCGATCAGCTCCCGCTCCATCTCGCAGATGTCGGCGAACTGGCGTAGGAACCACGGGTCGATCTTGGTGGCCTCGAAGACCTCCTCCTCGGTCATGCCGCAACGGATGGCGTTGCGCAGGGCGAAGAGGCGCTGGGAGTTGGGCTTGCGCAACAGCTTGAGGACCTCGCCCTTGTCGATGTCGCAGGTATCGAATTTCTTGCCCAGGCCGGTATGCCCGGTCTCCAGGGAACGCAGCCCCTTTTGCAGCGCCTCCTTGAAGGTCCGGCCGATGGCCATGGTCTCGCCCACGGACTTCATGGCCGTGGTCAGGTAATCGTCCGTGCCCGGGAACTTCTCGAAGGTGAAGCGGGGAATCTTGATGACGCAATAGTCGATGGCCGGCTCGAAGGAGGCCATGGTCTCGCGTGTGATGTCGTTGGGTATCTCGTCCAGTGTGTAGCCCACGGCCAGCTTGGCCGCGATCTTCGCAATGGGGAAGCCGGTGGCCTTGGAGGCCAGGGCGGAAGAGCGGGACACGCGCGGGTTCATCTCGATAATGATGATCTCGCCGTCCTCGGGGTTGACTGCGAACTGGACGTTGGAGCCGCCGGTCTCGACGCCGATCTCACGCATGACCGCAAGGGATGCGTCCCTGAGCTTCTGGTACTCATCGTCGGTCAGGGTCTGAGCCGGAGCAACGGTCACCGAGTCGCCGGTGTGCACGCCCATGGGGTCGAGGTTCTCGATGGAACAGATGATGACGCAGTTGTCCTTCTTGTCCCGCATGACCTCGAGTTCGTACTCCTTCCAGCCGAGGATGGAGCGTTCGAGCATGATCTCGGACTTCATGGACAGGGCCAGACCGTTGGAGCAGATCTCCTCCAGCTCTTCCATGTTGTAGGCAACGCCGCCGCCGGAGCCGCCCAGGGTATAGGCAGGCCGGACGATGATCGGGAACGGGATTATCTGTCCCCATTCGCGGACGTCGTCCATGTTGTGGCAGATGCCGGACTCGGGCATGCCCAAGCCGATGTTCTCCATGGCGGCGCGAAATTCCTCACGGGACTCGGCCTTGTTGATGACGTCGATGTTCGCGCCGATCAGCTCCACATTGAACTTCTCCAGCACGCCCATTTCGGCCACGGCCAAGGCGGTATTCAGACCGGTTTGCCCCCCCAAAGTCGGCAAAAGAGCGTCGGGACGCTCTTTTTCGATGATTCGGGCTACGGTTTCGGGCTCTATGGGTTCGATGTACGTTGCATCGGCCAACTCCGGGTCGGTCATGATGGAGGCCGGATTGGAGTTGACCAGGACCACTTCGTACCCTTCTTCTTTCAGCGCCTTGAGCGCCTGGGTGCCGGAGTAGTCGAATTCGCAGGCCTGGCCGATGACAATGGGGCCGGACCCGATCAACATGATCTTCTTGATATCTGTGCGTTTGGGCATTCTGTATGGAACTCGTTGAAGTTACGGCATTTTTTCAGGTCGGGAAAAACTATCTGATCTTCCACCCGGCCAGGCAACGCCGCCACCCGCCGGACAAGCTGTACACATATATGGTTACGCACCGGAACGCAATGAGAAATGATTGCTCGCCTGCCCGGGCAAAGCGCGCTCGCGGCTCACGCAAGCGGAGGTTCGCACCCCGACTCAAACAGCAGGAAGAACGCCTTGCATTCCGCTCACGACGCGTCCGGTGACCCACTCGTCCTGAACGAGCACGACTCCTCCCGACGAGGAATTTCCCTTCACCAACCCAATTCCCCATTGACAGAAGCGAAGTTGATATTTATTTTCATCCTCAGCAAACTTTGAGGGAATCATGACACAAAAGCCTTTGACCGAATACCCGGAAGGGGCGGTCGTGCGCATCGCTGATATCAACGGTGGCCAGCGCGCCCGAGCCCGCATGCTCGCAATGGGCATGACTCCGGGGTGCCCCGTGGAAGTCCTTTCGGACGGCCCGTCCGGCCGCCGCGTTCGCGTGCGCGGATCAGAAGTTGTCCTGTGCTGCGGCCTGGCAGGAAAAATCATGGCCGTGGACAACGACTCCGACGAGGGCCCCCACTGCAACTGCTGCCCAGCCCCGACTCGCAAGGTCTCGTAGCCGACTGCAGACTCATCCGGGCTCATTGCCCTCCACCACAGCGCTCCGGCCAGCCGGACACTTCCCTTTAATGCGGCCTTCCTTGTCTCCGACCGGGAGGACATGGTAGTCTCACTCCGTACAGAACAGGAGCGCCAGCATGAAAGATCGCATCAAAATAGGCATCAGCGCCTGCCTTATCGGCCAGAAGGTCCGCTATGACGGACAGCACGCCAAGGCCCCACACCTCACCGGCGTTCTCGCCGACCATCTCGAATTCCACCCGGTCTGCCCCGAGGTCGCCTGCGGCATGGGAGTCCCCAGGGAGGCCGTCCGACTCGTGGGAACAAAGGACAATTCGAGGCTTGTGGGCAGGTCTACTGGTACGGACTGGACGGATGCCATGCGCGAGTGGGCCTCTTCGTTCCTGCCGGAACTGGAGGAACAACGGCTGTGCGGTTTCATCTTCAAGGCCAAATCCCCTTCCAGCGGAATGGGGCACGTCAAAATCTTTCCGGAAAACGGCGGGCAACCTGTCAGCTATGCGGGAACCGGCCTGTTCGCGGCCATGGTCATGGAGCGGTTTCCGCTGCTCCCGGTGGAAGACGACGGCAGACTGCACGACGTGGGACTCAGGGCCAATTTCATCGAACGCATTTTCGTGGAACACCGCTGGAACCGACTGCTCGACCAGGGCCGGACCATGAAGGGTCTCATCAATTTCCACACACGACACAAACTGCTCATTCGCTCTCACGATGTGGTGGGCTACCGGGAACTGGGCAAACTCGTGGGCGCGGGCGGACAGGCGGACACCGACGAACTCTTCGAAAACTATCATCAGCGGCTGGCCAAGACCCTGTCGCTCAAGCCGACAGTCAAAAAAAATGTGGACGTGCTCATGCACATCCTGGGCTATTTCAAGAAGGTCCTCACCCGGGACGAAAAACAGGAATGTCTGGATTTACTGGAAAACTACAGGAATGAACTGGTGCCGCTCATCGTTCCGGTAACCCTGCTGAACCACTATGTGCGCAAATACGGGGAGGACTACCTGCGGGACCAGTACTATCTCAATCCCCATCCCCTGGAGCTGAAGCTCCGCAACCACGCCTGACAGGCCTAGCCAAAACAATCGGCTGAGGGGTCGAGGAGCAGGCGAACGCCCTTGACGTCTCCCCCAAACTCCAGCCAAGCGCAGAGTTTGCTCCGATTACGGTGAACCACCGGATGTGGACAGCCGTACCGAGCCTGCTCGAGCAGACCGGCGGCCATGTCGGGGTAGTGTTTGGCCGCACTCAGGCAGGCCAACAGGTTGAGGCAAAGCTCGTTCATGGGATACCCGAGAGTCATAGCCTTGCCCAGGGGAAGCATTACCTCGCGGAAACGGCGCGCCTTGAACAGCGCAACGGCCAGATCAAACTGGACGGAATGGAGACCCGGCAACCGCTCGCACACGGCCCGTCGCTCCTCCACGGTGTAGCCGGAAGCGTCGGTAGCGTAGGGAGTGCCGTCCTCATGGGCCAGGTGGATGCCGAAACCGAACTCACGGGCCGCGGCATGACTCTCCAGAATCTCGTCCGGCCCCATCCGCAACTCGACCTGTTGAGCACCGGCCAAACGCATCTCCCGGAGCAGAGCCCGGGAAGGCGCTTCGGTGAGGTGCGCGCTCCAAAGAACGTTAACCCCTTCCCTTCTCATGTCCCGACAGAACCGGATGCCCCGTTCGTCGTCCGCGAAAAAGCGGGGGTCCGCGAAAGACAGCAGCCGCAGCCCTTCCCGCTCGACCTCCTCGACCAGATCGCGCACGCCACCGACCCCGGTCCAAATGACCGAACCGATACGGGGCGCCGTGGCCTGACTTTTTCTATCGCCGGATTCCGGCTCGCAGATTTCGATACGCATACGATTCCTTCGGCCACGATGATTCCATTTTTTTGACGGCCGCAACGGGATCGAAGCAAAAAGTCTGCCAATAAAAAAGAACCCGCCATTCCGGCGGGTTCCATCACATTCGTCAATATATGCGCGTTTGAGACAATGGCTGCAATCAGCTCACCTTGCTGCCGGGAGCCACCTCTGCGGAGGGTGTCAGCAGCTGTAGCTGATCACCGGACTTGACCGCCAGAATCATGCCCTGGGAGAGCTGCTTCCGCAGCTTTCTCGGCTTGAGGTTGGCAACTACAACCACTTGTTTTCCAATGAGATCATCCGAAGAATAATGGTCGGCAATGCCCGCCACGACCTGACGGAGTTCCGCATCGCCCGTATCCACGCGAACCAGGAGGAGACGATCGGCGTCGGGGTGTTTCTCCACCTCCTTCACCGTGCCCACACGCAGGTCGAGTTTCTGGAAATCCTCGAACTCGATGGTCCCGACCTCCTCTCCATTTTTTCCGGATTGCTTTCCATTCTTCTTGGATTTTCCCTTTTGCGCCGCATTGTCAGCGTCTTTTGCCTCGGCCTTGGGCTCGGGCAGATCCACACGCGGGAAAAGGTTGGAGGTCTTGGCCACGACAGCCCCGGATTCAAGCAGACCCCAGACGTCAAGCTCCTTGGGGAGGTTGACCTTCTCCGGGTCGAACTGGATGCCGAGCTGTTCCAGCATCTTTTCACTGGACGAGGGCATGACGGGCCAGAGATGGACGGCGATCTTGCGCATGTTCTCCAGCAGTACGTAGATGACCGTCTGGAGCCGCCCGGTGTTCTCTTCCTTGAAGAGGGTCCAAGGCGCGGTGGCGTCGATATATTTGTTCAGGCCGCGAACCAGCTCCCACAGCCCTTCCAGGCCGCGCGAAAACTTGAAGTCCGCATAATTCTCCTGAAAGGCCTGCATGGCGTCCTGCCCGATCTTCTTGATCTCGGCGTCCTCGATGTCCTCCACGTCGGGGCGGGGAATCTCTCCGCCGAAGTACTTGTGGGTCATGGACAGGGTGCGATTGAACAGATTGCCCAGATCGTTGGCCAGCTCGGCGTTGAGGCGGCCCACAAGGGCCTCTTCGGAAAAGCTGGAATCCTGGCCAAAGGACATGTCGCGCAGCAGGAAATAGCGGAAAGCGTCGAGGCCGTAGGTGTCCTTCATTGCCAACGGTTCGACCACGTTGCCGATGGACTTGGACATCTTGGTGTCCTTGACCAGCCAGTAGCCGTGAACATTCAGGGACTGATACGGATCAATGCCGGCGGCCTTGAGCATGGTCGGCCAGAACACGGCGTGGGGCTTGAGGATATCCTTGGCCACCAGGTGATTTGCCTTGGGCCAGAATTTCTTGAACTTGTCCCCGTCCGGATACCCCAAGGCGGAGACGTAGTTGATGAGCGCGTCGAACCAGACGTAAGTGACGTAATCCTTGTCAAAGGGCATCTCGATGCCCCAGGTCAGCCGGGACTTGGGCCGAGAGATGCACAGGTCCTCAAGCTCGCCGGACTCCAGGAGGCTGAGGACCTCGTTCTTGTACCGCTCCGGGCGGATGAAATCGGGATTCTTCAGGATATGGTCCTTGAGCCACCCCTGGTACTTGGACATCTTGAAGAAGTAGTTCTTTTCGGCGATGTATTCCGGCGTGGTCAGGTGGTCCGGGCACTTGCCGTCCACCAGTTCCTTCTCGGTGTAGAACCGCTCGCAGCCGAAGCAGTAATGGCCGCCGTATTCGCCGAAATAGATGTCGCCGGCATCGTAGACCTTCTGGAGAATCGACTGAACGACCTCGACATGCCGGGGCTCGGTGGTCCGGATGAAGTCGTTGTTGGAGATGTTCATTTCCGGCCACATGTTCCTGAACAGGGAACTGATCGTATCAACATACTCCTGGGGGGACTGTCCGTTGGCCTCGGCGGCCTGAACTATCTTGTCCCCGTGTTCGTCGGTGCCGGTGAGAAAATAGGTTTCCTCGCCCATCAGCTTGTGGAACCGGTTCACGGAATCGGCCACGGTTGTGGTGTACGCATGCCCCAGGTGGGGTTTGGCATTCACATAGTAGATGGGTGTGGTAATGTAAAAACGTTCCAAACTGACTGCTCCTCGTGCCTGGCGGACCATTCCGCCTGAACCATTATTTCTTCGGCCTGCGTCTGCGGCGCCTGGGCCGGCGCGACCGTTTTTCGGCTTCTTCCTTCTGGGGGCCTTCCGCCGTCCGGCCTCCGGACTCGGCGCGGGCCGGGGCTTCATCACCCTTGGCCGTCTCCTTCTCGGGACGGTCCGGGGTATCCTCCCCCTTCCGACCTGCCGGACGCTTTGCCGGCCTGGGGGGCCTAGCGTTTTTGTCCGGCCCCTTCTGACGGGGCTCGGCATCGGCATCCGCGGAACGCGCGGGTTTCCTCCCGCTCCGCCGTCCCCGGTCCATACGCGACTTGGCCTCGTCGCTGGGCGGCTTGTTAACTATTTCATTCCATTCGTCAATGGAAACTTCCTTCTCCTCAAAATCTTCCGTCAACAAAGACAGGGATTTATTGAAGAAATTTGACCTGAGCACTTTCACGGAACCAAGCGAGGTAGTATACTTCTTCCCCACGCGCGGACACATGCGGTGAAACTCCTCATAGCCCTCCTGCTCAAAACTCAGGCAGCAAAGCAGCCTACCACAAATACCCGATATCTTTGTTGGATTGAGGAACAGATTCTGTTCCTTGGCCATCTTGATGGTCACGGGCACAAACTTGCGCATGAAGCGACGGCAACAGCAGATCTGGCCGCAGTTGCCGATGGCGCCGAGCATCTGCGTTTCGTGACGTACCCCTATCTGGCGCAATTCTATGCGAGTTCGGTATTCACGGACCAGGTCCTTGATCAATTCACGAAAATCGATGCGGCCCGGGGCGGTGAAGTAGAAAATCATCTTGGAGCGATCGAAAAAGACCTCCACGTCCACCAGCTTCATGCCCAGTTTGTGCTTGGAAATGCACTTGCGGCAATACCGGAAGGCATCCTCGGAGAGGGTCTCGTTCTCGGCGACGGACTCCATGTCCTTTTCATTTGCCAAGCGGTAGATAGGCTTGTGGGCGTCCTCGTCCCCTTCCTGCTCCTTGGGTGCCTGGCGGATCAGGATGACCTTGCCCAACCCCATGCCCTGGTCTGTCTTGACGATGACGTGCTGCCCTTCCCGGACAACAAACGGCCCGGAACCAAAATAGTACACCTGACCGTAATCATTAAATTTAACACCAAGTATTTGGCTCATTGCGTTGTATTCCCGTTTATCTGGACCCCCGTCTTGCAGGGGGAAAAGTGTCGTGCGAAAGAGGTAACATATTAGAAAACGGCGGAGTGGGCAAATGGGGATAGGGACGCGAAGACGGCAGGACACGCGCCTGCGCCCTGCCGAGCCGCTTGGGGAGGAATCACGAAGACTAGAGCAGGCCGAGGCTCTTGACCTCGGTGATCAGCTTCTCTTCGTCGATGGGCTTGACCAGATAGGAGGTTGCGCCGCCCAGAAAGAACGCGTCGTGGGTCTCCTTTTCATCGTCGAGCATGGTTGTAACCACGACCTTGGCCTCGGACTGGGGACCGACCTCGAATTCCTTTTCGATGGCGCGTATCTCCCGCAATGCCTGCTGGCCGTCGAGTTCCGGCATAAGCAAATCAAGACATATGAGGTCGTAGGGTTCACCGGCCACAAGGCTGCGGCGAAACGCTTCGATGGCTTCCTCTCCATTGACGGCAATGTCGCAATGGGCGTGGGGCCGGAGGATCTCGTGAATCATGTTCCTGCTGTAGAAGTCGTCATCAACAATCAGCGCTTTCATGCTCATCCTCCCTGCACGATTTCTCATTTGAATGGATTTGATTATTTCGCATTATCCCGACCAAAAAGCAACTCTACGCCGCCCGAATTTATCACCGTAGCGTCAAACCGACACATCGTCACCCTCGCGCGCCGGGGCAAACTCGATGCCGGAGTCCGCCCACTCATCCCTAAGCGAGGCGAGGACCGCATCCAACTCATCGTCGGTCCGCGTAATTTCATGATGGGTCATGTAGAGCCTGCCCACCTCGGCATCTCGTGCCAGTTGGAGTGCCTGCCGGTAGGTGGAATGCCCCCAGCCGCGTCGGACGCGGTACTCCTCTTCGGTATACTGGCTGTCCGCGATGAGCACGTCCACGCCGCGCACCGCGTCGACCACCATTTCGTTTCGCTCCCGAACAATGCGCTCGTACTCTCCGTACGGCTCATCGCCAGGCTCGTAAATATTGTAGAACCGCTCGTGATCGCCGGTGTAGAAGAGGGACTTTCCGTCACACTCGATGCGAAACCCGAAATTCATGGCAGGATGATTGAGGAGGGAGGCGGTCACCTTGGCGAACCCCAGGTCCACGGTCTGCCCTTCCCTGAGGGTTTCATAGACGATTTCGGCCTCGAGTTCGGCGACGCGCACCGGGAAATGGGGATACTCCATCTGCTTTGCCAGGACGGTCTCAATGCCCGCCATGGCGATGGGGTCTGGCGGCCCGTGGATGATCAGGCGGTTGCCCTGCACAAAAAGCGGCACAAAAAAAGGCAGCCCCTGAATGTGGTCCCAATGCGTATGGGAAATGAACAGGTGCGCCTCCACCGGCATGGACCGGGCCAGCTCAAGTCCGAGTCCCCTGATGCCGGTCCCTGCGTCAAGGATGATCAGGTCACCGGAGTCCGAACGCACCTCCACGCAGGCGGTATTGCCACCATACCGGACCGTATCCGGACCAGGCGCGGGCAGGGAGCCGCGTGTGCCACGAAACCGGAAACGCATTACCCGGCCTCTCCCAGCTTGATGAAAATCCTGGCGCGCTCAACTTCTTCGTCAAGGGTGGCCATTTCGCCGATCAAACCATCCAGGTCGGAAGCGAATCGGGCCGCCACCGGCCCGGGCAGGGGCCGGACGGTATAGCTGCCTGCGGAACCGAAGGCCAGCTTCTTGCTGATCTGGTCCGCCGCGAACACGCAATCCACCAACTGCGAAGGAGCGCCCACATCCGGCGCGTGGTGCCGCGCAATAACATCCCTCAACTCTCCGGGCAGATTCCATTTTTCGGCCAACATCGCACCCATCTCGCAGTGGGTCGCCCCGAGCACGTCCTTTTCCGCCTCTATCAGCGATGCGCCTGGTTCGCTCATGCGCAGCCGCACTTCGGCGAACCCCTCGGACATATAGAGGGCGAAGACCACCTTGCCGATGTCGTGGAGCAATCCGGCAGCGAAATAATCGGCGGCCTCGTCACGGGACACCCCGAGCATGGCGCCGAGCATGCGGGCACCGGCGGCCACAGCCAGGGAATGCAGCCAAAAGGCTCCCATGTCCATGCCCGCCTCGCCGGAACCGGGCATGGCTCCCACGGCCGCAAGGCCCAGGGCCACATTCTTGAGGGTGTTCAAGCCGAGATAGACGCTTGCGTGATTGATGGAGGTGATTTCCCGGGAAAGGCCGAAATAGGGGGAATTGACGAGTCTCAGAATCTTGAGCGTAAAGACCGGGTCCTTCTTGATGACCTCAACCAATTCCTTTTGGGAACAGTTGATGTCGCCTGCCAGTTTGAGCACCCTGTTCACGCTCTTGGGGAACGCGGGCATGCGCTCTACGGCGGCCATCAGTTTTTCCGTATCTGCCTGCATCGGTTCAACGCCTCTTCCAGCCAACGGTTACGCCACATCAGCGATGCGACATCCGATTAAAATGCAACTCTCGACTTATTGCAGGAAAGCATAGAGATGGCAAGCGGTTCAAGGCAAAAACGCCTTTACGGCCATCTCGCCCTGCCCATCCCACGCCGCCGTAAGCAGTCCGTGCCTTGAAGTGAGTACCACGGGCACGCCAACTGCATGGACCACGCGCTCATGCGGGAAACCATACCGATTGAGGTAGCCGTCGGAGCAGAGAGCCACCTCGGGTGATACCGCCCGGTACAGGGCCGGGCTCAGGCTGGAGCGGCTTCCATGATGAGGCAGCACCAGCACCTCAGCCCGCAGGTCGGTCCCGGCTTGCAGCACAGCGCCGAGTCCCTCCTGCTCAACATCGCCCGGCAACAGGGCCAGGCCCCTGCCCCGGCGCACGAGATGAAGCACCAAGGAGCGCTCATTTGCACGGGAACTCTTGAACGAGGCGGCGGGATGCAGAACATGAAAAGAAACGTCAGGGCTCAGTTCCAATTCCTCACCCGCATGCAGCGGCACCGGAGCGAGGTCCCGCGCCTTGAGCACGGCACGCATCCGTTTTCCGGTACGTCCGCGCGGCAGCATGCCGTTGGTGTAGAAACGATCAACCCGGAAACGGGAAAGCACAAAGGGCAACCCATGACTGTGGTCCGCATCCGGGTGGCTCATGAACACCCCGTCAAGCCTGGGCGGCCTGCCATAGGTCAGGTACGGTGCAACCACGAACTCGCCCATGTCGAAATAGGTGGAGCCGGCCCCGCCGTCGATGAGCCAGCGGTGGCCGCCCGGAGTACGCAGGAGCGCGGCCTGTCCCGTCCCCACGTCGATGAGCGAGAGCCGCACCTCGTCCCGCGCATCGTCCAACATGACCGCGACCTGAGGCCAGACCAACAGCGCAAATCCCAGTCCGGCCAGGAGCGGCAAGGCCCGCCGGTTGGCTACAGCGAGGAAGGCCGCGAGCAGAAGCACAACCCCGCCGAGCATCTCGGGCCACAGAGGGCGCAACACGGAGAAGACGGGGAGCATGCCGCCTCCTTCGGCCAGTCGAAGCAGCGTCAACAGCCAATCCATCAACGTAGCCCCGCCCGTAAGCAGGAGACCGCCCAAAGGCGCAGTCCAGGAGAAGGCCGAGAGGAGCATGCCCGTCACGCCCAAGGGCATTACCGCCAGGCCGAGCGCGGGAATCCAGATCAGATTGAACAGAATGTCAGGAGTGAACGAACCGAAATTCCGTGAGATGAGCGGCAGGAGCGCGAGGTTGGCGCAGAGGCTGATCCCGAGGAGACCGCCCGCCCACAGCAGAATACGCCGCCCCCGCACCGAAACTGCGGAGAGTCGAGCGTGCAACGGCGGATACAGGACCGCGATCCCGGCCACGGCCACGGCGGACATCTGGAGGGAGAGATCGAACACGGAAAACGGCGACAGAAAAACAATGACCGCCAAAGCGAAAAAAAGACCGTCCAGGAGCACCCGTCCCCGCCCCCGGAGAAGCAGGAATCCCCAGAAGCCGAACATCACCGCCGCCCGAATGAGGGACGCCGAAGGCTGCCCGAGCCAGGCATAGCCCAGGACCAGAGGCGCGGCCAGCAAGACCGCCAGCTTGGGGCGCGGCAGAAGCAGGAACAGAGATGGATAGAGTCGCCCGATGATCCAGGCCAGCGCGAGCCCCATGGCCGCCACGAATCCCACGTGCAGGCCTGACAGGGCCAGGGTATGCGCCAGCCCGGCACGGCGGGAGGCATCGACCGTGGCAAGGGAAAGGCCGGAGCGATCTCCGGTAACCAGGGCCAGGACCATGGCCCCGCCCTGGGTGTCGGGCACCTTATCGGCCACGGCCCGGCGCAGGCGCGACTTGAGCGTATGCAGAAGGGAATCGGGCGGCTCACCCCAAGCGGGAGCGGCTTGCCGGTCGGCGGGCCACCCCCGCCACTGAACGCCCTGCCGCTGCCAGTACCACTCAAAGTCCCAACCACCGGGATTGCCGAAATTGCGCACCGGCACAACCTTCATGCGCATAGCCAGCGCCTGTCCCGGCAAAGGACGATAATCGGGATTACGCCAATTCCAGACCAATTGCCCGTCCAGGGCGTACTCCTCGTCGCCCACCCGGCAAACGACGTCCCGCAACAACACGCGCAGCCCTCCACCCATGCGCGGCTCGGCCCGCTCCACTACGGCTCGGACCTCGGCAGGCTGGCGGGCCTCAACCCAGGCCGGTATGGCAACCGCATCGGGCGCGACCCAGGAGGCGTAGCCGAATCCGGCGGCTGCGCAGAGAACAAACGCCAACACGGGCAACCGCCTCGCCCACCCGCGCAGAGAAGCGTCCGCCATGACGAGAACCGCCAGCGCGGCCAGGGAGGCCGGGGCATCCCGAAAGGCGAAGATGCCGAGGACAAAGGCAAGAAAACAGGACTGCCAGGGAAGCAGGCCGGGCACGGGCCTGGACGGAACCGAATGTGGGTCGGGGCTGTGCACGCCGCTTTCGCCGATCAGATCAGCCGGTGCTGGTCTTCGTCTTCCATGCGCAGCTTGAGGTGCTGATAGGCCTTGGCCGTGGCCACCCTGCCACGCGGGGTGCGCTTGAGGAAGCCGCACTGGATGAGATAGGGCTCGTAGATATCCTCGATGGTCCGCACCTCCTCGGCACAGGCCGCGGCGATGGTCTTCAGGCCGACGGGACCGCCATTGAAGTGCTCGACCATGAGCGAAAGGATCTTGCGGTCCATGTTGTCCAGGCCGTACTGATCCACATCCAGACGCTCCAGGGAGGACTCGGCCAGCTCGCGCGTGACCCTTCCGTCGCCGTGCACCAGGGCGTAGTCGCGCACGCGGCGCAACAGCCGGTTGGCGATGCGCGGAGTACCGCGCGCCCGGCTGCCGATGGCAAGCGCGCCCTCAGGGGCCACTTCAACGCCGATGATGGACGCCGAGCGCTCCACAATGCGGCCCAGTTCCTCGGGCGTGTAAAATTCGATGCGGAAGATGCAGCCGAAGCGATCTCGCAACGGCGAGGTCAACAGCCCGAGCCTGGTGGTAGCCCCCACCAGGGTGAATGGCTCCAGGTCAAGCTTGACCGTGCGCGCGCCCGGACCGGACCCGATAACCAGGTCGATCTGGAAATCCTCCATGGCCGGGTACAGGACCTCCTCCACAGTGGCGGGCATGCGGTGAATCTCGTCGATGAACAGGATGTCGCCGCGCTCCAGGTTGGTCAGGATGGCGGCCAGGTCGCCGGAACGTTCCAGCACCGGCCCGGAGGTGGAGACCATGTTCACGCCCAGCTCCGAGGCCATGATCCGGGCCAGGGTCGTCTTGCCCAGGCCGGGGTTGCCATAGAACAGGGTGTGGTCCAGGGGACGCTCCCGCTCGGTGGCGGCCCGGATGAAAACGTCCAGGTTGGCGCGCAGGTCGTCCTGGCCGATGAAATCACTCAGTTTCCGGGGCCGGACATTCTCTTCCGGGAGGGTGCATTTGCTCATGAGCGTGCCGCGTTGATTTTCTTGAGCACGGCGCGGATGGCTCCGGCGGCGTCAAGGTCGGGTTCGTCGTCGAAGACTTCCAAAATAAGGGGCCGAATTTCGTCCTCAGCGTACCCCAGGGACTTGAGGCCCGCAAGGGTGTCCAGATACTCGCCCTGCGGCCCCTGGGGCGCGGCGGCCTTACCGGGGACGGACGCGGACGGCGTCAGCTTGGACACCTTGTCCTTGAGAAACCAGAGAATCTGCTTGGCCGACTTGGGGCCGATGCCCGGCACGGTGGAGAGTGTGGTCACGTCTTCGCGGAAGGCGATTTCCCGGAGGTGCTCGGCGTCGAACATGGACAGGATGGCCATGGCCTTTTTCGGCCCCAGCTTGTCGATGGAGATGAGGGTGCGGAACAGTTCCAGGTCATCGGCCTCCAGGAACCCGAACAGGTCGATGGCCTTCTCCGCCACCTGGGTATGAACGAAAAGCGCCACCTCGCCGCCCTTGCCCGGCAGACGGGCCAGGACCGATGTTGGTGCGGCAACCTCGTAGCCGACCCCGCCCGGGGTCAGCAATGTGAGCCCCTTTTCTCCGGCGGACAGCACCGTGCCTTGCAGATATCCGATCATGAAAATCCTCCGTCGGAGGGTTGTATCCCAATACCGAACGCAATACAAAGGGTATGGACCGGTCCGCCGGGGAGCCCCCTGTTTCCGATTTTGTGACCTTGTCCGGCACCGTACCGTATAGTATAGGGATAGCAAACCAATCACAGGAGTGACCATGAAACGCATCACCGTACTGCTGGCGGCCCTGCTGCTCCTGGCCTGGGCCACCACAGCCCCGGCCCAGGACCCGCGCAGCGCACAGGACGAACTCATCTCCCTGGTGGGAGAAGCGATCGTCCAGGAAACCACCCAACGCTCCGAAGAGGTCCGCAAGGCCCGCGACGTGCTCGACGTCATCCTCAGGCGTGGCGGTACGCGTACCGAACGCGAAGAAGCCGAGCGGGATCTGGAACGAGCCGAAGGACGGTACGCCGATTCCCAGAAGAAGCTCGACCACGCTCGCCTGGAAGCCTATGCCGACCGTTGCGGCAAGTCTCCCTCCGAAATACAGGCCATGCGCGACTCCGGCATGGGCTGGGGCCGCATCGCCAAGGAGTGCGGCATTCACCCCTCCGCTGCCGGAAAGGGCAACAAAGGTAAGGGGAAAAGCAAGAACAAGAGCAAGGGAAAGGGCAAGAAAAAATAGCCGTCCCTGACAAACTGAAACAAAAAAGGCCGCCGGAAAATTTCCGGCGGCCTTTGTTTTATATATCTTTCAAGCTATACGCCCGTGAGCCTGCGTAAACGCCGCTCGTTCAGATGGCAGATGGCCACGGCCAGTGCGTCGGAGGCGTCTTCGGCCCAATCGGGCTTCTTGATGCCGAGACAGTGGGCAACCATGAAGGCCACCTGATCCTTGGGCGCGTTGCCCACGCCCACGAGGTTCTTTTTCACCTTGCTCGGCTCATACTCCGCCATGGACACCCCGTGGACGGCGCAGGCGGCCATGGCCGCCCCCCTTGCCTGCCCCAGCTTCAGGGCGGATGAGGGGTTCTTGGACACGAACACGTTCTCGATGGCCCCCTCGACGGGTCCATGAGTGCGGATCAGCTCGGCGAGCCTCTCAAAGATCACGCCCATGCGCGTGGCCATGTCCTTTTTGACGGGCGTACGGATGGTGCCGGTCTCGATCAACTCGGCCCGGCCGGACAGCTCGCGGACGATGCCGTAGCCAGTCACCCGGGAGCCGGGATCCAGGCCGATGACAATGAGTCCGCCGTCTCCCACGCTATTCCTCGTCGAACAGTTCGTCCGGGAAGTCGGCGTTGAGGTAGACCTTCTGGACGTCCTCGTTGTCTTCAAGCAGGTCGTACAGGCGCATGACCTTCTTGCCGGTCTCCACGTCCACGGGCACGAGATTCTCGGGAACCTGGCTCACCTCGGCGGACTCGAATTCCATTTCGGCGTCGGTAAAGGCCTGCTGCACGGCCATGAAGTCCGAGGGCTCGGTCTGGACGGTGAAGGTGTCGCCGTCGTCGATGATGTCTTCGGCACCCGCTTCCAGGCCCACTTCCATCAGGTCGTCTTCGGTGTACTTGTCCTTGTTGAAGACGATGACGCCCTTCTTGTTGAACATGTAGGCGACTGCGCCGGCCTCGGCCATGTTGCCGCCGGCTTTGGAAAAGGCATGACGGATTTCGGCGACCACACGGTTCTTGTTGTCAGTGGCCACGTCGACCAGCATGGCCACGCCACCCGGACCGTATCCTTCGTAGAGGATCTCCATGATGTCGCCGCCGGCCAGTTCGCCGGTGCCCTTCTTGATGGCGTTGTCGATTTTGTCTTTGGGCAGGTTCACGGCCTTGGCCTTCTGGATGGCCAGACGCAACCCGGAGTTGTCGTCGGGATTACCGCCGCCCGCCTTGGCGGCCAGGATGATATCCTTGGCGGCCTTGGTGAAAAACTTGGCTTTCTTGGCGTCCTGACGCCCCTTGCGATGCTGGATATTTGCCCATTTACTATGTCCGGCCATGATTCCTCCTCAAAATATGGTCAGAAAATTCATTTTCATTTTTCGGTCGGTTACTTTATACATCCGCGCCCTTAAAGCCAAGCGCGACGATGAAGATTTCCTTTGATTCGGATCGGGAGCTGTAAGGCTTGAAATTCTTTATCTTTCCAAAATACGGCCGAAGCGAATCCCGATACTCCTTGGTCTCACCGCCCTCAAAAATCTTGACGGCGAAGTGCCCGCCCTTCTTGAGGTATTTAAGCGCCACCTCAAAGGCGCGCTCGCACAGCTCCAGCGAGTTGGCCTGGTCCGCGAACTTGATCCCCGTGGTCTTGGGAGCCATGTCGCTGATAATCACATCAAACGGCACAAGCGGCTCGATGGCCTCCAGAAGCTCCGGCGAATCGGAAAAGACATCGGCCTGCAAAAAGGTTATGTTCTCCGGGAACGAGTGCTTGGTGTCCTGGATGTCCACACCGAGCACATGCCCCTCCCGACCCACGCGTTCGCCCGCGAACTGGGTCCAGGAGCCGGGCGCGGCACCAAGATCAAGCACGTGCTGGCCCTTCTTGAAAATACCGAACCGCTTGTCCATCTCCTTGAGTTTGTAGACGGAACGGGCGGCGTAATTTTCCTTTTTGGCGCGCTTGAAATATTTGTCCTGATATTGTTTCATGAGGCGCTCCTTGATCGGCGTGGAGCGTTTCCGTACCCGAATATGCCCGAAAAGCCAAGCGTGAAACCGTGACCAGACCTGTCAGAATCCAGATCACCAACGAACTGGGCAACCGCCAGACCCTGCCTTCGGACCGCAGTCAGTTCGAAGTAATTCCCGGTGGCGAAGGCGTCATCTTCCTGGGCCTGGGCCCGGAACCGGAACTTTTGCGCAACCATTTCCCGGACGTGCGCGAGGCCCGCTACGTGGAATGCCCCACCATGACCGGCCAGATACGAAATTTCGAAGCCCGCGTTCCCGTGGACTACACCCCCCTCCCCCCGGAGGAATTCACGCCTGAACTGGCCCGACAAAGTACAGTCCTCCGCTACCGGCCCGGCCTCAAGGCGTTCCCCTCGTTCTGGGCTCCCCTGGCGGCCCGCACTGCGGCCTGCCGCCTGCCCAAGACCGCCCCTTCCCGCGTAGTCTGGCTTCCCTCAGGCGAAGGAGATCTCTTGGGCAAAGAGCTGACCCTGGCCTTTGAAGAGAAGGGATACCAGGTCCGGACCCTGGACCCTGAAACGCTGGAACGCTCACCCGGAACGGAGCTGCCCGCGCTCCTGTCCCGCGAACGCCCCGCACTTTTCTTCTCCATCAACTTCAAGGGGCTGGAGCCCTTCGGTCTGGCCTTCCACCTGCTACGCGAGGCCGGAGTCGAAGTAGCGGTCTGGCTGGTGGATAACCCATTCCACATCCTCACTTCGGTCAAGACCGGGGCCTGGAAGGAAGCGCGGTTGTTCGTCACGGACCACTCTTTCATCGCACCGCTCATCCGCGCCGGAGCCAGGCGGGTAACGCACCTGCCCCTGGCCGCCAGCCCGCCCCTTTTCGCCACGGGAGGAAGCCTGCCGGAGCACGCCCGTGATCTTGGCGGTCGGCTCGTCTTCGTGGGCCGCTCCGAGTTCCCGAAAAAGAGCAAATTCTTCGCCGGACTGACGCCCAATCCGCGCATTCTGGAGGAGGCCGTGACCATGTTGGAGAAGGGGGAACGCCCCCATTTCCACTGGTGGCAGGAACATATTCGCGCCACCCTTTGGCCGGGTAACGAAATCAGGCACGTAGGCGTGGGCGCCGAGGTGGCGGGTTATGCCTGGAAGGTCCGCTGCCTGGCCGCAGCCGGGCCGGAAGCCGTTATCTTCGGCGACGAAAAATGGGGGCAAATCAGCGAGATAACCGCCGAGACACGCTCTCCGCTGGATTATTACGCGGCCCTGCCCGCCGTGTACCGCGCCGCCGCCGCGACCCTGAACGTCACCGGCATGCAGCTCCCGGCGGGCCTGACCCAGCGGCATTTCGACGTCTGGTGCGCAGGCGGCTTCCTGCTCACCGACGCCAACCCCGGCCTTCAGATTTTCCCGGAGGCGCTAGTGGAGCAAATCATGTTCAAGACCCCGGCAGACATCCTCCCGCTCTTTTCGCGATTCCGCGAGGAAACCCCGGAAAAAACCGAACTCCGCGAGGCGTGGCGCAAACACATTCTCAGCGACCACACCTACGCCAACCGAATCGACACAGTGCTTACCGCCGCAGGCCTGGAGTAACCCGGCGCATTTTCTCTCCGGCCCCATAGAAAAACTCTTGTTTCCCCCGGCAAAAAGGGCTATCAACCCTTCTTCAACGGGGACGTAGCTCAGCTGGGAGAGCACTGCCTTCGCAAGGCAGGGGTCGAGAGTTCAAATCTCTTCGTCTCCACCAGAAAACAGAAGGGACTTAGGAAGCAACCTAAGTCCCTTTTTCGCATTTGTAGATCAGTCTTTCTGATTTTGGTTTACACCCCCTCGATCATTCCGACGCAGGCCTCCATGCTGAAAAAGCGGCTGGCTTGGTACAAAAATCAGACAGAATCAAAAGGGCGGAGAAAGTCCGCTGAGATACGCGCTGACGCCCTTCCCACATAGCTGAAGGGAGGGGTATGGGGGCGCTGGGGCCAAGGATCGAAATGGCGTTCAAGTAAATGACGATGCCGCTTTCGATCTCATCAACAAGTATGTGATGTCCGAGACCAAGTTCGACGAAAAGAATGCGGACGCCGCGTACGACAAGTACCTGGGGTATGCGGGCGTTAAGAAGACAAAGCCTGTGCCCCTCTGGAGGCAGAGGGAACCCCGGAAGAGGATGGACGCGGGAAGTAGTGGCAACCAAGGAGAAGGCGGATGCCGCTCCCCTCCAAGGAAGGGCAAGAATGGGTCGATAGAACCAAAGAGTTACTTCTGTTCAAGATGGAGTCCGGCCTACGAAGCGGCGAGTGGGATGAAACCAATCCCAACCAGTTATAAGAAAAAGCTTTTGATTCACACTCTGGGGCGTATCTGGAGGCTGGCTTGGCAATTTACCCAAGAGGATGCCGATACCCTCTGCCCCTTCACCCAAAATGGAATGGCCCATGGACCACGCGTCTTCCGGAAACGTGTCCATGGGCCGTTTTCCTTCGCACCCCACCAGCTGCCATCCAGCAGGGTTAGGAAATATACTGTTTGCAGCTCGGATCAGTTGCCCATGGGCACCCCCAGCAGATCGATGCCGCCGCTCGAACCGCTGTTTCCTCTGTTCGGCGTGCTGCCAGGCCCGTCGTTGGTCCAGCGGGCACCGCAGCACTGGGCCCGGTAAGCGTAAGCCTGGGACAAGGCGTGGCGATACTTGTTGAGCTTGGTCTGCAGGTTGTTGCTCATAATCCGATTGCTGTTGCTCTTGGCGCTCTTGAAGGTATTGCCTTTGCCGTACTGATTCAGCACCTGCTTGTGCTTCTGGTCCGCAACATACACGTATACGTCGCCGTTGGAGGACCGGTAGGTTCCGTAGACCTTCATAGGCACACCCTTGACGGTCACGGAACTGGGTTTCGTCCATTTATTGTACTGAGCCTTTGAGGCATGACCGTAGCGCATGAGGGAATAGGCTCCCCGGTGCTGGTAATTCCGCTCCCATTTGTCCACGAGCGCCTGGGCCTTCTTTATGAAAGCCTGTTTTTCTGCGCATTGTTTCTTCAACTGAACCGGATCGTTGGGACAATAAATGGTATCGTCGGCATAGACACTTCCGGTCCAGACCAAACCGACCACCCCAAACAAAAGAGCAAGCGAAGCTAGACGAATCAACACGAAAACCTCCTCATCTTCGCGCCACAACTCAAGCTACCTGTACACATATTCATAAGTTATGGCAACGCAAGGTGACTTGCCCCCGGTTCGACATTACTGGTCAAAGACACGGACGGATGGTATGGAAACGGTATCTCCCGTCCCGCAACAAAGGAATGCCCATGTACCAGACCTCCTTTTTCTTTCGGCGCGGTTTCGTCCCGGCGCTCCTGGCTGTCGCCCTCTTCACTGTCAGCCTGTGCCCTGTCCCGGCGGCGGCTCAGGGGACAACCCTGAATATGTCTCCTCTTCTCAATACCGCCATGCAGCAGGTACAGCGCGTTTACCTCGCACCGGCCAACATGCAACTCAGCGCAACGGCCAGCCAGGCCCCGGACCTTGTGGCCTCGTTCCTCGGCCTGGTCCTGCACCGCCAGAAGGTGGCGCTGCCCAACCACCCAAGGGCCTTCCAGGCTTTCAACGGTCTGGTCAAGGAAGCCGAGACATTCCTCTCTCAACTGGCTGCGGCGCATAACTACCGCAACCCGTCCAACGGCCAGGCCATGCCGGCCGACTATCTGCTGTTCCGCTTCTATAAAGCCCTCAACGGCGAGGATAACGCCTGGTTCATGCAGAACCGCGGCATGAATCCGGCCACTGTCAACATGCCGTTCTTCATCCCGGAACAGACAGGCGGTTCCACTTCCGTCAAACGCTACGGTCCGGCCGTGCCGGATGGTCAATTATCTCCGTATCCGGGCAAGCCCGTATCCCCGACCGGGACGCGCTCGGGCCAGGCGATTCCCAGTGGCCAGCTGTCGCCATTGCCTGGCAAGCCCGCGCCACAAACCGGGAGCAACACGCCCAGTCCCGATGTCGAGGACTTCTGAGCGCACCCTAAACTATCATGGGAGGCCCACTCGACAGTTAACTACACGCGCAGTAGTCTGAAAGACACCGCAACCAGTCAGGAGACATGAAAAACCCACTCTATTTTCCATCTTCGCAACTCATTTCCCGCCGCCGTTTCGTCACGGGGCTGGCGGCAGGCGGTGCCCTGCTCGGGCTCGGCCTTTCACCGGCGCGCCTGCTGGCCACCACAGGTTCCACAACTCCCATGCCGGAGCGCAGGGGCAACCATTTCACCTTGGACATCGCGCCCCTCACGGTGAACTTCACCGGCGCGATGCGTACCGCCACCGCCATCGGCGGCTCGGTGCCAGGACCGGTCCTGCGCTGGCGCGAGGGGGACACCGTGACCCTGGATGTGACCAACCGCCTGGCCGTGGATAGCTCCATCCACTGGCACGGCATCATCCTTCCGACGGGCATGGACGGCGTCCCGGAGATAAGCTACCCGGGCATCCGGCCCGGCGAGACCTTTCGCTACCGATTCACGGTCCGGCAGAGCGGAACCTTCTGGTACCATAGCCACTCCGGCTTTCAGGAACAGACCGGCATGTACGGGCCCATCGTCATCGAACCAAGAGACCAAGAGCCCAACCCCTGCGACCGCGACTACGTGGTCATGCTCTCGGACTGGACCGACGAAGAGCCCGATTCGGTTTACGCCAAACTCAAGAAACTCAGCCATTACTACAATTTCAACGAACGCACCGTGGGCGACCTGATTGGCGAGATTCGGGAAAAGGGGTTGGCCCGAACCTGGAACGATCGCGCCATGTGGAACCGCATGCGCATGTCCGACCGCGACCTGTCCGACGTGACCGGGTACACCTACACCTACCTGATGAACGGCAGGACTCCCTCCGAAGGCTGGACCGGCCTGTTCAAACCGGGCGAAAAGGTCCGGCTCCGCTTCATCAACGGCTCGGCCATGACTTTTTTCGACGTGCGCATTCCGGGTTTGAAAATGACCGTGGTCGCCGCCGACGGTCAGGACATCCAGCCCGTGGCCGTGGACGAATTCCGCATCGGCGTGGCCGAAACCTACGATGTCGTGGTCGAGCCTGACGACGGCGCATACTGCGTCTTCGCCCAGGCCATAGACCGCTCCGGCTACGCACACGGCACCCTCACCCCGGACATCTCACTCAAGGCCGAAGTCCCGCCCTTTGACCCGCTCCCCCTCCTGTCTCACAAGGACATGGGCATGCGCATGAATATGGGCGACATGGATGGTTCCATGAGCATGGGCGACGCGGGAAGCATGTCCATGAACACAATGGACTCGGGCAATGGTGCCATGAATGCCAAGACGAAGCGGGAGTCGGCAATGCCCGGCATGCAACCCATGGAAGGTGCAGACATGAACAACACCGTCATGGGGGCACCGGCTAAGGGGACGATGGCGTCCATGCCGTCAGAGGGCATGTCTGGGCTCGGCAAGGCCGGATACGGCAGCAACGCGCCGGTGGTCCACGTACCCACGGAATTCGGCCCCCACGTGGCCATGCGCACGGAGAATCCGCAGTACCGCCTCGACGATCCGGGCGCAGGGCTGCGGAACAACGGAAGGCGCGTGCTCTGCTACGCCGATTTGCGCAACCTCCACCCCACCCCGGACCCACGCGAGCCCGAACGCGAAATCCAACTGCATCTGACCGGCAACATGTCCCGCTACATGTGGTCCATCAACGGGGTAAAATACGCCGATGCCGAACCGCTCCGGTTCCGCTACGGCGAGCGGCTGCGCATCACTTTCGTCAACGACACCATGATGAACCACCCCATGCACCTGCACGGCATGTGGAGCGACCTGGAAACCGGCGATCCCAAGGCCATCCCCAGAAAACACACGGTCATCGTCCAGCCGGGCAGCAAGATAAGCTACCTGGTCACGGCGGACGCCATGGGCAGCTGGGCCTATCACTGCCATCTGCTCTACCATATGGCCGGCATGTTCCGAAAAGTCGTGGTCAGCGAGGAGGGGAAATGAGGAAACTGGCACTAACCATGCTTCTCCTGCTGACCCTGACGGGTGTAGCCCGCGCGGGCGGAATGGAGGACGACCCCCTGCTGGCCGCGCTGATCGTGGACAGGCTTGAAATGCGAACGGCGGACGGCTCCAACCCGATCTTCTGGGACGCCGACGCCTGGATAGGGAAGGACCTGAACAAACTGTGGTTCAAGACCGAGGGCGAATACCGCGACCAAAAGATCGAGGAGGCCGAATTCCAGGCACTCTACAGTAGGGCCGTGGACCCCAACTGGGACCTCCAGGCCGGCGTGCGCCGCGACACCTACCAGGAACCGGGCATGCCTGACCGCAACTGGCTCGCAGTGGGTTTCATGGGTACCGCACCCTACTATTTCGACGTGGATACGGCGCTCTTCCTCGGCGAGGACGGACGGACCTCGTTCCGTTTCAAGACCGAATACGAGTTCATGTTCACCCAACGGCTGGTCCTGGTCCCCGAGTTCGAACTCAACGCATACGGCAAGAACGATCCCGCCACCAGGACTGGCTCCGGCATCTCGGAGACCGAACTGGGGCTGCGCCTGCGCTATGAGATACGGCGGGAATTCGCGCCTTATGTCGGGATCAACTGGAACCGGCTCTACGGCAAGACGGCCGACTACGCCAAGGAGGAAGGCGCGGACTTCGACGACGTCCAGTTCGTGATCGGCGTCCGGCTTCGCTTCTGATACCCCGGAGGGAGCTACTCCGCTGTTTTGAAAAACATCATTGCCCGCTGTGCTATCCAGGCGGCCCATTGCTCACAGGCGGCTTCGTCGTAATTGACCGACAACGGATTCATGAAGCCGTGCCCCTGCGGGACCGTGCGGCAGCTGACATTCGGCTTACCCCGCAGGCTGCGAACAAGCGCGGCAACGTCGAAATGCGGTTCGATTTCAGGGAAGATCAACTCGATGGGGACCTTGGGATCAAGATCCGTCATGCTGCGGATGGCCGAACCGTAGACCCCGATGGCCCCGCACGCCCTGCCCGCATTATCGCCGCACACGGCGGCCCAGACCGCACCGGCACCGGCGCTGAACCCGACAAGGCAGACCGGGCTGTCTGCCTCTGCCAGGGCTTCGGACACCCGTTCGGCGTAGGCCGCATGCCCGCAACGCCCGATAAAAGTATCGTAGGCAGCCTCCTCGCTTGGGAAGGCTGGATCATACCCGCCGTACGGATCTATGATGGACACCCTGTTGGCCGCATGACCCAAGCCAGCTGCCAGACGTTCCACATGCGGGGTCCGACCCCAGATTTCCGTAACGAGCATGATCCGCATAAAGCTTCCGACTCCCCTCCGTCATCAACATCGCTGAACGGAGTCTTTACACAAAACGATGGTTCCCCTTCTTGCCCCGGCCATCGGCGCATACTACACTTCACCTCTGTCAAAGCAACACCGCTCCCCCCCGGTCCGGCGGGAGGCGACAACCCACGGAGATAATCATGTCCACACAACTGCCTGAAGATGTCCAGGCCGTACTGCTCGGCCTGAGTGACAGCCACGCCATCCTGTCCGGCTTCCTCGCCGGAGTTTCAGAAGAAGCGCTTCACACCAGACGCGGCGAAGGGTTTTGGACCATAGCCGAGCATGCCGCCCACCTGGCCGAAGTCCAGCCCATGGGGCTGATGCGAATCACGCGCATGCTGGAGGAGGACACACCGGAATTCGTTCCCTTCGTGCCCAACGAGAAGGAAGACGCGGAGAAGCCCTCGCTTCCGCCCATGACTCAGGTGCTGGCCGATTTCAAGAAGGGACGGGACGCCATCGTGGAGAAGCTCAAGGCAGCCTCACCGGAGGATTGGGGGCGACGCGCCATTCACCCTGAGTACAAGGAGTACGGCCTGCGTATCTTCGCCCGCCACATCTTCATGCACGACCACTGGCACCTCTACCGCATGGAAGAGCTCTGGCTGACCAGGGACGCCTACCTGAGCGGCAAGGGAGACTAACGAAAAGGAAACGGGAGAGCCTTACCCGACAACCAGCTTCAGCCAGTTGGCGGCGACCCGGTTGCAGAAGTCCTCGGAGCGGGCCACCAGCAACGGCAGGTCCGCTTCCATGGCCTCGAAGAAAGCGGGGCCGTAGAGTTTCTTGTATTCCGCATAGGTGTCGATCTCGCCCCGCTTGAACAGGTTGATCCAGTTCTCGACAACGGCGGAATCAACCTCCAGATGGAACTGGAAACCATAGGACACCCTGCCGACCCGGAAGCACTGGTTGGCGCAGGCATCGCCTTGGACAAGCAGGCCTGCGCCGTCGGGCAGGTCAAAGGAATCCTCGTGGAACTCCATCAGGCCGGGCAGCTCGCCGATCCCCATGAAAAGAGGGTCCGCCTCCCCTTCCGGGGTGAGCGCGTGGCGCACGAACCCGAACTCCAGGGCGTCCATGCCCCAGGTCCTGGCTCCGTGTGCCCGGGCCAGCAGTTGGGCTCCCAGACAGATGCCCGCCACGGGTTTTCCGGCCTCGTCGAACTCGCGCATGAGACGCATCAACGCGGGGAAATAGGGTGAGGCATCGTCGTCAAAGGCGTGCTGCGGTCCGCCGAGGACGACGAGTCCGTCGAACGCGTCCGGCAGCTCCGGCAACGATTCCCCGTCCGCTGGCCGCACCAGCATCAGGGAGGCGCCTCCCCGCTCCAACGCCTTGTGGAAGGTGCCGCCCGGCGCGCGCCCGCTGTTCTGCACCAGCAGGATGCGGGCCTTGACCTCGGGCTCGGGGGACACGGCCACGGACGTCTCATAAAACGGGGTGCCGTTTCCCACCTTGCTCGCCATATCAAGGGTCAGCAGGTTGAGGCCGTGTCCGGCCTTGGTCCACCCGCCACGTTCAGCCACGAGCACGTCCCGGCGCATGTCCGCGTCGGCCCGAAGGCGCGCGCGAACCTCGCCCACGGGGCTCTTGACCAGCACGATCATGCCGTCCCGCATGCCGCCCCGCTCCGCCTCCTGCGCATTGAGGGTAACCACGGGCAACGGCTCATGCTCGGCAACGGTCCGCTCCGAGCAGATGGTCCCGTGCGGTGCGATGGTCAGCAGCTTGTACGGATAGGCGTTGTCCCCGGCCGTATGCTCCGGATCGAATTCGGTCATGAACCGGAACCGGCCGCTCTCCGTGGGAAAAGTCTTGTCCTCATAGGGAACCATGGGCGCGTCAAGCCGGAACGCTTCCCGACGCAGGCTCTCCAGATCACCGCCCTGCTGCCAGATGGGGGAGCAGATACGCTGCAGCCACTCGTCCACGGGACGCCGGTACCAATCGGCAAAGGGGAAGCGGGACGCCAACTCATAAAACATGTGAAATTCTGACTTGCATTCCCCCACGGGTTCGATGGCCCTGTTCACCGGCCCCACGTAGTTATGTCCATAGCTGGCCACCACGTCGTCTTCCTCCAGGAAGGTGGTGGCTGGCAGGAACACGTCCGCCAGGTCGGCGGTGTCGTCCATGAAATGGCCGGAATAGACCACCAGTTCGGCCCGTCCGAACGCTTCGGCGATCCTGGAGGAATTGGGCGCCATGCACAGGGGGTTGCCCGCGGTCACGTAGATCAGCCGCACGGCAGGGTTTTTGGCGTTCAGGATCTCCTCGCCCACCTTGGGGATGAGGAATTGCCGCCTGGGCGGATTGAGGCCGTCGCCCCACCACTGCGAATCGTAGGGTCCGTACTCCTCGAACCCCTGACTGACGCCGCCGCCGGGTACGCCGATGTTTCCGCTGACGGCACCCAGCGCGTCGATGGGCCGGATGGAGTGGTGGGCGTACTCGTAACGGTGCAACCCCCACCCCAGCAGAGTGGAGGTGGGCCCATGCTTCATGAAGGTATTGGCCAGAATGAGCGCATCGCTGGTGGGCACCCCTGCCAGGGAACACAGTTCCTCAACGGAGTAGCGCTCCAATATGGCCAGATACTCCTCGACCCCTTCGCTGTACTTCTCCAGAAATTCGCGGTCCTCGGCACCAGCGGCCAGAATGAGCTTGGTGGCTGCCATGGCCAGATAGCCGTCCCCGCCCGGCCTGGGCTTGATGTGATGGTCGGCCAGGGCTACTGACTTGCTCTTGGCCGGGTCGATGACGATGACCTTGCCGCCCCGCTTCTTGACCTTGCGGATGATCGGCACCAGGCTGATGTTGGTGGAGACAGGATTGCGCGCCCAGAGGACGATGGAGTTGCTGTTGAGGTGGTCCAGGGGGTCGTGAGAGACGCGCTCCCCGAAATCCAGGTTCTGGGAGCCCTGCCCGGCCCCGCCGCAGAGCGAGCCGTACATGGTCGTGGCTCCGCCCAGCAGATTGAAGAAATACTTGTTCAGCAGCTTGAGCGCGGTGCGCTCGCCGTAGCCCTGGTAATAGAGGATGGCCTCGGGCCCCGACTCCTCGCAGACGGTCTTCATGGTATCGGCCACCAGGTCCAGGGCCTCGTCCCAGGAGACGCGCTCCCACTGCCCGTTCTTGCGGACCATGGGGTGGGTGATGCGCTCCGGGCTGTACACCCGGCGGATATATTTACCCGTCTTGTGGCAGGCCACCCCGCTGGTCAGCGGGTGGTCCGGGTTGCCGGTCAGACCGACCAGACGGCCGTCCTCGACGGTGGCCACGAGGCCGCAGGTATTGGGGCAGTCCCGGGTGCAGCTGGTGATGATCCTGGTCTTAGTCATGTGTTTCGCTCTCTGCCTTGTCGAGAGGTTTTGCGCCCCCCTTCGCGGGGCGCTCGGTGCGCCGCAACGCCATGCATCCGCCCTGGCACCGCCGCATGAAGTCCTTGCAGTCCAGGCAATCCTTGGACACGTTCGCCTGCCGGATGGGCCTGACCAGCTCGGCAAAGTGCCACATCAGCGCGTCCTGACTCGCGAATTCGGTCACGTCCGGCACGGTCACGTCCCGCATGGGCAGGCAGTAGGACGCGGACAAATCCGGGTGGATGTCGATGGAGGGATGGCAGACGCCGGAGAACTTCATGGACACCCGCTCAAGGTAATTCCTGTCGGCGAGGTCAAGGTCACATAACCGGACGCTGCAATCAAGCCCCGTGCGAATGCCCCGCCCCTCGCACGCCTTCACGAAACGAACGATGTGGGAGATGATCCGCCGGGTGTCGTCGTCGGTGAAGTGATCGTTGGACGCCGAGATGCTTGGGCGGGAGATGTCGTACCGGATGGACCTGACCCCGTAGGCCTCGGCCCCCTCCAGCAGGTAATCATATTCGCAGTACCGGCTGGAAAAGTTCTTGGAGAAGGTCAGCCGGGAGTCGGACTCGGCAATGTAGTCCAGGTTGCCGTGAAGCCTGTCGCGTTGTGACTGCGTATACAATGACGGGTCGTTGTAGTTGACCACGAAATTGGACACGTACGGTAGCAGCTCGTCCAGCAGCCCGCCGGGAAATACGCCGTTGGTGAACAAGACGACGGAAATACCGCTCTCCGCGGTCCGCCGGACCATGTCCGCCAGGCCGGGATGCAGGGTCGGCTCCCCACCAATGAAGGCCGCGGCAGGGATCGACGAGCCGCGCATCCAGCCCAGCAGGCGGGTGAACCGGGCCTCGTCCAGGTCCTCGGAAAAATCCGCGTGCAGCTCCCTGGCGAAGCAGTAGGAGCAGGCCAGGTTACAGCGGTAGGTGACGAAGAGGTTGATCATGCCCGCAACCGCAGTCCCGTTTCGAGATCAAAGGCGAGCATCCGCTCCTCGTTGGTCAACCCGATGCCGATAGACTGCCCCAGCGCGAGTGAAGGAACCGCCTTGCTGTCAATGAGCACCCGAAACTCCTCGTCCTTGACGGCCACCGTGGCCACGGATTTGGGCCCCAGGGGCTCAATGTCTGCAAGCTTGCCCTGGATCGGGCTCTCTCCGGCGTCGCCAAGAAACAGATTTTCGGGACGGATGCCCAGCTCGAATGATCCTTCCGTACCCTTGAGCGCACCGACCAGGTGGGCGGGGCCCCGCAGAGTCACCCCGGCCAACTCGATAAGCATCTCGCCTGAGTTCGGCAGATGCGTGCTTTTCAGCAGATTGATCTGCGGCGCGCCCACGAAGATCGCGGTGTCCCGGTCGGCGGGGTCGTCGTAGACCACCTGGGGCCTGTCCACCTGCACCACCCTGCCCTTGTTGAGCATAATCACGGTGTCGGCAACGGCCAGCGCCTCGTGGTAGTCCGGCGTGGCCAGCAGAAAAGTGTAGCCGTGGTCCCGCTGCATGCGCCGCAGTTCTGCCCTAAGCTCCACCCTGAGCTTGGCGTCAAGGCTGGACAGGGGCTCGTCGAGGAGGAACAGCTGCGGCGTGCGGATCAGGGCGCGGCCCAGGGCCACGCGCTGCTTCTCTCCGCCGCTCATGGTCTTGGGCAACCGACCAAGAACATGGGATATCTGCAAAGTCGCGGCGATGGCGTCCACCCGCTCGCGGATGGTCTCATCGCTTTCGCCCTTGATGACCAGGGGCGAGGCAATGTTGTCGTAGCCGTTCTTGTTCGGATACAGGGCCAGGTTGTCGAAGATCATGGCCACGTTGCGATGGCGCGGTTCCCAACTTCCCACGTCCTCGCCTCCGAGGATGACGCGCCCCTCGTCAGGCATCTCCAGCCCGGCAATGGTCCGCAGGATGGTCGTCTTGCCCGCCCCGGCGGGGCCCAGAATGACGGTCAGCGACGCCTCAGGCACCGTGAAATCAACTCCGGAGAGCGCCTGGTTGCTTCCGAACCGCTTGGAGACGGCGTCCACGTGAAGGACGACGCCGGTTTCCGTTTGCACACTCATCAGAATACCCTCCCGGCCACGGCCAGTTCCACCCGGCGGTTGCTGTCCCCGCCGAAAAAGACCAGGGAATCAAAATCCACATCCAGCCCCACGGAGTCGCCGGTTCGCAGAGTCTGCGCGGGCGGTGCGACCAACTTGAGATGTTCGTTGCCCACGCCCACGGTGACCACGGCCTCGGGTCCGCGCGGCTCCACGTTCACGATCCGCCCAGTCAGATCTGGCGCATCATTGATCGAGAGACTCAGGGCCTCGGGGCGGATACCCACGGTGTAATAGCCGGAGGGCGCAGCCTGTCCGGGACCGATCGAAAGCTGGAAGGCGTCCTTCTCGAAGCGCACCCCTCCCGGCCCGGCGGCAAATTTTCCGCGCATCAGATTCATGGGCGGCGAGCCCAGGAATCCGGCCACAAAGGTATGGTCAGGCTTGTCGAAAATCACCGACGTCTCCTCAACCTGAAGGATGCGCCCTGCGTTCATGACCGCGATACGGTCGGCAAGGGAGAGCGCCTCCACCTGATCATGGGTGACGTAGATGATGGTCAGGCCGATCTCGCTCTGAAGACGGCGCAGCTCCCGGCGCATGGCAAGGCGGGCCTCGGCCTCCAGGTTGGATAGCGGCTCGTCCAGGAGCAGGATCTCCGGTTTGGTGACCAGGGTCCTGCCGATGGCCACGCGCTGGAGTTCGGAGCCTCCCAACTCCTTGACGCTGACATCGAGCTTGTCGGTCATGCCCAGCAGCTCGGCTACTTCCTCCACGGCGCGGTTGATCTCAAGGATGTACTTGCCCCTGATCTCCAGGCCGAAGGCGAGGTTCTTGCGCACGGTCATGTGGGTAAAGACCGCGTAGTCCTGGAATACCAGCCCCACGTTGCGCTTGCCTGCCGGGGTGGTGACCACCGTTGCCCCGTCAATCTGAATGTCGCCCGCCGTGGGCTGCTCCAGGCCGACGATCATGTTCAATGTGGTGGACTTGCCGCACCCGGAGGAACCGAGCAGGGCCACGGTCTCCCCGGCCTCCACAGCCAGGTCGATGTCGTCCACCGCGATGACGTCGTCACCGTATTCCTTTCTCAGCTTGACCAGTTCCAGCTTGGGTCTACTCATTGCTTGATCGCTCCGAAAGTCATGCCACGGGCAAGGTGGCCTTGGATGAGATAGCCGACGATGACCAGCGGGATCATGGCCAGCACGGCCAGCGCGGCCTGCACGCCGTAGAGTGTACCCGCCGTGGCGGTCACGTATTTGGCGAGCTGTACGGGGATGGTGCTGACGTTGGTGTAGGACAGCACCAGGGCGAACATGAACTCCGACCAGTTGAGGATGAAGATGAACATGGTCGTGGCGAACAGCCCGCCCTTGATAAGCGGGATGGTCACGGTCAGATGCGCCATGAGCTTGCTTCGTCCATCAATCATGGCCGCCTCCTCGATCTCGCGAGGCAGGTCGTCCACGAAGCTCTTCAACATCCAGGTGGAGAACGGCAAAGTCACGGCCACGTAGATGGCGATGAGCCCGGTATAGCTGTCGATAAGCCCGATATTCGAGAAGATGATCACGAATGGCACCGCGATGGCCGCCGGGGGAAACATGCGCCCGGACAGGATGATTAGCGGCGTGGACTTGGAGTTGTTCCCGTAGCGGGAGATGCCTATGGCCGAGAACAGGCCGATGACCACGGACAGAGTGGTGGCGATGAAGGTGGCCAGGATGGAGCCGAACACCGCCTTGGTAGCGGGCTGACTCACGCCGCCCACACCATATTTGCCCAGGGCGTCGGGGTCGAACAGGGTCTGGAAGTTGACCAGGGTCGGCTCCGACGGAACCCAGATGGCCGGGGAAGCGTTCCAGTCGGTGGGCGGCTTGATGGCGGTCATCAGAATCCAGAAGACGGGGAAGAGGACCAGGATCAGGGCGATGCCCATGATCACGGTCTGCAAGGGGGAAAGTTTCTTGGTCATCATTACTTGTCGCCCTCCAGGAGTTGGTCGCGAACCGGTGCGAGCAGCATGTGGACCAGCAGGAGAGATCCCACGAGGACCAGGAAGGCCGCAGCCGCACCGTAGGCGAGCTGGAAGTCGTTGAAGGCCAGCTTGTAGATGTACAGGCTGATGGTTTCCGTGGAGGAGCCCGGCCCGCCGCGGGTGAGCATGAAGACCTCGTCAAAAAGCTTGATCACTTCCATGGCCCGGATGACGAAGGCGACGATGATCACCGGCTTGAGGGTGGGCATGACCACCCGCCAGAACACCTGCCGCGGATTGGCTCCCAGGATGACGGCGGCGCGCACCGGGTTCTCCGGCACGGAGTTGAGCCCGGAGAGCAGGATGAGGAAAAAGAGCGGCGTCCAATGCCACACCTCGGTGATGATCACCGCAAAGATGGCCGGAGGCGCGGACTTGAACCATTCCATCATGGCCTCTGCTCCGAAGGCGAGCTCCAGCACCTGGTTGATGGGCCCGTTGGACTGGAAAAGCATCCAGAAGATGTACCCCACCACCACGGGCAGGATCATCATGGGCGTCAGGAACGCGGAGAAGAAAAAGGACTTCCCCCGGAACTTGCGCATGAACAGGACGGCCAGCCCGAGACCGAAGGAGAACTCCAGGCTCAGGCAGATGGTCGAGATCAGGAAGGTCCGGATGACCGCGTAAATGAAGCGGGTGTCCCAGATGAGCAGCTCGCTGTAGTTGTCGAAGCCCACGAAACCGGCGTCGAAGAGGGAGCCGCGCGTGGGCGACCAGTCGGTAAAGCTCATATAGAGCGCCACGAGAAGCGGCATGACCAGGACGAGCAGGGAGACCACCTGGCCCGGCACCGTGAAGATGCGGGCGATGGTCTTGTTGCTCAGTCCCTTGCGGGTCGGCGATGTGCTGATGGCAGCCTGTGTCACGATATAAATCCCCGCCGGTCCGGGGCGTCCGCCCCGGACCGGCTCAGGTTGGTTATGCGTAGGTTATTTCCACTGATCGGCGCCGGTGGCCTTCTTGATGGGCTCGGCCAGGTTCTTGGCCAGGGACAGCCAGGACTTCTTGACCTTATCCTTGCCGATGCGGCGTGTGATGCGCTCGAACTTGTGCGCGGCGCGGTCCAGCGCCTCCTTGGGCTTCTTGGAGCCGGTCATGCAGGCATGCACTTCCTTGTCCAGGGCGTCCTGGTACTCGAAGCCGCCGGGCAGGCAGAAGTCGGGCACGGTGTTGACCATGTTATCGTACAGGGTCTGGAGGTACTCGGGGGAGTAGGTGTCCAGCAGCCGCTTGGTGGGCTTGAGCATATGGTTGACGCGGTACGGATCGGAGTAGCCGCCCAGGTACGGGATGGCGTCCGCGCCGATGGTCGGGGAGGTCATCCACTGCGCGTAGGCGTAGGAGAGCTCCGGATTCTCGGAGTACTTGGAGACCGCGTAGCCGTAACCCCAGCAGAACAGGCCCGCGTAGATCTTGGTGCCGTCCTTGGTATAGTCGGCGGGCATGACCGTGGCGGCGATGTTGCCGGTGGTGGCCGGACCGGTGGACGGGGCTTTGGAGTACTTGAAGCCCGAGGGCCAGACGATGTTCATGAAACCTTCGCCGCGACCGAAGGCGTTGTAGTTGGAGGACCAGGTGAAGGAGAAGGCGTCCGGGTGCAGGAACTCGTTCATGGCGAGCATGTCTTCCAGGGCCTCGACGCCTTCGTCGGAGTTGAAGGTCGGGTTCATCTCGCCGTCGAAATAGAGCATGCCCTTGGACACGAGCCGCTGCATGAACATCCACTTGACGTAATACGGGGAGCGGTACTCCAGAGAGCCGTAAAAACCGTTGGCCGGGTCATGCATGAAGGAGGCGAGCTCATAGTATTCCTTCCAGGTGTCGGGAACGGCGAGCTTGCGGCCGAACTTGTCCTCGAAGGCCTTGGCCTTGGCGGAATCCTCAAGATAATCCTTGCGGCACAGCAGGGTGATCTGGTCGCCGTCGTTGAGCAGACCGGCCACGCGCCCGTTGTAAAGCTGGGCATGGTGGCTGGCCGGGAAGACAACGCCGTAGTCCTTGTTGAACAGCTCGGGATCGTACTTCTCGGTCCAGTCGGTCAGGTCGTAGATGACGCCGGAGTCGATCCAGTCCGGGTAGGACATGGCGGTGGGCATCATCACGTCGTAGCGGCCGGTCTTGGCCACGGCTTCCTGCATGCCCTTGGTGTGGATGACCTCGTCGGGCTCCTCAATGAACTCGAGGGTGATGCCCAGCTCGTTTTTCCACTTGTCCACGTAGGGGGTCATGTTGCCGATGGAACCGGTGGGAATGAGCAGGGTCAGGGTCTTCTTCTTGGCCTTGGCCGCAGCGACCTTGGCCAGTTCCCAGGCACGCTCCTCGGGGCCCTGAATGGAGGCCCAGGCCTCCAGAGCGCCCAGGGGCGAGATGGCCACGGCGTTGGCCACGGCAGCGGCAACGCCCAGCGCGCCCATGCGCTTCAGGAAGGAGCGGCGGGTCAGCCCGCCGGCATCGTACTCTTTCAGGGTTTTCTCAACCATGTTGTCCTTGGTTTTCATCTCTCACCTCTCGTATTAAATTGTTTAAAATTTCAACAAGCTACCCTGTATCTCAGCCGCCACTAGAGGCAGTGGCGCTCATATCCGTTTTCGCAGGGGTTGCCCTTGCACAGCTCCATCCACCCGGCCTCCGGATCCATGATCACCGCGAACACGGTGTGAAAGGCGGTCTTCGGGTCCTCGCCCGGAAATCCGTGCGCGCAGATGCAACGGGGGTGGTTGGTGTGGTCGCGGGTCAACTCCTTGAGCTTCTCCGGATTCAACGACCCGGCGTTGCTCTTCAAAAACTTGTCGGCCACCTGCTTGCGGACCATGGACCCGCCGTGGCTCAGCCAGTTGGGCGTCTCGAAGCCGCGCATGTCCCGCCCCACGAAGTGGTTGGTGTGGGCAATGGCCCCGTCGATCTCCAGCAGTTGGTAATAGGTCGCGGAGGTCTCGGCGCAGAAGGCGACCCCGCTTCCGGCAAACTGGTAGTTGATGCCCGAGGCGCGGGGCGAAAAGATAGCCGCGCCCAGTGCGTCACCGATGCGTTCAGAGCCGAGGGCCTTGCGCATGATGAAGGGATAGATCACGCCGGGGCGGGCGTCGGTGGCCGTAACTTTGTTGATCACCGCACCCACGCCTGCGGTGTTCAGGCCGACCAGCCCGACGATGCCCGCAAAGGAGATAACGAGCGCCGCCGGGCCGTTCTCGGGCGCGATGCGCAGCAGGCAGAGAAATTTTTCGTAGTACTTCTCCATGTCGTAGGTCTGTCCGATGTAGGCGCGTCCGCCTTCCCCGGCTTCGGGGGTGACGTTGAAAGTGGTGCAGCCCCACAGGGAGTCGGGCAGGACCTTCGCCCCCACGCCGGGAGCGCGCAGATCCTCAAGTTCCAAAAAGGAATTGAGGTAGAGGATTTCCTTGAAGGAAACCCCGGCACCATCGGCGATGCCGCGCATCTCCTCGACCAGCTCCGGGGAAAACTTCTCCAGAAAGCCCAGATTCTTGTTGCAGAAGGTTTCCAGCGCGTCCTTGGCCACCCTGAGGGAGGCGTTGTTGGCCTGATGCACCTCGGTGACGGTAGCAACGAACTCGGCAATCTGGTCCGCGAGGGCCTCGCCGTGAATGCGGCCCATCTCATAGGAGGTGCCGGACAGCTGAATAACTGGAATGGTGCTCATGTTCTTGTATCCTTGCGTGAACTCGTGCGGGAAGGAGACGGCAGCCAAGCTCCCGCCCCCTTCCCGGCTCGGAGGTACCGTGCCTAAATCAGTTCCATGTAGTAGTCCCACTCCCACGGATCGACGCGGTCGTTGAAGGCGGGGGTGCCATAGTCCTTGAACTGGGCCTTGGCGGTCTCCACCTCGAATTTCTTCACGGCCAGGACCAGCTTGATGAACTCGGGGTCGAGCACGGAGTGCAGATCGGTGTCCGCCTCGAAGGCTTCGATAGCCTCGTCCAGGGTGAACGGCAGGCGGGGCAGGTCGTCGCGTTCGTAGGCGATGTCCTCCACGGGCGCGGCAAGGTCCGGCTGAGACTTGATGCCCTCCAGCCCGGCAGCCAGGGTGGACAGGGCCAGCAGGTAGGGGTTAGCCCCGCCGCATGCCAGCCGGTTCTCGAAATGAGTGGCCTCGCCGCGGCAGCCCTTCAGGCGGATTCCCACGGTGCGGTTCTCCATGCCCCAGGTGGCGGTATGCGGGGCAAAGGAGTTGACCCGATAGCGCTTGTAGCAGTTGACAGTCGGCGCCGTGAAAATCGTGTTGGCCTTGGCGTGCTTGAGCAGGCCGGCCAGGAAATTCTTGGCCAGGTCGGACAGGCCGTATTCGGCATCGGGGTCGTTGAAGGCGTTCTTCCCGGTCTTCTTGTCGATGAGGGAGATGTGAAAATGGGAGCCGGACGCGCTGGAGTTGATGAACGGCTTGGTCAGCCAGGTGGCGATGTAGCCGTGCTGGAGGGAAATCTCCTTGGCGCCCATCTTGTAGAGGAAGGCGGTGTCGGCGGCGGCCAGACCATCCTGATAGTAGAGATTGATCTCCTGCTGACCCGGTCCGTGCTCGGAGTTCTGGGTGATGATCCGCACCCCGGCCTGGTCCATCTTGCGCATCAGGTCGTAGGTGTACTCGATGTCGAAGTTGTTCTTCAGGGTGACGAAAATGGGCTGGCCGTCGTAAACCGGCTTCTTTGTCTCCTTGTCCAACACATAGAACTCGAACTCGTAGCCCAGGCGGCAGATGTAGCCCATGGAATCGAACTCATCGATTATCTTCTTAAGCAGCAGGCGCGGCGAGGCCATGGCCGGGCGTCCGTCGTACCAGTAGGGATCGACGGTGATGTTTGCGGTGTTGGGCACCCAGGGCAGGACCTTGAAGGTCGAAAGATCCGGCACGGTGCAGTGGTCTTCGTACTGAACCTCTTCCGCGTACCCGGTCCCGGAGGGGACCATGGACTGGATGTCGAGGCCGAGCAGGCCGCCATAGAAGTTCAGTCCGTTTTCGATGTAGTCCATGAAGCAGCCGACCGGAACGGTCTTGCTTCGGGACACACCATACAGGTCCGCTTGCTCAAAACGGACGAAATGGATGTCGTTATCGCGAATTTGTTTCTTGATGCTGTCGATTGAGGGTATTTGCGGCAGGCTCATCGGTACATTCCCCATGTTTTGTCATTCGGTGACCATCACACGCCCCGATCAGACGGAACGTTTTTCATCAATGTCATCAGCCCCTATCTACAATCGCCGTGCCACACATGACCAAATCACAAAAAATGCTTTTATTTTAATATAATATAAAATTATTCTGTGTACTCCTATCAACCAATTCCGGCCTAATCGCCTTCTTATTTATTATATTTAAGAATTATTTTATTAAATAATAGAATCAACTCCTTGCCTTTAGTTTGCATATTTAATTAATATTTACAGTATATTATTGTGCATTATTCAGAATTTGCCAATTCAATCTCCTTGGAGTAACCTCACTAATGATCAATAAATGTAGAAATTTGTAAATTCATCAGCAAAGCAATATGCCATCTCTTTTCAGATCCTATGCCCAAGGCTGTCGGAACGCCCTGGCCCTGTTGGATGACAGCGCCATGGTTCTCTACGCCAACAACGCTTTCAGCCGCCTGTTGCCGCCCGACGCTCCCTTTGCCGAGGGAAGGCGACTGGATGACCTGCCTCTGCCCGCCTACCTGCTGTCGGCGCTGGACATGGCACTCAAGGAAGTAAGCGAGACGGCAACGGAATTCGACTTTCCGATCCACGCCGCACCCTCCGAGATCCCGAAGGAATGCCGCATCATTCCCCTGCGGGAACAGGGGCAAGTCATGGTGGAGATAGCCCTGCCGGATACGACACCACTGGAAAAGGCCCTGCGCGAGGAACGTATGCTGCGCCGCCAGATCGAGATGCGCCGGGCCCATGACCGCAAGGTCTTTTTCGACGTCATCAACGAGCTGCCCGTGTTCGTGTACATGCAGCGGCGCGACTACTCCGTGGCCTACGCCAACAAGAAGACCCTGGCCTTCTATGGGGAAACCAACGGGCGCAAATGCTACGAGGTGTTCGGTGGGCGAAGCGATCCCTGCCCGCACTGCCCCACCTTCCGGGTCTTCGACACGGGGGAGCCCGTGGACTGGCAGTTCACCGACGAGGCCGGGCGAACCTTCCGCATCTACGACTACCCCTTCGAGGACGAATACGGCGAGCCCCTGGTCATGGAGCTGGGTGTGGACATCACCGAGCTCAAACGCGTTGAGCGGGAGCTGTTTCAGGCCCAGAAGATGCGGGCCATCGGCGTGCTGGCCGGCGGCATCGCCCACGACCTGAACAACAACCTGGTCCCGATCATCTTCAATATAGATTACGCCCTGGGAAAGATGTCGGGCAGCGAGATGGACACCCCACTGGCCGAGGCGCTCAAGGCCGCGTACAAGGCGGCGGACCTGGTGGAGCAGGTCCTGGAGTACAGCCGCCAACAGGAGGTCACACGCTCTCCACTGCACCTGGCCCCCCTGGCCAAGGAAAACCTGGCTCTGCTCCAGGCGTCGCTGCCGGAACACGTCTCATTGGAGGTGGACTGTCTCGCCGAGCGGGACAGGGTCCTGGCAAACCCGGCCCAGATCCAGCAGATCCTGCTCAACCTCTGCCGCAACGCTGTCCAGGCCATGCCGAACGGCGGCACCCTGTCGGTCCGCCTGGACAACCTCCACCTGGAATCGCAAAAAAACGCCCCCCACTCCGGCCTGCGGTTGGGCGACCACGTGGTGGTGACGGTCTCCGACACCGGCCACGGCATCGACCCCGGCATCACCGAGCGAATTTTCGAACCCTTCTATACCAGCAAGAAAAAAAGCGGCGGGACCGGCATGGGACTGGCCGTTGTTCACGCCATCGCAAGCTGCAACGGCGGGTCCATCCATGTGGACTCCACTCCGGGCAAAGGCACCACTTTCACCGTCTATTTTCCCTGCTGCGAAACGCCGGAGACCAAGACGCTGACCGAAGAGGCCCGCCCGTCCTCGCGCGCCACAGGCCGTCTGCTCCTGGTGGACGACGACTCCGGAGCGCTCCAGGCCATGCAGCGGGTGCTGCGTGACGCCGGGTACGAGGTCTTCACGGCGGACAACGGGGCCGAGGGACTCAAGGAATATTTCCGCGCCAGGGGGCTGTTCGACCTGGTGCTCACCGACCAGTCCATGCCGGGCATGACCGGCATGGAGATGGCCTCCCGCATTCTGGAAAACGACGGGGAGGCCAAGATCGTCATCTGCACCGGACATGTGGCCCCCAGCCTTGAGGTTCAGGCCGGAGAAATCGGCGTGGCCGGATTCGTCATGAAACCCATGTCACCGCGCATGCTGGTGGAAAACGTAGCCCGTTACTGCGCCTAGGAAGGAAGAATGGCCCGCATCCTGATCATCGACGACGACGAGCTCATCCGCAGCTCCCTCTCGCGCTGTTTCACCGACCAGGGACACGAAGTGGCCACGGCGGAAGGGCTCGCCTCGGGCATCCGCCGGGCCACCGAGGGCATGGACGTGGTCTACCTGGACCTCAGCCTGCCGGACGGGGACGGACGGACCGCCATCAACACCCTCTGCGCGGCCCCCGGCAACCCGGAGGTCATCGTCCTGACCGGCCTCAAGGACAACTTCGGCGCGCAGGAGACCCTGACCAGTGGAGCCTGGGACTACATTCAGAAACCGGCGACTCCGACCACCCTCAGGAAATCCCTGGAAAGCGCCCTGGGCTACCGGCGGGATAAGAGCGCGGCCTATGAACCGCCCCGCGCCTTCGACGACGGCGGGCTCATCGGCGATTCCCCTGCCATGGAGCGAGCCAAGGGACTCATGGCCCGGGCCGCCGAAAGCGAAGCCAGCGTCCTCATCCTGGGCGAAACCGGCGTGGGCAAGGAACTGACCGCCCAAGCCATTCATAACAACAGCACCCGCCACAACAACGCCTTCGTGGTGGTGGACTGCTCCAACCTGACCGAGAGCCTGCTGGAGAGCGTACTCTACGGGCACGTCAAGGGCGCCTTCACCGGGGCGCACTCCGACCACCGGGGTCTGGTGGCCGAAGCCGACGGCGGCACCCTGTTCCTGGACGAAATCGGCGAACTCCCGCCCTCTCTGCAAAAATCCTTTCTGCGCGTGCTCCAGGAGCACCGCTTCCGCCCGGTGGGATCGGCCAGGGAACAGGGCAGCGACTTCCGCCTTGTGGCCGCCACCAACCGCGACCTGGAGGCCATGACCCGGGCCGGGACTTTCCGCAGCGACCTCCTCTTCCGCCTCCGCACCCTGGAAATTCAGCTCCCCCCGCTATCTGCGCGCGGCGAGGACGTCATGCTCCTGGCCGAGCACTTCGCCCGCAAGGCCTGCGACCGATACCGGCTGCCCGCAAAAGGCTTCTCCAAACAGATCGCCAGGATCATCACGGCCTACGCCTGGCCCGGCAACGTGCGCGAACTGGGACACGTCATGGAGGCGGCGGTCATCGCCGCAGGCAAGGAGCCGACCATCTACCCAAAGCACCTGCCAGGACATATCCGCGTTTCCTACCTTGACCAGGCAAAGCCCAAACGCCAACCCCCACGGACGCCGCAGGCCACTGACGGCCCCATCCAGTCCTACCAGGACTACAAGGCCATGCGCGACCAGGCCTATTTCCAACAGCTCATGGACATCTGCGACTTCGACATCGCCCGGGCCAGCCGCCTCTCGGGCCTGAGCGTTCCCAGTATCTACCGCCACCTCGGCCTGGCGGGCATCCCCACGAAGAACAAACGCTGATAAGCCCAAGGCGCGAACCCGCGCCGATGTCCCTTTTCCCTTCAAAAAAACCCACGCCTCGCGTACCCTGCCCCCATTAGCCAACCAATCCCGGAGGTCCCATGCGTCTTCGTCTCTTTTTTGCCCTGGCCCTGTGCGTCCTGCTTCTTCCCAGCTGTGCGCCCAAGATCAAAATATTTGCCGCCCCCACCACGGAACCGCTCAAGGAGTTCGTGGTCGAAGGAACCGGCGAAGGCAAACTCGCCCTGATACACCTTCAGGGCATGCTCGTGTCCCAGCCCAAGGAAGGGTTGCTCCGCCCCACACCGAGCCAGGTGCAGGAACTGGTCAGCGCGCTGCGTCTGGCCGAAGAGGACGAGGCGGTCAAAGGCGTTGTCCTGGCCGTGGACTCCCCCGGCGGCACGGTCACGGCCTCGGACATCCTCTATCACGAGATCACCGCCTTCAAGCAGCGCACCGGCAAGAAGGTCGTGGTGGTCATGTTCGATGTGGCCGCCTCGGGCGGTTACTACGCCTCCCTGCCCGCGGACTGGATCGTGGCCCACCCGACCACCATCACCGGCTCTGTGGGCGTGATCTTCATGCGGCCCAAGCTCAGCGGCCTGATGGGCAAGATCGGCGTGGACGTGGAGGTCTCCAAGTCCGGAAGGGACAAGGACATGGGCTCGCCCTTCCGCCCGACCACTCCCGAGGAGACCGCCCTCTTTCAGGACATCATCGATGACTACGCCACGCGCTTCGTCAACCTCGTTCAGCAGCACCGCAAGCTTTCGTCCGCCAATCTGGAGCTGGTCGGAACCGCCCGCGTGTTCACCGCCAACCAGGCGCTCAAGGTCGGGCTCATCGACCAGATCGGCTACATTCAGGACGGCTTTGCCAAGGCCCGCCAGCTCGCCGGGCTGCCCAAGGATTCCCAGGTCGTGGCCTACCGGCGGGACACCTATCCCGACGACAACCCTTACAACCCCATGACCAGCGCCGACCCGGAAAAAATGAATCTCCTCGGCGTGGATGCAGACATGCTCCTGCCGCCCAAGGCAGGCTTCTACTACATCTGGCAGGGCGCGGCCCGGTAACCCTGTCAGGCGGCTGCTCCCCAGAGCCTGCCGACGTCGCCTTCGGCGGGACCAGGACTCCGTCCTGGACCTGCCAGGACGCGGCCCCGAACCCGCATAACTCGCTTCGCCCGAGTCCTTGTGGCAGCTAAAACTGTGCCCTATTTTCTAATAAGGGAAGCCTGTCCGCTCGCCCCTGCTCCGCCAACAAAACAAGCTACATCCTTAATAGGTGGACAATGCCCTCCCTCCAAATGTCTCCACTCCAAAGCGAAGCGAGCCAAAAAAGTTTCGGGAAAATGATGGGATGGAGGCCTGGGGGAAGGGAAGGGGAAAACCCTTCTCAATGGGTTCTCCCCTTCCCTTCCCCCAGCCGCCAGAGGCATCACCCATTGCGCGGGAAAAGGGTTTGGCGTAGGCTTGGCGATTGAATCTACCAGTAAGGAGTTATTTTAATGGAACTGATTTCGTCACAAATGAACGGATATATGGACAAGGCTTCCTGGATTCGCAAGATGTTCGAAGAAGGCATCAAGCTGAAAAAGGAATTTGGAGAAGAGAACGTCCACGACTTCAGCCTGGGCAACCCGGACCTGCCGCCGCCCGCCACGGTGAAGAAAGCGCTGGCCGAGCTGGCGGACCAGGCGGATCAGCCGTTTTTTCTGGGCTACATGCCCAACTTCGGGTATCCGGCGGTTCGCGAACGCCTCGCCGAAGAGGTCTCCAAGGAACAGGGCGTGTCCATTCCGGCTGACAGCCTGGTCATCACCTGTGGCGCGGCAGGCGCACTGAACTCAGTCTTCCGCGCGGTGCTGAATCCGGGCGACGAAGTGCTCACCCCGGCCCCGTTCTTTGTGGAGTACGGATTCTATGCCGAAAACCACGGCGCGACCCTGAAGCCGGTGCCGTCCAAGCCGCTGACCTTCGAACTGGACCTGGAGGGCATCGACGCGGCCATCACCGACAAGACACGGGTGATCATCATCAACTCGCCCAACAACCCCTCGGGCGCCATCTACTCACGCGAGGAACTGGACGGACTGGCCGCCATCCTGAACAAGCACAACGCCAAGCGGGAGCGACCCATCTACATCCTGGCCGACGAGCCCTACCGCTTCCTGGCCTTTGACGGAGCGGAAGTACCGAGCCTGCTCGACGTCTACACTTACTCCATCGTCTGCTCGTCTTTCTCCAAAAACCTGTCCCTGGCGGGTGAGCGCGTTGGATACGCCTGCGTGAATCCGGCCATCGAGGGCAAGGAGAAACTCATGGGCGCGATCATCATGGCCAACCGCATCCTCGGCTTTGTCAACGCCCCTGCCCTGGCCCAGAAGCTGCTCGGCAAGGCCCTGGGCAGTTCGGTGGACGTGTCCATCTACGACCGCCGCCGCAAGGCCATGGCCGAGGTGCTGGACAACGCCGGGTACAAGTACACCATGCCCAAGGGCGCATTCTACTTCTTCCCGGAAGCGCCGGGCGGCGATGACATCAAGTTCTGCGCAACCCTCCAGGAGGAGAAGATTCTGGCCGTGCCCGGCACCGGCTTCGGCAGCCCCGGCTACTTCCGCCTCGCCTTCTGTGTGGGCGAAGACGTGATCCTGCGCGCCAAGGACGCCTTCAAGCGGGCCATGGACAAGGCGTAAGGACAGTCTTTACAACCCGAGCAGACAGAGACGACACGTCAGCTCATAGACACAAAATAAAAACGGCTGCCTGGAGCAGCCGTTTTTTTATTGCCGAAAACAACTCTTCATCCGGTTCAAAATTTTTGTCCTCCACCTGGGCGGAGAAGAGGAAGTAGAAAATTTTGTACCCCAAGGCACATCGCACCACTCTGACCGCCCTCTTTCGCCAATACAATAACCATCCGTAAAACTTGACTATAAAATTTAATTCCCAATCCACAGACCAGTTGGCACGCCGTGTGCTAATAAGAAAGCATCTTCCTTTTTTTGCACACGAGAAAACAACAGCCTCCTCACGGAGGCTTTCTCGTTTTTGGAGCCCCGGCTATTTCTTGCGGCGAAACGCCTTGAATCGGCCCAGCACCTTGCGAACGCCGGATTTCGCTTCAGACACGGATTCATCGGACACGGGTTCATCGGACACACTGTCCGCCTTATCCTTAATATCTTCAGACTGTTCTGATGCGCCTCGCACCTTGTGCAGGAGTTTACCGCGCGAAGTACGCACATTTTCCACAGCCTTCTCCGAAAGCCGCTTGGCCGTTCCCTTGACGCCCGAAGCCGTGTCCCGCACGTTGCGCGTCACGGAGTCGGCAGCGTCTTTCACGGATTGCCCGGCCTTTTTCACGCCGCCACTCACTGTCGAAGCCGCATCCTTGACTGTCTCACCCGCTTTCCGAGCCGCCTGCCTGGAGGTGCCGCCCACAGCGCTGGCAGTCTCTTTCACTCCGCGTGAAACAGTATCAGCAGCAGATCGGGTGGTGCCGCCGACTTTTTTGGCCCCTTGCCCAACGCTCTCTACCGCGTCTTTGACACCTTTACCCACGCTTCGGGCCGTCTTTTTCGAAGTATCGCCGACGGCACCGGCCGCATCCTTCACTCCACGCGACACGGTATCCGCAGTCGAACGGGTGAGATCACCGACCTTTTTGGCACCCTGCCCGACGGCATCCGCCGCCCCCTTCACGCCGCGCCCCGCGCTTTGCGCAGTGGATTTGGCCGCATCGCCGACCTTCCTTGCGCCCTCGCCCACGGACTGCGCCGTGCCGGAGACAGTCTTGCCCACGGTGCGGACCGCCTTGGCCGAACCGGAGCGCACCGCGCCGGACGCGCCCCGGACCAGGGCTTTGGTCACGTAGGTCACAGTCTCGGCGGACATGGTCACGAACATGCGGGAAGCCTCCGCCGTGGCATTGCGGCGCATGGCTCCCTTGGCGTCCAGGTCGAGGGCAAGATAGTTGCGCGCCACCACGCCGCAGCGCAAAGCGAGCAGGCAGTTGGTGGAACCGGTCAGCACCGACTGGGTAATGGTCCCGGCGATGGCCTGGGCACCAGGCACCGCGCCGATGGCCGAGCCGCCCGCCAGAGGCCCCATCAGTTCAGCCACATGCTCTTCGATGCCGAGCTCCTCGATGCTCCCGGCAATGACGGCGGTGGCACCTACATTGGCCAGCAGGTTGAGCATCTCCCGGTAGTGTGGACGCTGGTTGTAAAGCTTGGCCAACCGCCAGGTGAGGCGAGTAATGAGAAAAAGGACCACCAGGGTATCAAGCCGCCCATTCTGGGAAATGGCTGTTGTGATGAAAATCCGCTTGCCCGTGGCCCTGATCTCCTCGTTGGCCTGCACCTTGAGCACGGCCAGCCCGGTAGCAAGGTCGTTTTCGTCGTTGATGACCACTTCGGCATCACGCAGGTGACGATTGCGCTTGAGGCGCGCGAGCAACTCCCGACGAAAGCGAATCAGGTCCGCCTCGGTGGGATCGGCATAGACCAGCATCGGCTTGGGCCGGACCAAAGCCACCGCCGCGAACCAGCCGAGTATCCCGGCTACGGCGGCGAACAATATCCAGAACACCCACGGTTCCAGAGCGGGATCAATGCGGGCCGAAAACAGGGCCAGTCCGTCAATGCAATTATACAGGAAGGCCAGGAACGAGCCGACGACGATCAGGCTCGCCAGACTGAGAAAATATTTCATTTGTTTTGACATGGGAGAAAGATAGTCATTTTTTCCGGGTCGGGGAAGAGGAGAAGAAAACTGCCCGGAAGTATGCTTGACTTTCGGCAGGAAGAGGAGTGTATAGTCAAGCCTGCTCCAGTTGCTTCCGAAACCATGGAGAATGACCATGACGTTTCGGCACTTCGTTGCGTCGTTTGCACTCCTTTCCGTATTTCTGGCAAGCCCGGCCCGTGCCGTGCATGCCTCCGACCTGGAGCGGGCCGTGAACACCGGCAATCTGGTCCAGGTCCGGCGGCTGCTGGCGCATGGCGCCGACCCGGACATCCGTGACCGCAACAAGCGGACTCCGCTGCACGACGCGATCCTCTCTTTTCACCGGAACACCGGATGCGGACTGCGCATGGTCCAGGCGCTCCTGGACGCCGGAGCCACGCCCGACATTCAGGACGATTGCGGCGCGACCGCCTTGCTGCACGCCGTTCGCCTCTACCGGGTCCACCACAGCCTGGAACTCATCCGGATCCTGTTGGCCAACGGGGCCGATGCCGACTCCCCGGACGGGTGGGGACGAACGCCGCTTCTTCTTGCCACGGAGAACAGACAGATCGAGGTCTGCGCACTGCTCCTCCGTTACGGAGCGAACGTCAACGCCGCTTCGCTCAAAGGGGAGACGCCCCTGCATACCGCCGCCGGCAACGGGGATGTGGCGGGCTGTCGCTTACTGGTGGAACACGGCGCCTCCACGGCTGCCGTCGACCAGCGGGGGCTGACCCCGCTGGGCATAGCCCAATGGCGACAACACAAGGAGGCGGCGAACTATCTGCAGGAAGTCCGCTAGATGTCCCCTACCAGGGTGAAGCGCCATGCGCAGGCCCATTCCTCGGGGTGCTCGTCCGGCGGGCAGGCCACGCATTCGCACCGGAGGCGGCGATCCACCTCGCGGGCCAGGCCGGTGTACTCGGTGGTGCCACCGGATTTACACGGATAATCGGCCAGGCCGCGCCGCTTGCGAGCGGTCTGCACCCGACAATCGGTCATACGAAACACCAGTGACGTGAGGGTCTCCTCGGCAAACTCCCACTGATTGAGATGGCCGTACATCCGTTCGGCCAGGACCGCCTTGAGGTCTTCGATGGGCTTTTCGCCCGAAAGCCCAAGCCGCGCCTTGGCCCGTCGGGCCTCAAGGGGCGCAAAACGGGCCCAGCAGGTGTCGTTGACCCGCTTGGCCGCATCCATGCCCGCCTGCTTTTCCACGGCCTGAAACCAGACTCCGTCCGTAGCCAGCCACGCCGTCCGCAGTGCCTGGGCCAGCTTTTCCAGCACCTCAGGGTCCACGTCCGCCAGAAGGCCGCCCGCCTCTTTGCCGAGCGCCCTTTCCAACTTGCCGGACAGGATGGCAAAGAGCCGGTCCCCGGCCTCTGCCTCGGCGTCCAGCGCCCCTTCCAGCCCCAACTGGTGCACGGCTTCGGCCAGCCACAACCCGTAGTGTGCGGAAAGCTGCCGGACAATGTCGGCGAGAACGGCGGGGATATCCTTTTGTTCCTGAGGCATGAAAACTCCTTGTGAAAAGGAAAAAGGGCTCCCGGTGTGAACCGGGAGCCCTCTGCATATCGAATTACGCCATTTTCGGCGGATCGGGCAGATTGAGCATGGGATCGATGATCGCCTTCATGGCCTGCCCTGTGGCCGAGTCCTCGCTCACCTTCACGAACGGGAAACCTTCGTCGCCGGAGCGGGCAACCGCCGGGTCCATGGGGATGCGACCCAGGAACCGGACGCCCGCTTCCTTGGCCAGGTCCTCGCCACCGCCGGAGTTGAAGATATTGTGCACCGCGCCGCAGTCGGGGCAGGCAAAGCCGGACATGTTCTCGACCAGGCCGAGCACCCGGTTGCCCACCTCGCCCACGAAGGAGAGGGAGCGCCGTACGTCGTCGATGGCCACGCCCTGGGGGGTGGTCACGACAACTGCCATGGCCGTGGGGCCGAGGGTCTGGAGCGTGGAGAGCGGCTCGTCACCGGTGCCCGGAGGGCAGTCCACGATCAGGTAATCAAGATCGCCCCACATGACGTCCTCGACGAACTGCTTGATCAGGCCCATCTTGACCGGACCGCGCCAGATGACGGCCTGGCGGTCGTCTTCCAGCAGAAAGCCGAGGGACATGACCGAAAGATTCTTGCTCCACGGCACCGGCTCCATGACGTCCACGCCCATGTGCGGGGTCTGACCCTTGAGGGAAAGCAGGCGCGGAATGGAGGGACCGTGCACGTCTACGTCCAGCAGGCCGACCTTCTTGCCGGCCAGGGAAAGGGCCACCGCGATGTTGGCCGCCACGGTGGACTTGCCAACCCCGCCCTTGCCGGACATGACCACGATCTTGTGCTTGATGCGGCCCAGGGTCTTGTTGAGCTTGTCGTCAACCGGCTGTTGATCGCAACCGGTGGCGCTGGAACAACCGCCGTCGGGAGAGGCGGAGGGACATCCTGAACATTCACTCATAACTGTACTCCTAAGTATGGAAGGCGGCGGGCCGCCGGATTTGTCATGCAACGACCGCCCGACGGATTCCGGCGGACGGTCTCAGAGAAATACTCATCAAACAAGAAATGTCAAATGACGCGATCGGCCCAGATGTTCCCCTGTCCGGGTCGCCTGCCCCGCCCGGCCCCCTTGCGTCGGAAGCGGTCGCGGCAGCCCGGCATGGCAAGCGGGGCAAAGGAGTTGCCCCGGAAGGCGTCGAGGGCCTGCTCCACAGTGCCCGTCAACCAGGGGAAGACCATCACGCGGCCCTGCTCAAGGCGCCTCCTGGTCTCGTCGCAGATCGCGCCACAAAGCAAAAAAGATACCCCGCAAGCCAATATGGCGGATGTCCTGTCCATAGGGTCCTTTGAGGGAAGGGATAGGAGGCCTGCGGGGTAAAATTTGGATTCACGTATTTCAAACAGCTTGTATTCGTCCGCGTTTTCGCAGACAGAAGCCAGGCGGGTCCCGTAACATGCCAGACAGAGCAGTGTTGTCGTCTCATTCGTCATTGTCGCTCCACTGCGTCAGGACCCGTGCCATTGAGTCACATAAAGCATGGAGCATGCCAAAAAAGTAAATACTACGATTACAATATGTTATAGAAACAAACGAGAAGAAAGAGGGCGTAAAAGAAGTCCAAAACAAAGGATTTGGGCGAATTATTCGCCCTCTGAACTATGAGCTAAAAGGCGACGCAGGGTGTCCTTGGAAATCCCCAGTTCGCGGCAGGTGACCATGCGCTTGCCGCCGTTTCGGTTGAGGGCGGTACGTGCGGCCCGACACTTGATCTCGTCCATGGTCCCGTACAACCCGCCTTCGGAATCGACTTCTCCCGACCGGGGCTGCAGGTATTCCGGCAGATGCTCCAACTGGATGAAACCCGACTGACAGAGGATGAAGGCGAACTCGACGATGTTCTCCAGTTCGCGCACGTTGCCAGGGAAATCATGGTTCAGGAGGACGTGGAGCACATCCTCGCTAGCGCCCCGGATGGCCTTCCCCTGCAGGGCGTTGAACTGCTCCACGAAGTGATCCACCAGCAGGGGGATGTCCTCACGCCGCTCGATGAGGCTCGGCAGGTGCAGGGTAACCACGTTGAGCCGGTAATAGAGATCCTCTCGAAAGAGGCCGTCGGCCACGCGCTGCTTGAGATTCCGATTGGTGGCGGCCACTACCCGCACATCGGACTTGACCGGAGCCAGCCCGCCCAGGGGTTCGAAAGTCCGTTCCTGGAGAAAGCGCAGGAGCTTGACTTGAAGATGTCCTGGCAGGTCGCCTATCTCATCCAGAAAGACTGTGCCGCCCTCGGCCATCTCGATGCGCCCAGGCTTGTCCACGCGCGCATCGGTGAACGCACCGGCCTTGTAGCCAAAGAGCTCCGACTCCAGCAGCGTGTCTGGAAGTGCCCCGCAGTTCACGGCCACAAAGGGCTTGTCCCTGCGCGGGCTCAGGTTATGGATGGCCCGTGCAAACAGTTCCTTGCCCGTCCCGGACTGGCCCAGCAGCAGCACCGTTGCCTCGCTGGACGCCACCTGGGGCACGATCTTGAGCACCTTTTCCAGGGCCGAACTATGGCCCACGATATCCTCGAACTCATAGAGCGCCTCGACCTTCTTGCGCATGATGTGCAGCTCGGAAAGATCCCTAAAGGTCTCCACACCGCCCACGACCTCCCCCCTGGCGTTGCGCAGGGGCGCGGCGGAGATTGACACGGGCAGCTTGGTGCCGTCGGACTTGATGATGAAGATGGACTTGTTGGAAATCCGCCCCCCCTCAAGGACGCACTGGCGCACCGCGCACTGGCCATCACACAGACTGGAACGGAACACGTCCCAGCACTTGCGCCCCAGCGCCTCCTCCGAGGATAGCCCGGTGATCCGCTCGGCAGACTCGTTGAAAAACGTGACGTTCCACTCGGTGTCCACGGTGAACAGCCCGTCGGCGATGGACGCAAAGATGTCCTCAAGAGGCAGATTTTTGGGAAACGGCATGGTTTCCTATACGTCCGGCAGGACCAGATGCCAATGATAAAATCGGCCAATCAGGCGGCAAATTCTCCCATGGGCGAAAAAAACGCCCACTTGCCGGAAGGCAAGCGGGCGATTGAGATAACTCGGCTGGAAAGGATTACAGCTTTTCCGCGCGTTTCTCGCGCAGCCAGGCGTACCAGGTCTCCATGTTCTCGCCGGTGCGGGCGGAAATGGGCATGACCTCGATGTCCTTGTTCAGCTTGGTGGCATGGGCCGAGGCCTTGTCCAGATCGAAGTCCACGTAGGGAAGCAGGTCGATCTTGTTCAGCAGCATGACTGCGGAGATGTGGAACATGAGGGGATATTTCTCGGGCTTGTCATCGCCCTCGGCCACGGACAGAAGCGTAACCTTGTAGTCCTCGCCCACCTCGAACTCGGCCGGGCAGACAAGGTTGCCCACGTTCTCCACGAAAAGGATGTCCACGCCTTCCAGGTCCAGAGCCTTGAGTGAATCCAGAACCATGCCGGAATCCAGGTGACAGCCGCCCTCGGTGTTGACCTGCACGGCCTGGGCGCCGGTGGCGGCCACGCGCTGGGCGTCGTTGTCGGTCTGGAGATCTCCCTCGATAACCGCCATCTTGAATTCGTCCTTGAGGTCGGTCAGAGTCCGCTCCAGCAGGGTGGTCTTGCCCGCGCCGGGGGAACTCATCAGATTCAGGCAGAGGATCTTCTTCTCCTTGAACGTGACCCTCAATTCCTCCGCGAGGCGGTCGTTGGCTTCCAGAACGTTGCGTACGATGGTGACTTCCTGAGACATCTGTTTCTCCTACGAAATATGTTGCTACTCATCGTCGATTTCTATCGAATCGATGAGCATCTCCTTCCCCTCAAGCACCGTATGGCCAAGCAATTGCTCGCACTTGGGACACGGCATGCACCGAGTGTGCTCCGGCGAAAACTCTTCGCCGCAATCGCCGCATTTCACCCTGATGGGAATCTCGACAACCTCCAGGGCGGCCCCGTCGAACTCGCCCCCGGGTGTCAGTGCTTCCCAGGCAAACTGGAGCGACTCTGTCACCACACCGGCCAACGCGCCGTTTCTGATGACCACCTTCTTGAGCCGCTTGCCGTCGTGCTTGACCATTTCCTCGCGTAAAATCCCGAGGATGGATTGAACTATGGACATTTCATGCATGGGAAATTCGCTTACCCCTTTTTCGGGAGAGCGGCAAGCGGGGAACGCTATCCGCACGCATGGAATCCGTATTGGACAGGATGCTCAAATTAAAAGGTGCATCATCCCAATAGATAAAGTATAATGGTCATTAGCCGCTCATCCGGGTCAAGATACACTCATGAAGATACGCAAAGTAACTCTTTCCGCCATCCTGCTGCTTTCCATAGTAGCCATGGCCGCCGAATATTTGGCCACCAACTTTGCTGTCAAAAGCGGATTTGACGAACTGGAGCGGGAGTTGGTGATAGCCGACGCCCACCGGGCGCATAACGATCTTCTGAAGGAACAGGCCATCCTGGACGCCTTTGTCTGGGACTGGGCTTCATGGGACGACACCTATGCCTTCATCGAGGACCACAATCAGGAGTATGTTGATTCCAACCTGCCGGAAGACACCTTCACCGATCAGCACCTCAACCTCATCCTGATCGCGAACGCCAGAGGAGAAGTAATCTACGGACGTGCTCTGGACGGCGAGGGCAACGACATGGCCGATCTCCTCGCGGACTTTCAAAACACGGTGATGGGCAAAGACATTCCTCCACTCCCCGATAGCGAGGGCAAAGGCGGCCTGATAACTCTGGTCAGGGGACCGTTGCTGTTCGCGGCCAGGCCGATCCTGACCTCCAACGGCGAGGGACCGTCCAGAGGCACTCTCGTCATGGGCCGTCTGCTGACTGATTCCGCGGCTGAATCGGCCTCCGAGCGGCTGGAACTGAACGTGACCATCCATGCCGTGACACAAACGCCGGACAGCACGGGACCGGATCACACGGCAGACATACAAAGCGATAACGGAGTGTTCATCCAGGTCCGCGACGAGGACACCATTACCGGATACACCGTGGAAAAAGACATTTTCAGGAAGCCGTGCGTCATCTTCAGAGTTACCCAGGAGAGGAAGATTTCCAAGCACGGAAAGTCCGTAGCCTTATACAACGCATACCTGATCATCGGCGTGCTGGTTGCCTTCAGCGCACTCGTGTTCATCATCCTCCAATACATGGTCATCTCCAAGGTGGAACGACTCAACCGCCAGGTAAGGGACATCGACCTGCTCAACGAGGAGCGGACGCAGGTGCCCGTCAACGGCAACGACGAGATCGCTCAACTCGGCGAGTCGGTCAACTCCATGCTCCGCGTCATAAACGAGGACAAGCAGGCACTCTACCTTGCCAACACTCAACTGGAGCGCAAGGTTGCCGAGCGCACGGCGGATCTGGAGGAGGCCAACAAGGAACTCCAAAGCCTGGACAGGGCCAAGTCCCGGTTCCTTTCCTCCACCTCCCATGAGTTGAGGACGCCGCTCACGGCCATCATCGGCTTCATCAAGATCATGGAGCGGACCTTCAAAACGCATTTCCTGCCCTACCTCCAACCCGTCGAGAACCTCCAGGAGAGGCTGGGCAAGCACCTGGGCAATTACCAGGTCGTCAACCAGGAGACGGCTCGCCTGAAGTACCTCATCGACAAACTGCTCGACCTGAGCAGAATTCAGACGAATTGCGTGGAGTGGCATGATGAGGACGTGCCCCCCGGAGAAATCGCCCGCCATGCCGAAACGCTGTTCAATCCTGTCTTCATGAAAATGCCGGACGTCGCCTTCACGGTGGATGTGCCTCCCGCCCTGCCCCATGTCCATGTGGACCGGGATCGCATCCACCAGGTGCTGACGCATCTTCTCGAAAACGCTGCCAAGTTCACGGAGGGAGGCAGCGTGCGCCTTTCTGTTCGCGACACCGGGGAAGGCGTTATGGAATTCACTGTGGAAGATACAGGAAGCGGCATATCCCCTGAGGATATCAGCAAAATTTTCGAAGACTTCTATCAAAGCCAAGCGGACTGGACCGAGTCGGGCAAGCCCTTCGGCACAGGCCTGGGGCTGGCCATCTGCCGCGAGATTGTCGAACACTACGGCGGCGCCATCCAAGTCGAATCGGAACCGGGACGGGGCAGCATTTTCCGCTTCACCCTGCCCGTAGCATAGCCCCCCCCAACGAAACAGGAGCAGCCGCAAGGCGCGTCTTCCCGCATTGACATACCTGAACACCTGGGCCATTATCGCCGCACTTGTTCTCAGGGCGGGGTGGAAGTCCCCACCGGCGGTGATCTGGTTCGCCAGAAAGCCCGCGAGCGCCTCTCCGGGTGGAGAGGGTCAGCAGACCCGGTGTGATTCCGGGGCCGACGGTAACAGTCCGGATGAAAGAGAATAAGACAGTTCCACAGCGGACGTGCGCCCGACGCGCGGCCCGTCGTCATCCCTGCGCGCGCTCATGCGGGCAGGCGGCTGTCCTTTTCCCACGCCCTGATTCACCATTTTCCCATAGGGAGATGCACATGAATCAGTCTTCTCTACTCAATCGGTTCGGCTCCTCGCTTGAGCGGGTCGAAAACGCGCTTACGGCCCTTCGAGAGGGCCGGGGCATCCTGGTCACCGACAACGAAGACCGCGAAAACGAGGGCGACCTCATCTTCGCGGCGGAAACCCTCAGCGACGAACAAATGGCTCTGCTCATCCGCGAGTGCAGCGGCATTGTCTGCCTCTGCCTGACGGACGACAAGGTCCGCGCCCTGGGCCTGCCCATGATGGTCGAGGAAAACCGCTCCCAGTACCAGACCGCCTTCACGGTCTCCATCGAGGCGGCAAAGGGCGTAACCACGGGCGTGTCCGCGGCCGACCGTGTGCGCACGGTCAAGGCGGCCATCGCCGGCGACGCCAAACCGTCCGACATCGCTTCGCCGGGGCACGTCTTTCCCCTGCGCGCCCGCTCCGGCGGCGTGCTGGAGCGCGGCGGGCACACCGAGGCCACCGTGGATATGGCGCGTCTGGCCGGCCTTGAGCCGTGCGGCGTGCTTTGCGAGTTGACCAACCCGGACGGCACCATGGCCCGCCTGCCGGAAATAGTTGCCTTTGCCGACAAACACGGCATGCCGGTCTGCACGGTGGATGACATCGCCGCATACCGAAAGGCCAGGGAGGCTGCGGCAGCGTAACGCCGTCCCGCTCCTCCTTCCCTACCTAAACAAAAAAAGGGCCGCCTCATGGCGGCCCTTCCTTTTCCCTCCTGCGACAGTATGTGTTAGACAAGGGCTCCCAAATGCCTTACAAGCGTCTCCAACGCCCGCGCCACGGGGTCTTTACCCCTGTCCGGCGAAATTCCATCCTTGAAAAAGAGAATCATGAGCAAGATCGATAAAATACGCAATTTCAGCATCATCGCTCACATCGACCACGGCAAGTCGACGCTGGCGGACCGCATCCTTGAGCTGACCGGCATGGTCGGCGACCGGGAAAAAAAGGACCAGTATCTGGACAAGATGGAGCTTGAACGCGAACGCGGCATCACCATCAAGGCCCAGACCGTTCGCATCCCCTACACCGACACCGACGGCAAACAATACATTCTCAATCTCATCGATACGCCCGGCCACGTCGATTTCAGTTATGAGGTCTCCAGGTCGCTCTCCTCCTGCGAGGGCGCGCTCTTGGTGGTGGACGCCACCCAGGGCGTCGAGGCCCAGACCCTGGCCAACGTCTACCTGGCCCTGGACAACGACCTCGAGGTCATCCCGGTCCTGAACAAGATCGACCTGCCCAGCGCCGATCCCGAGCGCATCAGCCGGGAAATCGAGGACGTCATCGGGCTTGACTGCTCCAACCCCATCTGCGTCTCGGCCAAGACCGGCCAGAACGTGCAGGAAGTCATCGACGCGGTCATCCACCTGCTGCCTCCGCCGGACGGAGACCCTGACGCGCCGCTCAAGGCGCTCATCTTCGACTCCTGGTACGACTCCTACCAGGGCGTGGTGGTGCTGTTCCGAATCCTGGACGGCACGATCAAGAAGCGGGACCAGATCAAGATTTTTTCCACCGGCAAGAAGTTCGAGGTAACCCGGCTGGGCGCGTTCATGCCCGAGGCCATGGACATCAAGTCCATGGGGCCGGGTGAAGTCGGCTTCCTGTGCGCATCCATGAAGGAACTGGGCGACGCCCCCGTGGGCGACACCATCACTTTGGCCGAGAATCCAGTAAAGGAGCCCTATCCGGGCTTCAAGCCGGTCAAGCCCATGGTCTTCTCCGGGCTCTACCCCGTGGAGCCCAGCGAGTACGAGACCCTGAAGGCGGCCCTGGAAAAGCTCCAGCTCAACGACGCGGCCTTCAGCTATGAGCCGGAAACGTCCCAGGCCCTGGGCTTCGGGTTCCGCTGCGGCTTCCTCGGACTTCTGCACATCGAGATCATCCAGGAAAGGCTGGAACGCGAGTTCGAGGCCCGGCTGATCACCACCGCCCCCTCGGTCATCTACACGGTAAAAACCGTGACCGGCGAGACCCTGACCATCGACAACCCGTCCAAGCTGCCGGACCCGACGCGCATCGCGTCCATCCACGAGCCCTTCGTGCGCCTTGAGGTGCATGTCCCCAACGACTTCGTGGGAGCGGTCCTGGCCCTGTGCGAGGAAAAACGAGGCATCCAGAAGGACATGAACTACGTGACTGAAAACCGCGTGGTCATCACCTACGAGATGCCGTTCGCCGAAGTAATGTATGACTTCTTCGACAAGCTCAAATCCTCCACCAAGGGCTACGCCAGCCTGGACTATGAGATCATAGACTACCGCGAGGCAGACCTGGTCCGGCTGGACATCCTGATCAACGGCGACCCCGTGGACGCGTTCTCCTGCATCGTGCACAGGGAAAATGCGGCCCGCATCGGCCGCTCGCTGGCGCTCAAGCTCAAACGCTCCATTCCGCGCCAGATGTTCGAGGTGGTCATCCAGGCTGCCATCGGCAACAAGATCGTGGCCAAGGAGCGCAACGCCCCGTTCCGCAAGGACGTCACCGCCAAGTGCTACGGCGGCGACATCACCCGAAAGCGCAAGCTGCTGGAAAAACAGAAAGAGGGGAAAAAGCGCATGCGCCGCATGGGCAACGTGGAAATCCCCCAAGAGGCCTTCCTCGCCGTGCTCAAGGCCGACGAAGAGTAACATCGAACGCAACCGTAGAAGCACCCCAAGCCGCCGGACACGACCTCACGGCGCCTGGAGACGAAATCACCCGACGATACCGCCGCAGGCGGTTTCCGCTTCCGGTTCAATCACTAGGAAATACGTATGTCTCACGATTCCATGAAACAATTCCGCGACACCATCGAGGCCATCGTGGTGGCCCTGCTTCTCGCTTTTGTAATCCGCGCCTTCATCGTTCAAGCGTTCAAGATTCCGTCCGGTTCCATGCTCGACACTCTCCAGATCGGCGACCACCTGCTGGTGACCAAATTCGCCTACGACGTGCGCCTGCCCTCGGACATCTGGCTCGACACCACTGACGGCAAGGTCCTGTACAAGACCGGTGATCCCGAACGCGGCGACATCATCGTCTTCAAGTATCCCATGGATGAGTCCAAGGACTTCATCAAGCGTGTCATCGGCCTGCCCGGCGACACTGTGGAACTTCGCGACAAGGTGGTCTACATTAACGGCGAGCCCCTGGACGAACCCTACGTGCGACGCACCGACGCCCGTATTCTCCCGGTCCGCGACAACTTCGGCCCCATCGTTGTGCCCGACGGCGAGTACTTCATGCTCGGAGATAACCGCGAAGGCTCTCACGACTCCCGCTGGTGGGGCACGGTCAAACGCCAGAAAATCGTGGGCAAGGCCCTGATCATATACTGGTCCTGGGGCTCCCTGACGGACATCCGCTTCGACCGGATCGGAACCATGTTCAACTAGCGCGCTCATTCAAGACGACACAAAGGCCGCTCCCAAAAGGGAGCGGCCTTTTTCTTTCCAGGCAACAGCCAGCCATGGGGCAGCTCTCAGGACGCATCCTCTCCTCGCACGAAAGCAAGCGTCACGAAGAAACTCGCGTACTGCAAACGGCACCACGACAGGCTGCCGAAGAGAAGGCCTTGGCCAACTGAGGGAAGGGACAAAGGAGACGACGCTGGTTTGAGATGTACCTTTCAATGGCAAGAGGGAAAGAAGTGAATTGCAGGAGCAACTGCGGCCACAGCAGGGCTCTTCCCCGGCAAGCCAAGCATGCGGGCAATCCAGCCGCCCTACTTCCCGAGCGGATCGAACCAGAGTTCCTTGCGGCCGAGCGGAGTGGCGGGCGGGAGGTCGGGATTCTCCAAACGAATAATCCGGCGCTCCCTCAACCCGGCGCGGCGAATAATCTCCCCGTAATGACGTTGGAAAAGGACATCGAAAGAACCGTCACGAATCATCGCCTCCAGGCCCTTGGTGATACGCTCGTTGAGTTTCCTGCCCCGTTCGCTGTTGGCGGTCCAGAAGTAACGGGCAAAGGGATAGTGGAGAAGCAGCGTTTCCTCCACATGCAGAGAGGGCCGGTTCCCGTGGCGCTCATCCCACTCCATCAAGGCCTCACTCGCGCTACGGGGAAAGATGTCGAACCGGTAGGATAGCATCATCTTGAAGAGGCCCTCATAGTCCGCGCCCTCCACCACTGAAAGTCCGTTTTGCCGCAAAATGTTTGCATCGCTCCAGCCCAATCCCTGCCCCACGACGAACTTCTTCAGGTCATCCAGGCTGCGAACCCGGGCAAGGCCGGCCTGGTTCTCATGACGGATGAGCAGGATTCGCCAGCCCACCATGCCCTTGCCCAAGGGAATACGCACGGGCGTCAGCGCCTGCTCGCGCTTGATCGAAGTGGGCTTGATGGCGACATCCAAAGCCCGGCTTCCCGATTGCAGCAAATCAAATTGCCGAAGTTGGTTCATCCTGACCGGGGACGGCCGCAGTTCAAAGGGGCCGTATTCAGCCTCGGTTCTCTCCAGGGCTTCACGAAGGAGGGAAAGATGGTAATCGAACCGGCTGTCGCTGGAAGAAAGTGGACACGGATAAAGAATGACATCAGGCTCCGCGGCCTGGGCGGGAAAAGCGAGAAACAATGTGAGAATCAAAAACAGGCAAATGCTCTGCATGCTCCATTTTTAGCAAAATAGTCATCGCAATAGAAGCGGGAACGGCAAACTGTAACAAAGATATAAAAGAAGACCATGTTCGCATCAGGCCAAAGCACATGCCTCGTGGCCTGAATCTCCCCTGCCACTTCATATGGGCAATTCGGAAAGAATATCCCCCTCTCCTCCTTTTCTTTCATTGTCATGTTCTAAGTATACTTGACGCCTGGCATCTATTTATTTCAACGTAACAAAATGATTGTTGCACTCATTGCCATACGATTCTGCCTGCTTTTGGCGGCATTTCTGGTTCTCCTGCATGCAGGGAAGAAGGAACACGTCAGGCGCGGCACGGGGTGGTTCTACATAACTCTTGGATTCGGTGTCGTTGCAATCGGCAGCATGCTCCAACTGGGCCTGTACATCCCGCAACTTCATGGGTTCATCATTTTTTCCGACCCGGAAACAAACAAGATTCTAACTGAAATATGCGGCTACTATCTCGGGATACTCCTGGTGCTGGTGGGCATGTGGAAACTGGGTCCGACCCTTTACAAATTCTATACGTCTGAGGACAAGCTTGCCGAAAGCAAGCAACTCTTCCAGACCATCATCAACACCTCCATCGAAGGAATAGTCATTATTCAAAACGGTGAAATGGTTTTCGCAAACCCAAGCTTGGAGAAAATGCTTGGAACCTCCCGAGACGAGCTGATCGGGCAACGAGCCCTCGATTTCATCGTCAAGACTGATCACGACAACGTGTACGCCCGGCGCGACGCCATTCTTGATAAAAAAGAGACCCAGGATATCGATGAATACAGACTGTTGCGTAAGGACGGGGAAATCAGATTCGCAATTATTTCTTCACAATATATCAATTGGAAGGGAAAAGATGCTTTTTTAAGCGTCATCTCCGACATAACAAAACTGAAGCAGGCAGAAGAGAACCTTTCGGCGATCGCAAACACCGCATCCGAAGCCATCGGCATCTTCCAGGACGAACGGCTGGTCTATTGCAACCCTGCCATGATTAGCACTTTCGGATACACGCTGGAGGAGCTGCAAAGCCGTCCCTTCCATTCCTTCGTTCACCCCGACGACCGTCCGATGCTGCAGCAACGCTATGTAGCCCGCCAATCCGGAGAGACTGTGCCGCCCCGCTATGATTATCGCTTGATAGACAAGTCCGGCAACATCATCTGGGTCATGATCAGTGCGGGAATAACACAGTGGAAAGGCAAAGTGGCCACCGTCACCGTCCTGACCAACATCACGGACAGGAAACAGGCCGAAGAGGCGACCCTTGCAGCCAAGGAAAACCTGGAGCACAGGGTTGAGGAGAGGACAAAGGAACTTATAGAGATAAACGACCAGCTCATCGCCATCAGCAACCAGAAGTCCGCCTTTGTCTCATCTGCCTCCCATGAACTTCGAACACCGCTTGCGTCCATTCTCGGCTTCTCCGTATTGGTCGACAAGATCCTGAAAAAACACGTTGTCCCTATTGTCGGGGAAGACTCCACGGTAAAACGAAAGGTTGAGTTGGCGCTGCATAACCTCGCCATCATCAGATCCGAAGGCGACAGATTGACCCGCCTCCTGGACGACATGCTCGATGTCAGCAAAATCGAGGCGGGCAAGATGGAATGGAGAGATGAGGCCCTCTTGGTGCAATCCATCGTGGAAAGTGCCGTGGAAGGAGCCCGCATCAAATTGGAAGCCAAGCCGAAATTGTCACTACACGTTGAGGCAGCAAGCGAAAGAGAATACATCTACGCGGACCACGACCGCATCATGCAAGTTCTCACCAATCTTCTGGATAATGCCATCAAATTCACGGAACACGGCGAGATCGTCATCTCGACGAACCGAATCGGAGACGATATCCTGGAATTTCGCGTCACCGACTCCGGCCTTGGAATGACGGCCCAGGAAAGAGCCCTGATTTTCCAGAAATACTACCAGGCCGAATCCCCTTCCAAGGGAATAGCCAAAGCACCCAAGGGCACCGGACTGGGACTGGCCATCTGCAAGGAAATCATCGAACACTATGGAGGCACAATCGGTGTTGCCCCTTGTCCCGAGGGAGAAGGATCGAGCTTTTATGTCAGATTGCCGCTACATATCGAACCGCACCATGACTAGGTCCGAAGTTTCCTACTGGTAGCTCCAACTAGATTTACTCTATTTATTGCAAGAACGAGCCAACGCGGCCCGGTATCCGTCAAACAGGATCCGACCCGGGCTGAATGGAAGTGGAGCTCAAAAGCTCCCCTCAATACTGGCCTCTGTGGTTGATTATGGCCGACCGGCGAGACATGGCTATAGAGGCATTTTGAAAGGATCTTGGCGGAAATCAGATGTACTGCCAGACTTTATCGATCGCAGTTTCCATGACGGCAACGGCGCAAAGATCGCTGCAGGCGATTTCGACAACTTCAGCCCGAAGCTTCCCTTCCACCTGCCTCTTGTTGAAGACGTCCATGATTTCAATAGCCTCACTGCGGGTGCGTGATTGAGGAATGCTGCCATCATGCGACCGGGGGTGGTAGCCCATATATATGGTTTTGACCTTTTCCTGTTCTGTGTTCATTCCCTGATCCTCGCTGGCTTGTGGTTATTCTGTGTTCGATCCAAGAGCCGGTAGCCGTGATTCGGCTTGGGCTAAAAAAATCAGTATGATGTCAATAGCCTACTGCAGTAGCCCTCAACTGGCCGCTGAAAAGCACCCATATTCTCCAGAAGCATACGGAAATACCGGCCCTGCGAAATCGAAGGACGTCCCTTGGGGAAAGACTTAAAAACAGGACGCAGATTTCTCGAGAAAACGGAGCAACAATTAAATCGGGCAAAAGAACAGGGCTATTTCGCCGTTTCGAGCCATATTGCAAAGGCCCACTATAAATTGCAACCACTGAATATTATGGATTTCAAAAGCGCCCTGATATTTTGGCGATACGGCAATGAAAAAGCCACCGTTATGAGGTGGCTTTTTCATTAATTGCTAAAACGGGCTTGAACTATCCTCCAAACCAACCGGGCGCAATAACCTCAAGGGCCTTCGTGTAATGAACCCGAAGGTCTTCAAGTTTGCCGCCGATGACTTTTTCCTGGTCACTCAAGCTACTGGGGCAAGTGCCTTGCATTTGCTCTGCGATGGCTTCGATTTCCTTAACTGTCGACTTGATCAAGATAATCTCATCGGCGAGGTCTCCGCTTTTGTCTGATGCCAAGACATCATAAAGCCGAGCCTTCCAGGTGTTGAGTTCCATCTCCAGTCCCTTACAGTAGTGGGTCACAGCCTCCTGCTTACCAGTTTCGGTTGGGCAACCATCGATCCCCATACAGCTAGGGCACGGTCCGGGGTAATCCATATTCGGCATAGTCGGTCTCCGTATGGTTGAGGGTTTATGGTGCCTATTGGAGTATCATATTTGCGATTTCATGGGTGTTATAATCTTGTAAAATGGAAGAGCCCGAAAACCAGGCTCAATTGATAACATTGGCGGAAGCGTAGAGGACCACGCAGCCAGGGCGCCCAAGACGACCAGATAGCAATTCGTGATCGTTGTAGATCCATTCTGTTCTCAGTGGGCATCGTCGCTGTAAAGATGACCATAAATAATCCGCTTCCAAATGCTATATTGATGGTTGGTGGAACAACGGCATTGGGATAATGTTTTCCCGTTTGCCAACTTGATCAAAGAGATGAGGGTGTTTTGATGAACTATACGGATATCATGAATTTGGTGAGCAACTCAGCAGTAATTCTTGCTTCGTTGGTAGCGATAGTTGGAGTCGAGACTTGGAAGAGAGAAGCTCGGTGGAAAAAGCGATCTTAACTCGCGGAAAGAGCCTTGCTTTGTGTCTATGAGATGGAAGGTGCGATTGCCGCCATCCGTAGTCCTTTCTCTACCAGTACCGAATATGCAGATCGTAAAACTAGCCAATATGAGTCTGAGAGTGAAAAAAGTGCTCGGGATCGGGCCTACGTGATTTTCTCTCGACTCCAGAAATATAACGATCTGTACACTGAAATGAGGTCCGTTCGACAAAGATGCCGTGTGGTATTTGGTGATTCGTACACAGGGCTTTTTGATGACCTTTGGAGCATCATTATTAAAATTAGGTTCTCGGCGGAGATGCTTGGTGATCACTATTGGACAGAACCGATGGGACATTGCGAGGATGAAAGAAGGAAAGAGATGAGCGCTGAGAGGCAAAAATATGAGCAGGTAATTTGGTCTTGGGGAAGCTCTGATGAAGTGGAGCCAAAGGTAAAGAAGATCGTTGCGGAGGCTGAGCGCCTATTTAGGGAGAAAATTACGCCGAGCACTATTGGACAAAGAATCTGCAATGCCTAGCGTATTGCTGACAAGTGGTTTGACCCGAAGGTAGAATAGTTACCCTCTTTCACAAGCCGCACTTTGCCACTGAGCCCCCACGCCCCATGAGCGTTTCCCGGAACACGCTAGTCTCTCATGATGTCCTCGCGCCAGGACGATTTGACGTCGGACCTTCCCAGCTTACACTGTCAAAACAGAATGTTACGCTATGCAAAGAGAAAAAGGCCTGCATAACAGGCCTTTGTGGTCGATTGGCGGAAGCGTACAGGACCATGTAGTCGTGGTGTCCGCGATGTCCTATTACTATTCCGTAATCGTTGACGATTTGTCCTGTTCTCGGTTGTCGTCATCGTTGTCAGGATGACCAAAAATCGTCCGCTTTTCAAGTGCGTTTTTTTAATTTGGACGATCTATGGCCTTGGCTGGCCTCTGCTTGCAAATAGGCAGCGCAAACACCATGCGCTTTTTTGGAAAAATGGATGCCCCCAAAAGGCGGCCGTGATCAGACTCGGCACATGCCATGGCCACCCAGAAAAAGTCCATGGGAAAACTCCACCTATTGTGCGAACGCATCAGTAGGCAGTACGAGATACATCCGGGAGATTGTGTCCAGTTCGACTATTATGGTCTTGGCCTGGAGTTCAAGCAGATGGCCGCCGCCATCTTTGTCCTTGCTCAGGAAGTGGAAATGAAATCCGGGCACAGCGATGGACTTGGTTATCTCGGGGCAATAGAATCCCATGATGCTTCCTTCGGTATGGTCGTATACGAACTCCGGTTGGGTTTTGACCACTTCGGCCAGAGGCGGGTAGGGTTTTTGTTGCTTGGGAATGCTGCGCGTCTTGATGTGCTCGAAAAAGCCGGTGGCCTTGATGGCGTAAAAAAGGTTCTTGGCGGGTAGTTTTTGCTGAAGGCGCTGGATGAAGTCCTCCCGGCTGGTGACGTTGGTCAGCGTCAGACGCAGGTCGGCCTTGAAAAAAGTTGCCATGGCAAAGGGCGTTGTGGCTTGCGGGAGCATGACATGTACGCTGCCGTCGCTCCGAATCTGGTAGACGGAATCGCCGGAAATAACCATTTCGCCATCGAATCCGGCAAAAGTGCCGATGCCCAGATCTCCGTGTTCGAGCAATTCGGCGCAGGTGAAGCTGCCGTCGAATGCGCCTGCAAGCAGCGAATTGCCGTTGCCGATTTGAAACAGTACCGATGAATCGTCCGCATAGACGGGCGGACAGCAGAAGAACACCAGCAAAAAATAGACGAGGGCGGACCTGAGTATGGCAGTCCTGCGGTGCGTCATGACAGCCTCCAGTGAGAAATTCGTATGGTTATCTATTGCGTTTAGCCATAGCAAAAAAGGAAAAGGCAGGCTACTGAAGCAGCCCGCCTTGTAGGTCGTATGCCAATCATGCACGAAATTTCAGAAACCCTCGCTTAATCCCTGCTTGCAATCGATTGCAATAGCTTGTTGGCTCTTATCTTCATCGGCGATTCTTTCGATTCAGCGATTTTCAACAGGGGCCGGGGCTGATTGCATTAGCTCGCCTCATATTCATGCTCTGGCGTGCTCGGGATAGCGTTGGGAAGGATGTCGGCAATAAAAAAGACACCCTTGAGAGTGTCTAATTTTTTCAATAATGGCGGAAGTGTACAGGGGCCTGTAGCCGGGTTGGCTTGTGTGGCCTCCTATCACTCCACGATCGTTGACGATTTGTCCTGTTCTCTGTTCACGTCGTCGTTGTAAGGATGACCAAAAATCGTCCGCTTTTCAAGTGCCTTCCTGAATGTAGGACGATCGCTCTCCTTGCTGACTGTGCAATCGTTCTAACATGAGGCTGCATTTTGATTGAACAATTGAAAGCGTCTTCGCATTCTGATAGCAAATACCGATTGTTGTATCATGCTTGTTCAACCTGTTATTTCTATGGAGTCGTAATGCGAATTCTTGTTCTAGCTTGTTCCTTGTTCATGCTGCTCTCCCTCTATGCTTGTGGTGGGTCGTACCGACAAATCTCAACCATGAATCAGTATGAGACTGATAAGGTTGAGCAGGTTAAGCACAGCTATGCGAAGTGCATTGTTCAGAAGAGTCTCGACTTGGATGATGGAAAAATTGATCCCAAGCTCATAGTCGATGCGAGCTCCAAGGATTGCGATGATCTGCTTGGTCAGATGGCCCTTGATCTCAAAAGGCGGGATTTTGCTCCGATCCAAGTTGATCAATATGTTGAAGAAGCAAAAAATGAAGGGAAACGAAAAGCTCTTGAAGCAATTTTGAGAATGCGAACCCAATAACCAATTTCATGGGACGGCTCGTAGTTGAATCTGCGAGCCTTTCTCTTTTGGTATTCTGTCCCTAATGAGATTGCTGTTGCCACTAGGGAAGCTAGAGCCCATGCGCTTTTCCTCAAAAAAGGCAGGACGGCCAAACCCTGATCCGATCCGTACGGTCATGGGCTACAGAAGTCCGGCCTTCTTTCTGCCTTCAAGGTACTCCCGGATCGCTTCGACGTGATCTGCATCGAGGATACCGAACCAATCCTGCAGATGGGTGATTTTGTTTTTCAATGCCTGCTTGTCGGAGATGCTCTGCTTCATTTTGTGAATATCCTTGCGTGAGTTTGTCGCAGTCGTATCGGACAACTTCTCCCGCAGTGCGTTCATCTGAGTCTCGATGCTGCCAAGGATCAACTCCTTGGCTTCTGCAACCGTCTCTGGGCTTGCTTCATACTCGCCAACAGGAGACACAGGCGCATGGTTCCGTCCATGGATGCCCCATCGATTTGTCAGCTTCTCCCATGCTGGTCCAAATCCGTGGTAGTCGTTGGAATCTTCATGCTTGGTCATATACCGAGACAGCTTCTCCATATCTGTGGTGATGGCCTTCACCCTCGTAGAGAATTGCGCATTCTTGGGATCAACTCCGATAATACGACACCAGTGAGGATGAAGCCAATGCCAGAAGTCATCGCTGGACATTGTGTCGCCAAGAGAGCCGACAAGATGATAGTGCGGCTTTCCCGTCTGCTCCTGTGGCTCGACTCTCCACACCCACCAACTTTGCGGAAACTTCCGGGAGATGGTTCTTCGCAGATTGTCGAGATGACGTTGCCATGTCTCTGGATCGTGGCTGACGTCATCGGTGTAGGTGAGGGTCAGCATCAACTCTGGCTGGATCATGAGGTCGTTGATCACCTTGATGAGATTGTTCCTGCTCCTCTTCTTGAACCCGCTCGACTTTTTCTGAGTGCCGGGTTGAGAAGGAGTCTTCTGTGATTTCTTGTTTGTCGTTCCCCTTTTGCGGGGTGTGATGCCTGTGATGCTCCTGAATCCAAGTCGCAGGATGAGGGAGCCGGGTGAGGGGGGATTCGGGGGCGTCATAATGCCTCTTAACCGTTGGTGTGAAAGGGCTGCCGATATGCAGCACATATACCTAGACAAGGGGGAAACTACTACATCATGCCTCGAACATGAGCAACCACTTCCTGTTGCATTTCTTCACACCTGTGTACCGTAGGTCAAAATGGCAGGTTTTGTGATGACTCGAAGGCCAAAAGTTAGGGGTGGAAAATTTTTCACCACCCCAAAAACACGGTCAAAATGCGGAACATTGAGGAGGGGGAGTCGTTCGTCTACTTCTTTTTCGATGGCTGCCTGTGTGCTTTGTGAAGGTCTGGCATTCGGGTTTTGAGAAAGGAAGTCAGTGTCGGAGGCGAGACTTCGAAGTAACGAGCGAGCGCAGCCCTTGTCATACCCTTGCCGAGAAGCTCTTCGATCTCTTTCTCCTTACCGTCGAGCTTAGATTTGCCGAGCGATCCTGCAGGTCTTCCCAATGTCTTCCCTTCTGCCCGTGCTGCAGCGAGTCCCATCTTGGTACGCTCGCTGATCAGGTCACGCTCGATCTCAGCCAGCACACCGAACATGGCGATCTGAATCTTGGCCGTGGCGTCATGGTCCCCATTGAACTTCATCCCGTTCTTGATGGCGATGAAGGTCACGTCCTTTTCTCGGAGCGAATCGATGGTGAGGACAATCTGAGAGAGAGAGCGACCAAGACGAGACAATTCAGAGACAATGAGCGTGTCTCCGGATTCGAGCTCGTCGAGAAGCTCGTCCAGTCTGCGTTCCTTCGTTGACTTGCGGCTACTGGCTTCGAGGCGGAACCAGTGGTCAATCTGGATGCCCTCCTTGTCGGCATAGCGGCGGATTTCCAATTCCTGATTCTGATGATCCTGCTTGGCGGTGGAGACTCTGATGTAGGCGAAGACTTGGGGCATGTGGACCTCGGCATATGAATGTGAAGACAAAAACGTCATTGAGTGATTGTTTTTGATCATTTACGAAGAAAGAAGTCAACCGTTTTCTTCTTTGGTTTTTGATGAAAAAAACGATCGTTTTTGTCTTCGAGTGTGTGGACCGAATCCTCACGTTTTGCGAGAGAGTGGTGGGCATCTGTATTCGGATGATCCGCTTGTTCGTCAAACAAGGGGGGCGATCGTACTCTCGTTTGCTCATTGAGTTCCAAGATAAGTTGACCGTTATTACGTCATGGTGGACATATGATTGAGATGTGCGATAGGAGAATGCATAAACAAATTCAAAATACTCGCGAGGTATGTAATGAAAGCGGTAAAATTTGACTTCTATCGTGTCCATTTCCCGGATGAAGATGGCTTGGAAGATGCCCTTGCGGATATCATAGGTTTAGATTACCCGGATCGGACATGTGATATCAATGGTTGTCCGGTTTGCTTGGATGCTCTCGAAAACGGTCGTCGAAATCTGATTGACGGCCTTCTTGTCAAGGTTCGGATGGATGGCATCCCGCCCAAGAAGAATATAACGACCGGAGCCAGTTCCTCCATCGATTTGGACGAGGACGAGGGGCTTGGTGAAGACACTGCATTTGTGTATGACCCCACCTTGAATGTGCTCGTGATGCAGAGGAATAGGATGGGGGTCACGGCTTCCCAGTTTGCCCGATATCTGTATGACCAGTACGACCTTGACGAATGGGTCCGACTTGACCCCATTTTGGTGTCAGGGGCGTACCAGAGGTTGGCTCAATTGGGTGTTTTTCGAAAACTTCGTGTACGGGTTGCCCCTTTAGGGAACAATAATGTCTTCCGGGATCAGGGGCATAGCGTTAACAGGCTCGTCGATTTGGCCGAGCAATTCGAAGCACCGGTCATAGATGTGACGATCGGTATGGGGCATCAAAGACAAGGTTCTTTGAGTGGGAATGCTATCCGGCGTACCATTGAAGAACTCACCGGGATACGTGGCGAACGTAACGGAGCCGTGACTCGGATTGAAGTCACCGGGAAAGATGATGATGACTCGGAGAGTTGTTTCATCGATTTGATTGAGGAGAGGATGGTTGAAGAGGCTATGGTTCCTTTGAATGAGGATCGCCAGTTGGACGTTGGAGGCCGCGTCGGAGCCGCATATGACGCCTTAAGGCGCAGACGTGTTGAATTGCGTGGATTACTTGAGGAACTTGGGTGATGGGACTTTGGGTTGAAAAGTATTACCCGCTAGGGGTATCAATTCTGGCTGCGTTTGTTTATTTCCTCGTGTTCGATTTGGTTAGTCCCAAGTTCACGTTGGAAAATTTTTTAACGACGTTGATTAGCGTATCCTCAATAATTCTCGGCTTTTTGTTCACGGCGATGTCGATCCTGTACACCATACAGGATAAAGATATCGTACGGCGTATCCGGTCCAGTGGAGGATTTACTCAGCTTATTTCGTATATGCTTCGCGCTGTAAATGGGTGCCTGCTATTGGCTGTCTACGCGGGGTGTTGTTTGTTATTTGGTATGGAGAAAACAGATAAGTGGTTCATGATTTTTCTCCTTCTGTTGATTGTCTATTCCATTGCGACGTCATACCGGGCCATCCATATCTTTTACCGACTTCTTCATTCTGGTGGACTTGGTGACTGATTCTATCCGTGACTCGATTTTATTTTTTGCCGGGATGGTATTTTGAGTTTGTGAGATGTGATAATTTCACGTCGAAATTGACCTTGAGCATCAGTTCTTCATATCTGATCCATTCATTATAGTCGCTTGCGTAGTAGTCCCCCGACATCGACTGCTGCCGATTTCCTAACGCGCTTGCATGGCCAACGGTTTCTTCTACCATTTCAATAGGGACGCGGGCCTGTTTGGCTGCATCAATGAATGTGTTTCTGAAACTGTGAAAGTCTTTTTTGAATCCGGCCCTCGGCGGCTGGATGTCGAGCTTCTTCTTGAATCTGTCGTTGAACCACTGGGAGACGACCTTTCCGTATTTGCCCTGCCTCGGCTTGATCTCAGGGAAGACGCGGTCGTGTCCGGCCTTGTGTACGCGTTCGACGAAGGCCGGGAAGTTCAGTTCGTCTGTCAACACCGGGTGCAGGGGAACTGTCCTGATCGCGTTGACGGTTTTAACCCGTGAGGAGTCGTCTTCGTCATCCGGCCTGATCCGGATGCACCAGAGGTCGTCGGCCTTGTAGAGGTCGTCGCATCGCAGTTGGGCCAACTCGGACTGTCTCGCGCCGGTGTATAGTGCCAGCGGGACCATCCAGAACTGGTACGGCGAGCGGAAGGAGTCGTTCACATACTGCGGGGCGGCGAACATCTTGCGCAAATCCTCGATGGTGTATGCCTCGTGTGTGGAGTGCTGCGGCTTTCCCTTAGGGAGGCGTTTGCCGTCTGCGAAGTTGGTCGTCATGTATCCTTGGTTGATGGCCCACCGGAAGAAACGACCCATGACGCCGATTTTGTCGTTGACGGTGCGAGCTGTGACCGTCTTGTCGTGTTCGAGCCTTGATACCTCCACGACGGACAGATTCGGGAAGTTCTTCGTGTAGTTCGGTGGTAGAGCCTTCAGCACCTCGACGTACTCGCGCATCATGGGGTGGTTCACGTCCTCGATATGCACGGCACCCGTGATCGCCATGAACTCCCTGATGGTGAATTCGTATTTCACGTTCGTCTCAGGCGTCTTCTCACTGGCATTGATGAAGTCCACGATCAGTTCTTCAATGGGTTCTGGATCGAATTCGGGAACAGGAGGAGGCGTTACCGCAAGGGGGGCAGGGAGAGGCGAAGCGGCAGGCCGGGCATGTGCGGTAAAGGCCTCGTCGGGGAACAGCTTGTCGAGATACTCCTGCTCTGCGATGACGTCTCCTTCCGCTCGGAGTTTGCCGACGTGGGCGAACTGGACGATGACTTTATGCATCTGCCGTGCGAGGAGGTTGTACTCAAGGGTGTCAACGGGGATCGGGGCGAACCCGCTCATGGACAAGAATTCGTCGATGAAGGGCTTGATGCTCGCGTTGTCGGCTTTCTTCATGCTCTCAGTGACTTGGTCGAGAAAAAAGGTGGACAGGCCAGCGTCGTCTTCGATCTCAACGGGAGCGGAGCGGAGAAAGTCGTCAAGCTCGACCAAGTATTTCAGGTAAGTGCGAAGGTTTCGCTGAAGTTGCTGCTTGTCCATGGATTTGCTCCTCATTGCCCGCTCAAGGAATTTTCTGACGGCAGAGGCTAACTGCCCGGCCTTACGCTTGGCAAGGCGTTTACGGCCCGTTTTCAGGCTGATTTTAATGACCTTCTTCCCGATGGTCGGCTGTAGCGGTTCCGGGATGAAGTAGCGAAAGTGGTAGGTCGTCCCTTGGAGCGTCAGGTAGTCGCTCATGATGGCCTCGCACTAGGTCGATTTGACGTTGGATCGTCCTAAAAGCGTCCTAGTTTGTGTTGCGAGAACAGGGTGTTAGGTGGCCTTAAAGGGAAAAGGCCTGCATAACAGGCCCTTATGATCGATTGGCGGAAGCGTACAGGAGTCGAACCTGCCTACGACATCACTGCCGTACATTGGTTTTGAAGACCAAGCGACACACCGGTGCCGAAACGCTTCCATATTGTCCCTGCGGACTGCCGCCCTTGAGATGCGGCGGGGCAAGGTGGTCAGATTTAGCAATTTTCGGTTGGCGGGACAAGGGGGAATGTTTTAGCCGAGGTTTCGCCCCGGGTACGTTGGCAATGGGACTACATCATACCTTCCGATACTGGAATCTGTACTTTCCCGTACCGATGGCGTAAACATGATCAAGTGACCGCAAACCTTGCTTTCCGTGTGCGGCCTGCCACAAGACAAGGGAGTACCTGATGAAAACGACTCGTATGCACTACATCACGGCAGTCTTTGCCTGCCTCAGCTTTTTCCTGTTCGCCGCCATGGCCGGAGCCGCCGACATGGGCCCGACGCTGAAAAAGGCCTGCACCGCATGCCATTCGGCCAAACGGATCTGTCTCAACCTGGGAGTGAAAAGCCCAGGAGCCTGGAAGGGAACAGTGTCCAAGATGGTCGCCAAGGGCGCCAAGCTGGATGCTGGACAGATAGATGCGGCTACCGGTTACCTTGCCGGGTTGGCCCCCGGCTCCGGACCGCTCTGCAAATAAACAGGGAGAAGCCGGACCGAGAGAGCCACTCCTCCCCGTCCGTCCTACGGCGGATGCCTAAGGCATGCCCGGACGAGGCGGCATGGGCGGAGGAAGTCTGAAAAGGCCCATCTCGCCTTTGTGCCGCTTTTCGAGCAGGACTTCGAAGCGCTTACGCTGCTCCGGCGTCAGGTGCTCGCTAATCCGCTCCTTGCCCTTTGCGAATGCGGCTTCGACGCGGGGAAACGTCTCCTCGCGGATGGCCTCCAACTCGTCCTGTGTCGCATCCACTATCTCGGCGATGGCAGCCATGGCTCCGGGCGACGGCCGCACCTCCTCCCGAAGGTCCGTAAGCACCCGCTCGCGCATCTCCTTCCTGAAAGCCGAAGGATCCTCCGGCGGTCTGAAGTGCTGCCGCAGGAACAACCCAAGGCCGGTCACGCCCACAAGTACACCACAGACAAAAACCGTCAGAAAGGCGGTCCACACTCTCCATTTGCTCATGGTTCCCGTCCTAGAGATTCAAGAATGACAGCGGGTTCAGCGCGTACACATGGTTCGCGTAAAGCGAATGCAATTCATTGGAAAGCCCATTCAAGACCGGCCCTGCGGCCACTGCGCAAACAACAGCAAGCGTTGCCGCAGCATAGGTAAAGCGAGGGGCGAGGCGCAGCAACTCCGATACCGGGGGACGGTAGGAAGCCGAAATCTCACGAATTACCGCGTCTTGCCACGCGGTCGACAGCCTGGGAACCCGCCGTTGGGCATGAATTGCGCCCAGCAGGCGAAAAAAAGGGGTCCTCTCGTTACGATGCATGCAGCCCTCCTTGGATGCCGTGCCGTTTCAAGAAGCTCTTGAGTTTGCGTTTGGCCCGGTAGGCGCGCACCTTGACGTTGGGCACGCTGATGCCGAGCATTGCAGCCGTCTCCTTCACTGACCTTTCTTCCAGATAGGTCAGGGTGACGACCATCCTGTCCATGGGGGCGAGCTGATCCAGCAAAAGTGAAAGCACTTCCTGCGCCTCCGTCTGCCGCACCAGCGCGTCAAACCGCTCCCGGGACTCCACAGCCATGGCGTTCTCCAGAAACGCCTGCCCGTCTTCGCTCAGGTCGCTGGCCGAGGACTCCCGCCTCCGGTAACGCGCCCGCCAATAATCATGACAACTCCGGGACGCGATGGTCACCAGCCAATTGGCGAACGGCTTGACCGGGGCATACCCGGACAGGGAGCCGTACGCCCTGATGAACGTCTCATGGACAACCTCGGTCACGTTTTCCGCCGGTACATGGGACCCCACCACGCGGGCCACAGTGGACTCGTACCTTTCGAGCAAAAGCTTAAAGGCATCCGCGTCACCGCCGAGGACCTCGGCAATGATCTGCATGTCGTCCGGTGTTCCGGGCATCGCTTCCTTATCAGTAATCGTGTTCCGACTACGCACTGTGCCCCAAGCGGACGGGTTGGCGCAAGCAGGACCTGGTGGCCCTGTGGCAGACGCAGTTCGGTTACATGAATACAATCGTTCAACGCCGAAGAATGGTTACAAGAAAATCTTGCGACCGGAACGCTTTTTGTCCGTCCAAGTACCCCATCCCCTCTTGACACCCCACTGCCCCCCTGCTACCTCTCGGGCTGAGAATGACCATCGGTCATTTTCTGACCGCAAGTCACTTCGCGACCGTCGGTCAATAATGATGAACTCAGCCTTCGGGCCAACGGAAAACACGAGACATGGCGAAAAAACAGCAGGAAAAGTCCCAGCAGACCATGAACGAACTCATGGCTTCGGCGGTGGCGCTCTTCGGTTCAAAGGGGTTCGCCCAGACGTCCGTGGCGGAAATCACCGAACATGCCGGATACGCCAAGGGCAGCTTCTACCGCCACTGGAACAGCAAGGATGAGCTGTTCCTTTGCATCGTTGAACAGAAACTCAAGTCATACCGAGAGGCCCGCGAGGCCAAGGTGAAGCAGGCCTCCAACCTGGAAGAAGCCATGAACGTCATCTGGGACTTCCTGGAGACCATCGTCAACGACCGCAACTGGTCGTGCATCTTCCTGGAGTTCACGGTCTACTCAGCCACCAGCGAAATCCTTCGCAAGCTGATGAACAAGTCCATCTACCGCCTTTCGAACGAAATCTTCGCCGACCTGGTGCGGGACCACGTGGAAACCGACTTCCCCCCGGAAAAGATCGGCGCCCTGAACACCGCCCTGTTCGAGGGCTATCTCATCCAACACACCCTGGACAACGATGTCCTGACCTTCCGGGAGATACGCGAGGCGGCCATCGAACTCGCCCTGAAGAACGGCACCATCAAAGGCTCCGGGCCGGAGGACGGCTGTCCGCCGGCAACCTCATAAATTCAATAAGGAACCATATCATGAAAAAGCTGTCCCTGACCCTTGTCGCATTTTTCGCCCTGTCCGTGGCGCTGACCTCACTGGCCTGGGCCGAGGTCACCCTGAGCTATTCCAACTTCTTCCCGCCCACCCACATCCACTCCAAACTGGCGGAGCAGTGGTGCAAGGAAGTGGAAAAACGCACCGACGGAAAGGTCAAGATCAATTACTATCCCGGTTCCACCCTGACCAAGGCCAAACAGAACTACGACGGCGTGGTCGAAGGCATCTCCGACATCGGCATGTCCTGCCTGGCCTATTCCCGCGGACGCTTCCCCACCATGGCCGCCGTAGACCTGCCCATGGGCTACGCGTCCGGCGTCCAGGCCACCCAGGTTGCCAACGCGGTCTACAAGAAGTTCGACCCGAAGGAATTGAGCGACGTCCAACCCATGTACTTCCACGCCCACGGCCCCGGCCTGCTCTTCACCACGGAGAAACCCGTGGCCGTCATGGAGGACCTCGCGGGCCTCAAGATTCGCGCCACCGGCAACTCCGCCAAGCTGATCAAGGCCCTGGGCGGCACTCCCGTGGCCAAATCCATGTCCGAGAACTACCAACTGCTGCAGAAAGGCGTTGTTGACGGCTCCATCCACCCGGTGGAATCCAACAAGGGCTGGAAGCTGGCCGAGGTGGTCAAGTTCGGCACCGAATCCTTCTCCGTGGGCTACACCACCACCTTCTTCGTGGTCATGAACAAAGACAAATGGGATGCGCTGGACGCCGAGACCCAGAAGATCATCAGCGAGATCAACGACGAGTGGGCTCTCAAGCACGGTCAGGCCTGGGACGAGGCCGACGCCGAAGGCAAGGCCTATTTCCTGGAAAAGGGCGGGAAGTTCATCCCCCTGTCCGCCGAGGAATCCGCCCGCTGGGCAAAAGCCGCCCAGCCGGTCATGCGTGAATACGAGAAAAACGTCGCCGAAAAGGGCATCGACGGCAAGGCTGTCGTCGAGTTCATCGAGGCCGAAATGGCCAAATAGAGAAGCTTAGGCCGCCCGCGCGAATATGGCCGCGCGGGCGGCCAGCACATATACGGGAGAGTCCTCTCTCCTCGGAACAATGCAACACCGGAGACATCGATGAAAAAAACCCTGACGACGCTTCTGGCGGTAGCCGTGCTCTGCGTGGCCCTGCCCTCCCTGGCCCAGGCCGAGGTCACCCTGACCTACTCCACCTTCTTCCCGCCCACCAACCACCAGGCCAAGCTGGCCGACGAGTGGTGCAAGGAAGTGGAGAAGCGCACCAACGGCGAGGTCAAGGTGCAGTTCTACCCCGGCCAGACCCTGACCAAGGCTCCCCAGTGCTACGACGGCGTCGTGGAAGGCATCTCGGATGTCGGTTTCTCCTGTCTGGCCTATTCGCGCGGCCGCTTCCCGACCATGGCCGCCGTGGACCTGCCCATGGGCTACAAGACCGCGGCACAGGCAACGACGACTGCCAACGCCGTATATGAACATTTCAAGCCCGCCGAGCTGGATGACGTCGAGGTCATGTACTTCCACGGCCACGGTCCCGGCCTGCTCTTCACCACCGACAAGCCGGTCAAGACCCTTGAGGACATGCAGAACCTCAAGATCCGCTCCACCGGCAACTCCGCCAAGCTGGTCAAGGCGTTGGGTGGCACTCCCGTGGCCAAGTCCATGTCCGAGAACTACCAGCTGCTGCAGAAGGGCGTGGTGGACGGCTCCATGCACCCCATCGAGTCCAACAAGTCCTTCAAACTCGGCGAGGTCTGCAAGTTCGGCACAGACTCATTCGACGTGGCCTACACCACGGTCTTCTTCATCGTCATGAACAAGGGTAAATGGAACTCCCTGGACGCCAAGACCCAGGAGACCATCCGCGAGATCAACAGGGAATGGGCTGTGAAACACGCCCAGGCCTGGGATGATGCGGACGTCATCGGCAGACAGTTCCTCAAGGACCAGGGTGGCGAAATAGTCTCCCTGACACCGGAAGAGTCCGCCAAGTGGGTCAAGGCCGCCCAGCCCGTGCTCGACAGCTACGTGCAGACAGCCGACGAGAAGGGACTTGACGGCAAGGCCATTCTCGAGTTCACTCGCTCCACATTGAAATAGCCACGCAACCCAACGGGGCGGGCCACCTGGTCCGCCCTGTTTTTTCGCCCAACGGGGCGTAAAGGAACGAAACGGAAATGGAAGCAACCAAGGCAGCCCTGCAACGGAAGCCATCACTCCTCGACAGACTCGAAGGCGTCATGCGCAAGATCGCGGCCACATGCCTCATGGGCATGGCGCTGGTCACCGGCGCGGACGTGTTCATGCGCGGCGTGTTCAACACGCCCATCTTCGGCAGCGAGGAGATCGTAAGCATCCTCGGCATCATCGTGGTCGGGTTCGCCCTGCCCTACGCCCACTATCAGAAATCCCACATCGGCGTGGAAATACTGGTCCGCCGCCTCTCCAGGCGCACCCGCGAAGCCCTCAAGCTGCTGACCAACTCGGCGACCCTGGCCCTGGTCGCCATCATCACCTGGCGCATGTTCCTCTACGCCCAGAGCCAGGCCGAGTCCGGCGAGGTCTCCATGAACCTGGAGCTGCCCGAGTACCTGGTCATCTACGTCCTCTCCTTCGGGTTCTGCGCCTACACCCTCTGCCTGCTGGCGGACATCATCAAATTCTTCAAGAAGAGAGAGGCGTAGCATGGACCCGACTACCGCCGGAATCATCGGCATCGCGATCATGGTCTTCCTCTTCATGACCCGCATGCCCGTGGCCTTCGTCATGATGCTGGTCGGCTTCGTGGGATTCTCCCTGCTGACCTCCTGGAAAGGCGGGCTGAACCTCATGAGCCGCAACATCTACGACGCCTTCGCCTCCTACGAGCTGTCCACCATCCCGCTCTTCATCCTCATGGGCCAGATCGCCTTCAACAGCGGCATCTCGCGGCGGCTCTACAACACGGCCTACCATTTCCTGGGCGACATCCGGGGCGGCCTGGCCATGGCCACGGTCTCGGCCTGCACCGCCTTCGGCGCGGTCTGCGGCTCCAGCCCGGCCACGGCGGCGACCATGTCCACCGTGGGCATCCCGGAGATGAAGCGATACGGCTACGCCAACTCCCTCTCCGCCGCGTCCGTGGCCTCGGGCGGCGGCCTGGGCATGATCATGCCCCCTTCGGTGGTGCTGATCATCTACGGCGTGCTCACCGAACAATCCATCGGCGCGCTCTTCGTCTCCGGCATCCTCCCGGCCATCCTGCTCACGATCCTGTTCATCATCGGCATCTATCTCCAGTGCAAGATGAATCCGGCCCTCGGCCCCAAGGGCGGCTCCTTCACCACCCGGGAAAAGCTCAAATCGCTGGCCAACCTCATTGATACCATCATCATCTTCGTGCTGGTCATCGGCGGCCTGTTCCTGGGCTGGTTCACGCCCACCGAGGCGGCGTCCATCGGCGTCATCGGCGTGCTCGCCCTGGCCGCCGTCAAACGGCAGCTCACCTGGGAAGGATTCGTCAACTCGCTCTACGAGACACTGCGCACCTCCTGCATGGTGCTGGTGCTCATCGCGGGCGCCGTGGTCTTCGGCAAATTCCTGGCCGTGACCCGCATTCCCTTCGACATCGCCAACTGGGTCTCGGCCTTCGACATGCCGCCGTTCGCCATCATGGGGGCCATCATCCTCATCTACTTCATCGGTGGCTGCTTCATGGACTCCCTGGCCCTGATCATGCTGACCATCCCGGTCTTCTTCCCGGTGGTCACGGGCATGGGCTACGACCCTATCTGGTTCGGAATCATAATCGTCCTGGTCACTGAAATGGGCGTGATCACCCCGCCGGTGGGCATCAACGTCTACGTGGTCTACGGCATGTGCCAGAAGATTGCGCCGGACGTAACCCTGGAGGAAGTGTTCAAGGGCATCCTGCCCTTCATGCTCTCGATCATCGTGGGCATCGCACTGCTCTTCCTGTTCCCGCAGATCATCCTGTTCCTGCCGGGGCTGATGTATTAGGAAATACGGCCCCCGCACGACACGTGAAACCACGCAAAAAAAGCCTTCCGGTCAGCCGGAAGGCTTTTTCTGTCGGAAACACTTTAGGCTCGACCTACTACCCTAGGATTTACTTTTTTTCTTTCCCGCCAGCGCGAGGACCTGAGCCTTGCCGGGGAGATAGAAGACCATGGGTACCAGCAGGAAAAACAGGCAGCCGAAGATGAAAGAGATGTCGTTGTAGGCAAGCATGGTGGCCTGGCGCATCAATTTCTTTTCCAGCAGGCCGAGGGCCAGTTGCGAAGCCTGGAGCGCGCTGGCGCCCTTTGCCTGCAAGGCCTGGGCGAGCTTGGCCAGGTATTCCTGAGAGGTGGGATCCAATGCGCTGACATGGTCGGCCAGATAGGTGCGGTGGCTGGTGATGCCTCTGTCCAGGAGGACCGCCACAAGGCTGTAGCCGATGTTGCCTCCCACGCGGCGCGCCAGGGTGTAGATGCTGGAGGCATCCGTGACCAGACTCCTGTCCACAGTGCACAGTGAGACCGTGCTCAACGGCACGAACATGAACGGCATGCCCACCCCCATGATCAGCAGCGGGGGAACCAGGTCGAAGAAGCCCGCCTGCACACTGAGCTGCATCAGGTCATAATAGGACCACACGATGATGGTAATGCCCGCCATGACCAGCGGTTTGGCCCCGACCTTCTGGTAGGCCCAGCCGGCCACGGGCATGAAGATCATCAGGACCATGGCGCGCGGGGCCAGGGCCAGGCCGGACTCGAAGGCGGGGTAGCCGAGGATCTTCTGCGTGAACTGGGGCAGGACAAAGGTGGTGCCGAACAGGGACACGCCGAAGATGAGCCCCATGACCGAGCCCAGGACCAGGTTCTTGTCCTTGAAGACCCGCAGGTTGACTACAGGCTCCTTGCAGCGCCATTCCCAGAAAATCAGGACCACCAGAGAGAGCAGCGTGGCCACGGTCCAGTAGCGGATCAGGGTAGAGTCGAACCACTGCTCTTCCTGGCCCCGCTCAAGCACCACCTGCATACCGGTCAGGAACACGGTGAGCAGACCGATGCCGAGCCAGTCCACGAAGCGGATGCCCCTGCGCAGATAGGGCGGATCATGGACGAACTTCATGGTCAGGACCATGCCCACGGCGCAGACCGGCACGTTGATGTAGAAAATCCAGGGCCAGCCCCACATGTCCGTGAGCCAGCCGCCGCAGATGGGCCCCAGAGCGGGGGCCAGGACCACCCCCATGCCGTAAAGCGCCATGGCGATGCCCTGCTGGGCCGGGGGAAAGGTCTCGCGAAGAATGGCCTGAGAGACCGGAATGAGCGCTCCGCCGCCAATGCCCTGAATCACGCGATAGATGATCATCTGCGGAAAGGTCGTGGCCGTGCCGCACAGGACCGAGCCCACGGTAAACAGGGCGAAGGAGGCCAAGTAGAAATTCTTCCGCCCCAGCAGCGCACTCCACCACCCGGACATGGTGACCATGATGATTTCGGCGATGCTGTAGCTGGTGGCAACCCAGGTAACCGCCGAGAGGTCCGTGCCGAAGGAGCCCATCATGTGCGGCATGGACACGTTGACCACGCTGGTGTCCATGACGGCCATGAAGGCCCCGAAGACCACGGTGAAGGCGATAGTCCACCGCTCCGCAGGAGAGGTCTCCTCCGGCGACTTGAAGAGGGACATGGGCTATCGGACCGCCGTGCCGGACTGTTCGGACCGGGCGCTCATGCGCTCGTCGCCGGACCCGGCGGAGATGTCCACACTGGGTACCACGGACATGCCGGGCGCCAGCAGGTAGCCGTCATTGCCTGCCTCGGCGTCCAGAACGATCTTGACAGGCACGCGCTGCACCACCTTGATGAAGTTGCCGGTGGCGTTCTCCGGCGGAAGCAGCGTGAAGCGGGAGCCCGTACCGCGCTGGATGGAGTCCACGTGCCCCTTGAAGGGCACCCCGGGATAGGCGTCCACCTCAATCTCCACGGGCTGGCCGGGACGCATGTCGGAAATCTGCGTCTCCTTGAAGTTGGCCACCACCCAGACATCGGAATTGACTATGGCGAACAGTTGCTGCCCCACCTGCACGTACGCGCCGGGCTCGACGGTCTTCTTGGTCACGTAGCCGGAGCACGGGGCGGTGATATGGGCATAGGAAAGATTGAGTCTTGCGCGCTCCACTTCGGCCTCGGCCTCCCGCAGGTCGGCAGCCTTGATCTCCACCTGGGCCTGGGCCTGGTGAAGCTCATCCTCGGCCGCGCCGATGGCCGCCTGGGCCTGAATGGTCCTGGCCGACTGGGTCTCCACCAACCTGTGGGCGGAATTGAGCTTGGCCCGGCTCACGGCGGCCTGAGCCCTTGCGTGATCGTATTCCTGACGACTCACGGCCCCGGCCTGGGCGATCTTCTTCATCCGCTCCAGATCGCTCTTGTCGCGGTTGTTGCCGGCCTCGAACTCGGCGACACCGGCGCGGGCCTGGGCCAGCTCCGCCACGTAGGAACTGAGTGCGGCGCGCTTCTGCTCCATGACCTTTCCGGCGGCGGACGCGATCGCCTCCGCCTCCTGCATGGCCGCTGCGGCCGAGGCACACTTGGCCTCTGCAATCTTCAGGGCCACCTCGAAATCGCGTGGATCGACCTCGGCCAGGAGGTCGCCCTTTTCCACCCGCTGATTGTCGGTCACGAGCACGTTGGCCACGTGACCGGCCACGCGCGGGCTGATGGAAACCACCTGCGCCTCCACAAAGGCGTCGTCAGTGGATTCGTGGCTGATGATCCTAAGATACAGGGGGTAGCCCACAACCACACACAGAACCAGCGCCACCACGGCGATCAGGCCAAACGTCTTCCTGCGGCCCAACGCACTCCGGCCTGCGAAGAATCCCTTCTTACCGGCGGTGCCGGTTGCCTTTTCATTGGTCATTTCCTTCCCTCGTAATCACGTAAAAATTCGTCTGATGCCAGCGTGCCGAAAGCATGGTCACGCTTTCTTGAGCCCGCGCAGGACAAAATCGCAGGCATGGTTGCAAATGGTCTTGATGTCCACCCCCTCGGGCTTGAAGAGACAGACGGACCGAATGAGCCCCGGGATATACTTGGCCGTGAGCGCCGGGGTCGCATCCTCGAACACCCCCTGGGCGACGCCCCGACGGATGATCTCCTCAATCAGAGCCCAGAGCTCCCTGCGTTTCTGCGACCATTCATCCGTGGTCGGGCAGGTCATGACCACGCCCAGCAGCTCCACATTGGTAGCCTTGCCGTATATGTGCTCCGCCAAATCGCGGACCACGGCGGTCAACTGCTCGTCCGGCGGCATGGCCTTGTCGGACAGAATTTTCTGCAGGCGGTCCACCAACACGTCGAAGCCCCGAAAGAGGACGGCGAAATACAGGTCCTCCTTGCTCTTGAAATAGAGGTAGAGGGTCCCCTTGCCCACGGAAGCGGCCCTGGCCACGTCACTCAGAAGCACCTTGTGAAAGGGCTGCTTGGCAAAAAGATCGGCCGCAGTATCCAAAATTCGCGTTTCTTTCTCGGAGTACTCTTTCATGTCAATTCACTAGATATCGATATATTTCAATTGAATATGTTTAAAACGATCGGTTCTGCCTTCGCATGGCAGAACTGACCGGTCAGTTCTGATGCCTGCTTCTACTCCCTGTAGCGCGGGGAAGTCAAAGACTGACTCAGGGTACTACGCACAGCGTCTATCCGTTTCGTCCCGGTCACGGGAAAGACAAAAAGCGTGACGGCCTTGGTGTAAAACCAGCTTTATGCTTTGTTGAGCACAACTATACCCAAACCGGTCCGAAGCCCGGCCGGGGAAAAACCCAATATGGTCAGAGAGGATACCATGCCATCACGAATCATCGCCCGGGCCGCCGGTGCCGCCCTTCTCCTTTTCATCGTCATCCTCGGTTGCCCGACGCAAGCCAAGGCCAGGGAGATCACGGACATGGTCGGGCGGCAAGTGACCATTCCGGACACCATCGTCAAGGTCTATGCGGCCTCTCCGCCGGAGACCATGCTTGTCTACGCCATCGACCCTACCCTGCTCGCCGGACGCAACCGCCCCATCAGCAAAAAATGCCGCAGATACGTCCACCCTTACATGGCGACTATCCCCGAGGTGGGAGGCTATTTCGGCCAGGGCAAGACCCCCAACCTTGAGAAGCTCATCGAAATCCGGCCCGACGTGGTCATCGGACGGAAGTCCAATGCCAGAAACGACAAACTGGAAGCATTTCTCGCCGAGTTCAAAATCCCGCTGACCTACATCGTCATTGACGAACTGCGCCAGTACCCCGAGGCGTTCCTGGTGGCCGGAAAGATTCTCGGCAGGCCCGAGCGGGCGAAAGTTCTTTCGGAGTACACGGCCAAGACCCTATCCCGGGTCGTGACCAAAACCTCAGCCATGCCCGAGGCCGAAAAGGTCCGGGTATACTATGCCGAGGGGCCCGACGGGCTAAGCACCGAAAACAGCACGTCCATTCACGCCGAACTGATAAACCTCGCCGGAGGCCACAACGTTCACCGCCATGGCAAGGCCGGACGGTACGGCAACGAAAAGATCACCCTGGAAAAGGTCATGACATACCAACCGGAAGTCATCTTCGTGGACCAGCCGGGCTTTTACAAAAGGATCTTTTCGGCTCCGGGCTGGAAGACCCTCCCCGCAGTCAAAAACAAGCGGGTCTACCTGACGCCCAAATGTCCGTACAACTGGTTCGACCGCCCGCCCTCTTTCATGCGCGTGCTGGGCCTGAAGTGGGTTGCCGACACCCTGTATCCCGGTCTCTTCGACTGGGACCTCCGCGAGGAGACGCGGGAATTCTTCTCCATTTTCCTGCAGCAGGAAATAACAACGGGTGAAGCGGAACAGCTGCTGGGAGCCTCGAAATGAAACGAACGGCGGCGCGCATCCTTCCCACCCTGCGGGGGAACAGTCCTGCCTCCCTGCTGGCTGGCCTGGGGATTGTCCTGGCCGCCTGCATGGCCATTTCAATGACCATGGGCAACTATCCTATCTCTTATGAGGAAGTAGGCCGGGTGATCAGCCACCATATATTTTCGACGGACGGGGTGGACGCCGCCCGGCAACAGTTGCTGAGCGGCGTCCTGTTCGAAATCCGCGCCCCGCGCCTGATCGCCGCCGCGCTCATCGGGGCCGCCCTGTCGGTCTCCGGAGCCGCCTACCAGGCCATGTTCGTCAACCCGCTGGTCTCACCGGGCATCCTCGGCGTGCTGCCTGGCGCCTCCTTCGGTGCAGCTCTGGGCCTGCTGGTGGCAGACTCCACCCTGGGCGTGCAGGTAATGAGCTTCACAGGGGGCGTGCTCGCCGTGGGGCTGGCCCTGCTCCTGGCCCGCTTCTACGATGGCGACAAGGTGATGATGCTCATCCTCGGCGGCATCATCAGTGGTTCCCTGTTCACCTCGCTGCTTTCCATCGTCAAGTACACGGCTGACCCCACGGACCAGCTCCCTGCCATCGTCTACTGGCTCATGGGCGGCCTCTCCCTCGCCGACATGAACACGGTCGCAGCGACGGCCCCACCGGTGCTCATCGGCATAGCCTGCATCCTGCTCATGTCCCGCCACCTGAACATCCTGAGCCTAGGGGACGAAGAGGCAAAATCCCTGGGCGTCAACGTACGTCTGATCCGCCTCTGTCTCATCTTCCTGGCCACGGTGGTCAGCGCGCTCACTGTTGCCGTGGGCGGCCTGATCGGCTGGGTCGGCCTCGTCATCCCGCACATCGGCAGAATGCTCGTGGGGCCGAACAACGCTATCCTGCTTCCGGCCTCGGCCCTGATCGGAGCCATTTACCTTGTTGTGGTGGACGACGTGGCCAGGATGCTGCTCGACGTGGAGATTCCCCTGGGCATCATCACTTCACTGGTGGGCATACCCTTTTTCTCACTTGTCCTTAAGAACACCAGAAAAGGATGGAACTGATGCCGCTCATCCGCGCCGAGAACATCCGCTTCGCCTACGGGGAAGCCCCTGTACTGAACAGCGTCTCCTTCACCATCGGCAAGGGAGAGCTCGTCTCGATCCTCGGGCCCAACGGGTGCGGCAAGACCACTCTGCTCAAAATCCTGCTCGGGCTGAACGCCCCCGGTTCCGGGCAGGTGTTCCTGGACGGCGTTCCCCTCTCCCGAATGAACAGGAAACGGCTCGCCAGGATGGTGGCCTACGTGCCGCAGGTCCACACCCCCTCCTTCCCCTATCCGGTCAAGGAGGTGGTCAAGATGGGACGCATGCCCCACAAGCCGTTCTTCGCCCTGTTTTCCCGCGATGACGAGGATATCGCCTGCCAGGCGCTAGAAAAAATGGGCATCCTCCATCTCAAGGACAAGCCGTACACCCGGATCAGCGGCGGTGAGCGCCAGTTGACCCTCATCGCCCGTGCCCTGGCCCAGGGAGCGCGCATCTTCATTCTGGACGAGCCGCTCAACGGCCTGGACTACGGCAACCAGCTCCAGTTGCTCGAGCAGCTTCACGAACTCTGTGCGGAGGGGTACACCTTTATCAAGTCCACCCATTTCCCGGAGCACGCCCTCTGGGTGGCGGACCACGTGATCATGCTCAAGGACGGCGTCATCCACGCCGACGGCGCACCCGGCGAGGTGATTACCGGGGAAAACCTGTTCTCGCTCTACGGAGCCCGGGTCCGGGTCGTCCCCTTTGCCGAAAATTTCAGCATCTGCATACCTGAGAATCTTCGTTCCCGGGTGTGCGGCACTCTTTTCCCGGCGGAGGCGCCCGTCCGGCCCGAGCGCACGGTCGCCACCGCATGATCCGGGCCCACCCCTGTCCGGCAACCCCAACCCAGGCAATACCAACAAGGAATACCGCCATGGCCATCGAGGAAAAAAACAAGGACTTCTACCGATACACCGAGAACCACCGTTTCGCCTCCATGTACCCCCTGCTCGCGCGGGAGATAGTCGAGGAATACGGCGTAACCTCAGGCTCGTGCCTCGACATCGGCACAGGAAGCGCGGCCATGGCCATTGAGCTGGCCAAACTGACCGACCTCCAGATCGCCGCACTGGACCCCGAGCCCGAGGCGATCGAACTGGCTAAGGGAAATCTGGCGCCTCACGGCATCAACACCGGGCGAATCCGTTTCATAGAAGCCGCAGTGGAGGACATGCCCCTGCCGGACGCAAGCGTCGATCTGGTAGTCAGCAGGGGTTCCATCCCGTTCTGGAAAGACGCCGCAGCAGCGTTCCGGGAAATATGGCGCGTCCTTGCAAAAGGCGGCGTAGCCCTCATCGGGTGCGGGTTCAGCCACTACCAAACCGTGGAAGAAGTGGAAAAGATGCGCCCCAACTGGTCTCCCGAGGTTCTAGAGGAACGAACCCGCTGGAAAAAGGGGACGGCTCTCACCGATGCCTTGCACAAGGCCGGGATCACTTACAGCGCCATCCTGGACGACAGCTACGGCACCTGGGTGGAAATCCGCAAACCGGAGGATGTGTAAGTGTTGCTCGACGCGCAGGAAAGATCGGCACACTGTCCGGTCTGTGAAAACGAATGCCTCATTCCCGAGGGCGGAACAGGACGCTGCGGACGCTATGAGAACAGCCGGGGAGCGGTTGTCGAGCGCTTCCCGGACCGCTACCTGCTCTCCTGCCCCATCAAGATAGAGACCATGCCGCTGCTTCACTTCCACCCGGGCGCGAGGTTTCTCCAGCTCAGCACCGTAGGATGCAACTTCGACTGCCCCGGCTGCATCTCCACGGTCATAGTCCGGGAAATGAACCCCGACTCCAGAGCCCTGCACCGTCTCACGCCGGAACAGGTGGTGGAGAAGGCCATCCAACACGGTTGCGACGGCGTCACCTTCCTGATGAACGACCCTCTTGCGGCGTTCGATACCTTCATTGCCGTGGCCAAGCAGGCCAAGGCCAAGGGACTCAAGGTCGGCTGCGCCTCCAACGGCTACTTTTCAAGGCAGGCCATGGAGCGCGTCATCCCCTTGCTGGACTGCATCAACATCGGGGTCAAGGGGCTCTCCGACAGCGGCTATCAGGACTGCGCCGGATTCAAGGGCGTATCGCCCGTCCTACGGAACATCAAACTATTCCACGAGGCGGGAGTCCACGTGGAGGTCGCCTGTATTCACAAACGAGACAACGCCGGTGAGCTGCTCGAACTCGCGGCCATCCTCCGGACCATTTCTCCCGGCATTCCCCTTCAGGTTATGCGCTTCATCCCGCTGGAGGGTGCGGACCCGGACCAGGAGCCGCTGATCAGGGATACCGAGGAGCTCTGCGTGACCCTGCGCCAGTTCCTTGACCACGTCTATGTCTTCAACTCTCCCGGCACGGACATGCTGGACACGGTCTGCACAGAGTGCGGCGAGCGGCTGGCCCGCAGGGACTTCTACGGCCCCATGGGCGCGCGTCTGCTCAAAGTGGACGTGGGCGGCGCACCGCCCGTCCACTGTCCCGTCTGCGGCCATGAGGCCGGAATGACAGGTCTCCCCACCATGTCCGGCTTCAAGGAAAAGCACTTCCAAGGCGGTTACCCCTTCACCAGGGCCCTTGAAATCGTGGAGTCCATCCTCATCGCCATGGGGGCCGAGGACGCCTCGGAGACCGTCAGCGTCTGGGAACACCTGCTCTGCAACCACAAGATGCAAGACCTCCATCACGACATCCAGCGGACGGACAAGTACGCAGAGCTGGTCCGCTTCTTCGGCTCCCTGGTGGGCAGAGAAACGGCAGCGGAAGAGCTGGCAACGTACCTGGAGGAGAAGACGGAGCGCGTCAGGCGGCTCTGCGCCGGACAGAAGCACAGCCCCAGAGTCTATTACGCCATGGGCAAGCCGCTCTTCTGCATCAAGGGCGAACGCTTTGAGAACCATCTGGTGGAGCTCTGCAACGGCATCAGCGTGAACAGGGAGTTGGAACTGGGGGGGCGGCCCGGCATGAGCATCGGCAGAGAAACGCTGATCAGACTCAACCCGGAGGTCATCTTCATCTCCTCCTTCCTCTCCAATTCGCCGGACGTCTTCCACCAGGAGTGCGAGGACAAGGGAATCGACGTGGAAGCGGTTCGCCAGAGGCGCATTCACACCTCACCCATACCCAGCAGCGATTTCGGCAGCCCGAAGTGGGTGCTGGGGCTAATGCATGCGGCCAACGCCATGCACCCGGAAGCGGCCCGATTCGACATCGACAAGGAGGCCAGGGAATTCCACGACCGATTTTATGGCGGGGACTTCGACCCGCTCGGCGTCAACCGGTCATTCGCCAAACCGAACAGCGCCTGGAGGTGGGACGTGCCGGTCAGGTAGACGGGACCTGACTACCTCGCTCCACTCCCGACGCCCGGCGGAGCTCCTTTCTCCAGGGACCCGCCGGGCTTGCTTCGGGAGTGCTGCCGTGGCCGAGGGAAAAGCCCGTGCTCTTGCCACGGCCGCACATATAATATATCCATCCCCACGTCATGAGCGCGCCCAATCAATCCCCCTCCCTGCGTCTGGACGTGATCGCCTTTGCGATCATCGCCGTGTCCCTGGCCGTACGCTACTGGTTCGTGGCCACAGGCCAACTCAACCTGGTCCAGGATGAGGCCCAGTACTGGGACTGGATACGCCGCCCGCAACTTTCCTATTATTCCAAGGGTCCGCTCATCGCCTGGGTCATCGCGGCCTGGTGCAAGGTCTTCGGCTCCACCGAGCTGGGCGTGCGCTTCGGCTCGATAATCGGCATGACCGGTATCCAGACCGCGCTCTACGTTGGCGTCTCGCGCGTCTGGCGGGAATATCGGCTGGCCCTCTACGTCCTGTTTGTGGCCGCAACCCTGCCCCTGCTCAACGGGCTGGGCATCCTGATGACCACGGACAACCCGCTGATCCTCTGCTGGACAGTGGCCTTCTTCGCGCTCTCCGCAGCCACGCGCAACAAGCCGGACCACACGCCCGGCAACCTGCCGTTCGTCATAATCAGCGCCTGCCTGGCCCTGGGCATCCTGGCCAAGTACATGATGCTCGCCTTCCTGGCCTTGGGCACGATCTATGCCCTCATCCTCCATTTCCGCGGCCAGCTCCCGGAACGGTTCTGGCGGCGTTTTGCCCTGGCCGCCCTGGCCGGAACCGTTGTCGGCATGCTGCCCATCGTCATCTGGAACATGCAGAACGACTGGGTGGGCTTCAAACATGTGGCCAAGCTTACCGCCGGCAAGGACAAGCCGTTTTCCATTCGGTTTCTGCCGTTCCTGGAGATGTTCGGAGCGCAGGTCGCGCTCTTGGCACCCTGGTGGTTCCCGTTCATCATGCTCGGCGGCTGGCGGTCCATCAAAAAATCCTGGTTTGGGCCGGTGGGCTCCTTTGACGAAAAATACCGGCACACGCTCCAGGCCGCCCTCTTCTTCTGGCCCCTGTGGCTGACCATCACCCTCTGGGCACTGAAATCCAAGACCGAAGCCAACTGGACCGCAGTCTCGTTCATGGCCGCTGCCATTGTGGGCGGCTCCGCCTTCCAAAGCTGGTGGGAGAATCCGGAGCGCAAAGCGCGGGGCAAGCGGCTCCTGGCCGGTACCGCCGCCATGTTCACCCTGCTCATCTTTGCCTCTCCCCTGGCCCCGCTGCCGGATCAGTACAACATCACTCACCGGCTCAAGGGGTGGGAAGACCTGGGCCAGGAAATGCAGCGGCTCATGGACACGGAGTTTACGGATTCGTCCAAGGTCTTCCTGTTCTCAAACAAATACGACATCACCTCGGAGCTGGCCTTCTACACACCGGGGCAGCCCATCACCTTCTGCCTGTGGACCGCTGATCGGCGCATGAACCAGTACGATATCTGGCCCGGCCCGGGCGAGGCGCACAAGGGCTGGGACGCCATCATGGTCCGCAAGCGGCACACCACCAATCCCATCCCGCGCCAGACCCTCGGCCTCTTCGAGGAAATCAGCCCGCCCATCTACTACACGACGTCGTTCAACGACGCGCCAGCCAGAAAGTTCACCCTGCACCTGTGCCGGGGCTTCAAGGGCAAATGGCCCGAGCACTCCAGCAACCGGTTCTGAGTCCACTTTTAATTGACTAACCCGATCACCCTTGGCGAGCATCCATTTTTAATGGATATGCGGTCATATTTTCCCATCTCCACAAAACGTCAATATACTGTAATTATTCATTTTATCTAGATACCAACAACTGGCGTGATTTTTGCTGATTTGGCAATCAGGGTGGAGCCTTTCTCTTTTTCAAGCGGGCATAGGGCAGACGACAATGAACGGACTCAAATTCGCACTAGCATCTCTTCTTTTTCTCCTGTTGCCGGGCTGCGCCGCCGTTCCCTTCGGCATTGGGCTCATTCCCGGCGCACCTTCCTATTTTTCGTCGGTCATCGGCAACGGCCAGACCGCCTATGAGACAGCCGTGGACGAGCGCGACTCGCGCCAACAGATGCTCGACGCCATCATCGAGGGACACGCCCAGGCGGAGCTTTACAAAGACAAGGACATCAGGCCCGCCCAGATCACGGCATACTGCTATTTCGGCAAGCTCTATCTTGTCGGAGAATATGACTCCCAGAAGCAGCTTGAGAAGATTTACCAGTGCATGGACAAGGTCGAGGACAAACGGACGGTCATCAGTCGCCTCTACCTGAAAGACGACAAGGACGAATCGAGTTTCCTCTCGGAGCAGGCAAAGATAACCGAGCTTGAGACGCAGTTGCTGGCCGACTTCGAGGTCACCAGCTCTCCGGTCAAGGTTGAGGTCGTTCACGGCGACATCATCCTGCTGGGCGTGATTTCGGACAAGGCCGAGCGGGACAAGATCATGGCCCACGCCCTGGCGTCGGCTGGCGATGGCAGAGTAATCTCCTATCTTTACCATTCCGAAATCGCAGGTCCTTCGCCGCGCACCATGACCGCTGAAATACTGCCTGCGCCCGCAGCGGTCAGCCCGATCCCAAAAGCAAAGAAAAAGAGCACCCCGAAACGGGTGAAATCCAAGAAGACCGACAAGAAGGTCAGCGAACCGGCCAGAACCAAGGCCGTGGCCTCCAACATCCCCAGGCCGCCCGAGGTGGTCAACGGACGTGTCTTGGGACTCTGAGGAAAGTTTTCGAAAAGCCGCCTGCACCAGGCGGCTTTCTCATTCTCAGGAACTACCGGGCCACCCACCAGCGCATGACCGGCTCACCATACAGAATATAGAGCATGCACCCCAGGCTGAGAAACGGCCCGAAGGGTATCCGCGTCTTGAGCCCACGCCCCTCGGGACGAAGCATGAAGATCACACTGCCCACAGCCGAAGTGACGGCAGCGGCCAGGACAGTCAGAGGCAGGCCCGTAAGGCCGGTCATGGCCCCGATCATGAGCATGAGCTTGACGTCGCCGGTGCCCAGCCCCTCGTCCTTGCGCCAAAGCCGGTAGCCTTGCTGCAGAACCCAGAAGAAGCCTCCCCCGGCCACCGCGCCAAGCACGCCGTTCTGCCAGCCGGGCTTGTCGAGCACGAAACAGGCGGCAAGAGCCAGGGCGGCCCCGCCGAGAGTGATGCGATTGGGCAAAAGAAAAGTCTCGAAATCAATGATGCTGCCCGCGATGAGCATGCAACCGAGCACCAGATGCACACCCCAGGCCAGGGTCATGCCGTCCACGTGGGCCAGGGCAAGGGACCACGCCAGACAGGCCACCTCCACCAGGGGATATTGGAGCCCGATGGCAGTGTCACAGTGACGGCATCGCCCCCTGAGCAAGAAGTAGCTGAGCAGCGGGATGGTATCCCGCCAGCCGAGCTTTTCGCCGCAAACCGGACAACGGGAGCGCCCCGGCCTGAGGATGGGCGACTCCGCCATCCAGCGCTGGACGAAGATGGTGGCCAGGCCGCCCAACTCAAGCCCGAGTACGGCCGCGCCCAGATAGAATGCCCAAAGGGGTACGTATTCCATGAAAGTCCCTTCCCTCTTGAAGAATTGCGCCTTTTGCTGCATGAATACCGCGAGGGACGGTATCTCCCGGAACTACCGGATTTGGTGGTTCGAGACAAGGGGAGCCGCCTGTCGTAACGCAAAAGGAGATTTTTCATGGACCGCCGTTTCATCCCCGACCTTACAGAAGAACAGATTGCCGACAAACAGCTGGCAGGCCTCAAGTGGACCGTGCGCCACTCTTACGATGGCAGCCCCTTTTACAGGGCCAGGCTGGACGAGGCAGGGATGAATCCGGAGGACATCAACACCCTGGATGACCTCCGCAAGCTGCCCTTCACCACGGCGGAGGACCTCAAGAACGGCTATCCCATGCCCCTGCTCTCGGTGCCCGAGGCGGATGTGGTCCGTATCCACGGCTCCAGCGGCACCACTGGCAAGCGCAAGATCCTGGCCTACACCCAGAATGACATCGACCTGTGGAAGGACATGTTCGCCCGCTGCTACGAGTTGGCCGGGCTGACCGTGGAGGACCGGGTGCAGATTTGCGTAGGCTACGGCTTGTGGACCGCCGGGGCCGGCTTCCAGCTCGGCTGCGAACGGTTCGGGGCCATGGCCCTGCCCGTCGGGCCGGGACTTCTCGAAATCCAGCTCCAAATGCTCACCGACCTCAAGTCCACCTGCCTCTGCTCCACGGCTTCCATGGCCCTGCTCATGGGTGAGGAGGTCCAAAAACACGGCCTGCAAGACAAGATCGCGCTGAAGAAGGCCATCTTCGGAGCCGAGACGCACACGCCCAAGATGCGCCGTCAGTTCGAAGAAGCCCTGGGGTTGGAGGACAGCTTCGACATCATCGGCATGACCGAGCTCTACGGCCCGGGCACCGGACTGGAGTGCATGGCCCATGAAGGCATCCACTACTGGGCGGACCTCTACATCATGGAAATCCTCGACCCAATAACTTTGGAGCCCGTTGCCCCCGGCGAGGTCGGCGAGATGGTCGTCACCTCTCTACAGAAGGAGGCCTCCCCGCTCATCCGCTACAGGACCCGCGACCTGACGCGCCTGATTCCCGGCCAATGCTCCTGCGGCGTATCCATGCCACGCGTGGACAAGATCCAGGGCCGCAGCGACGACATGTTCATCTTCCGGGGCGTGAACATCTACCCCGGCCAGATCGGCTCGGTCCTCGAAGGCTTCACCGCCCTGTCCGCGGAATACCAGATTTCCCTGACCCGACGGGACGGCCTGGACCACATGGCCGTGCGCGTGGAGTGCGCCCCGGACACCGGTGCCGAGTCCTGCGAGCACCTGTCCCGCGCCGTGGCCGACGAAATCCGCAAGCACATCCTGGTCCGCAGTGAGGTCAAGATTCTCGGACCGGGCGAACTCCCGCGCTCCTTTGCCAAGACGAAACGGGTGCAGGACGAGCGCGGCGAAGACTAACCATGCCCACCCTGACGGACCGGGCCGACCGGCACGTGGTCATCGACCGCCGGGAGGGAGAATATCTCTGCTTCCCGGATGTAGTGTTCTCCGACGAACGCCTGATTGTCGCCTACAACGCCGCCGAACAGCACGTCACGCCGTCCAGGCGGGACCTGTTAGTGCGCGCCAGCCGGGACCTCGGGCAGACCTGGGGAGACATTGTCCGCGTGGATGTCCGGCGCAGCCACTGCCCCAGGCTGAACAAGCTGCCCGACGGCTCACTGCACATGACCTCAAGCAACGTCTTTCAGCATTTCAGCAAGGACAACGGCCAGACCTGGGATACCCGGAAGATGACCGGGTTCGCCCACGACATGCTGGACCGGGTCATCGTTCTCGACGACGGCTCCTGGCTGACCACCGGGCACCTGCATAGGGGCACCGAGCCGCATCCCGCCATACGACAGGCCCCGACGGAGCAGATGGTCTACCGCTCGGACGACCAGGGTGAACACTGGCTTACCGTCTCGGTCATCGCACGCGAGCGCAACCTGGTGCTGTGCGAGGCATCCCTGGTCCGGCTGCCGGACGGACGCCTGCTGGCGCTGCTGCGCGAGAACAGTTTCATTTATGAGCCCATGTACGCTTGTCTGAGCGAGGACGAAGGGGCCACCTGGTCCGACCCCATACCCACACCGCTCATAGGCCACCGCCCCACGGTTGGGCTGACCTCGCAGGGGCTCCTGCTCGTCACCTACCGCAACGTGGCTCCGGATATGGGCACCTGTGCCTGGCTGGGCACTCCGGAGGAGTTGCTCGGCGGCTTCCGAGTCCAGGGCCGCCATGAAGCCCCGGCAGACCTCGCGCTTACCGACGAGGGACTGCGTATCCACAACAAGGAGGACACCGCTCCCCCGGTCCGATATGTCCTGCGCCCGCTCACGGACCCGCGCTCGGCCACGGCAACGCTGGAGGCGGAAGTGCGCGTCGACATGGCCGGAGATAACGGCTGCGGCTTGCGACTGGGCACCTGGTGGCGCATTTTTCCGGACAGGATAGTGCCGGACACTGAAGACGGGGGTGCGATCCCCCTTGCGCCGGGCCGATTCCATACCCTGCGACTGGACTATGCCCATGGCCAAGTGGCGCTCAGCGTGGACGGCGAGGAGCGCTTGGCCATTGAAGTCGAAGAGGATTGCGCCGAAACCCGCGCCATTCTCTTCGGCGCGCCCTATCCTTTTAAAGACAACGATGTGGACGCAACCTGGAGGCGCGTGTCCCTGAGTACCCGCGAACCCCGCCTGCAACGCTCTTACGCGTGGTCATGGCATGCGGGACAGGGAATGCCCGACCAATGGGCGCTGGACAACATCCTCGAGCTCAAGAACGACCGGCACGCGGCGGCCCCTGACTTCGGATACTCAGGCTGGGCCGAACTGCCTGACGGGTCCTTTTTCTGCGCCTACCACCATGGCGACGGCACCGATCCGGAATATTCGCCCCTGTTCACCTCGCACATCATGGGTACGCGGTTCCGGCCTGCCGATTTCGAGCCCTCCCTTGGCTCCTGACCGGAAATACGGCATACTTCAGACAAACACGGGAGTAAGCCATGGAAAGAAACGATATCGAGCGCATCTTCGAAGCCTTCTTCGAGAAATACAAAAAAACCGAGGGAGACCGCACCGTCTGGTCGGCGGTCTGGACCCACATGACGCCTGAAGGCGTGCTGGAACTGAACATTACCAAGTGTCCGCGCGGCACGGTCCTGAAGGTGTTTGTGAACAAAAAGAAGGTGGCAGAGGTCGAAGGCTTTGACGCCTACTTCGAGACCATGGAAAAAGTGGCCCTCGAACATCCAGGATTGTACGAACCTAACAAGATTTTCAGTGAGATGGAATTTGTACTTTAATGCGCAAAGTAACCCCCATTTTTTCACTTTTCACTTGACGCAAGATATTTCACCGCGTAAGGGCATCTACTAAAGTAGTCGGCGAAGCCCATGGGGGCCAAGCCGGGGTAACACCCGGTGAACGCTGACAATTGGTGGGCAAATAGTAGATTGGTCAGAAGCTCGTTCGCCTCTCGTCTCCTCCTCTTTGTTTCACCGGACGTTGTATCGTCATTCGTTCTATTTCATTACTTTTTTTGGAGTTTTTTACACAATGGCCAAGAACATCTATGTGGGCAATCTGCCCTGGAGTTCCACGGAAGAGGAAGTGCGCGCGGCTTTTGAAGCTTACGGCGAAGTTTACTCCGTCAAACTGATCAACGATCGTGAAACCGGCCGCCCGCGTGGTTTCGGTTTCGTGGAAATGGAAGACCAGGGGGCTCTCGAAGCCATCGAAAACCTGGACGGCTCCGACTTCGGCGGCCGCAACATCAAAGTCAACGAAGCCCGGCCCCGTCCCGAACGCCCGCGCTGGTAGACATTTCGCCCGCCATAGAGTAGGCAGTACTAGCCCGCCCACTGAGGGCGGGCTTTTCCCGTCCCAAAATTAACAAGGATTGACAGAGTATATGGCCAAAGAAGAAGGAATCACTGTTCAGGGCACCGTTGAGGAAGCGCTGCCCAACGCCATGTTCCGCGTGGAGCTGGAAAACGGACACTCCGTGCTTGCACACATCTCCGGCAAGATGCGCAAGTTCCGCATTCGCGTCATGCCCGGCGACACCGTCACCGTCGAACTTTCCCCGTACGATCTCACTCGAGGCAGAATCACCTTCCGCCCCCGGTAGGCTCGCGCCGCCGGCGTCTGGGGGGGAGGCGAGAGCGGGCAACCTCTGATGGGTCGCCCACTGTTCCCTTTCCCTCGGATTCCCTCTCTCTTTCCTCGCCAGAGCCATTTGCCCCGCATCCGCCAAGCGATGCGGCAAAGTCTTCTGTCGTCCTATGCGACGGAAGCGTGATCACCATTTTACCAAGAGCTATTCATGACCACATTCAAGGACCTGGGTCTGTCGGAGCAAACCCTCGCCGCGCTGGAATCCAAGGGATTCACGGCGCCTACGCCCATCCAGGCACGGACCATACCGATGCTGCTCCAAGGCAACATCGACATCGTGGGCCAGGCCCAGACAGGCACCGGCAAGACCGCAGCCTTCGGCCTGCCCATCATCGAATGCGCGGAAGAGCAGGGACAGCGAGTCCAGGCTCTGATCCTGGCCCCCACGCGCGAACTGGCCATCCAGGTGGCCGATGAAATCAACTCTCTCAAGGGGCAAAAGCGCATCCGCGTCCTACCGGTGTACGGAGGCCAGGCCATCCATATGCAGATCAAGGCGCTCAAACGCGGTGCGGACGTGGTGGTCGGCACCCCGGGCCGGATCATGGACCACCTCGAACGCGGCACCCTGCACATCGACAACCTTGATTTCTTCGTCCTCGACGAGGCGGACGAGATGTGCAACATGGGCTTTGTGGACGATGTCCGCGCCATCCTTTCCGAGGCCAACAAGGACCGACGCACCCTGCTCTTTTCCGCCACCATGCCCCGTGAAGTCCTGCGCATCGCCACCGAGTTCATGGGCGACTACGAGACTGTCAAGGTCGAGACCGAGCATAGCGAGACCCCGCTCATCCGCCATATTTTCCACGAAATGGCCGACTCCGACCGATTCGAGGCCCTTTGCCGGGTCATCGACGCCCAGCCCGATTTCTACGGCCTGGTCTTCACCCGCACCAGAGCGGACGCCGACAGGGTGGCCGAGCGCCTCAACGAGCGCGGCTATCCGGCGGAGCCCATCCACGGCGACCTGTCCCAGCCACGGCGCGAGGATATCCTGGGCCGCTTCCGCAGCAGGCGGGCGACCATTCTTGTGGCCACGGACGTGGCCGCACGCGGCATCGACGTGCCGGACCTGACCCACGTGGTCAACTTCGCCCTGCCCCAGGATCCCGCTACCTTCGTGCACCGTACCGGCCGCACCGGACGGGCGGGCAAGGAAGGTGTGGCCATCACCCTGATCGCGCCGGGCGAATTCCGCAAGCTGATGTACATCACCAAATCCACGGGCACGGACATCACCAAGGCCGCGCTTCCGCGCATCCGCGACGTCATCTACTCCAAGAAGAGCAGACTGGTCGCCCGTCTTGAAGCGCTCATGGAAGAAGAGGTACCCGACGCCTACCAGGCCATGGCCCGAGACCTGATGGAGGAAAAGAACCCGGCTGATCTCATCGCGGCCCTGCTCCTGAACACCTTCGGCGACGAACTGGTGGAGTCCAGCTACCGCGAGATCGATGCGGTCTCTCAGGCCAAGCGAGGCCGCGCCGACCTGGTTTGCGCCCTGGGCCGCTCCCACGGCATGCACCCCAAGGCCTTCGTGGACTTCATCACCGATACGGCCAAGGTCAAGCCCTGGCTGGTGCAGCACGTAAAGGTGCTGACCAACAAGACCGTGTTCACGGTCCCGGCCGCCGAGGCGGACACGGTCATCAGCCGCGTAAACTCGCGCGAAGGCCGTCCGCTGGTCACCGTGGACCAGCACAAGAGCAAGCCCCCCTACCGCCGCGACTTTAAAAAATCAGGCGGCCCCAGAGGCGGCAAGCGGCCCTTCAAGAAGCACTACAAGCCGCGCTCGGAATAAGCCTTCCACAGGCATAGCAAATCAAAGGCGGAAGCCCCGAAAGGGAGCTTCCGCCTTTGATTTTCAGGGCGGGGTGGGTAGAACACCTTTTCCGCCGGGATTCCCTAAGCCAACACCAGCCGGAACTCCACGGAGATGAAATCGAAGACCGAATGGTAACCGAGGTGCTTGAAAAAGCGAGATGACCCGTAGATCACACCCCACTGGGTGCGATCGAAATCGACGTTGGCGACCAAGGCAATCCTGTCGTCCTCCAAATTGCGCAGATGGGCCTGGAACGCGATCTCGTTGGAGACGCCTCGCAGGGTCAGCACTCCCTGAACCAGGAAATTCGGCCGTGTGGCCTCGCTGTCCACTGCCGGACAAATCTTGGTTGAGTTGAATTCCGCCTCCGGGAACAACGCGGCGAAGAAAAAATCGTCCGATTTGAGATGATTCTCAAGCACGGGTTGCAGCTCATCCCCCTCCAGGTTGAAATTGCGGATTGAGGCCATATCCAGGGTGAACGAAGCGGATAAATGATCAGACGCCGCGTCCAGCTCGCCGACGGAGACGGTTAGCGATCCGGTATGAGTGGTCTTGGCGTTGCGCCCTGTCCAGCGAAACATGGATTCGTCGGGCAGCAATCTGTAAACTTTGGATTCCAGGACCAACTTCGGATGCGGCGGGACCATCTCGTCCGGAGCGCCCCCCTCCAGGGGCAGGCCCTGTTCTCGCCAGTCCTCAAGCCCGCCAGGATAGACGCCAACCTCGGTGTAACCGGCCCTGAAGAGCTTGTCCGCAGCAGTCTCGCAGTCCAGACAATTTCCCCCTGCACCATAAAAGATGACGGGGGTAGTCTTATCCGGCACCAGTCCGGCCATGGTGTCCTGGAAAACAACCTCGAAGACGCAGGCGTTGACGGAGCCGGGGATGTGGCACACGGCATGATGCTCCGGCACAAGCACATCAATCAGCACCCCCCTTCCGTCCTTGACGAAGGCCAGGACTTCGGCCGCTGAATATTCCCGAATCGCGGACTGCATACGCTCCTCCTTTTGCTGACGGCCCAAGCCTGAAATGGTGAACAGGCCACTATCCTTCACCTTAGCCGACTTTCTTGAAGCAGTGCAACAAGCTGCGGATAAAAAGAGAGAAGGGAAGAGGGAAGGCCTTGTCGCACCCGCCATCGCAGCGGATGCGGTCATGCAGCCGGGCCGGAGCGCGGGAGTGGTGCAGCCGCATGGCAGCGGGGGCGGGGACGCGGAGGCGTAGCAACGCTACGTCGAGGACGGACTCGCACCCGCCAACGCAGCGGATGCGGTCATGCAGCCGGGCCGGAGCGCGGGAGTGGTGCAGCCGCAAGGCGGCGGGGGCGGGGACGCCGGAGGCGTAGCAACGCTACGTCGAGGACGGACTCGCACCCGCCAACGCAGCGGATGCGGTCATACAGCCGGGCCGGAGCGCGGGAGTGGTGCAGCCGCAAGGCGGCGGGGGCGGGGACGCCGGAGGCGTAGCAACGCTACGTCGAGGACGGACTCGCACCCGCCAACGCAGCGGATGCGCCGCTCCCGCGCTCCGGCTAGAGGAGGCAGCGGAGGCCGCCCATACACCAGTGGCAGTGGCCGCAGGGGATATTCAGGCCGTAACAGTCCTGCTGAAAGACGCCCATGGCCCCGGTCACGTCCGAGCAGGGAACCACCGAGCAGTTGGAGCAGTAGGGAAAATCGTAGCGGAGGGCCTCGGTGCGAAAGGCCACGTAGTCTTCACTGTTCCAGATGTCGAGAATGGAATCTTCGGTGACGTTGCCGAAGGTTACGGGGCTGACCTTTTTCAACCCCTTGTCCATGAAGCAGGAGTACTCATGCCAGAGGAAGTAGCAGGGACGCGCATCTCCGGTCGGGGTTATGTGAACCACGCCCTGCTCCATGAAATCGCACTTGCGCTCATGGGTGGCGGCCACAGGGGGCAGCGCCACGTCCATACCGCGCGCCTCGGCCACGCTGCGCGCCTCGGCCAGAAGCGCTTCGAGCCACTGCTGCTCGGCCAGTTTATCCGGCGTGGACCACTCCTCCAGACTGACGATATGAATGGGGATGTCACGCGAGAAGGCCTCCATTCGCCGCTCGTTGACGAAACGCATCAGCCGGAGGTCCTCGTTGGTCTTGCGGAATTTCCAGGAAGTGCCGAAATAGGCGGAGAGATTCATCCCCAGATCTTCGGCCTCCTGCCGCCAGCGCTCGAACTCCAGCATGGATCGATCGGTATTGGGATTGAACAACTCCTGGTCCGCCATGTCCTCGGCATAGGGCAGCATATGCGTGACCAGGCCAAAATCCGCGCCCTGATCGGCCGCCCACTCCAGGGACCGGGGCAGGGCCTCGGCGTTGTCGCGCATGAGCACGAACTCCACGCCGATGGACAGCGGGCGTCCGACCTTGCGCGCAGCGTCCTGCAGATATTCAAAGGCATGCACCGTGTCGCTGATGTCCTCACCGCCGTGAAACACGCCCTCCCGCCCGACCATGTCCACCGACAGGCAGATCTTGTCCAGCCCGGCCCGGACCAGGTCCTCGGCCAGCGCAGGCGTGAGCAGCATGCCGTTGCTCTGGAAGCTGATCAGGGCGTCGGGACGCATGGTCTGCCGCGCCAAGGATATCATTTCAAGCAGGTGCGGGGCCAGAAGCGGCTCGCCGATGCCGTTCAGAATCAACCCATCCAGGTGCGGGAAGGCCGGAGCCAGCGCACGGAACACGTCCATGGACATGCTTTGCTCGCGAATGCACGCGCCATCGGCGTACTTGACGCACATTTCGCAGTTGAGATTGCAGAGAGTCGTGGTCTCCACATAAAGTTTGGAGGGATGGGGCTTGGATGCAATCATGGTCTTCTCCGTGAAACCGAGTTGGTGCGAGGATACTGATATCGGCCTGGATTGCAAGCCGCGATATCGGGCACGACCCTATCCGAATGGAGCCCACCCGACATTGACCTTGATCAAATCCCAAAAAGAAACGGCCCGCCGAAGCGGGCCGTTGCAACAAAGGAGGAGAATGGGTTTAGAACTTTTCGAAATCGTCGTCCGCTTCCATGTCCAGATCCAGCCCGTTGCCGGACGGGGCCTTGGCTATGGCCTGGGGCTTGGCTGCAGGGGCCGCCGATACCGCTGCGGGAGAACTCCGCACCACCTTGGCCCGTGTCGGAGCGGGCCGGGCCGCCCTCATCTCGCCCGTGTCGAAGAACTGCATAGCGTCAAGAGACTGTGCGGCATGGCTGGCAAACTCCTCGGCAGTGGAGGCAAGCTCCTCGGAAGAGGCCGCGTTCTGTTGAATGACGGTGTCGAGTTCCTGGATCGCCTTGTTGATTTCCTCGGCACCGGCATTCTGCTCCATGCTGGCGGAGGATATCTCCTGGACGAGTTCCGCGGTCTTGCGGATATCCGGCACCATCTTGGTCAACATGTTGCCCGCCTCGTCTGCCTTGGCCAGAGTGGCAGTGGAGAGCTCGCCGATCTCCGCCGCGGCCGTGCCGCTACGTTCGGCCAGCTTGCGAACCTCGCTGGCGACGACGGCGAAGCCCTTGCCCGCCTCGCCCGCACGGGCGGCCTCGATGGCCGCGTTCAGAGCCAGCAGGTTGGTCTGCCTGGCGATCTCCTCGATGATGGAAATCTTCTCCGCGATATGCTTGATGGAATCCACGGCCTCCATGACCGTCTCTCCGCCCTTCTGGGCGTCCTGGGAGGTCTGCGTGGCCATCTTCTCGGTTTCACGCGCGTTGTCGGTATTCCGGCTGATCTGGGAAATCATCTCCTCCATGGAGGAGGAAACCTGCTCCACGGATGCGGCCTGCCTGTTGGCACCGTCCGCCAGTGTCTGGGCTGAATTCGTCACTTCGAGGCTGCCGGAAGCCACCTGATCCGCACTGGCCTTGGCCTTGCCCACGATGGCGCCGAGCCGGGAGACCATCTCTCCCAGCGAGGCTGTCAGCAGTCCGGGCTCATCCTTGAATTCGGAGGAGATCCGCACGGTCAGGTCGCCGCCCGCCACCTTGTCGGCCAGGGCCACGCCTTCGTTCAAAGGCTGGACGATGGAGCGGACAATAAGCAGACAGAACGGCAGGACCACCAGGAGAAAGACACCGAAAACCGTGCCGCCTATCCACCAGCTGTACGAGGTGACGATGACGTCGATATCGGATTGAATCGCGGCCTTTTCATCGGCGACGTTATCCAGATAGACACCGGTGCCGATCCACATGTCGGTGCCGGGGATCAACTCCGCGTAACCGAGCTTGTCCTGGTCGCCCTTGCCGGGCTTGGGCCAGACATAGGTCAGGAATCCGCCGCCGTTATGGGCCAACTTGTTCAGTTCCCTGACAAGATACAACCCGTTGGAGTCCTTGGTGTCCTTGAGGTCCTTGCCCTGCGCTGCGGGCTTGGGTGGCAGGGCCACGTTGACCGTCTGATTGTAGACGAAGAAATAGCCGGACTTGTCCTTTTCGAACCAGATGTCCTTGACCATCCGGCGGATCATCTCCACCTTGCCCGCTTCATCCGGGATGTCCTTGATGGCCTCGGAGATGGACACGGCCATGGCGTGCGTGGACACGGAAAGCTTGTTGCGCTCCCCGGCCAGCATGGCGGCGGAAGCCCTTTCGACTCCAACCTCCTCGACCTTGCCCATGCCATTCAGAAAGGAAGCGGCAATGCCTATGGTAAAAAGAATTATGACACCTATCAGAATGATCATTCGGATTCGAATTGATACTTTTCTTAACATACACCCTCCCGGCGAAATCATTTGGTTCTCGCTCATTAGATGCACACAGACTTCGCAACTCCGCAATTATAATAATATATGCACCCCAATTATCACGTGGAAATGACGAAGCCTCAATGCGCCATCTAATAATTGCAACAATCGGTAATCCCGGCTATGAATCCTGCAGTTAAGGTCAACGTATGAACGATGATTCGAAGAGCAAAGCCCAACTCATAGCCGAACTCAAGGAACTGCGTTCCATTTTGGGTAATGGCGTTACGCCGGTCCTTTCCCAAGACACCCCGCATAGGAACACGTATAAACGCCTTCTGGACGACCTGCCGCAGATTGTCTTCGAGGTGGACAAGGATCAACGTCTCGTTTTCGTAAACAGAGAGGCGCTGAAGGTCTTTGGCTATACCCTCGAAGAAATGGAAGCCGGCATGACCATGTCGGAGATATTCCATCCCGACGACTTGAATCGAGCCTTGGAAAACATGCGCGACATACTCAAAGGTGACGGGTATTTCGGCAATGAATACAAAGCGCTCCGAAAAGACGGAAGCATTATTCCCGTCAAGATATACTCCAGGCCCGTCGTGCAGGACGGCGAACCCGTGGGAATCCGCGGCATTCTGGTGGACGTAACCGAAGCCAAGGAGGCGGAGCAGGCCCTTCGCGAGAGCGAAAGGTACCACCGCACCCTGTTCAACAACACGGGAACATCCCTGGTCATTTTCGGTGAGGACAGCATAATCCGAAGCTGCAACGACCGATTCTCTCTTTTGGCGGAACTGCCCAAGGAAGAGATTGAGGGCAAGATGAGGTGGTCCGATTTCGTGGATCCCACCGCGCTGGAGAGGATGACCTCCATCCACAAGGCGCGGACCATGGAGGAAACCGCCCCCATGGACTATGAATTTCCTTTCATGACCTGGACCAAAAAACGACGGACAATACACGTCTTCGTCCAGATAATCCCTGGCACCGCCAACCGGGTCTGCTCTCTCATAGACGTCACTGACCGCAAGCAGGCGGCTGAGGCTCTTCGCGTCAGCGAAGAGCGGTACGAACTGGTGGTGCGCGGCGCCAACGACGGCATCTGGGACTGGAACCTTACGGACGACTCCGTCTACTTCTCCCCCCGGTACAAGGCGATCCTCGGCTATGAAGACCAGGAATTTCCCAATGTGGCCGACTCCTGGAAAAACCACATTCATCCAAATGACCTGGACCATGTCATCAAGGCCAACCTGGAGTGCATTGAAGGCAAGACGGAGCTATTCGAGGTCGAATACCGCATGCGCCACAAGGACGGCTCCTACCGTTGGATTCTGGGGCGGGGAACAGGGATATCCAACGAACAGGGCACGATCTCCCGCCTGGCCGGGACGCATACTGACATCACTGAGAGGAAACTCCGGGAAAGGACCACCAATGCGCGCTATGCCATTTCCAAGGCAATGGGCACAGCCCCGGACCTGAAGCACCTCTACAGCGAGATCCACACGATCCTTGACGAATTCATCCGGGCCGAAAATTTCTTCATTGCCCTGCACGACAAGGAGAGGGACTGTCTTCACTTTCCCTACTTCGTAGATGAACAGGATGAGTTCTACGTCATGCACGACGTCAGTTCCCAGAAAAAGAAATCCCTGGTCCTCCACATCCTCCGCACCGGAGAGCCTCTCTACTTTTCCATGGCCCATCCCGGTTCCCAAAAGCTGGTCGAGGAAATCGGCGTGGTGGGAACCACTCCCGCAGTATGGATGGGCGTCCCCCTGAAGCACAAGGATGAGATCATCGGGGCCATGGCTGTCCAGGACTACCGCGACCCCCTTCACTACCGTGAATCGGACGTGGACCTGCTGGAAGCGGCTTCGGAGCAAGTCGCCCTGGCCATCGAAAGGAAGATCGGCGAAGAGAAACTCACCCGGCTCAACGAGGAATTGGAGAGTAAGGTGGAGGAACGCACCGCAGAACTCAAACGTCGAACCACCGAACTTGAAGCTGCCAACACGCGATTGAAGGAACTGGACAAGATCAAATCCTCCCTGGTTTCCTCCATCTCGCACGAACTGCGGACGCCGCTGACGTCGATCCGAGGCTTTGCCAAACTTTCGAGCAAGGACTTCAGTAAACATTTTCTCCCCCTGTCCCATTCCCCTGACCTGGAAAAGAAGGGAGGACGGCTACTCACCAACCTCGATATCATCGAGTCCGAAGGGGAACGGCTGACCAGGCTCATCAACGACTTTCTGGACATCAACCGCATCGAATCCGGCAAGGCAACCTGGAATGACACCCTGCTCAATCCGACGGAAGTCGTCAGCCAGGCCGCCAAAAGCCTTTCCGGAGCCTTTGCCGCGAAGCCTGCTGTGCGCCTGGAGGTAGAACTCCCGGAACGGATGCCCGCCGTGTACGCCGACCCGGACAAACTGCACCAGGTAGTCGTCAACCTGTTGGGAAATGCCTGCAAGTTCACACACCGGGGAAAGGTCTCCGTTTCCATGGAAGCCGATAGGGATTACGTAAGGATCACGGTGGAGGACACCGGCCAGGGCATTCCCGAGTCATCGTGGGAAGAAATTTTCGAGAAGTTCCATAAACTTGGAAACGGAGATACCGTCGCGCCCCAGGACAAGGGAACCGGGCTGGGCCTGACCATCTGCCGGGAAATCATCACCCACTACGGGGGCACCATATCGGTCTGCTCGGCCGAGGGGGGGGGCAGTTCATTCACATTCACCCTCCCCGTGTCCGACAACGGGTAGCCGCCGAATCACTCCCCGCCTGGAATAACCGTTAGCAGGACGCGCATCAGGGCCTCCTTTTCAAAAGGCTTGGTGAGATACTCGTTGACCCCCGCCTTGCGTGCGCGCTGCTTGTCGTGATCAGCGGCATGGGCGGACAGGGCGATAACCGGAACCGTGGCGTGTCCCCGATGTTCTGGCGAAGTCCTGATTATCCGGGTAGCCTCCAGGCCGTCCATCACCGGCATCTGGATGTCCATGAGAACCACATCCACGGACTGTTCAAGCAGGACCCCCAGAGCCGCGGCGCCGTTTTCAGCGGTCACGACCGTGTGCCCCATCTTATCCAGAAGGCTTCTGGCCATGATCCGATTCACTCGCTCGTCCTCGACCAGCAGTATTCTCAGGGGGGGGGACTCCACGGGGCGCACTCTTACGGGTGCTTCCCCCCCGGGCTTCCGCCCCCGCAGCATCTTGACGGAAAAGAAAACCATGGTGCCCTTGCCGACCGTGCTCTTCAGGACGCATTTCCCGCCCATGAGCGACACCAGATTTTTGACGATGGGCAACCCGAGGCCGGTGCCCTGATACTCACGCGAAAGCGAGCCGTCCACCTGGGTAAAAGCGTCAAAGATATACTCCAGCTTGTCCTCCGGGATCCCGACCCCGGTGTCCTTTATGGCGAAATCGAGCCGTACTATTCCTTCCTTGCCCTCCGCCTCGGCCGAGACTTCGATGGTAATGCTGCCTGTATGGGTGAACTTGATGGCGTTGCCCATCAGGTTGAACATGACCTGGCGCAGCCTCCCGGCATCGCCGAGGTAATAGCCCGACGCACAGGAGTGTATCTCCGTTTCTAGCGATACGCCCTTTTCGGCCACCTGCTGTCGGAACAACCCGGCCACCTGCTCCAGCAACTCCTTGAGGTCAAAAGGCTCCTCCAGCAGTTCAAGCTTGCCCGCTCCGACCTTAATGAAGTCGAGCAGGTCGTTGAGCACGCGGAGCAGGCTACGGGAGGAATCCAGCGCCGTATTCAGATATGAGCGTTGCTCCTCACATACGGCTGCCTCCTTTGCCAGTTGCAGCATGCCCATCACGCCATTGAGAGGCGTGCGCACCTCGTGGCTGATATTTGCCAGAAACTCATCCTTGGCCTTGTTGGCTGCCTCGGCCGCCTCCTTGGCCGCGTGAAGATCCACTTCGCGTTTCTTGAGTAGCACCGACATGGTATCGAAAGATTGCGCCAACTGCCCGATCTCGCCGTCTTCGTAGGGGACGCCGCTGGAGACCCCTTCCTCGCCCCGGCCCAACCGACGGGCGGCCAGGGCCAACCGGTCGATCTTGGCGGCAATAGCCTTCCAACCGAGAAGCCAGGCGAACAACAATGCGCAGCACAACGAAATCACCGCGACCACGGCACCATACAACAGCGACCGGTTGGCCCTGGCCACGATGCTCGCATGATCCAATCCCATGAACATGTACATGTAGGGAGGATCGTCCGGCGTGAGGCGCAACGGCTCGAAAGCCACTATCCGGGGCACGCCTTCCGAGGTCACGGCATTGAGCAGACCAGGCCTGTCCTCACCTTTCGCAGCCTCGAACACCCGCCTGACGATGGGGTCGCCCAGATTGAGCCCTTCGGGCATCGGGTGCCGATACAGGCGCAGGCCCCGATGATCGCACAGTCCGAAAAAGGCGCCCCCGGGATATCGGGATTTGTCATACAGGCCGCCGAACACCTCCAGGTCCACGCCGATAAGCACGACGCCTTCGACCCCGCCATCCTCGTTCAGGACAGGCATGCCAAAAGGAAAGATGGAATTCCCGGTCTGCTTACCGATGACGAACTCGCCGCTGGCGAACCGCTTTGTCCGGACAGCGTCCCTGAACTGCTTCCGATCAGAAAAATTCAACCCCTTGTCCTGGCCCCGCCCCATGGCCACGACCTTGCCTGCCAGGTCCACCAGGATGGCGTTTGTATAGATTGGGTTGGCCTTGAGCAGTGTGCTCAGGATACGTCTGGAACCGACGGGATCTCCGTTACGAATCTCCGGTAGTTCCGAGATGGTGCCAAGAAGAGTCCTGGTGGAGTCCGTGATTCCCCGCTGAACCTCGCTGAACCCATGCAGAAAGATGATGATGTCCTGCTCGGCAAGCCGGACATCGTCATTTCGCTCGTTGACCTGATTGACGAGGAGCACGGCGAAGACCGGCAATGTCGCCAATAAAACGAGAAAAATCAATTTCTTGCGAATGGAACCATGCATGACGTCCAAAAGCAAACCATCCCCCCCTCGGCATGCAACAACTAGGACAAGGGCGCAAATCAGACCCCGGTTTGGATCATACCTGGAACGACACAATTGACAAGTACGATATTTCACAACCGATTGGCAACGCCCACAACCTCTCCTTGAGAAATGCCACAAGCCTTGGTATGTGACGGACGTTTCATGCAATTGTGGCCTCGAACCCATCACTGGCGGTATGCCCCTTCCTCAGGCCCGATTGTCCAACGCAACCAGCAGCCCGGAGAACATACAATGGAGCTCGAACAGTTTATCGCCGAATGGACAGAAGACCCCGCCGAAGTGAAGCCCACCTTCCTCGAATACAAAAACCTCCTGGAATCGCTTGAGGACACCAAGGTCCACTTCATCGCCCGTCCCGGAATCACGTTTTCCCTGCGTGGCGAAAAGACCAGCCAGGACAAGCGCCCGCTCTTCGTCATGGTCGACGTCATCGACGACGATCCGGCAGACCGCTGGCTCTCGGTCTGCTTTTACGGCGAAACCATAACCGACCCGGACGAACTGGGCGACTTCGTGCCCGGCGGCCTGCTCGGCGAGGACGGACACTGCTTCGATGTGGATTCTCCCGACGTGAAGGATTATATCGCCGGCAGGATTCGGGAAGCGCACGCCAATCAATAACGCTTGCAACCGCAGGGAATGTCTATAGACAATTCTCTGCGGTTCGCACTATCGTGGGAAGCATTCCGGAAACCCCAGCAAGGCCGGGTGCCAGCATGTTCGATTTTCTACGATGGATTCATCACAAGCGGGACGTCCCGCCCGGGACCCTGCTCTATGCGGGCGAAGAAAAGAACTTCGTCCCCTTTCTTCGCGTCCACTCCTATGACACGAACAATCTGGACTCGCGCACGGCGGACGCCCTGGACCAAGATTCACTGCCCAGCGGCAGAGTCAACTTCGTTCACGTGGTAGGCGTGCATCACCCGGAAATGATCCGGACCATAGGAACCCAACTAGGCTTTCCGACCCTGGCCCTGGAGGATGTCATGAACATGGGGCAGCGCGCCAAGCTGGCCTGGCTCGACGATGACACCGGTTTCGTGGTCATGAAAAATGTACAGATGGCGGATCACCGCCTGGAAAGCCGGCAGGTGAGCCTGTTCTGGCGCAACGGACTGGTCGTGGTCTTCACGGAAGAGGACGACGGGCTGTTGGACGGCATCCTGGCCCGCCTGGGCAAAGGAAAAGGAAAACTCAGGTCCACGGGCTCGGCCTACCTGGTGGCGGCCATTCTGGATGCCCTTGTGGACCGCCATCTTGCCGCCCTGGGAGAACTGGGAGAACTGTCCGAAAAGCTCGAGGCCTCACTGCTGGAGGAGACAACCGACGACAACCTCGGCCAGCTCTACGAAATCAAGCGGGAGACCATCCTGCTCCGGAATATCCTGATGCCCGTTCAGGACATTTTCAAGGCGCTCCTGCGCGAGGACGCGGAAACGCCCGAGGAGGCGCTGCCCTACCTTCGGGACGTGGCCGAACACAGTGCTCAGTCCGTGGAAGGGACCTTCGCCCTGCACGACATCCTCAAAAGCATGATCGACTACCAGATCTCCATGATCGGCATCCGTACCAACAAGGTCATGCAATTCCTGACCGTCATCGCGACACTCTTCATTCCCCTGACCTTCATCGCAGGGGTCTACGGCATGAATTTCCAGAACATGCCCGAACTACAATGGCGCTACGGCTATTTCCTCGCCCTGGGCCTGATGGGTGCCGTGGGCGTGATCATGCTGGTCTATTTCGTCAGGAAAAAACTGCTTTAGCCTTCATAAGCCGCACCACTCCTGCGACACCCTCCGAAAGGCGAACGAGTTCGTCCAAAGCCTTTTCAGTGATCCATTTTTGGTAAATAGACAATTCACCAAAAGGGTTCTCCCTGCACCGTAAAGGTGTAACATGGACGGAACCGGAAATTCCGCACTTCAACTCAATGATCATCGGTGGGAGTCAATAAGCTCCCCCTTTAACTCGAGCTGGAGGATGGAAGTCCCAGGCAAACGGCACGGCCATGTCAATTCCGGTTCACTGCAACAATCAGCAAGGAGCCATATCATGCCCAAAGACACAAATCTTGGCGTTATGGATGCCATCACCAAACGGCACAGCGTACGCACCTTCACCGAAAAACCAGTTTCGAATGACCAACTCGACGCCCTGTTCCAGGCAGCACGACTGGCCCCGTCCAGCCTCAACTCCCAACCATGGCGCTACAAGGCCGTGCGGGACAAATCGCTGCTTACTGAATTCGGCAAAAAAGAAATCTCACGGACCCAGGCCTGGCTTGCCGGAGCTGGCGCGATCATCGTCTGCTGCGCCGACACCGAAGGCTATGTCCGCGATTCCCAGGCAAGCGCATTCTTCTACAGGGAGAACGACCTGATCAAAGGGGATACCATGAAAGGAATCGACGAATACGTTGAGCGGGAGTCCTCGGCGGCCGAAAGTGCGCGTTTCGGCGCGGCGGCGATGAACGTGGGTATCTCCATCTCCTTCATGATGCTCCGTGCAGTTGAACTGGGGCTCGGAACCTGCTGGGTCGGCATGTTCAACGAACAAAAGATAAAGGATATGCTAGGGCTGCCCCCGGGCCTGCGCATCGTGGGCCTGCTTGCCGTCGGCCACCCCGCTCCAGGTCAACCTACGGAGCACAAGCGCAAACAGCTGGAAGAGTTGGTCCTTACCTAATCGATACCTCAAAATACCAATTCCCGGAGGCCCGCATCAATTGTATTGAGCGGACCTCCGATTCATTTATTCGGCACGAAATTCGATTTTCCCGTTCGCTGGAACCACCCCGCCATTTCGGGCTTCCCGTCTGGCATGCCGCCCCCTGCAACGAAATGGCGGAGCAGGTGTAAAAAATCCCATGAATTTTATTCGCCACAGTCGGGAAACCTTACATTTACGCACCCTCTTGCTAAAGAAACATAAAGAAAATTAAAGGGGCAGTCATTGATACGCTTATTGCTTTAACTTTTAATATTCGCAGGAGGGCAACATAAAATCTCTTAAACTGATGGCACTGAGTTTGATTCTGTTCGCTTTTCCGGCCCTGGCTTCGGCCTCGACATCCACCACCACATCCCTCACTTCATTCGGTGCACTCCCGGGCACCGTCTCAGAAGTGGGAGGCATCGTTCTTGAGCTCAAAGGCCAGAACAACAACCGCGTGGTTGCCCAGCTTTCGGCTTCGTCTCTGTACGTGGGCTATGCCGGTTCCACCCCCCAGACTATCGGTACGCAAACGGGCTTCACCGCCAGCATCCTGAGCTCCCTCGGCGGCGGTCTCTTGGAAGCAGCTGTCCGCGTCACCCTGTGGGATGGCGACACGGCGCCCGGTGACTTTGACGATGGCGACGTCGATCTGTGGCTGAACGGCATCTACATGCAAAACTTCAGCAATGTCCTTACCGAGAGGACTTCCTCCACCGGAACCTCCTTGGGTGCAACGAGTTACGGTTTTAATGATGACGAACTCAGAACCGGCTTTTTCTACAGCAGTGACAACACGTTCCTCAGCAGCTTGTATGCCTCCATGGCTGGCGGCTCCATTGCTTACAGCCTTTTCGACGCTGACACTCCGGGCGACAACTACTATGACTTCACCCAGGGCGTTGATGCCTCTCTCATTGATGTCGGCACCGGCCCCCAGCTCAATCCGTCCGTTCCTGAACCCGGCACTGTCCTTCTTATGGCAATCGGTATGGGCGGCCTGCTGGTATTCCGTCGCAAAAGACATTCTGCTTAGTCCATCAGCTACGCAATATATGAGGGGCGCGCCTGAAATGGCGCGCCCCTCTTCTTTTCGGCACCAATAATTTGTTATCCGAAGGCAAACCAGGATGCCCCTCACCAGCTGTTCACCGTTCCATACCTGGCTTGTTACTCAGGATACCCTGTACAAAAAAAACGGGACGGTTTCTTTTGAAACCGTCCCGTTAAGGAAATTCATGGTGCCCCCAGCGCGATTCGAACACGCGGCACCTGGATTAGGAATCCAGCGCTCTATCCAACTGAGCTATGGGGGCACGGGTGGAATTCACTAGCCGACCAAAGGGAAAAATGCAAGCACTCCTTGATGTGCCTTGGAATGATGACGGGAGCCCGCAGGCAATCACCGGATGCGCATTTTTTTGGTGCAATCGCGTTCACACGGTTTACACGGCAAAAAAAAGTTATATAGTTCATGAACGCGGGTCAGCCCGCATCCTGTTTTCCGCATCCTTTCAAGGAGTCATCATGATTCGCAAAACCCTCAAATTCACCCTTGTCTTATCCCTTGTGCTGTTCCTGCCGGTGTTCGCACAGGCGAACAACCTGCCCGAATTCACTGAACTGGCGGCCACTGCGGGTAAATCCGTGGTCTTCATCTCCACGGAGAAAGTCGCGGACGTGCCGACTCAGACCGAGCAATTCAGGCAGCAGATCCCGGATGGTCATCCGTTCAAGGACTTCTTCGACCGCTTCGACCAGTTTTTCGGCCAGCAGCCCGGCAAACAGCCTCGCAAGCAGCGTGGCCAGGGCTCCGGCTTCGTTATTTCGTCCGACGGGCTGATCGTCACCAACAATCACGTCATCGACGGAGCAGACAAGGTGACCGTCCACTTCCAGGGCGACAACTCCGAGCACCCGGCCAAAATCATCGGCCAGGACAAGGAGACCGACCTGGCCGTGATCAAGATCGACCTCGACAGGCCGCTTCCGGTCCTGAACTTCGGCGACTCTGACGCGATCAAAGTCGGCGAATGGGTCCTGGCCATCGGCAACCCCTACGGACTGGACAATACGGTCACCGCAGGCATCATCTCGGCCAAGTACCGCAACCTGCGCGTAGGCCCGTTCGATAATTTCCTCCAGACCGACGCGTCCATCAACCCGGGCAACTCCGGCGGCCCGCTCCTAAACATGAAGGGCGAGGTCATCGGCATCAACAGCCTGATCAACGCGGCCGGCCAGAACCTCGGCTTCGCGGTGCCGTCCAACCAGGCCAAGGAGATCATCGCCCAGCTCAAGCAGGGCAAGACCTACCAGCGCGGCTGGCTCGGCGTGACCATCCAGCCCGTTGACGAGAACCAGGCCAAGGCCCTTGGCCTTGAAGAGCCCACCGGCGCGCTCATCGCTTCTGTTGGCGAAGGCCAGCCCGCGGCCAAGGCCGGAGTCAAGCAGGGCGACGTGGTCCTCGAAGTCAACGGCATCAAGGTACACGACAGCAATGAACTGCTCCGAAGCATCGCCAACCTGAAGCCCGGCGAAAAGGCCAAGCTGACCCTGTGGCGCAACGGCAAGGAGATCACCCGCACGGTCACCCTCGGCCAGCGCGGCGAAAAGGCCATGGCCTCCATGCAGCCCGTGCCTCCCAAGCAGGCGTCCAACGTGCTCGGCATGTCCGTCAAGCCCATCAGCAAGAAGGAAGCCGCCGCACTGGGACTCGGCTCGGCGCATGGCCTGCTCGTGGTCCAGGTGGACCCCAATGCTGCCGCGTCCGATGAAGGCGTGCGCCAGGGTGACGTCATCGTCCAGGCCAACCAGCAGGACGTGAACACGCCCGCCGAACTGGAGGCCGTGATTCAGCGCGACAAGAAGCGCGGCGCGGTCATGCTGCTCATCAAGCGCCAGGGACAGAACCTCTTCGTGGCCCTGCCGCTCGAAGACCAATAAGCACCATCAACAGGGGGCTCTTCGGAGCCCCCTTTTCACTATCATGACACGTAGCGAACCTTTCTCCGAGTCCATCCTCGCCTCCCCGGCCAAGATCAATCTCTACCTCAAGGTCCTCGGACTTCGCGAGGACGGCTACCATGAGTTGGACACCCTCTTCTATCCGGTGGACGACCTACACGACACAGTCCGCATCGAGCCGGGGCACGACGAACACATGTACCTGCGCTGCCCGGAATGTCCGGACCTGGAGTCCACCTCCAACCTTATTTATAAGGCATGGAAGGCGTTCGGCGCGGCCACCGGCTTCCAGCCCGGCATGTTCGTAACCCTGAACAAGACCGTTCCCATGGGCGGCGGGCTTGGCGGAGGATCGTCAAACGCCGCAACAATGCTCCGCTGGCTTAACGAGAACGCCGGGCCGAACGCGTTGACCACGCAGGAACTCCTGGCACTGGCCGCAACTCTGGGCGCGGACGTTCCCTTTTTCCTCATGGACGGCCCGGCCCTCGCGCGAGGAATCGGCGAAGAGCTGACTCCGGCTTCGCCGGGACTCTCAGGCATGACACTCGTCCTGGTCATGCCCGACCTTCACGTGGACACCCCCTGGGCCTTCCAGGCATGGGATGAGGCCAACGACTTCCGCAAGATTGATGATTCCTTGACAACCCTAGGCAAGGATACTAAGAATCCATCTCCCGTTTCGCCCCTGGAAGTGGTCAACGACTTGGAGCCTGTTGTCTTTGCAAAGCATCCAACTTTGCGCAAGATCAAGGAAAAGCTCATCCAGACCGGTGCGGCGGCAGCCGCCATGAGCGGCTCGGGAGCCTCCCTGTTCGGTCTGTACCGCAACAGGGATTCAGCCATGTCCGCTGTCAGGGCTCTCAAGGAAAACGGGACTGAAATAGTCGTGACGGAGTGTCGCTGATCACTCCGTTCGCCGCCGGATCGCCCCAGGACGGGCCAGGGCCGCAGACATGCCATGAGCGTGTTCCGCATCCCTGAATCCCCGAACAGCCAGGCCGTCCGGCCGTAAAATTTTGTGGAGAAGCTGCCGAGCGTACAGCACGGCAACGCAGCGATTGGCCGCCGACTTCGGCAAATTTTGTCGAGAAGCGGTCAAGCGCAAGGCGCAAGCAGAAGACGGGAACGCCGCGTATTTTAATACGCAAGAGTCCGGCTGCTGCGCAGCAACGCAGCGATTGGCCGCTTCTCGACAAAATTTTGCTGGGGCGTCGTCAAGTGGTAAGACATCAGGTTTTGGTCCTGACATTCGGGGGTTCGAGTCCTCCCGCCCCAGCCACTTTTTTAAACAGCGCATGAGGAATGTTGACATGCATGGTGAGTTGAAGATCATTTCCGGTTCCGCCAGCCCGCAGCTGGCCGAGGCCATTTGCGAACACCTTGGTACCAAGCCGTCCCCGGTGTTGCGTGAACGCTTTTCCGACGGCGAGATCCGCATTGAAATCGGCGAGAACGTGCGCGGCGACGACGTGTTCGTGGTCCAACCCACCTGCTCGCCGGTCAACTACCACCTCATGGAACTGTGCCTGATGCTGGACGCCCTGAAGCGTGCCAGCGCCTCCCGCGTCACCGCCGTTGTTCCGTACTTCGGCTATGCGCGCCAGGACCGGAAAGTGGTTCCCCGGGCGCCCATCTCCGCCAAGCTGGTGGCCGACATCATGTCCGCAGCCGGCATGCAGCGGCTGGTCACCTGTGACCTGCACGCGGGCCAGATCCAGGGCTTCTTCGACTGTCCGGTGGACAACCTGTTCGCCGCCCCGGTCCTTATGGAGCACCTGCGCGACCGTGAAGACGACTTCGTGATCATCTCTCCTGATGCCGGCGGCGTGGAACGCGCCCGTGCCTACGCCAAACGGCTGGGCGCCACCCTGGCCATCGTGGACAAGCGCCGCGACGCGCCCAACCAGGCCAAGGCCATGCATATCATCGGCGACGTCAAGGACAAGGTGGCCGTGGTCATCGACGACATGATCGACACCGCAGGCACCATGTGCGCTGCGGCCAACGTGATCATGGACAACGGCGCCAAGGAAGTCATGGCCTGCGCGACCCACCCGGTCCTGTCCGGCCCGGCCATCCAACGCCTGGAGGAGTCCGCCTTCTCCGAGGTCATCGTCACCGACACCATCCCGCTCAAGGATGAAAACTGCTGCCAGAAGATCAAGGTGCGCTCTGTAGCGTCCCTGCTGGCCAAAGCTATCAACAACGTGCACACGGAATCGTCCGTGTCCGTTCTGTTTATCTAGATAGAAGCAGCCGCAACGGCAGGGAACACCCCGCCCAAACGGCAACAACCATTTAAAGCGCGAGCGTCCGTCTATGGGAGACGGCCAGGGCGTAAAAGGAGAAACTCCAATGGCAGAACTGCTTAAACTCAACGTTCAGGAACGCACCCAGCTGGGCAAGGGCCCCAACCGCCGCCTCCGTGCCACCGGCATGGTCCCGGGCATTTACTACGATGCCAAGGGCGCCAACATCCCGGTCAAGGTGGCCATGATCCCCCTGCAGAAGGCGTACTCCGCCCTCGGCAACGCCCAGGTCTTCGACCTGGTCCTGGAAAAGGACGGCAAGACCCAGACCCATCCTTCCCTGCTCTGGCGCGTGCGTAACGAGCCTGTCTCGGGCACTCCTGAACACGTCGACTTTTTCGGCGTCGATCTGGACAAGGAAATCAAGGTCGCCGTCCACTTCGAGATCACCGGCTCCTCCCCGGGCGTCAAGCTCGGCGGTACTCTGGAACTGTTCCGCGAGTCCGTTGAAGTCATCTGCAAGCCCATGGCCATCCCCGAGTCCCTCATCATTGATATCTCCGGCCTGGAGATCATGGACTCCGTGCACATCGAGGACATTGAATTCCCCGAGGGTGTGACTCCTGTCTTCGACGAGAACTACGCCGTCCTGAGCATCGCTGCCAAGCGCGGTGCTGACGACGACGAAGAAGGTGAAGAAGGCGAAGCCGAAGCAGCTGAAGAGGCCGCTGAATAGCGCCCCACCACATTACGTATGGACCTCCCGGAGCATGGCCCGCCGTGCTCCGGGAGTTTTTTTTGCCTCTTCGGGCAAGGCCTGATAGAATTTCTATATCAGGTATCACCCTTATCCCCCACACAGTACCATGGACTACAAAGGCGTCATCGTCGGCCTGGGGAATCCCGGCCCCAAATACGAGAACACCCGGCACAACATCGGCTTCATGCTGGTGGACCATCTGCTGGCCATTGGCGCTTCCAGAAAAAACATGCGCCTGGAGCAGATCGAGGAATCCGGCGACTACGCCCTCTGGAGAATCCGCTTCGCCGGAGCCTACCGACTTCTGGCCAAGCCCATGACCTACATGAACTTGAGCGGCAAGGCGGTTTCCAAGATCTGCGGACGGCACGGCCTGACTCCCGACCAGGTAATGGTTGTTCATGACGAGCTCGATCTGCCCGTAGGACGAATGAAACTCAAGAAAGGCGGCGGCAATAACGGGCACAACGGGCTGGAATCGATACAGGAACAACTGAACACTCCGAATTTTTTCCGGTTGCGCCTGGGGGTGGGCCGCCCGGAGGATAAATACAAGCCCATCAGCGATTGGGTTCTGGAACCGTTCCTGCCGGAAAACGCAAGACACATCCCGGCTGTCATCGAACACGCGTGCAAGGGGCTGGACATCTTTTATCGCCGGGGACAGGGATTCGCCACTCAGCACATCAACGGCTTCTCCCTGGAAGAACCGGAAGGGCCTGCGGAGAAGGACGATACAGGAGAAGAAAACGGTTGATCACCCATCCGATCCTTTCCGTTTGCTGAATCTATTTGATGAATAACTGGCGTGAATGGTATTTCAGCAAAGCTAAATACTCTTTCATCTTTATATCCCAGTGTGTTGAAAACAATCTGTTGCGACCTGCCAGCTTTCGAAGCGATTTTGAAAACGAATGGTTTGCCCCATAAGCCATGGACTCTTTCCGTTAATTTGGGTATGATGAATTTCTGCGCATATGAAAGCCGCAATCTAAGGAGCCTTTTTTCCCGTGTTCAAGGTCAATGAGTTAGTTGTCTATCCCTCCCAGGGAGTCGGCCGCGTTGAGCGGATCGAATCCCAGGAAATCGGTGGTGTGAAAGCCGATTTCTATATTGTTCGCATCCTGAGCAACAACGTGACCCTGATGGTTCCCGTGGCCAACGCCGAGAACGTGGGGTTGCGCCCGGTCTGTGATGCCAAAACCGGCCAGGGTATCTTCGATTCCCTCAACGATCGATCCGATTTTACTGGGTATACCGGCCAAAACTGGAACCGCCGTTACCGTGAGTATTCCGAAAAGCTCAAGAGTGGCGATCTCTCCGACGTGGCTTACGTCCTGAAGGAGCTTTTCCTCATCGGCAAGGACAAGGAGCTCTCCTTTGGCGAGCGCCGTCTGCTGGAACAGGCCATGGGACTGGTTTCCATGGAACTGGCTTATTCTGTTGATCGCGATCAGGAGCAGATCAAGGACGACATCAATGAGATGTTCGCCGATGTCATCGCAGCCCAGGAAGAAGACGCCTAGCCGGTCTGAAGCAGGGGCCGGGAGTGCTCGGGAATGCGTTGAGCCCGCGATTTTTGCCGGGAACCTCCAAGAGTACTTGTCAACAACGCCTGTTTAGTATACTTCGGTTTTGTCGCCGCCTCTGCGGCTTGATACATATATCCCACTATCATTGTGATTTGACACACCAAATCGTCAATTAACCCGAGTATGAGGTCACTGCCGCATCGCCATCGTTGTGGCGCGACACCCACCTCACATGCACCAGCCGACATTCGGCATTCCATCCGCCTGGACGCCCATTCGGGGCCAAATTGATATACTCACCAACCTATAAACATCGAATTTCATCCATATGGCCGAAAAAAAGACCACTAAAGAGACCAAAGGCAAAGTCAAGCCCGCCGCCAAAAGCAAAAAAAAGCCGAAGGTGACGACGGAAACCAACGGCAACGGCGTAGACAAACTCAATCTTGCCGAGCTCAAACTGAAATCCATGCAGGACCTGACCGACCTGGCGGTCCAGCTGGAAGTGGAAAACCCCAGCTCCATGCGCAAGCAGGAGCTGATCTTCGAGCTGCTCCAACAGTGCGCATCGCAGAACGGCCAGATCTTCGGCGACGGCGTTCTTGAAATCCTGCCCGACGGCTTCGGATTCCTGCGCTCGCCCATGTATTCCTACATGCCCGGCCCTGACGACATCTACGTCTCCCCGTCCCAGATCCGCCGCTTCGGCCTGCGCAAGGGTGACGTCGTCTCCGGACAGATCCGCCCGCCCAAGGAAGGCGAGCGCTACTTCGCCCTGCTCCGAGTCAGCGAAATCGGCTTCGAGAAGCCCGAACACTCCAAGAACCTGGTCCTGTTCGACAACCTGACGCCCCTCTACCCCGAAGAGCAGCTCAAGCTGGAAAACGGCGACAAGAATTATTCCTCCCGCATCATCGATCTGCTGGCCCCCATCGGCAAAGGGCAGCGCGGCGTCATCGTGGCCCCGCCCCGCACCGGTAAGACCATCATGCTCCAGACCATCGCCAATTCCATCAACGCCAACCATCCCGAGGTGGACCTCATCGTGCTGCTCATCGACGAGCGGCCCGAGGAAGTGACCGACATGCAGCGCACGGTCAGGGCCGAGGTGGTCTCCTCCACCTTCGACGAACCGCCGACCCGCCACGTCCAGGTCGCGGAAATGGTCATCGAAAAGGCCAAGCGCCTGGTGGAACGCAAGCGGGACGTTGTCATCCTCCTTGACTCCATCACCCGTCTTGGCCGCGCCTACAACGCGGTGACTCCTTCATCCGGCCGCGTCCTCTCCGGCGGTATCGACGCCAACGCACTGCAGCGCCCCAAGCGCTTCTTCGGCGCGGCGCGCAACATCGAGGAGGGCGGCAGCCTGACCATCATCTCCACCGCGCTCATCGACACCGGTTCGCGCATGGACGAGGTCATCTTCGAGGAGTTCAAGGGCACCGGTAACATGGAGCTCTACCTGGACCGCCATCTGGCCGAGAAGCGCGTCTACCCGGCCATCGACATCAACCGTTCCGGCACCCGCAAGGAAGAGCTGCTCCTGGGCGAGGACGTGCTCAACCGCGTCTGGATCCTGCGCAAGCTGCTCTCTCCCATGAGTTCCATAGACTCCATGGAGTTCCTGCGAGGCAAGATGAAGGGAACAAAGAACAACAGGGAGTTTCTGGACTCCATGTCCAAGTAAACGGACCTTTCACGGCAATCGAAGAAGCGGCCCTCCGGGGCCGCTTCGTATTTTGTGCAAATGGCGCAACAAGGTTGCCACGGCTGCCCAAATGATTACAATGGGCGCAGCCATTCAACCACCGGGATATTACGTGAAACGTTTCATCTCCATCCTGCCGGCGCTTTTTGCGGCTCTCCTGCTCGTCCTGTCTCCGGCCATGACCGCCTATGCCGGCATCCTGCCCGAGACCAAGATCACCATCCGTCAGGAAAACGAGATGGGCCGCAAATTCGACCGCATGATTCGCACCCAGATGGGCATGGTCGGGGACACCTACATCACCGACTACGTGGACAAGGTGGTCCAGAACATCGTCAAGGCCAAACGGCCCATGCCCTTCCGCGTCCAGAGCGCGGTGGTGTCCAACCCCATCCTCAACGCCTTCGCCATTCCCGGCGGCTACATATACATCTTCACCGGCCTGCTTCAGGAAGTTCAGTCCGAGGACCAGTTGGCGGCGGTCATCGCTCACGAATTGGCCCACGTATCACAACGTCATGTGGCAAGTCGTATCGAAAAACAGGGCAAGGTCGGCATACTGAGCATGGCCGGAATCCTGGCCGGCGCCTTCCTGGGCATGGCCGGAGGCAAAGGGTCGGGCAAAGCTGCTGCGGCAATCATGGCGGGCAGCCAGGGTATGGCCACCGCAGCCATGCTGAAATACTCGCGTGAGGACGAAAACGAGGCCGACCACGTGGGCCTGAACTCTCTGGTCAAGGCCGGGTACAACCCGGAAGGCATGCCGGAGACTTTTCAGATCATGATCAAAAAACGCTGGTTCGATTCCGGCTCGCAGATTCCCACCTACATCTCCACCCACCCGGGCCTGAGCGAGCGCATCACCTACCTCCACGATCGCATTTCGCGCATGCCCGCGTCCTTTGCCGAGCGGAAGGAAGAGACCGTCACCCTTCGCCACATACAGCCCATTGTCCGGGCCAAGATGTCCCCCGCCGACACGGCGCTGGCCTATTTCAACAACCTCAAGCCAGCGGAACGCACAGCCATGGACTACGTGGGCATGGGAATCGCACAACAAAGGCTCAAGGACCTGGACGGCGCGGCAGCATCCTTTGCCAAGGCCCTGTCCATGGACGGCTCGGACCCACTGGTAGCCCGCGAGGCAGGCATTTTCCAATTCAAGACGGGCAACCAGAAGGAAGCCTTCAAATATCTCCAGATGGCGGTCATCAAAAACAGGCGCGACGCCCTCGGGCTCTTCTACCTCGCCCGGCTTCAGGCAGAGGCGGGCCAGAGCGCACGTGGCGCAGAGACCATGCGCAAAGTCCTTGCACTGGTGCCGGAGGACAGCGAAGTCCACCACCACCTGGGCATGATCCTCGGCGAGTCCGGGGACGAGTTCGGAGGCAACCTGCACCTCGCCTACGCCGCCCTCTACTCCAACGACATGCGCAAGGCGCGCTATCACGAACAGGGTGCCGAAGCCAAGGCCTCAACCCAGGCACAAAAGGACGAACTGGAGAAACTCAAAAAGACCATTCAGGATCGTTCCAAACCGGACAAGTAAACCGGCCTTGAAGCGCAACGCTTTTTCACGTAATTTATTTGCCCTCGACTCCAGCTGGACAACAAAGCCAATGATCATCGTCAACAATCCAGAAGATATCCGGGACGCCATCGGCGACTCCTGCGTCACCATCGGCAACTTCGACGGCGTCCATAAGGGACACCAGAGGCTCATCGACCTGACCTGCTCGCGGGCCAGGGCCACCGACCGGACCAGTGTCGTGGTTACCTTCGATCCCCACCCCCTGCGGGTGCTCCGCAACGACGCTCCGCCTTTCATCACCCTTACGGAACAGAAGCTGGAGCTTCTCTCGCAGTATGGCCCGCAAGTCTGTCTCCTGCTCAATTTCACCATGGCGATGGCCAAACTCTCGCCAGAGGATTTCGTGCAGAAATACCTGCTCGACGGGCTGCACATGAAGGAAATGATCATCGGCTATGACTACCACCTGGGCAAGGGTCGCGCCGGGAACTTCGAGACCCTCTCCGAACTGGGCCGCAAGAAGGGCTTCACCGTGGACCGCCTGGACCCGGTGTCCATCGACGGGGCCGTGGTCAGTTCCACCCGTATCCGCGACCTGGTGCAGGCAGGCAAGGTCTGGCCCGTACTGCCCCTGCTCGGCCGATTCTATCAGGTCAAGGGCGAAGTTGTGCACGGCATGAACCGGGGAGGACGACTGCTTGGCTTTCCCACCGCCAACCTCAAGCTGGTGGACGAACTTTTCCCCAAGCCCGGGGTCTACGCCATCTGGGTCGAGGTAAACAAAGAGGTCCACATGGGTGTGGCCAACATCGGCAAGAATCCCACCTTCGGCAACGACGCCCTGTCCGTTGAGGCGCACCTCCTTGACTTCAAGGGCGACCTGTACGGCAGCGACATCCGCGTCCACTTTGTTCAACGCATCCGTGACGAACGCAAATTTTCAGGCATCGACGAGCTGAAGGGCCGCATCCGGAAGGACGTGGAACTGGGCCGCCAGATTCTCTCTCAGCCCGAGGCCGCCATCAAGGTGACCCGGCCCGATTTCCAACGCACCACCTCGAGCAAACCGCAATGAGTCTTTTGAACCAATTTTTCAATTACTGGCGTGAATTAGCCAAGTCCTATACCACCGTTGCCTCTTTCCGCTGGCTCGTCATCGGCGTGCTGGTCGGCACCATCTCCGGCCTTGTCGCCGTGGGGTTCTTCTGGCTGGTCGAGGCGGGCAAATTCTTTCTTCAACACCACCTGGCCGGCATGGTTTCCCCTGATCCGGCGGGCGAAGGGCTCTTCCACGGCCCGGAGGGCGCATTCCGTCCCTGGCTCATCCCGGTGTTCACCACCGGCACCGGCCTGATCACGGGCTGGCTCGTCAACCGCTTCATCCCGGAGACCATCAATGGCGGCACCGACGGCACCGACGCCACCATCAATTCCTTCCACAACCAGGGGGGCGTCATCCGTCCCCGTGTGGCCATCATCAAGGGTCTGTGTTCGGTGCTGACCATCGCCTCGGGCGGCTCGGCCGGTCGCGAGGGCCCCATCACACAGATGGGCGCGGGCGTCGGCTCATGGCTTGCCACGAAATTCGAGTTTTCCGCCAAGGAACGGCGGCTGCTCCTGCTCTCGGGCGCGGCTGGCGGGTTGGGCGCCATCTTCCGTGCTCCCCTGGGCGGCGCTCTCACCGCGGTCGAGGTCATTTACCGCGAAGACTTCGAGGCCGAGGCCATCCTGCCCTCGGTCATGAGTTCCGTGGTCGCCTACTCCATCTTCACCTTCTTTTTCGGCACTGAGCCCATCTTCGGCATCCCCCGCTTTTCCTTCACCGATCCGCGCGAACTGCTCTTCTATGCACTGCTCGCCTTTGTCTGCGCGGCTGCGGGCTGGATGTACGTCCGCACCTTCTATTTCATCAAGTATCACGTCTTCTTCCCGCTCAGGGAAAAGGTCGGGCTAATGTGGTCCATGGCCCTGGGCGGTCTGGCCATGGGGCTGCTCGGCATCCTGTACCCTTATACGGCAACAGACGGCCTGGTAACCGGCGGCCTGCTCTCGGGCGGCTACGGCTGGCTCGAGCTGGCCATCCTCGGCCAGATTCCGGCCCTCGGCATGTGCTACATCATCGTGGGCAAGACCGTGGCCACCTCGGTGACCATCGGCTCCGGCCTGTCCGGCGGCATGTTCGCGCCCGCCCTGTTCGTGGGCGGCATGTCAGGCGGCCTGGTCGGCAAGTTCGGCAACCATTTCTTCCCCGACATCGTCACCCAGCCCGGCGCATACATCCTGGTGGGCATGGCAGCGTTCTTCGCCGGAGTGGCCAACGCGCCCATCGGACCGCTGATCATGGTCACTGAGCTTACCCAGGGTTACGGTCTGCTCGCGCCGCTGATGTTAGCCTCAGCCTTGTGCCTGGTCCTGAGCCGCAACTTTTCCCTCTACGAGCACCAGGTGGAGAACAAATTCGACTCCCCTGCCCATACCGAGGACGCGACCATCAACGTGCTGGAACAGATGCATGTCTCGGACTTCTACAACCCCGGTGACGTCATTGTCCTGGAGGAGTCCACCACGCTCAAGGCGCTGACCGACATCATCGCCAACTCAGACCAGCTCTACTTCCCTGTCCGCAGCACCGAAAACGGCGACTACGTGGGCATGGTTTCCATCCACAACGTCCGCAACTGGATGTTCGAGGAGGATCTTCACGAGCTGGTGGTGGTACGCGACCTGATGTCGCGGCCCGTGTACGTACGCCCGGACTACGACCTGTACCAGGCCCTGCTCCGCTTCGTGAACACGGACTACGGCCAGATCCCGGTAGTTGCAGAGACCAGCACCTCCGATATCATCGGCCTGATCAATCGCGACGACGTGTTCCAGGCCTACGCCGAAGCCATCGCCCAGGTAAAGGGCGGCGAGGAACGCCCTGCGGCCTCGGCCGTTCTGCCGGAATAATTATAAAAGGGTTTCCCTGCGCAGTATAATCTGCGAACATCGGCGCGTGCGATTCTTGCGGATCGAAATTTCTCATGGAGGCGCGCCGTGACCAAGCGCAACAGGATGAAAAACGTGTACGTGGTCAAGAGCGACACCACGGACATCGAGGAGCAGCACCAGGAGTTGGAGACCAAAAGCGTCTACCTCCTGAAGGCTGACGACCACGTCATCAACAAGTATAGCGACATCGTCTACCGCTTTGTGGACGGTGACGACGGATTGTTCCTGATCATCAGCCAGGATCGAACCTTCTACAACAACTTCCGCAAGTCGTTCTACAAGGAGCTCCGAATCGATCAGGAGCGCATCCGCCTCTCCCCGAACAAGGAAAAGGCGTTCAAGGAAATCCGGATATACCGAGAGCACGACAAGCACCCGCTGCTCTTTCTTGAAGCCAACCTCGATGGCCGCTCCACCCTTCCCTTTCTTGAGGAACTCAAAGCCGCCTACAAGGATATGCTGGTCATTGTCCTGACCAACGACGGAGACAAGGACCAAGTCGCCCAGTTTGTGGAAGCAGGGGCGGACAACTTCATCACCAAGCCCATCTCCCTCAACGTACTCATCGAAAAGATCGCCAACACCCTGGTTCCTCAGGATGAAATTGGCAAGCTAGTGCGCGAGGGAAAGCGAAAGCTGGGCAATGTGGAGTTCGCCCTGGCCTACGGCGTGGCCAGGGACATCCTGCAGCGCAAACCAGGAAGCCCCGCTGGGTTGCTTATCATGGGGGATGCGCTCAAGGGACTCACCAAACGCGACGACGCGCTCAAGCTTTACCTTCAGGCCGCACAGAATGCGCCCATGTACCTTGAGCCACTCAAGAAAATTGTTGAATACTACCGGGAAGACGATGACGAGGACGGCGTTCTTCGCTATCTGGAGCGCATCGACGATCTCTCCCCGCTCCATCCCGGACGGAAACGGGAAATCGGCGAAATCTATCTTGGCCGAGGGGATATCCAGAAGGCGGCGACCTACCTTGAGGAGTCGATCAGATTGACCCACGCACAACGCCTGCCGGAGTGCGTAACCATGGCCGTCAAATACGCCGACGAGATTTTTGGCAGGAAAGAGGAGGCCGCAGAGGGACTGCTGACCCTGTGCACCAGGCTGGCCAGAGCCTACCGGGTCGAAGCCCACTGGTCATGGTACAACCGGCTCGGCATGCTCCTGAGACGCCGCAAATGCTGGCAGGAAGCGGTCAAGGCTTACGGAGAAGCCGCCATCCGCGCCCCTGAAGACGCCACAATCCCCTTCAACCGGGGTATGGCCTATGTGGAAGGCAAGGACCTGCGACGGGCGGCGGAACAATTCCAACAGGCCATCCGCCTCGATTCCTCCCTCTACGAAAAAAATATCGAAGCAGCCTACATAATGGGCCAGGTTTTCGCCAGAGCCCACTATGACCGTGACGCCGCCAAGGTTCTGGGACACATCCAGAACGTCAGGCCGGGCTATAAGAAAGTTGAAAGCATCCTGCAATCCCTCAAGCGCTAGCTTCCATTCCGCAACATGACTCCGGCGATCTCACGGAGAATTTTGGCCGCCACCATGGCGGTCACGCCGTTCACGTCCCTGCTCGGGTTGAGTTCCACCACGTCGGCCCCCACGATGGGGGCATCGAGAGCGTGCAGGATGTCCAGCGCCTCGCGCACGCTCATCCCGCCCGGTTCGTGGTGCGACACGCCCGGGACGAAAGCCGGGTCCAGCACGTCGAGATCGAAGGAAACATAGACCGGCGTATCAAAGGACAGACGAGGCCAGGCAGCCCGGTCCTTCATCTCCAGCCATTCGATGCCCAGCCGCTCACGCACGTCCCGCTGCTCGCCCGAAGCCGTGCGGATGCCCACTGAGACCAGCCGCGTGCAGCAACCATCCTCCATGATCCGCGTGAACGGACTGGCGTGGGAATAGGGGTTGCCCTCAAAGGCCTCGTAGCAATCGGGATGCGCGTCGAAGTGAAGAATGGCGAAATCGTCCACGGCCCGTCGCAATCCCTTGACCAGAGGGTAGGTTACGGAGTGGTCGCCGCCCAGAAAAATCGGCGTGCCGGAACGCCCGGCCTCAGTCGCCGCTTCTTCAATTGCCCGTATGGCTGCCTCGCCGTCCGGTAGCGTCAGGCTCCCCTTGTCCAGCAACACCGGAGCCATGTCGAAACCGGTCTCGGTCCACAGGTTGGCGGAGTCGCAATGCAGAGCCTCGACCATGGCCGCAGGACCGGCAGCGGCGCCCCGCAGGTACGAGGAATTCTCGTCCAGCGGGACGCCGATGAGTTCAATCTTGCTCGCCATGTCTAGAGGATATAGCGGGAGAGGTCGCGGTCCTCGATCACGTCGTCGATCTGCTCCTTGACGTATTCGCGGTCGATGACAACGGTCTGGCCGGATTTGTCCGGGGCCTCGAAGGAGAGGTTGGCCAGGATCTTTTCCATGATGGTGTAGAGCCTGCGCGCGCCGATGTTCTCGGTCTCCTCGTTGATCTTCTCGGCGTTGGCCGCGATCTCCTCCAGCGCCTCCTTGGTGAAGTCCACTGTCACTCCCTCGGTCTTCAGCAGCGCCTTGTACTGCACGGTCAGGGCGTTCTTCGGCTCGGTGAGAATGCGGTAGAACTCCTCCTTGTGCAGGGAGTCCAACTCCTCGCGCAGGGGGAAACGGCCCTGGAGCTCCGGAATCAGATCGGACGGCTTGGCGAAATGGAATGCGCCCGCCGCAATGAACAGGATGTGGTCGGTTTTGACCATGCCGTACTTGGTATTGACCACGCTGCCCTCGACCACGGGCAGCAGATCGCGCTGCACACCCTCGCGGGACACGTCGGAGTTGCCGCCAGCGCCCTCCTGGCGGGAGGCGATCTTGTCCATTTCGTCCACGAACAGGATGCCCTGCTGCTCCACACGCTCGCGTGCCAGCTCGTTCACGGCGTCCGGGTCGATGAGCTTGTCCGCCTCTTCGTCAATGAGCACCTGATAGGCATCCTTGATCTTCATCTTGCGGGGCTTCTTCTTGCCGGGGAACATGTTGGAGAAGGCGCTTTGCAGATTGGAGCCCATCTCCTCCATGCCGGGGATGGCCATGATCTCCACCTGCGCGCCGGACTGGACCGTGACCTCCAGCTCCACCTCGCGCTCGTCGAGTTGGCCCTGGCGGAACATCTGGCGAAACTTCTCGCGAGTGGTGTCGTCCTTGGGCGGCTCGGCCTCCTCGATCTCGCCCGACGGCGAGGACATGAAGAAACCGGTCGACTGCTTGGGCTTGGTGCGGGGCAGAAGCAGGTCAAGCAAGCGCTCCTCGGCGTTCTTTTCCGCCTTGATGCGCACCTTCTCGGCCTCCTCCTTGTGGACCATGCTCACGCCGATCTCCATGAGGTCGCGGACCATGGATTCCACGTCGCGTCCCACGTAGCCCACCTCGGTGAACTTGGTGGCCTCGACCTTGAAAAACGGACAGTTGGCCAGCTTTGCCAGGCGGCGGGCGATCTCGGTCTTGCCCACACCCGTGGGGCCCATCAGGATGATATTCTTGGGCGCGATCTCGTCCCGCAATTCCGGTTCGATCTGCTGGCGACGCCAGCGGTTGCGCATGGCGATTGCCACCATCCGTTTGGCCGCGTTCTGGCCGATGATGTACCTGTCCAGTTCCGATACGATTTCTCTGGGAGTCAAATTGCTCATGATATGTAGCCTCCGGCGGCTGGGGGGAAGGGGAAGAGGGGAACCCTTTGTAAAGGGCTTCCCCTCTTCCCCTTCCCCCCAGACCCCCCATCCCTTTCTCCCCTCCTAAACTTTTTGTCTCCGCTTTGCGGAGAGGGGGGAGCGGTCAGGCGTCTTTTGATTGACACGCCTGCGGGGGGGGGTTGTGTGGGATTATTCTTTTTCCTGTGATTCCAAGATGATGTTATCGTTGGTGTAAACGCAGATTTCCGAAGCGATCTCCATGGCTCTTTGGGCGATGGCGCCAGCGGAAAGGTCGGTGTTTCGTTTGAGCGCCCGGGCTGCGGCCAGGGCGTAGGAACCGCCTGAGCCGATGGCGGCCACGCCGTCATCGGGTTCGATGACGTCACCCGTGCCGGAAATCACCAGCACGTGTTCGCCGTCGGCCGCGAGAAGCATCGCCTCCAGCTTGCGCAGGTACTTGTCCGTACGCCAATCCTTGGCCAGCTCCACGGCAGCCCGGAGCAAGTTGCCCGCGTAGCTCTCCAGCTTGGCTTCGAACCGCTCACACAGGGTGAAGGCGTCGGCGGTTGCCCCGGCGAAACCCACCGTGACCTTGTCCTTGTATATGCGCCGCACCTTGCGCGCGGTGTGTTTCATGACCACGGCCTGGCCGAGGGTCACCTGGCCGTCACCGGCCACGGCGGTGCCGTTCTCGTCCTTGACCGCGACAATGGTCGTTCCTCTGAGTTCCACGTGTCTTCTCCTTGGTTACACGACTTCGTCCGCGACGGAACACCACAGCTCGTAGGCAGGCTGGCCGTGCAGAACCATGCCCGCCTCGCCGACCAGTCCGGCTTCCAGCCCTTCCTTGAGGGCCGAGAGCGCGATGTGCGCGGCGTCTTCCACGGGATATCCATAGACGCCGCAGGATATGGCGGGAAAGGCGATGGTTCGCAGACCGTTTTCTGCGGCCAGCTTCAGGCTGTTCAGGTAGGCGTTGCGCAACTTGCGCGGCTCATCCTGACCACCGCCGCGCCAGATGGGGCCGACGGTATGGATGATGTTTTTGGCGGGCAGCTTGAAGCCGGGCGTAATGACCGCCTCCCCTGCGGGAAGCGAACCGATCTCGTCGATGATGGCCCGGCAGGCCCCTTGCAATTCCATGTATCCGGCGGCGCTGTGAATGGCGCCGTCCACGCCTCCTCCCCCCGCAAGGCGGGAATTGGCGGCATTGACGATGGCGTCAATGTCCAGGCGCGTGATGTCTCCTTCGCGAATGAAGAGGGTGCCGGTGCCGATGGTGTACTGTCGCATGATGGGGAAAATAATAAATCGCCTGCCCGGTTTGGCAAGGGGAAAACCGGGAAAAGTACTTCTCGGATTACCGGTTGTACGCCGCATGGGTTTGCACCCCGGCATCGGTCTGCTAGAAAAAAACGTGACGGTCCTTCTCCGGGCCGCAAAACCGAAACAGGAGGAAAGCCATGCCGTTCGTCAATATCCGCATCACCAGGGAAGGCGCCACAGCCCAACAGAAAAAAGAACTGATCAAAGGCGTGACCAGGCTTCTGGAGGAGGTACTGGGAAAGAACCCCAAGACAACCTTCGTCATCATCGACGAGGTGGACACCGACAACTGGGGCATTGGCGGTGAAAGCGTGACCGAACTGCGGAAGCGCTAGCCCGCCCTACTGGTCCTTCAGCCGCAGGGTCATGCGCACGTCTGCGACGATGGCCCGCTCATTGTTGACCAGCACCGGGTTGAACTCGGCCTCCAGGACCTGCGGAAAGTCCAGGGCCAGTTGGGACATGGTCAGAATGATATCCTCCAGGGCGGCGAAGTTCACCGGCGGTTCGCCCTTGAGTCCCTTGAGCAGCATATAGGACCGGATCTCGCGGACGATCTCGAAGGCATCCCGGCGCGAGAGCGGAGCCAGTTTGAAGGCGATATCCTTCATGATCTCCACGTAGATGCCGCCGAGCCCGAACATGAGCATGGGGCCGAACTGGTCGTCCCGCTTGAAGCCGATGATCACTTCCTTGACGCCGGCGGGAGCCATCTCCTGGACCAGACAGCCCGCGATGTAGGCTTCCCTGCGCATACGCTGCGCCCGGGCCGTGATGTCCTTGAAGGCGGCCATGACCTCGCCCGCGTCTTGCAGGTTGACCTTGACCCCGCCCACGTCGGATTTGTGGGAAATGTCCGGCGAAGCGATCTTGAGCACCACGGGGTAGCCGATCTCCTCGGCGGCGGCCACGGCCTCGTCCGAGGAGCGGGCCAGCGTGGTTGCGGGCGTGGGCAGATGGTAGGCCCGAAGCACCTGCTGGGCCTCGAACTCGACGATCTCGGGCTGGCTGCGCCGCTCGTGCTCCCGGATAACCTTGGCGGCCTGTTCCAAGTCGCGCTCCACAGGCGCATACTCGGACTCCGGGCGATGCTTCCAGATGTAATACTTGTACATGGCCTCGATGGAGCGCACCGCCGCCTCAGGAAATGCGTAGCAGGGAATCCCGGCCTCCATGAGCATGTCTCTTGCCTTGGCCACACGGGTCTTGCCCATGAAACAGGCGAACACGGGCTTGCCGCTGCGCCGGGCCGTATGGATGAGCGCCTCGGCCGTCTCCTCGATCTGCACTGTTGCCGTAGGCGTGAGCAGGACCAGGATGGCGTGGACCATGGGATCGTCCGCCACCACGTCGACGGCCTTGCGATAGCGAGTGGCGTCTGCGTCGCCGATGATGTCCACCGGGTTGTAGAAGGCGGCGTAGCTGGGGAGAAAATCCTGGAGCCGCTGGATGGTCCGCTGGGAGAGCGCGGCCATGGTCAGGCTGGAGCGGTCCGCCGTGTCCGCCGTGAGGATGCCCGGCCCGCCGGAGTTGGTGACCACTGCCAGATTGGGTCCCTTGGGAAGCGGCTGGCTGGAAAAGGCCTGGGCCAGATTGAAGAGCGTGGCCACGTCACCCACCCGGATGACGCCGGACTGGTGGAAGGCGGCGGTGTAGGTCTGGTCGGACCCGGCGATGGCCCCGGTGTGCGATGAAGCGGCCTTGGCACCCGCCGCCGTGGTGCCGGACTTGATCATGATCACCGGCTTGTTCAGGCAGGTCCTGCGCGCCGCCTCCAGAAAGGCGTCTCCGTGCTCCACGTTCTCGACATAGCCGAGGATGACCGAAGTGTCGCGGTCGCGGTTGAGGTAGTCGAGCATGTCCGCCTCGTCCAGGACCGCCTTGTTACCCAGGCTGACGAACTTGGAGAACCCGATGTTCTCGCCCAGGGCCCAATCCAGGATGGCCACGCACAGGGCTCCGGACTGGGAAAAGAACGCGATGGAACCCGGCTTGGGCTGACCCGTGGCGAACGAGGCATTGACGCCGACCGCCGTGTTGATCATGCCCAGGCAGTTGGGGCCGAGGAGCGCCATGCCGGTCCGCTCGCACAACTCGATGATCTCCCGCTCCAGCTCATACCCCTCGCGTCCCACCTCCTTGAACCCGGCGGTGATGATGATGGCCGCCTTGGTGCCGCGCTCGGCCAGGGCCTCCATTGACGGCAGCACGAACTGACGGGGCACCGAGATAACACCGAGGTCGAGTCCGGGAGGCAGGCCCGCGATGTCGTTGACCACGGGGAGCCCTTCAATTTCGCTCGCCTTGGGGTTAACCGGATAGAGTTTGCCTTTGTACCCGGCCCCGATCATGTTGGCGACGATAGTGTGCCCGACTTTGCCGGGCGTGGCGGACGCGCCGATCACAGCCACGGTCTCGGGATAGAAAAACGCGTGCAGATGTTCCTTGTCTATCAAGAAAAGGCTCCTGGTTCAGGTCTCGTTTGAGTTGCCGGTCAACGGTAACCCGAAACCGGCGGGCGGAACAAGGGGATTCGTGGCAGCCATGCCGGAGAGGCTCCCCCTCCGGCCCGGCGACCGCCTTGCTATTTCTTGCCCTTCTTGTCGTCCTGCTCCACGGTCTTGGCGGCCGCGGCTGCCACAAGGCTCTCCTCCTCCGGCAAAAGACGCGGCTCGCTCGGCAGGGTCACGGAAACGCGCGGCTTGGCGAACTCGATACCCGCTTCGGCGAACTCCTTGCGCATCTTTGCCAGGACCAGCTTGCGCAGGGTGAACTGGCCGCCGGGCTTGGTCATGAACTTGACCCGCATGCGCATGCCGTACTCCTCCATGGCCTTGACGCCCTGGCTCTTGATGTCGTCGAGCATGAACTCGTTGAGTTCGGGGACGGCGCGGATTTCCTTGTTGATCTTCTTGATGATCTTCTTGACCTGCTGGATGTCGGTATCGAAGGGCACCAGGTACTGCAGCTTCATGATCGCCCAGTCGCGCGTCATGTTCTGGATTTCCTTGACCGAGCCGAACGGGATGGTGAACAGCGGGCCCAGGTGGTGCCTGAGCTTGAAGGAGCGGACCGAAATAGCCTCAACCGTGCCCCGCGCCTTGCCCACGATGATGTAATCGCCCACCCGGAAGGCGTCATCCATAAGGAAGAAGATGCCGGAGATGATGTCCTTGACCAGGGTCTGGGCACCGAAGCCGATGGCGATGCCGAAGACGGACGCGCCGGCGATCAGCGGCCCGATGTCCACGCCAAGGGAGGAAAGGATGACCAGCACGGTAACCACGGACACGGCCGCGAAGATGAACTTCTTGACCAGTTGCAGCAGGGTCGAGAACCGGTCGCCTCCCGGGCCGCCCCCGCCCTCTCCGGCTTCGCCGTGCTCCTCTCCCGGCTGCTTGGCTTTGATCTTGCGTTCGATGAAGCCGTTGATGAACACCCAGAAAATGTAGGCCAGGACCAGGGTCAGCAGGATGGACATGGCCGCCCGCACCGCCTCCCGACCGATCTGGATATCGATGCCCCAGATGCGCAGGAGCAGAAAGAGCGTGGCCGCAGCCACCAGGATGCGGAAGCCCTGGCGCAGGAACCGCTGAAAACGGTGCAGCCCCTTTCGCCTGCCGGAATCCCCTGCCTCCTCACCGCCCTCCTCTTCGGGACCGGCCAGCTCGACGGCGAATGCCACCAGCCGCTGGGTGGCCCAGTCGGCCAGCAGAAAAGCGGGCACCGTAAGCAGGGTCAGAATGCCTATGGAACGGACCTCGCTGCCGAAGAGCAGCAACGCGAGACCCCACAGAGCCCAGAAACCGAGCACGTAGACGATGGCCGCCACGTGCCAGGAGTCCGCGAACTGGGAGAGCAGACCGTCAGGCTCGCTATGGGCGCGGATGGCGTCGGCTACCGGCTTCTTGTTCCAGAGCACCAGCAGGGTGATGACGAAGGCCACCGCAAAACCGAACAGGATGTTGACCAGCAGGTTTACGGCTTCTCCGCTGCCCTGGAAGCGCAGCAATGCGTTGACGAACATGCCCGTAGCCATGATCCGGGCCAGCCTTACCGTCCATTTGAAAAGATAGCGCGCGGCCTCATCGGAGAGGGGAAGGTAGCGAAGTGACGGAGCGTGCGGCGCCAGCAGGAAGCGGGCCGCGATCTTGACCAGGGCGAGAAACAACATGGCCACGAGCCAGGCTATGATCACCGGCTTGGCCGCATTGCCGTGAAAGGCCGCCAGATAACAGGCGAGGACCACCACGCCTACAGCCACCACGCCGAAAAGGTCCAGCACGGCGCGCAGGAACAGCCGCCCCATCTTGTTGTACCACATAGCGCCTTCCGGGAGCCGCGACAGCGCCTTGCGGGCCGTGACGGTCTTGCGCTTGAACAGGATCGTCCCGACGACCCAGAGCAAGGTAAGTACGGCGATGGCCAGCAGCAATTGTCCAACGGGCATCTGCGCGTCGCCGCCGACCAGCCTTTTCAAGGCCTTTGGCAGCTCGCGCGGAGCCATGGCCGCACCGGAAAAGAGATAGGCGAACCGTTCGCGCACGAGACCTGCATCATTTCGAAGCTGATGGATGAGCAGAGCCAATCCTCGGACCTCGGGTTTCTTCTCGACCGGAGCCGCCTCTTTTTTCAACTCCTCAAGCAGCAGGCTGCGAACCTGCTCGTCCGTCAGACCGGCCATGATATCCCGCACCTGGCTCGGTGTGGCGTCCGCCGGGATAGAGACCGCTTCCTTGGCCTTGGTCGCGGCCACAGCGCTCCGGGGCACGGCGAGAAAGAGTCCGAGCAGCAGGATGGCCAAGAGGTACAGCTGAAATTTACGCATGGTTTTAACTCGATGATTTGTCAGTTATTCAAGACGGTTTAAATAACAACTTCCCCCATAGCCTGTAAACTCAAATAATGAACTCGGCACTGTCGCCGGGGTGGCGGTAAACAAACACGTCTCCCCCGTCGGCTCCGGGAAGATCCTTGAAACCGGCCAACCAGGCAGTGTCCCCGAAGGTGTGCATGGGCACAAAGACCCTCGCCCCCGCCGTGCTGTATGCCTCCAGCCCACCGGCAAGATTCTCCAGCCGCCTGTCCACGTTGGAAAAAGCCACGTGGGGCGAGAAGGAGGCCACCCTCTCCATGGCCCGACGAAAAAACTCGCTCGTGAACTTCCGCTCCTGTTCCGACGCCGCTTTCCATATCCACTTGGCCAAGTCTCCGCCGTAATAGAAACGGAGCTTCCCGTCGGAAACGAGGAAAGCCACACCGAGGTCGTTGGAAAGCAGCGTCCGGATCTCGAGGCCGCCAAAACGATAGGTCTCGTCGGGCTCCACGATCAGCACCTCCCGGCCCGGCGGGATGACCTCCGGCCGCATTTCCTCCATGTCGTCCGACAGCACATAACGGACGCAGGAGGCCTCCCGAGCAACGGATACGATGTCGCTATTGAGGTGATCCTCGTGACCATGGGAGATGAATATGGTCAGATCAGTGCCGGCCACGGCCCGCGCCACCAGTTCTCCGGCCTCGGGAGGGAGGTGTGAATCGTTCGGATAATCAAAGAGATAACAGCGACCTGGCGTCTTCATGACAAAACAATTGTGATGGATATAGGTCAGGACTATCCGCACGGCACACCTCCAAGTGTACAGAATAAAACAGTCATGCTATACCAGATTCGCTTGAATATGTCCTCATGTAGTCGCTCCCGCCCTTCTGTACCGGACATGAAGTCGGCGACGCTCCTTGTGACAACCCACAACCCCGCGAGGCCTCATGTACAGATTAATGCCACTCCTGATCCTTGCAGGCATTCTTGCATGCTCCCTTCCCGCTTTCGCCGACGGCGAGTCCGTCCACGTGGAGATGATCAACGCATCAGGACGGGATTTGACCGTCCAGTTCTACGTCAACGCTTTCCCGAGCCTCAGGCAACTCCCTGAACGCACTTTGAAAAACGGTGAAAAAACGACCTACACAAAGGCCCAGACCGTTCATGAAAAGGCAGGAGAGGAAGCCCAGTTTCTGGGATGGATAGTCAAATTCGACAAGGGTTGTCCGACCTACATTCAGCATAAGGCCGGACAATGCACCAACACCGGAAGTTCCTGCGACAAGGCCAGAATAGAACTCCTCGCGCCCTGCGCATACCGCCTGACCATAGAGAAATAAGCTTTCGGAGTTAGGCAGCGACGCCGTCAAAGCACTTCGCGCCCCAGGCCGGTGGTGAGCTTGTACTCGCCGCTTGATATGAGCCGCCCATTTCGTTCGGGATAAAAATACATCCACGCCCTAACCCGCTCCCCGGACTGGAGCTGGACGTCTATTTCTTCCCGCCTGTACTCGCGGGGATGCCCTTCCAGGGAGTCAAGCCTGGTCAGCGTGGGGTCGTCCACCGCGTAGACCTCCCCCCTGATTTGCGAGATAGGCTCGCCGCGAAAGACCAATGGGAACTCGTCGACGTAAAGACTATACCGCTCGCAGGTCCTGGCAGATCCGACGAACTTTGCGTTCCGCAAAAAATAATGGTTGGAGAACTCCCGTTTCAGGGTTCCATAGACGAATACCGTATGGAGTTGCTCACTCTCTTGCTTGGCGTGTCGGGCCATGGCTTCTCCAAGCTGGTTGACAATTTTGCTCACTGCCCGGCCCGGGCTGAACAATTGTGTCGAGCCCCGCATGATCGCCACCCTGCCGATCGGCGCGGCGGATCATGCCCAAAGAGTCAGTATTTCAGCCCGTTGCAGCCAATATCGGCAACTCCAACCCCTGGAGACAGGCTGTCTTCCCTCTTTGTTTCACTTCACTTTACAAAGATCGGACCAACCCCACACCGAGCCTCAGGACACTATTCCGGCTGGTCAACTCTGGAGCTTTGCAGTATATTTCCCTTCAGTAGATAGGGGGCGTGAATGACAACGGAAATTACCCGGTTCGAATTCCATCCGACCGATAAATACCTTTCTGTGATCGTGAGTGGACAAGTGGACGCCATCGGGCCCATCGTCAAATGGGCCAGGGAATACCGGGATGCAGCTCTGAAGCATGGACTAAATCGCATCCTGATCGATTATCGCGACATGGACTTCCAACTCGACTACCATGACCTGATCCTGCTGGCGGACAGCGCGGACGCTGTGGGATACCAGGGTATGGGACTTCGCACCGCGGCCCTCATCAGCGGAGAAGCCTGGAAAAGCGAACTGGATTTCGACACCGTGTCCTCCAACCGCTCCATAGTGTTCCGCTCCTTCCTCAACAGGAGGGAAGCCTTGGACTGGCTCCTCGACTAACTCGCCCCGGAGGCTGCATGCTCATTCTCGGTGTCGACACAGGCGGCACGTTCACCGACTTCATCTACGCTACTGAAACCGGATTCAAGGCCTACAAGACGCTTTCCACCCCGCACAACCCGGCGGAGGCGGTCATCAGCGGCATCCGCCGCATTGCCGCCGACCTCGGGCTCGGCGAAGATATCAAAAATCAGGGCATGACCATCGTCCACGGCTCAACCGTGGCCACCAACGCCATTCTCGAACGCAAGGGCGTGAACACAGCCCTGGTCACCAATACGGGCTTCACCGACGTCATTGAAATTGGCCGCCAAAACAGGAGCCGCCTCTACGACCTGGCCTACCGCAAGCCGCCTCACATCGTCCCGGAAGAGCGACGCTTCGGCGTTCCCGGACGAACGACCTTCACGGGTGATATCATAGAACCTTTCGACGATGACGCGGCCCGTGCAGTGGTGGACGGCATCCGACGGTCCGGAGCGCAGTCCGTGGCCGTTTGCTTCCTTTTTTCCTTTCTCCGGCCGGAACATGAGCAACGCATGGGCGAGCTGCTTGAAGAGTTGGGCATCCCCGTGTCTCTGTCTCACGAAATCCTGGCCGAATTTAGAGAGTTCGAGCGGACCTCGACCACCGTGGTCAACGCCTATGTCTCACCGATTATGACCCGCTATCTGACCGATCTGGAGCGGGCCGTCAGCGGCAACACCCTGCGTGTCATGCAGTCCAACGGAGGCTCCATTTCCGCAACCACAGCCATGCACGAATCCGTGCGCACCATTCTCTCCGGCCCGGCGGGCGGTGCGGTGGGGGCATTGGAAATCGCCAGGCAGGCCGGTTTCGATAAGGTGATCACCTTCGACATGGGCGGGACAAGCACGGACGTCAGCCTCATGGACCAGGGACTCCCCCTGACCATGGAGTCCGCGATTTCCGGCTACCCGGTGAAAGTGCCCATGATCGACATCCACACTGTAGGCGCGGGAGGAGGGTCCATCGCCGGGCTGGATGCAGGCGGCTCTCTGACCGTCGGGCCTGAGAGCGCAGGCGCGACTCCCGGCCCGATATGCTATGGGCAGGGGGGGCAGCGGGTCACCGTCACCGACGCCAACCTCTACCTCGGGCGCATCGTGCCGGAGCATTTCCTGGGAGGCGGCATGCAATTGGACGAACCCAGCACGCGCCAGGGGGTGGAATCCCTGGCAAAAGAGCTGGGCATGGCCCCTGCTGAGCTGGCCGAAGGCGTGCTGGCCGTGGCCAACACGAACATGGAGCGCGCCATTCGAGTCATCTCTGTGGAAAAAGGCCATGATCCCCGTGAATTCACCCTGCTCTCCTTCGGCGGGGCAGGCGGCATGCACTGCGCGGCCCTGGCCCGGCTGCTGCGCATGGAACGAGTCTTCATCCCGGTCAATCCCGGCATTCTCTCTGCCACGGGCATGCTCATGGCAGACGTGGTAAAGGATTACTCGCGCACCATCATGCGACAGGCCGACAGTCTGGCAAAGGAAGAACTGGAGGTCCTTTTCGCGGAACTGGAAGCCCAGGCTCTCGAAGAGCTCGCCTCCGAAGGCATACGCTCCGACGATGTCCGCCACCAGCGGTATCTGGACATGCGCTACGCGGGCCAATCCTTCGAAATAATCGTCCCCTTCGGCCCCGACCCGGTGGAGAGTTTCCAATCGCTGCACGAAAAGCGCTATGGCCATCGCAACCCGGATAAAGGCGTCGAGGTGGTCAACGTCCGACTTCGCAGCCGAGGCAGCCAGATCAAGCCGGACTTCGCAACCGCCCCCGATGCAGGCCCATACCTTCCGAAGGGCGCCCGGCTCGGCACGACCCGGACGATCTTCGACGGCAAGCCTCACGCCACTGCCGTCATCGACCGAGCCCGCCTCCAACCAGGCAACCACTTCCAGGGCCCTGCCATCGTGGTGGAATACACTTCAACCATAGTTATCCCACCCTCCGCCACAGTCACGGTCGACAGCTACTCAAACCTTCTGCTCGCATTGAATTAACACCCCTTTCCAAGAACAATACCGTCGCGCCAAACCCTGCACGCTCCACATCGGCGGACGCAACGCAGCATTTTTCCTTGACCACTCCTCACTCTCCGGTATAAAAATCATCTCCCGTTTCGCCAGGATAGCTCAGTTGGTAGAGCAACTGATTCGTAATCAGTAGGTCGTCGGTTCAACTCCGATTCCTGGCTCCAACGAAATCAAGCACTTACGACAAGTCGTAAGTGCTTTTTTTGTGCCCTGGTATACGCTCTGGTATACATTTGGGGACAGGGGGAGACCCTGGGGTAGTTGAGGTGTATATCTACATCAGCTTCATGGGACGTACTCGAACACCTCGAAAAATTCTTTTTACAACAATCTCAGTAATAAAACTTGAATTAGCACAACTTTAAAACTATCGTCATATACGAAAAAGGACCTTCTTTAACGCCAACCACCTGACATGACAGTTATTTATAGGATTCTCAAAACGTGGAGATACAGTGACGACGGTCAGCTTTAAAGAATATCTGCAGGGAGTGATCCATAATTTCTGTACCGCAGAAAATATCCCCTGTGCCCTGACAAATGATGCCATTGTTCAACTCATATCTTCACTGGCTACATATAAAGAAGAAGGACACAGCCTAACTCCGGATGTTTTCCTCTGTGAAAACATTGAGATTATGCGTCAAGTGAGTGCTTCGGGTAAGATTCTGCCTATTGCTTCTGGCACACTGGATGCCTCTTCCATCAAACTAGCCTTAAAAAGATGTGCTCCACTCGCCATTGGCGGATGGGCTATATACATAGAACGCAACTCAACAGACAAAAAAATATCATATGGCCTAATCTGGACAAATCAAAACCCTCTTTCGGTTTCAACCACAGACGTATTTTTAGATCCAGAGCTCGACACTTCGATAGTGTATGCGACGCAACTATCTGAAAACGTGGTTTTAATCGGGGGAAATCACGGCAACACTAAAATTGTATCGCTATCACCGGAGAAGGACATAACAAATCCGGATATTCCAATTGGAAACCTCATAGACGTAGCTGCCAGTGACGTTGTGGATGATATTGCGGACGAGGTCGCTGCCCTGTTAAAAAGGGAATTGCAAAGGATACTCAAAACGAACCACGGAACTCTGATTGCGATAGTCAAGCATGGCAACAAAGTACCTAAAGAGATTTCGAAAGGCATCTTTTTACGGGAACCTCTCTCAATAGTAGATAAAGCTCAAGAATTTAAGAAAATTCATGACATCGACTCTCACAACATACTGCAATCACAAATTTTACTACTAGACGGAATGCTATCCTGTGATGGAATCACCTTATTGGACACAGCTGGTAATATTATTGCTTATGGAATTTTCTACAAATCGACTAATGATCAGGACAAAGAGGAACAAATCTATGGTGGAGCCAGAAAGAGGACTTACTTAGGTTTATCAGAATTAGTCCCCAATCAATTGAAAGCAGTTCTTATGAAGTCACAAGACGGAAGCATCGAGTGTAAGGTAGAATAATCATGGCCAAAAATGAAATTGCTCTTTGGGGCACAGGATCAGCGTTGGCGATCCCTCGTAATGCAAACGAACCGGTAGCGCTCCTTTCGTATTCTAAGCAGCTAAGCCCACGTGACTCCCAACAGATTGTCCAGGCACTTGAAGCTGGAAGTTATGAAATGGCTAGTACCTTCGTACTAACCAAAGCTTTAACGAATCTTAAGAGGCAACTGTCCTCGCTGGGCATGGATTTCATAGGCGAAATGCTTGATCGACCTGATCTTGATGAATCGTCCTCCGCCGAGGACATTTCATCCCATGAAGCAATTACTCTCGCTCAAGAGCTTGGCATCATAGATCAAACGCAGGCTATGCGATTGAAACATAGCTTAGATACGGTAATGCATTTCGCCAGTTCAGACCAAGAGTTAGCTGAAGACGAGGGAATGAATCAGCAAGAAGCCATCCTTTGTCTTAGAAGTTCAATCGAAGCCGTATTAGGACATCCAAAATCCGATCTACCAGATGAGTTTGTTAGTTTTCGTGACCGGATGTCCAACTACACATTTAAGATCAGTGATCCTGAAATCGATGTACTACAATCATCTCCATATTTTTATAAAAAAACCACATTAAGCATTCTTTTATCCAAGCTTAAAACAGCTAAAAGTGCAGAGCTTGAACATGCGATAGGAAATACTAATATCATTTTACCTATCATCTGGCAGGAACTACGCAATTCAGAGAAGTGGCAAGTAGGACACACCTATAGAAATGTGTATTCTGAAGGAAATGAGATTGCCACCATCGGCCTTAAGAAGGCACTCATCAAAGTAAATGGATTCGATTTTGTTCCAGAATCTTTACGCTCACATTCATTCTTGCGTGCAGCTAATAAAATTCTCGCAGCACATGATGGCATGAACAATTTCCATAATGAGCCAGCCCCCACTTCCGCATTAGCATCAATGGGATCAACCATACCAGAGCCCGCTTTTGCTAAATGCATGACTGCTGTATTCTCTGTCTATTTGGGCAATAGCTGGGGCCACTCATGGGGCGCTGAACATTCCGCAACGACAATTTTAGATCGCCTCTCTGAAAGCCAATGGACTTATTTTTTCAATCAATGCTTCCCTTCTGATGGGCGTATTTTGGAAAAACTTTCATGGTATGACAAACCTAGGGATCGCTGGTTTAGTCTTGTTGAAAAATATAATTTATCTCAATATCAACCAGCCAATCCTACGGTAAAAAAACTACTAGACACCTCAGCTAAACGCAAAACCACCGCGACAATGAATCTTTCAAAAAAACTTCTTTCTTCACTATCCAAATAGTTCTCCCAACCCTAGAGCTTTTGGGCAACGCTCTGAGGACAAAGACCAGGAAATATTTGATGTCATCGTATACACTATTAACACATTAGATTTATATTTTATGGTGATCCCTTCCATACTTCTACAGTAACATCCTCGAAACGCTTCACGGCCTTGCGGCACAGGACCATCAACCCCGGCGCGATCCCCATCTCGGCAAGGGTGAAGTAGGCCCACTCGGCGTCATCGAAGTCGCCGCCCAGGACGACGCAGCCGAAGTACAGCCCCCTGCCGTTGGTCTCTGCCGCCATCCAGTGAGAGTCCGATTCTAACCGGAAGAAGTGCAACCATATCTCCTTGTCCTTGAGGGGGACGCCATCTGTCTCGCCTAGCCTGGGCATCTTTGACTCGTGCCGCCGGAACCCGTCAGCCATTCCATCCCCCTCCGTGCCGTTCCGACATGACCTCCTTAAACTCACGCACCCGCCATCCGTCCTCGACGCAGACCACGAACGGCCCCACCCTGAGTTCTGTCAGCTCGGCCAGCGAGAAGTATCCCCACTCCGAGTTCATCATGTCGCCGTTCAGGACCGCGTAGCCGAAGAACGTGTCCTTGCCGTCGAACTCGGCGGCGTACCAGTGGGAGTCGCCGAGGAGGAAGTGCGCCCAGATCAGCTTCTCGTCGGCGGGCGTAACGTCTGACACTGCCGCTTGGCAGCTATTCGGAGATCAGAAGTTCGATGGTTTTTTCCAGCAATGGCTTGGCGTTCACCCCACCACAGCTCGGCTTGCTGACTTCATTGAGGATGAAAGTGATGCGGTAGGCGCCAGGAGTGTTGAAGAACAGAATTGTTTTCGGGTACCCGGTTTTGACCTTGGGATCGATACCGTCAGGCTTTTGCTCGAATCGCACGTTGATGGACGCGTATGCCCCCGTGGAAATCCTGTATCCCTTGAGATCGAAAGCGGCTGTAACAGGCTGGCCAACCCGCAACTCCCCGCTGACCTCGAGCTCGGCATCGGATGCGACTCCACTCTCGGCCGCCAAGGCGGGGACGGAGAAGGAAATCGAGCAGAGAAGCAAGAGAAAGCCGAGCACCAGAAGGTTTGTGTTCCGAAAGTGTCTATTCATGCCTTGATAATATCCCTGTTGGCGTATATTGCAAGATATGGGTAGCCACTGGGTATAAAGGATAAAGTCACCATGAAGAGCCGAAGCGAGCAGCAAAAATATTACTGGGACATGATCGAATCGCTTGTGGACGAGGAGGCGTTCTTCCTCGAACGCTGGTCCGTCCGCATGGAGCAGGCCGGGTATCTGGAGCACACGACCGCCAAGCGGGACGACTGCCTGTTGGCACTCAGCGATTTTCTGGCACCCATGCGGCAGCATTGGGATAAGGGGTTCACGGCCCCGGATTTCTCCTGGCTCATCCGACACGAGGATGACTGGGGACAGCGCCAGATCGAATCGGCACGGCGGCACCGCATGCGCGGCATCACCGCCGATATGTACCTGGGCTGTTTCAAAACCTTCATCCAAAGCCTCATCGACGTCATAGAAAAAATGGAGGGGTCTTACGAAAGCAAGGTGCAGGCCCGCCGGTTCATCAAGCTCTACGGCGACGCACTCGAGGTGCTCTTCGTCAGGGACTGGACCCGCACCCTGCCCGACATCGCTTCCCGGAAACTGGACGAAGCCAACAGACTCCTTACGTTGCAGAAATGCCGCTACGAGAACATCCTCGACTCCACCTCCGACCTCATCCTCGTGGTGGACAACGGCGGTATCGTCACAAACGTCAACAAGGCGGTGGAGGCGGTAACCTCGGATCAAACCGTTCTGGGCAGGCCCGTCTGGGAAGCCCTGTCCATGGAGGGGCAATCCATGGAAGATATGCTCAAGTACTATCCGATCGGTATTTCGTGCGAAACGAGCCCCTTTGACAACGATTCGGTGTACCGCCTGCAGATCACGCCCATCGGCAATGTCAGCATGGCCAGCGACGAATACATGATCATGCTGACCAACGTCACCGCCCACGCCACCCAGCGCGAGGCTCTGGAACGGGTGGTTTCCGATCGGACCGAGGCGTTGCGCAAGGAAAAGGAACACCTCGAGGAGATGAACATTACTCTGCGCAATGTGCTGCAGAGCATCGACAAGGAACGGGACGAGCTGCTCAAGGAAGTCTCCACCAAGGTGAACAACCAGGTAATCCCCGCCCTGGACAGGATAGAGAACGAAGAAGACGCCGCCATCCGCAAGGGATACATCACCGTGGTCAGGGATCAGCTGACACGGCTGGCCCCCGGCAGCAAAGCCACCGACCCGCTCCTGCTCAAACTGACCCACATGGAAACACGCGTGTGCCAGTTCATCCAAGCCGGGTACCCGTCCAAGGACATCGCGGGCAGCCTCAACATTTCGCTCGAAACCGTGCAAACTCACAGAAAAAACATTCGCCGCAAGCTCGGCCTGCATGGCAAGAGTGTAAGCCTCTACGCTCATCTCAAGACCCAGGGAGTTCCCCTTTGATTGGGTAGACACACATACCCATTCTATCCCCATTTTCCCGTCTGTTATCCCACCTCTCAAAAATACTACTGACTAATCGTCAGATCTGTATATTGGCATGTGGAGGTGTTTTACACATGGATAACGTAATTTTTTCCGAACAAGCGTCCGCGCTGCGGGACTTTTTCGCATCCGTCGATGCCGAAGACCTGCGCACGGCATCAGCCGGCATCAGTCGGCATTTCAACCTGCCCATGACCGGAGAAACGGATTGGCGCGAAGTCGAATACGACTTCAACCGTCTGTTTGTCGGTCCTGCCGCCATCCCGGCTCCACCCTATGCCTCTGCTTATGCGGAGAAACCCCAGCTCATGGGAAAAGCAACCCTTGAGGTGCGGGAGGCGTATCGCGCCCTCGGCCTCGAAGTTCCCGACATGAACGCCACGCCTGACGACCATCTCGCCTTCGAGTTGGACGCCGTCACGGCTCTCGGCTGCGAGAAAGACGCGGACGAAGCAGTCGAGCGACTCAAGGCCTGGTTCATCGGCGAGCACATGAACGGCTGGATTCCATGCTTCGCCGCCGCAGTGCAGGAACAGTCCGGCGTCAGCGAGCCGGTGATGTTGGCGGTGGAGGCCCTGACCAGGTGGCTCAAGTCGGCACAGGCTGAAGCCGGACTCATTAAATCGTAGAGGAAACTTTCAACGGAGATTGAGAGGAGGAGAATATGGCTAGTAAAAAACAGACCCTGAGCAGGCGGCGGTTTCTGAAAGGCATGACGGCGGCCGGTGCGGCCGCCATGCTGCCCTGTCGGCTGCTGGTACCCGGCACCGCCCAGGCGGCTGCGTTCAACCCGGACGAATTCCAGGTGTTCCGCAACGCCTGCCCCCGAAACTGTTACGACACCTGTAGCATCAAGAGCTACGTCAAGGACGGCGTCCTCCAGTTCGTCGAGGGCGCGCCCGAATCGACGTTCACCGACGGCGGCCTGTGCGTGAAGGGGTATTCCTACACCCGCCGCCCCTACAGCCCGGACCGCGTCAAATATCCCATGGTCCAGGACGGCCGCCGCACAGGCAAGTGGCGCCGCGTTTCCTGGGATGAAGCCATGGACATGATCGCCAAGAAAATCCTGGAACTCAAGAAACAGGACGGCAGTCTGCTTGGTCTTGGCATGACAAAGTATTCCGGCAACTTCGGCATCACCAACTACGGAGTCGAGGGGTTGATGTCCTCTCTGGGATACACCACCCGTTTCGTGGGCACGCCCTGCTGGCCCGCCGGCATTGATGCCCAGAACTACGACATGGGCAACATGTGGTGCAACGATCCCGAAGACATGGTCAAGGCCCGATACGTCATCGTCTGGGGCGCGAACCCCGCCTGGTGCTCCGTGCACACCATGAAGTTCATCCAGGAGGCCAAACGCCGAGGGGCCAAGGTCGTGGTCATCGACCCGGTCTTTACCCAGACGGCAGCCAAGGGCGATGTATACTGGCAGCCCAAGACCGCCAGTGACGGCGCGCTGGCCCTCGGCATGGCGCGGCACATCCTGGACAAGGGATTGGTCAACAAGGACTTCGTCGAGAGCCATGCCCATGGCTTCAACGAATTCGCCGACTATCTGCGAAAAAACGTTACCGTCGAATGGGCCGCCGAGCAGAGCGGCATCCCGGCGCAGGAGATCAGGGAAGTGGCCGAGGAGTTCGCCACCGCCGATCCGGCCACCATCTGGATCGGCTACGGCATGCAGCGCCACACCAACGGAGGCGCGTCCGTCCGCTCCATCGACGCCCTGGTCGCCATGACCGGCAACATCGGCAAGGAAGGCGGCGGCGCCCGCTATGGCCACCTGCAAACCTGGGGCTTCAACTACAACGCCTTCATCCAGAAGCAGCCGGAAGGGTCGGTGGGCTTTGTCGGCGCAGCGGCCAAGGGCGAATTCGACCTGACTGCCGACCAGAAGACGAACTACTCCGACCGGACCGTCAACATCAACAAGACAGCCCAGGCCATTCTGGACACCAAGGACCCGGCCATCCGGATGTTGTGGGTCTCCTGCAAGAACCCGTTCGGGCAGGATTTCGACCGGCCGAAACTGCAAAAGGCGTTCGACACGCTGGAGATGGTCGTCACCGTGGACCAGTTCTTCAACGAGACCGTGGCCAACTCGGACATCGTCCTGCCGGTCACCACCCTGTTCGAGGAATGGACCGTGAACGCCTCGTATTGGCACTACTGGCTGAGCATAAACGAGCAGGCCATCAAGCCCCTGCACGAGGCCAAATCCAACCTCGAGATCGGAGCAGCGCTATCCAAGAAGATGAACGAGCTCTCCCCCGGCTCCTGCACATTGCCCACCGAAATCGACGGCAAGGAATGGATGGCCAAGGAATTCAACCAGGGAATCCACGATCTCTTCGGCATCAACGACTGGACCGACCTGCAAAAAGGTCCGGCCAAGGCCAAGCTCGCGTCCTCCGCTTCCTGGCACGATATGAAATTCGGCACCCCATCCGGCAAGTACGAGTTCAGGTCGGACCTGTGCGCCGAGCATGGCCACAAGGCGCTGCCGGAATTCAAGGAAGGCCGGAAGAGCTACGACAAGTTCCGCCTGCTCACGCCCCACACCAAGTTCGGCATCCATTCCCAGTTCGTCAACCTTGACTGGATGAAGGAATACAACAAGGAGCCGTTCGTCTACATGCATCCCAAGGCCGCGGCCGGGAAGGGCATCACCGACCTCGACATGGTCCGCGTCTTCAACAAGGTGGGCGAGCAGAAGGCCCGGGTCAAGCTGACCGACAATGTGGCCGAGGACTGCCTGCTCATCTACGAGGCCTGGTTCGGCAGGGGCTCGGACTTCAACGTCCAGAACCTTGTTGACGACGAATCCGCCGACATGGGCGCGTACAAGGCCGGCGCCCCCGGCGTGGCCATCCATGACCAGTTCGCCGACATCGAAAGGGCCTAAGGAGTATGACAATGAAAAAACAATACGCGTTTTTGGTTGATACCGAGCTGTGCATCGGCTGCTTCACCTGCGCCATGGCCTGCCGGAACTACTATCACCAGGTGGAAGGCGTTGTTTGGCGACAGGTCTACCCCCTGTCCGAGGAAATCTATCCGCACCGTGAGCGTGCGTTCCTTTCCCTGTCCTGCAATCACTGCGAAAACCCGGAATGTCTCAACGTATGCCCGGTCAACGCCTACACCAAGCGTGAAGAGGACGGCGTGGTCGTCCATCACCAGGAGAAATGCATCGGCTGCGGCAACTGCATCCGATCCTGTCCCTACGGTGCACCCAAGTACAACCCCGAGGAGAAGCGGGCCGAGAAATGCAGCCTCTGCCATGAACGGCTCGACGCGGACCTGAAACCGGCCTGTGTGCAGGCCTGCCCCACCAAGGCCCTGCAATTGATCGATCTGGCGACCAAGCAGCAGACGAACCAGATCCAATACCCGGCGGGATATCCCAAAATGGAGCGGCTCAATCCGTCTACCCGCTTCATCCTGCCCAAAATGCCGAAGATGGTGAGGAGGTAGACATGCAGTCCATGGAATTCCCACTTGTCGTTTTCACCGTCCTGTCCCAGGCCGCCATCGGCCTGACCATGATGCGCGCCGTGCGCACCGTGTCCGGCACCCCGGACACCGACGCCAGGAAGGAGTGGCTCATGATCGCCGGGCTTATGGCCCTTGGCCTGCTCGGTTCCCTGTTTCACCTCGGCCATCCGACAGGCGCTCCCAGGGCGCTGGTGCATCTTGGTACCGCCTGGCTCAGCCGCGAGGTGCTCTTCGCGGGCCTCTTCATGGGCGTGGCCGCCATCGCCGTGCTCTCTGCCGGAGTCGCCGCCAAATCCGCCCCGGCCTGGATCGGCGCGGCCCTTGGCCTCGGCCTGATCTCCTCCGCAGGCATGACCTATGCGCCCCCGGCACTGCCCGCGCTGAACAACGCCCTGCCCGCCGCCTTCTTCCTGACCTCCGCCGTCATCCTCGGTGCCGGGTTCGGGGGGTGGTTCGCCAGCCCGGAACGGCAGCCTCTCATGGCCCGCATCTTCACCAGTGCGCTCGTGGTCGGCCTCGTCCTCTATCTGATCGCGCCCTGCGTCTGGGCCTCCGGCGGGACAGTCATGCGCATGACCGGTGAAGCCTGGTTCGCTTCAGGCTTCTACTGGGCGCACATCGGCATCCTGGCGGCCTGCCTGGCCGTCATCTGGAAGACGAAGAGCATCCCCGTTTGGCTCCCGTTCCTTGCCCTCGCCGGCGAACTGATCGGCCGTGCCGGATTCTTTGCCGACACGCTCCACACGGCGATCAACATGGGCGGGTTGTATTAGGAACCCATAAGAAATGGAGCGGATCGTTAGCGCTCCCTTTAATTACACCCCTGGCTCTCAGGACAGCCCAGCCCCGCAACGACTCATGTCATTGCGGGGCTTTTACTTTTCACTTCGATGGGCACCGAATCGATTCGGAGAAATCGGACTGATTTTCTTAACCCAATAATTTCGTCATCATAGACACCCCATCTTAGCCACACCGCCCCCCCACCAGACGACCAAGGTCTTTACTACATCTCGACATTCCCAGCCAAAGGCAGGCTCTCCTGGCGTTCTTTGTGAAGAATTCTCGACAACGGCAGAACCGGGTTGACCCTATTGTGAAATTGCTATACATAAAAATCATAAAAAATGATTTTAATAGATAGCAAACGAGGTTCGCAATGAAGATCGGGGTAAAACAAAAAGCTGAAAACAGACGGGCCATTTTGGACGCCGCCGTGGATTTGATGATTGAGAAGGGGTATCGATCCATGACCATGCGGGCCGTGGCCCGAAAGGCAGGGATAGGGGATGCGACCATATACAACTACTTCCCCACCAAGGAATCCTTGATACACGGGTATTACTCGGAGGCCCTGGACACAGCGGAGAGGTCGATGGCAAAGGTGGAAGACTACGATCAGTTTGACCTTCGCGAACGCCTCCAGTTGCTGATGGAGACCATTCTGGAAGGCTATCTCGGTGATCGGGAATTCGTTGACGAGACCTTTTCCTCTGTCTTTTTCCGTCCAATCCCTGTGGACAAGGGGATGCGGGCCATCCGCTCGCGCTTTCTGGATATCGTAAAGGAGCAATTCGAAGCAGCGGTCGAATCCGGTGAGCTGCCTGACCTGATGCTCAAGGAACTGGTCTATCACTGCATCTGGGACTATTTCGTGGCTGTGACGCTATATTGGCTCAGGGACGATTCCGAGCAATTCACGAACACGACCGTGTTCATCGATAAAAGTCTCGACCTGGGCTACACCATGCTCAAGGCTGGAGTACTGGACAAGATCACCAGTCTGGCTTCGTTCATGTTCAAGTCCCACATCCTGAGTCGGGTCGAAATGATCATGGAAGAGCGGGACACATTCAATCGCCTTAAAGACGAGTTCATGAGCCATGACGTCACGCGATGAAACGCCCAAGGGACGCCTCGCCCGGGGAATCGCATACGGCGGCACGGCCGCGCGCATAGGTGGGAACTACCTCAAGTACACCGCAAGGAAACCATTTATTGCGGCGGAGGACAGGGACGAAGCGCGGCGATCAATGTCAGAAAAGTGCGCGGAGGATCTGTTCGCGGGTTTGTGCCGCCTCAAGGGAACGGCCCTCAAGATCGCCCAGATGCTGAGCCTGGAACTGGACATCTTCCCGCCGGAGATAAGGCGGGAACTGGAGAAGTCCTACACGGACGTCCCACCCATGAACCGGTCCCTGGCCCGCAAGGTCCTATCCACCGCGTATGGTGAGCAACCCGAGAAGGTGTTCGCCTCGTTCGACTCCACGGCCTTTGCCGCAGCAAGCCTCGGACAGGTCCACCGGGCCATGAGCTTTGACCGCAAACCGCTTGCTCTGAAGATTCAATACCCTGCCATTCGCCGAACGATTTGGGATGACATCCGACTCTTGCGCGGATTGTTGAAGCCCTTTGCCGGCAACAAGGCCTTGGAACCGGCCATACATGAAATCCAAAACCGGCTCATCGAGGAAACCGACTACCTGGCAGAGGCCGCGAACATCCGCTTCTTCCACGACAATCTGTGCCTGGAAGACGTCAGAATGCCGCAGGTCCACGAAGACCTCTGCACAGAGAGCGTCCTATGTATGTCTTTTCTGGAGGGACAGGCACTGAACCACTGGCTTGCAACTGGCCCATCTCAAGAGGCCCGTGATTCGGTGGCCCAAGATCTCAACAACATCTTTCTGCACAGTTTCTATGAACTGAATTGCATCCATGCCGATCCAAACCCGGGGAACTACCTCATTGGTGAAGATCTGACCATCGGCCTGGTTGATTTTGGCTGCATAAAACGTTTCACACCCGATTTCGTCCGGCAGTACCAGCGGCTGCCCAAGATTATCATGCAGGGATCCAAGGAAAAATATTTCGAAGCCCTGAGAGAGATGGAAATGGTCAACGGGGACCTCGACCGAAAGACGGAAGAGGCCATCCACGAATGCGCCTACACCTTCGGCAAGTGGCTTGGGCGCATGTTCGAAGAAGAGTACTTCGACTTCAATGCCCACCCCGCATATATCAAGGAAGGCAAAGAGGCTATCCGCTCCATGTTCAAGTACCGCAAGTATTTCATCATGAACCCCGATATCCTCTTCCTCGATCGAACCCGATACGGCCTCATGCGCATTTTCGAGCAGCTTAAATGCCGGATTTCACTACATAATCAATACGAATGCTAAGTAAAAAACATCAGAAGGAGCAACCATCATGGATAAGAAGCCATCCCACATCTCCTGCGAGAATGTTTGCACTTTCGGCTCGGGAGAAAAACTGATCCTGCGGACACTCTTCTATGTGTCCGCCCTTCTGGGGGCATATGGCATTGCCAAGACAAGCCTGGTGCTGGCCGTGGCGTATGTGGCATATGCACTGATCAGCTATTTCATGCTCATGCGCCATACCGTCTGTTCTCGCTGTCCGCATCTTTTCGTTGCCGACGACTGCCTGTTCGTGCCGGCATCACTGGTAAAAAACTTCGTCATTCCCAAAAAGGGCGCACTCAGCACAGGCGAGTTGCTCATCGTCCTGTTTGCCGTACTAGGGACCGCAGGCATCCCCATATACTGGCTTGCCGCGGATACCACACTGCTCGTGATCTACCTTGCTTTGAACGCCGGGTTTACCCTTGGACTGGTGGGCCGCATCTGCAAGAAATGCCAGGTCGAAGTGTGCCCCATGAACAGGAATCCTTTGTTTAAAGGACAAAAAGGGTAACCAGTGCCTCCGGTTGCAATTGAATCGGACCTGAGCCTTTCCCACAACGGATAACTCGAAAAAAGGCACTACGAATCCAGGCGCCGGAGACGAGACAATTGGCGATGCCTTGGTCGATAGCAGGGAAAATCCTTTCCCTGCGGTGCGTCCGAAGCGATTGCCAGAGCGAATCCACCCCACGCCAATTCAATCAGCTTCCTCAACCTCCCATCCCCCTCCAAATGCTTACTCCAAAGAACCCAGACATCACGTCGGGTTAAGCACAACAAAAGATAGTGCTTAACCTCGGGAAAGTCGTTTCCCTTTGCCGCCCTCCCGAATTCTTCATATCCATCAATGCCTTTCGCACATGGAGTGCGAAAGCAATGGTTATGGAGGTGCAGTATGGCACTCGACGAAAAACCCACAACAGCGCGGAGCACAGCTGATCTTCCTTTTGGAGGGCTTGGTGTGTCTCTTGAAGCGTGTGAGGAGTATGCCGAAACGCTGCATGTCCAGGTCGTAACCTGGGCTCCAGCCTCTTTTGGCGACGACATGGCTCTTCATGAGCCTCCTGTGGCGCTCTCCGGTTACAGGCTCCTTACAGTGCTCGGCTGTGAGATTCGTGGACGATAACAACACATCAAGGATTACGGAATGAAACTTAATCGCCGTGACTTTGTGAAGCTGTCTTCAGCAACCGCTCTTAGCGTGGCCTTTTCCGGCCTCGGTGCGGGATGCAAGAAATCAGCGGTCGCAAAGATTGCCCAAATGAAACCCGAATGGAGCAAGGAAACGACTTCTGTCTGTGCCTACTGCTCTGTTGGTTGCGGGTTGGTAGTCACTACTTCTTTGGAGACCAAAAGAGCCATCAACGTGGAAGGTAACCCCGACCACCCCATCAACGAAGGCTCTCTCTGTGCAAAGGGCGCAAGCTCCATCCAGATGACCGAAAACAAGCTGCGTACCGGCAAGTGCCTGTACCGCGCCCCCTACTCCGGAGAATGGGAAGAAAAAAGCTGGGACTGGTGCAAAAAACGCATCGCCAAGCTTGCAAAAGAATCCCGTGATAAATCCTTCCAGGAAAAGAACGACAAAGGTCAGGTTGTCAACCGCAACATGGGCGTAGCCTCCCTCGGCTCCGCAGCGCTGGACAACGAAGAGTGTTACGCAATGCACGCATTCATGCGTGCCCAGGGAATCGTATACCTCGAACATCAGGCTCGTATCTGACACAGCGCAACTGTTGCGGCTCTGGGAGAGTCGTTCGGACGCGGTGCGATGACCAACCACTGGAATGATTTACAGAACAGTGATTGTATTTTGATTATGGGCAGCAATGCTGCCGAAAACCATCCCATTTCCTTCAAATGGGCATTGAAAGCGCAAGCCAAGGGCGGAAAGATCATCCATGTTGATCCGCGGTACACTCGTACGTCCGCACGTTCCGACAAGTACTATGCGCTTCGTTCCGGCTCTGATATCGCCGTTCTCGGCGGTATGATTAAGTTTATTATCGATAATAAGCGCTATTTCCTCGATTACATGCGTGATTACACCAACGCGTCTTTCATCGTTGGCAAGGATTACGGATTCGAGGATGGCCTCTTCTCCGGGTTTGATCCGAAGACTGCCTCTTATGACAAGTCAAAGTGGGCATTCGAAAACGACGCCAACGGCGTCCCCAAGATGGACAAATCCCTGCAACACCCGCGTTGCGTCTTCCAGATCGTGAAGAAGCACTACGAACGGTATACGCTGGACAAGGTCTCAAGAATGTCGGGTATCTCTCCCGAAGAACTGACCGAACTCTACGAGTTGTATTCCGCGACGGGTACTGCGAAAAAAGCAGGCACCATCATGTATGCGATGGGCTGGACTCAGCACTCCGTAGGCGTGCAGAACATCCGCGCCATGGCCATGATCCAGCTCCTGCTCGGCAACATCGGCATCGCCGGCGGCGGCGTCAACGCGCTGCGCGGCGAGTGCAACGTTCAGGGCTCCACCGACTACGCCCTCCTCTACCACATCCTCCCGGGATACATCGCGACCCCCCTTGCCGGACTGGACACGCTTGACCAGTACAACAAGAAGTTCGCGCCCGTGACCAAGGACCCGATGAGTGCGAACTGGTGGCAGAACTATCCCAAGTACTCGGCCAGCCTGATCAAGGCCATGTACTCCGATGACGATCCGAAGGACGCCTACAGCTACCTGCCCAAGTTGGAAAACCACAAGGCAAGCGAGTACTCCTGGATTCCGCTCATTGATCGCATGTACAATGGCGGATTCACCGGCGCATGGATCTGGGGAATGAACCCTGCATGTTCCAGCTCCGACTCCGTGAAAACCCGCAAGGCCATTGCCCAGCTCGACTGGATGGTGAACGTCAACGTCTTTGACTGCGAAACCTCCAGCTTCTGGAAAGGTCCCGGAATGGACCCGAGCAAGGTCAAGACCGAAACCTTCTTCATTCCTTGCGCCACCGCAATCGAAAAGGAAGGCTCGGTTTCCAACTCCGGCCGCTGGATGCAGTGGCGCTATGCCGGTCCGGAACCCAAAGACGGCGTGCTCACCGACGGCCACTACTTCCACGAACTGTGGGAAGAGATGGTCGAACTGTATGAGAAAGAAGGCGGAGCCTACCCCGAACCGATCACCCGCCTGAGCTTTGAAAATATGTGTGTGAAGAATGACCATGGTCACATGGAGTTCAGCGCACAGCAGACTGCAAGGCTCATCAACGGCTGGTTCACCAAGGACACTGTGATCAAGGGCAAGGAGTTCAAGAAGGGACAGCAGGTCCCGAGCTTTGCCTACCTCCAGGACGACGGCTCCACCACATCCGGCAACTGGCTCTACTGCAACTCCGTGAGTGACACGGAGAACAAGGCCGAACGCCACAACGCCGCTCAGACTCCTCTGCAGGAGAAGATCGGCTTGTTCCCGAACTGGACCTGGTGCTGGCCCGTCAACCGACGCATCCTCTACAACAGGGCATCCGTCGATTTACAGGGCAAGCCCTGGAACCCGGAACGAACCGTTATCGAATGGAACGGCAAGAAATGGGAAGGCGACGTTCCCGACGGCGGCTGGGCTCCCGGCACCAAGCATCCGTTCATCATGCGCAAGCACGGCTTCGGCCAGCTCTTTGGCCCCGGCCGCGCTGATGGACCGCTGCCCGAGTACTACGAGCCCTTGGAATGTCCCGTCAAAGAACATCCCTTCTCGAGCACGCTCCACAACCCGACTGCGGTTCAGATCAAGGGAGAAGAGAAGGCTGTTTGCGATCCGCGCTACCCGTTCGTCGGTACCACCTACCGCCTGACCGAGCACTGGCAGACAGGGTCCATGACCCGCTGGTGCGACTGGCTGGTGGAAGCCGAACCGCAGATGTTTGTCGAGATCAGCCCGCAACTGGCTGAACTTCGCGGCATCAAGAACGGTGAAAAAGTCACCATCGAAAGCGTCCGTGGTTCCCTATGGGCAATCGCAATGGTCACCGAACGCATCCAGCCGTACAAGATCGACGGCAATGACGTTCATATGGTGGGCATGCCCTGGCACTACGGCTGGGTAATGCCTGTCGACGGTGGCGACTCCGCAAACATTGTAACACCCAACGTTGGCGATCCGAACACCGGTATTCCCGAATACAAGGCGTTCATGGTCAACCTGCGCAAGTGGAAGGAAGGGGATAAATAATGAACGGCAAAAGCTTTTTTGTTGATTTGACCCTTTGTACCGCGTGCCGTGGTTGCCAGGTTGCCTGTAAGCAGTGGAAGAACCTCCCTGCTGAAAAAACCCGCAATGTCGGCTCCCACCAGAACCCGCAGGACTTGTCCTTTCAGACCATCCGTCTTGTCCGTTTCAACGAAGACCGTGATGCCGAAGGCAAGCTGCAGTGGTACTTCTTCCCGGAGCAGTGCCGTCACTGCCTTGAGCCTCCCTGCAAGTACATTGGAAACATGTACTGCAATGAAGGCATCAAGCAGGACGCCGACACCGGGGCCGTTGTCATGAACAGCCGCACGGCAGGCATTGGCGCGAAAGTGACCAGTGAAGAGCTGTGCCCGTACAACGTGCCTCGCATGGACGAAAAAAGCGGAGAATGGTTCAAGTGCGACATGTGCCTGGACCGTGTGCAAGTCGGCCGTCTGCCCGCCTGTGTTCAGAGTTGCCCCACCGGCACCATGAACTTCGGCAACCGTGAGGACATGCTCGCGCTTGCGGAAAAACGCCTGGCGGAAGTCAAGAAGACCAACCCTGATGCCTACCTGGCAGACCCCGAGTCTGTTCGAGTCATCTACTTGTGCGCCGCTCCGCCGGAAAGCTATAACGGCAACCTGCTCGCATCAGCCGATGGCAGCAAGCTGGCGAAAAAGGCTTTGGCCAAGGGAGGCGTCAACCGCCGCGAGTTGCTCGTCGGCCGTTTCGCTTCCAAGGCAAAAGCGTAACCAAGCATACATAAAGGAAATATCATGAAAAAAGCATTCATCATGTCCCTGCTGTGTGTTTGTCTTACCGCAGTGTTGGCCTTTGCCCAGTCAGAACTGGTGTCGTCCATCGATGCTCCTGACGATGACCTTGAGATCAATGTCATCAAGGGAAACAGCAAGCGTGACCTGGGAGTGGTCTTCAACCATTCCAGTCATGAAGGTATCGATTGCTTCACCTGTCACCATAAAAACACGGTCAAGGACGAACCCGAGTCCTGCGCGAACTGTCACACCGACACCGCGCCCGACGCCCAGGGTCCCAAGTCCTACTTCCGTGCGATGCATGTGAAGAACCCGGGACGGACCTCCTGTCTCTCCTGCCATGAGGAAGAATTCTCTGGCGACAAGGACATGACGGGTTGTGCAAACTCCTCCTGCCACCCTGAAGGTTTGTACTAGGGCGACAAGAGGAAAGCCGTACAACGCACCAGATACCGAACTCATTGATATGAATGAAGGTCGGGGTCCGGCCAGAGTATGGCGAAATCGTACTGAAACACACTAACACCCGGGGCGGGGCACCTCACCCGCCCCGGGTTTATCCTGCCCGGCTTATCAGACTGCTCAAAATGCTCGCAGGAGAGGCGCAAGAAGGAATCAGGGCCGTATGTCGACCACATGCAGGGACTTGAGCAAGGATGGCGAGGATTTTGAACAGACTGATAGGAACACCTCCGTAAGCAGACGCGCCGGACCTTGCGTCACATGGCTAACGGAGTTTCTTGAGGCCCCACGCAGCGTGCTATCTGCGTGGGGCCTCTTCTTGACTCATCCGCCTACTCACCCAACAATACACTGGAAGTACGCATCGAAAACACGTAAGAGAAAAGCCCTATTGTGAGGAGATCTCGGCGTGATAAGGCACCTCAATTTTTTCGGGCAGGATTGTTGGAATGACATTTCCAAAGCCCAACGGCGAACAGCTCAATCCATGCTTTGGGCGGCGTTCTTCTCCACGTTCGGAGTCGGCGCGTTCTCGTTTGCCCTGTCCGCCAACGCCGGGGCCTCGGGACTGTCGACATCCTGGCTCGGCCTCGCTTTCTCCGGGTATTTTCTGGCGCGGCTCATCCTTGCCCCTCTCGCAGGCTACGGGGCCGACTATATCGGAGCCATGCCGCTTCTTCTCACGGCCACCTGCGCCGGGGCCGCCATTCCCGCTCTCTACTCGGCCTATCCAACACGGGAAGCCCTCGGGCTCATCCAAATCGGACTGGGGTTTTGCGTCGGCATAGTCAAACCCGTAAGCATGTCCCTCCTGGGAAAATGCGCCCCGCCCGACCGCCGTGGCCGCCTGTTTGGCGCGTACAACACCTATCTGTACGCGGCATTCATTCTGGGGCCATTGGCAGGCGGACTGACCGGCAACATGGACGGAGGCATCGGCACATTGACGCTCGCCTTGCCCGCCGTGAGCATGGGCCTGACATTTCTGCTGTGTCTTAGAGGCGGAGCAGTCTCATCGGCCACGCCGGGAAAGCAGGCCAAGGCAGGAGGCCCGCCCTGGCGCGATTTCGCGTTCATTGCCCTGCTGCTGGCCGTTTTTGGCCGGACCCTTGGCTCCTCGGTGATCGTCACCTTCCTGCCCAGGCTCATCAATGAGCATCTGGGCTTGAGCGGTGTCGCCGCAGGCATCCTGTTCACCCTGCCCAACATCGTGATCCTTCTGGGCATACCCGTAACAAGCCGATGGGCGGATATCCGCGACCGGACCGGCCTGACATTCCTCGGAATGGGACTGTGCGCGGCGTGCGTCTTTGGCCTCGGGCAGCCGATCCCCTTGTGGGCTTTCGCCTGCCTGGGCGTGGTGATGGGACTCGGTTCGGCGCTCTCCCTGCCGGCGTCCATGTCACTTGCCGCCGACATGGGATTCGCCAAGGGAAGCACCATGGGCATTTTTTTGGGCGTGGCAAATCTGGGCTTTGTTCTCGGTCCTGGGCTGGCCGGCTTTGCGGCGGAATACGGAACCATGGCGGATGCCTTCGAGCTTGCCGCCATTTTGGGAGGACTGTGCCTCTTGCCCACATTCCTGCTCATGACCAAAAGGCTCCACGTCGAGTGAGCGACGCCTCTCGGCAGGGGACAGATGAAAGCTCCTGTGTCGCCCCGGCGAGTTACAAAGCCGAAACGAGCGCACCCTCGAGACACAACCGCCTGACTAGCTCCCGCACTTCCTCCAATTCCATTTGCCAGGCTGCCAGACACTCCATAAAGGATACCGGTAGGCAAACGAAAAGTGCCCCACTCCAAAGAGCGGGGCACTGGCAACGTCTAGGTATGACCCGCCGGTGCGGCGGGAAACACAAACACGGTATTTACATGTCTTCGATCATAAGCGAGGTCTTGGCCAGCTTGATCTTTTCCTTTTTCTCGAACTCCAGCAACCGCTCAAACACTTCGCTCACTTCGTCGGGGACTTCCTGGGCCAGCATGGCCTCATAGGTCTCCATAAGGCACTTATCCAGATCCAGGGCGACAAGGATGGCTTCCTGCGCGGTCGTATCCGGACCGAGATTGGCATCGAAGAACGGGGAAAGGTCACATTCCTCATGGACGTACATGAACCACGTGTTCAACACCTTTTCGGTAAGACCTTCCTCGTATTCATCCATGATATAAGCCAGGTTGTCATGGTGACGGCTCATGTATTCCAGCAGGATCTTGACCCGCTCTTTTTCCACCGTGTCAGACAACCCCTGATACAGATCACCCAACTTCCTGTGAAACGCCTTCACTTGGTCAATAACATCCCGGGCAGTTTGGACATTTGTCATACGGTTCTCCTTGGCTTCTATTCCGAAAGCGTTGATTAATGCTTTTTATCAGTACACTTTTTTTCAAAGTTATACTTGCCACATCGGCAACCGGATCCGTCACCGGCCTGGATGGAACCCTGGCAAGATCCCCGGATGCAACCTCTCTTGAACATGACGCCAAGCGCCAGTCCGGTAAAGGCAACGACAAAAATAACCGCTGTTAATATAAGTAATTCCATGAGTTAAATCCTCATTTCAATGTTTCATGTTGAGGAAAATCGCCGGTCGCCGTTTCAGCAAACCCGTCGGCTGTCTTCACGAGAAAGAATGCCGACAGATTTTCCCTTTTAGCTACCTCGATTCCTCGCTTGGGGCCAAGCACCATCAGGCCGGTGGCCAACGCATCCGCTCGGGCACAAGTATCATCCATTACGCTCACCGAAACAAGCGAATGACTGATCGGGCGACCTGTTGTCGGGTCGAGGATATGGGAATAGCGAATGCCATCCTCCTCGAAATAGTTCCGATAGTCGCCGGATGTGGCCATTGCCTTATCCGTAAACGAGATGATGGCCTGTACGGAGCGCTCCATGGTCACCGGTTTTTCCACGGCGATTCGCCAGAGCGAGCCGTCCGGCTTTTTCCCACGGGTTCGTATTTCTCCACCGATCTCGACCATGAAGCTGGTCACTCCCTGACTGTCGAGCCAGTCGCCGACCGCGTCAACGCAGTAGCCCTTGGCTATGGCGCCGAGGTCGAGAGACATCTTCGGATCGCCTTTCCTGAGGGCCGGAGGGTCTAGACGGACCTCGATACGGTCTTCACCGACCAAGGCCATGGCCGTTGCAATGGCCTGCTCAGGCGGCACGACATCGACGCGTTGCGCCTTGCCGAAGCCCCACAAGTCCACCAGGGGAGCGATGGTGATATCGAACGCACCACCCGTCATGAGGTGGACCTGTCTGGCCACTTCGGCGACCTGGGCCAACCTGCGCGACACCGGAAACCAGTCGGTTTTGTCGTAGGCGTTGAAGCGCGACAACTCCGAATCGGGGTCGAACAGGGACATGGCCGCATTTACTCCGGCCACCTCCTGTCCGATTCCCTTATACACGGCGTCAGAGGTGAGACCGTCGTGCAGGCCATACGCCACTATGGAATACGTGGTGCCAAGAGCCTTTCCTTGGAAGCGCACAGGTTGCGGGTCGTTCGCACACCCGCTTGCAAGAAGCAGCAGGACGAGCAACCCGGCGTATGCATTCAGGGAGGCCATGGGCCTCTTCATCATCGTCATCCTTTTGTTGCGGATCACCTGAGGTGGTCCTGTGCCGCCCCATCGGGGCCAAGCAGGGGTCGGAGAGCACCCGCTCTCCGACCCGTGTATTCATGTAGTGTTGCAGACAACCCGGACTAAGCGCCGAAGTTGTCGTACATGATGTTTTCTTCTTCCACGCCCTGGGAAAGCAGCATGTTTTCCACGGCGGAGGCCATCATCGGCGGCCCACACATGTAGAACTCGCAGTCTTCCGGAGCGGGATGGTCCTTGATGTAGTTCTCAAAGAGGACCTGGTGAATGAACCCGGTGTATCCGGTCCAGTTATCCTCGGGCTGAGGATCGGACAGGGCAACATGCCAGGTGAAGTTCGGGCACTCCTCGGCCAGCTTGTCGAACTCTTCCACATAGAACATCTCCCGCAGGCTTCGAGCGCCGTACCAGTAGCTGATCTTGCGTGTGGAGGCGAGCCTCTTGAGCTGATCGAAGATGTGCGAACGCATGGGGGCCATGCCCGCGCCACCACCGATGAAGATCATTTCCGCATCGGTATCCCGAGCGAAGAACTCGCCATAGGGACCGGAGATGGTGACCTTGTCACCTTCCTTGAGGCCATAGATGAACGAGGACATCTGTCCGGGAGGCGCATCCGGGGCGAACGGCGGCGGAGGACACACGCGCACGTTGAGCATGATGATGCCCTTCTCGCCGGGATAGTTGGCCATGGAATACGCACGGACAATGGGTTCCTTGACGACCGAGGTGTAACGCCACAGGTCGAACTTGTCCCAGTCTTCCCTGAACTTGTCGCCGACTTGGAAGTCCTTGTAGTGGACCGTGTGCGCCGGGGCCTCGATCTGGATGTAGCCGCCAGCGCGGAAGTCGACGTTTTCGCCTTCCGGCAACTGCAGGGTGAGCTCCTTGATGAAGGTCGCGCGCGGGATGTTGGACTTGACCGTGCATTCCCACTTACGGATATCAAAGATTTCCGCGGGGACCTCGATCTTCATGTCCTGCTTGACGTTCACCTGGCAGGAGAGACGCTTGCCCTCGCGGGCTTCGCGCTTGCTGATATGCGAGGTTTCGGTCGGCAGGATGCCGCCTCCGCCCTCGAAGACTTTACAGGTACACTGGCCGCAGGAGCCGCCGCCACCGCATGCGGAGGGGACGTAGATTTCCTTTTCGGCCAACACATTGAGGAGTTTTGCACCGGGGCGGACCTCGATGGTCTTCTCCGGATCTCCGTTGATTTCGATTTTTACTGTGCCGCTTGGGACAAGTTTGGCTCTGGCGAGCAAAATGAACACGCACAGTGAAAGCACCACTCCGGTGAACATAGCCACGCCGAGTATGATCTCAACCATAATACTTCACTTCCCGTAATTTGACGTTTGGTCAATGAAGGACGCGTCAGGCGTCCGAAAACACCTACATCTGGATGCCAGAAAACGACAGGAACCCGAAGGACATCAGCCCGACCACGATGAACGTGATGCCGAGTCCGCTCAGTCCCTCCGGGACATCCGAATACTTCATTTTCTCGCGGATACCGGCCAAAAGCACGATGGCCAGCGCCCAACCGATGCCGGAACCCAGACCAAAGGTCACGGATTCGGCAAAATCATAGTCACGCTCCACCATGAAGAGAGAAGCTCCCAAGATGGCGCAGTTGACGGTGATCAGCGGCAGGAAGATGCCCAGCGCGTTGTAGAGCGAGGGCACGTACTTATCCAATGCCATCTCCAGGATCTGGACGATGGCCGCGATAACGCCGATGTAGGAAATCAGCCCGACGAAGGTCAGGTCCACATTGCCGAAGCCGGCCCAGGACAGGGCTCCTTCCCGGAGGAAGTAGTTGTAGAGCAGGTTGTTGACCGGCACCGTGATCGTCATGACCACGACAACGGCGACACCAAGGCCCAGGGCCGTGGCGACCTTTTTGGACACGGCCAAATAGGTGCACATGCCCAGGAAGAACGCCAGGGCCATGTTTTCGATGAATATCGATTTAACGAATATGTTTATGAGATGTTCCACAGCTCACTCCTTTCAGGCTTAGCGCTTGTTCTTCCGCGATTCGTAAACGTTCACGGACCAAATCAGCAGCCCGATGATGAAGAAGGCGCTGGGGGGCAACAGCATGAGCCCGTTGGGTTCGTACCACCCGCCTTCCGACGTCAGCTTCATGATCCCCAGTCCGAAGACCTTGCCCGAGCCGAAGAACTCACGCAGGAAGGCGACGGTCATGAGAATCAATCCGTAACCGATGCCGTTACCGAGACCATCGGCAAAGCTTATCGTGGGATTGTTCTGCATGGCGAAAGCCTCCGCCCTGCCCATGACGATGCAGTTGGTGATGATCAGGCCGACGAACACGGACAGCTGTTTGCTGACCCCGTAGGCGAACGCCTTCAGGAACTGGTCAACGATAATAACCAGCGTCGCGATGATGGTCATCATCACGATGATGCGGATACTCGACGGGATATGCCGCCGGATGGCGCTGACCGAGGCGTTGGAGGCCGCGGTGACGAAGGTCACCGCCAGGCTCATGACGAATGCCGTCTCAAGCTTGGTGGTAACGGCCAGAGCCGAACAAATTCCGAGAATCTGGACGGCAATGGGGTTGTTCTCCAGAAGCGGCTTGAATAATGCTTCTTTGAATTTAGACATATTATTCACCTCTCTCCGTGGCGAGTCGCTTCAGGTAGGGACCGAAGCCGCCGGTGTTCAGCCAGTACTGCACCAGGTTGGTGACGCCGCGCCCGGTGAGCGTGGCTCCGGCCAATCCGTCCACCTTGTAGGCGGCCTTGGGATCGTCGGCGCTCACGTTGCCCTTGATGACGTCAATGACGGCCTGGCCCTGATCATTATAGACCTTTTTGCCGATCCACAGGCCCTTCCAGTCGGGGTTGTCGACTTCGCCGCCCAATCCGGGAGTTTCGCCGTGTTCATAAAAACCGAAGTTTTTGACGGTATTGAGGTCCGGGCCAAGGGCGATGAAGCCGTACATGGTCGACCACAACCCTTTTCCGTGGATGGGCAGGATGACGCGCTTCAGTTGGCCGTCTTCCTTGAGCAGGTAGACATTGGCGAGCTTGGAACGGTGTCCGATACCCGCCTGATCTTCCGCCGGAGGAATCACGATGCTGGCTTCCGGGTCCTTGGCCGCCTTGCGCTGATCAAAGGCCACAGCGTCCACATCGACATATTCTCCGGTGGCCAGGTCCACCACCTTGGATTCAATCTGTTTGTATTGTTCGTCAACGGACTCGTCTTCATTGTAGATGCCCGCTGCCTTGAGGATGTTTTCCTTGCGTTCGTTAACCTTGTTAGCCTCCTGGATGGGCTTCAACCCGACGGCTGCGGCCGCCACAAGCAGCGAGCAGACCAGGCACAGGGTAAAGGCCACCCCAAAGACTTTTTTAGTGGAATCGTTAGACACTACGCACCTTCCTCCGCTTGATATTGGCCCGCATGACAAAGTAGTCGATGGTGGGCGCAAGGGCGTTGCCGAAGAGAATCGCCAACATGACGCCTTCGGGGTAGGCCGGGTTGAATGTCCGTATCAGGATGATCATTATCCCGATGAGTGCCCCGTAGAAGTACTGCCCCTTGGGTGTCATCGACGACGACACCGGGTCAGTGGCCATGTAGACCGCACCGAATGCCAGGCCGCCCATGACGAGGTGCCACAGCGGGCTGATCTGGACCATGGGGTTGGTCACTCCGCCAACCGCGTTGCACACGATTGCCGTAGCAATGGAGCCCACAAGGATGGCCGACATGATCCGCCAGGAGGCGATGCCGGTGAACAGCAGCACGGCCGCGCCGATGAGGCAGGCCAGGGTCGAGGTTTCACCGATCGACCCGGGAATGGTGCCGATGAAGCAATCCCACCAGGAGTACTTGGCCATGACGGCGTTGATGCCGCCCTCGGCAGCCAGCGCCAGGGGAGTTGCGCCGGAGACGCCGTCCACGGCGACCCAAACGCCGTTACCCGAAATCGCGGCCGGGTAGGCGAAGAAGAGGAAGGCACGAGCCAGCAACGCCGGGTTGAAGACGTTCTTGCCGGTACCGCCAAAGATCTCCTTGCCGATGACCACGCCGAAGCTGGTGGCCAGGGCCACCTGCCACAACGGGATCTGCGGAGGCACGATCAGCGGAATGAGCGAACCGGTGACCAGGAAGCCTTCGTTGATTTCATGTTTGCGGACGATGGCGAACAAGGTTTCCCAGAAGCCGCCCGCGATGTTGCACACGATATAAATGGGGAAGAAGTACAACGCCCCCAGAATGATATTTGCAGAGTAGCTCGTGGGGTCCGCGGCGAGGCCGAAGAGCTTCATCACGCTCCAGCGCCAGCCGGTGCCCGCATCGAGGCCCATGGCCGCCAATGCGCTGTTGGCCTGATATCCGGTGTTCCACATGGCCATGTAGAAACAGGGGATCAGGGCGAAGACCACGATTATCATGACGCGTTTGAGATCGATGGCATCGCGCACATGCGGCGCTCCCGAGCTGGTCTCCTTGGGAGAGAGCAGGAAGGTGTCCACCATCTCGTAGAGCGGATAGTACTTCTTGTACTTTCCGTCTCCAGTGACAGCATTGTGTATTTTATTAAGCAGACTCATAAGACCTTATCCTTCCTTCTCGATAAGAGTGAGAGCTTCGCGCAGCATGTGCCCGAAATCGTTCTTGCCGCAGTCCACGAAGGACAGCAGGGCAAGATCTTCCTCATCGAGCTCCAGGCAACCGAGATTCTGGGCCTCGTCCGTATCCATGGCGGCAAGGGCCCGCACAAGATAGGTCGGGAGAATGTCCAGCGGCATGACCTGGTCAAAAGCACCCGTCGGGAAAATCGCCCGATGGCTGCCGCCAAGGAGCGTGCTCATGGTAAAGCGCTTCCCCTTCTTCAGGGAGGACAGGAAGACGGGCTTGGCCGAAAACTTGTCCGAACCCGGCTTCATCCAACCCAGCAGTTCGCGATCACCGCCCTCGGCGATGGCTGAAACCTGGTTGTGGAAGCGTCCGAGGAAGGCCAGGGGGCCCTCGGCCGTATGGCCGGAAAGGACCGATCCCGAAATGGTGCGAACATCACCCTGAACAAGCGCTCCGGCCAGCACGTCCGACAGACACGCGCCCAGGCGGGTTTTGAGGATGCACGGCCGCTTGACCATGGGGCCGGCCAGAGAGACGTACCTGTCCGTGTAGAGCTGCCCCGTGGTGAAGAGCTTTCCGATGGCGATGACATCCTGATAGCCGAGATGCCAGACCGTCTTTTCCGTTCCCACAGGATCGAGGAAATGGATATGGGTCCCGACCAGTCCGGCCGGATGCGGTCCGGCAAAGACCTGGTTCTTCGTTTCCTGAATCGTCGGCAGGGGATCGCCGTCGCCGCTGCAGACGTGAACGTCGCCTTCGGTCAGCCGGGTCAATACCCTGAGACCGTCCTGCCAGGCTTCCGGATTCTTCCAGATGATCGGAACAGGGTTAGCGGCCAGCGGATTCGTGTCCATCGCAGCAACGAAGATGGAATGCGGGACCGAATCCGGAGCCGGGGTTTTGCTGAACGGGCGCGTGCGAAATGCAGTCCACATGCCCGAGTTGACCAGATTATCGACAATGGCCTGTCGGTCAAGGCCGAGCAACTGGTCCGATTTGTACGCCGGGAATTCCACGGCACCGGCGGTTTCATCCAGCTCGATGACCACGGATTGCAGCACCCGGCGGTCCCCCCTGTTGATGGCAACGACCTTGCCTGCCCCAGGAGCCGTAAAGACGACGCCGTCGATCTTCTTGTCTGTGAAGATCAACTGGCCGAGCTTGACCGTGTCACCTTCGGAAACGGCCATGGTCGGCTTCATGCCGACATAGTCCCCACCCAGGACGGCCACGGTACGCGGTGGATTCCCTTCCAGGAAATCCGCTGCAGGCTCGCCCGCGAGGGGAATGTCGAGTCCTTTCTTGAGTTTTATCATGAAAAATACACCTTACCCTAAAATTAAAACGCATTTAGGCTGGACGTGAAAGGCGCACGGCACCACGCACGTCCGGGTTCACCAAAGAACCGGCAAGCCGATTTTGCAACTTTAACAAGGTGCTTTCGGCTCACAGGTCAGACATCTGACCACCTCGATTGAATATACCCAGAAAGCATGATTTTGTAGATGGACTATCAGTCCCGCTATAGCCGGTCAAGAGCTTGTGAAAATTTTCTCCAGCAAAAAATCCAATGATTTTCTTTCCCCCTCCTCAAGCACCAACAGCACACTGATTATTGAGGCGTGCTAATCAGGGGGTATTTATGGATAATATTCTATAATTTGTTACCATTCTCGACTATTCAACAGTTCAAACAACTATTATCCGCTACATTCCTATTTACGCCCAGAAAAAATCGCCCAAATGGAGCTTGGTGTTATTATTTTTGGAGCACCCCAAAAACCCTGCCGGGGAATTTCCAACCGACCTTGAAATGAGATGGTTTCAAGGCAACCAGGCAGTCGAAGCGAAGGTCATCGAAATTCGACTTCCGGCAGTAAGAATTTCTCACCATGAGGCATTTGTCTTTACAGAATTATCACCCTAACGTATCTAGCAATGAGAAATTCAAATTGAGGTAATCGTGGCACCAAAGACAACATACGCTCCAAACTGGGTACTCTCGTCGGAACCAAGAAATGCCGTGGTTCTCGGCGTTCTCGACGCCTGCCATGAGCTGCAGCGGCTCGTGAAAATTCTTACCCGGCTGATCGGGATCGATCTTTTCGTCATCAACTCGGAGTATCTGTGCGTGGCCGGGTCGGGAGCCTACGAAAGCGCCGTGGGCTGTGTCAGCCCCAGAGATACGGCCATCGGCTACAGCCTGGTCAGCGGCAGGGCAACCATGGTGGCCAACCCGCGCGACAACGACACCTGCCACGAATGCTCCCAGCGACTCACCTGTCGCGATCTTTCCAACTACACCGCGCCCATCACCGTGCGCGACAGAGTGGTGGCGGCAGTGCAGGCCGTGGCCTTCAACAAGGAGCAATGCGTCATCCTGAAGGAAAAGGCGCCGGACATCGCGGAAACCATCACCCTGTTCCTGGTACAGACCTGCGAGGCCAACGCCCGAATGCTCACCGCCCTGGGCGGATCGGGCGACGAGCCCGAAACCGCCGGCCTCGAGCGCCTGGTGGGCGAGAGTTCCGCCATGCGAGCCCTCAAGGACGATATCATCCGCTGCGCCCCCCTGGACTCCACCGTGCTGCTCCAGGGAGAATCCGGCACGGGCAAGGAGCTGGCGGCCCAGGCCATCCACGACCTCTCGTTGCGCGCGTCGGAACCCTTTGTGGCGGTGAACTGCGGAGCCATCCCGGAATCCATCATCGAAAGCGAGCTGTTCGGCTATACCTCGGGAACCTTCACCGGGGCGCAGAAAGGCGGCAAGCCCGGTCTGTTCGAACACGCCGACGGCGGCACCCTCTTCCTGGACGAGATCGCCGAGCTCCCCCTGGCCCTTCAGGTCAAGCTTCTGCGCGTTCTCCAGGAACGCAAGGTCATGCGCCTGGGCGGACGCAAGGAGCACGAGTTCGACGTGCGCATCATCGCGGCCGCCAACGTCGACCTGGCCGAGCGTGCGCGCTCAGGCAAATTCAGGCAGGACCTCTACTACCGGCTCTCGGTCATCCCCCTGCACGTGCCTTCCCTGCGCCATCGGGAAGGTGACGTGGAGCTGCTCGTCAACCATTTCGTCCGCCTCTACGCCCGCCGCAGGGGCGAAACGCCGCCCCCGGTCGCACCGGAGCTCATGCGCCGCTTCATCGAATACTCCTGGCCCGGCAACGTGCGCGAACTGAAGAACTTCGTCGAATACGGCATCAACCTTCGCAAGGGGCGCAGCCTGAACCTGGCCACCCTGGCGGAACGATTCAATGCCGCAGACAACTCACTTGGCCGACACAATTTCGCACCGTGGGAGCCGTTGAACGGCGGGCACTGCCCCAGTACGATCTCCCCCGGCGGAGCGGTCGTTCATCAACCGGAAGCACCGGGACGGCATGGCATCCCGGTCTCGGGCGCACGGCCCCGGAACGACTGGGACAAGGAGGTCTCGGAGCAGGAAGCGCTGATTCAGGCCCTCTCCCGGCACGGCGCAACTCTCGACGGGAAAAAGCGCGTGGCGCAGGAGCTGGGCATCAGCGTGGCCACCCTCTACCGCAAGATCAAAAAATACGGACTGCTCGAAGCCTACCGTTACGACGTAGGCTGAGCCCGCCCTTCCCTTTCTTACAGCCACAACGTGGACGCCCCGAAAAGCCAGGCTTTCCGGGGCGTCCAATTTAGGAGGTGGGGATAAGGGCAAAGAATCAGACGTGGGCATGCCCGCCCAGGTAGGCGGCCTCAAGACGATCGTCCTTGGCAAGCTCGGCAGCGCTACCCTGCATGATGATTTGTCCGCCTTCCATGATGTAGGCGTAGTCGGCCACGGCCAGGGCGGCCTTGGCGTTCTGCTCGACGATGAGGATGGCGGTACCGGCCTCGCGAATCTTGACGATCAGGTCGAAGATGCACTTGATGACCAGCGGCGCCAACCCGAGGGAGGGCTCGTCCAGCAACAGGAGCTTCGGGCGGCCCATCAACGCACGGCCGATGCACAGCATCTGCTGCTCGCCGCCGGACATGGCTCCGGCCTGCTGCTTGAGCCGTTCCTTGAGGATGGGGAAAAGCTCGAAAACCCATTCCCTGTCCTGCTTGAAGTGCTTCTTGTCCTGATGGTAGGCGCCGAGGAGCAGGTTTTCCTCCACGCTCATGTTGGCGAAGATCTGCCGTCCTTCGGGAGCCTGGCAAAGGCCCTCCCGGACCACCTTGTCGGAGCCGATGTTGGTGATATCCTGACCATTGAAGAGGATTTCCCCTTCCGTCACCTGATAGATGTTGGAGATGGCCCGCATGAGCGTGGTCTTGCCGACCCCGTTGGACCCGAGCACCGTCACGATGCCTCTCTCCTCAACCTTGATCTCCACGCCCCGCAGTATCTGCTGGACGCCCATGGCCACGTGAAGGTTGTTGACATTTAAAACTGACATTCTTCCCCTCCCAGGTAGGCCTCGAGGACGGCCGGGTCCTTCTGAATGGCCTGCGGCGTGTCGTCCGCAATCTTCTTGCCCAGGGCCAGGACCATGACCCTGTGGCAGATCCCCATGACCAGCCCCATGTCATGCTCAACCAACAGGATGGGCAGCCCTTCAGCATTGAGGGTCTGGATGAACTCGGCAAGTTCGCCGGTTTCCTGTTCGTTGAGTCCGGCAGCGGGTTCGTCCAGAATCAACAGTTCCGGGTCGGTGCTCAGGGCGCGCGCTATCTCAAGATATTTCCGCTTGCCGTAAGACAGGTTGGCGGCAAGCTCGGCTCCCAGGGAGTCCAGCCCCACGCGGGAGAGGATCTCCCAGGTGCGCTCGCTCACCTCACGGTCCCGGGCGCATTCGAACGGCCAGATCGCCCGCCGCAGCGAATGTCCCAGAGAGCCTATGGCACCGATGGACACGTTATCGAACACCGTCATGTTGGGCATGATCCGCAGGTTCTGGAAGGTGCGGCCGATGCCGAGCTTGGCAACCTGATACGGCTTAAGTCCGGTAATGGGCTTGTCCATGAACCGGACTTCCCCTTCGCTGGGCGGATAAAATCCGGTCAGGCAGTTGAAGAAGGTGGACTTACCCGCGCCGTTGGGGCCGATAAGCCCCACCAGTTCACCCGGCCGCATGACCATGTCCACGTTGTCCACGGCGACGAGCCCGCCGAAGCGGCGTGTCAGCCCCTTTGTTTCCAAAATGGTATCCGACATTATTTCCACCCCACGGACTGGCGGCCGTTCCAGGCCGCGTTGAACTGCCTTCTGGCCATCTGAATGGCCGAGACCTCACCCAGAATGCCCTTGGGCAACAGCAGGATGGACAGGAACATGACTACGCCCACGGCGACCATGCGCATGTCACCCAATCCACGGGCGGCCTCAGGCAGCATAATGAGCAGCAGCGCTCCCAGAATGCCGCCGGGCAGGGAGCCCAGACCGCCGACCACGACCATGGCCAGAATCAGGATGGATTCGCTGAACTGGAAGCTGTCGGGGCTGATGTATCCCACGCTGTGCGCCATGATGGCGCCGGCAATACCCGCAAAAAAGGTGCTCGCCGCAAAGGCCTGAATCTTCAGCTTGATCACATTGATGCCCATGGCCTCGGCGCACTGGTCGTCCTCGCGCACGGAGCGCAGGGCGTTGCCGAAGTAGGAGTTGGTCATGCGCCAGATCAGGTAGATCGAAATGCACGCCAGCACCGCGGTCACATAGTAGATGGAGAGCAGGCTGGTGAACTTGTAACCGAAGATGGTTATGGGCTCGAATATCTGCACGCCCATGGGGCCGCGCGTTACCGAAACCCAGTTGAGCAGGGTCACGTGGATGATCTCGCCCACGCCCAGCGTGGCCACGGCAAAGTAGATGCTGATCAGCCGCATGGTGGGCAGGGCCACCATCGCACCGGCCAGCCCGGCGGCCAGCCCGCTCAGGGGCAGCGTGACCAGGAAAGGCAGACCGTAATTGGAGGCGAGCAGCGCGGCGGTATACGCGCCGATGCCGAAGAAGGCGGCATGTCCCAGGCAAAGCAGCCCTGCCGTGCCCGTGATCAGGTTCATGCTCGCGGCCAGGATGCAGAAGATGAGGGCCGAGTTGGCCACTTGCATGTAGTAGCTCTTGCCGATGGCGGACAGCGCGGCGGGCACCACGGCCAGGACCAGCAGGAGAATGGCTGCGGTCAGTAGCTTGGCGCGCATCGGATGTGCTTTCATATTGGTGTCTGTCATGGTGCAGTCCTTGATGTTAGACACGTTCCCGGCGTGCGCCGAAGATGCCCTGCGGGAAGAAGATAAGGGTGATGATCAAAAAGCTGTAGGCGACCATGTCGCTCCAGCCCTGCGTGAGGTAGTTCGTGGCCAGCGCCTCGCAAACGCCGAGGATCAATGCGCAGATGACCGCACCGGGGATGCTGGAGAGACCGCCCATGACCATGGCGACGAAGGCCTTGATCGAAGGGGCGAAGCCCATGGACGGGAAAATGGCGCCGTAATACAGGCCGACCATGATGCCGGCCGCGCCGCCGAGCATGCTGCCCACGGCAAAGGTGGCGATGATGGTCTTGTCGACGGAAAGGCCCACGTATTTCGCACCCAGCGGGTTATTGGAAATGGCCCGGATCGAAAGCCCCGTACGGGTATGGTACAGCACGTACTGCAGCCCGCCGAGCATCAGGATGGAGGACCCCAGGATCAGGAACTGCCCCGAAGACAGGGAAAGCGGCCCCACCGGAATGGGATTGTTCAGCAGGTACTGGCCGGGGATGGTCTGCATCTCCGCACCGAAAAAGTGCTGGATCAGTTCCTTGATGATGATGGAAACGGCCAGCGAGGATAACAACGTCGCCTCGCGCATGGCGCGTGATTTGAGTGATGCTTCATCCTGGAAGCGCCTGAAGGGTTTGAAGGCGATTCTCTCCAAACCTATGCCGGCTATGGCACCACCCGCCAGGGCGACCAGGATTACAATGGCCAGGGGTGAGCCAAAGGCGTTGATGCAGACCAGACCGGCAAAGGCGCCGAGGGTGTACATCTCTCCGTGGGCGAAGTTGACCACATTGAGCACACCGAAAATGAGGGTGAAGCCGATGGCGATCAGTGCGTAGATCATGCCCACGCTCAGGCCATTGATGACTTGCATCAGGTAATACGTATCCATGGGGGAAATTTCCTGTCGTTTGGGTGTCGGCGGGGCCCGGAGGCCCCGCCGGATATACTCATGTACCGGCTGAGACTCCGATTACTTCACGAGCTTGTATGCGCCGTTGACGACCTGCATCCTGGCCAGCCCCTTCACCGGCTCGCGGGTCTCGGGGTCGAAGGTGGTCGAACCGGTCACGCCGGGGTAGTCCTTGGTGGCGGCGAGAGCGTCACGCAGGGAATCGCGGGTAACTTCCGGTCCCACCTTGGCGACGGCATCCAGCATGATGCCCACAGCGTCATAAGCCTGGGCAGCGAACATGCTCGGAGCGGAGTTGTAGCGCTTCTCGTACTCAGTCACGAAGTGGACAACGTGCTCCTCGGGGCTGTCGGGCATGAAGGTGGTGGACAGGTACATGCCGTTGGCGGCATCACCGGCCAGCTCGAGCAGCTTGGGGGAGTAAAGGGAAGAGGTTCCAAAAACAGGCACGTCGATGCCGAGCTGGTGACGCTGCTGCAGAACCATGGCGCCCTCTTCATACATCATGCAGAGGTAGATGGCCTGGGGCTTCTCGCGAACGACCTTGGTCAGAATGGAACGGAAGTCGCGGTTGCCCGGGTTGAAGTATTCGATGCCGGTGACTTCGCCGCCCAGACCCTTGATGGCCTCGGCAAAGTTCTCAGCCGCAGAGATGCCCCAGTCATTCTGGATGGCGATGATTGCGAATTTGCTGAAATCAAGGCTCTTGGCCCACTTGGCCACGAAGGGACCTTCGAAAGCCTGGGTGGTGATGTTGCGGAACTGGTACTTGCCAACCTTGGTGAAGTCGGGGTGGGACGCGGTCTGGGAAAGCTGAGGCATGCCTTCCATGGCGTAAACGCGGCCACAGGCCATGGACACGGTGGAGGTGAAGTCACCCAGCACACCGACGATCTGCTCGTCGTCCACAAACTTGCGGGCAATGTTGATGGCTTCCTTGGGGTCGGACTTGGAATCCTCGAACTGAATCTCCACTGTCGCGCCCTTGAGCTTGCCGGACTTGTTGAATTCCTCCAACTGCATCTTGGCGGAGTTGCGGAAAAGCTCGCCGTACTGCGCGTGGCTTCCGGTCAGGGGCAGGGTGTAACCCAACTTGATCACTTTGTCGGCCTGAGCCACCGACGCCATCAGCATGGCTGCCAGAGTCACGGCTGCCACGAGCACTTTCTTCATGTTCATACTACCTCCCGGTAAGAATACTGTTTCTTCCAACAGGGCGGCCCCGATAATCCGGGAACGCCCCTCCGGGGGGCGTACTCCGCCTCTCTCTCATGACTGTCCTCAGCAATCCGCATGCCATACGCCTCACTTTTGGCTGCGAACCGTTCCTGAGCCCCCGGACATTGGCAAAAACCCACTCGGGACGCAACATTTCTCGGTCTCTATTATGTACCAAAGGGTTTTTCTCCCCCCTTGAAAAATCATTCTCATTCCCGGCTGTGACATTATTGTGAATTTATCAAGATCGAATGAGATTTCTCGTCAAAATGAGAACTTCTCACTGATAATGAGAAATCAAAGTTGAAAAAAAACGGGAACCGGTGGCATGACGCCAAACCGATTCCCGCATTTATCTGTGACTGGGAATTAACTACTTGGAGCGGACCTTCAGGTAGCACTTGTCCTTGCTGCCCTCGGGAAGAGCGGTCATCTCAAAATGGAAACCAGCACCTTCGAAGGTTCCATAGTCAATGATTCCGGCAACTTCACAAAGAGTGGCGCACTCTTCATCAGAAAGGCCCATATCGATCCAGGCGTTCTTCAGGGGGCAGTTGTCGAACTCGATGTCCAGGCCGCCCTCGTCGCAGCGGGTAACGGTGGGAGCAAACATCTTTCCGTCGTCGGGGATGCCGCCCAGGAAGGCGTCGCGAAGACCTTCGAAGTTGCCCGGAGCGAACTGCTTGAAGTTGGCGCCGATCTGCTCACCGCGTCGGTAAATACCTTTTTTCATGACCTCTTTGGCCTTTTCCATGCCGAACTCCTCGACCATGGCGTCGAAGACGAGCTTGTAGATGATGGCCCGATTGGTGTTGGCGGCGTAGAGCTCTTTGCGAAGCTTTTCTTCACTCATTGGATTCTCCTTCTCTTTAATGGATAACAACGGTCTTTCCGTTGAATGTCTGTTGATCTGTTCGATTCACTGCAGGATACATACCGATTGGCAACGGTACGAAGTTGGCATCATACTTGAAAATGCTTTCAAAACAACAACCGAGATCCCGACGAGATTCGATCTCTATAACGTATTGAAATAAAAGGACAGCCATGGATCTGCACGTATTTTTCGCCAATGAGGTCAAGCCCGCTCTCGGGTGCACCGAGCCCGGTGCGGTGGCTCTTGCGGCCAGTGCCGGCGCAAGGCATCTGGCCGGACCGCCCAAGCATATTCACCTCCGCCTGTCGGCCAATATCTACAAGAATGGCCAGTCCGTGGGCATCCCAGGCACTCCAGGGCTCAGCGGCAACCTGCTGGCTGCCGCGCTGGGCGCCTTGGGCGGCGACCCAGACAAGGGGCTTCAATCCCTTGAAGGGATAGACGAATCCGCCATCAACAAGGCCACCGAGATGCTCGATTCGGGCTGCCTGACCCAGGAGGTCGTCAACGACGTTCCCAACGTTTACGCCGAAGTGGAGATGCTCCGCCAGGGTGAAAGCGTGACTTCGGTCGTCGCCTACGCCCACGACCAGATCGTGGAGATCACCCACAACCGCAACACCGTGTTCGAGGGGCAGGAAGGGGACAGCGGTTCCGGCCGACTCCCGTCCTACCTCGCTACGCTCATGCGCATGGAGTTCTCGGAAATGTGGGAACTGGCCGGCTCCATCGACGACGAGCTCGAAACCTTCCTGCTGCAAGGCGCGGAAATGAATCTTAATGTGGCGAAGCAGGGCCTGGAACGCCCCTGGGGCCTGGCCGCCGGGTATGTGGCCGCGGCCAACATGCGCGAGGCCGACCTTCCGGCCATGATCCGGGCCTGGTCCTCGGCCGCAGCCGACGTGCGCATGGACGGCGGCAAGTGGCCCGTCATGAGCAGCGCGGGCAGCGGCAACCACGGCCTGACGGCCATCATCCCGCCCGCCCTCGCGGCCAAGACCTGGAATCGCTCCGACAGGGAGCTGGCCGAAGCCCTTGCCCTGTCCCACCTGGTGACCGGCGCCATCAAGGCAAAAACCGGACGCCTTACCCCTGTCTGCGGATGCTCCATCGCGGCAGGAGCCGGAGCCGCCGCAGCGCTTACCCGGCTGGCCAAGGGCAGCGCGGAGCAGGCGGAGCAGGCGTCGGCCTATGTTCTCTCTTCCGTGCTGGGCATGATCTGCGACGGAGCCAAGGGCACCTGCGCCCTCAAGGTCGGCACCGCCGCAAGCGAAGCGTACCTGGGCATGCTCCTTGCCACCAAGGGCAAGGGACTCTCCTCCCAGCAGGGCATCATAGGGCCGCGATTCACGAGCAACGCCAAGGCTGTGGGAGAACTCTCCGGCGTGGGCTTCGCAGCTGTGGACGCGGTCATCATCCGGCTCATGAACCAACAAGTTTCCGCACCGACTGCGTGCTCAACCTCTCCCGAAGCCCGAAAGGCGGACGAGAACCACTCCAATTAACGAGGTATAGACAATGAGCGACATCACCTTCATCGCCACCGAAGACGCCCCGGCCGCCGTGGGCCCTTACTCCCAGGCCGCTATTTCCAACGGCATGCTCTACGTGAGCGGCCAGCTCGGCCTCAACCCGAAAACCATGACCCTGGCCGAAGGCTTCAACGCCCAGACCCAGCAGTCACTGGACAACCTCAAGGCCATCCTGGACGCCGCCGGGTGCTGCACGGAAGACATCGTCAGCGTGGACGTGTTCCTGGTGGACATGGGCGAATTCCAGAGCCTCAACAAGTTGTATGCGGACTTCATGGGCGATCACAAACCCGCCCGTGCTGCCATCCAGGTCGCCGCTCTGCCCCTTGGCGGCCTGGTCGAAATAAAATGCGTGGCCAGGGTGCGTTCCTGACCAAGACAAGGGATCTGATCCCTAGAGCACCTTTCTCCTCCCATACAGGCCACTCATGAACAAGGGCTGCGGTATTACCGCAGCCCTTTTCGCTTTATCCCCACGCTGCACCTCGATCCGGTAGCGCATTCGTTCTCCGAGAGCAGTTCCCTGCGGAAAATCCGCCTCTCCGCCGGACCATCGAGCACCTCCCGCTGCCCCTCACCCCTTTGCGCCGAATCGCGCCCTCCCCCCACTCTCTTGACGTACTTTCGCAGAACCTCTGGGGGCTGCTCCTGCCCAGCTCGAAAACCGAAACGGCTGAACCAGCAATGCGAGTACCGGGGGATGCACCAATAGATGAAAACAGACGTCATTCATTCAGGCATTTCGTGTGCGGCCCGCTCCAACCTTCGACTGACAACCGCTCCCAAAATGGCTCTCGGAAGTAAAAGGCCCTTCCTCGAACCAAAGGAGGCTCACACGTTCGACGAGAGGCATCTCCCGATTTCGGCACATACGGACTTTTGCGCCATGCAGCGCGATCGCGCAATCAAATAAACGAATATCGGCAAGACGCTTGCAAGAAAAAAACATTATATTTCATATTATTACTTGTAACTCGCAAGCAAAAAATCGTGGCATGGTTGTTGCTTTTTGCCTGTTTTTCAAACGTCTTCGAACATACTGTCCGGACGAAAATCTAGGGGCTGTGACCGTATCAGGCAATGGCGGCACCGCCCCTCTTCCAAGGAGAACGCGCGATGTTTGCGAATATGACCATCAGAACGAAGCTGTATGTCAGCTTCTCCCTGCTAACGATTCTGATCCTCGGCCTGGGTTCCGTGGCCTGGTTCACCATGCGGCAGACAACCGGCCTGGTCCTTGGCGTGAGAGACGCCAACGGCATGGTCAAACTTCTTCTCGAAAGCCGACGACAGGAAAAGAACTACATAATACGCGGCGACAAGGCCTACATAGAGAGAGTGGAAAACAACATCTCGCAACTCCTGTCCATTGCTGAGGAAATGAGACAGAGAACAACAGTACCCAAAGACCTGGCAGCATTGGCCGAGGTAGTCGCCTCCGGCAAAGACTATGCAGGCGCATTTGCCGCTCTCACCAAACTGACGAGACAGAAAACCGCAGAGGAAGCAGCCCTGACGCGGAGTGCAGAGGAACTCACGAACCTCGCGGCGACTTCGCAGGAAAGGGCCATCGATGCGGGCGACACGGAACAGGCCCGATCATTCGGCGCTCTGGAAAGGCATGCCGTCGCCTTCACGCGTGCGGTTCACAACGTCCTGAGCGGGGCGGACGCGATGGGTGAAACCGCCGGCACGGAGCTGGCAGCATTCGAGGCCGTGGAGACATCCGAACCTGGTTCGATGGAACGGTTTGCCGCCGCAATCGAAACGGCCCGGGACACCCTTTCCCGATACCAACAGACCTCCACCTCGCTAACGGAGACCGACGCGGCCCTCGTATCCTCGGCCAGGAAGGTCATCGCCCTGTGCGACGACTTCCTGTCACGGCAACAGACGATCATGGAGGAAGAGACCTCCCGGACCGAGATCGCAGTAGCCTCGGTCGGAGGGCTGGCGCTCCTCATCGCCTGCCTCGCCGCCCTCACCATTCCTCCGGCGATCAGTCGCTCCATCCGGGACGGAATCCTTTTCGCCGAAGGGATGGCCCGGGGCGATCTGACACGAGACATGGACATTCGGCAGCAGGATGAAATCGGCACGCTGGGGAACTCCCTCAACGCCATGACGGGCCGGTTGCGCAAGGTGCTGTCGTCCGTGCAGCTTTCCTCCGAAAACGTGGTCTGCGGCAGCAGTCAGTTGTCTGCCACGTCGGAACTCCTTGCCCAGGGGGCCACGGAACAGGCCTCCAGCGTGCAGGAGGTGGCCTCGACCATGGACCAGATGGCGATGACCATCAACAGCAATACCGATGACGCGCAGGCAACGGAAAAAATCGCCGAAGCGGCAGCCAGGAAGGCCCGCCAGGGCGGCGAGGCCATGTCCCAGACCACCACCGCAATGCGGGAGATCGCAGAAAAGATCTCCATCATAGAGGACATTGCCCGACAGACCAACCTCCTGGCGCTCAACGCCGCCATCGAGGCAGCCCGGGCCGGAGAGCACGGCAAGGGGTTCGCCGTGGTCGCAGCGGAAGTCCGCAAGCTGGCCGAGCACAGCCGCCTGGCGGCTGGCGAAATAAGCGAGCTGTCGGCCCGGAGCGTCAGCATCGCCGACGAGGCCGACGCGGTCCTGACCCAACTCATACCCGATATCCAGGAAACGGCCCAACTGGTCCAGAAGATCGCCGCCAGTTGCGAGGAACAGAGCACCGGCGCCGAACAGATAAGCACCGCCATGCGCCAGCTCGACCAGGTCGTCCAGCAGAACGCCGCTGCCGCCGAGCAGATGGCGTCCACTTCCGAAGAGCTTTCGGCGCAGGCCACTTCCCTGCAAGACGCTATCGCTTTCTTCCGGATCGGCAACGGCGATGACGGTGCTGAATCCGACGCCCCGCTGCCGCATGCCGTACAGGTTGCCCACCGTCTCGAGCTGTCCCTCCCCGAGGGGGAATACTGCGGGACGGCACCTGCTCTCGCGACCGGACACAATGAATACGTCAAATACTGACGTGGATGAAAGGCCAAACCATGAATACTCATTCTTGTTCGACATGCGGGCAAACAGGTCTCCGGGACTGGCACCAAAGGACAGATAAAACGGTTCTCGTGGCAGGATGCAGTGCGAAAGCGGCCGCGAGCATCGCCTCCATGGCGCGGGAGTTCGACGTGAGCATCCTATTCGCGGCCAGCGGAGAAGAACTGCTGGAGCTCTCGGAAGGGATGCCCTGCATCATGATGCTCATCGGGATGCAACTCCCGGACATGACACCGATCGAGTTCATCGATCACTCGTCGGCGCGGGGAAATGACGCGCAGGTCGTCATCGTGTGCGGAGAGGGCGAAGCCTCTTCCGGCGCACGGTTGGCCCACCCTCGCATATTCAGCATCATCGTCGACGGCGCACTGGTCGATTATCAGTTGAGGAACGTTTTCCATCGTGCGCTCCGCCATGCCGACATGAAGTCCTGGCTCGGCTTTTCCTGCCAGGATGCCCCTGGCGCAAAGAACTCGTACCGGCGTCTCTTCGACAATTTCCCGGTGGGGACGATGGTTTCCGACTACGACGGCCACCTATACTTCGTAAACGCGGAGATGGCGCGCATCCTCGGGGCCGAAACACCGAAGCAATTTCTGCAGAAATACAACGGCCTCGACAAGACTCTCTACGTGCATCAACGCGACAGGCGGCAATTGCTGCACGAACTCCTTGCAACGGGAGAGGTGCTGAACTTCGAGTTCGAGGCCCATCATCTGCAACACGGGAAAGCATGGCTGGCCATGAACGTCCGAGCCCGACGAAGCCGCCCCGGAGAGAAGATCCTCATCGACACCTTTGTCCGTGATGTCTCGGCGCGCAAGATGGCCGAGGCCGCCCTTGTGGCGTCGGAACACAAATACCGCCATCTCTTCGATCACGCTGGCGAGGGCATCCTGCTTGTGAACAGCGAACTGGTCATCTCCGACGCCAACCATGCGGCCGGGGAGCTCTTCGGCGCGGCCTCGCATACAATACTTGCGGGAATGTCCCTTTCCGACCGGCTCGACCACGGGACCGGTCTGACCCCAAAGAAAATCCGGACCTGGATACGAAATTCCCCCGCAGGCATCGTCCGCCGGGAAATGAGCCTCACGCAGTTGGACGGCCCCAGAATATACGTCGCCGCCACCATCAGGCTGAACCGGGACGACCAATGCTACCAGATCATCCTCACGGACATCACGGCCAGGAGGCAGACCGAGGAGTCCCTGCGCCTCGCCAAGGAGGCGGCGGAATCCGCAAGCAAGGCCAAATCGAACTTCCTGGCCAACATGAGCCATGAAATCCGAACCCCTCTCAACGGGATGATGGGAATGCTCCACCTGCTTGGGGAGACTCCCCTGACCGAAGAACAAACGGAATGCGTCGAGTCCGGCATAGCCTCATGCCGAAGGTTGACGCAGCTCCTCGGCGACATCCTGGACCTTTCCAAAATCGAGGCGGGCCGCGTCGACGTGTTCAATGAGGAGCTGGACTTGCGGTTCCTGATGGATTCCCTGGAGACATTGTTCGGCATGGCGATCCGGCAGGCCGGGCTTTCCTTTCATATCGACATGTCCCCCGCGACCCCGGCCAACCTGATAGGAGACAGCATCAAGACGCAACAGATACTCAACAATCTGGTGGGCAATGCCATCAAGTTCACTCCCGCCGGGTCCATCCGGGTGGAGGTCACTCCCCTGTCGCAACTCGTCCCGGACAAGGCCAGAGTTCTCTTCTCGGTGATCGACACCGGCGTGGGCATGAGGCCGGACATGTTCGACCACCTGTTCAACGCCTTCACCCAGGCCGACAGCAGTTTCACCCGGGAGTACCAGGGGGCTGGGCTGGGGCTTTCCATCGTCAGAAACCTCGTGCGGCTCATGGGAGGCACCCTCTGCGTGGAGAGCGAGCCCGACAAAGGCACGGCCATCCACTTTTGCCTGCCCTTCGGGCTGGATGCGCCCGGACTCAATGAACGACAATACATTAAATCGTGTGAAAAAACCGGGGAGGATCTCCGCCGCGTGCTCGTGGTTGAAGACGAGTCGGTAAACAGCCTGTTTCTGAAACGCGTCCTCGCGAAGCGGAACTGCGCCGTTCAGGTCGCCGAAAACGGGAGCCTCGCCATCAAGGCCCTCGCCGAGTCCGATTTCGACATCGTTCTGATGGACGTCCACATGCCGGTCATGGGTGGTGTCGAGGCTACAAAGGCAATCCGGACCGGCATGGCCGGAGAGGCGATGCGCGACATCCCCATCGTGGCGGTCACGGCCTGCGCCATGCAAAGCGACAAGGAGGTATTCATGGACGCGGGGATGAATGAATACCTGCCAAAACCCATCGACATCAAATCGCTTTTCGGAGTTCTCGATGGCCTGATGCCGCCAGTCGTGAACCCCATGAAACGCGACAGAGTCCGATGGAGATAGGCTCATCGACGCAACTGGAGACATCGACCGGAAGCGTAAAGCCGAAGAATTCCGAAGACCCTCGGCCCGGCACGCCACGTTGCCGACCCCTTGCAGGCAGGAGTCAGTGGTCTTGCCGTGTGCTTCTTTCTGGCCCAGCAACAGGGAGCAACCCACATGCTCGTTATGACCATCGACGATTTTTATGGCACACGATTTCGCCAAGTCATGCTATGGTCGAATAAACCGTAATCCGGAAAACCGAGCATGCCATGAACGAAGCCGCATTCCATGCCTTGTCCGCGGACGAGACGTTCTCCACACTGAACTCCACCACGCAGGGGCTTTCTTCAAAGGAGGCCGCCAGCCGCCTTTCGGCCAATGGCCCCAACGACCTCATATCGGCCAAACCCAGCTCCCGCCTGGCCATCCTCCTGGCGCAGTTCAAGGACCTGCTTGTGGCCGTTCTGATCGTGGCGGGCATCATTTCCTTTTGCCTCGCCTTTGTGGAAGGCTCATGGGAAAACTACCGCAACGGCACGATCATCTTCCTCATCGTGATAGTCGATGCGGCCCTCGGCTTTGGCCTGGAATACAAGGCCAGCCGGATCGTGCGCAAACTCCGTTCGCTCATCCTCTCCCCGGCCCGCGCCATGCGGGACGGCAGACTCTCCGAGATACCGCTCCAGGCGCTGGTGCCCGGCGACGTGATCCACATTGAGCAGGGCGACAAGATCCCCGCCGACCTGCGCATCGTCGAATCCAACAACCTGCGAACCAACGAATTCAGCCTGACCGGCGAATCCATGCCAGTCGACAAGGACACCGAGAAACTCGCCGCCGACCTCACCGTTGCCGACCGCATAAACATGGCCTTCGCCGGGACCACCGTGGCGAGCGGCAACGGCGTGGGAGTCGTGGTCCACACCGGCATGCGCACCGAGCTCGGGAAAATCGCTGCCATGACCGAGGACGTCATCGAGGTACGTTCACCGTTGCAGGACGAACTGAATGTGCTGGCGATACGACTGACCATAGTGGCCGGAGCCATCTCCGGAGGCCTCCTGGTGCTGGCCCTCTGGTCCGGCCTGGACTGGCTGGTGGCGGTGACCTACGCGTTGGGCGTGGCCGTGGCCTGCGTCCCCCAGGCGCTCCCGGCGCAGTTGACCGTGGCCATGTCCTCGGCCAGCCAGCACCTGGCCAGGAAAAACGCGGTGGTGAAGAATCTGCCCACCGTGGAGACCCTCGGCTCCACCAATGTCATCTGTACCGACAAGACCGGCACCGTCACCCGCAATGAGATGACCGTGACCAGGGCGTGGATCGGCGAACGGGAACTGCAGTTCACCGGCGTGGGCTACCGGCCCGATGGCGAGGTGCTGGACGAAGCAAGCAACCCGGTGCCGGAAGACGCCATCAGGGGAATAGACCTCTTCTTCCGAAGCGCCACCCTTGCGTCGACGGGCACCATCCATCCCCCGGACGACCTGCACGAGGGGTGGTATGCGGTGGGCGATCCGTCCGAGGCGGCCCTGGTCGCCATGTCCATGAAGGCCGGGATCGCCTACCACGAAGAGACCACGAACTTTCCCGAACTGCGCAGCTTCCCCTTCGATACGGAGCGCAAACGCATGAGCTCGGTCAGAAGGCTGCCTGAAGGCGACTTCGTACTGATGAAAGGGGCTCCCGACACGATCCTCGACGTCTGCGTATCCATCCGGAAGGACGGGAACGTCCAGCCCATGACGCGGGAAGACAGAAAGCGCATCGACGACAGGAACATAGCCTTCTCTGACCAGGCTCTCCGGGTGTTGGCCCTCGCCTACCGCCAACTGGACGGCGACCCTGAAGGGATTTCGCAGGAAGAGGCCGAGCGGGACATGGTCTTCCTCGGCCTCGCAGGCATGATCGATCCGCCCCGCAAAGGCGTGCGGGAGGCAATGAGAAAATGCCACAACGCAGGCATAGACATATACATGATCACCGGCGACCACGCGGCCACGGCCGCGGCCATTGCGCGGGACATCGGGCTGGGTCGGAACTCGGAACGCGCGGTGCGCGTGGTGCGCGGAAAGGACATGGCGGGCCTGGGAGACGAGGAACTAGCCTACATGATGCACAGCAACGCCGCCCTGATCTTTTCCCGTGTGGAGCCGGCGCACAAGCTGCGCGTGGTCCGCCTGCTCGGGGAGCAGGGGCGCGTGGTCGCCGTGACGGGCGACGGCATCAACGACGCCCCGGCCCTGAAGCGGGCTCACATCGGCGTGGCCATGGGACGGACCGGCGTGGACGTGGCCAAGGAAGTCGCCGAGGTGGTGCTGCTGGACGACAACTTCTCCACCCTGGTGGACGCCGTGGAAGAAGGGAGGAGCATCTACAGCAACATCCACAAGGTGGTGCTCGCCTCCCTTACAACCAACATCGCGGAGCTTCTGGCGGTCCTCCTCGGCCTGGTCGGCATCGCCATCGGAAACTACGCCATCCCCATGCTGACGATCCAGATTCTGGCCATCGACCTCTTCGCGGAGATTCTGCCGCTGACTTTCCTGTGTTTCGATCCGCCAACAAAAGACGACATGCGGAGGCCGCCCCGAAACCGCCGGGACCATATCCTCAACCCGGCCACAGGGCTCGAGATAGGCTTTCTCGGCTCCCTTATCGGGGCGCTGTCCGTGGGCAACTTCTTCCTCTACATGCAGCGCCACGGCCTGAACCTGGGGCAGGACGCCATCGGCACCATCGAGTACGCGAGGGCCAGCGCCATGACCTGGCTGACCATGGCGTTCTGCCAGTTCGCCAATATCCTGTCCCGTCGATATCGGGACGTCTCGATTTTCAACCGCAACATCCTCACCAACAGAATACTGCTCGGTGCGGTCATCCTCTCGGCCGGTCAAACCTTCCTCGCGGTCCACGCGCCCGGCATACGCCAGTTCCTAGGCTTCGCTCCCATCGGAATCGAGGACTGGCTCTACGTCTTTGGGGCGGCGGCCATTTTCCTCACCGCGTGGGAAGGCATCAAGTGGAAGCGGAGGCGCTCCACCTCGCCATGAACCGCAAAGGATGGTAGGGTGTGATAAAAAGGAATATAATGTACGCGCTCCTTCCCCGAGGCATAACACTTGATTCTAAGTGGAAAACCCAGCGCAGTCGTGCCTGAACAGGACGACTGGCGGAGGGAAGGAAGAATCCGGTCCCGGTCGGGGCGGTAATCACAAGCCCCCTGCCCTCAGGGCGCAGACATTTTGAGACAGCCACCCGAGGAGGCTATCCATGATCGAGATGAGCAAAGGCAATATCGTTCTGGGAGCGGAACCTTCCGGCAAGTTGCAGGCAATAGAGCAGGTCGGCGAAATCCTCGTGCGGGAGGGCTTCATCCGACCCGCCTACATCGACAGCATGAAACGACGTGAGGAGGTGGCCAACACCTTCCTCGGCAACGGCATCTCCATTCCCCACGGCCTTCCGGAAAACAGGGACGACATTCTCAAGACAGGTGTCGCGGTACTTCAGGTGCCCAACGGGGTCACCTGGAACCCGGGCGAGATCGTGCATCTTGTGGTGGGCATTGCGGCCAAGTCCGACGAACACATCGAGATTCTAACCAACCTGACCCATGTGCTCGACGACGCCGAGACCGTTGAGAATCTCACCGCGACCAATGACCCTGCGGACATCGCCCGCGCCCTCAGCGGCGATGCCGGGGCCAAATCGCGGCCGGGACCGGTCCTCGACGTGTCCGGCTTCGACCACTCCGTGGATGTCCCGGTCATCAACCCCCACGGGCTGCACGCCCGCCCGGCAACGTTCTTCGTGGACATCGCCAAGCAATTCGAATCGGAAATCTACGTCGAATACGACGGCCGTTCAGGAAACGGCAAGAGCCTCGCCTCACTGCTCAAGCTCGGTGTGAGCAGCGGCAAAACCATCCGGCTTCACGGCAAGGGAGCCGACGCCAGCCAGGCCCTGGCCGCCCTGAAGGATGCCGTGGATGCGGGACTGGGTGAAAAGGAAGAGGAAAAGAGCGTTGCCCAGGCGGCGCACGGCTGGGTTCCGAGCGAGGTGAAGCGCACCGTTCCCGGCTGCACCGCGTCCCCCGGACTCGCCTGCGGCCCCATCCGGCAGTTCACACACCGCCGCATCGTGGTCGAGGCCGTGGCCAAGGACCCCGAATTCGAAATTTCGGAACTGACCCATGCCATCGCCTCGGCAAAGAGCAATCTGCGGCTGCTCTACAACGAAGTCAGGTCCCGCTCCGGCGAGCCGCAAGCCGCCATTTTCCGCGCCCACGAGGCCTTTCTGGACGATCCCGAACTCCTGGCCGAAACCAGGGACCGAATCAAGAACGGCAACAGTGCCGGATATGCGTGGCGGCAGGCCATTGAGGACCGCGTCCGGGCCATGGAGCAGCACGACGACGAAGTACTGGCCGCACGAGCCATGGACCTCCGCGACGTCGGGCGGCGCGTGTTGCGCCATCTGGCCGGAGTGCTCCAGGACGAACCGTTCACTACGGACAAGCCGGTCATCCTCGCCGCCGAGGATCTCACGCCTTCGGACACCGCCCTGCTCGACCCGGCGCGCATCCTTGGGTTCTGCACCGCAAGCGGCGGCCCGACCTCTCACTCGGCCATTATCGCCCGCTCCCTCGGCATTCCCGCCATCGTTGCCGCGGGCCCGGCCATCCTCAGGATCGAGGACGGCACCATGGCCATTCTCGACGGCGACAGCGGCAACCTGTACCTGGAGCCCAGCCAGGCGGATATCGCTGCGGCGGAAGAGACCCGGCAACGAATCGAGGAGGAGCGCAATGAGGAGTACCGGACCCGCTACGAACCGGCCCTGACCCTGGACGGCGAACGCGTCGAAGTGGTGGCCAACATCGGCAAGGCCAATGAAGCGGCCAAGGCCGTTGAAGGAGGCGGCGAAGGCGTCGGCCTGCTGCGCACGGAGTTCCTGTTCCTGGATCGGGAGACCCCGCCGGACGAGGACGAGCAATATCAGAGCTACAAGGCCATGGTGGAGGACCTCAACGGCCTGCCCATCATCATCCGCACGCTGGACATCGGCGGAGACAAGGCCGTCTCCTATCTGGACCTGCCCGCAGAAGACAATCCCTTCCTGGGAGAGCGCGGCATCCGCCTCTGCCTCAACCGGCCCGAACTCTTTCTGGTGCAGCTTCGCGCCATCTACCGCGCCTCGAAACACGGCCCGCTGCGCATCATGTTTCCCATGATCGCCACCCTGGCCGAGCTGGAGGCCGCAAAACGCCTGGCCGAAAAGGCGCGGATCGAAGTCGGCGCCGACCCCGTGCCCATCGGCATCATGGTCGAGGTGCCCTCGGCGGCGGTCATGGCCGTTGAATTCGCTCGGGAAGTGGATTTCTTCTCCGTGGGCACCAACGACCTCACCCAGTACGTCATGGCCATGGACAGGGTGCATCCCACCTTGGCCATGCATGCCGACAGCCTCCACCCCGCCGTGCTGCGGCTCATCGATCAGGTGGTACGGGCCGCCGACGGAGCGGGCATCTGGACCGGCGTATGCGGCGGCCTCGCCGGAGAACCGCTCGGTGCGGTCATCCTCGCGGGACTGGGCGTCAAAGAGCTCAGCATGGTCATTCCCAGCATCGCGTCGGTCAAGGCGAAGCTCCGGTCCATCAGCATGGAGCAGGCGCGCGAACTGGCGCAACAGGCCCTGGCATGCAGCGACAACAACCAGGTCAGGGCACTCAAGCTGCCGTAAAGCGAGGCCTTCATGCACAGCACACGAACACGGATCGTCACCGTCACCATGAACCCGGCCATCGACATGGCATGCTCTGTTCCGGGCTTTGCCGCCGGAGAAGTCAACCGCGTGGCCGAATACCGCATGGACGCAGCAGGAAAGGGCGTGAACATCGCCGGGCTGTTGCGCATGTTCGACCTGCCCGTCACCGCCACAGGCTTTCTGGGAGACGGTAACGCAGGGATATTCGAGCGCTACTTCGCCCAGCGGGGCATCACCGACGAGTTCATCCGCGTGCCGGGCGAGACCCGCATCGGCATCAAGGTGCTCGACCCGGAAAAGCAGTCCACCACGGACATCAACTTTCCGGGACTCCCCCCGGAGGAAAGCCATCTGGCCGAGCTCAAGGCGACCGTGGCACGACTCTCGGAAGAAGCCGCGATCGTGGTCATTGCCGGCAGTTTGCCGGCAGGCGTTTCGCCCAAAGTTGTCGGGGAACTGGTTTCTCTCGTCAAAAGCAAGGGAGCAAAGGCAGTGGTGGACACCAGCGGCCCGGCCCTGAAGAGCGCCCTCGATGCCGCGCCATGGCTGATGAAACCCAATGACGCGGAATTGGGCGAACTGGTGGGCCGACCCGTGAGCGAACTGAACGAACTGGCGGACGAGGCGCGGAGCCTGAACCGGAAGGGCATCGCCACCGTGGCCGTATCACTTGGCTCGCGTGGGGCCATCTTCGTCGAGGAAGGGTCGGAATTGCTCGCGCGTCCGCCCAGGATCGAGGCGGTCAGCACGGTTGGCGCGGGAGATGCCATGATCGGCGGTCTGGTCGCCGGAATGGCGCTGGACCTCCCGCGCGAGGAACGAATCAGATTGGCGACGGCCCTGTCCGCCGCCACCGTGTCCCAGGCCGGACCTGCCCTGGAAAATCTCGACAAGGCCAGAAGCCTGGAATCAGAGGTGGAGATCACACAACTTTAACGGGGGAAGACATCATGTCCAAGATCGTCGCAGTCACCGCATGCCCCACGGGCGTGGCCCATACGATTATGGCCGCCGAGGCCCTGAAAAAGGTCGGAGCGAGCATGGGCCACGAAGTGGAAGTGGAAACCCAGGGAGCCGAAGGGGCCAAGGACGTCCTTTCGTCGGCAGCCATCGACGCGGCGGACGTCGTGATCATCGCCGCCGACATCCACGTGGACCCGGCCCGCTTCCAGGGAAAACCCCTCTACGCCGTGACCACCAGCGAGGCCATCCGCAAGACCCGGGCGGTGATCATTGCCGCGCTGACCGAGGCCGAGGAGATGGCCACAGCAGCTCCGGAGGCCGCCACAGGCGGACGCAAGTTCGTCATCGGCGTGACTTCCTGCCCCACGGGAATTGCCCATACCTTCATGGCCGCCGAAGCCCTGCGCAAGGCAGGTGAGGCCCTCGGCCACGAGATCAAAATCGAGACGCAGGGCTCGGTGGGCGCCAAGAACGTGCTCTCCGATGAAGACATCGCCAGGGCGGACGCGGTCATCATCGCTGCCGACGCCTTTGTGGACACCAACCGTTTCGCGGGCAAGCCGCTCTATGAGACCACTACCAAGGCCGCCCTGCACGAGGGGGAACAGGCCATCAAGTCGGCCCTGGCCGCTGCCCCGAGCACGAAAAAGGAACTGGCCGAGCAGGTCTCCGAGCTCAAGAAGGAGCGTTCCGCCAGCCGGAGCGGTCCGTACCGGCACCTGATGACCGGCGTCTCCTACATGCTGCCGGTGGTCGTGGCGGGCGGCCTGCTCATCGCCCTGGCCTTCGCCTTCGGCGGCATCTACGCAGGGGACAAGGAAGGGACCTTCGGCTGGGCGCTCATGCAGATCGGCGGTGGAGGCGCGTTCTCCCTGTTCGTGCCCGTACTCGGCGCGTTCATATCCTTCTCCATAGCCCAGCGCCCCGGCATCACGCCCGGCCTGGTGGGCGGCATGCTCGCCACAACGGTCGGGTCGGGGTTCCTCGGCGGCATCGTGGCGGGCTTCATGGCCGGCTACCTGACGCAGTTCCTCAACGACAAGATCAAGCTCCCCCAGAACCTCGAAGGGCTCAAGCCGGTGCTCATCCTGCCGTTCGTCTCGACGCTGATCGTGGGGCTCATGATGATCTACGTCATCGGCCCGCCGGTTAAGATCGTCCTGACGGCCCTGTCCGAGTGGCTGAAGAGCATGCAGAGCACCAGCGCCGTGCTGCTGGGGCTCCTGCTCGGCGCGATGATGGCCTTCGACATGGGCGGACCGGTCAACAAGGCGGCGTACACCTTCGGCGTGGGCCTGCTCTCCTCGAACATCTACGCGCCCATGGCCGCGATCATGGCCGCGGGCATGACCCCGCCGCTCGGCCTGGCCCTGGCCGCGACCCTGTTCAAGAACCGCTTCACCGAGGATGAACAGGAGGCGAGCAAGGCGGCCTTTGTCCTCGGCATCTCCTTCATCACGGAGGGCGCGATCCCCTATGCGGCCAGGGACCCGTTCAGGGTCATCCCGTGCATCATGATCGGTTCCGCCGTGACAGGGGCCCTGTCCATGGCCTTCAAGTGCACGCTCATGGTTCCCCACGGCGGCATCTTCGTCCTGCCGATCCCCAATGCGGTCACCGGATTGGTGGCTTATGCCGGCACCATCGTCATCGGTTCCATTGTGACGGCCGGAGCGCTCTTTATCGCCAAGCGCCCCCTTAATGTTGAAACTCAGTAATACGAGCTGCCATGCAAGGCAGGCTCGGCGGATGATCCGCATGAACGAAATGTTGCCGGTGCCCCCGACTCCGAAGGGGCACCGGCAACTTCATTCCTCCGATCAGCCGAGCATTCGCGCTGAGAGTTCCACCGGAGGATGCAGAGCTGGCAAATCGGCAAGGCGGCTCAGGAGAAAGGCACGCCAGGCTCCTTTACCCGAGACACCATTTTCTCAAGAGGTACATTCCCCGGGCTCCACCCACGCCTAAAGGGTGGACTTTTGGATTGACCTGTGCTGAACTTTCTCAAATTTTTTGCGGGGCTCGACGCCATGTCGGACAAATCCGCAATTCTCACAATAGATCCGAGGCCTTGACGGGAAATCCGCCTGACCGCTTCGAGATGGATTGGGGTTATCCAAGAGTGGGACGGCAGCCGGGACATCTTAGTTCCCGCAGACACTGTCCGTGCGACAGCGGCTTTGATCGCCGCAACCGCCGTTTTACCGTAGCCGGGGCATCGTTTCCCGGCCGCATGAAACCGGACAGGAAACGGCCCGCCTCTTGTTTACATATAGCTCTTGTTGAAGCGCAGTTGCGCCCGGCCGGTTGATTCGAGCCGGGAAAAGCGTCTTCGACAGTAATTTCTTGCTGTGGAGAGTTGGCGTATGTCTAATTTCAAACAAATGATTAAGAATGTGGGCGTGCTCGCGGCGGTGTTCGTCCTGATGATGGCAGTGTCTGCCAGTGCCGCTGGATTCAAAAAAGAATACAAAATGCAGGTGACGGTCGGCCCGAAGCTCTACTGGGGCATGGGAGCCACCAAGTTCGCCGAACTGGTCAAGGAAAAGACCAACGGCCAGATCAACGTCAAACCGTACTTCGGGTCCGCTCTGCTCAAGGGCGCCCAGCTGAAGAGCTCGCAGATGGTGGCCAAGGGCGTCATCGACTGCGCCCTGGATTCCACCATCAATATCAGCCCGGTCATCCCCGAAGCCAACATCTTTCATCTTCCGTTCTTCCTGAATGATTTCGAGAATCTGGACAAGGTGAAGAACGGTGAAGCCGGCAAGGCCGTCTTTGACGCCATGAGGGCCAAGCGCCTCGAGCCCCTGGCCTGGGCCGAAAACGGTTTCCGCCAGCTGACCAACTCCAAGGTCGCGGTCAAGACTCCCGCCGACATGAAGGGCCTGCGCATTCGCGTGGTCGGCAACCCGCTGTTCATCGACACCTTCCGCGCTCTCGGCGCCGATCCGGTCAACATGAACTGGGGCGACGCCGTCGCCGGATTCCAGCAGGGCGTGGTCGACGGACAGGAGAACCCCGTCGGCGTCCTGATCCCCATCCAGATCTACCAGTACCACAAGTACGTTTCCATGTGGAACTACCTGGTCGATCCCCTCATCATCTACTGGAACCAGCGGGAATGGAACGCCTTCCCCAAGGACATCCAGGCGGCGATCCTCGAGGCCGCACAGGAAGCCGGCCGTTTCGAGATTGCCCTGAGCCGGGCTGGCCTGGACGGCGACACCTCCCTCAACATCCTCAAGAACGAGTTCAACTACACCATGGAAGTCCCCGACCCCATTGCCTTCATGAAGAGCAAGGGGATGGAAGTCCACATGCTTACCGACGAAGAACGGGAAGCCTTCGCCGCGGCCACGCGCTCCGTCTACGACAAGTGGATCAAGGAGATCGGGCCCGAGGTCTACGAGAAGGCCAAGGCTGACATCGCCAAGTAACCCCGTCTGACTGAGAAACATACAACCTGCCCCGGAAACCGTATTTCCGGGGCAGGTTCCATCATGGGATTCCACCTGAGGAATCCGAATTTCGGAGTAAGCATTGAAAAAGTTACTTTTCGGCTTTCGCCTCGACCATTGGCTGGTCGCCATCTGCATGGCCACCATGGTGGTGATCGCCTTCGTCAACGTTCTGAGCCGGTACATTTTCCATTTTTCCCTGGCCGCCACCGAGGAAATCACCATCAACCTCTTTGTCTGGATGACCATCATCGGCATCGGCATCGCCTTCGAGCGCGGAGGACACATGGGGATGGTGACGTTTTACAACCTGTTCCCCAAGTCGCTGCAGAAGGCGTCCATCGTGACCTATTCCGTCTTGGCGGCGGGCCTGTTTCTGGTCCTCGACTATTTCATGATCCAGGCCATCTACGATGAAATAACCCTGTTCCAGGCCCGGTCGGCCTCACTGGATATCCCCGTCTGGATCTACTACCTGGGGTTGCCGGTGCTTTCGGTCTTCGTCTTCCTGGGCATCTACCGGGACGCCATGACCAAGCTGGCCGGGAAGGAAGAGGAGTAGCGCCATGGAATTCCTGCTTATCCTCGCCCTCTTTCTCGTCCTGATGTTCATCGGCGCGCCCATCGGGACCTCTCTTGGCGTCTCGGCCGTGGCCACCATCATGTACTTCGATCTCGGCGCGGAAATGCTCGGGGTCAACTTCGCCTCGGGCATCGCCTCTTTCCCGCTGCTTGCCATTCCCTTTTTCGTCCTGGCCGGAGTCATCCTGCAGCGGGCGGGCATCGCCGCGCATATAGCCAACTTCTTCGAGTTGCTGGTGGGAAGGGCCACCGGCGGCCTGTCCATCGTGGCCGTGCTCACCTGCATGTTCTGGGGCGCCATGTCCGGCTCGGGCCCGGCGACCACCGCCGCAGTGGGCATGATCCTGCTGACCCCCATGCTCAACAACGGCTATGACAAGGCCTTTTCCGGGGCGACCATCGCCAACGCGTCGGACCTGTCCATCATCATCCCGCCCTCCATCGCCTTCATCATCTACGGCAACATAACCTCGGTGTCGGTATCCGCCCTGTTCGTGGCCGGCATCATCCCCGGCCTGCTGACCGGAGTGGCGACCATGCTGGTGGCCTGGTACATCTCCTACCGGCGCGGCTACCGGGGCCTGGTCTGCCGGGGCTGCATGTCGGACCTGCTCAAGGCCCTGCGCCAGTCCTTCTGGGCGCTCATGGCACCGGTGGTCATCCTCGGCGGCATCTACACCGGCATCTTCACGCCCACCGAAGCCGCCGTGGTGGCCGTGTTCTACAGCCTGTTCGTGGCCGTGCTCATCTACCGGTCCATCGGCTGGCGCGACCTGGTCGAGATCCTGGTGGAGTCGGCAGTGACCAGCTCCGTCATCATGTTCATCGTGGCCTTTGCGGGCATCTTCACCTGGGCAGCCTCGGTCACCGGCGTCATCGACACCCTGGCGGAGCTGATCATCAAGGTATCCCCCAACGCCGTGGTCATGATCGTTCTGGTCAACATCCTCCTGTTCGCCCTGGGCATGATCCTCGACGCCATCTCGATCTCGTATCTGCTCATGCCCATCCTCATCCCGGTCCTCTCGGCCTTCCACGTCGATCCGGTCTTCTACGGAGTCATCTTCATCTCTGCCCTGGCCATCGGGCAGGCGACGCCACCAGTGGGCGTGAACCTGTTCACGGCGGCAAACCTGGTCGGCTGCGAAGTGGACGAAATAGCCAAGGAAGCCATCCCCTATGTGGCCATGGACTTCGTGGTCCTGATCATCATCTCGCTGATCCCGGCGCTCTCGCTCTTCCTGCCCGAATGGGCCGGACTCTACACGCCATAAAAGAGGCAGGGCCTTCCTTCGGGGAGGCCCTGCCGGATTTCTGGATCAGTCAGCCATGGCAGGCTGTTGAGACAGATTCGAGTGCAAGATCAAAAACAGTTCAACCCCTCACGTACTTCCTGCACGCGAGGGGTTGAACTTTTTTGCAGCAACGCCGCAGTCGGACCTTTCTCTGCAGCCTGAGTCGGCCCGGCCGGAGCCGGGCCGACATGGAGAGGAGGTGCCAGTACCAATGGTACTACGGTGTTTCTATGCGCGCATACGTTTGATGGGGCTTCCCAGCTTCGCCAGGAGCTGCTTTCTGGTCATCGAATCAGGCATGGAACCGGAAGCATCCGCTTCCAGATATTGATAGTAGTCTTCGGGAGGCGCTGAGGCCAGATAGATGACCCGTGTTTCATCCGGGTCCACCAGCATGGCCTGCGGGAATTTCTCCTTGACCGAGGCCAGCCGCTCTTCGGCCAGCTTGAGCATGTCCTCGCGGTCGCCGAAGTTCATGGTTCCGGTGGGGCACGCCTGGACACAGGCCGGAAGCCTCCCGGCCTGGACCCGGTCGATGCACATGTCGCACTTGTTGACGACCTTGGTCTCGGGGTCCACCCTGGGGATGTCGTAGGGGCACGCCATGCGGATGGCCTCTCCGTCCTCCTTGGCAGTCAGCTCGGTGTAGACCACCGCCCCGGTATCCGGGTCATGCACGATAGCCTTGGGGTTCTCGGGCACATCGGCGCACGGGGCCTCCACACAGTGACGACACTGTTCCGGGAAGAACAGCCAATTCAGGTCACCGTCCACTTCCACTTCGGAGAAGCGGACAAGCCGGATGGTTTTCGAGGAGAGGTCCTTGGGATTCTGATACGAACCCCAGTTCTTCGTCTTCTCGGCGGGGAGCTTCTTCCATTGCTTGCAGGCCACCTGGCATCCGCGGCACGCGGTGCAGCGGGTCAGGTCGACGAGGAATGATTTACCGTTCATTGCGTTCTCCTTACATCTTGCGGACGTTGGCCACGAAGACCTTGGTTTCGGGGATGCCGGTGTTGGGATCACCCACCGACGGGGTCAGCAGGTTGGCGGAATCACCGCCGCTGCCGTCGTGGGGCATCTGCCAACCGAAGCACCACGGCATGCCGATCTGGTGGACGGTCTTGCCCATGACCTTGAGCGGTTGCATCCGCTTGGTCACGATGGCGATGGCCCACAGGTTGCCGCGCATGCTTTCAACCGTGACCTTTTCGCCGTTGGCGATACCCTTCTCCTTGGCCAGCTCCTCGCTCATCTCCACGAACATCTGCGGCATGGCCTCAAGCAGCCACGGAGTGTGGCGCGTCATCAGGCCGGTCTGCCAATGTTCGGTAACGCGGTAGGTCATGGCCACATGCGGATACTTGGGATCGGCCACGGCCAGAGCCTCATGAGCGAAGCGAAGCGCCGTGGGGTTGTTGAGCTGATGCGAGAGTTCGTGCGCCTTGAAGGGGGTCTCCATGGGCTCGTAGTGCTCGGGGAAGGGACCGTCCTGACGGCCCGGACCGAAGATGTGGCCATGGCCGTGCGGCTTCATGATGAAGGCGTACTTGGTGCCGGGAGCCCAGCCTCCGTCGGGCACGTCGCCGATCCACTTCTTGCCGTTCCAGGTAACGACCGGCTTCTGCGGGGCGTACGGCTTGCCCGTGTTGTCGCAGGAGGCCCGGTTGTAGATGATCCGCCGATTGACCGGCCAGCACCAGGACCAGTTGGAGAACAGGCCGATCTTCTCCTGTTCCGGGGTCTGCGCCGGGTTGCGGCGGGCGGCCATGTTGCCGTTCTCGGTGTAGGAGTTGCAGTAGAGCCAGTTGCCCGAGCAGGTGGAGCCGTCGTCCTGAAGAAACGCGAAGCTCGGCACCTGGGTGCCCTTCTTGTAGGTCTTGCCCTTGATGGTCACGTCCTTGAGGAAGTAGCCGTTGATCAGCTTGGCCGCCTGATGGGCGTTGAACTCACCGTGGGATTTCCACATGTCCACGGAGAGATTCTTGATGGGATCGGGGAACGCCCCGCCCTCCTCGGCATAGAGCGCCTTGATGGTGTCGAAGAGCTCGGTCAGGATATGACCGTCGGTCTTGGCCTCGCCCCGGGGCACGGGCCCCTGGTAGCGCCACTGCATCCAGCGGCCGGAGTTGGTGATGGAGCCTTCCTTCTCGATGGACACGGCGCAGGGCAGGAAGAAGACCTCGGTCTTGACCTTCTTCGGATCCATGCCGGGTCCACGCCAGAAGGAGCCGGTCTCGTTGTCGAAGATGTTGACGTTGACCATCCAGTCGAGGTTGGTCATCGCCCGTCGGTTCTTGCCTGCATTGGCCCCGCCGCAGGCCGGGTTCATGCCCCAGGCGAAGAAGCCGGAGAACTCCTTCTTGTCCATGGCCTCGAAGAGCTGCAACCAGGTGTAGGTCTTGCCGTCCTCGGCCTTGGGCAGCCAGGAGTAGGCGTCATCCAGTGACGCCTCGGGGTACATGGCCTTGAGGAAGCTCGCCATGTATTTCGGATAGTACTGCCACCATGCCGCGCTCTTGGGGTCCTTGGCCCCTGCCAGGTGAGGCCCGGCCTTGGCGTCGATGTATTCCTTGTAGGTCTTGAGGCCCGCGTTGGGCGTGGCCAGGTAGCCGGGCAGGATGTGCCACAGCAGGCAGTGGTCAGTGGAGCCCTGGACGTTGGACTCGCCGCGCAGGGCATTTACACCGCCGCCGGCCACGCCGATGTTGCCGAGCAGCAACTGCACCATGGCCATGGTGCGGATGTACTGCACACCGACCGTGTGCTGGGTCCAGCCCATGGCGTACATGATGGTGCCCGCCTTGTCCGGCTTGCCCGTGGCCGAGTAGAGCTTGTAGAATTCCAGCAATTTGGCCTTGTCCATGCCGGAGACGCTGACCACCTTGTCAACGGTATAGCGGGCGTAGTGCTTCTTGAGCAGGTTGTACACGCAGCGGGGATGCTTGAGGGTCTCGTCCTTCCTGGGCAATCCCTTGCCGTCCTTCTCGAAGGCCCACTGGGACTTGTCGTAGGAACCGGCATAGTCCGCGTCGTCGCCGTTCTTGTGGTAGCCGCTGAAGAGGCCGTCATCGAATTTGAACTTGTCGCTGACGATGAAGGCGGCATTGGTGTGGCTGACCACATAGTCCTTCTGGATCAGGTCATTGTCCAGAATGTACTTGATCATGCCGCCAAGCACGGCGATGTCGGTACCGGCGCGGAGTCGGCAGTACAGGTCGGCCTTGGAGGAGGTACGGGTGAATCGCGGGTCCACGCTGATGAGCTTGGCCCCCTTGTCCATGGCCTTCATCACCCACTTGAAGGAGATGGGATGATTCTCCGCCGCGTTGCTGCCCATAACCAGGATGCAGTCGCTGTTGGCGATGTCGTTCCAGTGGTTGGTCATGGCCCCGCGACCGAAGCTCTCGGCCAGGGCCGCAACAGTGGAGCTGTGGCAGATGCGCGCCTGGTGCTCGACGTAGACCAGCCCGAGGGCGCGGAGCATGGCCTGGTAGGTCCAGCACTCCTCGTTGTCGATGGCAGCCGACCCGGCGGAGGCCAGCCCGTTGCAGCGATTCACCACCTGCCCCTTGGCGTTCTTTTCGGTGAAGCTGGCGTCACGCGTCTTCTTGACCCGCTTGGCGATCTCGCCCAGCGCCCACTCCCAGGAGACTTCCTTCCATTCCGAGGAATAGGGAGCGCGGTACAGGGGACGTTTCGGACGCTCGTCGTTCTCGGCCAACTGCCAGATGGATGCGCCCTTGGCGCAGGTGGCTCCCTCGTTGATGGGATGGTCGGGGTCGCCCTCGACGTTGATGGCCCGTTTGGTCTTGAGATCGGTGTTGACGATCAGGCCGCATCCCACGGCGCAATACGGACAGATACTGGTGGTCTGCTTGCTCCACTTGGGCTTGAGCATGGTGATCCGGTCCGCGGCATGCGCCACGGATTCGAATCCCAGCCCGCAGAACGCCGACGACACGGCGGTGACTGCGGTCAGTTTGAGGAAATTTCTTCTGTTGACTTTCATACCCACTCCTTTGGTTTGAGGGTCATCCGGCCCGGGTTTCCCGGCCCAGGCGGCATTGCAGGGCGTAGCCGTATGCTCCGACGGGCTGGAATGGCATCCGCGCGGCAACGGCGGACTCCTTCCAACGGGGACAGAGACATCTGACCACGGCAACAACCGCATCCATGGCGTGCCCGAGACCCGCAAACGGGGCACAGGCGGCCACAGGGACGGATGACGGCGTGTTGGTTGACACGAACATCGAATCCTCCATTGACGGTATGGCTAATCCCGCGAACGCGGGTTGCTCTCAGGAAATGCGAAGAGCGCTCCCGGCAGTCGTCGGAAGCGCGGGGAACCGATCGTTCCCAATATGGTGGACAGGAAGAAAGGACGTCAGAGCACAGCCAGACGGACGACGCGCGCCGCGCGTGGCATGACGGAGCTCCCGGGAGCGGGGATCGAAGGGAACCATGCCTGGTGCCCATGTGGCCCCCTTCAGAGTCGCCGGACCAGAAGCCCTGGCCCGACGAGATGTATACGTTGAATCCTGTGCATTCGCTCCCTCGGCTTGCGATGGTTCGGAAGGAATTACGCCCCGGCCGATCAGCCGGTTTTCCGAACCATATTGAACCTAGGCGCAGCCATACAGTCTGACAAACGAACAAAACAATATAATGATTTCACACAACTATGCTTGAATAGACATAATCGATGACACCAATAGAATATTTGGATATATGCGCTCAGCGCAAAGGGAAGCAGACCTTCTGCACGGCGAGTCTCTCTCGGTCCGGCACTAGGGGGGGCCGACTCCACCAGCCGCTTTGACGGTTCCAGGGGGGGAGAGAACGCCATCCTCGGAAATAATGCCCGGCAAAACCTAGCGCGCTTTAGGCATGGCGAAAAATTGCCCCTCTGGGGCTGCCCGGCAACGTCGGGAGAGGCGTCAAGGACAGGGTCAACGCCAATCCTGCTGAGGGAGACCAAGATCGATCACAAAAAAGGCGGGCCCACCCAGGTGGACCCGCCTTTCTTCTAAGCCGGAGTGACTGCCCGGCACAATGCAAATTGGGGATGGGCGAACACCCCCATCATTTCAATTGTTAAATTGCGCTCTTGCGAGCTTCTTCGATGTAGATTTCGTTCAGGCGCTTGGCGATGGGGCCGGGAACGCCATCCGAAATGGCAGTCCCGTCCATTTCCACAACGGGGCACACAAAGGAAGTGGCGGCGGTCATGAACGCTTCATCGGCCTGCTTGACTTCCTCGACGGTGAAGGGACGCTCCTCGATCTCCATGTCGAGCTCGGCCACCAGCTTGAGCACGGCGGCGCGAGTGATGCCCGGCAGGATGGAGTTGGACAGGTGCCGGGTGACCAGCTTGTTGTCCTTGACGATATAGGTGTTGTTGGAGCTGCCCTCGGTGACGAAACCGTCCTCGACCAGCCAGGCGTCGTCCTTGCCCTGCTTCTTGGCGGCCATCTTGCTCATGGAGGCGGCCAGGAGCTGCACGGTCTTGATGTCACGGCGGCCCCAGCGGATGTCCGGGGTGGAGATGACCTTCAGCCCCTTCTTCTCTCCGGTCAGAGGACGGGCCTGGGTGAACATCACCATGGTCTGGGGTGCGTTCTTGGGGAAGACGAAGTCACGGTCGGCAGCGCCGCGCGTGACCTGGAGGTACACGCCGCCCTGCTCCACGCCGTTGCGCTCGACCAGCTCGCGGTGCACTTCGAGCAGTTCGCCGCGAGTCAGGGGGCATTCCATTTCCAGCTCGCCCAGCGAACGGGCCAGACGCGCCATGTGGCCGTCGAACTCCAGCAGCTTTCCGTCCAGCACGGCGGTCACTTCATACACGGCGTCCGCGAACAGGAAACCCCTGTCGAAAATGGATACCTGGGCCTCTTCCTCGGGCACGAACGCGCCGTTGATGTATACTGTACGACTCATATCAATCCTCGATTTCTCGTATATTCTTTACACGGAGAGCGGTCCTATCCCCAGAGCTCGCTCGCGGGGGGATAGACGTCTCCCTTGTCATAATGCAATCCAAAGGGGCGGTCCTCGGCCAGGAGCAGCGGACCGTCCAGGTCCACTACGTCCGCGCCCTGGGCCACCAGCATGGCCGGGGCCATGGCCAGGGACGATCCCACCATGCAGCCGACCATGATCTTGTACCCTTCACGCAAGGCGCCCTCCCTGAGGGCCAGCGCTTCGGTCAACCCGCCCGTCTTGTCGAGCTTGATGTTGACCATGTCGTATTTGCCCTTGAGATCGGGCAGGGAGGCCCTGTCATGGCAGGACTCATCCGCGCAGACCGGCAGGACGCGCTCCAGCGTGAGCAGGGCGTCGTCGTCACCGGCGGGCAGCGGCTGCTCCACCATGTCCACGCCCAGGCGCACCAGCACCGGGGCCATGCGGGCGTAGGACTCTGCGGTCCATCCCTCGTTGGCGTCCACGATGATGCGCGACTTGGGCGCGCCCTCGCGCACGGCCTCGATACGGGCGATGTCGTCCTCGGTGCCGAGCTTGATCTTCAGCAGGGGACGGTCCGCATTCAGGCGGGCGTCCTCCAGCATGTTCTCGGGGGTATCCAGGGACAGGGTGAAGGCCGTCTGCAGCGGACCGGGCTCACCGAGTCCGGCCAGTTGCCAGACCGGTTTGCCCGCCTTCTTGGCCTCCAGGTCCCACAGGGCGCAGTCCACGGCGTTGCGCGCCGCGCCGGGAGCCAGGAGATCCTGCAGGGATGCGCGATTGAGGTCCGCAGGCAGCGCCCGGATCTGGTCCATGACGCTGTCCACGGTTTCGCCGTAACGCTGGTACGGGACGCACTCGCCCCTCCCGGAAAAACCGTCCTCATGGACCTCGACCCGAACCACCACGGCCTCGGTGCGCGAGCCCCGAGAGATGGTGAAGGCCTTGGCCAGCGGGAAGACGTCACGGCTCAGGATTAAAGGCATTGCAGGGCCTCGACCAGACGTCCCGCGCCCTGGCGGAAGGGATCGACCGCCGGGATGCCCATCTTCTCTTCCACGTCCTTGAGGTAGGCCAGGGCCTCTTCCTCGGACATGTGCTGCGTGTTGACGGAAATACCGGCCACCTTGCAGTCCGGGTTCACCCACTGAGCCAGGGTCAGCGCGGTGTCGCGAAGCTGCTCCAGGGACGGCAGGGCGTAGTCGGGCAGGCCGCGCATGGTCTCGCGGGTGGGCTCGTGGCACAGGATCAGGGCGTCGGGCTGGCCGCCGTGGACCAGGGCCATGGTCACGCCGGAGTAGGAGGCGTGGAACAGGCTGCCCTGCCCTTCGATGATGTCCCAGTGGTCCGCGTCGTTGTCCGGGGTCAGCCACTCGATGGAACCGGCCATGAAGTCGGCGACGACCGCATCAAGCGGAACGCCGTTGCCCTCGATGAGGATGCCGGTCTGGCCGGTGGCGCGGAAGGTGGACTTCAAGCCCTGCTTCTTCATCTCGCGGTCGATGGCCAGGGCGGTGTACATCTTGCCGACCGAGCAGTCGGTGCCGACGGCGAGGCAGCGCTTGCCGGTGCGCTTCTTGCCGGAAGCGATGGGATATTTGACCGAGGGGACGCGAACATCGTGCAGCTTGCTGCCGCCCTTCTCGGCGGCCGCCACCAGGGCGGGCTCGTCGCGCAGCAGGTTGTGCAGGCCGCAGGCCACATCCATGCCCGCCTCCAGGGCTTCGCCCAGCACGGAGATCCAGCTCTCGCCGATGATGCCGCCACGGTTGACGACGCCGACAACTACGGTCTTGATGCCCGCTTCGGCGGCTTCCTTGATGGTCATGTCCTTCACGCCCATGTCGGCCTTGCAGCCTTCCATGCGGAACTGTCCGGCCACGGCTTCAGGCCGCCAGTCGTAGATTCCCTGAGCCATCTTGGCCGCCAGTCCATCCGGGGCATCCCCGAGAAAAAGCAGATATGGTGCTTCAAACATATTCTATTCTCCCTAAATCCGGAGCTTGTAGCGCTCCGTTTCGTTCATGTCTTGGACCGGGATGAAACTGTCCCGGCCGGAACTCTTGCTATTCAAACGGAAAGCGGACGCTTTCCTCCGCCATACAGAGTGCCTCATTTCAAAATCCGCACCCAAAAACGCCAACCGAAAACAAAAATCTCGAAAAGAGACGGTATATAAAAAATAATCCTGCAATTTAAGAGAGATACTCCCACACAGGTAACCACAGCTTTTCAGAGACAAAACCGCGACCTCAACTTGTCATAAATACAAAATTGATAATCGCAAAACTAACATATTGCAAAATTGGCACTAGCGCAACTTTCTTTTTTGAAAACAAACTCGACAAAAAATGCGAAAGAGGAACTCCTTGAACAATCACCCCGCGGCATACGGATGATCTGCCCAGGCATACCCAATAGTCCTCTTCGCCAGAACTGCGGACAGCCCTGAAACCTACCGCAATGGCTGTCCTTCCACGCTCCCGGATAATCCTGGCCTCCATTTTTCCCGGAAACATCTGAACATTTCTTCATGTGATCTGAAGATATGATCTATCGTGTCGATAGAGCGGCACAGTGGGTTAGACCTTTTCACAGCAGGGAGGCACCATGAAAATTGGTAATGATACTTCCACCGCCTTTGCACTCGCGACGGACATGAATGGCTCGCAAGACATGGCCGCCTTGTCGACGACCAAGTCGAATACGTTGCAAGACGACATTGAAACGACCGTAAGCGCGGCCTCGCGCAACCTGTTGGAAGACAACTTCTTCAAACGCGACTACCAGCAGTCGCAGTATGTCGAGGCCATGCTCTCCAATTTCGACGTCAAAAATGACTTTCGAAATCGCATGCAAGGAATGATGGACATGTACTCCCTGGCCGCAGCGGCAGCCGACCCAGACAACTATGCTGTCAAGACCCTGGCCGGAACCAAGGCGGCCAACTCTGTAGAGAGTATCGTGGAACAGGTTGTCGCCGAGACCTCCGCCGAACAGTTGGAGAAGGAGCGCGAAGAGCGCGAAACGGAACAGCAGGAACAACTCGACGCGACTGGCGATCAGAAGACGGAAATCGTCGATTCCTCAACCGCCTTTGACGAGGAGCCCGCATCCTCCGCAGGTACAGAAGAAGCCACCCCCGCCGTTGAAAAGACAGGTGACATGACCACCGGTTCAGCAGAAGAACTGTCCGCATTAATGGAAAAACAGAGCGTGACGGAAGTAGGTGAAGCAACGGCCTCCCTCCCCGGCGCGAACATCGACATCGCCGTATAAACTCACCACCCGCTCCAGTCTGCGCGGGGTGTGCCCGGCTCCCCGCGCACGCAGTGCCGCCGCTCTCCGCTATTCGACTACCCTCGCGTCCATTTCGCAGACGACTCACCCCAGCCGAGCCCACCGGCCACCATTCGATATCCGGGCTTATGTCTCAATAAGACTTTGAAATCATTAGACTCCTCAGCGACTACCCCTCCGCCTTGACGTCCTTCGCGAAACCTGCCTAGAATGGTCCTACCAAATAGGTGCTTTTAGCGCCAAATAGAAACAAAATGGCAAATTATTGCTAGATAGGTAATACCATTGTCTCCGATCAAAGAAGAAATTTCCCTGTTCCTTCCTGTCCAGGCTGGCCGCGCCAGTGAGGAAGTCGCGCTCCAGATCGAGGCCGCCATCATGGATGGACGGCTGCAGCCAGGAGAGCGTCTCCCCAGCGAACGGGAAATGCAGTCACAGTTCGGCACGGGACGCGGCGTGATCCGCGAGGCCATCAAGATACTGAAACAGAAGGGGCTCCTCGAAGTGAAGAAGGGAGCCAAAGGCGGGGCCTACGTCAGGCAGGTTGAAGTCGCCAATGTTTCGGAATCCCTGGCCCTCTTCCTCAAACAGCACCCGGTGGAGCCGGAAAAGCTGATCGAGTTCCGCGAGACTCTGGACCGGACTATCACGCAATTGGCCATCGCCCTCGGCAGCCGTGAAGAGAAGATGGAACTGCTCGGTGAGGCCCTTCGCCTGGAGGGCATGCTCAAGGAGGACGAACCGGACCTCGTCGCCACCAGCGAACTGGACCGCAAGCTGAACCTCATGCTCGTGCGCATGGCACGCAACCCGCTGTTCGAGTGGGTCATGCACGCCATCCAGATGGGATTCAGTTCTCACGACTACGCCCTGTACGAGGAGGCGTCCTTCCGGGAAAAGGCCGCCGCCAACTGGAGCGACACGGCCCGGGCCATCGAACAGGGACAACTCATGCGGGCCCTTGGCCACGTCAGCCAACACTACGTTTTGCTCAGGCAGTGCGTGGAGGAGAGGGCCGAGTCCGTTGACCAACCCGAGTTCCTGCAAGACGACAACCAATAGCCACAAGCGAGAACATCCTCAATGAAACACTATGATTACATCATAGTCGGCGGCGGCTCCGCCGGCTCTGTCCTGGCCAACCGCCTGAGCGCCAACCCCAAAAGCAAAGTACTGGTCCTGGAAGCGGGACTGCCCGACTTCAAGCTCGATTTCCGCATTCATATGCCTGCGGCCCTGACCTACCCCCTGGCGGGCAAGACCTACAACTGGTGGTACGAGTCCGAGCCCGAACCGCACATGCACAACCGCCGCATCTACCAACCGCGCGGCAAGGTCCTGGGCGGTTCCAGCTGCATCAACGGCATGATCTACATTCGCGGCAACGCCATGGATTACGAGAAGTGGTCCAAGGAGGACGGACTGGCGGACTGGGACTACGCCCACTGCCTGCCCTATTTCAAGCGGTTCGAGTGCCGCACCGCCGGTGCCGACGAATATCAAGGCGCGGTGGGGCCGCTCTACCTGACCGAGCCCGAATGCGACAACCCGCTCTTCGACGCCTTCTTCAAGGCCGTACAGGAGGCGGGATACCCGGTGACCAAGGACGTCAACGGCTATCAGCAGGAAGGGTTCGGCAAGTTCGACCGCAACACCTACCGTGGCCGCCGCTGGAACGCGGCCCGCGCCTACGTGCACCCGGTCAAGAACCGCCGCAACCTGACCGTCAAATGCAAGGCCATGACCACGCGCATCCTGTTCGAGGGCAAGCGCGCCGTGGGCGTGGAGTACACGCGCGGCAAACGGACCTTCAAGGTCTACGGTGGGGAGATCATCTCCTGCGGCGGAGCCATCAACTCGCCCCAACTGCTCCAGCTCTCGGGCGTGGGCAACGGCACCGAGCTCTCCACCCTGGGCATCAACGTCGTCCAGGACCTGCCCGGCGTGGGCGAAAATCTCCAGGATCACCTGGAACTCTACGTCCAGTACGCCTGCAAGAAGCCGGTCTCCATGTTCCCGTGCCTCAAGTGGTACAACCAGCCGTGGATCGGCATGAAGTGGCTCTTCGGACACAAGGGCGAGGCCGCCACCAACCACTTCGAGGCGGGCGGCTTCATTCGAGGCAACGACCGGGTGGAATACCCCAACATCCAGTATCATTTCCTGCCCATCGCCATCCGCTACGACGGCTCGGCCCCCAACGAGGGTCACGGCTACCAGGTTCACGTCGGGCCCATGAACACTGACGTGCGCGGCCACGTGAAGATCACGTCATCCGATCCCGCCGACTACCCGAGCATCCTGTTCAACTACCTCTCCACAGAGCAGGAGCGCCGTGAGTGGGTGGAGGCCATCCGCAAGACCCGCGAGATCATGACCCAGCCCGCCTTCGACGAGTTCCGGGGCAAGGAGCTGGCGCCCGGCCCGCAGGCACAGACAGACGAGGAAATACTCGACTTTGTGGCCAGGGAAGGCGAATCCGCCTACCACCCGAGCTGCACCTGCGCCATGGGAACCCACGACATGGCAGTCACCGACCCCGAGTTGCGCGTGCACGGCGTGGAAGGGCTGCGCGTGGTAGACGCCTCGGTCATGCCCTACGTGACCAACGGCAACATCTATGCCCCGACCATGATGATCGCGGAAAAGGCGGCGGACCTGATCCTGGGCAATACCCCCCTGCCCGCCGAAAACGCGCCCTACTACAAGCACGGCGAGTAAAGGAAACGGAGAAACGACATGCTCACCGGAAAACACTTCATCAACGGGCAGTGGGTGGACAGCCTGTTCGGCAAGACCCGCGAGATTCTCAATCCCTACGACGCCTCTGTGGTCGCCGTGGTGGCCGAGGGCGACCGCGAGGACGCCAAGGCGGCAATCAAGGCGGCCAGGCTTGCCTTCGACCACGGCGGCTGGCCGCAGACACCAGCCACGGAGCGGGCACGGCTCCTGTTCAAGCTGGCCGACCTGATCGAGCGCGACCACGAGGAGCTGGCCCGGCTGGAGAGCCTGGACACCGGCAAGACCGTGGAGGAGAGCCGCTGGGATATGGACGATATCGCAGGCATCTTCCGCTACTTCGCCGGGCTGGCGGACAAGGACGGCGGCGAGGTCATCGCCTCGCCCAATCCGGGCTCCACCAGCACCGTCATCCGTGAGCCCGTGGGCGTCTGCGGCCAGATTTCGCCGTGGAACTACCCTCTGCTCCAGGCCTCCTGGAAGATGGCTCCGGCCCTGGCCGCCGGATGCACCATCGTCATGAAACCGAGCGAAATCACGCCCCTGACCACCCTCAAGGTCACGGAACTGGCCGAAGAGGCGGGCTTTCCTCCCGGCGTGGTCAACACCGTGCTCGGCCCGGGCGCGGAAGTGGGCGCGGAGCTGGCCGAAAGCCACGGCGTTGACCTGATCTCGTTCACGGGCGGCATCGCCACGGGCAAGACCATCATGCGCGCGGCTGCAGACAACGTGAAAAAGGTCGCCCTGGAACTGGGCGGCAAGAACCCCAACATCATCTTCGACGACGCGGACCTCGACCTGGCCGTGGACTACGCCCTCAACGGCGTTTTCTTCCACGCCGGGCAGATCTGCTCCGCAGGGGCCCGGGTCATGGTCCAGGCCGGTATCCATGACCGTTTCGTAGACGCACTCAAGGCGCGCATGGAGAAGATCGTGGTCGGCAACGGCTTTGACGAGAAGACCCAGATGGGGCCGCTCATCTCCGCCGATCACCTGGCCAAGGTGGAAGGGTACGTCGAGATCGCCAAGGAGGAAGGAGCCACGCTCCTGCTGGGCGGCAAACGCCCGGACGATCCAGACCTTCAGAGCGGTTACTTCCACCTGCCCACCCTGTTCACGGGATGCGAAAACGACATGCGCATCGTGCAGGAGGAGGTCTTCGGCCCTGTCATCACCGTGGAACGCTTCGCCACCGAGGAGGAGGCCGTCTCCAGGGCAAACGACACCATCTACGGCCTGTCCGCCGGATTCTGGACCCGAGACCCGGACCGCATCGAGCGAGTCTCCAAGGCGCTCCGGTTCGGCACGGTCTGGGCCAACGACTTCAACGTCTACTTCGTCCAGGCTCCCTGGGGCGGCTACAAGCAGTCAGGGCTGGGCCGCGAGCTCGGCAAGATCGGCCTGGAGGAGTACACCGAGGTGAAACATATTTACCGCAACCACGCCACCCAACCCATCAACTGGTTCGGTCCGGATGCGGAATAAGCTGACGCGCATGTGGCGCACAGGGGGCGGCGGACCAGTTCCGCCACTCGCCCCTTCAATCTCAACATAGGAGGTTTGATGTCTTCCGGCCTGAGGCGGACGCTGTTCGCCGTTCTCGCAATCGCAACTATTTTCTGCTCCACCCTCACCGCACAAGCAGCGGACAAGATCACGGTCGCCAGCGTCTCCTGGACCGGCGTGACCATCAAATCCGAAATTGCCGTTTCCGTCCTGAAAAGCCTCGGCTACAAGGCGGAAAACAAAGTCTTCTCGGTGCCCATCACCTACACCGCCCTGTCCACCGGCGACGCGGACGTCTTCTTCGGCAACTGGATGCCGTCCATGGCGAATATCGCCAACAAATTCTTTGAAAGCGGCAAGGTCATCAAATATGTGGCCAACATGCCCGGCGCCAAGTACACGCTGGCCGTGCCCACCTTCTGCGCCGAAGCGGGCCTGAAGGACTTCAGCGACATCGCCAAGTTCGGCGACAAGCTGGACTGGAAGATCTACGGCATCGAGCCCGGCAACGACGGCAACATGATCATCCAGGACATGATCGACAAGAACATGTTCGGACTGGGCAAGTTCAAGCTCGTCGCCTCCAGCGAGGTGGCCATGCTCTCCGAAGTCCAGGCCTACGCCAAAAACCACAAGTGGATCGTCTTCCTGGGCTGGGCGCCGCACAGCATGAACGAGCGCATCGACATGACCTACCTGACCGGCAGCACCGACGAGACCTTCGGTGGCAACAACGGCACCGCCACGGTCTGGACCAACATCCGCAAGGGACTGGAGCAGGACAACCCCAACGTGGCCAAGTTGTTCAAGAACATGCAGTTCCCGGTCTCCATGATGAACCAGATCATGACCACCGTGCACAAGGACAAAAGCATCGGCTTCACCAAGGCCGGACTCCTGTGGCTCAAGGCCAACCCCGAGATGTACGAAAAATGGCTCGACGGCGTGACCACCGCCGACAGCAAGCCCGGCGCGGCAGCCTTCAAGGCATACCTGGACTCCAAGGTCTAGACGCTACGCATCATCAGCAATGTGGAGTGGAGCCGTGTTCTCGCGGCTCCACTTTTTTTGTCAGCACCGGCGACCCAAGGGCTGTGGCGGCAGGCGGGCAGGACCGCCCAGTCGGAGGGAAAGGCATAACTTACAACGCAAGAAGGGGCTCCGATGTGACCGGACTATTTCTTCCCTGGAAAATGATTCAGCCGCATGCTACATATCGACCCTAAAGCAAAATAGAGGACCAGAGATATCGCCAGGATGATTGCTGGGTAATTCTTCATAACCCGCTTCAATACGACAAGATTTTTTGTTCATGCCCCAACGACCGAAACGTCGTATCTCCGCTCGGACCGGGCGGGGAGACATGCAATGGATGTTACCGGAATGCGAACCATATTCAACCTCATCCGCGACATTTCAGGACACGGCCTACTGCTGCTGACAGCGGGGTATGCAATTTATGTCATTTCGATTTTTTACGATAAACCTGAAAATTTTTTCCAGTGGGGGACATTACTCCTCCCAATCCCCTTCTACCTGGCGTTCAAAATCGCCAACCTCATTATCCATTCTGAACACAAGCTACTGAAAATACTCAACTCGTTTTCAGATTTTTGCATACTGCTCCCCATTGCACCCTTATTGTTGGTGGACCATCTGGCGCAGACTCTTCTGAACTGGAAAGAATTTCAAGCGCTTGGCTATCTGTCCACCATTATCACCATTGGCCTGACTGCCTACTTCTGCATGACGGACCAATTAGATAAACTGCCATTCGCACTTTTCCCAAAAGCCATTTTATTGTTGCTGGTTAGCCTGGATTCGTAATTTATTCATCCCATGGAACCGTGGACTAAATCCGGCATCTTTTGTGGGCGACAACAGCTCCTCCCGTTTGACAACTCACAACACTGATTTTTGATCGCAGGCCTAGTTTCTGAAACGAATCATCCCATAAACGTCATATTCGAACAAAATTTTGAAACGGGATTCGCGCCGAAGGAGATTCTCATGACACAGGATTCAAGAAGTTGGAAATGCGCCATCAGGATAGTCCTCGTGGCCGCAATGCTCTGCCTGCCCGGCATGGCCCGAGCCTCGGAGGACGGCAAAGCGTTTGACGCCCACGCCACTGCATTTCACTACTTCTTTCAGGACGGGGACATGGATTTCCACTTCGGCAATCTCGTGCTCGGGGCCGTGGGCAACGGCGGCGGAGAGGTCGGCGAAATCTTCTATGCCGCGTCCAAGATCAAGGACGGGGATGCGGACAGCTGGCACCGGGAGTGGTTCGAGCTGTCCACCCGGGTCGAGGCGCGCGGTGATAAGGCCCTTGCAGGCGGTCACAAGCTCAGCGCCCGCACCCAGTACCTGCGGGCGGCCTATTATGCCCGCATCTCCCTCATCGCCATGCTCCCGGACAATCCCGAGCTGGCAAAGCGGGCCGAGCGCACCCGTACATTGATGCAAAAGGCATGTCCCCTGTTCGATCCGCCCCTGGAATACATCGAGATTCCCTTTGAGGACACCGTGCTGCCCGGCTACTTTCGTCCGGCCTTGTCCGATGGCAAGCCCGCCCCGACCCTGCTCATGATCGGCGGCGGCGAGACCTTTGCCGAGGACCTGTACTTCTACATTGCGCAGGAGGCGTTCGAACGCGGCTACAACTTCATGACAGTGGATCTGCCGGGCCAGGGGATGCTTCCGCAATCCGGCCATATCTTCCGGACCGACACTTACGTCCCCATGAAAGCCGTGGTGGACCTGCTCCTGAAGCGCTGCGAGGTCGATTCCGCCAGGCTGGCCGCCTTCGGCTACAGCGGAGGCGGACTCTTCGTGCCCCAGGCCGCCATGCACGACCCCAGGCTCAAGGCGATCATCATGTCCGCCGCCGTTATCGACGCCGAAGCGCTCTTCGCCACCATGCCCGCAGCCACCGACACCGCCAAGGACAAGCAATCCTGGACTTCCTTCCACGCCAACGTGGTCAGGTCCATCTGCTGGCGGTACGGGGTGGACCCGGACAACCCGTCCGAGCTTATCAATGCCAACGCGGGCAACACCTTTGATCCGGCCAGGATCGGCGCCCCTGCCCTGATCCTTCTGGGCGAGGGCGAGTACAAAAGCGCCGAGGCAAGGCGGCAGGTGGATATAGCCATCAAGGGATTTCCCAATCCGAAATCCAGATTGGTGGTCACTCCGTCCAACGAGGGAGCCTCCAACCACTGCCTCATGGAAAACCGGCGGCTGGTCGGTCTGGAGGTCTTCGATTGGCTGGATGAAGTCTTCAAGTAGCAAGTCTTTCGACTGCCCCGTAGACCGGGGCACAAAGCACAAAAAAAGGGGGGCCGAGCGGCCCCCCTCTTCATTTGATATACGCTAATAACGACTAGTAGCGGTAGTGGTCGGGCTTGAAGGGACCTTCCACGTCCACGCCGATGTAGTCGGCCTGCTCCTTGCTCAGGGTCTCCAGCTTGACGCCGAGGCGATCCAGGTGGAGACGGGCGACTTCCTCGTCCAGCTTCTTGGGCAGGATCATGACCTTGGGGTCATAGTCGTTCTGGGCCAGATCGATCTGGGCCAGGGCCTGGTTGGTGAAGGAGTTGGACATCACGAAGGAGGGGTGGCCGGTGGCGCAGCCGAGATTGACCAGGCGGCCTTCGGCCAGGACGATAAGGGATTTGCCGGAAGGCAGGGTCCACTTGTCCACCTGGGGCTTGACCTCCTTCTTGACGCACTTGGGATTGGCCTCCAGGTGAGCCATCTCGATCTCGGAGTCGAAGTGACCGATGTTGCAGAGAATGGCCTCGTCCTTCATGGCGTCCATGTGCTTGCCGGTGATGACGTGGTAGTTGCCGGTGCAGGTGACGAAGATGTCGCCGCGAGAGGCGGCGTCGTCCATGGTCGTCACTTCGTAGCCTTCCATGGCGGCCTGGAGCGCGCAGATGGGATCGATCTCGGTGACCAGCACACGAGCGCCGAAGCCGCGCATGGACTGGGCGCAGCCCTTGCCCACATCGCCGTAGCCGACAACGACAACGACCTTGCCCGCCACCATGACGTCGGTGGCGCGCTTGATGCCGTCGGCCAGGGACTCGCGGCAACCATAGAGGTTGTCGAACTTGGACTTGGTCACGGAGTCATTGACGTTGATGGCAGGGAAGAGCAACTCGCCTGCGCGCTGCATCTCGTAGAGACGGTGCACGCCGGTGGTGGTTTCCTCGGACACGCCGCGAATCCTCTTGGCGATGCCGGTCCACTTGGAGGGGGTGGCCTTCACGCTGGCGGCCAGACGATCCATGATGATCTGGAATTCATGGACGTCGTACTTCTTGTCGCACAGGGACGGGTCCTTCTCGACCTTGACGCCCTGGTGCACGAGCAGGGTGGCGTCGCCACCGTCGTCCACGATGAGGTCCGGGCCGGTGCCGTCGGGCCAGGTCAGGGCCTGCTCGGTGCACCACCAGTACTCCTCAAGGGTCTCGCCCTTCCAGGCAAACACCTTGGCCATGCCGGAGTCGGCGATGGCGGCTGCGGCGTGGTCCTGGGTGGAAAAGATGTTGCACGACGCCCAGCGGATATCAGCGCCCAGCTCGTACAGGCACTTGATGAGCATGGCGGTCTGGATGGTCATGTGCAGGGAGCCCATGACCCGCAACCCCTTGAGCGGTTTTTCCTCACCATACTTGGCGATGATGGACATGAGTCCGGGCATTTCGCGCTCGGAGAGCTGCATCTCCATGTGGCCCCACTCGGCCAGGGACATGTCAGCGACCTTGGTTTCGCACTGCGGATCGACGGGCATGACGTTCTTGGACATTGTATTCCTCCAACTTTGGTTGATGACTATATTTTTTCCGCCTCGTACAACACGACGACGAGGCCCTTGTTAACAACAAATTCCGTGGTGCCGTGCACCGTGAACCCGGTCTGTTCCATCCAGCCCACCATCTTTTCGCGCGAGATGCCCAGCCGCCGGTCGCCATACTCGCTGCGCATGACCTCCACGTCATGGCGATCAAACTCGGCCACGATCAGACGGCCTCCGGGCCTGAGCACCCTTTCGGCCTCGCGGATGGCGTCCATGGGGCGGGCCAGATGGTGCAGGACCAGGGACATGACCGTGCAGTCCGCTTCCCGGTCGCGCAGGGGGAGGTGCGTGGTCTCGCCGATGCGCAGGGAAATGTTGGCGTCGTCCGAGAACCGCTCCTCGGCCAGCTCCAGCATCTTGGGCGAGTTGTCCACGCCGATGACCTCATCGGACAGATCGTGAAGCATCTCCAGCAGATCGCCCGTGCCGCAGCCGATGTCGGCCGCGCACTCGCAGTGACTCAGTCGGGCCTGAATCTCCCGGCGCAGGTCGAGGTCGCCCAGGACCTCGGCGGTCATGCGGTCCCACTCGGGCGCGATGTCGTCGAAGAACTGGCGGGTTGCTGCGGTGCGCTCCCGGATGACCTTGTCCGCCCGGTTACCGTCCCGCTTGAGCTCGCCTTCCTCGTCCAGCAGGGCTGCAACGCCGTTGAGAAACGCGCGCCCCGGCCCCTCCTCGCTCGCCTTGTAAAAAGCCCAGAGCCCCTCGCGCCGAACCTCCACCAGCCCGGAGTCGGCCAGGATCTTGAGGTGCCGCGAAATCCGCGACTGCCCCATCTCCATGACCTGGACGATCTCGCCCACGTTCAGTTCATATTTAAGAAGAACGTTGACGAGCCTGGCTCTGGTTTCATCGGCAAGTGCTTTGCAATATTTGATAATTTCCATCTTGTCGCGTCCTATATCAGGATATCTTGATATATGGAATGTTCAACTTCTAGCGCAAGCGCTGACCGCCGTCAAGCCTGCTTGCAGTTCTTTTGGTTGAGCTCCCTTGCCCGTTGCTCTATATAAAAGGGAAAATCGGAGGAAACATGAACAGAATCAGTGTACTAATCATCCTGCTGGCAACCGCCGCCCTGACCCTGGCCGGGTGCAAGGCCGCCACCCAGACCATCCCGGTCTCCAGCAACCCGACGGGAGCCATGGTTCTGTCCGATGGAGCCCAAGCGTGCATTACCCCATGCAGCGTGGAACTGGAAAAGACCCAGGCCCACATCCTGACGCTGCAAAAGGCTGGATTCCGCCAGGTGGATGTGCAGATCAGCCGCAAATACGATACCGCCAGGGCCACTCGCGGCGCTGTCCAGACCGGCATGTGGCAGAAATCGGTAGGCGGTAATGATCAGGCCGCGGTCTCCAACGCGCTGTTGAACATGGAGACGGCCGAAGAAAGCGGTGACGCCTATGTGCTCTCCCCCTCCTCCGTGGTGGTCGAAATGGTGCCCGACAAGCCGGTTAAGCAAGTATCACAGGCAGAAGGTTCCGGCGCGCCTGTTGTCATTTCCCCGGATCAACTCGATGCCGCCGATCGTGAGCAGATAAACAAACAGGCCGTCCCGACGATCTCGTCCGATCAACTCGCCCCGGAAGACAGGCAACGCGTCGAGACAATCTCCCCGGACCAGCTCGCGCCGGAGGACCGGGCGCGCATCAAGACTACCGAACCCGCGACCATGGGCTCGGCGGCAGAGGAAAACCCGGTCAAGACCGCCGAGGAAGTTCTGGAGGGAGCAGCAGTGGCCGCGCCCTCGGTGGGCACCAAGAAGGAGTGGTCGCACTCCAGCAGCTCCGGCCATTTCAACAAGGATGGCTCCTACTCCGGCTCGTCCACCAAGACCTCCACGAGCGTTGGCGTGTCTGTCAATCCCGTGGAAGCGGGACTTGGCGTTCTGCATCTGCTTGAGGGCGCCGAAAAGCCCGGCACCAATCAGGAGTCCGGCGAGAGCGGGGAATGACATGCCCCCGGAGAACGGGCGCAGCCCTCTTTCCGGCCAACCGATTGGTAATCCCCGCGAACCTGTGGCATGGTCCCGATAATACTTGCCCTGACGATGTGAAATTGCGATAGTTGAGACGGACAACCGCCACGACCGGATGGCGGGACATCAGAAATACTTCCGGTCCCGAAAGGAGGCGACATGTTCAAGAAGATCCTGCTGGCGGCCAGTCCCGCGGTCAACACCCAGACCGCTCCCAAGGCCGCCTTCGACCTGGCCCGCAGGAACGACGCGGAGCTGATCCTGTACCACTCGCTGCCCATCGGCAAGGACGCGTGGTGTACCTTTGACGAGACCATCCCCGAGGAGACCCTGAAGCAGGCAACGGCGGACAAGATCGCGGCGTTCTACGCCGAGGATCTGGCCACCATCCCCAAGCACTCCATCAAGGTGACCACCGGGCTGGCTCATGAGAAGCTGCTCCGCTACATCCATGCAGAAGGCGTCGACCTGGTGGTCATGGGCCATCACACTGCGACCATCGACCGCCCGGACCGTATGTGGGGTTCCGTGGACACCACCATCCGCAAGATCTGCTCCAACGTCTTCTGCCCGGTCATGGTCGTAACCAATGCCATGCAGGAAAACGCGGACATCAAGCGGATCGTCGTTGCCACCGACTTCTCCACCCCGTCCGACTCCACCCTTTGCTATGCCGCCCAAATGGCCCGCAAGTATGACGCACACCTGGATATCTTCCACGTTCTGGACATCGGCGTGACCAGGCCCAACCCCAAGTACTACATGCAGGACATGGACGTGTTCACCGGCCAGGCCAAGGAGCGCATGACCCGGTTCGACAAGGCGCTTACGGGCATCAGCCATTCCTACGAATGCTGGGAGGGCATCCCCTACGTGGAAATCCTCAAGCGGGCCCGCTGGACAGATGCGGACCTGATCATCATGGCCCAGTACTCCTCCAGCCAGGAGATATCCAAGCCCATGATCGGTTCCACCGTCATCCAGGTGGCCCTGTCCCCCGGGTGCCCGGCGCTGATCGTCAACTACCGCGCCAGACACTGCATGTAGGCGGAGCTCCAGGCGGCTCAGGAGACGACCATGAACAGATTCGGCGCGATGGCGCTCTGCATCGGCATACTCATCATACTCCCGCTGACCGGGTGCGGCCCGGCCAAGCAGCGAATTCCGGTTTCGACCAATCCCCTCGGTGCGGCCGTGTACGCGGACGGAAAAAAGGTCTGCACCTCGCCGTGCACCGTGGCCTTCGACAGACAGGGCAACCACTTGGTCACCATCGTCAAGGAGGGATACGAGCAGGTGGACCTGAAGGTTACCCGCCAGTTCCAGCCCGACAGGGCCATCCGGGACGGCCTGATCACCGGTGTGCTCAAGGGCGGCGATCCCAAGGAAGTGGGCTCCGAGGTGGCCAGAGAGGTGGATGAACAGGAACGCAGCGGCGAGGCCTACAAGCTCGAGCCCGACGTCATCACCGTAACCCTGACTCCGCTAGGCGGCAGGGAGTAGCTCTTGGTCCGTTACTATCGCCACTACACGAAAAAGGGGCGCGCCAACCGGGTGGTCAGCACCCGCGACGCCCTGCCCCGCTTCCTCGACAAGCTCGACACCACGGGCGGCATGGCCCTGATCAGGCTGTGGGAGGCCTGGGGCGACCTCATGGGCGAGATGGCTTCCGTCGCCCGCCCGCTAGGCCACCGGGGGCGCAGGCTCATCCTGGCGGCGGAGGACCCAATGGTCATGCAGGAGGCGCAATTTCTGGCGCCCATGATCCTGGAAATCGTGAATGGATTTTTGGGTCAGGAAATCTTTGACAAGGTGGTGTTCGAACTGCTAAACGGCAGAACTCCTTTGGACGGAGCAATCCGACGGGAGGCCCCGGAGCCTCCGAGGAAACTTAAAAAGCCCGAGAAATTGGGCGGGTTGGATGAAGACCTGGACCCCGATTCCCCGCTGGGAAGGTGTTACCGGGCATACAGGCGAATGTTTGAAGAGAAATAGACGTTCGCCGCGACAGAACTTTTTAAGGAGTACACCATGAGTGAAGAAGTAAAAGAAATTTCCTTTGACGAGCTTGGCCTGACCAAGCCCCTGGAAAAGATGACCGCCAAAGAGCTGCGCGCCCTGATCATCGAGAAGCTGCCCATGATCACCGGCGCTTCCGGCATGGAGAAGGACGCGCTGGTTTCCTCCATCAAGGACGTCTTCGGCATCGTCGATGAGGAGCAGGTCTCCCCCTACAAGAAGCAGATCGCCGAGATCAAGAAGCAGATCCGCGCCATGCGCGTCGAGAAGGCCGCCATCGAGGATCGCACCCAGCGCAACCGCCTGCGCCGCAAGATCAACAAGCTGAAGAAGCGCACCAGGCAGCTCGCCCGCGCCGTCTAGTTTGAATTTGCTGCGGATGCTTCTGCATCCGTTTTGAAATCGTTCGCCGGGAAGCGTTATTTCCGGCACGCTCCGTCGCGCAAGCGGCGTGACGGCCATTGCAAGCCGTCTTAATTTCTCGTCAACGTTATCAAAACACCCTTTTGATCCCGATGCGAAAATTAGAGTAAAAAAGGAGTTGACTTTAGGGAAGCTAACCCTTAAATCATCTTCTCGCTGCTGGGCTGTCGTTCAATTGGCAGGACGACGGGTTCTGGCTCCGTTAATCAAGGTTCGAGTCCTTGCAGCCCAGCCAAATATTGCGTCCCCATCGTCTAGCCTGGTCCAGGACGTCGGCCTTTCACGCCGGTAACAGGGGTTCAAATCCCCTTGGGGACGCCATATCGAAGCCATGAGGCAGCCGCACAGGTTACGGCTGCCTCTTTTTTAAAAGCCGGAACTTTTCTGTCCCCATCGTCTAGCCTGGTCCAGGACGTCGGCCTTTCACGCCGGTAACAGGGGTTCAAATCCCCTTGGGGACGCCAAGGAAACTTAAGGCCTTACGCACACCGCGTAAGGCCTTTTCCTTTTTCAGCCCCCACACACAGATCATGAGAGCCGACCAGCTCGAACAACCCACCCAAATGGATTTTTCCGGCCTGTCGGCACTCTCCCGGACATTGATGAATGCGCCCCATCAGCAATAGCCTGATTGCCTAAGGCACTCCTGTTGGGCTATATCTTCGCAAATCGAATCAGCGAGTTCACGGTATAACCAGGGAGCCATCATGTCGCTTCACCGCCATTGGGTCATCTGCCTTCTCATCCTGTCTATCAGTGTTCTCCTGCCGGCTCCGGTCGTTGCCTGCACAGGCATCAAGCTCGTAGGGGCCGATGGCACCGTGGTTTTCGGCCGCACCCAGGAATGGGGTAAATTCGATCTCAAGCCGCAGATTGCGGCCTACCCGAGCGGCACGTCGTTCCAGTCCAGCGTTCCCGGCGGGGACAAGGGCATCGCCTGGAAAGCCAAATACGGCCTCGCCGGCGTGCTGCTCATGAATCGGGTCATCAATACCGGCATGAACGAAGCAGGCCTGGCCGGGGGCATGTTCTTTCATAAGGGTTTCGCCGAATACGCCAAGTACGATGCAGGCAAGGCGGCAGTCTCCATGGCTCCCAGCGCCCTGCTGACGTACATTCTCTCCAACTTCGCCACAGTGGATGAAGTCAAGCAAGGCTTATCCGCGATTCGCGTCGTGCCGGTGGTCGATCCGGCACTGGGCATCCCCTTCCCCCTGCACGCCATGATCACCGATCCCGCAGGCAACGCCATCGTCATCGAATTCAAGGGCGGCAAGGCGATCGTCTTCGACAACCCGGTGGGCGTGATCACGAACAACCCCACCTTTGACTGGCAGCTCACCAACCTGCGCAATTACGGCAATCTCTCAAACACGCCCTTTGCGGACACCAAGTGGGGCGACTACGAAATCACTCCCCTGGCTGGCGGCTCCGGCATGCTTGGACTGCCCGGCGACTTCACCTCGCCCTCCCGCTTTGTCCGGGCCGCCGCGTTCGTACAGACAGCGCGCAAAACAACCGGGGGCGAGGACACGGTTCAGGAAGCCTTCCGCATACTGGACAGCTTCGACCTCTCGGCCACGCAATCCGAAGGATCGGCAGGCGCGACAGGACCGAGTCTACTGGCCGGAACGCAATACACCGTTCTCAACGACACGAAAAACAAGATTATTTATTACCACACCATGTTCAACCGCAGGGTACGCATGGTGGACCTTACAAAAATCGACTTCAAGATGGGAAAGGCGCTCTCCATGCCGTTGGACCAGGTCCGTAAGCAGGATGTGGACGAAGTGACCGGTAAGTTGCGCTGACGACTCCCTGCCTGATGCGCACGACAAGAGTGTTTGAATCCACATGGGCGTAAGCCCTGTTGCGCCTGTTTCGTAACGCTTCATTCCGCAAGGCTCTCAGCCCCGGGCTATGTTTGGAATAAGCCGACACGGCGCAATGTCCATAGTGTCAACGGGGCTATTGACGTCGCAATCATGGCCCCCTCGCTGAGAGTGGGGCGCCCGCTTTGGCGCATAACAAATCCTTGCACCTCGTTGCCTTTCCGCACGGGCGGGTATATTGGGTACTCCTCGATAATACCCTTACCCCAACAACCCCGTACACGAGGTACAACCATGATTCGCACCAAGAACCACGAAGCGAACTTTCTGACGGAATTTACGGACGGAGCCCACACGGCACTGACGGACGCGCCTGCGGACAAGGGCGGCGCGGGCGAGCACATCTCTCCCTTCGGCCTGCTGGAGGCGGCGCTGGCCACCTGTCTGAACATCACCCTGCGCTTCTACGCCGAGGCCCACGGCATCGCCCTGGACAAGGTGGAGACCGTTGTCACCCTCAAGCAGGACTCGGACGGCTCCACCTTCGAATACTGGGTCGACCTGCCAGAAGACCTGCCAGAAGACCAGAAAAAGCGGCTCTTCGCGGCGTTGCGGGGCTGCCCCGTCCACGGCCTGCTGAGCAAGCCCATACAATTGGAATTGAAGGCCCCTTCCGAGTAAAGGGCGAAGAAATGCAAGACGGCCCGGGGATGGCGCGCTATTCCCCGGCCGTCATTTCCTTCCTGTTCAGGATTTCCAGCATGTACTCGCCCAGATGCTGGGCCGCGTTGATGAAGCCCAGGACCTGAAACAGGCGGCGCACGCCGAAACGCAGGGTCACGCCCTGTTGGCGCAATTCATGGAAACGCGCCTCGATGGCCACTACGGCGGCGGCCAGAGCGCGGGGATCGTGTGGCTCCCCGGCTCCCACGGCACACAGGGCCTCCGAGGTCGTACGCACCAGCTCGTTCAGTTCCGGAGCCATGATGATGTCGAACCCGGTCCCCTCCACCTCGTTGAGCAGGGTAAGCATGGACTGCAACCGCTCCAGGACGGACCGGATCACGGTCACCTGCATGGAAAGCAGGGCCACGTCCTCCCGAAAGAAAAGCCGTTCCGTGGCATAGACGCTGTGGAACATTTCCGTATTCTTGCGGATGTCCGCATCCAGGTCGAAGAAAAGATCCGGGTCGGCCTTCTTCTGCAGGGAAAGAAAATTGCTCATGAGCAGCGCATAGCGGGCGGCAGCGTCTTCGAACTGCCCCTTGAGCCGGGCCCGGAGCGTGGAACCGGCCCGGTTGGGCCAGACCAGCACCGAAACGACGAAGGCGCACAACACCCCGACGCCGATCTCCGCCACTCGGAACAGGCCGAAGGGTATCCGGGAGTCGGTGCCCAGGCTGGTCAGGTAGACGATGGACACGGTGATGGCCGCCATGCGGAACCGGGCGTCATAACGTGTCAGGTAGGCGCAAATCGCGGTCCCGACAAAGATGCCCAGGACCGTGAACCAGTGCGTGGGCGGAAAAATGAGGATCATGGCAATGCCCATGACCGCGCCGATGGCCGTGCCGGAGAAGCGGTACAGGCACATGCGAATGGAATCGGCCACGTGCATCTGCATGACGATGACCGTGGTGATCACCGCCCAGTAGCCGTAGGGTAATCCCACCCAGTCAGCCAGGAGATAGGCAAGCACGCTGGCCAGGCCGACCTTGACGCCGTGCCGGACATGCTCGCTGCGGATCATTCGTTTTACCATACTCATGAAGGATGCCTGCCGTTATATTCCGCCCCTCAGGGGGCGAGCCGGTCTTTTCACAACCGGGCCGCAAGGTCAAGGATTCTCGTTGCGGCGAGGCGAATATGCCCCCTTTCATTTGCCGAAGGATCAATAAACCTATGACTCACTCCCAAAAAAGACCGCCCTTCCGGCCGGAAGAGCGGTCTGAATCGGTCGGCTTCTGGCGAATGCGCTTATTCTATGACCTTGTCCGCCTGATCGATCACGCTCTGCGGCACTTCCAGCCCCATCTTCTTTGCGGCGGCGGGGAAGACCTGGAAGGTCAGCTTCTTCTGAAATTCCACCGGAGTGTCGCCGGGCTTGGCGCCATTCAGGATGCGGATGGCCATGGCGCCGGTCTGGCGGCCATGCAGGTAGTAGTCGAAGCCCACGGCGGCCACGGCGCCACGTGCGACGGAATCGGTGTCAGCCACGAAGAGCGGAGTCTGCGAACGGCGGCAGACCTTGACCACCACTTCCATGGCCGAGACCACGGTGTTGTCCGTGGGCACGAAGATGGCGTCCACCTTGCCCAGCAGGGAGGTAGCTGCCTGCTGCACCTCGGCGGAGTTGGCGACCGTGACTTCCTCCACGGCAACGCCGCGTTCCTTGGCAGCGGCCTTGAAGCGGGTCACGGCGGAAACGGAGTTGGACTCGCCCACGTTGTAGACGACACCCACGGACTTGAGCTCGGGGATGAACTTGCGGATCATGTCCACGTGTTCGCCCATGGGCATCTGGTTGGACATGCCGGTAACATCGCCGCCCGGCTTCTCGTAGTTGGAAACCAAACCGGCCCCCAGGGGATCGGTGATGGCGGTGAAGAGCATGGGGGTTCCCTTGAGCTGCGGAGCCTTGTCATATTCCTTGAGGCAGGCCTGGGCGGGCGGGGTGGCAATGGCCACGATCATGTCCGGCTCGTCGCTCACTATCTTGTTGGCGATCTGGTAGGTCACGCTCATGTTGCCGTGAGCGTTGTAGATCCGGTAATCCACTTCCACGCCGCCTTCCCTGAGTTCATCCTGGAAGCCCTTGAGCACGGCGTCCAGGGCCGGATGCTCGACAAACTGGCTGACGGCGATGACGACCTTCCCGGCATGGGCGACGGACGCCATGCACAAAACGGCCAGCATGGCCAGACAAAGAAAACAACGCTTCATGGAAACCTCTCTGCTCTCGAATTACATAATTGAAAAATAACCCCCGACGGAGGCGGACAACGCGTCGCCCATTACTATAGTAATGGAAAATTCCTTGCAAGTTTTAAGGGATGGGGGCAACATCTGCGCCCGTTCCCACCCCACTAGACCTAATTCAGTAAAATAATGAGCAAACAGACAGCCACGCTTTTCATACAATGCCTTGTGGATTCCCTGCGTCCCGAAATCGGCGACGCCATGGTCCACATTCTGGAGAGACTCGGCGTGCCCATGCACTACCCGCCCGAGCAGACCTGCTGCGGCCAGCCCGCCTTCAACTCGGGGTACCGGGCCGAGGCGACCAAGGCCGCCCGCCGTTTCATCGACATTTTCGAGGACAGCGAGATCATCGTCTGCCCATCCGGTTCCTGCGTGCATATGGTCCGCCACCACTACCCTGAGCTGTTCAAGGACGAACCGGGCATGCTGGTGCGCGCCCGCCGGGTCGCGGCCAGGACGTACGAGTTCACCGAATACCTGGTGGATGTGCTCGGCGTCACCGATCCCGGCGAGGAGCTGGGCAGCCGCTTCAACGGCACGGTGACCTACCACGACTCCTGCCACCTGGCCCGGGGCCTCGGCATCCGCAGGCAGCCCCGCCAACTACTGGGAAATATCCCCGGCCTGACCCTGGTCGAGATGGACGAGAGCGACCGCTGCTGCGGCTTCGGCGGCACCTTCAGCGTCAAGTACCCGGAAATCTCCACGGCCATGGTGGACGACAAGGTCAAGACCATCCTGGAGACCGGCGCGGACGTCGTGTCGGGCTGCGACGTAAGCTGCCTGATGAATATCGCCGGACGCCTGAGCCGGATCGGCTCCCCGGTCCGCGCCCTGCACATCGCCGAGCTGTTGGCCGGAACCGGAGTGTAGCCATGCACGAGACGAACGAAAAGACCTACTCGGAACTGGCCCGCGAGGCCGTGGGCAACGAAGAACTGCACGCCGCCATCCGCATGATCCAGGACCGCATCGGACGCGGTACCCGGCAGTTATGGAAGACCGAAATTTCACCGGAGCTGCGCGCCAGGGCCAAGGCCATGCGCATGCGGACCCTGGAACACCTGGACGTGGTCCTGGCTACCCTGGCGGAAAACATCCGCAAACAGGGCGGGCACGTCTACTTCGCCAGGACCGCCGAGGACGCCAGCAGATACTGCCTGGAAGTGGCACGCAAGAACGAAGTCAAGCGCGTGGTCAAAGGCAAGTCCATGACCTCCGCCGAGATCGGCGTGGACCCGCTGCTGGAGAAAGACGGCATCGAGGTGGTCGAGACCGACCTCGGCGAATACATCCTCCAGTTGGCCGGCGAAGCCCCCTCGCACATCATCGCCCCGTGCATCCACATGAACCGGCGGCAGATCGGCAGGCTCTTTCAGGAAAAGCTCGGCATCCCCTACTCCGAAGACCCGCCGACCCTGACCAAGGCCGCACGCAAGGCACTCCGGGAGAAGCTGCTCACCGCCGACATGGGCCTGACCGGCTGCAACCTGGCCTGCGCCGAGACCGGCCAGGTGGCCCTGGTCTCCAACGAGGGCAATATCCGCATGGCCACGACCATGCCCAAGGTCCACGTGGCGCTCATGGGCATGGAGCGCGTCACCTCGACCCTGGCCGAGCACGAGACCCTGCTGCGCCTGCTCACGCGCGGCGCGGCGGTACAGAAGATTTCCACATACGTCAGCTTCGTGGGCGGGCCGCGCCAGCCGGGCGAGCCCGACGGTCCCGAGGAGTTCCACCTCGTGATCATCGACAACGGCCGCACCGACATCCTGGCCGACCCGCGCTTTCGCGAGGTGCTGGCCTGCATCCGCTGCGGCGGCTGCCTGAACATCTGCCCGGTCTACGGGCGCATCGGCGGACACGCCTACAACGCCACCTACACCGGCCCCATCGGCTCGGTGGTCATGCCGCTGCTGGGGGGCGTCAACGACCACGCCGACCTGTGTCGGGGCGAGACCCTCTGCGGCGCGTGCAAGGACATGTGCCCGGTCAACAACGACCTGCCGCGCATGCTCTCGGAGCTGCGCCACATGCTCGCATACGGCGACGAGACCTGGGACGTGACCCCGGTGGACAAGACCGAAGCCGTGGCCTTCAAGGCGTGGGCGGCGGCCATGTCGAGCCGCAAGGCCTACGACCTGCTGGTCAAGTCGGGGCGCCTGCTCCAGGCTCCCTTCGTTCGCAAGGGCGTGCTGAAGCACGGCGTGGGCCCGCTGGGCAAATGGACGGCGGACCGGGACTTCCCGCCCATCGCCAAGCAGACCTTCGCTGAACGCTGGAACACCATTCACGCCAAACGGCTCAAGGAGGACGGCGATGCATAACGAACGGGATTTCCTCAACCGCGTGCGCGAGGCCCTGGGCCGAACCACATCCTCCCCGGTGGACCCGGCGCTGTTCAATCCCCGCCCCGAAGGCGAACGGGAGGCCCGGCTCACACAGGCACAACGGACGCCCGAAGAGCGCGCAGCTTTGCTGGCCCTGCTCAAGGAAGCCGCCGTGCCCCTGAACCTGAACGTGCACGAGGCCGCCACCCCGGACGAGGCAGGCGAGGCCATCGCGGACATCGCCCGCAACGCAGACACGGAATGGGGCGGTGAAAAACGCCTCACCCTGCACGACAACCCCGAGATCGAAGCCCTTGGCCTGAAGGACAGGCTGGCCGGTGACGGAATCGCCGTGGACGTGGCCGCCCTCCTGCCCGACGAGGACGAGATGCAGGGCAAGCAGCGCCTGCGCGCCCAGGCCGAGGCGGCCTTCATCGGCGTGACCGGCGCGAACTGGGGCGTGGCAGACTGCGGGGCCATCGCCCTGCTGGCCGGTCCGGGACGCGGCAGGGCCACCTCGCTGGTGCCCTCCATCCACATCGCGGTGCTGCCCCTTGAGCGGCTTCTGGCAGACCTGCCCGAACTCTACGCGCAACTGGAAGACACCGAACTGCCCACCTCGTTCAACTTCATCTCCGGCCCGTCCAAAACCGCCGACATCGAGGCCCAACTGGTCCACGGCGCGCACGGCCCCCGCGAGATGCACCTCATCGTCGTCACGGGCTGATCCGGCCCGCCCGCATTCTTTTCTCTCTTTCAGCAGGCTCCCGCCGGGCGTAAATCCACGCCCGGCGGTGCGCTTATCCTTTCCCCCTAGCCTGCTTTCCGTGTTTCAACGACTATCACATATGACCAACCGTCACGGTTTTAGGCGTTCGCGTGACAACCTTGCCCGCATATCCCGCAGAGCATAGGAAAATGGATATCCTCACGTTCTCCCTAGACGTGATGAATCATCCTGAAAAGGCGACGCCATGACCCTGACAGTAAATATATGCAAGCAACTGCCCCACTTCCAGCTGAGGACGAACTTCACCTGCCGCAACGGGGAGTTGACCGCCATCGTCGGCCCTTCCGGCGCGGGCAAGACCACACTGGTCAGGCTCATCGCCGGGCTTGAGGCCCCGGACTCCGGCGCGATCTCGCTGAACGGCAGGACCTGGGCCGACTCCCAAACCGGAGAGTACGTCCCCACCCACAAGCGCCGGTTGGGGCTGGTCTTCCAGGAGTACACCCTGTTCCCGCACATGACAGTGCACAAAAACATCACCTTCGGTGCACCCGAAGGAGCCGATGTGGACGCGCTGATGAAGACTTTCGGCATCTTGCACCTCAAGAACGAGCGGCCCGACTCCATCTCCGGCGGAGAAAGGCAGCGCGCGGCGTTTTGCCAGGCACTGGCAAGCAAACCCGATCTGCTCCTCCTCGATGAACCCTTCTCGGCCCTGGACGTCGGGACCCGCTCGTTTTTGCGAGACCTGCTGGCCGAGCTCAAGACCGAACTCGGCATCCCCATCGTTCACGTGACCCATGACCTTCAGGAGGCCGAGCACCTCGGCGACGCCATCATCGCCGTGGAAGGCGGGCGTATCGCCCCGGACTGGCTCAGCCGCCACAACCACCTCGTTCACCCGGAAACAACCCGAACCGCACCCGCGTACTCCTAAAGGAGACCCTCATGAAAAGAATCGCCACCCTCATCCTTTGCGCCCTGCTCCTCGCCGCCTTCACCATCCCCGCGCACGCGGGCAATGCGGTGGTCGCCGCCGGAGCCGGATACAAGAAAATGGTCAACGCCCTGAACACGGCCTATGAAAAGGCCACCGGCAAGCAAATCGAACGACTTTACGGCAACATGGGCCGGGTCACCACCCTGGCCAAGGAAAGCGGCAACGTGGACATCGTCCTGGGCGACCAGAGCTTCCTGGAAAGGGCCCGCCTGCCCATGGCCGTGCAGCAGGTTCTCGGCCAGGGCCGCCTGGTTCTTGCCTTTGCCAAGGGAAGCCCGTTCAACTGTGTCGCCGACCTGGACAATGACAAGGTGGGCCGCATTGCCATGCCTGACAGCAGCAAAGCCATCTACGGCAAGGCCGCCAGGCAGTTCCTGACCAACACCGACCGCCTGCCCGGCATCAAGCCCAAGCTGGTGGAGGTATCCACCGTACCGCAGGTCTTCTCCTACCTGGCCACCAAGGAAGTGGACATGGGCTTCCTCAACCTGACCCATGCCCTGAACGTGAAGGACAAGATCGGCGGCTACGTCATCGTGGACGACGGCAAGTACACGAAGATCAACATCCTCGCGGCCCTGCTGAGCAACAGCCCCAACCCGGATGAGGCAAAAGCGTTCCTCGAATTCCTCAAGACCCCCGAAGCCCGGGAGATCATTACGCGTAACGGACTGTAGCAGGTGGACTTTCTAGCAATTCTCGCCGAGCCCAAGACAACCGGTCCGCTCTGGCTGACCATCAAGACTCTGGCGGCGGCGGGCGTGTTGCACCTGGTCGGCGGAGTCCTGCTCGGCTACTACCTGACCACGGGCCGGGGCGCGCTGCGCTCGGCGGTGGACTTCCTGGTCACGCTCCCGCTCGTCTTCCCGCCCATCGCCACGGGGTTCATCCTGCTGATGATCCTCGGGCGGGCCGGGATCGTCGGGGAGCACCTGCCCATCGACGTGGTCTTCAGCTTCACCGGGGTGGTCCTGGCCTCCTTCGTGGCCGGGATGCCGCTCATGGTGAAGCCGCTGGTGGCGGCCCTGCAGGGGGACGTGAAACAATTGTCCGAGACGGCCAGGGTCCTCGGCAAGAGTCAGTGGCAGACCTATTGGCTGGTGCTGTTGCCCGTGGTAAAACGCAACGTGGCTGCGGGTTGGTTTCTCGCCCTTGGGCGCTCCCTGGGCGAGGTGGGCATCACGCTCATGCTCGGGGGCAACATCATCGGCAGGACCAACACGCTCTCACTGGAAATTTACAACGCAGTGTTTTCCGGGGAGTTCGACAGGGCCATCGTCCTGTCCGTAGTAATCGGCTTCTTTTCACTGATAATTTTCGCCGCGCTCAAACGGCTCTCCGCCGTATAGGCGCATAGACAAGGAGATCATACATGAAAACCATACTGGAAACCGTCCGGGACAAGGCCCTCGTCCTCTGGGAGAAAGCGGACATCCTGGGTGAAAATATTACCGTTTCCGCCGGACCGCTCAGCGTGAAAGAGGCCATCGGCACGCCGGACGAGACCGACTTCCCCATCCAGAAGGGCAAGGAGAAACTCATGGAGGCCGTGTTCCGCAACCAGCGAGGGCAGGCCTTCACTGACCACTACGGCAACTACGCAGGAACCCTGCGCGAGGTCACGGACCTGCCGTTGGACAACAACTTCAACCGCGCCGTGTTCGTCTCCACTTTGAACGCGGTCTCGCGCTATCTGGGCATGGCGGATCACACCATTCACTGCAAGGACCAGGGCCCCAAGGAATGCTCCCGCAAGGTGTTCGAACATATCCGGGACAACTACGGTGCAAAGCGCATCACCATCATCGGCTTCCAGCCCACCTTGGCCGAAGCCCTGAGCAGCGAGGTGGAAGTACGGCTCATCGACCTGGACCCGGACAACATCGGCCAGAAGAAACGCGGTGTGCTCATCGAGGGCGGCGAAGCCACCCATGACGCCATGGAGTGGTGCGACCTGCTGCTCGTCACGGGCACTACTTTGGGCAACGCCACCATCGACCTGTTCCTGACCGACAAACCCGTGCTCTTCTACGGCACCACCATTGCGGGCGGGGCCGGGCTCATGGGCTGGGACCGCTTCTGTCCCATGAGCAACTGATCCTGGTGCGTCTATAAAAAACCAAGCCCCGCAGCCAACGGCTGCGGGGCTTTCCTTGGTTTCGGCCTACGGGTCGAGACAGGGCCTTACCGGCCGCGCGTCCGCGTACCGGCTCTGCCGCATCTTCCGGCGGGCGGCCCTGCAGAAGCCGCTTTCGCCGAAGCCATCCCCCTGGGGAAGGCCTACCAACCCTTTGACTTGAGGATCTCGTCGACCTTGTCGGCCGTTTGCTTTTCCACCAGAAGCATCTTCTTGGCCTGAGCCTTCTTGATCTTCTCGGTGAGGGACTGGATGTCCGCGGGCTTTTCCATGAAGTCCATGGCACCGAGCTTCATGGCCTCTATACCCGCCTCCAACGTGGCCTTGCCGGTGAGCAGGATGACCTGCATCTCGGGGTGGCTCTTCTTGATGACCTTGAGCATCTCGATGCCGTTCATGTCGGGCATCTGCAGGTCAAGGATGATGGCGTCGAACTCGTTGTTGTCCAGGGCGGTGACTGCGGCATCGGCGTTGGACGCCGTGGTGACATTCATGCCGCGAATCTCCATCCGTTCGGACAGCGCGCTCAGGAATTCCTCTTCGTCGTCGATGAGCAACACTTTTTCTGGCATTGTATTTCTCCTGCTTAAGTTGAATGTAATGTTACGCGGGTTCTCAAGCCGCCGGGAACAGCAGCTCAAGAGTCCCGGTGCCTTCCTCCGAGATAATGCGCAGGCCCATTGCCTGCGCCAGGGAGGAAAGCGATGCATCACTCGCGAACGGCACATCCTTTCCGGGGGCGGAAAGGGAGAACGATGCGCCGCCGTCTGCGGACTTCACACACGCCACCAGACTGTCACCGGGAGCCAGCCCGTCGAGACAGGCCTCCATGGCTCCATGCAGCAGCCGCATCAGGTCAAAGGGGTTGGCCTTCCTGGAGATCGATTCGCAATCCCCCAGGGTCAGCCTGACCTGTTTCATGTCGGCCAGTCGGGTGGTCAGGGCCACGATGAGGCCCAGGGTTTCAGCCAGGTTCACTTCCCGCACCGGTTCGTCGGCGGAATGCGCGAACGCGTTCATGTTACGGACGATGGAATCACCGCGCCGAACTTGGCCCTGGATGGAGGCCGCGACACTCTTCAGCTTTTCCGGCTGGATGGGCATGCCGCGCTCGGCCATGAGCGTGAAGTCCTCGATCAGGCCCGCCGACTCGTTGATTACGGCGAAGACGTTCTTGATCTCATGGGACACGGACGCGCTTATACGTCCGAAAAATTGCAGCCCCTGGTGGGCTTCGGAGGCGGATGTGGTCATGGGCGCTCCCGGCCTAGCAGACGGCCTGATTGAGTTTTTCCAACAGGTCTTCCAGTTGGATGGGCTTGATCAAATATTCGCATCCGGCGGCGCAACCCGCCTTGAAGTCCTTTTCCGAGCCATGTCCGGAAAGGAAGATGAACCGCATGCCCGGATGTTTTTCAGCCAACTTCTCCTGAAGCTCCAGGCCGCTGATCTTGGGCATCTTCATATCCAGAACGGCCACGTCATAGTCCGTCTTCTCCGCCATCTCAAGGGCGGAAGCGCCATTGTCGGTCCAGTCCGCCTCAACGCCCCGGAATCCGAGCCGCTCCGCCATGGCGGAAACCAGCTCCACTTCGTCGTCAACCAAAAGTACTTTCATTGCGCTCACGCTTTGTCCGGCCCCGCCAGGGGCATTGTTATGGTGAATTTCGTCCCCCGGCCCACCTCGCTCTCGACGGACATGGTTCCGCCGAGCTCCTGCACAAGGCCGTAGGTGATGGAAAGCCCGAGCCCGGTCCCGCCGGTCTTCTTCTTGGTGGAAAAGAATGGGTCGAAAATCCGCTTGAGATCCGTTTCGGGGATGCCGCAGCCGTCGTCAGCCACGGTGAAAACCAGCGAGTCCTTGGCGGCCTTGGCCGCCGAGATGGACAACGTACCACCATCGCTCATCGCCTGAAAGGCGTTGTTCACCAGGTTGAGAAAAATCTGCTGGAGCTTGCCTCGGTCCGAGATGAATTCCGGAAGGTCCTCCGGGATGTTCATATCCAGGGTGATGGACCGGTACTCAGCCTCCTTGCGAAGGAAATCGATGACCTCGTCGGCCAGTTCCTTGAACTTGATGGAGTCCATCTCCACGTCGATGTGCCGGGCGAAACTGAGCAACCGCTTGGTGATCCTGCCGCAACGCGCCACGGAGTCGATAATCGACTGGATGTTCTTCTGCAACCGCTCGTCTTGAGCGTATTCCTGCTTGAAATGGAACAAATCGCTGATCAGCCCGGCCTTCTCGTTGATGATGGCCAGCGGGTTGTTGATCTCATGGGCCACACCCGCGGCCAGCCTGCCGATGGAGGCCATGCGGTTGGTGTGCTCCATGCGGTGCAGGGTCCGCGCCCGGGTCTGGTCCGCAATATAGATTTTGTTGACCATGTAGGTGGCAACGCCGACGATAACCAGCAGAATGAGGGCGACGCTCGTGGCCAATATCCAGAGCAGCTCCATGCGGATGGTCCGGAGCGGCTTCATCAGCTCCTCTGTATGCTTAACCACCAAGACCACGAACGGGGTGCCGCGCACGTAGGCGTAGCCCACGGTATACTCGGTGCCGTCCCCTCCCCTGGTCTGCTGAACGCTGGTCTTCTCCGAATAGCCCGGGATATCCACGTCCACCTTCTGCAACAGCTTGCCATGAAATTTGGAGGGCGTCTGAATCAGGCCGTCCACGTCAACCAGGAAGGCGTCGCCACCGCCCGGCAGGTCCAGAGAGGCCAGCATGGCGTTGAACTGGGCCGTGTCCAGGGTGGCCCGCAGGATGTAGGCCTCGTCCGCCTTGGCGTCGTAGACCTTGCGCGCCACCACCAGGTGGGGCTCATCGCGAAAGCCGAGGAAAACGTTGCTGACGTAGGTCCCCTGGGTCATGGTGTTCTCGAACCACGCCTGGTCCCGGTAGTCCCTGCCCAACAGGTCGTATGGCCCGATGTAGGCGATCTGGCTGCCCTGGTTGTTGATGATGCCGATGTCCACGAAGCCGCCAAAGCTGGACTTGAGCGAAGCCAGGATGGAAGCCAGGTTGTCGCAGTCCCGCAGGTTGGCGATTCCTTCGTGCTCAGCCAGGAAGTCCAATGCCTTGGTTCGCTCCTTCAGAAAGGACGCCACGGTGCGCCGCGTATTGGAGGTAGTCCGTGCGGTGCGCAGGAGGTTTTCGGATTCCAGGGAACTCCGGGTGACGTTATAGTCGATGGTTGCCATGACCAGCAGCGGGATGAGCGCGACAACCGTCAGCAACGCGATGGCGAAACGCCAGATGCGCCGATAGTTGAACAGGCTCTTGCCCGGTCCAAGACTGGAATCGGTATCCCAGAACGTTGGTTTGATCATGTCCATTATCGCCATAACGCCACCCGGCTTCAATTATCCGTTATTCTTGACCTTCTCATTGGCCGCCTTGAGCGTCTTGCTCAGGAGGTCGATGTCCACGGGCTTGTGCAGGTAGGCAAACGCGCCCAGCCCCATGCACACGTCGCGGTCCTTCTCGGAACCGTGGCCGGTGAGGATGATGACCTCCACGTCCGGGTGCTCGCGCTTGACCCGGCGCAGGACCTCGATGCCGTCGATGCCGGGCATCTTGAGGTCGAGGATCATGACCTCGGGCTCGTCGTCCTTGACCAGGTTCAGGGCGGACTCGCCATCATAAACCACGGCGGCCCCCATGTCGCGCATCATCAGACGCTCGGACAGGGTCTGGACAAACTCCCGCTCATCGTCAACCAGCAGGACCTTGGAAGGAAGGTCGAAGTCCATTCTACGATAGATGTCGTTCTGGTGAAAGCCTTTGCCTACGGTTGCCTCGACCTTTTTCACGCCATCCACGCTTCCGGCGATCTCGGAGAGCTCCCGCTCAAGCCGTTCAAGCATGAGGACGTGCTTGTTGATGGTCAGGGTCACGGTGCCGTTGTCGGCACGGACTTCCGCGCTATGCCCGGTAGCGGCCAGTGCGGTCCCCACCTTGGCAGCGAGCACGAAGTTCTCAACCTTGGCCCGGGACACATCAGTGACCTGCACGGCGGCATTGCCGAGCTGCTCGACGATCAGGTCGGCGCTCCCATCGACGCCGGAGGCGCTGACAGGCACCACCACGTCATAGAGTTCCTTGGACCAGGGGTCACTCACGCCCCTGACCAGCTCGACCCATGCGGCGCGGTCCTCGTCGTCCTTGTGGATGAGCTTGAGGGCGTGCTTCTCCGCATACCCTTCGGTGCTCTCGGCGATGGCCAGGCGGTGCTTCATATCCGAGATCAGACAGACCTTGAGGATATGGTCTATATCCACGGGCGGAAGCTGGGAGGCGAAGCCTGAGAACAGGATGTTGTCCTGTTCCATGAGCTTGTCGGCCATGGCCAGCCGGAGCCAGGCAACGGCCCGCTCCTTTTCGTGGCTGAAGGCGTTGAAGACGGAGGTCTTGGCCTGGAAAGCCCGGGCGATCTTGCCCTCGGACATACCGGACAGCGATGCGGCCTTGGACACGATCTCCTGGTCGGTGACCAGGCGGTAGCCCGTGGCGTCAACCACGCGCTTTACCACCACACCGGCTTCGGAGAACAGGCCGTTGAATACGGTTATGACAGACATGACATTCTCCTTTTATGCTATTAGGCCAACGTGCAATAGCTGGTCAGCGGACATTCGCTTTCGTCGCAACCGGTGTGGGTGCTCTTCTGCGTTTCCACAATGGCGGTCTCCATGGTCGGATAGACGTGATCCTTGCCGATCTTCTCCAGCAGGTGGGTGCGCTCGAGCACGGCCATGACCGCCTCGTTGACCCCGCACAGGGAGATGTCCAGACCGGCGGCGCGGACCTTGTCCACGATCAGCGACAGGGCTTCCTCGCCCGAGGCGTCCATGTCGTTGATGCCGTTGGCGACGATGATGATATGACGCAGCGTCTTGCTGTTCATCATCCGGTCGGTGATCTTGTCCTCCAGGAAGCTCGCGTTGGCGAAGAAGAGCGGGCCGTCGAAGCGGACCAGCGAGATGTGCTTGCACTCCTTGAGGCCGAAGTGGGTGGCGTCACGCAGGGACCGGTCCTCACTCCTGGACAGGGATGCGACGCGGGGACGCATGGACTTGTACAGAAAGACGCCCAGGGAGAGAGCCACGCCGACCATGATGCCCTTGTCCAGGTGCGGCGCGAAGGCCAGGGTGCAGACAAAGGAGATGATGGAGATGGCGCCGTCATACCACTGCGCTTTCCACGCGTGGATGAAGCCGGACGCGTTGATCAGGCCGATGACGGCCATCATGATGACCGCGGCCAGCACCGCCTGGGGCAGGTGATAGAGCAGCGGCGTGAAGAACAGGAGAGCGATGACGACCATCAGCGAGGTAAACACGCTGGACATGCCGGAGACGGCTCCGGCCTGTAGATTGACCGCCGAACGGGAGAAGGAGCCCGAGGCAGGATAGGACTTGCCGCACGCGCCGAGCATGTTGGCCAGGCCCTGGCCGATGAGTTCCTGGTTGGGGTCAAGCCGCTGGCCGGTCTTGGCGGCCATTGCCTTGGCGATGGAGATGGCCTCCATGAAGCCGAGCAACGAGATGATGGCAGCGAACGGGATCAGATGGAGCATGATCTTCATGTCCAGGGACGGTGCGGAGATGGCCGGGATGCCCGAAGGCACGGTGCCGACCACGGCACCGCCGCCCATCATCTTCAGCTTGGTGGTGTCCAGCTTGGTGTTGCCGACCTTGACGCGCCAGGTGCGGCCGTCGGCCTGCATGCCGGAGGGCACGGAGCCCCTGGCATAAAAGGCGAGAGCGCCGCCGGGCGCCTCGACGCCGTCGAAAAGCATCTCGCGCAGGAAGGTGCGCTGGGTGTGCGCCTCATGCTTAAGGCGGGCGATCTTCAGATTCAGGACGCTCAGGTCGTGCTCTGCATCGAGGACGCCGATGGCGTCCTTGGAGGACTTGGCCTCTTCCAGGCGCGAGTTGAGCGCGGTGCGCTCCAGGGCGAGGTTGTCGATGCCGGCCACGGCGGCGTTGAACCCGGCGATGGCCTCAATGGCCTCGGGAGACTTGATTGCGTCCACGGAAGCCGAGGAGTCGTGGTTGAAGCCCACACCCCAGGAAACGGCCGTGGTCACGACCACCGCCACCAGGACGTTGGGGATCTTCGGGTTGACGCGCTTGAGCACTATCATGATCACGAAGGCGAGCACGCCCATGCCCAGAGTGGGCAGATGGGTGTAATGAAAGGCTCCCTCCACCACGCGGATGATGGTTTCATAGTGATGCTCCGCCTTGTCCACGTAGACCCCGAACATCTTGGAGAGCTGGGAGGACGCGATGATGATGGCGGCGGCGTTGGTGAAGCCGTTGACAACCGGGTGGGACAGGAAGTTGACCACCAGGCCGAGCTTGAGCACACCGAGCAGGAACTGGAACAGGCCGACCATGAGCGCGAGCAGGATGGCGTAGGCGATGTAGCCTTCGCTGCCTGCGGTGGCCAGCGGTTCCAGCGAGGCCGCAGTCATCAGCGAGACAACGGCCACCGGGCCGGTGGCCAGCTGACGGCTGGAGCCGAACAGCGCGGCGATGAGCGGAGGGAGAAAGGAAGCGTACAGGCCGTAATAGGCGGGCATGCCCGCCAGCTGGGCGTACGCCATGGATTGCGGAATGAGCACCAGGGCGACCGTAAGCCCCGCGATGGCGTCGGCACGGAGCGACGCCATGTTGTACCCTTTAAACCAGTCAATAAATGGGAAAATTTTAAGTAACACTTGCCTCTTCCTTACTAGATAACCCGCAACATCCTCCGGCACGTCTCGATCAGCTCGTTGAACAGCGCGCCCGCGTCATACAGGTTATGGTTTTTGAAACGAACCAGTCCATCTACCATGGTAAACAGAATGAGCGCCGATTTTCTTGGGTGGATATCCGGATTGATGGACCCGTCCTCCTGGCCGACCGTAATCGCTCGTTCGAAAACGTCGACCAGCCAGTTATAGATGGATTCCAGGCTCCGCCTGATCTCCGGATTGGACTCGGAGAACTTGTAGACGAAGTGCCTGTGCAACAGCTGGAAATGATCTTCCATCAATCCGGCCAGGTAGAGATAGAAGGCGACGACCTCCTCCGTCATCTCCAGACCATTGCTGAACGGCCTGTTCTCGAAGAACCGTTCGATCTGGTCCACTATCTCGTCCCTGGTCTTCTCCAGAATGGCCAGCAGCAAACCTTCCTTGCTCTTGTAATGATAGAAGATCGTCCCCTCGGCCACGCCGGTCAACCGGGCGAGTTCCTGCCCGGATGTGTCCGCAAACCCCTTATTCGCGAACATCACCGTTGCGACCCTGAGTATGGCTTCCTTCTTTTTCATTACCTGTCCTTTCCAGTTTCCTTCCAAAAACCGAGTGCTCACTCAGTTTTTCGAAAACTACCTCGCAGCCGACTCTAATGTCAAAAAAAACAGCAAAACTGAGCGCTCGCTCAGTTTTGCTGTGGACAGTTCCTGAATTGTTGAAAAAAAGTCCGTCACCGTTTTCTCCGAAATGATATTTTCTTCAATTTATCGTTTTTATCAGAAAAAAATTTCAGCTCACATACAGTCTGACAAGATACGGGAATCGACTATCCACCTCTCAGAAAGGCCGTCCCCAAAGCAGTCTCCAGCAAACGAGACGAGACGTATTGTCAAAGTCTTTGACGGAACGTCTCGTTTCATCTATTACCCGAACCCATGAGCAACACCGAACAGCCAGGGAGGCGGCGCAGCCCCCGGTCCCACGAGGCCATTCTGACCGCCACCATCGAGCTTCTCGAGCAGAAAGGATACGTGAGCCTGACCATCGAAGGCATCGCCGCACGCGCCGGCGTGGGCAAGCAGACCATCTACCGCTGGTGGCCCTCCAAGGCGGCGCTGGTCATCGAGGCCTACGGTGAAAGGCTGAATCAACGGACCCCCGCCCCGGATACGGGTTCGGTACGCAACGACCTCGAAGTCCTTCTGACAAAGGTCTTTTCCGCCATCAGCGAAGCGCCGTCGCCCTGCGCCATGATCGGCCTCATGGCAGAGGCCCAGACCGACAATGCCATCGCTGAACAATTTTATTCCGGTTTCATCCGGGGCCGCCGGGAGCGGGTCAGGGAAATCCTGGAACGCGGCATACGGCGGGGTGAAATCCATCCCTCAACGGATACCGACGTGGCCGTGGACGCGCTGTTCGGCCCCCTCTGGTACCGAATGATGGTCGGCCGCGCCCTGGGCGACGCGGACTTCGCAAGTTCCCTGGTCCGCCAGACGCTCCAGGGGATACATGCCTGAGAATCAAAGGGATTCCGGCACCCGAAAACAATGGAATCACACGGGACTACAGCCGAAAGCTATTGCAAATTGCCTTGAAATGGCGTTCACTGTCCCGGCTTGAGCAAACAGCAGGAACCGCGTCACGGCGCGAGCCGTCGCAAAGGGGATCTCCCTCCATGATCAGTACGAAATTTGCCATACCGGACATCATATTCGGAAGCGGCTCCATCAGCCATCTGGCCGAGTGCGCCAAACGGGTGGGAGCCAAACGCGTCTTCTTCGTCAGCGACAGGGGCGTGGAGGAATCCGGCTGGGTGGACCTGGTCAGGGGCATCCTTCAGGTCAACAACCTGGACTGCGTCTATTTCAACGACGTCAACTCCAATCCCCGCGACGAGCAGGTCCACCGCGGGGCCAAGTACTACCTTGAAGAAGGATGCGACGTGATCATCGCCCTGGGCGGCGGCAGTCCCATGGACACTGCCAAGGGCATCGGCATTATCGCCGGCAACGGCGGCGAAATCCGGGACTACGAGGGCGCCAACCGAATCATGCGTCCCCTGCCGCCCATGATCCTCATCCCCAGTACGGCAGGCAGCAGCTCCGATATCTCCCAGTTCTGCATCATCACCGACATGGAACGTGAGGTGAAGATGTCCATCATCAGCCGCTCTCTGGTCCCCAACATGTCGATCATCGACCCGCAGTTGCTGGTTACCCAGAGCCGGAGCCTGATCCTGGCCGCGGGCATCGACGCCCTGGCACACGCCATCGAATCCTATCTCTCCAAGCTGGCCTCACCCTTCACCGAGGTCCAGGCTCTCCGCGCCATCGAACTGATCGTCCACAACCTCCGCCCGGCCGCGGAGGAGCGGGACCTCAAGGCCCTGGAACAGATGTCCATCGCCTCCACGGCGGCGGGCATGTCCTTCAGCAACGCGGGGCTCGGCTCCCTGCACGCCCTGGCACACTCACTGGGCGGCATCTGCGACGTACTCCACGGCTGGGTCCACCCCGTGCTCCTGCCCTCGGTCATGCGCTACAATCTTCCGGCCTGCGTCGAGAAGATGGGCGACATCGGCAGGATCATCTCTGGGTCGCGGATGTGTTCGACCAAGGAGGCCGCGGTACTGGGTATCGACAGCCTGGAGCGGATGTTCGCCGACTTCGGCATCGACACCAAGATGAGAAACCTGGTGCCGTCCAAGGACACCCTGGAAAAAATCTGCGTCACGGCCACCCACGACGCCTGTCACCTTACCAACCCGAGATCCGCCACCTGGGAAGAGCTCATGTCCATCTGCGAGGAGGCCTGGTAATGGCACCGTCCACCACCCTAAGCGACCTGATCGGCATCGAGCACTCCAAGCTCGGCTTCTTCCAGGAGCTGCAACACACCATTGAGGAGCTCCAGGCGGCCAACGAGGAGTCCGAGAGCCAGCGCCGAGAGATCGCGGCCATCCTGGACGGCATCACCGACGTGATGATGGTCCTCTCCGAGAACCTGCGCATCATCTCCGTCAACCACGCCTTCCGCGAAATCTTCGACAGCGTTGAGCCCGAAGGCAAGTACTGCTACGAGCTGTTCCGCAACTCCGTGGAACCCTGCCCCGAGTGTCCGGCCTTTCGCTCCCTGTCCACCAACAAGGTCTGCAAGGAGCTGGCGTTCTTCCGCATCAACGGCAGAAAGAGACAGTTCGAGATGATCGCCTCGCCCCTGAAGGGCCCCTACGGCTCGGGGAACCGCGTGCTCATCTTCAAGCGCGACGTGACCCTGGAAAAGGAATATCAGGCCAAGTACTACCAGGCGGAAAAGATGGCCACCGTCGGTACCCTGGCCACGGGCGTGGCCCATGAAGTGAACAACCCGCTCATGGCGATCTCCGGCTATGCCGAGGGCATCCAGCGCAAGCTCACCAAGCTCACCGCCGAGTGCATCCCCGCCGAGGTCAAAACCGACTTCGAGGACTACACCAACACGATTCTCAAGGAGTGCCACCGCTGTCAGCAGATCGTAAAGAGCCTGCTCAACTTCGGCCATCCCGAAACCTCGGTATTCGGCATCGTCAACCTCAACGACGTGATCAAGGATACCCTCAACATCCTCGGCTACCATCTCAAGCGCTCCAAGGAGCTCTCCCTGGAACTGGACCTGGCCGACGAACTGCCCCTGATCTACGCCGACGAACCCCGGCTCAAGCAGGTCATGCTCAACCTGATGACCAACGCCGCCGACGCCCTCCAGGGAAAGGAGGGAGTCATCTCCCTGCACACACGGATGAACGGAAAGGGCGCCGTGGTTCTGGAGGTGGCTGACAACGGCTGCGGCATTTCCCCGGAAATCAAGGACAGACTCTTCGACCCCTTCTTCACCACGAAACCCGTGGGCAAGGGCATCGGCATCGGCCTGTCAACATGCTACAACATCGTCAAGGATCACCACGGCGAGATCAGCGTCCTCAGTGAAGAGGGCGTAGGCTCCCGCTTCGTCGTCACCTTGCCGATCCAACAGGACTGATAGATGAAATCTCCTTACAATGTACTCGTCGTCGATGACGAGGAGTCCATACTCCGGCTCCTGAAACGGGAGCTCGATTCAGCGGAGCGCATCCTCCACACTGCGGAGAACGCCCACCGCGCCCGCCAACTGCTGGCCAAAACGCGGTACGACATCATCATCCTCGACATCCGCCTGCCCGACGCGGACGGCATGGAGCTTTACACCGAGTTCAAGGCCACCCAGCAGGACGTGGAGTTCATCCTCATCACCGGTCACGGCGACATCGACAGCGCCGTCGAGGCCATGCGCCTGGGCGTTTATGATTACATCACCAAGCCCTTCAAGCTCGACCGCATGGAGCTGGTCCTGGACCGCGCCTACCAGCGGGTGAGCCTGCACCGGGAGAACCGCGGCTTGCGCCACACCCACGAAAGCGCCACCCGCAAGACCAACCTCATCGGCCGGTCCACCCCGATCAAGGAGATCAACTACCTTATCGAAAAGCTGACCCCCTCGGAGGTCCCGGTGCTGATCACCGGCGAGAGCGGCGCGGGCAAGGACGTGGTCGCCCATGCCATCCACAGCCGGAGCAAACGCTCCGACCAGCCGCTGATCATCAAGAACTGCGCCATGCTTCACCGGGAGATGGTGCGCTCAGAGCTCTTCGGCCACCGCAAAGGCGCGTTCACCGGCGCTGCCGAAGCCCACGAAGGCCTGGTCTCCGTGGCCCACAAGGGCACTCTCTTCCTGGACGAGATCGGCGATCTGCCTGACGACGTCCAGGCCTCCCTGCTCCGCCTGCTCGAGACCAAGACCTATCGCCGCATGGGCGAGACCGAGGAGCGGCGGGCCGATGTCCGCTTTCTCTTCGCCACCAACCGTGACCTGGGCAAGGCCGTGGAGGAAGGGACGTTCAACGAAGCGCTCTACCACCGCATCAATGTCTTCAACATCCACATTCCCCGCCTGTGCAAACGCAAGGAGGACATCCCCCTGCTGGTGGAGCATTTCCTGACCCTTCTGAGCCAGGGCCAGCAGAAACCGGCCATGTCGGAAAGGACGCTCCAGCGCCTCCTGAGCTACGACTGGCCGGGCAACGTCCGCGAACTGCGCAACGTCCTTGAGCGGGCGCTCATCCTCTCGGAAAACGGGGTCATCACCGACAAGACCCTGCCCCGCGAAGTGGTCCGCAGCGGAGACGAGCCCAAGGATGACGCACCTCCCATGTCCTTGCAGAATATGGAGAAAGAGCACATCGCCCGTGTCCTTTCCATCTATGAGGGCAACCGACTCAAGGCCGCACAGGTCCTGGGCATCGGGCGTAAAACTCTCTACCGGAAAATCGAAAAGTACGGGATTGAGGACGTTTAATCGCTCTTCGCCATTTTGACACATTCGCCCGGAAATCAAGGGTCAAAACGACACAGAGCGTTGCAACCCATTGAACACTGGTGAAAAAATTCTCTACACTCCACCCGCCGAGCCCACAAAACCCTGCACATGTGTGTGCCATTTTGTCCCAGCCCTTGGATTTATAATGCGTTAATATTTCATAACTCCTTGAATTTACTGCCTCTATAACGTGTGGCACAACCTTTGCTCATTGGGGACTGCTGCGAAGGTTATTTTAAGACGGAAATTTTCCGTTACACACACTAATCCCTTTTATACAAGGAGTTGTATCATGGCAGTACGCGAACAGGTTAACGGTTTCTTCATTCCCAGCGTCACTCTGATCGGCATCGGCGCTTCCAAAGAGATCCCCGGCAAGATCAAAGCCCTCGGCGCCAAAAAACCTCTGATCGTCACTGACCCCGGCATCGTCGCCACCGGTATCCTGAAGCAGGTCACCGACATCCTCGATGACGCCAAAGTCAAGTACGAAGTGTACGACAAGACCATCCCGAACCCGACCGACGCCAACGTCGCCGAAGGCGTGGAAGTCTACAAGAAGGGTAAGTGCGACGCTCTGATCACTCTGGGCGGCGGTTCCTCTCACGACTGCGGTAAGGGCGTCGGCCTCGTCGTCTCCAACGGCGGCACCATCCACGACTACGAAGGCGTGGACAAGTCCACCAAGCCCATGCCCCCGTACGTTGCCGTGAACACCACCGCTGGTACTGCTTCCGAAATGACCCGTTTCTGCATCATCACCGACCTTTCCCGTAAGGTTAAGATGGCCATCGTCGACTGGCGCGTCACCCCGGGCATCGCCCTTGACGATCCGCTGCTGATGGTTGGCATGCCCCCGGCGCTGACCGCCGCTACCGGTATGGACGCCCTGACCCACGCCGTGGAAGCCTACGTTTCCACCATCGCCACCCCGATGACCGACGCTTGTGCCGAAAAGGCCATCGAGCTCATCGCCAAGTACCTGCGTCCCGCCGTTGCCAACGGTCAGGACATCGAAGCCCGTGAAGCCATGTGCTTCGCCCAGTACCTCGCCGGTATGGCCTTCAACAACGCTTCCCTGGGTCACGTCCACGCCATGGCTCACCAGCTCGGCGGCTTCTACGACCTGCCCCACGGCGAGTGCAACGCGATCCTGCTGCCCCACGTTGAGAAGTTCAACCTCATCGCCAAGGTCGACCGCTTCGTCAAGATGGCCGAGATCATGGGCGAGAACGTCACCGGTATGTCCCCGCGCGCCGCTGCCGAAAAGTGCCTCGACGCCATCAAGCAGCTGTCCGCCGACGTCGGTATCCCGGCTGGCCTGGTTGCTCTCGGCAAGAAGTACGGCAAGGACGTCAAGGCCGAGGACATCGCTACCATGACCGCCAACGCCCAGAAGGACGCTTGTGGTCTGACCAACCCGCGCTGCCCCACCGACGCTGACGTTGCCGCCATCTACGAGGCCGCTCTGTAAGCAAAATAAAATTCCCGGGGAAGGTTCGCCTTCCCCGGGCTTTTATTTACTGATATTACTGCTGCCCATGCCAGTCCGCAGACATACGGTACCGTGTTGCGGAAAGGCCTCAATCGACAACCGAAGGACACCGCTCCTTCACAACCCATGCGGACACGCCTTATGAACATAGTATCTCTGAGCAACTCCTACGACGCCGACTTCGTCAGCGCCGTGGAGAAGGAAAGCAAACAGAACGTCAGTCTTTGCTACCAGTGCGGTAACTGTACAGCGGGGTGCCCGTATACACATTTCTATGATATTCCCGTCAGCCAGGTCATGCGTCTCGTCCAGGCCGGGCAGCGGGAAACCGCCCTCTCCTGCAAGTCGATCTGGCTGTGCGCCACGTGCGAATCCTGCACGACCCGGTGCCCCAACGAGATCGACGTCGCGCGGGTGATGGACGTCCTTCGCCACATGGCCCGGCGCGCCGGCTACGCGCCCGAACCCAAGGTCAAGACCTTCACCGACAGCTTCCTCTCTTCCGTGGAAAAGCACGGCCGAGTTTTCGAGATGGGCCTGATGGCGACCTACATGAGCAAAACCGGTCGGTTCCTGACCGATGCGGACCTCGGCCCCAAAATTTTGCCCAAAGGAAAGCTTAGCTTCAAGCCGCACCCCATCGTCGGCAAGGAGCAGGTGGCCAATATATTCAAACGCTACAATGAGGAGCGCAACTCGTGAGTTCTTCCCTTACCTACGCTTACTACCCTGGCTGCTCCGGGCTGGGTACGTCCATCGAGTACGACCAGTCCACCCGCGCCATCTGCGCGGCACTGGGCATCGAGCTTGTGGACATCCCGGATTGGAGCTGTTGCGGCTCGACACCGGCCCACACCGTGGACCACACGCTGTCCGCCGCGCTTTCGGCCCGTAACATAGCCCAGGCCGAGGAACTCGACGTGCAGGGCATCATTACCCCCTGCCCCAGTTGCCTGACCAACCTCAAGACCGCCAGCCACCGCATGGAAGACCCCGAGTTCAAGGAAAAGGTCAACAAGCTGCTGGACAAGCCCGCCGAAAACAGGCTGCCCATCATGTCCGTCCTTCAGGTCATCTCCGAGAAGGTCGGCCCCGAGGGCGTGGCCAAGAAGGTTGTCTCCAGCCTGGAAGGCCTCCGTGTCGCTCCCTACTACGGCTGCATCATGAATCGGCCGCCGGACGTCATGGATTTCGACGACTGCGAAAATCCGGTCGCCATGGATGAACTCATGGCCGCCCTGGGCGCCGACGTGGCTCCCTTCCCCCTGAAAGTGGAATGTTGCGGCGCCTCCTTTGGCGTGGCCCGCAAGGATATCGTCGCCAAGCTGTCCGGCAAGCTGCTGGACGCCGCCGAGGACGTGGAAGCCCACGCCATGGTCACCGCCTGCCCCCTGTGCCAGATGAATCTGGACCTGCGGCAGGACCAGATCAACTCGGCCAACGGCAGCACACACGACATGCCGGTGTTCTACTACACGCAGCTCATCGGCAAGGCCCTGGGTCTGGACGCCAAGAGCTTGCAGATGGACAAGCTGTGCGTCCCGCCTGCCAAGGCGTTTCGCAAGATGGAAGAAGCGCGACGGGCTAACGCGTCATAACGAGCTGAACTGCTTAAGGAGCGTCGAGTAGAATGAAAATAGGAGTTTTTGTCTGTCATTGCGGTAGCAATATTGCGGGTACCGTGGACGTCGCCAAAGTGGCCGAAGAGGCCCGCAAGCTGCCCGATGTGGCGTTTGCCAGCGACACCATGTACGCCTGCTCGGAACCGGGACAGGACGGCATCATAGAAGCCATCAAGGAGCACAACCTCGACGGTGTCGTGGTAGCCTCCTGCACGCCCCGCATGCATGAACCCACCTTCCGCCGCACTGTCGAGCGGGCCGGGTTGAACAAATACATGTTCGAAATGGCCAACATCCGCGAGCACGTCTCCTGGATCGGCAAGGACAAGGAAGCCAACACCAGAAAGGCCATCGACCTGGTCGCCATGGCTGCGGCCAAGCTGACCAACGACCGGGGCCTGACCGCCAAGTCTTTCGAGATCAACAAGCGCGTCATGGTCATCGGCGGCGGCGTCGCCGGCATCCAGGCTGCCTTGGATTGTGCAGACGGCGGCCTCGAGGTGATTCTTGTCGAGAAGACCTCGTCCATCGGCGGCAAGATGTCCAAGCTGGACAAGACCTTCCCGACTGTCGACTGTTCTAGCTGTATTCTCGGCCCCAAGATGGTCGATATCGCGCAGCATCCGAACATCACCCTGTACGCCCACGCCGAAGTGGACGACATTCAGGGCTACGTCGGAAACTACGAGATCACCGTCAACAAGAAGGCCACCTACGTTGATTGGGAAGCCTGCACCGGTTGCGGTGTCTGCACCGAGAAGTGCCCCAGCAAGAAATCCAAGGATGTCTTCAACGAGGAGATCGGGTTTACCACGGCCATCAACATCCCGTTCCCCCAGGCCATTCCGAAAAAAGCAACCATTGATCCCGATTTTTGCCGCAAATTAACCAGCGGCAAGTGCGGTGTGTGCGAGAAGATTTGCCCGACCAAGGCAATTCAATTCGAACAGCAGGATGAGAAAGTAGCAGAATCCGTCGGTGCTATTATCGTCGCCACCGGATACGACCTCTTCGACTACACCCGCTACGGTGAGTACGGGGGCGGCCGCTACGCCGATGTTATCACCTCATTACAGTATGAGCGGCTGCTCTCGGCTTCCGGTCCCACGGGCGGACACATCAAGCGTCCCTCCGATGGCAAGGAACCGAAAAACGTTGTCTTTATCCAGTGCGTCGGCTCACGCGACAAGAGCGTCGGACGCCCCTACTGTTCGGGCTTCTGCTGCATGTACACCGCCAAGCAGGCCATCCTGACCAAGGATCACCTGCCCGAGTCACAGTCCTACGTTTTCTACATGGACATCCGCGCTCCGGGAAAGATGTACGACGAGTTCACCCGTCGTGCCATGGAAGAGTACGGCACCCGTTATGTCCGGGGTCGCGTCTCCATGATCTACCCCATGGGCGACAAGCTGATCGTCCGCGGCGCCGATACGCTGATGGGCACCCAAGTGGAAGTGGAAGCGGACCTGGTCGTTCTGGCCGTGGGCGCCGAAGCAGCCAAGGGCGCGCCCCAGTTGGCTGAAAAGCTCCGCATCTCCTACGACTCCTACGGTTTCTACATGGAGAGCCATCCCAAGCTCCGTCCGGTGGAGACCAACACCGCGGGCGTGTACCTTGCCGGCTCCTGCCAGGGCCCCAAGGACATCCCCCAGTCGGTCGGCCAGGGCAGCGCGGCGGCATCCAAGGTGCTGACGCTCTTCTCCAAGGATCAGCTCGAGAGCGATCCCCAGATCTCGGAAGTGAACATCAAGCGGTGCGTGGGCTGCGGCAAATGCATCGAGACCTGTCCCTTCGGTGCTATCGAAGAGATGGACTTCCGTGGCGAGAAGAAGGCCAAAGTCATCGAGACTATTTGCCAGGGGTGTGGCATCTGCACCTCTACCTGCCCGCAGGGGGCCATACAACTGCAACACTTCACCGATAATCAAATTCTCGCGGAGGTCAATGTCTTATGTCAGCAGACGCTGCAACAGAGCTTCGAATAGTCGGATTTCTCTGCAACTGGTGCTCTTACGGCGGTGCCGACACCGCCGGTGTGGGCCGGTTCCAGCAACCCACTGATCTTCGCATCATCAGGGTCCCCTGCTCCGGCCGCATCGACCCCCTCTTCGTAGTGAAGAGCCTGGTCAACGGCGCCGACGGAGTGCTGGTTTCGGGTTGTCACCCCCGTGACTGCCACTATTCGGAAGGCAACTTCTACGCCCGCAGGCGACTGGAAGCCCTGAAAAGCTTCCTTCCCATCCTGGGCATCGACGAACGGCGTTTCGAATACACTTGGGTCTCGGCATCCGAGGGACAGAAGTGGAAGACCGTGGTGGAGAAATTCACCGAGCGCATCCACGAACTCGGCCCCGCCCGCAAGATCAACGCCGAAATGCTGGCCGAAGCCAAGGCCATGTTCGCCACGGTGTAACCGTCCCCATGGAGTAATCAAATGCAATATTTGGACGAATTGAAAAGCAAAATAAAAGAGAAGCTGCCCGACCTGGACGTGGTCATCGGCTGGGAGCAGGGTTTCGACCCCCTGCGCGCCACCCCCTTGTTCATGCGGACCGAGGAGGACGTGGACAAGCTGACCTGGGGTCCGTTGTGCGTGCACAACCTCGCCACCTACCTGACCGGCCTCAAAGGCAAGAAGGTCGGCGTCGTGGTCAAGGGTTGCGACAGCCGCTCCATCATCGAGCTGCTCCAGGAGAAGCTTATCAACCGCGAGGACATCACCGTATTCGGCCTGCCCTGCGAAGGCGTCATCTCCATGAAGAAGGTCGCCCGCGCCGTCGGTACCCTCGACTACATTGAAAAAGTCGACGTCACGACCAAGGGCATCACCGTCTCCGCCGAGGGCAAGGACTACGACCTGCCCCTGACCGAAGTGGGTGCGGACAAGTGTGGACGCTGCCAGTACCACAATGCCCTGCTCTCCGACGTCTTCATCGGCGACACCATCGATGACTCTGCCGAAGACGATTACAGCGATGTGACCGAGTTTGAGGCAAAGCCCCGCGAAGAGCGCTTGAACTACTGGCTGGCACAGATGGACCGCTGCCTGCGCTGCTATGCCTGCCGCAACGCCTGTCCCCTGTGCGTCTGCCGCGACCACTGCGTCGCCCAGAGCCGCGATCCTCACTGGATGAGCCAGGACGACACGGTCCAGAGCAAGTGGTTCTTCCAGATGATCCACGCCATGCACCTGGCCGGTCGCTGCACCGAGTGCGGTGAGTGCGAACGCTCCTGCCCGGTGGGCATCCCCATCCTCCTGCTCCGCCGGAAGATGAACAAGCAAATCAACGAACTCTTCGATTACAAGGCCGGCACCAAGATCGATGCCAAGCCGCCGCTGATGGCTTTCAAGGTCGAAGAAGACAACATCAATGAGAGAGGCTGGTAATGGCTGCCAAATTCCTTCCCACCAACCAACTTGCATCCTGGCTGGCAGAACTGTCCGGACAGTACCGCACCCTGGTTCCCAGGCGCGAAGGCGACGCAGTTGTCTTTCGTCCGTTCGAAGAAGCCTTTGCTCCCGAGCTCGGTGTTCGTCCGACCATGTCCACCAAGGCATCGGTATTCCCCAAGTGCGAACCGCTGATGACCTTCAAATATGAAAAAGACGAAGAAGACCCGGGCAAGGTCATGGTTGACGTGACCGAACGCCGGGACGACGCCCCTGCAGTCGTGGTCGGTGGCCGCCCCTGCGACGTGGCCGGCTTCTTCACCTTCGACCGTGTGTACAACACCGAGAAGATCAAGGACCTGAACTATCTGGCCCGCCGCGAGAACACCTTCTTCGTGAGCCTGGCCTGTGAACAGCCCGCCACCACCTGCTTTTGCAACTGGGTGGGCGGCGGCCCCGCCGACACCAAGGGCGCAGACGTCCTGATGGTCCCGGTCTCCGGTGGCTGGCTCATGGAGCCCGTCACGGACAAGGGCGGCGAACTGGTGGCCTCGCTGGAAGACGGCAAGGCCAAGGAAGCGGAAGCCCAGGCAGTCAAGGACAAGGCCAACGCCGCCATCGGCGACGCCGTGGACGTGTCCGCAGCCCAGGACAAGCTTCTGGCCCTGTTCGACGATGCGGCCTTCTGGGAAGCCCAGTCCTCCAAGTGCATCAGCTGCGGCACCTGCACCTATCTCTGCCCCACCTGCTACTGCTTCAACATCACCGATGAGAAGTTCGGCATGGAAGGCGTGCGAATGCGCACCTGGGACAACTGCATGTCCGCACTGTTCACCATGGAGGCCAGCGGTCACAACCCCAGGCCGACCAAGGCGCACAGGCTGAAGAACCGCGTGGGCCACAAGTTCAGCTACTACCCCTCTCTTCATGACGGAAACATCGCCTGCGTCGGATGCGGGCGCTGCATAAAGAGCTGTCCGGTGTCCGTGGACATCAGAGCCATCGTTCAGAATGCCATTGCCGCCCCTGCTCCCGAGCAAGAGGGCTAACCCATGCTACAGGAATCCACCATGACTAATGCGTCCAATCCGTACCTTCCTGCAATTGGGACCATTATCGAGACCATTCAGGAAACACCGAACATCAAGACGTTCCGCGTCGTCCTCAACAAAGAGGAAGACATGAAGAACTTCAAGTTCCACCCGGGCCAGGTAGGCCAGCTTTCGGTGTTCGGCACCGGCGAATCCACCTTCGTCATCAATTCGCCGCCCACCCGTATGGACTACCTCCAGTTCAGCGTCATGCGCGCGGGTGAAGTGACCACCAAGTTGCACTCCCTGTCCGCTGGCGACCAGATCGGCGTTCGCGCTCCTCTGGGCAATTGGTTCCCGTACGAGGAACTCAAGGGCAAGGACATCGTCTTCGTTGGCGGCGGCATCGGCATGGCTCCCCTTCGCACGCTCCTGCTCTACATGCTGGACAAACGCGAAGACTACGGCAAGATCTCCGTGCTCTACGGCGCTCGTTCCCCGCAGGACATGGCCTTCCAGTACGAGCTGCCCGAGTGGCTCGAACGGGACGACATGACCACCCGCCTGACCATTGACGTGGAATCCGAGGGCTGGGAGCACTCCGTTGGCCTTATCCCCAACGTGCTGCTGGAAATGAACCCGTCTCCGGACAACTGTGTGGCCGTCACCTGCGGTCCCCCGATCATGATCAAGTTCACCCTCCAGGCCCTGCAAAAGCTCGGCTTCCAGGACGACCAGATCATCACCACGCTGGAAAAGCGCATGAAGTGCGGCGTGGGTATCTGCGGACGCTGCAACATCGGCAACAAGTACGTCTGCATGGACGGCCCGGTGTTCACCTACAAGCAACTCAAGGAAATACCGAACGAGCTGTAGCGGGACCGCCTATGCGGACTGCGAGCCGGAAAGTACGACCTGTAACAACGAGAATCGTCAGGAGAAGACATGGCTAATTTCTTCCATGCCAACGAGATAGCTAAAGTCGCTGTTGAAATAGAAAAGAAAGGCAGAGCGTTTTATACCCGTGCTGCCGATGCCGCCAAGACCGACGAGATCAAGGATCTGTTCAGGTACCTGGCAGAAGAGGAAACCAAGCACGAGGCCATCTTCGCCGCCCTGCTCGACAGGCTGGGCAAAGTCGAGATGCCTGCATGGTCCAACGAGGAAGAGTATTCCACCTACCTCAACGCCCTGATCGAGTCTCACGCCCTGTTCAGCGGCGGTCTGGCCGAAAAGTATATGGCCGACGCCGAGGATGAGGATACTGCCCTGCGAATGGCCATGAGCTTCGAGAAGGACACCCTGCTCTTCTTCATCGAGATGAAGGAGCTTGTGCCCGAGTCCGAAAAGCAGTTCGTGATGCAGTGCGCCGACGAAGAGCGCACCCATCTGCGGCAGCTCAAGGAAATGCTCAAATCCTAAGCCCTGATGATGGAGCTTTCCGTTGCCTCGCCGGCGTTCGGCAAGGCTGGCGGGGCGGCGGAAAGCAGGTCCACTTAACATATGATACTTGCCGCAAAGAACGGTATCCGAGGTCCTCAACGAGAATCTTGATACATAAATAGCCTTCTAACCTCACACTATAACCCCGTCCTGGAAGGGGGGCTTCTCCGGCCCCCCTTCCCACCTCCAGGGAACAGAGGTTTGCACATGTACACCACCGAGGACACACTCCGCCAAGTCGAAACGACGCCCTCGCTGGACCGTGTGCTGCTCCCGCCCACACCTCGTTTCCCGCGCCTCTCCCCGAAGGCCCCGCGAACCATCGGTCCCGAACCGATTTCGACCCAGATCACGAAACGCGTATTTCTCGACGTGAAACCGGAAAACGGTGCGATTTCCGCAACAAGAGGCTGGAACGTCCCGTCTCCATCTTCCGGCTCACCGAACCCGTCGCACTGCTTTGTGACGGAGATCGAAAACTGACGAACCGGCTCACACCGGTTTACAGGGAGGAAAGCATGTTTGATTCCACATACGTGAACGATTCCATTGGAATGCACGCGCCGCACGGCCCCTACGTTGCCGCGTTCGACGGCTTTTTCGGCAACGCACAGGAGGAGAGCCGATTCCGGCAACAGCGTCTGGGCGTATATTTCCTCTCCGATCTTTTCTCTGCCGGGTACATGGGCAAAACAGACTACGTCAAAGACAAGGAACTCGTCACCCTGGCTAGGGATAAGACCATGACTTTTACCGGCGAGACCTTCGACCAGTGGGATCTTGACGTGCTCATCCACTGCGTGATGCGGACCCCGACCTCCGGCGGAGGCTCCGAAAAGGTGCGCATAGATCCCGGCGAATTGCTCCGTGCCGTCAACCTGCGCAATTACGACATGAACCGAGAGCGGGTCTTTTCCAGCCTGTGGCGGCTGCACATGGGCTCCATGATGATCGAGGGAAAGGGCTATCGCTACATGACCCGGCTCATCGACCGGGTCCTCCTGGACCAACGTCTGGGAAGCTGCCTGGTGGAAGTAAACCAGGACGTGGTCACCTCAATCCGCCACGAGCGCAACCTGTCCCTGGACATGGAGAACCGCCGCTGCTTCAAGCGCAACGGCCTGGCCAAATGGCTGCATGGTGCGATCATGTCCTTCAAGGGCGGCTTCGTCGCCGAGATGGAATGCCTGCGCGCCTTGTGCGGCGCGCCCGACCGCTCCCGCCACGCCTTCCCTGCACGGCTGACCAAGGCTTTGGACGTCATGTCCGAATGCGACGCCATCCGGGACTGGCAGATTGATGGGGACAAGGTCAAAGTGGTGCCCAGTTGCACCCGCCGTGACGGCACTGCCTGCGGCTACATCTCCCCCAGCCTGTTTTAACCCGGAGCGTCCATGCTCCAGTCACGCATCATCACGCAGGCTTTGGTCATCGGTTCCGGCGTGGCCGGGGCGTGTTGCGCCCTGAATATCGCGGCCAAGGGACATGAGGTCACCCTGCTCACTGCCGGGGACGAGTTGGGCGACGGCAACACGGCCTATGCCCAGGGAGGCATTGTCTCCCGTGGAGACGACGACACCGCCGCCCTGCTCAGCAAAGACATCCTCAAGGCAGGCTGCCGACACAACAACACCCCAGCCGTCAACCACCTCTCCAAATACGGGCCGGACGCGGTCAAGGAGATGCTCATTGACCGCATCGGCGTGCCCTTCGCCCGCAAGGAAGACGGCAGCCTGGACATGACCCGGGAGGGAGCGCACTCCGCCTACCGGGTGCTCTACTGCGGCGACTACACCGGCAAGGCCATCATGGAAGGCCTTGCACAGGCTATCGATGACGAACCGCTTATCCACCAGCTCAAGGGCCGGACTGCGGTCGATCTGATCACCAGCCTCCACCACACCTCCAAGCTTTCCTTCCGCTACAGCCGGACCAACCAGTGCCTGGGCGCATATGTATACAACCAGGCCAGCAACTCGGTGGAGACCATCCTTGCCGACTACACGGTACTGGCAACAGGCGGTGCCGGACGACTTTTCCTGCATTCCACCAACGCCAAGTGCTCCCTGGGGTCCGCCCTGTCCATGGCACACAGGGCCGGTGTGCGACTGATGAACGCGGAGTATGTCCAGTTCCATCCCACGGCGCTTTTCCACCGCTCCAAACGTCTTTTCCTGATCACCGAGGCCATGCGCGGCGAAGGCGCACACCTTGTCAACAGCCGGGGTGAACGGTTCATGTCCCGCTATGACCCGCGCCTGGAGCTGGCCCCGCGCGACGTGGTCTCGCGCGCCATCGTGGACACCCTCCATCGCAGCGGCGAGGACTGCGTCTTCCTCGATTGCCGTCCCGTGAAGCATGAGCTGGCCACCCGTTTCCCGACCATCTACAAGCGGTGCCGCGATCTCGGCATCGATATCGACAAGGACCCCATCCCGGTGGTCCCGGCGGCGCACTACCACTGCGGCGGCGTGTATTCGGACCTCAACGGCCTGACCAGCCTGGACCGTTTGCACGCCATCGGCGAATGCAGCTGCACGGGCGTGCACGGGGCCAACCGGCTGGCGAGCACCTCCCTGCTCGAAGGCGTGCTCTGGGGATGCAATGCTGGCAAATCCATTGCCAACAAGCTGACCCGAAAGCCCGGAGCCAACAAACGACTGCAGGACTCCATCCCGGACTGGAAGCATCCGGGCAGAACCAGCAACGAGGACCCGGCCCTCATCGCCCAGGACTGGATGAATATCCGCACCACCATGTGGAACTACGCGGGCATCAACCGCACCGACCAGCGGCTGACCCGGGCCTGCGAAGACCTGCGCGTCCTGATCAAGGACCTGACCAAGTTCTACAAGACCACGCCGTTATCCAAACCGCTTATCGATCTTTTCCATGGCAGCTATGCGGCCTATATCGTGGCCATGTCGGCCCTCAGTAACAAGCACTCGCTCGGCTGCCACCACCTTCAGGACAACTAGAGAGAACACCATGAGCAAAAAAGTCACCCTTTATGCCCTCAGCACGTGCCCTCATTGCCACAACGCAATGGAGCTGCTTACTGAGATACTTGGCCAAAGCGGCTTCAAGCTGCTTTACACCGACAGGCTTTCCGGCGATGAGCGCAACATCGCCATGCGTGAACTCAGGGCAGTGAATCCCGATGTTTCCTTTCCCACTACCGTGGTTGGCAACAAATGCGTTATTGGCTTCAAGGCTGATGAAATCCGCCTGCTGGTCGAGGGTAAGTAATTTCCTTTTCCGGACTCCGCTGGGCTTTTTTGTACGGCCCATCGGCCTACGGCAACCAGGTTGTCCCATGGGTGACGGCGTTTGACACATTGAGAAAGACCCACAAGTTTACCGTCGCAGCCATGTGTCGACCTCGGCCGTTCGTCTTGAATCTTCCCGAATTCGGTGTATCCTGAAGGCAGGAATTTCAACGACAAGGAGACGGCATGTCCAAGGAAATCACCCTCTATACCATCAGCAACTGCCCCCACTGCAACAAGACCCGCGAGCTCCTTACTGAACTCGTCGGGGCGAACGGCTTCAAGTGGGTATTCACGGACCGTCTCTTCGGCGATGAGCGCAACGAGGCCATGCGCAGGTTGCGCGCCATCAATCCGGATATCGCCTTTCCCGTCACGTTCATCGGTGACGAGAGCGTGGTCGGATACAAGGAAGACCACATCAGGGAGTTGCTTGCCTAAGGCTGGCGGCTACTCCTCTCCGCCCCCGAACTCCTCCATCCGCTTGAGCTTTTCACGGAGCGTCTTGCGGTTGATGCCCAGCACCTCGGCCGCCCTCGTCTTGTTGTCGCGGGTCATGGACAGCACGTTGCGGATGTGCTCGTACTCCACCTCGGCCAGGGTACGGCTGACGTTGCCCTCCCTGGGCAGGCTGAAGCGCATGGCGTCGGGCAGGTCCGTGATCTCGATGGGGTCGTGATCCACGATGACCACCAGCTTCTGGATGAGGTTCTCCAGCTCGCGCACGTTGCCCGGCCAGGGGTGGCGTTGGAGGGCATGAAGGACCTCATCGCTCAGGCCTGGCGGCGTCCGGTGCATGCCCTTGGAGAACTTGGTCAGGAAATAGTTGATCAGCAACAGGATGTCGTCCCCCCGCTCGCACAGGGCCGGGACCGTGATGTCCACCACGTTGATCCGGTAAAAAAGATCCTCACGGAAGGTGCCCTCGGCCACCATCTGCTTCAGATCCTTGTGGGTGGCAGCCAGGATGCGGGTGTCCACCCGGTGCACCCGGCTGGAACCGACCTTGGTGAACTCCTTGGCCTGGATGACGCGCAGCAGCTTGGCCTGCATGTTCGGGCTGGCGTCGCCGATCTCGTCCAGAAAGATGGAGCCGCCGTGGGCGATCTCGAAGAATCCGGCGCGGGCCTCCTTGGCCCCGGTGAACGCCCCCTTTACGTGGCCGAACAACTCGCTCTCCACCAGACTGTCCGGGATGGCCGTGCAGTTGACCGGCACGAACGAGGCCGACCGGCGATCGCTGTTGTAATGCACCGCGCGCGCCACCAATTCCTTACCCGTGCCCGACTGCCCGGAGATGAGCACGTTGGCGTCGCTGGCAGCGGCCTTGCCGATGCGCCGGAATACCCGCGCCATCTCCGGCGAGTTGCCGATAATTCCGAAGTTGTCCGGCGGGGTGTCCGGCGTGGAGAATACACGACGCTGCTGAAGGCGGGACACGATGCGCTCCACTGCCGAGAGCAGCTCCTCGGTGGTGAAGGGCTTGGCCAGGTACTCACCCGCGCCGTCCTTGATGGCCTCCACCGCGCCCGGGATGGACGGATACCCGGTGATCATCATGATCTCCATGTCCGGATGATTCCCGCGCACGTGCTTGATCAGGTCCAGCCCGGTGGCCTGGGGCATGCGGTAGTCGGTGATGACAAGGTCGATGTCCAGCTCTTCGAGCAGTGGCAGCGCCTCGTCCACCCGCTCGCAGGTGTAGACCTCGTACCCTTCGGGGAGCAGGTTCCGCTTGAGCACTTCCAGGGTGGACTTGGAGTCGTCCACCGCCAGTATCCGGATATCATCACTCATGCCGCGCCCTCCTTGCGGGTTCCGGGGCTGGGGAAAACGACCTCAACCCGCACGCCCTCGCCGGGAGTGGAGTCGACCTGGATGAAGCCGCCGTGGGCCTTGACGATGCCGTGAACCACGGACAAACCGAGCCCGGTGCCCTGATCCACGTCCTTGGTGGTGAAAAACGGGGTGAAGATGTGCTTGACCACCTCGGGGGCCATGCCGGGACCGGTGTCCTCCACGATGAGGTACGCGTCGTCCTGAACGCTGGATGTGGTCACCCGCACCGTGCCGTCCCGCTCCATGGCCTGGATGGCGTTGGCTACCAGGTTGACCACCACCTGCTTGAGGTGCTGCGGGTCGGCCGTGACCCGAGGAGCGGGGCTGGCGTAGTCGCGCACGATCTCTATGTTGCCGCGCTTGGCCTGCGATTCGGTGATGCGCAGGGCCTGCTCCACGGTCTCGTTGAGGTCGAGGGGCATGAGCTGCGGGGGCAGCTTGCGGCTGAAGAACATCAGCTTGCGGACGATCTCCCGCGCGTGCAGCGAGGAGTCGATGATCGCGCCCAGATCGGCCTTGACCTGATCCGGCAACCCATCGGCCTGGCGGGCCAGCTCTGCAAACCCGAGGATGTTGGCCAGGGGTTCGTTGATCTCGTGGGCCACACCGGCGGAAAATTGTCCGATCTTGGCAAGCCGGTCCGCCTGCCGAAGCTGGCGCTCGAGTTCCTGCTTGGCCTCGCGCATCTCCTTCTTGGAGACCACGATGGCCACCTGCCGGGCCACGGTGGCGAAAAGCCCCCGCTCGCCTTCGGTAAAAGGCTCCCCGGCCAGACCGGGCGCGTCGTGCTTGACGGCCACGGAAAGGCGTCCCCGCTTCTCCCGGTTGACCATGATCCGTTCGCTGAGCACGGTTTCCGAAGGCTCGTACCCCGGCGTTTCGCGGGTCTTCCGATCCAGGGCCAGGCGCGCGTGGGTGGAGGCGGGGTTGCGGAAGGCCGAGGGAAGCAGGTCCACGATCCGGTCCAATACGGAATCCGGGCTCATGTCCACGTCGCCCATGAGCAGGCTGACCGCGTACAGGCAGTGGAGCTGCTTGTTTCGCTCCACGAGGTTGGCCCGCTCCCTGAGCAGAGCCTTCTCTCGCAGGATCAGGTCGGTGACATCCTGGCCCACGCAGAGCAGGGAGACCGGGTCGCCGTTGGAATCGGTCAGGGGTTTGAGGTTCCAGTTGACGTAGACCGTGTCCCCGTCCTTGGCACGGATGACCCCGGCGAAGGCGGAGACGTCCTTGCCCCTCGCCTTCTTGAGGATGGCCCGCCGGGCCATGCGCCGCTCTCCCTTCGGGATGAACGTCTCGAACCAGTCCCGTCCGGCCAGCTCCTCGATGGTGTAGCCGGACATGGCCACCAGCTCGGAGTTGCCGTGGATGATGCCTCCGTTCAGATCGAGAGCGACCACGATGCCGTGGGACAGCTCCATCACCGTTTCATAATAATTCTGGAGGTTCATCGCGCTTTCCTCATCATGAAGAAATATAATGTCCGTACCGGCAAGTAAACCCTTTCCCGAAAAGAGGGGCGCACGCCCCGGCGGGCAGGATTACCGCCGGGACGTGCTGAGGGTATGGTGTGTGGTCCGTTTGCAAATCAATGACTCAGTCGCAGGCCCCATCCTTCGAAGACGAAGAGGATGGCGAAGCCGTACCAAAGGGTGTAGAAGACGTAGAAGGCCAGGGAGAAGATGACCAGCCCGAGCTTGTCCATGATGTGGACGGGCTCCACGCCGTAATAGTTGTAGGCCGCCTCCACCACCTTCTTCTGCACGGTGTTAGCCAGCTTGGCCGAGGCGAACTCCTTCTGCTTCTTGAGCGCCTTGTCCATGAGCTTCAGACTCGTCCACCAGTTGTAGACCGGCCGCCGCGCGTCCAGGCCGTACTTGTCCTCCAGGTACTTGCCGTCGTTGCCGTACAGGGCCGAGGAATCCTCAAGGGTGCCGTTCAGGATGCTCCCCAGGGAGCCCGAGACCTTGACCTCGGTTCCGGAGGCCGCGGCCACCACGCCGGTCATGGCGAACATCTTCGCTGACTGGGCGGCTTCGGCCTCGCTGGGATAGGCCAGGGTCAGGTCCACGGTCTTGCCCATGACTGCCGCCACTTCCGGCTTCATGGCCGGGGCGTATTCCACGGACCCCTTGGAGATGGAGTTGTAGAGGTTGTCCAGGTACTGCATGGCGTTGTGGCCGCTGAAGATGGGCTGGAACATGATGACCAGGACGATGAAGAAGACGACCAGAAGACCGGCCCCTCCGTAGAACTCTTTCTTGTTGTAAATCATGACTATGCCTCCTCTCGCTTGAGTACCGGGATGTTCTTCAGGAAGGTGCCGATGACCCAGACCGAGAACCCGCCGATAACGATGAAGAACAGCCAGATGCCGATGTTATTGAGTAGCGATCCCAGGCCGGGCGAGATGGAGATGACCCCCATTTCACCGAGCTTGCTGGGCAGGGCGAAGATCCGGTTCATGAACCCGGCCAGGACGGCCATGGCGTAGAATCCCCGGATGGTGATGCCGGGCACGACCTTGGTCACAAGAGCCCCGATCTGGATGCCGAGCAGGGAGCCGATGAGCATGCCCATGGCCAGGGTGAAGAAGATGAAGCCGTAGATGGCGTACTGGGTGATGGACGCGAAGCCTGCGGTGAACACGATCTGGAAGATGTCGGTGCCGACCGTGGTCATGGACGAGACGCCCAGGATGTAGACGAAGATGGGGAAGGTCAGGAACCCGCCGCCGACGCCCATGATGCCCGCAGCCAGGCCGACGAGCATGCCGGACAGGACCAGGAACACCCAGGAGATGCGCCGTCCGCCGGGAATAAGGTCCTCGTCGAACTTGATCATGGGCGGGAACTTGACGTCCTGCAGGGAACGGGAGAGGCCGCCCAGCTCAGCGCCTTCGCCGCCGCCGTGGGCGTCGCCGCCCTTCCCGGCCTTGCGCGAGCGCAGGAAGTCGGTGAGGGCATAGAAGCCCAGGAAGCCGAGCATGAGCGAATAGACCGTGGTGATGAACGCGTCGCTGAGCACGGGGTTGATCTCATAGAGCATCCGGTTGATCACGCCGCCCGTGGTGGCCCCGAGCACGGCGCCGATCAGGAAGACCGCGGCCAGTGCCACGGACACGTTGCCGAGCTTGCGGTGGATGACGCTGCCCATGATCGCCTTGGCAAAGATGTGGAACAGGTCGGTGCCCACGGCCAGGATGCCCTTGATGCCCGCGCTCATGAGCGCCGGGGCGATGATGAAGCCGCCGCCCGCGCCGATACAGCCGGTGATCAACCCGGCACCCATGCCGATGGCGATGGACACCATGTAGATCCCCAGGCTGTAGAAGGCCGGGCTGTAGGCCTTCTTGCCGCCGAGCAGGTCGGGCAGCGCCGGTCCGATCTGGTCGGCGAAGGCGATGCTGCCCAGGACGGCCGGGATGGTCAGCAGCGCGATGAGCAGCAGCTTTTTCCGGCTTCCGGTGATGGACTTGGCGTTCTCTATTTCCCATCTGGCCAGAGCGCCTGCCCCGGCCATCATGAATCGGCCCCAATCCTTGAAAAATCTCATGGCTTCCTCTCTTCCTCTTAAGGTTGTTTCCAGTCTCTGTCCGGCTACCGGTCTGCCGGTTTCCGGTTGTCGCGGCGCACGGCCTCACCGATCTTCCTGACCAGCTCTTCCATGTCCGCGGGTTTCAACAAATAGTCGCACGCCCCCATGGCCAGGCAGGAAATGACCATCTCCGTGTTGGCATGGGCCGTGAGCATGATCACCTCCACTCTGGGATGTCGCCGCTTGAGCTTTCCCAGAGTGTTGATGCCGTCCATGCCCGCCATCTTGATGTCGAGCAGGACCACGTCGAAGCCCTCTGTCTCCAGCAGGTCCAGGGCCTTCTGTCCGCTGTCCACGGTGCCGACCGCGAATCCGCGCTTGGCCAACCGCTTTCCCAGGGGCGCGGAAAACCGGGGTTCGTCGTCCACCAGCAGAACTCGTACTTCGCTCATGCGGCCTTCCCTCCCTTCCCGAGCCAGAGAATCTTGACCAGGAGCCGTTCGAAATCCACGGGCTTGGAAAGATAGCAGGCCGCTCCTAGCTCAAGGCACGCCTGTCGGGCATCGCCGCTGCCGTGGCCGGTAAGCATGACCACCGGCATGGCCGGGACCATCAGCTTGAAGACCTTAAGGATCTCGATCCCGCTCATGCCTTCGAGCTTGAGGTCCACCACGGCCACGTCGAATTCGCACTCCCGCAGGAGGCGAACCGCCTCTTCGCCGCTGGATGCGGACGTGGCAAGCACGCCCCGATGGGACATGCGCTTGCAGACCACGTCGGCAAAACCGGTCTCGTCGTCCACCAGCAGCAGCCTGACGTCCTTTCCGTTCCCGATCATGATTCCTCTTCCTCCGGGGTCAGATCATGCGCTGGGCAATGTCGCCGACACGGGCTTCTACAGCCTCTTCATCGTGCCGCTTGAACAGCTCCACGGCCTCAAGGATCTTCTCGTTGAGGGTGTTGAAATCGCAGGGCTTCATCAGATAGTCGTAGGCTCCGTACTGGATGCCCTCCACGGCCGTGGGCACCGTGGCGTGGCCGGTGAGCATGATCACCTCCACCATGGGGGCCGCCTCCTTGATCTCCTGAAGCACCACCAGGCCGTCCTTGCCCGGCATCTTCATGTCGAGAATCACCACCTGAATGTCCCGGTGTTCGGCGAGCCGGGCCAGGGCCTGGTCTCCGTCGAACGCCTTGTAGACGGTCATGTTCCGCTTGCTCAGCCGCTTGGACATGGCCTCGACGAAACCTTCCTCATCGTCCACGAGCAACACGATGGCATCAGTCATGACGAATCTCCTTTTTGCTTTCCTGAAAATGTCCGGGGGGCGGGAAAGGCAGCCGGACTGTGAACCGGGTGCCCGAGCCCACCACGCTATCGACGTCTATGTCACCACCCATGCGGTGGATGATCCCGTAGCAGATGGACAACCCCAGGCCGCTGCCCTTGCCCACCGGTTTGGTGGTGAAGAAAGGCTCGAAAATACGGCTGAGGTTGGCGGCCGGGATTCCGGGACCGGTGTCCCGGACTTCAATCACGGCCTGGCCGTGCTCTTCTCGGCAGGCGACAGAAAGTTCGCCGCCCGAGAGCTCCATGGCCTGCATGGCGTTGTTGATGAGATTGAGAAAAACCTGTTGCAGCTCGGTGGCCGAGCCGTTGACCAGAGGCATGGATTCCGGCAGGTCCAGCGTAAAATCCACGTGGGCGAAACGAGCCTGCTGCTCGGAGAGCCCCACGATCTCGCGTATGAGGTCCGGGAGGTGGACCGGATTGGCGCGGGAGTCGGTCTGGCGGGCGAAACTGAGCAGCTTGTGGGTGATGTCCTTGCACCGCTTGCCCTGAGTGCGCACCTGGCGCAGGGCGCGGTCTATCTCTTCGGCGGAACGCAGCTCGCGCCCCTCGTCCGCCAGCAGATCGCCTGCCCACCCGGCTTCCTCGATCATGATCGCCACCGGGTTGTTGATCTCGTGGGCAATGCCTGCCGCCAGCTCGCCGATGGCGGCCAGCTTGCCGGTCTCGACCATCTGCTTGTTGATGAGCTCGGACTCGCGATCCAGGGAGCGCCAGCGGGCCACCAGCTTGCGGGAGATGAGCACCGCCATGACCACGATGGCCAGGCCGCCCAACAGAAAGATTGCCAGGGTAACGTATTCGGCGTGGACCATATCGGAGAAGGCGTCGGACTCGGCCTGACGGTAGATCAGCTTCCACTGGCCGTTCTTGAGCAGTGAGGAGACGGTCAGATAGGTCTCCCCGTCATCGCCTTTGGACTCCCTGATGGTCACGCCGGAAGGCGCGCCCTTGAAGCGAACGATCCTGCCCGGCTCCAGGGCCATGTCCTTGACCCGGTTCTGGGGAGGACGGGTCTGGAACACGCCGTCCTCATTGAGAATGTAGGCATAGCCGGTCTCACCCATGCGGATATTCTCGACCATGTTGCTGAAGGCCAGGAAGTCGATGGTGGCGCGCAGGGTCCACGGGTGGTCCGCTTCCCCGCTGTTCGCGGCGATGATGAAATGGGGCGACTGCCGGAGCCCCTCGAACACGTCGCTGATGGACGCGGTCCCGGAGCGGGAGTCCAGGTACCAGGTGGCTTGGGAATAATCGGCGCCCAACAGGGCGTAAGGCCCTGCATAGGCGACCTGGTGGCCGGTACTGTCGACGACGCCCAAGTCAACGAAGATGCGGCCGAACTGCGACTGCATACTTCTGAGCACCCGCTCCATGACCCCGGGCTCGACCAGTTCCCCGTAGGTATGAACTCCGGCCAGATACTGTGTTTCATACAACTTTTCCCGCAAAAAATCGTCAATGTTGACCGCGTGCTTGTCCACCACCTCGGCCAGATGGGCGTAGACCTTTTCATGATAGATGGACCGGAACTGGTCGAAGATGAGCCCCCCGACCATGATCAGCGGTGCGATGGACACCGTGATCACGGACAGCGCGATGTTCCGCGTAAGTTTGTCGTATGCTTTCTTTTCCGGGGGCATGGTGCTTTCCTTCGGGCGCGGTCCTGCGCCCTGTCATTTCCCAATGAGCAAGGCACATGCCAGCCTCCGACCACGTCACATCAGGTCAGACGCAGCAAAAAGCACTTCTACCTATTGAAATAAAAGCTTATTTAGCTCAAGCAACCGTAATGCAGATCCCGGCCATTCACGCTCTCCATCAAGGAATCGGTGGCCGATTTGGTAGCTGAAACAGACTAAACCGGTACTTTTTGTATCAATGGCACCATTCGCCCCACTCCCGGTGAAAAGGTCACAAAAGCCCTGATCGTACCGGATAAAATCAAAACAGAGCGGCAAGCGGTACGTTTCGTACCGCTTGCCGCAGGTTCGCCAGTCGATATCAAATGGAAAAAGAAAGTTCACGTATCCAATTTATTTAAGCCAACAGGCGTACCAAAAGATATCAAAATGAAATTACTGAATATTTTTTTGAAATAAAATTTCGCAAAGAATAACGGACGCAGGAAGTGCTGCTGGCATGCCCCTTGAAACACAGGAAGGCATGACTCTTTGCCCCATCCCCATCCGTGTCCTGCTGGTGGACGACGAAAGCGAGTTCACCGCCGTCATGGCAAAACGGCTGGGCAGGCTGGGTATGGCTGTGGAAACGGCTACGGACGGCTACGAGGCCTATTGCATTCTGGAGAGGGCTCCGGTGGACGTGGTGGTGCTGGACGTGCTGATGCCCGGACTGGACGGCGTGCAAACGCTCAAGGCCCTACGCAGGCGCTTCCCCGGCGTACCGGTGATCATGCTCACCGGCCAGGGCAGCGTTCTGGACGGCATCAAGGCAATTCGCGCCGGAGCGTTCGACTTCCTGTTCAAGCCCACGGAGGCCGAGGAACTGGCGGCACGAATCCGGGAGGCGGTACTCACCTCCCTTGCCCGCAACGCCTGAATCAGTCCGGCAGACGTACCGAGAAACCGGTTACATCCCGCACTCGGCAACCGGGAAGGAAATCTCGAAGCAGGCGCCCTCGCCCTCCCACTCCACGACCTTGATGTCTCCGCCGTAGTCGCCCACGATACCGTAGGAGATGGACAGGCCCAGTCCTGTGCCCTTGCCCACGCTCTTGGTGGTGAAGAAGGGCTCGAACAACCTGTCGCGGATGGGGTCGGGGATACCCGCGCCCGTGTCGCAGACCCGGAAGAAGACGCTAGAGTCCTTGCGGAAGGAACGGATATGAATGCGCTTGTCCGCGTCCAGTCCGCGCCCCTTCCACTTCTCCTCGATGGCGTCCCTGGCGTTGAGCAACAGGTTGACCACCACCTGCTCCAGCCGGTTGGAGTCGGCCATGATCATGGGGAGGTTCTTATCCAGGTCCCAGACCACCTCAATGTTGTGGACCTTGAGCTGCTGGCTGAAGAACTCGAAACCACGCTCCAGCACCTCGTTCAGCTGCACCGGCATGGTCTTGAGGTCCGCCTTGCGCCCGAATTCCCGCATGTGCTCGATAATCTTGCTCGCCCGGTCCACATGGGTGGAGATGCCCTCGGCCATCTCCTCCATGATCCCCGGCTCCACCGGGGCTTTCCTGGAAACCTTGCGAGAGAGCAAATTGGAGATGGCCTTGAGGATGGTCAGCGGCTGGTTGAGCTCATGAGCCACGCCCGTGGACATCTCGCCCAGAGTGGTCATCTTGCTCGCCTGGATGAGCTGCTGCTCGGCCTCCATGCGCTTGGTCACGTCCGTGCAGGTGACTATCAGGGTTTCCCTGTCGTCGAAGCTGGCTGGCGAGATGCGCATGAACACGAAGATCGGCTTGCCGGTCCGGGTGATGTGCGTACACAGCTCGATCTCGCCCTTGGAGCGGACAAGATGGTTCCAGTCGGAGAGTTCCTCCTCTCGGAAGAACTCCAGGAAGGAGCGGCCGCGCAGCTCCTGGGGAGCCCATCCGTAGATGCCCTCCGAGGAGTCGTTGCAGTTGAGAATCTCCAGGGACTCCCGATCCAGGATGAAGATGGCGTTGGGAATGGAGTCGAAGATGGCGTGATAACGCCGCTCGGACTGGGCAAGGCGGCTCTCCAGCTCCTTGCGCCAGGTGATGTCGATCATCATCTCCATGGCCGCCACCACCTTGCCGTGCTTGTCGTGCACGGGCGAGGTGTAGACGATCCAGTGGATGGGCTTGCCGTCCTTGGACAGGCCGGACTCCTCGCTCATGTGCGAAAGGCCGTCCTCGAAAGTCCGCTCCACAGGGCACGCCTCGCATTTTTCGAGCCGCCCCTTGTTGATCTGCCAGCAGCGGTTGCCCATGGGCAGGCCGAAGTGGCGCTCGTAGGCGTTGTTGTGCTGCACCACCCGGAAATCCCTGTCCACCACGCTGACCAGACAAGGCACGTTGTCGAACAGGTTGCGGAATTCCTCCCGCTGCTCCATCAGCTCGCGGTGCTTTTCCGAAACACGCTGGCCCATGATGTTGAAGGCCTGTCCCAGGGTCCCGATCTCGTCGGCCTGCTCCACGTCGATGGGCGAAAAGGCATACCCCTCGCTGATGCCCCGCGTAGCCTTGATGTAGCGCGTGATGGGCCGGAAGATAAATTTGTAGGTGAAGACGAACAGGGCGATGAACGTGGCCACGAAAACCACCACGGAGATGCCCACGTTGACCTGCTCGAAGGTGGCGATCATGGCGTTCTTCTTGTCCATGTTCAGGCTCACGTCCAGCAGGCCCAGGACCTTCTCGTCGTTGCTGTGCACGTGACACGGCCCGGGCGAACACCCCTCGGAATTGGGAATGGGCGTCATGATGCCCATCAGCCGCTCACCCCCCGACTTGAACATCCGGCTGCGTTCGGACAGGGGCATGGTCGCGGGCGGCGGATCGTACTGGTGGCAGCTCCGGCAGGAAGGGGCCGTCCGGTCGATGGTGGTCCCCACCTCCTCCGGGATATTGGAAAAAACGATGCGCCCTTCCTTGTTGTAGACGCGGATATTGCGGATGTCTTCCTGCTTGCTGATATTGTTGATGTTCTCCTCGATGTCCTTCTCGGAGTCGAGCATCATGGCGTAGTGCAGGCCGAGCATGATCGTGTCCGACAACATGGCGATGTCGGACATGACGTTGTCTTCCACATTACGCTTGAAGTAGAAAACGTTGAATCCCGTCCACAGGAATACGCAGAGCAGCAGCGTCACTCCCCCGGACAGGATCATCTTGGCAATCAGGCTTTCTCGAAATCTCTTGAACAACGTGCAGCCTCCCTCATGGCCTTGGTTGTTTCCGATCGCGGTCGGGCGTCTATTCCTCTTGCGGCGGATTATGCGGACACAGATACGCGTCCTTCATCAGGTCTGCCAGGGAATAGGAGTCGAGCATCTTGTACATGGCCATGCTGGCGTCGTCCCAGATGGACCGTTTGAGACAGACGGCGGCACGCGGGCAGGTGGTGACATCCCCCTCACACCCCAGAACCTGTTCCTCGCCGTCAAGAATCCGGGCCACTTCACCGATGGAGATGTCCGCAGGCTCGCGGATCAGCACGTTGCCCCCGTTGGGGCCGCGCTTACCCTTGACGTAGCCCGCCTGCTTGAGCATCTGAATGAGCCGCTCCAGGTACTTGAGCGACAGCCCTTCCCTCCGTGCCGTGTCTTTGCTGGGCACGGGGCTGCCGTCCTGGCTGTGCAGGGCGATGTCGAGGAGGAGGCGGGTTCCGTAACGGCTTCGTGTGGTCAGTTTCATTGCGGCGTACTCGAAAAGCGAAAAAGGAGAGCGGAAGCCGCGCCCCGTGAGGAACCGGCATACCACAGCGGGCGGCTCCTGACAATCAGCCGGGAGCGGAGGTGCCGGAGGCCGATGCGCGGCCCAAGGCTCAACTGAGCCGGTCAGGCAGAATTATGGTGAAAATCGACCCCGTGTCCGGCGACGAATCCACTCGAATGGTCCCGCCGTGCCGTTCGATGGTCTGGTTGGAGATGAACAATCCGATGCCGGTGCCTCGCTTGCCCTTGGAGGAGAAGAACAGGGTGAAGATCTTATCCTTCGTCTCCTGGTCCATGCCCATGCCATTATCCGCGACCGTGATGACCAGGTTGCCGTTCTCCCGCCGGGCCGAGAACTCCAGGCGGCCACCGCCGTCAACACCGCGACCGTCGCAGGCATCCACTCCGTTTTCCAGGAAATTGACCAGCGCCGCGGAGAGGGCCGCGGTGTCGGCCTGGATGTCACCAAGCCCGTCGGGCACGTCGCAGACGAACTCCACGCCCGACACCTCCGCCTTGGCCCCACCGATCTCCGCCGTATCCCGCAGGAAGACGCTGGCGTCCACGCTTTCGGTCTCCAGCTCGCGGGACTTGGCGTAGTACAAAATGTCCAGGACCATCTTCTTGACGCGACCGATCATGGACTTCAGCGTCTTGGTGGCGTCCTGCACGCGCTGCTCGTCTCCCTTGCGCAGCCCGGACTCCAACCGGTAGATGCCTCCATCAAGCGAGGTAAGCATGCCCTTGACGCCGTGGGACATGGAACCGAGCATGATACCCAGGGAAGTCAGGTGATCCTGCAACTTGCGGATTTCGGTGATGTCCGTCGACAGCTCCATGGCCTGGATAACCCGGCCCGAGGCGTCGTAAATGGGCGCGGACTGGACCAGCATGTTCTTCTGCTCGCCGGTCAGGGTGGTGACCACGGTCTCCCGCTGCCGGGGCTCGCCGTCCTTGAGGGTCTTGGCCACCAGGCAATCCGGACAGGGGTTCTCGCGGTGCTTGTAGGTGTCGAAGCAGAATTTTCCGGCCACATCGCCAAAGTCCCTGACGAACTTCCGGTTCGCCTCGGCAATGGTCAGGTCCGGATTCTGTACGGTAATGTAGCAGGGAGCGTCATCGAAGAGACGCTGGTACTTGTACTGGGCCGTGAGCAATTCGTCTTCGAGACGCTTGAGCTCGGTCATGTCCACGGAGATGTCGAGCACCAGCTCGATGTTGCCATCCTTGTCCGGGATGGGAGCGGTGTAGACCGTGACCGGGATCTCGTCCCCGTCCCTGGAGAGGAAATTTTCCTTGGAGCGCTGGCCCTTGCCCGTCTCGAAGGTCTTCTGCACCGGGCAGGCGTTGCCCGGAGAGTTGCGGTCGGAATAGATATCAAAGCTGTTGGAGCCCACGTGGTTGCCCAGTCGCTCCTCGAAGAGCTTGTTGTGGGCCACGATCTCCAGATAGCGGTTGTGAATGGAGACCAGACAGGGAAGCTCGTTGAACAGGCCGGAACCGGTCTCGACCTCCTGGGCGGCGCTGGACAGGGCCGAGGAGAGCCCCTGGACGACCTGGCATGCGGCGTTCTGGCGTTCCAGCTCGATGATGCGGCTGGTTTTCTCCTCCACGAGCCGTTCGAGATTTTCGGTATACTCGCGGAGCTGCATGCGCATGGAAAACCGCTCCCTGGCGCGATCCAGGGAGATTTCCAGCACGTCGTTATTGATGGGCTTGGTGATGAAGTCCGAGGCCCCATGCTTGAGGGACTCGATGGCCATGTCCATGTCACCGTGGCCGGTGATCATGATCACTTCGGTGTCAGGAGAATCGGCCTTGATCCGCCGAAGCAGCTCGATGCCGTCCATGACAGGCATCTTGATGTCTGTGAATACGACCTGCGGACGAAATGTCTCGAACAGGGCCAGGGCGGACTCGCCGTCACCGGCAGTCTCCACCTGGTATCCCATGTCCATGAGAGAGAGCCCCAGAAAACGCCGGACACCCTCCTCGTCATCCACGAGCATCAACTTGCTGAACCCCATCTTACCCCCAAAGGCACCTTCAGCGGATTGCCGGCCTCGCCCCCGTAGGCGGCACGGCTTCCGCAAATCGCAAGGTTCACCGGCCCGGGCTATTCGCCCAGGGCCTCTCGCACTATCTGGATCACATCGGCGGGGTCAAACGGCTTCTTGATGGTCGCCACTGCCCTGCGGATGGCCAGATGAATCCCGGACAGCCCGCTGATGACTATCACCGGGATGTCGGAGAACTCCTCCTCACTCGTCAACCGGCGGTAAAACCGGGGCCCCCACTCGTGGGGCATCTCGATATCCAGCGTGATGAGGTCCGGCTTCTCTGCCAGGGCCACATCGTACGCCGAAATCCCGTCCGACGCGCGGCAGGTCTCATAACCGTGATCTTCGAATACGTTGACGAGGTAGTCGACGATATCCGGATCGTCATCCACCACCATGATTTTCTTCGGCATCTGCCCTACCTGTGTTCTCGGTGCCGGGGGCGAACCCCCTCAACCCGTGCAACGTATACTCAAGCCGCGCGCTTGTCCAAGTCTGAAAAGTTGGCCCGCACGCCTCGCGGCGCGCGGACCGGTATGAATCAACCCCAAACCGATTGGCTATCCAATGGTGTCCTTGACAATTTTCAGCAATTGAGCCGGTTCGAAAGGCTTCGTAAGGCTTGCTACCGCCTTGGGAATAGCGTATTTGATCGCGTTGAGGCCGCTGATGACCACCACGGGCGTACGCTTCAGCTCTTCGTCCTGGGTCATTTTGCGGTAGAACCGGGGGCCCCATTCGTTGGGCATCTCCAGGTCCAGCGTAACGAGATCCGGCTTTTCCCGCTTGGCGATCTCCACGGCCTCGGAACCGTCGTTGGCGGTCACGGTCTCATACCCGTTGTCGCCGAGCAGTTCGGACAAATACGAGCGGATTTCCTTGTCGTCGTCGATGATAAGAATCTTCTTGGACATAATAACCCTCCTGGTAGACATGAATCACACGGTGATTCTTGACTATGCCGCGACCGCTCCCGCCAAGGCCGGTCGCGGCATTAATATTATGTGCCCGGCCCTCACCGGGCACGTTGACGCGTTATCGCTCTCTATACCTTGTCAGGCTTGGACACGCTGATCACCGGACAGCCGGCGCGCAGGATGACCTGCTCCATGGTGGAGCCGATCCGCGCCTTTTCCGGGTCCAGCTCGCGGATGTGGTGCGCCATGACGATGAGGTCGGCGGACCGTTCGCGTGCCATCTTGACTATTTCAACGTAGGGAACACCTTCCCAAACCTCGATGTCGCAATTCTTGAAGTCGCCCAGGTCGTAGGTACCCCGGATGCGCTCGCGGGCAGCGATAAGCCGGTCCTCGATCTCGTTCTGATCCAGCACCTTGCCGCTGATGTCCAGGGCGTGCAGGATGGTCAGGTCGCTATCGAGCTCCTTGGCGGCGTTCAGCGAGAACTTGAATGCGCTTGCCGCCTGCTTGGAGAAGTCGGTGGCGAAGACGATGTTGCTGAAACCGCCCCAGTAGGACGCGGTCTCGCGGTGCACGGTCATCACCGGGCAGCGGGCGGCCTTGGCCACGCGCTGCAGTGTGGAGCCGGGATACCCCTTGCGGTAGACATTGGAATCGCCGGAGCTGGCGCCCATGACGATCATATCCACGTCCTCGTCGCGGGCGCAGCGCAGGATTTCACGGTGCGGAACGCCGGTGGTCAGCACGAGCTTGGAGAATTCCACGGTCTCGAACTGCTTCTCGAACGTGGTCTTGAGCTCCTCCTCGACCCAGGACCGGTACTCGTCGTCGACCTCGACCTCTTCTCCGGTACGGACGTCGTTGACGACCTGGGAAAAGGCCTTGGTGGGCACGCCCATGACGTTGAGAACCACGACTTCGGCCCCGTAGCGTTTGGCCATGTCAAAGGCGACGCGGGCGGCACCGAAGGTGGACGGAGCACCGCTGGTTGCCAAAAGAATCTTCTTGAACATATCTCACCTCGAAGGTTTGACTCTCAGCCGCCCGAAGGCGGCCGGCCATGGTTACTCGTCTTTGGGCAGCAGGTGCTCCGGCACGTCGAGCATGCCGATGACCAGCGGCTTGAGGAAGGACCAGCGGATACCGATCTCGTACTCTTCTTCCAGGTCCCGGATGGCGTCCCAGCAGTTGTGGCAGGGCGCGATGACCAGCTTGCAGCCGGTATCGAGGATCTGCTGCTTCTTCTTGCGCAGGGCCACGTTGCGCTGCTCGCGGTACAGGCCGATGCCGTTGAAGCCGCCACCACCGCCGCAGCAGTAGTTGTGCTCCTTGTTGGGGGCCATCTCCACGAAGTAGCCGGGCTCGACGATGTAGCTGATGATCTCGCGCGTCACGTCCTTGAGGCCCTGGTTACGCACGTAGTTGCAGGAGTCCTGCAGCGTGACGGGCTCTTTGATCCGCTTGGCCGGGTCAATCTTGAGCTTGCCGGTGCGCAGGGCCTCGGCCAGCCATTCGACGTAGTGGATATACGGTGCCGGGGGCTGTCCATCCTCACGTCCGGCCCAGTACGGGCCCTCGATGACGGTGGCGCGGTGCGCGTGACCGCACTCGGTGCCGATGGCCCGCTTGGGACGCAGCCGCTCGATGGCGCTGTAGACGTTGACGACGTTGTCCTTGCAGCATTCCCAGTCACCGGCGAACATGGACAGGGAGGTCTGCTCCCAGCCCTCGGAAGGCACGGTCCAGTTCTCGCCCGCCACGTGGAAGAGAATGGCCGCTTCGGCGATATCTTCCGGGTAGTGCTTGGGCTCACGGGCGTTGCAGGTGTACATGATGTCAGCGTCTTCCTTGTCCACGGGGATTTCCAGACCGGGCCATTCTTCCTCGGTCTCCTCGGCCATCCACTCGCAGGTCTCGACCCAGTCTTCCATGGTGACGTCCATCTGGGCGCGGTAGACGCGGTGCATGCCCGCGCCGATCTTCAGCTCCCACGGCACGAAGCCCTGGGAGTAGAGCAGGCCGCGCAGGTAGCTGAACATGACGCCCATGTCGATGCCGTGGGGGCAGTACATGCCGCAACGATTGCAGCAGGTGCACTTGGACCAGGCGGTCTCCATGCACATCTGCATGAACTCGTTGTCGACCTTGCCCTTCTTCTTGACCATCTGGCCGAGCGTGGACTGGATCTTGTAGGAAGGCACCTGTTCGGGCACCCGTCCGTTGACCTGGTAGAGGAAGCAGGACTCGGCGCAGAGGCCGCAGTGAGCGCAGATTTCCAACCAGGTTTTGGTCCTGGACTTCATGGTCTTCTGAATGGCTCCCCAGAGCTTCTCAGAATCCACGTCCAGGTGGTTCATTTCTTCGTAGTATTGCTTGCCGCCCTTATCCCCGAGAGTGGCCTTGAGCTGCTCTTCGGTGGTGATGGGCGTCTTGTTGCAGAATTTTCCTTCAGGCATTGTGCTTCTCCATTCTTTGGCAGTATCGCCCGGTTACCAGGCCATGTCGGAGCCCTTCATGCCGCCGCGCTTGATGCCGTAGTCCATGCCCAGCTGCATGCGGGACATGAAGAACAGGATGGCGTGGCTGAGCTTGGTGAAGGGCAGGCTGAGCAGCCAGATTTCACCGGTCAGGATGTGCGCCGTCAGCCAGAAGTTGTAGTCGCCCATCTCGTAGCGGGCGATCAATCCGGTGATGAACGGCAGCACGGTGATGACCAGCAGCAGGTAGTCATAGGCCGTGGTGATGATGCGCACCTCCGGGAAGGCGATGCGACGAAGGACCATGAACAGCCCGCCGACCAGGCAGACCCAGGCCAGGCCGTCGGCCACGCCGGTGGGCAGCGTCGGCAGGGACACGCCGAATGCCTTTTGCAGCATCACGTTGTGCGCCTCCAGGAAGATCGGGGTGACCAGCAGCCCGATGTGGAAGGCGAAGAAGATGATGGTGAAGCCGGGGCGCGTGCGCCACAGCCGGGCTTTAAACGGGATGATGAAGGCCAGGATGGAGCGAACGGCTCCGCGCATGCCATAGCTCATGTGGGGGCGGTAGGCCACTCGGTCGAGCTGCCAGCTGAGACCCTTCACATACATGATGGCTCGCACTATCAGGCCGCCGAAGCTGACGAGAAACGTCGCCCAGAGCATCGGCCCTGTCAGGAAATCGTACATTTCCGCTTCTCCTTGAATGTCATATCGTTGATTGCGAAACGACGGCGTGAGCCTAGTCGTCCTTCTTGTTGCCGCCGAGGAGGAACTGCCAGTAGAGGGTCGCCCCTACGAGAATTCCGCCCATGAGCAGGTACACGACGCCCTTGGTGAAGGTGTAGTATTCCTGAAGACTGTAGAATTCCATGACGTACCTCCTAGTGTTCGTCCTTGTAATCGGGATGCTCGAAGAAGATGGGCATCCGGGTGGTGATGAACCGGAACACGACAACGCCGATGGTAACCACGAACAGGGAGATGGTGATCTCGCCCCAGCTCGGGAAGTACCGCAGTGCAGCAGGCAGGTGGTAGTTGAAGGCCACCATGGAGATGTTGAACCGGTTGACGACGATGCCGAGGACGGTGAGTCCGGCGGCCCACTTGATCAACGTTATGTTCCTGTCCCGGACGCCGATGGCGTACAGGAAGGACGGCAGGGCCACGAAACCGAGCATCTCGACCATGAACCACGCGCCGTAGCCGGTGGTCAGGTAGTGCCAGTTGTTGTCGTAGGCCAGGCCGATGACCTTGATGGCGAAGTACCCGAACAACACGATGGAAGTGGCCTTACCGAATCCAAGAATAAGGCCGTCGTGATTGTCCAGGTACTCCGCATCCATCAAGTGGTGCATGGGCTTGTGGGAGAGGGTACCCTCAAAGATGACCATGGACATGCCCGCGCAGATACTCGACACGAAGAAGAACAGCGGCAGGTACTGGGAGTACCAGAGCGGATGCAGCTTCGAGGGGGCGATGGTGAACAGCGCGCCCAGGGAGGACTGGTGCAGGGTGGACAGAACCACGCCGAAGATGGTCAGGGCGAGGGTCATCTTGACCACGATGTTGCGGATCTTTCTCATGCCCAGCCACTCGAGGGCGGCGGGCGAGAACTCGATGAACAGCACGGTCAGGTAGAGCATGACGCACAGGCCTACTTCAAACAGCAGGGACGTGGTGCCCTGCTGGACGAAGATGGGGTACGGCAGTCGCCAGGGGCGACCGACGTCGTAGCCGAGTGCGAAGACCACCAGGGCGTAGCCCAGGAAGGCGGTCAGGATCGCCGGACGGACGCCGGCGTGGAACTTCTTGAGACCGAAGATGTAGCAGGCGGCGGAGGTGGTGTAACCACCGGCGGCCAGTGCCACACCGCAGAGCAGGTCGAAACCGATCCAGATGCCCCACGGATTGTTCTGGTCAAGGTTGGTGACGGCGCCGAGGCCGCCGGTGAACCGCATCACCGAGACGACGACACCCGCTATGAGGATCATCGTGGCGATGAGGTTGAATGGCGTAAAAAACGACTTTTTGGGAGCGGCGTTGTCGACAGACATCTAGGACTCCTCCTCATTGTTTTCGGCATCGTCGTCCTTGGCGGAGAGCGCCTCCTCAACGGCCTTCTTGACCTCGACCTCGATGCGGCGCTTGTTGGCCACCTCGGCCTTGGAGAGCTCGTCGGCGAGTTTCTTCTCGGCCTCGGAACCGGCCTTGGTCAGGGCATCCTTGACGGCCATCACCCTTTCCTGATTGGCGATCTTGGCGTTGCGCTGGGTCACTGCCCAGATGCCGCCAAGGACCACGGGCCACAGGCCAACGACCATGGGCACGGCGGCCAGGGCGCCGGCGGTCAGCTCGGGAGCCGACTTGGTGCCAAGGTCCTCGCGCAGGCCGATGTTGGAGAAGGGCTCGCCGGAGATATACAGCCAGCTGGTGCCGCCCATTTCCTTTTCACCGTAGACGTGATCCAGGTAGCGTTCCGGGAAGCGGCGAATGCGCTCGCGGGCAACCTTGATCAGCTCTTCGCGCGGACCGTACACCAGGGCTTCCTTGGGGCAGATCTCCACGCAGCCGGGGAGCTTGCCCTCGGCCAGGCGCGGGGCGCACATGGTGCACTTCATGACCCGGGGAGTGATCGGCTCGTCGTATTCGTAGGCCGGGATCCCGAAGGGACAGGCGACCATGCAGTAGCGGCAGCCGACGCACACGGAGGCGTCGTAGACCACTGCGCCGTTGGGCAGCTTCTTGAAGGCCCGCACGAAGCAGGCCGAGGCGCAGGCGGGTTCCAGGCAGTGGTTGCACTGGGTCTTGCGAAAGACCGGGCCGCCTTTGCCCGCGTATTTGTTGACGACCGTATAGGCCTTCTCGGTGGTCCGGCGTTCCTGCTCCAGGACGGAGAGGTCGTCGAACGGTTTGTCGGGAGCGGGCAGGTCGTTGACTTCGTTGCACGCCTTCTCGCAACGGCGGCAGCCGATGCAGCGGGTGGCGTCAAACAACACCCCATGCGTGTCCGGGTGAGGCTGGAACTCGTGTCCTCCGGCCTTGGCCGACTTGGGAAGCGCGGCACTCGCGCCTGCGGCGCCCAACAGTCCGAGGAATGTTCTGCGTAACATTATGTCGATCTCCTTGGGCTAGTTGGTTTTTTTCTCGTGGCACGCGACGCAGTTGGTGGCGGCGGGCTTTTCGAGCTTCATTTCAGTATGGCAACGCATGCACTGCCCATGGTAGGCGGCCTTGAGACCGGGCTTACCGGAAACGAGGTCCGTGGCCACGGCGTGGCAGCTGGAGCACTTGGGCGGCGTCAGGGTCGCCGGGCTGTTGTGGTGGCAGGCACCGCACACGGCCTCGGGAGTGGCGTGGAAGGTGGAGGCCAGCTTGCTGTCCTTGATGTTGTCCAGCATCTTGAGCACGATCTTCCGGTGCGGCATCTTGCTCGCCTGGAACTTGTCGGCGATGGCGCCGATGGTCACGAACTCGGGGATGGCGTCCACTGCGGGAACCGCGTGGGTCTGCGGACGTTCGGCAATGATCTGTCCGGCCACGGCTTCCTTCATCTCCTTGGGCGCACCGGCCAGGGCCAGAGCGTTGCCTTCGGCGTCACGCGGGGTGACGTGGCAGGTCTTGCAGGAGGCATCGGAAGCGGGCTTGTCCGCGGTGCGCAGGGAGTGACACCCGGCGCATTCGGGCTTTTCCTGCTCCTTGGCATGGCAGCCGATACAGGAGCGGTCACTCATCACAACGTGCATGGCCTGGTCAAGACTGACAACCCCGTCCTTCTCAACACCCAGCTGGGTATGGCAACTGGAACAGGCCTGCACGGATTTGTGATGGCACGTACGGCATGAGTCCACGTTTTCCTCGTGGAACTTGTGGTTGAAGGCAACCGGAGCCATGCCGGACGGCTTATCGTCTATTTTAGCGCCCTCTTCGAGTTTGGGCATAACCATCAACAGGTCGGGCTGCTTTCTCGGCAGGCGCGGCAGCACGCCTCCCATGGCAGCCAGCTTCTTGGCCTCTTCGGCCTTGCGGTCCGCGATCTCGGCGGTGCCGTGACAACCGGCGCACTTGACCGGGCCGGTCTTCTCGGCCTTCTTGTCGGCCAGGCTCTGGTGACAGGTCACACACTTGGAGTGGAAGACCTCGTCCAGGGGCTCGCCGGACTTCTCGGCCGCGACGCGCCAGCTGTCCTCTTCACCGGACTTCTTGTGGCAGGCGCCGCAATTGGTGTCCTTGCCCTTGTCAGCCGGGATCTCCTTGGAGCTCCAGTGGGCGTAGTGCAGGACGTTGTCCATGCCCGCATCGGCGCGCATCACGCCGGTTTCGGGCTTTTCCTGGTGACAGCTGCGGCACTCGCCCACTGCGGGACCGGACTCGAGATTCTTCTCTGCCGTGTCATTGTGGCAGGTGATACAGCCGTCGTGATAAATTTTCTTGATGTCGGAAGCGCCGAGTTCGGACGTTCCGTCGCCTTCCACACCCTTGAACGTCAGGGTCATGTTCCCCTTGGCGTCCTTGCTGTGACAGGCTTCGCAGCTCTTGCCCTGTGCCTTCAGGGCCTTGGTGTGCACGTCGTGTTTGAACACGGCCGCTGGCTGCTCCAGCTCCCCAAACCGCGCGATGGTGTCGATCATGATCACATCAGGCCGCCCCTCGGCTTCCGCCGTGGAGTCCAGCATGCCCATGGCTTCCAGATGGAAGACCAGCACGCCCGCCAGCGCAATCAGGATGGCACTGAATCGCAATACCCTTTTACCGTTTGCCATGTGTCGATCCCTTTCCTCAAAAGCGTTGTTGGCTGTGAACCTGGTTCTGTCCGGCGCTGCCCTCCGGGCCCGGTTTACGGGCTCCCTCGGGACCCCCCGTCGCGTCCTTGCCTTGTCGCTCAGGCATCCGCGAAAACCGCCGCACAAATCCGGTTCCAAAATCCTACGCAACCGGTGGGTTTAAATTCCTACTGGTTGTGTAGGTTTTAAACCCTACCGGCTCGGTATGTTACCAGCAAGCCCTTCGTCAACCCTTTTCGTGATTTTTGTAACTAAGTTGGTAGGTTTTTTAATTTGCCGATATTAATGTATAAATATCGATTTCAGGAATGATCTCTATTTTCAAAAACTCGCAGAGCGCACTGTTGGCAAGGACTCTCGGGGAGGGGTAAAAAAAACAAAAAAAGGCTGATTCCCACCCAACCGGTGGGAAATCTCGCCTCATTTCGAAACGGAAACGACACAACCCGAATGCGCCCGGGACTGGACTGCACTCCCTCATATCGCTACCATGCGAGCATGACTCTCCCGTTCACCCGGCGCGTCATCGAACGCATCCACGCCATCCCCCGGGGCAAGGTAACCACCTACGGTGCGGTGGCGGCCATGGCCGGATCTCCCAGAGCAGCCCGGCAGGTCGTCCGCATCCTCCATTCGTCCTCGCGCAAGGAGGGCCTTCCCTGGCACCGGGTCATCCGCAAGGACGGCAGCATCGGCCTCCCCGCCCAACGCGGCGGCGACCTCCAGCGGGAGCTGCTGGAGGCCGAGGGCGTGACCTTCGACCAACGGGACCGCGTGGAACTGAAGCGCTGGCTGTGGCGGCCGCAAGCGGACGCCGCCCCCTGCAACAACGACCAACCACAAGGATAATGATATGAAACCCCATTCGGTATACGTGACCCGGCGGATTCCCCAGGCCGGACTCGACCTGCTGGCGGAAGTGGCCGAAGTGGACATCAACCCGGAAGACGCTCCCCTCACCCGCGCCGAGCTGCTCGAAAAAGCCGCCGCCTACGATGGCGTCATCGGCATGCTCTCCGACAGGATCGACGGGGAATTCTTCGACGCGGCCGCCCGCCTGAAGGGGTACGCCAACTACGCGGTGGGCTTCGACAACATCGACGTGGCCGAAGCCACACGGCGCGGAATCCCTGTCTCCAACACCCCGGGCGTGCTCACCGACGCCACGGCGGAGCTTGCCTGGGCGCTGCTCTTCGGGGTGGCCCGGCGCATAGTGGAGACGGACAAGGTCATGCGCTCGGGCGCGTGGACCGGCTGGGGTCCGCTTCAGTTCATCGGCGGCGACGTCAAGGGCAAGACCCTGGGCATCGTGGGCGCGGGGCGCATCGGTACGGCCATGGCCCTGATGTCCCGCGGGTTCAACATGAAAGTCCTCTATACCAGTTCCTCGGGCCGCCACAACGCGGTGCTCGAAGACGAACTGAACGCCGAGCTGGTCACCTTCGACCGTCTGCTGGAGGAATCCGATTTCATATCCCTGCACTGTCCGCTGACGGACGGCACCAGGCACCTCTTCGACGCCTCGGCCTTTGCGCGCATGAAGGAGACCGCCTACATAGTGAACACCGCGCGCGGGCCGGTGATCAAGGAGGCAGACCTGGCCGCCGCCCTGAAGAGCGGTCAGATCGCAGGAGCCGGGCTGGACGTCTACGAAAACGAACCCGCCATGGATCCGGGCCTGGCAGAGCTGGACAACGTCATCGTGTTGCCGCACGTGGGCTCGGCCACCATCTCTTCGCGCACGGACATGGCCACTCTCGCCGCACGCAACCTGACCGCTATGCTCAGGGGTAAACAACCCGAGACCTGCCTCAACCCGGAGCTCTTCAAGGGCTGACGAGACTCGGGACACGGCATATTATGGAAAAAGGGAATGGAGCGCTCCGGCGCACCGCTCCCTCGCGCGTGTCCGTTATCTCACCACCTCAAAACCACAAACCGCCCGAACGGAATATCAATGACAACCTACCTGGAAAAAAAGACGCAGCTCATGCGCATCGTGGACAGGACCATAGAGGCCGTGGCACCGGACCCGGCCATCCGCGCGGCCGTCTCCCGCAAGGGAGACATCCTCACCGTGGACGGCTGCGATTACGACCTCAAGCAATACGAACGCATCTTTCTCCTGGGCGCGGGCAAGGCCTCGGCGGCCATGGCCGAAACCATGGAGGACCTCCTCGGCGACGATCTGCACGGCGGCATTGTCGCCACCAAGTACGGCCACGACCTGCCCCTCACCAGAACGCGCGTGCTCGAATCCGGCCATCCGGTCCCGGACCTGGCCGGGGAACGCGCGGCGCGAGAGCTCCTCTCCCTGGCCAAGGGCGCCACGGAGCGCGACCTGGTCTTCTGCCTGCTCTCGGGAGGGGCGAGCGCCCTGGTCCCGGCCCCCTGCCCGCCGGTCACCCTGCGCATCAAGCAGGACGTCACCCGCCGCCTGCTGGAGTGCGGGGCGGACATCGGCGAGATCAACGCCATCCGCAAGCACCTCTCCCTGTTCAAGGGCGGTCGGCTGGCCAAGGCGCTGGAACCGGCCACGGTCTGCTCGCTGATCATCTCGGACGTGGTGGGTGACGCCCTGGACGTCATCGGCTCCGGCCCCACCGCGCCGGACGCGTCCACCTTCCTTGACTGCCAGGCCACCCTGGACAAATACGCCCTGTGCAGCAAGGCCCCGGATGAGGTGACCAAGGTCATTGCCGGAGGCTGCTCGGGCGACATCCCGGAGACCCTCAAGGCGGACGATCCGTGTTTCCAAAAGGTGCGCAACGTCATCGTCGCGGGCAACGGCATGGCCGTGGCCGGAGCGGCCGAAGCGGCGCGGGAGATGGGCTACACGCCGATCGTGGTTGATGGAGCCATGCAGGGCGAGGCCAGGGAAGTGGCCGCAGACCTCATTCGCCTGGCCGGTGAATACTGCGAAGGGAAACACGGCATACAGCCGCCAGTCTGCCTGCTGGCCGGAGGCGAGACAACGGTAACGATCAAGGGCAAGGGACTGGGCGGACGCAACCAGGAACTGGCCCTGGCCGCAGTGGTGGAGCTCTCGGGCATGCAGCACTGCCGCGAGCGCGTGGCCGTCATGAGCCTCGGCACCGACGGCACGGACGGCCCCACGGACGCGGCCGGCGCGCTGGTCCTGCCGGACACCGTGGCCCGCTCTGACGAGCAGTCCCTGGCCGCACGCGAATACCTGAATGACAACAACGCCTACGCGTTCTTCGACAATGCGGGGACCCTGCTCAGAACCGGGCCGACCCGGACCAACGTCATGGACGTGGTCGCCATCCTGGTGGACCCGGCATAGCCGCCCGGAAGGACCGGCGGCGCGGAGTGCGGGAGGTCAGGAATCCAGCCCCTGCTCCATCATCAGCTTGAAGATGGTCTCCATGAACTTGCCTGAGACCACGTCGGGCAGGGAGAACAGCGGCAGACAGGAGGCCAGAGAGCCCGTGTAGGCAAACCAGATCTCCGAGGATATCTTTTCCAATGCGGGCGTGAGCAGCGAGGACCACAACTCGCCGTCCATGCTCTGGTCATGGCCGAAAACCCGGCACTGGATGGGGCGGTGGGAAAAGAGCATGCAAACGCCCTCTTCCAGCAACGGACAGACCGCGCCCGCCTCGGACAGGCAGTATTCGCTGCTCTCTCCCTCGGTGCCGATGGCCGATGCGGTCTTTCGTTCGGCCTGGGCCGTCTCCACGGCCCGCTCGATGACCTCGATCCGTTTTTCGTTGGTCAGCTCGATGTTGATCCGGTGGCTGATGTGCACCGCCTCGGCCAGCGAGAGGCGGACCGGGGTGTGACAGCACTGGTCGTGGTCCAGGCCGCAGGCGTGTCCCGCGCCCTGCTCGCCCACGAACTCCTCCACCCGCTCCACGACCTCGTTGTAGTCGTTGAAGAACGGCGAAAGGTCCACCAGTCGCTTGAACTCGAGGCTCGGCTCTCGCACGGTGAGCTGACCCGACTTCTTGCCGTACTTGCGCACGGTGCGCCACTGTACGAAATTGGCGGGCTTGCTCCGCAGCTTCTTGAGGGCCTTGCCTGCCAGCTTGTGGCCCAGGCCCCGCCGCAACAGGTAGGAATTGAGCACGGTGCCGGTGCGTCCGATGCCGTGGCGACAGTGAATGAGCACCTTCTTGCCCAGATAGATGGCCTCGTCCAGCCACTCCAGAGCCTTTTCCAGCTCGATGAGACCGGGGGCCTCCTCGTCTTCCAGGGGCAGGTAATGTACCTCGAAACCCGCATCCGCCTCGATGTCATGCAGATCGCAGAATTCTCCGCAGAGGTTGAGGATCGCGTCGATACCCTGAGCCCGGATGGCGTCGAGCTGCGGGTGGCTCATGGGAGCCTGCCCCACGCCGAGCTGATCCGTGACCCAGGTCACCTGGTAGACCGGTCCCTTACATGCTTTCTTTCCGAACATCCCGATTCTCCGCGTCTGCAATGAACCGTTCCACTTCCGCTTCCACCTGTTCCTCGTCATCCAGGCGCATGTCCATGAGCCGGGTCATGGCCATGAGATAGCCAAGCCGGGCCAGGAGGCGACGCGTATCGTTCTCCCCGAGGCGGGCGCATCTGGCGTCGATCATGTCCCCGCGGGTCGAAGTTTCGAAACCGTAGCGCTCCAGCACGCGCCGAATGAACTCCAGGCGCAGGAGGCGTTGGTCGAATCCGGCCCCGCCGCCCTTGAAACGGAAATTGATGTAGTTGGCCCCTGTATCCGGCCCGCAAATGGAGTCCACCACCGAGAAGTGGTAGCCGAAGCGGATCATCAGGTGGAGATAGTCATCGGAGATGAGGCCGTAGCTGGCCAGGAGCTTGGAGTCGAAGCTGAAGATGCCTCCGGCCACCTTGTCGAACTCCTCCCAGTCCATGTGCGTCAGTTTGTTCGGCCACTGCACGCGCTCGTCAGAGAGCCCGTACCAGAGCGCCCACATGGGGCGGCTCTTGATGTCCTGGGGGGTGACCAGCTTCTCCTTCTCCTTCCCGGAAAAGAGACCGTCTCCCAGGTCGAGAAGATACATGACCAGGGGGAGGTTGGTCTTCAGCCGCTTGGCCGCGTACATGCCCCGCCCCCGCTTGTCCACGATGGAAAACATCTCGCCCACGGACTTCTCGTGGCAGAAGCGGACCACGTCATGCATGGACCTGCACCCTTCGGGCGTGAAGTTTTCCGCCTCCGGGTTGGTCAGGTTGAGGCGGACCGTGATCGGCACAACCTTTTCGTACTGTTCGACGACGCGCCTGGGCGCGATCTTGCCGCCCCGGGCGCGGGTCAGCAGGGACTCGACGCACCCCATGTAGATGATGCCAGAAGCGCCATCCACGGTGACGACCTCGCCCGGTTCGAGCTCCTCGTCTAGCTTACCCACCAGCACCGGGACGCCCATCTCCCGCGCCACGGACGCGAAGTGGCTGGCCCGGCTGCCGGTTGAGGAAATGACCGCGCTCATCTTGTTGATGAAGGTGAGCAGGGACGGCTTGAGGGTCGGGGTGATGACCACCGCGCCCTCGGGGATGCGGGCGATCTTCTCGCCCGTGGGGGCGTAGTAGACCTCGCCGCAGCCCACCCCGGCAGACGCCCGCTCCAGGCCTTCGGCCCATGGCTTCACGCCCACCGGGTCCTGATGGACCTCGGCACCCTTGCGCTCCCGTTGCAACGGCCTGGTCTGCAAAATATAGAGCTTGCCGGTGACGTCCTCGGCCCACTCGATGTCCTGAGGACAACCAAAGGCCTCCTCCAGGGTCATGGCGTGTCGGGCCAATTGCAACAACGTCTCCTCGCTCGGCAGGCCGCCTGCATCCGGGGTGCAATCCGTGTCGAGCACGGGCGTGTCTCCCCGTGTCAGGGTCGCCTTGGCCGGTGAAATGGAGCCGTCCACCAAGCCCTCTCCAAGACCGCGCACACCATAGATGCCGATGGAGTTGCCGCCCCAGCAGTCCGGGTCCATGGAATAGACCACGCCCGCGTTGTCCGCGTCCACCATGGGCAGGACCAGCACGGCCATGGCCGTCTCCGAGTCGGTCAGCCCGTTGGCGATACGGTAGGACACGGCGCGAGGGCAGTACTTGCCCGCCATGACCCGCTTGTACGCCTCCAGCACGTCGTTGGGCTCCACGTTGAGCTCGCTGGCGTACTGACCGGCAAAGGAAATTTCGCCGTCCTCGGCAAGGGCGCTGGAGCGCACGGCGATAAGGTCTTCGCCCTCGATGATCTCGGACACCGCGAAGCGGATGCCCCGGGCGATCTCCTCGGGAACCTCGCCCGACATGATCAGCTCCTGCACCTCCAGGGTCAGCCGGGCCAGCAGGTCCCGGTCGCCTACCACCATCTGGCGCAGACACGCCTCGATGTCCTCGTTCAGCCCGTTGTAATCGATGAAATAGTTGTAGGCGTTGGCGGTAATCACGAACCCCTTGGGCACCGGGATGCCTTCAACGTTGGCGGCGCGGCCCAGGTTGGACGCCTTGCCCCCGGCCAGCTTGGGGAAGGACCCCGCGTCCTCCAAAGAGAGGATATACGGCGGCCCCACCTCGGGCATGTCCAGCTCCAGGGCCATGCGCACGTAGAAGTCGATCTTGCGGAAATACTCCGGCAGATCCATGTAGCCGGTAGGGTTCATCTCCACCAACTGCCCTGCCATGGTCCCTACTGCCTCGGAGAGCCTGGCAGCCAGGTGGTTTGCCCGCTGCCGATCGGCCAGGGTTTCGCCGTAGAACATCTCCTCCAGGTCGGCGATGAGCTCCAGGGCGATGGCGTCGTGCTTGAGGAGGGACTTGAACGCCTCGTACTTGCGCCGCAGCAGCGTGCCGGGGGCGAAGACCTGATAGGACCAGTGTTTGAAAAGCTGGGTAAGCTGCATGAATCTTCCTTGGTTCCGATGGGAGCGGGCCGTATCCGCCTAGGCGCCGATGACTTCCGCCACCTTGGTTTCCAGTTCGTCCTTGTTGATGGGCTTGACGCAATACTCCTGAGCGCCCAGTCGCAACGACTCCCGAGCGGTCTCCAGGGTGGGATAGCCGGTGAGCATGATCGCCTTGATGTCCGGGCTGACCTTCTTGAGCTCCTCCAGCACCTCCACCCCGGTCATCTTCTTCAGCTTGATGTCCAGGATGGCGAGGTCCACGGGGTTGCCTCCCGCAAACTTCAGGGCATCCTCCTCCTCGGTGAAGGCATTGACCGTGTGTCCCTTCCTTTCCAGAATGCGTTTGACCAGCAGGCCCGCGTCCGAGATGTCGTCCACAACGATAATATTGGCCATGATTCCTCCTTAGGGGATATCGTCCCCGTTGGGCTTGATTTCATTATCCCCGACGGATCTGGTCGGGGTGCCGTCGCTGTGATCCAACGGCAGCACCACCTCGAAAACGGTGCCGGGGCCGTACTCGCATCCTTCGTTCTCAGGAAAGTTGATCTCCTCCGGAACCGGGCTGGATGCAGAGATATGCCCGCCGTGATCCTCTATGATGCCGAAGGATACGGACAGGCCGAGCCCCGTTCCCACGCCCACCGGCTTGGTGGAGTAGAACGGGTCGAAAATGTTCTTCAGGTCTTCCTTGTCTATGCCCATGCCGCTGTCCGCCAGCCAGAGGGAGACCACGCCGTTGGGGGTATCCAGTTTGGTGCGGATAAGGATGACGCCGTTCTTGCCGATGGCGTCGCGGCTGTTGTTGAGCAGATTGATCCAGACCTGCTTGAGCTTCTCCGGGTCGCCGTAGATGATGGGATACCGGTCGTCGAGCTCGGTGACGATCACCACCTTGTCCAGCTCGAAGGTATGCCGGACCAGGGAGACGGCCTCCATGACCGAGTTGTTGAAGCACATTTCCCGCTTGGCGGAATGGGACTGGCGCGAGAACCCGAGCAGGTCCGCCACGATCTTCTTGCACACCTGGGTCTGCTTCTCGATGATTCCGAGGTCCTGCTGGATCTGGGAGCCGTCCTCCACGTCTTCCTGAAGGAGCTGGGAATAGCCGAGGATAATGCCCAGCGGCGTATTGATCTCGTGGGCCACGCCACCTGCCAACAGACCCAGCGACTCCATCTTCTGGGCCTGGATGAGCTGTTTCTCGTATCCCTTGATGTCCGTTATGTCGCGCTCGTTGCGGAGCAGGCCGGTGATCCGCCCGTCCTCGCCATGGACCGGGATGCAGACCACGTGGAACCAGCGTTCCTTGTCTCCGTCCATGACCATCTGCTGGGTGTCCAACCGCTCCCCGGACTGGAGGATGTCGCGTCCGGCCAGGTGGCGCTCCTCGGCCACCTTTTCCTCGAAGAAATCGAAGTCGGTCTTGCCAACGATCTTTTCCAGGCTCATGCCCACATGCTCGGCGAAGCTCTTGTTCGCGCCCTGGTAGCGCATGGTGGTATCCACCAGGGAGACGCGATCCGGGGTCACGTCCAGAATGGTGCGCGTGAGGCGCTGCTGGTCGCGAAGGTTGGCCTCGGCGTCGCGCAGCTCCTCGATGTGCGTCTTGAGGGAAAGGGCCATGACGTCGAAGGTCTCGGCAAGGTCCTGCAGCTCGTCGCCGGCACTCTCACGATAGACGCGGCAGTTCTGGCAGGAGGACATCCCGCTCTTGGGGACCTCCTTGCCCTTGCAGTCCGGGCACATGGTCCCGGCGATATACCAGCAGCGTCGCTTGGTCTCGCCGTAGGCCGGGCATACGGTCAATCCGCACTGCTGCCTCTCCCAGCAGTGGGTACCGCTGGTCGGGCCGGAGTGGGCGTCCAGGTTGCCCATGAGCATGGCCTCGGCGTGCTCGCGCAGTACGGCCAACCGGTTGGCCACCTGGCGAGCGAAAAGCGTACCCAGAAGGGTGGCCAGGAAAAGCACCCCGGCCACCAGCATGGCCATGGTGGTCAACTGCCGGTTGACCGTGGCGTCGATGCGCGTCTTGGAGAGGCCGATTCGAACGGTGCCGATGCGGTTGTTGTCCACGGCCACCGGCGAGGCGAAGTCATAGATGCGGCCGATGCCGTCGGCCAGAAGCTGGATGTGCACCTTGAGCCCGTTGCCCACGGAGTTGGCCCGGATCAGGTCGGTGGGAAATCCCCCGTGAAAAGTATGCGCGAGCACGTGCCCGTTGTTGTCCTGGACAAAGACGTAGACCACATCGCCCACGGCGATCTTCTCGTCGACCATGTTCTTGAGCCGCAGGAAATCCTTGGCCAGAAGCGGCTCAACCGCCTGGGAAGCCATGGATTCGGCCAGGGCCGAGCCGCGCTTCTTGGACTCCTCCACCAACGTGTTGGAGGTCATGTTGCCCACCAGCGGCAAGAGCAGAATCGCCATGATGATCAGGATGGCGGAGATGCCCAGGTTGAGCTTGGTGCGGAACTTCAGGCGTGAAAACAGACGCATGCCCACCCCTACTTGAAGCCCAGTTTGTCGGCCAGATCACGGACCGAGTCGTAGTCGGCGTCCTTGGCGGGCAGGATGCCGCGCATGCCCGCCGCTTCGAGGATGCCCTCATGTCCGCCGCCCGGCTTGTCCAGTTCGAACATGGCCGAGGCGATTCGGGAGACTATGTCTGGATCGAGCCCCTTTCGCGCGGCATAAACCCAGCCGGGGAAAGGCCTGGTTTCGGCCAGGATGCGGATGTTGGTGAGATCGATCTTTCCGGCCACCACGTCGAGCGCGCCCCGTCGAATGGTGCCTATGTCGTAGGCCCCGGCATGGACCGCCAGGACCACCTTCTCCTGCTTTCCGCCCGGTCCGGGCGCGAAATCCACCTCGGCGAAATCGCCCAGCCTGATCCCGTGGTCATAGAAAAGCCCGAGGGGAAAGAGATAGCCGCCTGCCGAACGCGGGTCCACCGCGATCCACCGCTTGCCGCGGCAGTCCTCGATGGTTCTGATGGTCGGGTTGTCCGTGCGGCAGATGACCTGGCCCTGAAAATAGGGTTGGCCGGAGGGCTCCACCGTACGCGCAAAGGCCGTGGCCCCGAACCGGGCCAGCTTTACGTAAACGAACGGGTTGGAAAAGGAGATGTCTATCTCGCCGCGCTGGACCATGGCGATGTGCTCGTCGAAGGTGTCGGGAAAGATCTGTCGCAGGGGCAGGCCGGTGGTCTCCCGCAGGTATTGCAGCAACGCGCGGTGCCGCTGGAAGGAGATGGTGTGCGAATACTGGGGCAGGTAGGCGTAGGTGATGGCCTCCTTGCGTTGGGGAGCCGTGATCTTCTCCCGCTTGGAGAGATCGACCCTGACTACGGGCTCGCTGTCCCCGCAGGCCGCCAGCGAGACGAGCAGTAGCAGGCAGCAGAATCCTGCCGCCAAACCGCGCAGCCTCCCTGCGAAAGCGATCACATGTTCATGCATCCTCACTCCAAACCGCCCTTTCCGGGCGTTGTCTCCAACGATACCCCATTTCGCAATGCACTCCAAGGCGTTATATCCCTTGGCAACGAGCTTCATAGTCCGTATGTATGTCCCTGTGCGCAACAACGCACCCAAAACAAGGAGAAATACGTGGCGAAGACATACAAAGTTCCCATGAGCAGTACGATTCTGTCGCTCTTCCTCATCTTCGTGGCCGCAGTGGCGGCCGCTGTTGCCTGGTGCTTCAACTCCGGGCTGCTCTGGTCCGCCATCTGCCTCATCGCAGTGGCCGGGCCGCTGTCCGTTTTCTACTGGTACATGCTCTACATCACGCCCAAGCGCGCCTCCATCACTGTGGCCGACGAAGGAGTGCTCCTGGCCGCCCCGCCCTTTGCCAGCGCGGTCATTCCCTGGGCCTCCGTGGTCAAGACCTATCCCGCCAACCTGGCCACGGACGAAGCCTTCAAGGTCACCAAGACAAAGAAATTCATGCACTTCGCCGGGTACCGCTCCGGCGTTGTCCTGGTCAAGGACAACCGGGAGGCGGTGATCGTCTCCAACCGGCCGGACGTGCTCTGTTTTCAGACCGAAGAGCGCTTCTACCTGCTCGGCCCCGCCGACCTGCCCGGCTTCATGGAGGAAGTGGAGAAGATTCGGGGCTAGGCTCCGATCAAACCTGAACGGCAATCCACAGGCCGCCCTTCCGGGCGGCTTTTTTATTGCCCGGAGCCTGCGGTTATGCAGACACCACCAGCTAGGTCCTTGCCCCGGGGCAGGTAAAACCCGGCAGTCGAGGCTCGTTGCGTTCCTCTCCGTTCCTCAGAACTTGCACTTTTCGACAAGGATGGTTGGATGCGGAAAGCAGCGATCCACAGGTTCATGCGTTCGGCATCGATCAGCCGTAACGATGGATGCAGCACGTGCCCTTTTGACGTACGCCCTTCGAGGCTTCAAAGAACAAAGCCGCCCCGGAGGGCGGCTCTTGGTGTCGTTGATCAGGAGTTGCCGGGAACCGGTTCGTCTTGCTTGACCAGGTCCGAGAACAGCAACATGTTGTCCTCGCCTTCGTTCTCGCGAATCTTCCGCTTGATGAACCGGAAAAGCGGCAGCCACGGCTTGGCCTTTTCAAAAAGGTAGCGGGTCAGGATGTAGGCCGGGATGAAGATGAAGGCCGGGCCCACCGCACCGATGAACGGCACTGAGAAGTCCACCTGACCGAAGCGGTAGAAGAGCCAGCCGATGCCGAACGGGACCACCCAGAGGGAGGACGCGAACAGCGCGATGTGGGAGAAGAAATTTTTGCCGAAGGCCTCGTTGGCGATGGAGTTGCAGGCCTTCCAGGCGGCCTTGTCCTTGACGCCGATGGCCTGGACGGAGAGGTTGTGATGACTGACCATGTCCCGGTTTATCTTGGCGAAATGCTTGGCATTGAGGAAATAGACCCCGGCCATGCACAGCTCGCCGATGATGGTGGCGGTGAGGCAGATCCAGAAGATGCCTATGGCGAAGCCCACGTAGGGATTGTCCGTCAGGCGGAAGGCCCAGATCATCCAGGGATCGAGAAATTCGTATACCATTTGGCCGGTCATAGTCTGTCCTGTTGGTTTGACGGGGCCGCCCACAACGGGCGGCCCCTGTTTTCATGCTTCGGATTCGCGACTTAGAAGGGGGGAACCACGGAGTAACCGAGGAAGCCCTTGGTGGTGTAGCGGATACCAACGTAGGCAGCGAGGACGATGAAGATGTACTTCAGGACCTTGTCCGGGATGAACTTGGAGGTCTTGGGTCCGATCAGGGAACCGATGACGATACCGATGAGCTCGGCGCCGATCAGGCCCCACTCGACCGGGGTCTGCTTGAGCAGCATGTAGGAGGCGATGGAGTTGACCATGCCGATGAGGACCGCCAGAGCGGAGGTACCGGCGACCAGGTACATGGGCAGACCGGCAACGGAGGTCAGGAACGGCACCAGCAGGAAGCCGCCGCCGACACCCAGGAAGGAGGCCATGGCAGCGATGAAGAAACCGCCGACGACCGGGATCAGGGGGTTGAAGCTGAACTCAACGCCGAAGAAGCTGAACTCACAGGCGGTGGGGGTGAACTTCTGGACCTTGACGCCCATTTCAGCCATGTCGACGTTGCCGCCGGCCTGCTGTTCCTTGACGGACTTCTGGAAAGCCTCGGCGGCCTTCTTGGCAGCCTTTTTGTTCGCCTGGCCCTTGGGGGTGGTCTCGTACAGGAGGTAGCAGCCCAGGAACAGGACGAAGAGGCCGAAGTAACCGAGGTAAGCCTTCAGGGAGATCTTACCGGCGGTCAGCCAGGGCACGAGCCAGGAACCGGCCACGGAGCCGATGGCCAGGGCGATACCCAGGGGCAGCACCAGGCGGCCGGCCTTGTAGTAGTTGAAGGAGGACAGAGCGGCGGAACAACCGACGAGCCACTGGTTGGACACGCGGATGGAGTCGGTGACGACCTTGTTCAGCTTCATGGTCTTCTTGAACGACTTGGCGTAGTCGCCCAGACCGTAAATGGTGATGTGACCGACACCGGCCATGATGCCGCCGAACGCGCCGACGGTGGAGAAGATCCAGCCTACCCACACGGCCCATACCAGACCGATGATGATGTTGAGCTGGGGGCCGCCCGGGATACCGAGGTAACCGGGTTCACCCTGGGGCTGGGCTTCGGCGATTGCGTCAGCCAGACGATCGGCCATGGCGGGCGCTGCCATGAAGCAGACTGCCGCGACCAAGGCCAGCATCAGGAGAGTTTTGTTGGAACGGGACACGTTGCCTCCTCGTAGTAGTGTTGTTTCCCTGAAAAATCACCGATTGGCCACGGGCCGCACGGTAGACGCCATATTTACTCCGGCCGCACGAACTCCAGCGCGTGGGTCGTGCATCCGGTGACGCAGGCCGGGGTGCCGCCGGCATCCACCCGGTCCACGCAATAGTCGCATTTCATGATCTTGCCGGTCGCCTCATTGAAGACCGGAATGCTCCAGGGGCAGGCCTCGATGCAGGCCTTGCAGCCATCACATTTGTCCAGATCGAGAAGCACAAGCCCATCATCGCGCACATAGAGCGCCTCGTTGGGACAGGCGGGCACGCACTGGGGCTTCTTGCAGTGCTTGCAGTTCTCGTACTTGAGCTTTGCCGTGGGCTTTCCGTCCTTGTCGGCGATGGGTCCCTCCGCGATGAGGCGGTTGAGACTGATCCCGGTGGGCACCTGGTTCTTCACCTTGCAGTGAACGAGACAGGCGTCGCAGGCAATGCACCGTTTCTTGTCGAACTTGATCTTGTAAATGGCCATCTTTTTCACCTCTGGCTCGAATTTATGCGCACAGTTCTTACGTTAAGTCCCGGTTTGAAGAAAAAAACATCCTCGGTCAACGGGAGTCCGGCTTGTGACAAATTTCTCATATAAATTTAAAAAATCAACCCCTTTTGGAAAAAAATAAAAGAAAATAATGTGACATGTTTCACAAGCCGGGTTATGGTTGCAGATGATTGACACGCGTTGCTAGCGTCCGACCTACGTTAAGAAATGCGCGAAATTTCCCCCGAGGAGGAGCCGATGAGTAAGGAATATGTAAACAGCATCTGCGGCATGTGCTCCGTGCGCTGCCCCATCAAGGTGGAGGTAGAGGACGGCAAGGCCCGCTACATCGAGGGAGCCAAATCCCTCAAGGGGTCGCTCTGTCCGCGTGGCGCGGCAGGCACCGCCCTGACCTTTGATGAGGAACGCCCTCAGTATCCCATGATCCGCCAAGGCGAGCGCGGCGAGGGCAAGTGGAAACAGGTTTCCTGGGACGAGGCCCTCGACTACGTGGCCGACAAGCTCAAGGCCGTGCAGAAGGAATACGGCAAGGATGCCGTGCTTTTCTCCGACCGAGGCGGCCCCTTCCGCGATTTCTACCGCGCCTTCCTGCGCGGCATCGGCACGGCCAACTACAACAACCACGACTCGGCCTGCGCACGCAACGTGCAGAACGCGGCCCTCTCCGTGTTCGGCTTCGGCCGCAAGGGCGTCTCCTACGACCTCGGCAACTGCAAGCACATCGTGCTCCAGCAGCGCAACATCATGGAAGCCATCAACGTGGCCGAGTGCAACAACGCACTCAACGCCCTGGACAAGGGCGCCAAGCTGACCGTCATCGACATCCGCGCCAACGTGCCCGCCACCAAGGCGGACAATTTCTTCATGATCCGCCCCGGAACTGACTACGCCTTCAACCTGGCCGTCATCCATGTCCTTATTAATGAAGAGCTGTACGACAAGAAATTCGTTGCCGACTGGATCGATGGGCTGGACACCCTCAAGGACTTCGTCCAGGAATACACCCCGGAGTGGGCCGAAAGGGAGACCGGCGTGTCCGCCGAGGCGCTCAAGGCGTTCTGCCGCGAGCTGGCTGAAGCCGCCCCGTCCGTGATCTGGCACCCCGGCTGGATGACCGCCCGCTACGCGGACTCCTTCTACATGACCCGGACTATTTACCTGATCAACGCCCTGCTCGGCTCCATCGGGGCCAAGGGCGGCCTGCCCTTCATGGGCAAGCCCGGCGATGTCGGCGCCAAGGGTCTGCAGTCCTTCATGAACCTTTACCCCAAGCCCGAAGGCAAGCGCGTGGACGGCGTGGGGTGGATGGAAGGCCGCAAGCACTATGACGCCGGCCCTGGCCTGGTGAACCTGGCCTACGAGGCCATCGTCACCGGTGAGCCCTACCCCATCAAGGCGTACATCGCCCAGCGGCATGACCCCCTCATGGCCTTCCCGGACGTGGCCGACGTCAAATCACTGTGGGACAACCTCGACCTGCTCGTGGCCGTGACCTTCTCCTGGTCCGACACAGCCTGGTACGCCGACGTGGTCCTGCCCATCTCTCCCTACCTGGAGCGCGACGACACCATCATGACCAAGAACGGCCCCAAGCCCTCCTTTGTCATGCGCAAACGGGCCATGGAACCGATTTACGACACCAAGGCCATCTGGGAAATCTACTCCGGACTGGCCAAGCGCTTCGGCCTGGACGACCTGGTCTACGAGAACATCGAAGACATCTGGAAGTTCCAGCTCGAAGGCACCGGCTACTCCATCGAGGACTTCGCCGAGACCGGCAGCGTGGCCCTGGCCTCAGAAGCGGTCTACAAGCCCGTGACCGACGGCTCCTTCAAGACCCCGTCCGGCAAGATTCAAGTCATCGACGAGAAGCTCGAGGCCGACGGCCTGCTCTCCCTCAAGCCCTACGTCTCCCCGGAATTCCCGCCCGAGGACAAGTTCCGCATCACCTTCGGCCGTTGCGCCCTGCACACCCAGGGACACACGGTCAACAACGCCCTGCTCTTCGAGCGCATGCCCGAGAACAAGCTGTGGATCAACACCGAAAAGGCCAAGGGGCTGGGCATCGAAACCGGCGACAGGGTCTCGGTCTCCAACAACGGCTACTCAGCCGACACCACGGCCTTTGTCACCGACTTCGTCCATCCGGACGCGGTCTTCCTGGTCCACGGATTCGGGCACACCCTGCCCTGTGAGTCCCGCGCCAAGGGCCACGGCATCGCCGACAACGAGCTCATGCCCAAGGGCATCAAGAAGTACGACAAGGGTGGCGGCGCCATTGCCATGCAGGAACACTTCGTCACCGTTGCCAAAGCATAGAACATTACACCGAACTCCTTACCAACCCCCAAACGAGAGAGGCCCGCATTCCCCGATGCGGGCCTCTCTCTTTGCGCTCCGCCACGGAAAGAGCGCCCGTCTGGTCCTTGCCAACACACCATTCATGATTATAATATATGCATATCTGTTCATTGAAACTGAAAGCAAGGTGCAACCCAAAGGAGGAGCCATGACCTACATCACTGCGGCACGGTTCCCCAGGGACCGTTTCCATGAGGATGAAGCCCTGCAACTGCGGGCGGACCAGGTCCAGCACCACTTGAAAAACATAGCCTTGGACGTGGGGCTTGATCCAGCCCTGAACGTCATCCGCACCGAAACCGACAACGAAGTGCGCATTGGGATCAGCGAATACATGGACCAGTATTACAGGGAAGCCCCAGGCGCATGGCGTCACTACTGATAAGAGCAACCGGAAAAAGAGGCCCGCATCGAACATCGATGCGGGCCTCGCTCTTTGCGCGTTTCAGTGAGTGCTATTCAACGGGGCCGATGGTCCGCACAGAGGCGATCCTTTCCCAGTCATAGTAGGTATTGACGGAAGCGCCGTCCGCCACACAGGTGACGCGGACGAATTCCTCACCGAGGAACAGGGTGGCGTCCGCGTACACTTCACCTTCGTTGACCTGAATCTTGATGTCCTTGCGCAGTTTGCGGGACATGGTCCCCTGCACCGGCTTGGATGCGTACTCGAACACTTTTTCCAACGTAGCCTTGTTCATATTATCTTCTCCGTTGAAGGTTAACGAACCCATGGACCCGACACCGCATCTCCCGAAAACGGGCAAAGCGGCCCGGAAAAAAAAGTCAAACCCGCACGCACTGAAACATACGCTCCGGGTTTGACCTGTTCTCAGTTATTCGGCAATTCGATCTAGCCACATCCCCCGCCGCCACCGGCGCAACCAGCGGAACCGATGCCGCTCCTGCGAACCTTGAGCGCGTTGATGTCGCCACCCTCGAAGACGAACCGGAGTGCATCCTCGATGAAGCCGTCCACCACGTGTCCCTGGATGCCGTGCTCTTCGAGCAGCATCTTGGGAGTCTCGCCCATGGCCGCGCAGAGCACGGCGCGACAGTCATGCAGGGTCTTGGCCAGTTCGGACCAGCGCTGGGGACCGCAACCGGCCTGCGGTGCGGGCCGCTCCTCGACCATGCGGAAGCCGCCGGTCTCGGCCTCGCCCCAGATCTGGAAGGACTTGGCCTCGCCCAGATGCTGGTTGACGAGCATGCCCTCACGGGTGGCCACGGCCACGTAAGGCTTGGCCATCTCGACTTCCAGAGGCTTGAGCTTGGAGCACGCCTGGAGGGTCCCGCACAGGGCCACGGACTGGTCGTCGCTCAGCAGGCCGACCGCATCGGCGCGGCAACGCTTGCAGTGGGTCATCTGCTCGATGTATTCGCCCGCTTCCTTGCGCAGAGGCAGCACGGTCTCCCTGCCGGGCTCGGGCAGCTCGGCAAAGGGTGTGTCCTGCGTCGGCTTGAGCGGGATCATGTTCTGAATGTCCGCGCCCAGCTCGGAGCAGACCTTGGCGACCTCGACGATGTGGTCGTCGTTGATGCCGGGGATGACGATGGAATTGATCTTGACCGTGATGCCCCGCTCCTTGAGGCCCTTGATGGCGGCCAACTGGCGCTCCAGGAGAATCTTGGCACCCTGCTCGCCCCGGTAGACGACCTTGCCGTCCTTGACCCAGGAGTAGATCTTGGCGCCGATCTTGGGATCCACGGCAGAGATGGTGATGGTCACGTGAGACACGCCCAGCTCGGCGATGTCGTCCAGGTAGGGCAGGATGCCCATGCCGTTGCTGGACAGACAGAACAGGAGATGGGGGTGCTTCTTGTTAAGCAGGCGCATGGTTTCCAGCGTCTCGGCCGGGTTGGCAAAGGGATCGCCGGGACCGGCGATGCCTGCCACGGTGATGCGAGGCTCCTTCTCAAGGACCTTGTCCATGTACTCGGCGGCCTGGAACGGCTTGAGAACGCCGCTGGTCACGCCGGGCCGGGATTCGTTCACGCAGTCGTACTTGCGGTTGCAGTAGTTGCACTGGATGTTGCACTTGGGCGCCACCGGCAGGTGTACGCGGCCACAGGAACCGGCTTCCGCCTTGTTGAAACAGGGGTGCTTGGTGGTATCCTTCTTGGTCATGACTGCTCTCCTTATCTTTCGTCTCAGCGTCGAGTTGAATCCTAGATGTATCCGTAGCCGATGGAGGAATCGGCCTGCTTCTTTTCGATAAAGGCGTTGACCACGCGGTCGAACAGGTTCAGCGTTCCGCCGTACCCGATGTGCCGGGTGCGCTGGCCGCCGAAGCGGTCGTGGATGGGGAAACCGACGCGAACGAGCGGCACGCCCCACGCCTTTGCGTAGCGGTAACCCTTGGAGTGGCCGATGAGGATGTCCGGTGCCAGGGTCTCGGCCTCGGCCGCGATGTCATGGAAGTCCACGCCCTCGCGCACTTCCGGAGCAATGCGGGCAACGCCGTTGGTAACGGCGGCGATAGCTTCATCCAGCCCCTTGTTGCGCGCGCCGGTGCCGGCCAGGACCACGTCCACGCCGATCTCGGCCAGGAAGGCGCACAGGCCGACAACGAGGTCCTCCTCGCCGTAAACCACTGCGCGCTTGCCGAAAATGTACTTGTGGCCGTCCACGTAGGCGTCCACCAGGCGACCCCGCTCCAGCTCGTAGCGCCGGGGCATGGGGGTGCCGGAGATATCTTCCAGGGCCTCGAAGAGCCGGTCGGATTCCCTCAGCCCCATGGGCAGGCCGATGCGGTGGTTCTTCACACCGAAAGCGGCTTCCAGGGACGAGCCGCCCGTTTCCTTGGGCAGGCATCGGCCGAATTCGATGGTTCCCTTGGAGCCGGACATGGTCTTGATGCCCTCGATAGGCGTGCCGCCGGAGGGAATCTTGACGTAGTCTTCCAGGGACGGGCCATCCAGGGTCTCAGAGATGTCGGGCAGGATGGTGGCATCGATGCCGAAGTCGCGGCAGATGTCCTTCAGGTGCCGGACGTCCTCACAGGAAATCATGTTGGGCAGGATATTCACCCGATGGGCGGCGTCCGCCTTGGTGGTGCAGAGCTGCTCGACCAGGGAGCGGACCGCGCCGTGCCAGCCGTCGGTGTGGGTGCCGTTGTAGCTGGGGGTGGACACCTGCACCAGCTCGGGCAGGTCGAGGTCCTCGCCGAATTCCGCGCGGAACTCCTTGATGTTCATGGGGACGTCGTCGCCGATGGTCTCGGTCAGGCAGGTGGTGGCCACGCCCACGAGAGCCGGCTCGTACTTCTTCATGACATTGAGGATGCCCTTCTTCAGGTTCGGGCCGCCGCCGTAAATGGCGTTCTTTTCACCCAGAGCAGAAGAGGCGATGTCCACAGGCTCGCGGAAATGCGAGATGATGTAGCGGCGCATGTAGGTTGCGCAGCCCTGGGAGCCGTGCAGGAACGGAATGGCTCCCTCCACGCCGCGGAAGGCCAGGGAGGCGCCCAGCGGCGTACACAGCTTGCAGGCGTTGGTGGTCGAAACGTAATTCGGACGTGCGGTGGTCTTGGTCTTGTTACTCATTGACGGCCTCCTTCTTGGCTGCGGCGATGCGGCTCGCGCGGCGGGGCGCGAACTGCCAGACCGGGGACATGGCCGAGGAATGGATCTCGCGGGCGAAGTTGAGCATGCCCTTGAAGCCTTCCAGGGCCTCCTTGCGCTCATGGTTGTGGTCGCAGAATCCCACGCCGAGCTTGAAGGCGATGGGCCGTTCCTTGACCCCGCCCACGAACACGTCCACGTCCAACTCCTTGATGAAGTGGGAGAGTTCCAGAGGGTTGGCGTCGTCGATGATGACCGTGCCGGGATCGGTGATCTGGGCCAGCTCGGCGTAGTCTTCCTTGGTGCCGGTCTGGGAGCCGACCAGGACGACCTGCATGCCGAGGTGACGAAAAGCCTTGACCAGGGAGAAAGCCTTGAACGAACCGCCCACGTACATGGCGACCTTCTTGCCTTCCAGGTCGCGGCGGTACCGGGCCAGCTCCGGGATGAGCTTTTCCAGCTCCTCCTTGACCAGCTTCTGGGTCCGCTCCACGATGCCCGGGTCCTTGTCCTTGAAGAAGTCGGCGACCTTGTACAGGGAGTCGGCCATGTCCTCGATGCCGAGGTAGGAGACCCGCTCGAAGGGAATGCCGAACTTGTCTTCCATCAGCTGGGCGAGATGCAGGGTGGCGCCGGAGCACTGGACCAGGTTCAGACCTGCGCCGTGACAACGAGCGATGTCGTTGACGCGGCCATCGCCAGTGACGTTGGCCACGACCTGAACGCCCATCTTCTCGAAATACTCGCGGATGATCCAGATCTCTCCGGCGAGGTTGAAGTCACCGAAGATGTTGACGGAAACAGGAGAAATGTCTTCAGTGGAGCCCGTGCCGATCAGACGGAACATGGCGTTGCACGCGGCCTCGTAGCCGGCCCGCTTGCTGCCCTTGAATCCTTCGGACATGACCGGCAGCACCGGGATACCCTTCTTCTCGGACATCTTGCGGCAGACGGCCTCCAGGTCGTCGCCGATCAGGCCCACGATGCAGGTGGAGTAGACGAATGCCGCCTCGGGATCGTGCCGGTCGATGAGCTCGTCCAACGCGGCTTCGAGCTTCTTCTCGCCGCCGAAGATGACGTCGGTCTCCTGGAGGTCGGTGGAAAAGGAGAGCCTGTGGATTTCCGGTCCGCTGGAGAGCGAGCCCCGGATGTCCCAGGTGTAGACGGCGCAGCCGATGGGGCCGTGCACCAGGTGCAGGGCGTCGGCGATGGGATACAGGACCACGCGGGAGCCGCAGAAGACACAGGCCCTCTGGCTGACCGCGCCCGCCAGGGACTCGCGGTTGCAGGCGATGTCGATGGCGCCTTCGCCGGTCCGGTGGATCTGATCCTTTCTTTCTTCAAGTATGGTCGTACTCATTTTTCTTCCCCTGATGAGTTGGAAGCGTTAGCCGGTTAATGCAGGTTTCTCGAACAATGTTCCCGGGCCGTCCCCCGGGCTGGGTCCGCATGGGGATGCGCCACCCTCACGGCGCTCCCGGCGGCAAGCCGTATTCCCATTCCAATGCCCTGGTCCCGCCGCCCTTTCCGGGCGTTACCGCCCTCGGCGAGAACGGCGGGACCGCCTTTTGCCGTAAACATCGTCAACCGCTCCACGCACACGCCGATTGCGATCCCGCTGGCGGCCAGGAGGCGTCCCCGACCATTGTTCAGCATTTCCGGACCGCTCAGGTGCCCTTCCACTAAGGAAGGTCCTGCGGGACCGGCAGGGTCCGCGTGCGAGGCGAGGCGGGTGACGACGGCATCAGGCATCGGACTCTCTCAACTCTCTAGAGCGCGTAATCCGCGCACTGTTCGCCTTCTTCCAGGGCGTCCAGAATCTCGTCGATGGCTTCTTCGGAATCCACGCCCTTGTACCAGTAGTTATCGGGCTGGATAACCATGATGGGGCCGCTCTCACACTGCTTCAGGCAGGTGGTGGCCACGACCAGTGCGTCCAGACCGCGATCCAGAATTTCTTCCTCGATGTACTGCAGAAAGCCGTCGGTCTGCTTGTGACAGATGCCCTTGGGATCTCCCGCGGCGCGGAAGGACTGACAGCAGATGATCATTTTACCGGGTGTAGCCATTGTCTCGTTCTCCTCTTGTGATTTGTTGCTCTACTTCTTGCACTTTTTGCCTTTCCTGCCGCCACCGTAGAGGACGTCCACGGTAGAGGATATCTCGCCGTCGGTGATCATTACGTTCAGACCACTGCGGCTCAAAATTTCACGGGGATTCTGGCCCGCGCTGGCCGTCAGCAGGACAAAGCAGTCGGACAGCAGCTCCGCCAGCGTTTCCCAGCGGGAGGAGCCGGAACCGGGTTCAGGGGCCTCGCGCGTCTCCAGCAGGCAGTTGAGCCCGTCCTCGCGGGGGCCGTAGACGAGAATCTTGACGGCGTGGCCCAAGTGCAGGTCGACGTCCATGCCGTTGGAGCTGACCGCGGCAACATTGGGGCGGTCCTTGGTCGGCTTGGGCAGGGCCATGGTCGCGGCCTCCTTCGCGTCGGGCGTCTTGCGACCGACCAAACCTTCGCCGCACTCTTCCCAGGCGGGCATGAGGCTGATGTGCCGGGCGGCCTTGTCGCGAACCTCGGCGAGCAGCTCCATGTCGGGCTTGGCGGGAAATTCATCCTCATCTTCGCCGGGCCAGTAAGGCACAACGGCCATGATGTCGGCGCCCAGCCCGGCCATGGCGGAGGCGATATCCTCCACATGATCGGCGTTGTAGCCGGGGTAGACGGTGGTGTTGATCTTGACGGTGATGCCGGCCTGCTTGAACGCGGCCACAGCTTTGGCCTGTTCCTCGACGAGCACCTTGGCGGAGTCGCCCAGAGGCACGGTCTTCCTGCCGGGACGAATCCAGGCGTAGAGCGTCTCGGCCACGGCCGGGGTGACGGCGTCAACCAGCAGGGTGACATGGGACACGCCCAGTTCGGCCAGCTCGGGAGCGTAAAGATCGGCGCCCAGACCGATGGTGGTCAGGCACAGGGAAATATCGGGGTGCTTGTCGCGCACCATGCGCAGCGTGCGGATGGTCGGCTCGGGCACGGCCATGGGGTCGCCGGGGCCGGAGATGCCCACAATGCCCACTTCGACGCCTTCCCCCAGGGTCTGTTCCATCCAGCCGACAGCCTCCTCGGGCATCATGGCAGGCTCGGACTGGGCCTTGCCGTTGCCGAACCGAATCATGGCGTTGGCGCGAGGAGCCACGGGCAGATGCAGCCTGCCCACGGTCTGACGGGAAGCCATCCCGAAGCAGGGATGCGAGGCGTATTCGGAAAGAGGGGTAGTCATGGATGGCTGCCTTCTAGGGTTGAGGTTGACCCCGGGATGGAGGGGGAAGGTCTCCACCCCGGGGGAGGGGTAACTACAGGACGAGCTCGAAAGTCTGTTCAGAATCGTCGCGGTCCTTGCGATCGAGGAACAGCGTCAACATCTTTTCGAGCAACCGGAGGCCGCCCTTGTAGCCAACTGTCGGGAAGTACTGATGACCCTGGCGATCAAGGATGGGGAAGCCCCACCGCAGAAGCGGGATGTCCTCGTCGCGGGAGATGTACTTGCCGTAAGTATTGCCGATAAGCAGGTCCACAGGCTCGTTCTTGATCCACTGGTGCATCAGGAACATGTCGCCCTTGGCCTTGACCTTCACCTCGAAGGGCTTGTCCGCGCACAGCTCCTTGATGCGGCGCTCGAACTTCTTGCCCGGGGTGCCGGTGACGACGTAGGCGGGGATCATGTCCAGGGTGAGCAGGAACTCGACCATGGAGATGAGCTGGTCCGGATCGCCGTAGAGGGCCACGCGCTTGCCGTAGAAGTACTGGTGCATGTCGGAGATCATGTCCACGAGCTGGCCGCGTTCGACGGCGACCGAGTCGGGCACGGAGACACCGGCCACGGTGCGCAGCACGTCGATGAAGCGGTCGGTGGCAGCGAGACCGAAGGGCATGTCCAGGACGGAGCAAGGTACCTTGCACTTGGAGTCGAGCCAGCGGGCTGCGTCGGCGGAACACCATTCACCGAGGGCCAGGGTGCCGACGGCGTCGCCGCAGGCCTTGAGCTCCGGAATGGTCACGCCGCCGTCGGGGAACATCTTGTATTCGCCGGTCAGGGGGGCGTCGAGGACGCCGGAGGTGTCCGGGAACAGGGTGATGTCCACGCCGACCAGTCCGGCCAGGCGCTTGATCTCGGCCATGTCGCAGGGCTCGACCCAACCGGGGATGACGTTGACCTTGCCGGACTTCTTGCCGGAGGGCTCGGCCAGCTGGGCCATGGCCTTGACCATGTTGGAGAACCCGGTGACGTGGGAGCCGACGTAGCTCGGAGTGGGGCAACCGAGAACGGTCTTGCCCTCGGGCACCTTGCCGGTCTTGATGGCCTTGTCGAAGATCTGGGGCAGATCGTCGCCGATGGTCTCGGACAGGCAGGTGGTGTGCACGGCGATCACTTCCGGGTCGTAGACCGTGAAGATGTTGTTGATGGCCTGCAGCAGGTTGGCCTGGCCGCCGAAGACGGAAGCGCCTTCAGTGAACGAGCTGGTCGCCGCGGAGATGGGCTCCTTGTAGTGGCGGGTCAGCGCGGACCGGTGGTAGGCGCAGCAGCCCTGGGAGCCGTGGGAGTGCGGCAGGCATCCGTGGATACCGAGGGCCGCGTACATGGCGCCGATGGGCTGGCACGTCTTGGCCGGGTTGATCATGAGCGCCTTGCGCTCCTTGACTTCAGTGGGGGTATGTCTGAGTAACATTATCTTATATCTCCCTAGTTTATTCCCACACGAACGTGCCGGTCAGTTCGGGGTTTTCCTGCCAGGGGGCCTTCATGTAGGACCACACCTTGGAGTTCACGAGGCGGTCGATTTCCTTGTAGAAGTTGATCGCGCCCTTGAACCCGGCATAGGGGCCGCCGGAGTCGTAGCTGTGCAGCTGCTTCATGGGAACGCCGGACTTCTGGATGGAGAACTTCTCCTTGATACCGGCGCAGAAGATGTCCGGCTTGAGCAGTTCCACCAGCTTCTCGGCCTCGTACTGGTTGAGGTCATCGATGATGATGGTGCCCTTGTCCATCTGGTCGTTCATGCCCTCGTAGTGCTTGAACTGGTAACCGGCGTCTTCCAGGGCCTTGATCTCCTCGGGCTTCTTGCGCGGGGAGTAGAGTTCCGGATCGGCCTCGACATCGATTTCCTCAATGTTGCGGGAGTCGGCGTCGACGGTCAGGTTCGGGATGACCTGGCGGCCTTCGTAGTCGTCGCGGTGAGCGAACTCGTAACCGGCGGACAGGGTCTTCATGCCCATTTCGGAGAAGAGGTCCTGATAGTGGTGAGCGCGGGAACCACCGACGAACAGCATGGCGGTCTTGCCTTCGGTGCGCGGACGCACGTCGGCGGCAACAGCCTCAACTTCCGGCATTTCCTCGGCGATGACTTCCTCGATGCGGTCGATGAGCTTCTTGTCGCCGAAGTACTGGCCGATCTTGCGCAGGGACTTGGCGGTGGAAGCGGCGCCGATGAAGTTCACCTTGATCCACGGGATGCCGTACTTGGTCTCGAGCATGTCGGCCACGTAGTTGATGGAACGGTGGCACATGACGCAGCTCAGGTCGGCGTGCTGGGCGGAGGCGAACTGATCGTAAGAGGAGTTGCCGGAGAAGGTGGCGAGGTTGGTGATGCCGCACTTCTTGAGGATGCGGTCGATCTCGAAACCGTCACCGCCGATGTTGTACTCGCCGAGGAGGTTGATCTTGTATTCCTCAGTGCGGGGCTCGGTGTTTTCGCCCACGAGGTGGGTGAAGACCTGGTTGTTGGCGATGTGGTGACCGGCGGACTGGGACACGCCCTTGTAGCCTTCACAGGAGAAGGCGAAGACGTTGCAGTCGCCGAACTCGGCCTTTTTCTTCTTGCACACGGCGTGAATGTCATCACCGATGAGACCCACCGGGCAGGTTGCGAAGACGCAGATGCCCTTGGGGTGGAAGAGGTCGTAGGCTTCCTGGATGGCGGCCGCGAGCTTCTTCTCACCGCCGAAGATGATGTCGGAGTCCTGCATGTCCGTGGAGAAACAGTAGGGCATGTAGTTCTCACCGTCTTCGCCGGCGTCGGTCTGGTTGCGGCGGGTAAGCCAGGAGTAGAATCCGCAGCCGATGGGGCCGTGGGTGATGTTCACGATGTCGCGGGTGGGGCCCATGATAACGCCCTTGCAGCCCGCGTAGGTGCAACCGCGCATGGTGATGATGCCGGGGATGGTGCGGACGTTGGCCAGAATTTCCGGCGGCGCCTCGCTTTCCGTGGCTTCGTTGATCATTATCTGCTTGGCGCGCTTTCTCGCCACCTTCGGAGGATACTTCGCGAGAAGCTCTTCCTTGATATCGGTGGGCATGAACTGCACAACCTTTTTCGTCTTGGCCATGTATTTTCTCTCCTTCTTCGACGGCCTAGGCGATGGCCTTTTCACCGGTTTCAGAGGTTCTGACGCGGACAGCGTCACCTATGGGGAGGACAAAAATCTTGCCGTCGCCGGGCTTGCCGGTCTGGTTGACTTCGGTGATGGCTTCCACCACGTCCTCGACCATGTCGCTGGGGACAACGACGGTAACCATGCGCTTGGGATAGAGCTTGCCTTTTTCACCGAGGACCGAGGCGGCTTCTTCGTAGCCGGACTCCGCGCCTTCGACGACTGCGGCATTGACGAACCCCTTGCCTCGGCCCTGTGCTTCGTGGACGAAGAAGGCGTCGACGCCTGCCTTGGTCAAAGCGGCCTTGGTCTGGTTCATCATGTTCATGCGCACAACTGCGATGACTTCCTTCATTACGCGGCCTCCTCGCTGGCTGCGGCGGTTTCCTTGACGCCGGAGCTGATGGTGTAGACGTCTTCGACTTCAGTGACGAAGATCTTGCCGTCGCCGAAAGCACCCTTGGTGCCGGAGCGGGCAGCGTCCATGATGGTGGCGATGACGAAGTCCTTGTCGGCTGCGTTGACGACGCTCATGAGCATGGTCTTGGGGATTTCATCGTAAGTGACCTCACCGATCTTGATGCCGCGCTGCTTGCCGCGACCGGCCACGGAGTACTTGGTGACGGCGGGAAAGCCGTTGTCCATCAGGGCGGCCAAAACGTCGTCCGCTTTCTCGGGCCGTACAATCGCTCGAACCATGATCATCATTTTTCCTATCTCCTATCTTGCTTGGTTTATTGGTAATTGATTTGCCGATTAGGCTTCCATGATGCCGTAGTCGAGGAGCAACTGTTCCAGGTCTTCGATCTCCAGCGGGTTAGGAATGACGAACATTTCGTTCTCGTCGATGGCCTTGGCGAGACCACGGTACTGGTCGGCCTGGGGCACGGAGCCGTCCCATTCAATGACGGTCTTGCGGTTGATCTCGGCGCGCTGCACGTCGTTGTCACGGGGGACGAAGTAGATCATCTGGGTGCCCAGCTTGCTGGCCAGCTCGGTAATGAGATCGGCTTCGCGGTCGGTGTTACGGGAGTTGCAGATGAGGCCGCCGAGACGGACGCCGCCGGATTCGGCGTACTTCATGATGCCCTTGCAGATGTTGTTGGCAGCGTACATGGCCATCATCTCGCCGGAGCAGACGATGTAGATTTCCTGGGCCTTGCCGTCACGAATCGGCATGGCGAAGCCACCGCAGACAACATCGCCGAGGACGTCGTAGAAGGCGTAGTCGAGGCCTTCGGACTCTTCGTAGGCGCCCAGGGACTCCAGCATGTTGATGGAAGTGATGATGCCGCGACCGGCACAACCGACGCCGGGCTCCGGACCACCGGACTCAACACACCAGGTGCCGCCGTAACCGGGCTTGCGGATATCTTCCAGTTCCACGTCCTCGCCTTCTTCACGAAGGGTGTCGAGAACGGACTTCTGAGCCAGGCCGCCGAGCAGAAGACGGGTGGAGTCAGCCTTGGGGTCGCAACCGACGACCATGACTTTACGTCCCATTTCCGCCAGACCGGCGACAGTGTTCTGAGTGGTAGTGGACTTTCCGATTCCGCCCTTTCCGTAGATAGCTACTTTCCGCATGTTTTTCTCCTCCATGGGGTTTTCTTGCGTTGATGATTTCTCCCTATGGCAAAGGCCGTGCCAAACGTTGTCTAGACTGTTAAGCACTCGGAATAGCTATATTATTTTGGAAACAAAATGAAAAATATTTACCTACACAATTGTAGGTTACTACGCGAACAGGCCACAATGTTGTTGTAGCCTACAAAAGTGTATGTAGATTCGAAGTACCCACATCGGCACAAAAAGCTCATAAAATACAGCTTGATATAAAAACGAACACTTTTGGCACTGTTCCTGCTCAATGGATTGGCGACAGACAACACCAATCGGAGAGGCGACATGCTGATCGATACGACACTTAGGGAAGGAGCCCAGCTATTCGGAGCCTACTTCTCTATAGATAAGAGAGAAGAGATCGTCCTGGGCCTGGTAAGGCTGGGCGTGGACGAGATTGAACTGGGCTGGGTTGGCCAGGAAGGACTTGAAGAATTGATCCGGCGCATCAGACCCCGGGCCGCCCGGACCAGACTCAGCGTCTGGTCTCCCTGCCGCGAAGCCGATATCCGCACCGCCGCAGCCCTGAACGTGGACCGCGTGAACATCGGCGTACCCGTTTCCGACGCCCACATCGCCAGCAGGCTGCGCACCGACCGCGAAGGGTTGGCCCAGCGCCTGGCGAGCACCGTGCTCACCGCCACCCTGCTCGGCATTCCCTACATTTCCGTAGGTCTCGAAGACATCTCACGGGCCGACGAGGAGTTCGCCCTGAACATGGCCCTGCTGGCCGGGGATATGGGCGCATCCCGCGTCCGCCTCTCCGACTCGCTGGGGCTGCTCAATCCCAGGGAAACCGCCCGGCTCGTTGAGACCTTCCGCGCGCGGCTGGATCTCGACCTGGCCGTGCACTGCCACAACGACTTCGGCATGGCCACGGGCAACGCCGTGAGCGCCCTGGCCGCGGGCGCCGATTACGCCGACTGCTCGGTCCTGAGCATTGGAGAGCGCTCCGGCATCGCCGCCACCGAAGAACTTGCCGCCTATCTCGCCATCAAGGAGGAAAGCCATGGTTATCAGACTGAAGGGATTCGTGAACTCTGCCATACGGTGTCTCACGCTGCCGGGGTACCTGTCCCGAGGACAAAACCCATTGCCGGGAAAGATATCTTTGCGTGTGAGTCCGGCATCCACGCCCACGCTCTCAGCAAATCTCCGGCCCTTTTCGAGCCCTATTCCCCGGACGCCGTCGGCGCACGCCGCACTGTCGCGGTTGGCGGGAAAAGCGGGCGCGCAGCCGTTGCGCAGGCCCTTGACGAAAACGGCCTTGATTGCCCGGCACAAGAACTCCCGTCCCTGGTCGCAGAAGTAAGAAAGCTGGCCTGGGAACTGGAACGTCCGTTGACTTCACTGGAATTCGCCGAACTGGCGAAGCGAAATTAAGGAGGCGCTGAAGTATGCTGTTCAAGAAGCTCGGCTACAGTTTCTGCTGGATCTGTTTCATGTCCAATTCGGCCTATGCCGACGACATCGTGTCCATCCTGAAATCCGACGGAAGCACCGTTGGCCTTGCCTCGCTGCTTGCCGCCCTGCTCTTCGCCCTTCCCCTGTTGACCGGTGACCAACGTTGCCGCGCCAAAGCCCGAACCCGCTAGGCCAAGGAGGCAATCATGAAAGAAATCAGCACCAAATACGGCAACTTCATTCCCCAGCATACCGACAACGAGCTGCGCAGGAAGGAAATCCTGCCTATTACCTACCACGCCTCCGGCGCGGTCAAATCCCTGCCGCTGGAAAAGCAGGCTCTCGTCACCACCCCTGTGGGCGACATCCCCGCCGAGCTGATCACCTTCCACTCCAACGGCGGCATCAACCGAATTTTCCCGCTCAACGGCAAACTTTCGGGCTATTGGAGCCAGGACGACGAGGCCGCCCTGGCCGAACCCGTGACCATCGAGACTCCCATCGGGTCTATAACCGCCCGGATAATCAGCCTGAGTTTCTATGAAAACGAGGCGCTCCGCTCCGTCACCCTCTGGCCCGGCGACACCGTTTCCGTATCCACCCCTGTGGGCTTCCTGGAAGTCCGTATCGGCATCAGCTTCACCCCTGACGGCAAGGTCAGCTCCGTTGAACCGGCCAAACCGGCCCACGTGGAAACTCCGGCCGGAGTAATCACCGCGTTCGATCCGGACGCAGTGGGCGTCAACGGCGACGAGAATTCTCTTGTCTTCGACAAGAACGGCGAAGTGACGCGCGTGACCACCACCCTGACCCGCCTCAAGGCGATTCATCCGGACGGCGCAGTAAGCGTGTTCACCCCCGCGACCCGTGAAAGCCTGTGCAGCGAGGCCGAAGAAGAGATCGTGCCCATGACCGTGTTCATCAACGGTCCCGAAGTTGCCATCCGCACCAAAGCCAACCAGCCGCCAACCCGCGTGCCCCGTGAAAAGCACGTCTTCTTTACCGAGCCCTACCTGCCGCAACTGGCCAACTCTCTCGAAATGATGCGCTGCTCCGTGTAACGGAAGTAGCCTTCGCAGCATAAAGCCCCCTCGCGCGCCCGTGGCCGCGAGGGGGCTTTATTTGTAATATTCGCTGAGGGGACTCTCCTCTGCCGTCCTGCCCCGAAAGCCAAGCTCTCATAACCAAATGAAATAACCGAGTTTCTCCTTCGGAGAGGACTGTGCGTCATTTCCTCTTCGCTCAGGATACAACGTGCGCATCGAACATGGCGAGGAGCCGACTATATACAGTATAGTATGTTGATTCGGGAAGGGAGAGGGGGACGAACTTGTGATGGGGCGCCATGGGCGTCTCTGTGTCTTACTTTCAGCCGTATGGGCTTAACCACACGTGTCAAAAAAAATCCCCTCGCACCGTGGTGCGAGGGGAAGATCTTTACGCAACAGACTAGGCCGCGGATATATCGCTACCCTGCCGGACGACATCCGGGTCCCACTTGTAATCATTGAACCTCTGGCGGAAGAACAGGGAATAGAGCACCGGGCAGAGGACCAGCGTCAGGATCGTGGCGAAGGCCAGGCCGGACATGATCAGGTTGGCCATGGGCCGCCACATCTCGCCTCCCTGGAGGGAGAGCGGCACCATGCCGATGATGGTGGTCGTGGCGGTCATGATGATGGGCCTGGCGCGCTCCATGGCCGAGAGCACGATGGCATTGGCCATGTCCATGCCCCGGCCGCGCTGTATCTCGATGCGGTCGATGAGCATGATGGCGTTGTTGACGATGATGCCGAGCAGGGAAATCATGCCGAGCATGGGCATGAACCCGAAGGGCGAGTTGGTGCCGAGCATGCCCGCGCTGATGCCGACCATCATGGGCGGCAACGTCAGCAGGATGATGAGCGGGCGGCGGATTGAATTGAACTGAAAGACGAGCACCAGGACCAGCAGCCCCATGGCCAGGGGCATGTTGGCATTGATGGCCTCCTGGGATTCCTGGCTCTTCTCGAACTCGCCGCCGTACTCCACGGTGTAGCCGAGCGGCCAGTCAGGGCTCTTCATGAGTTTGGCGATCTCGGGCCGGATGTCCTTGAGAATGGACAGGGCGAAGAAGCCGTCGGCCACGTCGGCCTTGATGGTCATGGTCCGGGTCTGGTCGCGCCTACGGATGTCAGAGGGCTGCCAGTCCAGCCGGGAGGTGGCCACCTGACTCAGGGGTACGGACTTGCCGGTCTCATAGGCATAGACATCCAGGGAGTCGATCCTGTCCAGGTGTTCGCGGAATCCCTCGTCGTTGCGCAGGATGATGGGAATGATGGTGTCGCCCTCGCGATAACTGGAAGCCTGGAGACCGCTCATGGCAGTCTGAAGGGAAACGGCCACGTCGAAACTGGTGATCCCGGCCTCGCGCGCCTTGTCCTGGTCCACGTCCACCAGCATTTTCTTGGTCCACTGGCCCCAATCGTCCCAAACACGGGTGATGCCGTGCTGCTCGTCCACGATGGCCGCGATCTTGTCGCGCAGGGAATACAGCGTCTCGATGTCCGGCCCGGAAAGGCGGATCTGGAGCTTGGCGCCCACGGGCGGACCGTTCATCAACTTCTTGAGGCTGCAGTCCGCGTCGGGAAAATGTTCCTCAAGGGCTGCTTCGGTCCGCTCGATGACCCGGTCCACGGAGGGGATATCCTTGGTGTTGACGATAAGGGTGGCGAGGTTGTTGTTCATCTGCTCCAGATTGAGCGGCAGGTACCAGCGCGGACCGCCGTGGCCCACAAAGGTGCCCACGCTGACAACTTCCTCGTCGGCCAGCAGGAACTGCTCCAGCTTGGCCGTCCTATCCTTGGTAGCGGCGATGTCCGTGCCGTAAGGCTGCCAGAAATCGATGGTGAACTGGGCGCGCTCGTTGGGCGGGAAGAACATCTTGGGCACGAATTGGAAGGCCCACATGGCCACGACGCACATGACCAGGACACCGCCCAGAAATACGGTCCGATTGCGCAGGCTGAACAGGAGCAGGCCCCGGTAGGACCGATAAAGCCGCCCGGCATAGGTCGGGATGCTGATCTTGGGCTTGAGCACGTAGTAGCACATCATGGGGACCATGGACATGGACAGCCCCCAGGAGCAGATCAGGGTCAGGGAGACGACGATGAACAGGGATTGACAGAATTCGCCGACCGGTTTCTCCGCCAGGGGAATGGGCAGGAAGGCGAAGACGGTGGTCAGGGACGCGGCCAGAAGCGGCATCCACAGCTCGCTCACGGCATGGGTCACGGCCTTGAGCCGGTCCTCGCCGGAGGCCAGACGGACCAGGATGGCCTCGGACACGACCACGCCGTTGTCCACGAGGATACCCAACGAAATGATCAGCGAGGCGATGGAGATGCGCTGGAGCCCCACGTTGAAATACGGCATGAGCCCGATACAGCCGAGCATGGCCATGGGCACCAGGGAACCGGCGATCAGGCCGGTCCTGAGCCCGGCGAAAGCCAGGATAACCACCACCACGAAGAGAAACGATTCGAGGAGGTTGATCATGAAATTGGAGATGGCTTCATTGACGTAGTCGGGCTGGAAGACCACCACATCGGCGTCCAGGCCGATGTACATGTTCGCCCTCAGCTCGTTCAGCCGCTGAGTCACGCGCTCACCCAATTCGGTGATATTGCCTCCGTCGGCCATGGACAGGGCGAGCATGAGGCAGGGCTGGCCGTTGTAGCGGGCCATGGTCGAAGCCGGGTCCGCGAACCCCCGGGTGATGTTGGTAACGTCGGCCAACCGGACCGAACTCTTTTCACCCTCGGGACGGATGGCCAGGGAATAAATGTCGTCCACGGAGTTGAATTCGCCGGAGGGCTCGATGACGATGCGCTCGCTGCCCACCCTGCTGGAGCCCGAGGGCTGGATGGTGTTCTGGCGGTCGATGACCTGGGCCAGGGCAAAGGGAGAGATATTGGAGGCCGCCATGCGCGAGTTGGTAAAATCCACATAGATGCGCTCGGCCTGAACGCCCCAACGCTCAACCTTGCCCACGCCATCGATCTTGAGCAGTTGGTCGCGCATGTCGTCCGCCGCGTCCTTGAGCTCGCGGTATGTGTACCCGTCGCCGGTGATGGCGATGAGAATGCCGAACACATCGCCGAACTCGTCATTGACCATGGGCGTCTGCGCTTCGGGCGGCAGGGACGGCGCGGCGTCGTCCACCTTGTTGCGCAGCTTCTGCCAGATGGGAGTCATGTTCTTGATGGAATCGAGAAACTCCACCTCGATGATGGACAGGTTCGACATGGACTGGGACTTGACCACCTTGACCTCGCTCATCTCACGGATGCTCTCCTCGAGCTTGTCCGTTACCAGCTCCTCGACCCGCTGCGGAGGGGCGCCCGGGAAGACCGTGGTCACCAGGGCGGTACGGATGGTGAAATCCGGGTCCTCGTCCTTGGGGATGCTGATGAAGGTCATGACCCCGCCCAGAGCGATGATCAGGAACAGGACCAGGGCGGTGCGATTGTTTTCGATGCACCATTTGGCGAGATTCACGGTTAGCCCTCCGTCCCGTTTCGGGAGTAGCGGACCTTGAGCCCGTCCTTGAGATGATGCACGCCGCGGGTGACCACCACGTCGCCCTGCTTCACTCCGCCGAGGATCTCAAGCCCCAGTGAGGTGAGCTTGCCGACCACCACGGAACGGCGCTTGACGGTGGAGGTCTCGGTGTCCACGACCCAGACTGCGCGAGTGCCGTCGGACTCGCCGACCACGGACACCGGGGGCAGGTAGCAAACCGGGCCGCCTTCGGCCTTGCCGAGGAAGCTGACGTAGCCCGACATGCCGCCCTTGACTAGCTGCTTCTCATTTTCGAGGTGGACCTTGACCGGATAGGAGGAACCGGTGGTGGTATCCACACTGACCTCCATGATCTTCCCGTGCATGTTATGGCCGGGGAGCGCGTCGAAGCGGACCTCCACGGGATCGCCTTCGTGCACCTCGGATATGAGGGTGTCGGGCACCGCGATGTACATCTTCATCTGACGCCCCGCGCTGAAGGAGACCACGGGCTGGCCCGCGCTGACATTCTGGTGGATGTTGGTCTGCACCCTGCCGATCCAGCCGTCGAAAGGCGCGTGCAGGGTGGTGTAGGAAAGCTGCTTGCGGGAGATGTCCAACTGCTTGGACGTGGCCGAGAGCTGGGCTTCATAGGACTTGAAGTCCGCCTGGATCTGGTCCAGCTCGCCACGCGAGATGACGTTGCGCTTGAAGAGTTCGCTGTTGCGGCGCATGTCGGCCTCGGCACGGGTGTAGTTGGCCCGCACCTGCTCCAGATTGGCCCTGGCCTGCCTTAGCGCCAGCTCGAAGTCCGAAGGATCAAGCTTGGCGATGACCTCGCCCTCGGCGAAGCGGCGTCCGATCTGGTCGCCGGGGAAATAAACGATCTTTCCGGCCACCCGGAAGGAGAGATCCGTCTCCAGGGCGTCCTCGGCCGTTCCCGAAAAAGTCCAGCGCCGTCCCAGGCCGGAGGAATCCACCACCGTGGTCTTGACCGGACGGACAGGGACCACCACGTCCTTGGGCGCATCGTTGCAGGATGCCAGCAGGAGGCACAGAAGCAGAGTCACGGGTATCAGAAATTTCATTATATTGCCTCCATGGGCAGGCCGAGAAAGCCTTGAGCGCGTTTTGAAAGGACTTGGGCGACCTTTTCCACGCCGCGCCCTTGATAATTGTTCCAGCCGAGTCGTTGAAGAATGATGGTCTGCCCTTCCAGAAACTTGAGGATCATACCGATGAGACCGTGAACGCAGATGACGCGCTCCTCATGGTCGGCTTCCTCGGGCAGCACCGTTGAAACCAGGGCGTGCAGGGCGTTGAAGGAAGGATCGAAGAAATGCTTTTCCAGCATGGGATACAATTCCGAGGGCTGGGCCAGCTCCCGGGTGATCAGATACAGGGACCAGAAATGCTCCCCGCCGCCCAGGATTCCGTGGACCAAGGCGTTGACAAACCAACGGACCAGCCCCTGCTTGGCCTGTACGCTGTCAGGGCACTTGGCCGCCCGCTCCCGGACGGCGTCATCCGACGGAAAAAACTCGTCACGGACAGCTATGAGCTGGCGCAGAATGGCCTCGTACAGCCCGGCCTTGCCGCCGAAATGGTAGCTCACTGTGGCCAGATTGACTCCCGCCTCCGCAGCCAGAGTGCGCATGGACACGCCGTGGTAGCCGTTGATCGCGAACAAACGCGACCCGGTCTGAATAAGCGTGGCGCGAGTCTCCTCGCCCTGGGCTTTTTTACTCAATGGTTTTGCTTTGTTAGACATGACTCCCCTCATAAGCATCCGACATTTGTCGTGGCGATACTCGATATCGTCACGCCGACTAGATAAGCCCGTTCCAACTCTATGTCAAACGTTTGTTCAATATGTTTTCATAGCCGAAACTGCGTGCAATTCCGTTCCGAAAAATCGTAAATTTCACATGATTGCGGGGACGATGGGAGTTGGGAAACGAGCCGTCCCGAGGCCGGGAGAATTCAATAACGAGCGAAGAAGGGAGAAAGGCCCGATCGGATCAGGCCAGCTCTTTCTTGAGGTAGACTCGCCCTCCAACCCAGAGGTTGTGGTAGGCGCGCCAGGAATCCTCCTCGGACCGGGCGATGCGATGACGCAGGCAGATGGTCAGAGGTGCCGGGTAACGGGTCTCCAATGCCTGAGCGGTGGGACGAATGGCCGCTTTCTCCAGGCCATCCGCGTCCACAACCACATCAAAGAACTCGGTCTGGGGCTCGTAAGGCGTGCGGGAGCGAATCAGCCAGTTGTTGTCCAGCTGCTCCTGGCGTTTGACCTTGAAGTTGCAGTTGTCGTGCACACGGTAGACGTAAAGCTGTCTGTCGATGAACCGGGTCTTACCGATCCCGGCCAGCTCGGCCATGGGCAGATAGAGGGAGAGGTCTCCGGCGGCGCGGAAATAGCGCCCGCCTTCGTCCCGGAAGTCTGCGTCATCCATGAGGGTGAAGAGGTAGCCCTTGAAGGAACGGACGTGGGAGACGCACCACTCCTGCCTGCGCACGGGCAGGTTGGGCTTGAGTGGCCCGCCGATGGAGTGGCCCTCGGCCCCGAGCAGTTCCTCGTCTGTCCAGACCAGATCGTACCCGGCCCGGTGCGCGGCCCAGACCTCGGGCAGGGCCTCGGGCTTGAGCATGTCGTCGCCGTCCAGCACGGCCACCACGTCCGAGGGCTGCAAATCCAGGGCCCGCAGGTTGGCCACGATGTTGCCCATGAGGTACCGCCGCTCCGCCCCGAAGCTCGGCACGATGCGCGGGTCGGAGTAGCCTTCGATGACCTGGCGGGTACCGTCCGTGGAGCAGTCATCCGCCACCACGGCGGTCCAGTCCGCATGGGTCTGGGCCAGAAGAGAATCCAGGCACGGGCCGATGAACGCCTCGCAGTTGTAGCACGGGATGAGGACGATGAGCCGTCCGGGTGAAAGCAGGCTGGTCATGGCCGCAACCTCTCCATGGCTTCGAGCACCTTGTCCACGCTCAGGTCGCGCAGGCAGGCGAAGCCGATGTCGCAGTGATAGTCGTTGGGGGCGAGCCGCCCCGGGCCTTGCGTCTTGCCCTGGCAGGGACGGCAGTCCAGGTCCAGGGCCAGGTTGAGGACGTTGCCGCGCGGATGGAGATTCTGCTCCAGGGAGGACGGCCCGAACAGGAACAGGGTCGGCGTTCCCGTGGCCGCGGCCACGTGGGCCAGGCCGCAGTCATTGGCGACCACCATCTTTGCCGAACGGAGCAGCACCGCCACACGAGGCAGATCGAAATCAGTGACGAACTCGGCGTCGTCCCCGGATATGGGCTCCAGAAACGGCAGGGTCCCGTACGCCTCCAGGTCCGGTTCCCGGCAGAGTACCACGGGATTGTCCAACCGCCGAAGCAGCTCGTTCATGTGCGGCCAACGCTTGGAATCCCAGCCCGGCTTGGAACCGGGACAGACCACCACCCTGCCCTGCAGGCGCTCCGGAATGGACGCGTTCAGCCCGCCCACAAAGGTGGCCGAGAGGTCCGTGTCCAGTCCGGTGACGTTACGCACGAAGTCGGCCAGGAAAGCGGGCCCGTGCCCCGGCGCGCCGAGACGGTAGGGGTTATGGCAGAAATCTTCGGGCCCGAGCAGGTCGTGACACTCCACGTTCAGGGAGACCTCGGCCTGCGCAGTGCCGATATCCTCGGGCGCTACCAGGGTGACGCCCTCCGGCGGCGGGTCAAACAGCGGGGCCAGGGAAGTGCCGGTGATGTCCGCCACCGGGCAGAACAGGGTGCGCACCCCATGTCGTGCCGCGCTGGCCGCCACGGACGAGGCGAGCACGGCATTACCTATACCGCCGCAGAACGAGAAGAGCAGGGACTCGGGTGTCCCTGCGGAAACCGGTCCCTGCGGCGAGGTGCGATGTTGTCCGTCGGGCAGGAGCTCCTCCACCCGACGGAAGCCGAGGAGCCTGAGCGCGGTCGAAAAATGGTTGGGACTCCGGGCCGGAAAACGGTGGACCAGGGTGCAGGCGTCAAACCGCTCCGCCAGCGGACGGAACTCCTCCAGGTCACGGCGTGAAGGGCAGAAATGCATGCCGCCGTAGGTGATCAGCGTTGCGCCCGACAAGGCCAGGCTCTCCCGGTCACGCTCATGACAAAGCAGGACGAGGCCTGAAAGATCGCCGCCCAACCGGGCCACCTGATCGACGGTAAAACCGGGCTCGGGCAGGACAGCCAGCCTGTCGGCGCTATGGGGAATGCGGTTTTTCACCACCCCTCAATACCCGCAATCGGCGGATTATTCAAATGGTTGGCGCAAGGGAGGGCCGGGTTCGAGCCCTTTCCCCATGGTCTTTGCCCGGCCGATAGGCTACACTCGCCTCCACTCACCTGTTTTCGGACCGCAATCAGAGAAAAGGAGCAGCGCATGGCCCTGCGCGTCATAGAAATAGTCACCCCCCGCGAGGACAAGGAGGAAGTGGCCAAGTCCCTGGAGTCGCAACGCCCGGATGAAGGCTACGTTTTCTGGGCCACGCCCCTGGACGACGGGGAATCCCTCTCCTTTCGCATCGTGCTTCAGGTACAGGAATCGGAAGATGTCCTGGACAAGCTCGAACAGCTCTTCGCCTGGACCGAAAAATACCGCATCGTGGTCTACCCGGCCGAGGCTACCCTGCCCCGCCTGGACGACCTCTCCCGCAAGGAGGAGAAGGACAAGGCCGCCTTTCCCGAGGAGAAGACCAAGGCGCACAACCGGATCAGCCGCGAGGAACTCTACGCGGACGTGCTGGACACCACGCTGCTCTCGTCCAACTATGTCATGCTCGTCATCTTCGCCTCGCTGGTGGCGGTCATCGGGCTGATGCGCGACAACGTGGCCATCATCATCGGGGCCATGGTCCTGGCTCCACTTCTCGGCCCCAATGTGGGACTCTCCCTGGCCACCACCCTGGCTGACTCCAAGCTCAGCCTGGAGGCGCTCAAAACCCTGACCGTGGGCGTCCTGCTCTGCTTCGTGATCGCGGCAGGCGCGGGCATGGCCTTCGGGCTGGAGCAGATGAACGGCGAACTGGCGGCGCGGAGCGTGACCGAGTATTCGGATATCATTTTGGCCATTGTCTCCGGGGCCGCGGGCATCATCTCCTTTACCCTCGGCGTGCCCACCTCGCTGGTGGGAGTTATGGTCGCCCTCTCCCTGCTGCCGCCGCTCACGGCCAGCGGACTGTTCCTCGGCGCGGGCCTCTACCAGGAAGCGGGCGGGGCCGCGCTGCTCTTCCTGACCAACGTCATCTGCCTCAATCTCGCCGGGGTCGTCACCTTCCTGGTCCAGGGCATCCTGCCCCTCTCCTGGTGGGACAAGGAACGGGCCAAAAGCGCGATCTTTCGCTCCGCCGCCATCTGGACCGTGCTGCTGGCGGCCCTGGTCGCGTTGATGCTCTTCAGGAATCGTCCCTGAGGCCGCCCCCCTCCATGACCAGCCTCCGCCGGGGCAGGCACTCGGGGTGGTTCGCCTTCAGGAAATCGATCAGCCCCTCGCGAATCATGCACCGCAGGTCCCAGGCGCTCGACGCATCCGGCGCACCGGCCAGGGCGCGCAGGGTGATGGTCTCGGGACCGGCCTCGGTGACCTGGAGCACGCACGTCTTGCCGTCCCAAAGCGGACCGGCCGCCTCGCATAAACGCGTGAGTTCCTCGCGCAGGGGGGCCAACGGCGTGGTGTAGTCCACATGCAGGAACACGGTGCCGGTGATGGCCGCCGTCTTCCGGGTCCAGTTCTGAAAGGGCTTTTCCAGAAAGTAGGAGACGGGCAGCACCAGGCGGCGCTGGTCCCATATCTTGACCACCACGTAGGTGAAGGTGATCTCCTCGATCCTGCCCCACTCCCCTTCCACTATGACCACGTCGTCGAGGTTGATGGGCTGTGACAGGGCGATCTGCACGCCCGCAATGACCGCGCCGAAGGTCTTCTGCGCCGAGAGGCCGAGGACGATGCTGAGCACTCCGGCCGAGGCCAACAGCGTGGTGCCCAAGGCTCGGAACCGCTCGAACTGCATCAGCATCCCCGCGATGGCCGCGATCCAGATGATGACCACCAAGATGCGTTGCAGGACCTTGATCCGGGTGTGCATCCGCCTCGCCTGAAGGTTGTCCGGACTCTCCAGGTCGTACTTTCTGAGCAGGACGAAAACCGTGACCGAGACGCCCACGGTCAGCGCCCAGGCCGCCACGGCAACCCAGGCCACTCCGAGCAGGGACGCTGCCAGCGAGGCATACTGCGTCTCCAGCCGGGCAAAGGGCATGAGAATGCTCACCGACAGGCAGATCAGGGCCGCCGCCGAGAGGCGGACAATGCTCCTGCCCCGGGACGCCTCAAGCTCCACCCACAGGGACCGCCATCCGGCCCGCCCTTTTCTCAGGCGATGCAGGGCAAACAAAAAGGACAGGACAAGAACAAAGACAAGCCCTGTACGGACAAGCCAACCTAGAGAATCAATGGGCATCGTTTCCTCCACGCCGTTGGTTCGAAGGGGTGATTTCTCCTTCTAGCACAAAATCGCGCCCCATGCCGACCGGCGAAAATACGGACGACTCTGGTGGAAATGATTCCTGGTTTATGCTAGTGTGGCTCCAACTCTTTGACGCAGGCCCGTCCCCTCAGATCCAACCGGGCGGCACAACTCAACATCCGGGAGAATCCCCATGGCTGACAAGAAAAAAACGATGACCGGCGCATTCGGCTGCCCTGTGGGCAACGACCTGAACACCGCCACTGCCGGCCCCCGCGGCCCGGCACTGATGCAGGACGTCCATCTGTTGGAGAAACTGGCCCACTTCGACCGGGAGCGCATCCCGGAACGCGTGGTTCACGCCAAGGGTGCAGGGGCCTACGGCTATTTCGAGGTCACCGCCGACGTAACCAAGTACACGAAAGCGGCCTTCCTCTCGAAGGTCGGCAAGAAGACCGAGGTCTTTGCCCGCTTCTCCACCGTGGGCGGCGAAAAAGGCAGTGCCGACGCCGAACGCGATCCGCGCGGCTTCGCCATCAAGTTCTACACCGAGGAAGGCAACTACGACATGACCGGCAACAACACCCCGGTCTTCTTCATCCGCGACCCGCTCAAGTTTCCCGACTTCATCCACACCCAGAAACGCGACCCGGCCACCAATCTCAAGAGTCCCACCATGGCCTGGGACTTCTGGTCCCTGACCCCGGAGTCCCTGCATCAGGTGACGGTCCTCTTCTCCGACCGGGGCACCCCGGCAACCTATCGACACATGAACGGCTACTCCAGCCACACCTATAAATGGTATAATGACAAAGGCGAGTATTTCTGGGTCCAGTACCACTTCAAGACCGACCAGGGCATCAAAAACCTGACCGGCCCGGAAGCGGACGCCATGCGTAGCGCCGACCCGGATCACGCCACCCGCGACCTGTACGACGCCATCGAGGCCGGGGATTACCCGTCCTGGACCCTGGAGATGCAGATCATGACCCCGGAACAGGCCAAGGATTTCCCGTGGGACATCTTCGACATCACCAAGGTCTGGCCGCACAAGGAGGTCCCGCCCATCACCGTGGGCAAGCTGGTGCTCGACCGCAACCCGGAGAACTACTTCGCCGAAGTGGAGCAGGCCGCCTTCAACCCGAGCAACCTGGTGCCCGGCATCGGGGTCTCGCCCGACAAGATGCTCCAGGGACGGCTCTTCTCCTATCACGACACCCATCTCCACCGGCTTGGGCCCAACTACCACCTGATCCCGGTAAACCAGGCCAAGAACGCCAAGGAAAACAGTTACCAGCGAGATGGCTTCATGCGCGTCGACGCCAACGGGGGTGGCGGTCCCAACTACTGGCCCAACAGCTTCCACGGCCCGGCACCGGACGGCGTGTCCGTTGAGCCGGACATCCCCCTGGACGGCCCGGGCGGTCGGCACGAGTACACCCACCCCAACAGCGACTTCGCCCAGCCCGGCACCCTGTTCAGCGTGGTCATGACCGAACAGGATCGGACCAACCTAGTCAACAACATCCTGGGCAGCATGAAGGATATTCCCAAGCCGATCCAGCTTCGGCAGTGCGCCCTCTTCCATCTGGCCCACGAGGACTACGGTGCCCGCGTGGCCCAAGGGCTCGGGCTGGACCTCGGCGAGGTCAAGCGGTTGGCGGCCATGTCCCAAGAGGAACGGGTGGCGGCCACTCCGGTCAAATAGTGACTAATAATACGGTAACAACAAAGGGCCGTCCTTGGACGGCCCTTTCTCTTTATGCACGCCAACTTTTCCTTGAGCAGTCACGTGCGCACAAGGTATGCACGTATTTTTCCAAAATACACGGCAAAATCGGGGAGAAGGACATGGCGCTCTACGGCGAGTTCACAAGCCAGGCTGAAATAGACCGGGAATACAACGCGGTGGGCATGGTCGCCGACCTGAAGCCGTATATCGACTTCGACGCCAAGGCCAACGCCGAGGCACGCGGCTCCCTGCGCTACGAGCCCGATATCCCCTATGGCGCCGGAGCCGACGAGACCCTGGACATCTTCCCAGCCGAAAGCCCAAACGCGCCTGTGCTGATCTTCATTCACGGCGGCTACTGGCGCAGCATGAGCAGCAAGGATTTCAGCCTGGTGGCGAAGGGACTGGCGGCCAGAGGCGTGACCGTGGTCATCCCCGACTATTCCCTGTGCCCTTCGGTGGACATCCCGGAAATCACCCGCCAGACCCGCGCGGCCACGGCCTGGGTCCACGCACGCATCGCAGAGTACAACGGCTCGCCCGACAGGATATTCGCCTGCGGCCACTCGGCCGGAGGACAGCAGGCCGGAATGCTCGCGGCCACGGACTGGGAGCGGGAACACGGCATGCCGCGCAACGCGATCAAGGGCGTGATCCCCATCAGCGGCCTCTTCGACCTGGCTCCGTTGCGCCACTCCTGGCTGCAGCCGGTGCTGCAACTCGACGCGGCCACGGTGGAGGGCCAGAGTCCACTGCGCAACATCCCCCATGACGGCCCGCCCATGCTCGTCTCCGTCGGCGATGAGGAGTCCTCCGAGTTCAAGCGACAGGCAGAGGCATACGCGGAAGCATGGCGAGCCGGAGGCAACCGGGCCGAACTGGTCATCCAGGAGGCCCGCAACCACTTCACCAGCTTCCGGGACCTGAACGACCCGGATGCACCCTTCACCCGCATACTTGCCGCCTTCATGGAAACATGCCTGCAAGGTTCCTGATCCCCCACCGACGCCATGTCGACCGCACCTCACATCGACATGACCGCAACACGGTGTTAGACTTGGATTTTGGAGGCGGCGAACAATGACCGACAACCGATTTCAACGAAACGGGGACCTGGTGGAGGACCGCAGGACCGGCCTTGTCTGGCCCGCGCGGGCGCAACTCTCCGTGACCGGACTGCCCTGGCGCGAGGCCTTCGAATTCGTAAGGGAGATGAACCGGAAGCAAGCCCTAGGGCACGACGACTGGCGGCTGCCCAACAGGCGCGAGCTCTATTCCCTCATCGACCACGCCGCCAGCGGTCCGGCCCTGCCGCCGGGGCACCCCTTCGAGGAGGTCTGGCAGGGATGGTACTGGACCGCCACCACCTCGGCCAAGGCCCCGGCCTATGCCTGGCGCGTGCAGATGCTCGGCGGGCGAATGTTTTACGGGAAAAAGGACGAGGACTCCCTGGTTTGGCCCGTACGCGGCACGTCCGAGGGGCTGTTCGCCACCGGACAGACCGCCTGCTTCGGCGGCTCGGGCGAGCTCATTCTCTGCAACGGCACCGGCCAGGACGGCGAGTTGCGCATGGGTGCCCCCTGGCCCGAGCCCCGATTCCGTGTAACCCAAAGCGGGACCCTCGACATCATGACCGGACTGGAGTGGACCCGGAACGCGGACCTCGCATCAGGCCTCGTCAGCCGCGAGCAGGCGGAACAGATAGTGAACGCTCTGGGGCAGCGATGGAGGCTGCCGGAAATCATGGAGCTGGAATCCCTGACGGACTGTTCCCGGTCAGACCCCGCCCTGCCTGCGGGCCACCCATTTACCGGCGTGCGCGAGGCGTACTGGTCCGCCACGGACAGCGGGCTGGATGCGGACTGGGCCTACTGCCTCTATTACCACAAGGGGGCCGTGGGCGTTGGCTACAAGCCCAACCGCGACTTTTCTGTCTGGGCCGTACGCAATCAGGATGAGACGTAGAGCGAGAAACACATTTGAAAAGAAACAGGCCCGGCAGACTAACGTTTGCCGGGCCTGGTCTTCAAGGACGGCGCATTCCGCGCGGGAGCCTAGTCCTCGAGATAGGGAAGAAGAGCCTGGGCCAGCTGGTCCGGGCAGGAGGTGGGACGGCTGCCGCAGTTGATGCCGCCGAGCCGCTCGACGACCTCGGCCACGGGCATACCTTCCACCAACATGCCGATACCCTTGAGATTGCCGTCGCATCCGCCCTGGAACACCACGTCGTGCAGAATTCCGGCCTCGACACGAAAACGGATGGCTTTGGAACAGACGCCCTTGGGAGCGAAATAGCCGCTGCCGGGCTGCTGGGTGTGAAGCGGGGCCAAGGGCTGCATGGTCAATTCATTCAAATCCATGGAACACTCTCTGGTTTCGGTTTGCGGTCTTCCGCCTGGCGGGCCGTTCGGGTCAGGCGAAGGGGCTTACATGAAACAGTATGGCGCGAGTGTCAATGTTGTGCACCCGCGACTCCGACGTGAGATTTATCGCGCCACGGGGGCGAAGCCGCCACGGGTCAGCCGCGCCAGATCCTGCGGCGAAAGCTCGATGTCCAGCCCACGGCGTCCGGCGCTGACGAATACGGTCTCCAGGTCTTCGGCCGAAGCATCGATGACGGTATCCAGCCTCTTCTTCTGGCCAAGAGGGCTGACACCGCCGACCACATAGCCGGTCACCCGCTCCACGGTCTTCACCTCGGCCATTGCCGCTTTCTTCACTCCCACGGCCTTGGCCAGCAGCTTGAGGTCGAGCCGCTGCATGACAGGCACCACGGCCACGGCCAGCCGGTTTCCTCCGCAATCGGCCACCAGGGTCTTGAACACCCGGACCGGGGCCACGCCCAGTTTTTCGGCGGCCTCGACACCATAGGATTCCGCTGCGGGATCATGCTCGTACTCACGCACGGTAAAATCGATTTTGGCTTTTTTTGCCGCCTTGATTGCCGGTGTCATGTCTCTCTCCTCTCATAAAGACCTCCCGCCCGGCGCAATGCCGGAAGGGACCGGTCAGTGGTATACTTCCATGCCCAGCTTGTCCATGGCCCTGCTCCCCACACCGTCCCAATAGGGCGAGGCTAAACGAAAACGGCGTTGCATTACCCATTTATCATTGACCGTCTCTATTAAAACGTAACAAGATTGTCACAAAGAATGATGGAGGTATCCTTTTGCGTACATGGTTCCGTTTGTCCTACCTGATCCCGACTCTATTGGTCCTTGCTGCCCTTTCCGTTTCAACCGCCTGGGCGAGTACACCTCTGGTCTACATAGTCCACAGCTATGAGCAGGACCATGTCTGCGGCAAGCCGCAGGCAGACGGCGTGATCTCGACCCTGAAGGCCCACGGCCTCTATCCGGACAAGGTGACCATTCGGTCCTATTACATGGACACGAAGCGCACCCACACCTCCCCTCAGGCCATCGCGGAACAAGGCCGTCTGGCCATGGTCGAGATCGAAAAACTCCACCCGAAAGTGGTCGTCACCCTGGACGACAACGCCTTTCGCCATGTGGGCCTGAAGCTCGTGGGCCGCAAGGACGTCAGCGTGGTCTTCAGCGGCCTTAACGGCCAGCCCGAGGCATATGACAAGATCAGGCATTTCATGGACTCACGGAAGCACCCCGGCCGCAACGTCACCGGCGTCTATGAAAAACTCCACCTCAAACGCGCCCTGACGGTGGCCGCCACGGTCCTCAAGGGCCTGAAGAAGGTCGTGGCCATCACGGACGTATCCCCCACCGGCAAGGGCATCACGCGCCAGCTGGAAATTGAATCGGCGGAAGGCTTGCCCTGCGAGTGGGATGTCCGCACGACGAGGAATTTTGATGAATACAAAAAGCTGATCCTCGAACTCAACGACGATCCGGAAGTCCAGGCAATCTATCCGGTGGCCATGACACTGGATGACGGAGGAAAGCGCGCCACGGCCAACGAGATTTTCAAATGGACCATCGAGCATTCGGTCAAACCCGAGATCCCGGTCAATTACGGGTTCTGCCGACTAGGCCTGTTCGGAGGCGTCTCGGTTGACTTCGAATACATGGGCAAGGTAGCGGGAGCCCAGGTCAGCTCCATCCTGAACGGCACCCCGGCAGGGGATCTTCCCATCGTTGACGCGCCGAATTACGCCATCGTGTTCAACCTGGCCCGGGCCAACATGCTCGGCATAACGATCCCCGAGGACATCCTGCTGGCGTCGGATACGATCTACAAGGAAATGGAGCTGCTGAAGTAAGCCCATGAACAAACACATCCCTTCCGTTTCCCTCCGCAACCAGCTCATGCTGGGACTTGGCGTGACAATCATCCTGTGCCTGGCCATTGCGTTCCTGTTCGTCACCGTCACCAAGTCGCAGGTCAAGAAAATCCTCGACGACGACCTGGATAAAATGGCCAGCTATGTGGCCGGGCTGGTGGAAAGCGACTACGAAGCCAAGAAGGGACAGGCTCACCAGTTGGCCCAGGAGAATGCGCTCAGAGTGGTCCTCGACCTCAATCTCCCGGCCCAGGCACGCACCCTGCTCGACAAGCAGCAGGAGGATAGCCCGTTCGACTGTCTCTGGCTGCTGGATAACAACGGAAGGAACGTGGCCTCGTCAAAGGCTGGAGAAAGCATATTGCTCCCCCCGGTGGATGCCTCCCGACCGGCCTCCTTCCTGCCGTGGGACCAGACCCTGTCCGTGATCTTCGTCAACCCCATTCGACAGCATGAAGAGACGGTTGGTTACCTGGTGGCCCTTTCCGCTTTCCCCGGTGCGAGGGTTTTCAAGCGAATCAATCAGGAATATGACGTGGGCATGGCCATCTGGCATTCGGGCCGCCCCACGTCCATCTCCAGTTGGCTCAGGCGAACCGATTATGCCCGTCTGGGCGCTCCTGCAGGAAGGCATGAGCTTGCCCTGACCCTTCAGAATGGCGGGAAGCAGAAATTCATGACCACGAAGTTCCCACTCGTGCAGGACAGCGAAGGTTTGGCGCTCGAAGGAGAACTGGTCAGAAGCATGCAGCAGGCCGAGCATCCCTTCCAATTGGTCAACGTCACCTTTTTCGCCAGCCTGGTCATGATCCTCATATGCATGGCGGCGTTCAGCCGTTTCCTCTCGGTCCAGGTGGTGCAGCCTATCCGGGAACTGGCCCGCAACGCGGACTCCATCCGGATAAAGGGTTATGCCGAAAACAACCCCAAGTTCGATACCAAGACCGCCAAAAGGAACGAAGTCGCCGCGCTCTACCGATCCTTTTTCGACATGGTCAAATCCCAGAATGAAGCCAGAGCCAAGGCCGAGCGGGCCGAAAAGGTCAAGACGGACTTTCTCTCAGTGGTCTCCCATGAGCTGCGCACGCCCATGACCTCGGTGCTCGGCTTCACCAAGATGAATCGCAAGCGCCTGGCCGACCACATCTACCCGCGCATCGGCGAAGGGGAGGACGCCCCCCTCAAGGTGGTCAGGCAAATCGAGAATAATTTCGACATCATCATCTCCGAGGGCACTCGACTGACCGACCTCATCAACGACGTCCTGGATCTGGCCAAGCTCGAGTCCGGCGCGTTCGAATGGAACATGAGGCCGGTGGACGTTGAGGAACTCCTCCGCCAATCCCTTGCCGCCTGCACCAGCCTGTTCATAGACAAGGACCTGGACTACCGCCTGGTGGTGAAGAAGGGGCTTCCCCTGATCAAGGGGGATTATGACAAGCTGATGCAGGTCGTGATCAACTTCCTCTCCAACGCCATCAAGTTCACCGAGGCCGGAGGCGAGGTCGTCTGCACGACATACAGGGACGGCGGCGAGGCCATCGTCAGTATCCGTGATACGGGGATCGGCATTCCCGAGGAGGAGCAGGCCCTGGTCTTCGAACGCTTCCACCAGCGCAGGGAGACCCTGACCGACAAGCCCCAGGGGACAGGCCTCGGGCTTCCCATCTGCAAGAACATCATCGAGGCCCACGGCGGTCGCATCTGGCTGGAAAGCGAGCCGGGCAAGGGAAGCACCTTCTCTTTCGCCATCCCCCTTCCCGAATAACCCGGGACGAGGTAGAGAAAACTACTTCCGGCCAGCCACCACGTAGCGGGTGGACGGTCCCTTGCCCCGTTTGACCAGCAGGCCGCGTTTGACGAAATCCTGCAAGTCGTAAATGGCGGTGCGCGAAGGAAGGCCGCCGCCGACCAACTCCTGGTACTCCCTGCGAGTCACCGTATCCCGTTCTCTGAGAATCGCCCAGGCCTCCCGCTGGCGCTCGTTCATCTCCGCTTCGTCCCCCCCTGAAACGGGCTCGTCCCGCACCTCCTGGGTCTCCCTGACCGATGGCTCGCCGCCGCTTTCCGGCAGGGAAGACCGGACAACGGGGATAGCGGCATCGGAATACAACTCGTTTTCCAAACGGATCTCCTCCGGCTGGATCACGTCCGTTTCCGCCATGACGGCGGCGCGGGTGATGCAATTGACCAGCTCACGAACATTGCCGGGCCAATCGTAGCCGATCAGCTTGGCCAATGCGCCCTTGCTCAGGTCGAGGTGTTCCCGACCGGCCAGGGCTTCGGCCTGCTTGAGGTAGTAGACGCTCAGCAGCGCGACGTTTTCCCGATGCTCCCGCAGGGGTGGCGTGGCAATGGAGACCACCTTGAGGCGGTAATAGAGGTCCTCGCGGAAGGACTTGCGCTCGATGAGCGAAGGGATGTCCACGTTGGTAGCGGCGATGATGCGCACGTCCACGGCAACTTCACGGTCGCTGCCCAGGGGCTTGATCTTGCGCGAAGCCAGAGCCCGCAGCAGCGACTGCTGAACCTTGGGCGAGGCGGACTGGATCTCATCGAGGAACAGAGTACCGCCGTCTGCCTCAACAAACGCGCCGTTGCGGTCTTCCCTGGCCTCGGAAAACGCGCCCTTGACGTGCCCGAAGAGCGCGTCGAGCAGCAGGTTCTCGTCGAGCGCGCCGCAGTTGATGGAGATGAACGGCCTCTCGGCCCGGTTGCTGTGGCCGTGCACGGCCTCGGCCACCAATTGCTTGCCCGTGCCGGTCTCGCCGGTGATGAGCACGTCCACGTCCACCTGGGCGGCCTTGAGGATATTTACCTTCATGGCGGAGATGGCCGAGCCGGTGCCCACAATCTCCGGGATGCGGCTGAGTTCCACCTCGGCCAGAGCCTCCCGCTCACGTTCCAGCGGGGCGCGCTCGCGCTTGTTGACGTTGAGGATCGCCTCGTCCTTGGCCTGGATCTCCACCACCTGCCGCCTGACCCGACGGATGATGTTGTTGATGGAGTTCTGGAGCGTGGTGATGTCATACCCGCTGTAGGGAAGATGAATCTCCTCCATGTCCTCCAGGGAGCTCAGGGAGTTGACCTCTGCCGCCAGGACCCGGATGGGCTTGGTCAGGATGCGTCCGAACCAGTAGACCAACAGGGAGATGACGAGGATGCCCGCCAGGGTGACCAGGAGCATGACGTCCAGGCTCTTGTACCCGGCGATGGCAGGCAGTTGGCTTCGGTCCACCAGGACCACGCCGCCGTAAACCTCCGGTTTGGAGGACGGGTCGGCGCGGAAGGCAACCGGCGCATAGCTGAAAAAGAAGGAGTCCACCTCAGACGAGCCGCCATGGGTATCGGCGATCAGGCGCAGCCCCTGCCTGCCCGCGCGCAGGTCCTCCACCGCCTGCCAGTAGCGCAGATTGTTGCGGTTGGGCAGGAAGGCAGCCGGGTGTCCGGCCTTGCCCAGCGCGCCGCTGAAGTCCTCCCTGGCGAAATAGGTGGTCAGTTTGCCGTCCGGCTTGGCGTAATCCTCGGACTGGAACAGGATCCATCCTTCCCGGTTCAGAAAATAGCTGAAGCGCAGCTCATCGCTCCGGGGGAAGGACCAGAGGGGCGACTGCTCCGAGTTGTACCAGGAAAGAATGTTCCTGAAGGCCGAGGCCCGAACCGACAGGAACAGCAGGCCCGGAGGCGACTGCCCGTCTCCGGGAAACGCGGTGTAGAAACGAATGATGCGGGCGTCCTCATACCGGTTGGCCGCAGAGTCCGAAGGCATGGGGTAGGAGACCTCCTGCACTTCGGACACGGTCACCTGTCCCGCCTTGACAGAGCCAAGCCGGTCGAGTTCGGCAAAGGGGGAAGGCCGAACCTTGCCCAGATCGCTTCCGGCAACCTCGCGGACGATTTCACCCTGCCGGACAAGCAGGACCGCCTCTCCGCCCGAGGCCGGGACAAACCCCAGTTCGAAGCAGGAGGTATTTCCGGCGGCCAGGCGCTTACTGAAGCGAGCGCGCAGCGACGCCCGATCCATTGTCCCCTGGGCGAAGAACAGCAGCTCCGTCCGGCAGTCCTCCAGAAACCCTTCCATCTCATGGGCCACGGCCAAGGTGTTCGCGGACACGGAGCGGCGCAGGGCGATGTCGAGATATTCCTCGGAAACAGTATAGGAAGCATAGCCGGTCAGCAGCAAAACGGCCACGATGGACGGCAGGAGAGCTAACAGGAACCGGCCCCGCAGACCAAGTTTACGCATTAGCGTAGGAACGGCACGGAACCTTTCGGAGCGTTTGGATTCTTCCGGCGGGATCGTAGCGGCCATGGCATTCTCCTTATGCGGACCGGGACCGGAACGAGGCGCTCCGAAAACCCGCCCATATTGTGCGGTTATCGCCGCGCAACCCCTTTGTCAAACCTTTTCCGGCATGCGGCTTGCTAAACACAACACGGACACGCAGTCTTGCACATAAGTTTTGCGTGATTTTATAAAATATTATAAAAAAAGAATTTATTATGACAAACCGCGCAAAAGAATCTGGCAGAGCCTCCATGGACAAGGCAACCCTGTTTCGCAAGATCCACCGTCTGCTCTTTTCGAGCATGCTCCTGGTCCCTGCGGTGCCGCTGATACTCTCTGCCGCTCTCGGGTTCTATTTCTTCGCGGATACGGCCAGACGCTCGGCGGTGTCGGCCATTTCCCGCGTGGCCGTGGACCACAAGAAGCTCATTCACGCCTTTCTCCGGGAACGGCAGAGCGATCTGGAAGCAGTCCTGAACCGAATCCCGGCGGAGCTGCTGACCGAGAACACCTCCAAGAAGACGCTCCAAGCCATGCTTCCCGGGGACGGCGGCGTCTTCAAGGACGCGGGACTCATCGCCCCGTCAGGCAAACAGGCCGCCTACAACGGGCCCTACGCCCTGGCAGGCAGGGACTACGCCACCGCCGAATGGTATCGGGAAACCCTGAAAAACGGCTATTTCGTCAGCGACGTTTTCCTCGGCTACCGCAACATCCCGCATCTGGTGGTGGCCGTGGCCCGGCGCGTCGGTTCACAGGCCTGGGTCCTGCGGGCCACCATCGACTCCGACGTGTTCGGAGCCATGGTGGACGACGTGAGCATAGGCGACTCGGGCGAGGCATACATCATCAACACCGAGGGACGGTTCCAGACCCGGCGGAGGTCCGGCGGCGCACTGCTGGAACGGGATACGAAGCATTACCCGACACAATCCGGAGGACTCATGACCTTCACCGGCCAGGACGGTGAAAACAGCTATCTCTATGCCTCCAACTTGCTCAACGACGGCAAGTGGCGGCTCATTGTCCGCCAGAAGGAAGAAGAGGCCTTTCACTCCACGGCCCTGGCCGCCTACACGGTGCTGCTGGTCCTGCTCTGTGGCGGGGGCGTCATCCTGGTCCTCGCCTTCGTGGTCAGCCGCAAGCTGTCCGATACTCTCCACGAACAGGCCGAAACCGTGGGCAAGCTTGAAGCGCAGTTGCTCCAGGCCGCCCGGCTGGCCGAACTCGGGGAGATGGCCGCTGGATTCGCCCATGAGATCAACAACCCGCTCCAGATCATGAAGACCGAACTGGCCCTTCTCGAGCTGACGGTCCGGGATATCGGCGAAGGCAAAGGTGACGAAGCATCATTTACCGAACTGAACGAGATAGCGGAACAGCTCCAGCTGCAAATAAGCCGGTGCGCCGCCATCACTCGGGAGATACTCCGCTTCGGCCGTCAGGACGCTCCGCAGCTGCAACCCATCGACCTCGCGGGATACCTGCCCAAGGTGGGCGCCATGGTGGAAAACAAGGCCACGGTGCACGGCATCGACCTGCGCTGCGAGGTGGACGCGGCGACGCCCATGGTCGAGGCGGACCCGGGCCAGTTGCAGCAGGTCATGATCAATCTCCTGAACAACGCCATCCACGCAGTGGTGGACCGCCATGGAGCAAGCGGTGGGGTCATCAGCGTCGCCGCCGGACGGGACGAACGCGACAACGCGGTCATCACTGTAACCGACAACGGAAGCGGCATGAGCAGGGAGAGCATGAGCAAGATATTCCTGCCCTTCTTCACCACCAAGGCGCCGGGAAAGGGAACCGGACTGGGGCTCTCCGTCTGCCACAGCATCATCGACTCCCTGGGCGGCGAGCTCTCGGTTGAGAGCCGCAAGGGGGAAGGCAGCACGTTCACCATTCTCATCCCCGGGCTGCGCACCCGGACGGCAGAAGGCTAGAGCGCTAAACGACTTCCTCCAACCGCTCCCGGTCGGCAACCATGGCCATCTTCTCGAGATCCTTGAGGTAGGTTCGATAGTTCAGAAGATAGAATGAAAGCGCGCCGGAGAAATTGCGGCCCACCAACCCGTTCACGAACAAGGTAGCCACGCGCCGCTCCCGGGCGAGGATCTGCTGCGAGGCGACAAACACCGCCGCCTCGTCGCCGGTCATGGCGGCCAGGGCCTGACGCAGGGCCTCGCGGGCGCGGGGCTTGTAGGTTCTGATATACAAGAGATCCAGGGCGTTGGCGATGACCTCGGGCACGAGGTCCACACCGCACTCACGCGACAGGTCAAGAAACTTTTGCGGCTTGTTCAGGACACAGACCATGTCCATGGTCGGGAAGGCTATTTCCAGACGGGAAAAGACCTCGAAGACCTGCTTGATCTTTTCGGCATAGTCCCAGCGGCGCATGGCGATGTTGTACCGCCGGTCGGCCAGCCCCTCGATGACGCCCGCAACGCAGTCCGACGAAAGCTTGGAAATGACCGCGGCCCAGAGCTGGAGCACGGCGGCCACGTCCGCCACACCGGCGGCTCCCAGGACCGTTCCCAGCAGTGCGCTCAAAAGCATGGCCACGGGAATGGAGAGGACGCTGCGGAAGAAATTCCCCGCCGCAACTTCCCGGGGCAACCCCCGAAACAGATTGTGGCTCGAGATGTAGACCCCGTTGGTCAGGGCCATGACCGTATAAAGCAACAGCGGGCTGGTGGCCACGGTGACGCCCAGCGTCGAGTCCAGCAACACCGATTTGCATAGCCAGTCGAGCAGGGGCACGGAGAAGCCGGTGTACAGCAATGAATCGGCGATGCGCTCCCAGTTGACGTAGTCGTTCCAGGCCAGATAGGGCGACCGTCGCAACCCCCCGCCACCGAGCACGGACTGAATGACGTTGCGAAGACCGGTTATGGCAAACCAGATGACCCCACCGAGATAGGCCAGCACCCACCACTCCTTGGTGAAGTAGAAGGTCAGAAAGGCAGGAACGAAGCCGCAGGCCACCTTGAACGCGTTTTTCAGGCTCGAATTGATCCGCTCCGGCGACGGACGCGTACGGCGCGCAGTGCCGTTCCCGGCAAGGCGAAACCCGTTGCCGTCCCGGCTCACGCCGCCCAGCGCGACGACGTTGCCGCCCTCTTCGCCGGTCACCCGGTAGCCGCCCACATGCCAGCGCGTGCGCGGGCGACACGCCAGGTTGCGCCCCCAGGGCAGGCGGCAGAACAGCCGCGATGCGGCCCCGGCCAGTCCGGTTCCCGCCCTCAAAGGGCCGAATTCCAGGGACCTGACCACAACGCCCTCCACCGGAACTCGGTCCTCGGCCCGCTCCAGCCGGACCTCCCGCTGGGCGCGCGGGGGCAGCGTGTCGACCACGGCGAATCCCATGCCGTGGGTGCGCGAGGCCCGTCCTGTGGACCCGCTGCCGATCCGCGTCCTGAGCGTCACTCGCTTGTAATGGCCTAGCAGGTCGTCGAACCGGACGAGGACCCGTTCAAGGGAACGCAACCGTTCGAAATGCCCGGGAGTTTCCTCCCTGCGCAGACGGTCCATGCATTGCCGGATCAGACGCTTGAGCAACACCGCGTTCTGTTCGTTCAGCGCCTGTTGCAGGACGCTGAACGGCCTGCGCCGCTGCGCCTGAAGCCGGGTAAAATTCTTGATGTTAAAGACCTCGAGATGGGTGATCCGTCCCTCGCATTCGAGCAGGATTTCCAGCACGTCTTCCAACTGAAGCCCGGAGAGGATGAGCGTCAGTTGGCTGGAGTGGCAGGCCGAACGCAGCCTGGCGGTCAACTCCGAAGGCGACAGCCTCAGCAGTTCGGGATCATCGCCCCCGTGCGGCGCGTCAGGATCAGGCATATTCCGGTTCTCAGCCGGAGCGAGATAACGTTCGATGAGGGCGTCCGCGTCCAGTGCGTCCAAAGACTCCACCATCATGGCGATGCCCTCACGTGCCGACACATCAGCCTGAGCATACTCCCGCCGTAGCTCCTCCACCCGTTTGCGGAAGAGAGGCATTGCCGAACGGTGAATATAATCACCCAGTTGCTGCAGGGTAGGCTCACCCTCCCCAGCCGACCGGGCAAAGGCCGCGCGGTCCACGGGCGGTAATTCGACCCCGAATTCCCGGAGCACGGCCTCCCGGTGACGACCATTGAAGTTGGCGATGACGGCGTGCACGTACCGGCTGCGGTAGGCGCGGACCTCCCTGCCCAACTTCATCAATCGGCTGACCCCCTGCTGCCGAAAGAAGGCCTCCACGTCGCTTTCATCCCGCAACCCTCCGGGACACCAGACGACCTTCACGAACCGTCCCCGGAACAAGGCACGGTATTCGATACCCAGCCTGACGGTCACGCCGAGAATCCGGCCCGCCGCGAACAACTCCCCGGCCACTGCCGGGTCCATGACATCATAATAGACCACCGTGAGAAAGCGGATACCCTTGATCCACGCGTCCATGACCAGATGTGCCGGCGTCTTCCGCCCCTTGCTGTTGGCGTCGTGCACCCTGTCGTCGAAGGTGACCTGGTTCCACTCCTCGGGCATCTCGAGCAGGTGATATTTCTCGAGTTGCTTCCGCAGGAATCCCACCTTTCCGGCTGCGGCCCGGCGAAAGTCGTGGGCCAGCTCCAGTTGCCTGCGGCTGTCGCCCTCGGCCCGGATCAATTCCTTCATTATCTGGACCAGCACCCTTGCCCGATTGTTGCGCATCGCCCCGCGCGCCGCGGTCAGGGTCTCGTCACGCAGGGAGATGAGCGCCTTGAGTCTATCCGAGGCCTGATTCGACTTCAGCGACTCCAGCAGCTGGAGGATGGCATAGGCCATGCGCAGACCACGATCCGCGGCCAGTTCCTTGATCCCGTGGGGCCGCAGGTACGGCATCAGGATGGTCTTGAAATGGGAGCGGTCCACTCCCCGGTTGAAGACATCGCCCAGAATCTCGAGCAGCCTGTAATCATTCTCGTCGTAATAAAGGGATGGCAGGGACAAGGCATTTCTCCTCAATGCTGTGCGCATTCGCGCAATTGGACCCAAGTGTATGAACGTCAAGCAACAAGCATGCCCCGTATCATGCGCCCGCATGCCTTTCCCGCGCTCCGGCCCATAAACCCTTTGCCACCAATCAGTTCCGCCTTGAGGTCGCCCGCTACACACGCCCCCCGAACGTCGCTTCGAGGCGCTTCCTTTGCCCGATATTGAATCTGGCAAACAGATCACGCATAGCAATTTGCAAGAATATATCCCATTAAATCAATGAATTAACTTTGGCACACCGGTTGCTAAGTCGAGTTCGACAACAGATCGATAAACCGCAGATCCAACAAACGGTGAGACCATGGAACAGTTGAAAATACTTCTGGTGGACGATGAGGAGCGGTTGCTCAGCACCACGAAAAAACTCTTCGAAAAGATCGGCATTCAGGCGCTGACGGCCTCATCGGGGCGGGAAGCTCTGGAGGTGCTCGATGCCAACGAGGTGCACGTGGTTTTCCTGGATCTCAAGATGCCCGGCATGGACGGCATGGAGACACTCCAGCGCATCAAGAAAACCTACCCGCTCATCGAAGTCATCATCCTCACCGGACACGCGACCATGGAGACGGCAGTGGAAGGGCTCAAGCTCGGCGCACTGGACTATCTCATCAAGCCCGTGAGCATGAAGGATTTCCTGGGCAAGGCGGAAGAGGCCTTTGCCAAGGTCACGCTCCAGAAACAAAAGATCCGCTCTGCACGCATGGCCGAAGCCGCCGGCGGACGGAGACAACAGCGATAGCAACTCAAGGAGGTTGAAATGGTTAAAATCAAGGTCCTCATGGTAGACGATGAGGAACGCTTCCGCACCACTACCGCGAAAATACTGGCCAGAAAGGGATTCGACACGATCCTGGCGGCCAGCGGGGAAGAGGCGCTGGACAAACTGGGCGAAGGGCCGGACGTCGTCATCCTTGACGTCAAGATGGGCGGACTGGACGGGCACGACACCCTCAAGCTCATCAAGGCCAAGCACCCGGACCTGCCGGTGATCATGCTGACCGGGCACGGCGACGTCCCCGGCGCGAAGAAAGCCTACGAGACAGGCGCGTTCGACTACCTCGCCAAGCCGTGCGACGTGGACCTGCTCGGCGCCAAGATACAGGACGCCCACGACTACGCCACCAAGGCCGCCTACGTCGAGAAGCTGGTGGCCGACATCATGATTCCGCTGGAGCGGTACACCCAGATCCCCCTGGACAGCACGGTCAAGGACGCCATCAAGGCCCTGGAAAAGGCCATGCGTCACCTGCTGGCCACGGACAGGCTCATGGACACCGGGCACCGCTCGGTGGTGGTCACCCGCACCGACGGCAGCGTGGCGGGCCTGCTCAGCCCCCTGGACCTCATCGACGCGGTCCGGCCCGACTACCTCTCCGCACCCAAGCCGTCCATGGCCGACAGCCTCCAATACTCCGCCATGTTCTGGCAGGGGCTGTTCACCTCCCGGGTCAAGGAAATCATGCGCAAGCCCGTCAGGGACCTCATGTCCGACACCATCCACGAGATCGACGCCAACGCCAACCTCATGGACGCGGCCAACACCATGGTCACGCTCCCGGCCAGGCGCATGCTCGTCCGCGCCAACGGCACGGACGTCGGCATCGTGCGGGAACAGGAACTCTTCTACGAGATCGCCAAGATCATCTCGGCCAGCTGAATTTAACGGAAGTCCAACACGCAGAGGTTACACATGGCTCAAGAAAAAAAGAAAGCGACCGGTTACGACAAGTTCGTCAACTGGAAACTGCTCATCATCCCGGTGGTAATATTCACGGTGATCCTGATGCTGCCCACGCCCCAGGGCATGAAGACCGTGGGCATGCAGTATTCGGTGGGACCCAAGATCGTCATCAACTACCTGTGCCAGGAGCTCTTCGCCAAGAAGAGCGCCGATTGCGACCAGTGGCAGATCCTGACCGCGCGCATGATGGAACAGAACATGCGCATGGGCGCCCTGACCAAGGAACGCTTCATGAAGCGTAACGCCAAGTGGGCGAAAAAATATAAGATCCCGGTGGATTCAGCCAACTTCCAGCGGGCTTACGACAACATCAGGGACAACGTCTCGGCAGAGACCTACCTGAAGACCATGAAGAGCGCCTTCGACCTGCGGATGAAGGGGCTCCGGTATGACGACCTGTCCAAGGGCGACCAGAAGAGCGCCGACGCGGGCATGTGGAAGATCAAGGTGGCCATCGCCCTGGTGGTCTTCGTGGTCTTCTGCTTCATGACCGAATGCATGCCCCTGCCCGGCGTGGCCTTCTCCATCGGCCTGATCCTCGTCTTCAGCGGCGTGGTCGGCCGGACCGAAGTGGCCGGGCTATACTGGTCCGACGCCTGCTGGTTCATCATGGGTTCGCTCATGTTCGCCGCCGCCTTCGTCAAGACCGGCGTGGACAAGCGCATGTGTCTGCTCATGTTCAAGAAACTGGCCGTGCCCAACGTGCGCTGGATCACCCTGATCTTCTTCATCGTCATCAGCCCGCTGGCCGCGTTCATCTCCGACCACGCCCTGGCCGCCATGTTCCTGCCCATCGGCATGCTGCTCTACCAGAACAGCCTGACCAACGAGGTGCCCGAGGACAAGGAGCTGGCCAAGATGCTGATGATCACCATCGCCATGGCCTGCAACATCGGCGGACCGGGCGCTCCCTCGGGCGGCGCGCGCAACGTCATCATGATGACCTACCTAAGCGACATGTTCGGCATGGACATCGGCTACGCCCAGTGGATCGGCTACTGCATGCCCTTCGTCATCATGATGATCCCCCTGACCTGGGTGGTCACCAACATGATCTTCAAGCCGAAAATCACCTCCCTGGCCCCGGCAATGCGCCACCTGGAAGGGGAGATCGGCAAGATGGGCAAGTGGAACAAGCACCAGATCTGGGCCATGATCATCTTCGTCGTCATGGTCTTCGGCTGGTTCACGGAAAAGGCCTTCTACCAGGCCGGCATCTACCCCATCCGCCTCGGCATCGGCGTCATCGCGGTCGCGGGCGCAGTGGCCTACCTGCTGGCGGGCGTGGTCAACTGGCGTGACTACCAGGAGAAGGTCGACTGGGGCGTTGTCTGGCTGTACGCGGGCGCGATCATCTTCGGCCACACCCTGGACAAGACCGGCGCGGCCTACTGGCTGGCCCAGTCCGTCATCGACCTGCTGGCCCCGCTGGGCATGAGCCAGGGCATCCCGCTCATGCTCACCTCCAACGGCCTGACCGCAGTGCTGACCAACCTGATGGCCGACGGCCCGGCAGCCGCCGCGGTCGGTCCCATCACCCTGAACCTGGCCAGCATCGTGCATCCCGGCACCACCTTCCTGCCCTTCATGGCCATGGCAACGGCGGTGGCGTCTTCCTTCGCCTACTGCCTGATCATCGGCACACCGCCCAACGCCATCGTCTACGCCTCCGGCTATCTCGAGCCCAAGGACTACGTCCGGGTAGGGATTCCCATGTGGTTCGTGGCCAACATCCTGATCGTCATTCTGACGGCGGTCTACTGGAGCGGCATCGGATTCAACAACCTGCCCTCGTTCTGACGAGGCTGAAGCGCAACCAGTCCCGGCGGCCCGTACCGGCAGGCCGCCGGGACCAACAGGGAGGGAAACGACATGAAACGCACGAACGAAAAAGGCAGAACCTTCGTCCACGAATCCGGAGTGACCTACTTTTCCAAACGGACCGAGAGACGGATTCTCTTTGTCCTGACCGTGGCGATGCTCCTATGGGGAGCCGTCGAATACGCCGCCGCGATACTCTAAGGAGGAATCGACATGGAAGCCACACAGACCACCGGTTTCAGAATGGGCATCAGGGAATATTTCGACACCCTCTTCGAGGTCATGCGCTCGCCATCCGCCCATTTCGAGCGGGCCGCCGTGGAGACCGACTCCAGACGGGCCAGGTTCTTCCTCATGGTGTCCGCCCTCTTCTACTGCACGGTGAGCATGACCTATTTTTATGAAAACTCCCTGGCCATGGGCTCGATCATGCTGGCCAACGCCGTGCTCATGCCCGCCTTCGGCGCGATGATCACCTTCATTCTGCTCGGCATGAGCGGGCAGGGAAAAGTCCCCTACGGCAAGGTGTTCAACATCTACGCCTATGCGAGCGGCGCGGTCATGGTCGTCTCCTGGATCCCCGGCCTGGCCATCGTCATGGAGCCGATCCGCGCCCTGCTTGTGGGCATAGGCCTGGTCAAGAGCGCTGGAATCGGCAAGCTCAAGGCGGCCCTCCTTGTGATGGTGACCGCGGTGCTCCTGCTCCTCTTCTTCTGGAGCGCGGCCCCGCTGGCCCTGGAGTTGAAACCCCTTTTCCAGTGAGGATGGCCCGTTTCAAGGGAAACGGGCGTGCAAACTCCTTACCCTCCCCTCCCGGCCGGGGGCACCCCCAGGCCCCCGGCTCCGGAAGGGCTGGTCCAACCGGGAGACAGGACATGCAGAAGATACACCTGTTGCTGGTCGACGACGAAAGCGACTTTCTCACGGCCTATTCACGGCGCTTCGCCCGCCGCAATGCCGAAATCACCGTGGCCTCGAGCGGTCTTGAGGCTCTGGAAAAAGTCCGCGAGGAAGAGTTCGACGCCGTAATCCTGGACGTCATGATGCCCGGCATGAACGGCATCGAGACGCTCAGGCGCATCAAGGCCGAGAAGCCGGACCTGCCGGTCATCATCCTGACCGGCCACGCGGACAGCGCCACCCTCATCGAGGGCATGGACATCGGGGCCTTCGACTTCCTGCTCAAGCCCGTGGGGACCGATGAACTCTATTTCAAGGTCCTGGACGCGGTCCGCGCCCGGCAGCGCGCACAAGGGTAGTCCGAGGCCAAGGGAGAGTAAGATGAAGCAGGCACTCAAGACGCTGTTCAACTGCATCCGCCGCAGCCCCGAGGGACGGAGCGAGGCCGCTCAGCGGTTCCTGGCCAAGTCCGAAAATTTCCGCCTGCTGCTCGCCGCCAACAACACCGCCCTCGAGACCATGGCGGAGATGAGCGAGGAGGCTCGCTCGGAGTGCGCCTTCGGCATCGCCCACGTCAAGGCCCAGAGCCTCAAGGCGGCCACGGGCGTTCGCCAGATGATCGAACGCCTCTGCCTCATGTCCCCTGGAAAGTACGAGGCGCTCCGGGACGTGTTCAACGCCATTGTCCGGGAGATGGACCAAAGCATCTCCGGTCCTACGGCCCCGACCCCCGGACCGCTGGTGATCGGCCTCGACCGGGTCCGCGCCGAAGACCTGGCCGAAACAGGGTCCAAGGTGGCCTTGCTCGGCGAAATCCGCGCCGCGTTGGGCGTGACCGTGCCCAAGGGATTTTCCATCACGGCCTCGGCCTTCCGTCTGTTCATGGAACGGACCGGACTCGGGGACGAGATCAGCCGCTTGATCCAGATCCACGACGGACGCGACCTGGAGGAGCTCCGCGCCCTGGAGGAGGCCATCCGCGCGGCCATCGACATGACCCCGATCCCGTCCGAGATCAAGGAGGCTATCCAGACGCAATGCGAGAGGCTGGGCAAGGTACGCCTGGCAGTGCGCAGCAGCGCCCTGGGCGAGGATTCGGCGGGGGCGAGCTTCGCGGGCCAGTTCCGGTCCGAGCTCGGGGTCCGGCCCGACCGCGTCATGGAGGCCTACCGCTCCGTGGTGGCCAGCCTCTACTCGGCCACGGCCATGACCTACATGCTCAACCGGGGACTGCGCGAAGACGAGACCGCCATGGCCGTGGGCTGTATGGAAATGGTCGACGCCGTGGCGGGCGGAGTGATCTACACCCGCTCCCCCATGGGCGCGGGCGACGACATTACGGTCATCGCCGTGTCCGGCCTGCCCTGCGCCGCCGTGGACGGCAGCTCCCAGGCGGACTCCTGGACCGTGGACAGGAAAACCCTGAGCATACGGGACAGGGAAATCGCGGAAAAGTGTGTCCGCTACGTGGCCGTGGGCGGGAGCCGGGTCCGCAAGGAGAAGCTCTACGGAGAAAAGAGCGTGGCCCCTGCCATCGGGGACGAGACAGCCGTTCGCCTGGCCACCCTGGCAAAGCGCATCGAAACATATTTCAGGCACCCGCAGGATATCGAATGGGCCTTGTCGCGCAACGATCGCATAGTCATCCTGCAGTGCCGCCCCCTGACCCTGGAGCGGGCCCCGGACCTTCATGGCGAGGAGGAAACCGGGGCCGCTCCGCCCCCTGCCTGGGACGGCGACCTCCCGTTCGCGCTGCTGACCGACGCGGTCACGGCCTGTCCCGGCGCAGCCGCAGGGTACGTCTTCCTCGTGGACAGCACAGAGGACATGTTCGCCTTCCCCGAGGGAGGCGTGCTGCTGGCGAGGTATGCCAAGCCGATGCTGTCGGCACTGCTGCCACGGGCCTCGGCCCTGGTGGCCGAGCACGGCAGCCCGGTGGGACACCTGGCCAACGTGGCCAGGGAGTTCGGCATCCCCGCCCTGATCGGCGCGCCGGATGCGGTGGAGCGGCTCTCTGGCGTGGGCACGGTCACGGTGGGCAACGGCGCGGTCTACCTTGGCAGACGCCAGGGCGTGCTGGACAGGGCTCCGGCCAGGCGCGCTCGCCGCGCTTCGGAGGTGGCCATGGCTCTGGAGCGCGTGCTCGCGCACATCGTCCCCCTGAATCTGACCGACCCGGAGTCACCCGATTTTCGGCCGGAGAAGTGTGCGTCCCTGCACGACATCACCCGCTTCTGCCATGAAAAGGGCGTGGCCGAGATGTTCGCCAAGGGATGCGGCCCCACGGCCAACGCCCGCAAGCTGGAGGACGGACGGGTCATGCGCTACTGGCTGGTGGACATCGGCGGAGGCACCGCCGACCCGGACGGCAGCGGCGTCATCCGTCTGGAGGACATCCGCTCCAACGCCATGCGCGCGGTCTGGCACGGCATGACCGCCGTCAAGTGGCAGGGCCCTCCCCCGCCCAGCGCCGAGGGGTTCCTGTCCGTGCTGACCTCGGCGGCGGGCAACCCGGCCCTTGCAGCGGGCGCGCGCAATCCCATGGGCGACCGCAATTATTTCATCGTGGGCGCCCACTACTGCAACCTCCAGTCCCGTTTCGGCTTCCACTTCTGCACCGTCGAGGGGTTTGCCGGGGACGATCCGGGCGGCAACTACGCCCTGTTCCAGTTCAAGGGCGGCGGAGCGGACATGGCCCGGCGACACGCCCGCGCAAGGCTGGTGGCAGGAGTCATGGAAAAGCGCGGCTTCCTGGCCGAAGTCCACGACGACGCGCTCTACGCCAGGCTGGAAGGGGCCTCGCGCCAAGGCACGGAGCAGGCCCTGGCAATGATCGGCTACCTGCTCATGCACACCCGGCAGACGGACATGGCCATGGGCGGCTCCGAGGCGGCCGCCCGCTACGCCGAACAATACGAGCGGGACATCGAGGCCGTCCTCGCGAGCCTGCCCGAACATGGGGAGGGGGCACGGTCATGAACGCCGCATCCTACGCCAGACTGAAGTGGAATCTGGTCCTCATCACACTGGGGCTCTCGCTCATCCCGCTGTTCGCGCTGGGCTATGTCATCAACTCGGAATTCCAGCAGACCTACGAGGAGAAGCTGACCGGCAACCTGAAGCTCATGGTCGCCAACAAGCGCGACGCCATCGACATGTTTCTCAACGAGCGGGTGGTCCAGCTCAGGATGCTGGCCGACCTGCACACCTTCTCCCAGATAACGGACCAGGCATACCTGGACACGGTCTTCGCCGCCGTGCACAAGGCGTCGCGCTCCTTCATCGACCTCGGGGTCATCGACCGAAACGGCCGCCATGAGGCATACTGCGGCCCCTTCGACCTCAAGGAGGTCAACTACGGCGACGAGCCGTGGTTCCATCAGGTCATGCTCAAGGGGCTGTACATCAGCGACGTGTTCATGGGCTTCCGCAACTTTCCGCACTTCATCATCGCGGTGAAGCGGCAGGAGGCGGGCAGGACCTGGATTCTCCGGGCAACCATCGACTCCGAGGCATTCGCTTCGCTGGTCCGCAACGTGCGCACCGGGCTTTTCGGCGACGCCTTCCTGGTCAACGCGGAGAACGAACTCCAGACCCCTTCGCGCACCGGCGGCAAGGTCCTGTCCAGAGCGGCCATCCCGGCCGCGCAGGGGACCGAGGGTATCGAGGTCCTCAGGTGGGAGGACGGCGACACTGAGTTCATCGCCGGGACAACCGCCCTGGCTCACACCAACTGGCGGCTGGTCATCACCGAGAACCCGGCGGAGGAGCTCTCGCCCCTGCTGCGCACCCGGTCGCTGGTCTTCAGCCTGTTCGCGGCGTGTGCACTGATGATCTTCTTCGGAGCCTACGTCACCGTCACCTCGGTGGTGAGGCGGCTCAAGGCCTCGGACCGGGAGCGCGCCGCCATGGACGCGGCGGTCATGCAGTCGAGCAAGATGGCCTCCCTGGGCAAGCTGGCCGCCGGGGTGGCCCACGAAGTCAACAACCCGCTCTCCATCATCCGCGAAAGCGCGGGGTGGATACGGGACATCATCAACGACGGAGAGCTGGGCGAAGGCGAGGCCGTGGACGATCTGCAAGAGGCTCTGGGCGACATCGACCGCCACGTGGAGCGGGCGCGCACGGTGACCCACCGCATGCTCGGGTTCGCCAGGCGCATGGAGCCCCTCAACGAGGACGTGGACGTCAATATGCTGGCCAACCAGACGATCTCGTTCCTGGAAAACGAGACCCGGCACCGGAACATCGAGGTGAGCTGCCGCCTTGACCCGGAGCTGCCCCTGATCACCACCGACTCGAACCAGTTGCAGCAGGTCATCCTCAACCTGCTGGAAAACGCCATAGACGCCATAGACGAAAATGGAGCCATAACGCTGAGCACCAGAAGGGACGGGAACGGGATCGCCATGGATATCGCCGACACCGGGGAAGGCATAGCCAGGGAGAACCTGAACAAGGTGTTCGACCCGTTCTTCACCACCAAGGCCACGGGCGAGGGAACCGGGCTCGGCCTCTCCATAGTCTACAGCACCCTGAGCAAGCTCGGCGGCACCATCAACGTGCGCAGCGCACCCGGCTCGGGCACCGAATTCACGATCCGGCTTCCCCTCGCCTGCCCCCACTTCCCCGGCTGCCAGGAGGACCCATGCCTAGAATAAGAGTGCTCGTCGTGGACGACGAACCCGATTTCCTGAAACTGATCAAACGGAGACTGTCCAAGCGCAATGTGGACGTGGACGTAGCCGCCAGCGGCGAGGAGGCCCTGCACTTTCTCGAAGAGGCGCGGGTGGACGTGGTCATTCTCGACGTGCGCATGCCCGGCATGAGCGGCATCGAGACCCTGAAGGAGATAAGAAAGCGGTTCAGGGAGGTGGAGGTGATCATGCTCACAGGGCACGGCTCCATGCAGTCCGGCATCGAGGGCATGAACCTCGGGGCCTACGACTACATCCTCAAGCCCTTTTCCATCGACGACCTGCTCACGCGCATCCGGGCGGCCCGCGAACACGCGGGACTCCGCCGCGAGCGCAGGGAGAATGCATGAACCTGGCAAAAGCGAGACGCGTGGTCCGGGCGGGGCAGTACGCCTACCCCGCCACCTGGCTGGCACTGGCGGCCCTGGCCTGGGCCCGCCCCCTCAGGGAGCACGCCTTTCTCACCGCCGTAGCGGTGCTCATGGCCGCTGGCCTGTGGCTGCTGCTGCGGACCACGACCCGCTGGCTCGTGGACGCGGCCGCGGAACAGGAAGACCTCGGCAAGCAGCTCATCCACTCCCAGCGCGTCCTTGCCCTGGGGGAAATCTCGTCGGGCATCGCCCACGAGATCAACAACCCGCTGAACATCATCCTCCAGGAGGCGGAACTGATGCGCGCGGACCTCGACGACGTCCCGAACTCCGACTCCGAGGAGATGAAGGAGATTCGCGAAGGCATCGAGGTCATCCTCTCCCAGGTGCGCCGCTGCTCGGATATCACTCACAAGCTGCTGGACTTCGCCCGCAACCGCAAGCCGGTCTGCCAGTACGCGAACATCAACCGGCTGGCTGAGGACATGCTCACCCTGGTGGAGCGCGAAACCGTCCCCAGAAACATCCGTGTGGTGCGACGGCTCAATGCGCGGCTGCCCGAGGTCAAGACCGACCCGCCCCTGTTGCGCCAGGTCTTCCTCAACCTGCTCATCAACGCGGTGCAGGCCGTGGGTCGGGACGGTGAAATAGCGATCTCCACCTTTGTCCGGGATGGTATGGCCTGCACCGAGGTGCGGGATAGTGGCCCGGGGGTCGCACCGGAGGACATGGCCCGGATATTCCACCCTTTTTTCACCACCAAGCCGCCGGGCGAGGGCACGGGCCTCGGCCTGCCCGTCAGCCTGCGGATCATCAATCAACTGGGGGGCGACATCACGGTGGACTCCGCGCCCGGCAAGGGCGCCGTGTTCACGGCCCGCATCCCCCTGACCCCGAAGAGGTGCCTATGACGATCAAGGGAAAGATTCTCGTCATTGACGACGAGGAACGGTTCCGCACCACCCTGGCCAGGCTTCTGCGCAACGAGGGGTGCACCGTGGAAGAGGCCGCCGACGGGCTCGACGCGGTGAACAAGCTCGCGGCGGGCAGCTACGACGTGGTCCTGCTGGACATGCGCATGCCCGGCTTTTCGGGGCGGGAGGTCTTCGAGGAGATCAGGACCCAGGGGTTCGACGTGGAGACCATCTGCCTGACCGGACACGCCTCCATCAAGGGGGCCACCCAACTGCTGCGGGACGGCGTGTTCGACTACCTGCTCAAGCCCGCGTCCATGGAGGAGATCATCCAGGCCATACGGCGGGCTCTGGAACGGAAACGGCTGCGCCACGGCGAAATAGGCGTGACGCAACTCATTCAGGAATCAGGCACATGACGCCCCGCTCCCGCACCTTCACAACCAGCCCAGGAGGCTTCGCATGACCGACTTCTCCCATGACACCCTGGGGATATGCTACTGGAACGGCACCCTCGGCCCCTTCGATATCGGCATCGTGGGCAGCGGCTCCGCCCTGAAGGTTCTGGTGGACATGATCTACAACGAGGCGTTCCGGGAATTCCTGCCCGACATGCGCCTGGTGGCCTTCAGCAACGCCGGACGGCGGAGCGACATCAAGGCCTATTGCGAGACATGCAGCCCGGTCTACGAGACCCACGAGGAGATGCTCGCCAACCACCCCGAGATCAACCTGATCATCGAGATCACCGGGGACAACGCGGTCAGCTCGCGCATCAGGCGGTCCCTGCCGCCCCACGTCTCCCTGCTGGACCACCGGGAGGTGGTGTTCCTGTGCGGCCTCCACGACATGGCCCTGGTCAAGGGCAACTACATGAACAACCTCGACCACCAGCGCACCCTGCTCCAGTCCATCATCGACGAGATCCGGGAGGACATCCTCCTGCTCGACAAGAGCGGCAACATCGTGGACCTCAACCGCATCGTCTGGCAGCGGGCCGGGTCGACGCGCAAGGAGCTGCTGGGCAAGCCCTGCTGGCAGGCGCTCAGGCTCAGGGATGGAGCGGATTTCTGCAACCGGCTCGACCCGGCCTGCCCCTATCACAAGACCCTGCAAAGCGAACGGAAGGAAGAGGCTCTGGTCACCCGGATCAACGAGGACGGCCTGCTGCAGTACTACCGGCTCTACGCCTATCCCATCTTCGACATCCGGGGAAACATGTCCCATGTCATGGTCATGCACCGCGACATCACCGAGCGTACGCACCGGGAGAAATACCAGCAGCAGCGGGACAAGTTCGCCATCATCGGCGAGATGTCCACATATCTGGCCCACGAGATCCGCAACCCGCTGTTCGCCGTGGGCGGGTTCGCCAATGCCCTGCTCAAGTCCCCGGGCCTGGGTGAAAAGGAGCGGGAGAAGGTCCGGATCATCGTCGACGAGACCATGCGGCTGGACAAGATGCTCGCCAACATGATGCGCTTCGCGCGTCCTTCCCAGACGGCCCACGGTCCGGCAGACGCCCTGGCCATCTGCCGCGACACGGCGGAGCTCATGTCCGTTGGCTACGGCAAGCGGGGCTATCGCTTCGAGGTCACGGACGAAGGCAGCCTGCCCCCTGTTCACGGCGACCCGGACGCCATCAAGCAATGCGTGGTCAACCTGATCAAGAACAGCATCGAGGCCATGCCCGCCGGTGGCGCAGTGTCCCTGGACCTTCGACTTGAAGGCGGCGAAGTGGCGCTCCGGGTCGGAGACGAGGGTGTGGGCATGAACGAACAGGAGCAGGACAAGGTGTTCAGCCCGTTCTACTCGACCAAGGAGAACGGCATCGGTCTCGGCCTGGCCATGATCAAGAAGATAATCGAGGAGTACGGCGGGTCCGTGAGCCTGACCAGCAAGCCCGGCAAGGGCACCACGGTTACCCTGTTCCTGCAGCCGGTCCTCGACGTGCCCGATTCGATCGAAACGGAAGGGGAGCACTCGTAAGTTTCGCCGCTTCTCCTCCCCGTCTACCGTCACGGAGTCACAAGCGCCAGCCGTCCCCCCTGAGGCGGCGGAATGCGGACTAACCCGTCCGTGCCGGTACCGAAGCGGGCAGGCGGTCCACTCCGGACCAGAGCCTGTCCGCTTCGGCAAAATCTCCATTCCCCGGTTGCGTCACCCTGCAAAGATGGTTATCAATTATCATTAACTACTCCGCCGTCCAACGGCGTGAACAAGAAACCAACCAGCGCGGCAGGAGCCCGTGCCCGGAAAACATCGCGGCCAGGCCACACTGAAACCGCAGCCAACCCAAGCTCAAAAGGAACGCAATATGGACTTCAAGCAAATTCTCGAAAACCGCAGGGCCATCAACTTCTTCGACCCCGACAGGGACGTCAGCGAGGAAACCGTAAGCACGATCCTGGAAGAGGCGGCCAAGGCCCCGTCCAGCTTCAACCTCCAGCCCTGGAAGGTCGTGGTTCTCCGCGATCCGGACAAGAAGGCCGCCCTGCGAAAGCTGGCCTTCGACCAGCCCAAGATAACCGAGGCACCGGTCGTGCTCATGATCCTGGCCGACCGGGATGGATGGAAGGAAGGGTGCGACACCCTGGAAAAGCATTTCGCCAACGACCTGCAGCCGGAGCAGCGGGACTGGTTCATCAACGCGACCAAGGGCCTGTACGGCACCAGCGCGGAGTCCAGCCAGGCCTTCGCCAACAAGAATGCCGGGCTGTTCGCCATGTCCCTCATGTACGCCGCCAGCGACCAGGGGCTGCACACCCACCCCATGGACGGTTTCGACCATGAGGCCGTGCGCGAGGCCTTCGACATTCCCGACAACTACTGGATTTCCATGCTCATCGCCGTGGGACACGCAAAGCCGGGCCTGGAGATCCTCCCCAAGGCGTGGCGACAGTCCTGCGGAGAAATCATCCTCAAGACCTACTAGTAAAACCAGGCCCCTTCCCCTCGGCGGCAAAGGCCGGGGGGAGGCGGGGCTACGTCTCGACGGACAGCTTGTCCAGATAGGCCTCCAGCGCCTCAAGCTCGATGGGCTTGACCACGTACCCGTCCATGCCCGCCTCCAAAAACTTCTCCCGGTCGCCGACCATGGCGTATGCGGTCACCGCAATAACCGGGATGTCACGGTTTTCTTCTCCTGCCTCGCCCCTGCGGATGGCTCGCATGGCCTCCATGCCGTCCATGACCGGCATCTGGATGTCCATGAGCACCGCGTCGAACCGATCTTTCTCGAGTGCTTCAAGCGCCTTCTGCCCGTTTTCCACGGTGGTTACGGAATGTCCGGCCTTTTCCAGCAGCCGCCGGGTGACCAGCCTGTTGACCCGCTCATCCTCGGCGAGCAGCAGATGGCAAGGCAATCCCCGGCCGCGGGGCTCCCTGCGTACGGCGCTCGCCGTCAAGGGCAAAGGCTCGCCTAGGAGGAAGGGAATGGAAACATAAAATACCGTACCGGCCCCTTCGTCGCTTTCCACGGCCATGGAGCCACCCATGAGGTGAACCAGTTGGCGGCAGATGGCCAGCCCGAGTCCGGCCCCCTGATGGTCGCGCGTATAGCCCTCGCTCACCTGAGTGAAAGCGTCGAAAAGGGAATCCACCTTGTCGGACGGGATGCCGCTGCCGGTGTCGCTCACCATGAACAACAGGCGGCAATGGTCCGGTGGCGCATATGGCAATCGGTGCACTGAAAGGGTCACTGACCCGTGCGTGGTAAACTTGAAGGCGTTGCCGATCAGGTTGGTGAGCACCTGTTGCAGGCGGATGGCGTCCCCCATGACGGTCTCGGGCAGCGATTCGCCGGGCTCGTAGCGCAGGTCCACCCCGGTCTGGTTGGCCGTCAGACGATACAATTCGAAGACCTGGCGGCAGCTCTCCTCCAAATCGAACGGGAGATGCTGCACCACCAGCTTTCCGGCCTCCACCCTGGAAAGATCCAGAATGTCCGTAAGCAGCCGGGTCAGCCGCCTGGAGGAATACATGGCATCGTTCACGTAGCGCGACTGCTCGCCGTCCAGCCCGGTGGTCTGCAGCAGTTGCAGCATCCCCAGGATGCCATTGAGCGGGGTCCGGATCTCATGGCTCATGTTGGTCAGGAATTCCGTCTTGGAACGGCTGAAGGCCTCGGCCTGCTCCTTGGCCGCGCGCAGATCGTCGCGCACCTTCTTGTGCTCGCTGAAATCCTCAACGGTGGCTATGACTTCCGTGGGTGATTGTCCGATGTTGACCGGGTTGAACTGGGCGAGGAGATAGCTCGTCTTGTTTCCGGTCACGGAAGTATAGTAGTTTTCGTAGGACGAAGGCTCGCCTCTCAACGCCTTCTCCATGGCCTGGCGCATTTCCCTACAGATGCTTTTCAACGGGTTGAAGCCGACCACAACACTGCGGGGCGCACCCATCAGTTCCAAAAAATTGTCATTGCAGTCGAGGATGCGGCCGTCCTCGCCGAAACGGACCATGCCGAGCGGGGAGTTCTCGAAAATAACCCTGTGCCGCAGTTCGCTGTCCCTCAGTTCGGCCTCGGCCCGCTTCGACTCGGTTATGTCCCGAAACTCCACGACGCGAACCGGCCTCCCCTTGTAGGGGATACTCCGTCCTTCGATACGAACGGGATACTCCTCTCCGTTTTTCCTGATTCCCACCGCCTCATAGGCATTTTCGCCTTTGCGACGGATATTCTCCATGACCATTTCCCTGTAGGATGGCGTAATCAGCAACATCCCGTCCATGCCGATCAACTCGTCCGTACCGTAACCGGTCATATCCGCAAGTCCCTGATTGCAGTCGATGATGATCGAATTGTCATGAATGAAGATTCCGCCGAAAGAAGCGTTGTGCAACGCCTTGAACCGCAGCTCGCTCTCCTTGAGTTCCCTGGCGATCCGATTCCTCTGGGTCATGTCCCTGGCCACGCCCAGAACGCCGAGCAAATTCCCCTCGTCATCGTAAAGAGGCGTCTTAAGGGTTTCGAGTTCCTCCCTGTGGCCGTTATCCTTATAGGTTACCGTTTCCTCGATGACCTTTGGCCGGCCCGCCTCGATGGCAGCAAGATCGTCCCGGCGGAAGGCGTCCGCAGTCTCCCGGTCCACGAAGTCGTAGTCTTTCCGGCCCACGATCTCCGCCTCTTCGGCTCCGTACAACCTGGAAAACCGCTTGTTGCAAAATATGAAATTGCCGTCGCCGTCCTTCAGCCATACCAGCTCGGGGATATTCTCCAGCAACGCACGGAGGTGCGCCATATTGACTTGAAGGGCCCGGTTGGCGCTTTCGGCTGCCTCCATGGCCCGCTTCAGGTCGTCTTCGCCCCGCTTGCGGTCATTGATGTCTGAATGGGTGCCGATCATCCGCACCTCACCAGGTGCGTCCTCCGAGATAATGGTCTTGGCTCGGGTGAGAATCCACTTCCACTCACCGTTCTTGGTCCGCATGCGCAGTTCGTGCTCGAAGGCCCCGCCCGGCCGCTGTTCCCGCAGAAGCACGTCCTTCATGTCCCTGAGGTCGTCTTCGTGGACCAAGTTCTTCCATGTTTCGTAGGAATGGGGCATCTCATCCGGCTCGTAGCCCAGCATCGTGAACCAGCGCGCGTTGAAATAGACCTCTCCGGTGGTGATGTTCCAGTCCCACACCGCGTCGTTGGCCGCATCCAGGGCCAGGGCCAGCCGTTCCTCCCCACGGCGAAGGGCAGCTCTCGCCTCCTCCTGAGAAGTCAGGTCGATGCCGAAAGAAACAATGCCGGAGACAGTACCTTCCGGGCCTCGATTCAAGATATTGAACCAGGAAATGGTACGTTTGGAGCCGTCTCTGGTGAGGATGTCATTTCTGTTCAGGGAATGGGAGCCGATGCTCTCTTCCCGAATGGTACGAAGCAGGACATTTCGGACATCATCGCGTATGGCCTCGGGCAGAAAGAGCGTGAACCAATCCTTGAAACGGACCTCTTCCAAAGTCCATCCGGTCAGTTCCAGAAAATACCTGTTGGCAAAGAGAATCCGGCCCTTCTCGTCCAGCAATATCCCCACCTGGGGAATATGCTCGAGCACGTTGTGCCATCTGGATTGGGACCTGACGAGCTCACGCTCCAATGAAGCGACCCGCTGTTCCAGTCGCAATATTTCACGATCCTTTGACGATGCGTCCATACTTTCCTTCTGCCACGGGTAGGGGACTCACAGAGTACACTTCACCATCTCACATTCACGCATAGCACGTAACCCCCATTGCCAAAAGGCCATTAGACTTCCACAGCAGCTCAAATCTTCCCACTTAAATCATTGGATAAAATACTATTGCCAGATCCCTGGACAATTTTTCCCTGACAATACAATTCATTTATGTTTAGTTGAAGACAGTGGAGAACAGGATGCCCGAAGACATCACCACCGCCCTTATCGAGACATTGCGCCGCCGCGCCCTGGAGCGGAACTCAGCGGTCCCAGCAACCTGGGACAGGCCTGACGCCATGGCCTGGACCGCCTTGGGCCTGGCCGCGCACGGCGTGGACCCGGAGCTCACGGAACAGCTCCGGCGCGGGCTTGCGGAGCGCCAGTTGCCGGACGGGCGCATCCCCCTGAGCCCGCAGACGCCCCGGGCGGTGTGGCCCACTTCCATGACCCTGCTGGCCTGGCGCGAAGACCCGGCCCTGGCCGAGCCACGAGGTAAAGCCAAGGAATTTCTGCTGACCCACCGAGGAACCAGCATCGAAGGGCTCTCCGACGTCGTAGGCCACGACGCAACGCTGCAGGGCTGGCCCTGGATTGACGAAACCCACTCCTGGGTCGAACCCACGGCACTGGCCCTCCTGGCGTTGACAGGCGAGGGATTGGCGACGCACCCGGCAGTACGCGAAGGCGTGGCCGTGCTGCGCGACCGGGAACTGCCGGACGGCGGCTGGAACTACGGCAACCCCAAAATCTACGGTTCGGTCCTCCTGCCCATGCCCGAATGCACCGGCATCGCGTTATGCGCCCTGCGCAACGAAATGTCAGGGGACGAGGCCGCAGACAGCCTGGCCTACCTGGAGTCGGAGTATCCCGGCCTGCGCACGCCGCTTTCCCTGAGCTGGACGATCATGGGGCTCTCGGCCTTCGGACGACGTCCGGCTGACGTCGAATCCAAGGTGGCGGAGTCCTTTGCACTCCAGGAACGATATGGCCCGTTCGAATCAACCCTCATCGGCCTGCTGGCGGCCTGTCTGGCGGAAGACCCCTTTTCCCTCCCGGGAGGTGCGGCGTGAGCGGCAAATCGAAAAAGACCTTCTCGCGGAGGGAGCTGCTCATGGCGGCGGCCGCCGGAGTGGCCCTCGCGGGGATCGGAATTCCCGTGGTGCGCTGGGCCAAGTACCTTTTCGAGAAAAAGGAGCAGGTCTTCACCGCTTCGGTTCCCGGCTACGACCGGGACATGCTCGGCGCGCTCCTCAACGGATTCCGTGAACTAGGCGTGACGCCCGAGGAGATCCGGGGCAAGCGAGTGCTGCTCAAGCCCAACCTGGTCGAACCGCACACCGGCGCGGGCCAGATCAACACCCACCCGCTCTTCCTGCGGGCCTGCATCGAGGCCTTCCTGACACTGGGCGCGGCATCCGTGGCCGTGGGCGAAGGACCGGGCCATAGGCGGGACACCTACCACTGCCTGGAGACCACGGGAGTGGGTGACATCCTGCAGGAAGACCACATCGCGTTCGCCGATTTCAATTTTTCCCCGTTCCGGGCGACCCCCAATCCGGCCAACCGGTCCACTCTGGGCGACCTCTTCCTGCCCGACCCCCTGCTCGCTGCCGACCTGGTGGTGTCCGTGGCCAAGATGAAGACCCATCACCTGGCCGGGGTGACCCTGACCATGAAGAACCTCTTCGGCGTCATGCCCGGCAGTGTGTACGGCTGGCCGAAAAACGTCCTGCACCACGCAGGGATCATAAACTCCATCCTCGACATCAACGCCACGGTGAAGCCCGCCTTCGCCATCGTCGACGGCATCGTGGGAATGGAAGGGGACGGCCCGATCATGGGAACGCCGGTGCAATCCGGCCTGGTGGTCATGGGGCGCAACCCCGCAGCCGTGGACTCCACCTGCGCCCGGCTCATGGGCATCGATCCGCTGAAGATTCCCTACATCGCAGCGGCCTCGGGTTGGCTGGGGACCGCAGCCGAGCGCAACATCGAGCAACGAGGCGAAGCCATCGCCGCCCACCGGCGGGACTTCCAGCTCATAGACACCATAGAGGCGCAACAGGGTATCCGGCTGTAACCTTTACAGCCGCGTACACCGACACAGGAGCCCATACGTGAAAAAGAACATTCCGCTCATTCTCTTCTTCCTCTCCCTCATGTTCTTTTCCTTTGGATACGGCTTTCTGGCCGGCGTGGGAAAGCTCTTTCCCTACCACCAGCTCAGGGATGCCATCGTAGCCATCGGCGACGAGCTTCACCCCTGGTTTTACGTCAAGGCGGACACCTCTAGGGTACAGACCGTCAATGACCCCTCACGCACGATGAAAGGTCTCAACCTGGTCACCGGAGTGGGGCCGGACAAGACCCTCACAGCCAAGATCGTCGACATGGACGGAAAGGAGCTGCACCGCTGGGACGTTGACTGGTTCAGCATCTGGCCGGACGCGGACCACGTCGGCAACCGCAAGCCGAAGACCCGCCCCGGCACGACCATCGACGGGGCCGTGCTCACACCCGAAGGCGACCTGATCTTCAACTATGAATACCTCGGCCTGGTCAGACTGGCCAAGGACGGCCACGTGGTCTGGCGGCTCCCCTACCAGACCCACCACACCATCTACACGGACGACGACGGCAACCTCTGGGTGCCGGGGATGATCGATAGAACCGAACCGCTGCCGGGCTTCCCCAACTACCGTGCGGACTTCGTGGAATACACCGCGATCAAGGTCTCCACGGAAGGCAAAATTCTTCGAGAGATCAAGCTGTTCGACGTGCTCAAGGATAATGGCCTGTACGGGCTGCTGACCATGGCGACCACCAAGCAGATGGACACTACCGTGTCCGGCGACACCCTCCATCTCAACGACGTGGAGGTCTTTCCCCGCCACATGAAGGAAGGTTTCTTCCGTCACGGAGATGTCATGATCTCCCTGCGCAACCCAAACGCCATCCTGGTGCTCACGCCCGACGGCAAGGTCAAATACGCCTCCATCGGCAAGTACGTGCGGCAGCACGACCCCGACTTCGTCGACGGAAACAGTTTCTCCGTATTCGACAACAACAACATTACGGGCGCGGCTCATCCATCCAGCCGCATAGTGCTGGAGCACGCACCCTCGGGCAAGACCGAGACCATCTACGAGGGAACAGATGCGACCCCCTTCTTCACCGACATAATGGGCAAGCACCAATGGCTGCCCAACGGAAACCTGCTCATCACCGAGACTCGGGGCGGCCGCGCCTTCGAAGTCGCGCCGGGTGGGGAAATCGTGTGGGATTACCACAACGTGGCGGGGGAGAATATCCTGGGAGCCCTGGACGGAGTTCAGCGTCTTCCGGCCCAATTCAACACGATCTTCGGCAGGTAGACCCGGAAGACAAGCCGGACAAATTAACGTATATGCTTGTGCCAGCATATCCAAACCATGAGGTAATCCCATGACCGCCATACTTCTAAGCGTCTGTTTCGTCCTGTTCCTGATAGGCTGTCCCGCCGTTGCCGAGGCCTACATAGGCCCGGGGGCCGGGCTGTCGGCCATCGGCTCCTTTCTCGCGCTGGTCGCGGCGGTGGTGGCGGCTATCTTCGGTTTCCTCTGGTACCCGATCAAGAGGATGATGCGCCGCCGCAAGCAGGACCAGCAGGACGGCAACGGGGAATAACGTTCCGCCGCACAAGATACCATGTTCGCCGACATGCCGGGCCGGGTCCGACGGCGCGATTCCCCGTTCAACGCCACGGCACCTCTCAAGTCGTCGGAAGCGCCGAGCGAACCGTCTCGCGGCATAGCTCCCGATCCGAGCCACGCGAAAGGGGTCCGTTGCGCCACCGGGTATCACAGTATTCTTTACGCAAAGATCGCGGCAGGGCCTGGAAGGACACCCCTCCAGGCCCTGTTTCATTGCCGGAAGCCACACAGCTTGACAGCCGTCCGGTATATTGAATAACTACCCATCTTCGTTGGGCTCTAGCATGTTCACATGTTCGAGCCCGTGGCTATTCCATACATACCTTTCGGGTCCCTGCCTTGCAGGGATAATTGGGAAGTTCGGTGAGAAACCGACGCTGGCCCGCAACCGTGAGAGGGGACGAAAGCCGCACGCAGCCACTGGGAAATTCCTGGGAAGGCGCGGCCGGTAGGATAATCCTCGAGCCGGGAGACCAGCCCAAAAGGTGGATTTTGAAGGCTTCGAGGCAAAGCCTGAGAACACATCCGCCGCCCTTTGGGCCCCGGTCGGTTTTCTCATTATACCCCCTCGGAGCCTCCTGTAACGCTGCAACAGGAGGTTTTTTTCATGCGTGTCGTAGCGATGCTGCTGGCATTTCTCATCTCAACTTCAACAGCCTGGGCGGAGGTCCCCGTCCCAACGGCGTCGGCCGGCGTAATGCCGGAGATCGTGGTCACCGCCACGTCCACCCCGATGCCGGACAGGGAAGTCCCGGTCCAGGTCCAGATCATCTCCTCGGAAGACATACGGAAGTCGGACGCAAAGGACATTTCCGACGTGCTGGCAAAGTATGTCCCCGGCCATTTCCACAAGTACGGCCAGGACTACTCTTCGGTGGGCATTCGCGGCTTCCGGAGCAACAGCATGGTCGGGACCGACCTGAAGAGCAGAACGCTGATCCTCGTTGACGGCATGCGGGCCGGGACAGGCCGCGTCAGCTCCCTGCCGGTGGACAACGTGGACCGTATCGAGGTCGTGCGCGGTCCGGGGTCCGTCATCTATGGCGGCTCGGCCATGGGCGGCGTAATCAACATCATCACCCGCCGGGGCAAGGGAGGGCTCTCCGGAAACGTGGGGGCAGAGGTCGGGACCTTCGGCCAATACCGGCTTGCCGCGAGCGTCTCCGGCGCAACTGACGGTGACACCCTCGGCTACGCTGCCGCTGCCCACGGAGAGCGGCAGGGAAGCTACACCACCGGAGGCGGAGACGAAATCGAGAACTCCCAACTGACCGACCGGGGAGTAGCCGCAAGCCTGACATACCGCCAGGCCGAAGACCGCCGTCTCCATATGGCCGCCATCTGGAACTACGCGGACAAGGGGTCGCCCGGCTCCGGCCGCTACCCAAGCGCCACGGATAACAGCGAGACCGAGTACCAGCGGCTCGCCTTTGACTGGACCACGGATCGCGGCCAAGCCCGGACGGGCTGGTATGCGCGAGGCTACGCCGTGCGGAGCGGCTATGTCTGGAACGAACACGACACGGAAATCGACACCATCTCCGGCGGATTGAGGAGCGGGGTGGACATCACCACGGGTGAGTTCGGCAGCCTCCTCGTTGGAATCGAGTATGACAGGATCGAGGAGAAGCAACGGGAAAGCGTCTGGGGACCCAACACCCGCTACGACAACTACGCGCTGCTGGCGGAACAACGCATCACCGCAGGCGACTTCATCTTCTATCTCGGCGGCCGCCTGGATGACTACAACATGAAGATGAAGGAGACACCCTCCCTCACCGTTTCCGAGGATTCCAGGAAGTTCTCGCATATCAGCTGGCGGGGCGGAGCGGTGTACGACGCCGCAGAGTGGCTGGGCCTCCGAGCCGCCGTGGGCACGGGCTTCCGCGCTCCTTCAGCGGAAGAGCTGGCCGGCTCCTATACCACAACCTGGGGCGCGACTTACAGCGGCAATCCCGACCTGAAGGCGGAAACCGCCATCACGGGCGAAGTCGGAGCGGACTTCTATCTTGCCGACGTCACGGCCGGTCTGACGCTGTTCCATACCAGGAGCAAGGACACCATCACGAGCACGGGGACATTCCCCAATTACACCTATGAAAACATTGAAGGCGTCGACCTGACCGCCCTGGAAGGAAACATCCGCTCAGTCCATGAGACGGATTACAAGGGAGTGCGGATCGCCTTCCGGCCCTACCTCAACGGAATCTACTACCTTGACCGCAAGAACAGGGACGACGCCCTGAACAACGCCCGTGGGACCGACATACCGTTGTACATATCCAGGCTGAGTGTCACCGCAGGGCTGACCACGGAGTTGGGCGAACGGTTCGTGCACGATCTGAACGTGGTCTACGTCGGGGATCAGAAGGTGCAAAGCTTCAAGACCACGCCGTCCGAGTACAAGACCATGGCAGGCTACGCCGTGTTCGGGACCCGCCTGACCTTCAAGCCCGCCGCCGGGCTCAGCACCTATGTGGACGTGCAGAACCTGCTCGACACGAAATACGACTGCGTCGACGACTACACCATGCCGGGCAGAAGCCTGAAGCTTGGGGTGAACTACGACTTCTGACCAATCCGCGCCCGCTCGACGGGCGCGGTCTTTCTTTTCGATACCGGGACGGACTTGTGCCGGGAATTTGACCGGCCTCCATGAGAGCATTGCCTTGTGGACACGCCTGCAGACTATGAAGGAAGCAATATGAAGGGAAGACTTGGGAAAACTCTGGGCTGTTTAGCCCTGCTTGCGGCTCTCGCCCTCCCCTGCGACAGCCGGGGTGAAACGACCCGGGCGGCCCGAAGGATAGTATCCCTGGCGCCAAGCGTCACCGAAATCCTCTATGCAATGGGAGTGGGTAAACGTGTCGTCGGGACAACCGAGCACAGCGACTATCCCGCCGAAGCCGCAGGGCTGCCCACAGTGGGGCAATACATGAGCCCCGAGCTGGAGCGGATAGTGGCACTCCGGCCGGACTTGTGCGTGGGGCTGTCCGAAGCCACTTCGCCCCGATTGGTGGAAGCGCTCGCCCGGCTCGGCATCCCGATGTTTCTGACGAACGCATCGCGGCTGGACCGGATGCTCGATTCCATCGGCGAGCTGGGGGCCTTCCTCGGTGTCGAGGAACAGGCCCTCCGTCTGAAGCGGCAGTACTCCGAGAGGCTGGAATCCATCCGCAGGTTCGGCAACAAGGCCGGGCACCCCCGCGTGCTGACCATCATTTCCGTTTCGCCGCTCTATGCCGCAGGACCGGGCTCGTTCATAGCCGACATGGTGCGCTGCGCCGGCGGAAACCCGCTGGGTCTGGATGATGGCAAGGCGTGGCAGGGTCTCTCCCGGGAGGCGGTTATCTGGCTCAAGCCGGATATTATCCTGTTTGCCGCCCACTCGGGAAGCATCCCGGAGTGGATGCGGCAGTACCCTCTGGACAGCGCGGAAGTCGTGGCGATCGATCCCTCCCTGGTAATCAGGCCCTCTCCGAGACTGATCGACACGGCCGGATTCCTGGCCAGGGAGTTTCACCGGCTGTCTGCCGAACCAACCACGCCAAACGAATAAGAGGTGTTCCGAATGCGGCTTCCGTCCTCCGGCCCGCTACAGATTGTTGATCTTACAGGCCGCGCAGGCCGCGCCGAAGCCGTTGTCGATATTGACCACGGTGACGCCGCTGGCGCAGGAGGTGAGCATGCCGAGCAGGGCCGACAGCCCCGAGAAGGACGCGCCGTAGCCGACGGAGGTGGGCACGGCCACGATGGGTTGGGAAACCAGCCCACCGACCACGCTGGCGAGGGCGCCCTCCATGCCCGCGATAACGATGATGACGCGGGCCTTGCGGATATCGCTGAGGCGGTCCAGCAACCGGTGGATTCCCGCTACACCCACATCGGACAGGATGGTGGCGTGACTGCCCAGCATCTCGCAGGTAGCGCGGGCCTCCTCGGCCACGGGCAGGTCCGATGTCCCGGCGGTGACGATGGCGATCTCCCCTTCCCGATATTCGATGGGCTTCCGGGCAAGGGTCAGGGCGCGGCCCAGGGCGTTGTACTCCGCGTCGGGACAGACGGACAGTACGTGAGCGGCCATTTCCCCGGACACGCGGGTGGCGAGGATATTGTGGTGATCGCCCATGCGGGAGAAGATCTCCCCCACCTGCTCCGGGGTCTTGCCCTCGCCGTAGACCACCTCGGGAAAACCATTGCGCAGGGAGCGGTGCAGGTCGAACTTCGTGTGCCCCAGGTCCATGTAAGGGAGGTCGCGCAGCAGTTCGCTCCCGTTCTCCACGGAGACCTTTCCGTCCCTGATATCCGTCAACAGCTTGGTTAAAGCGTCACTTGTCATATATCGTTACTCCTTCGATCCGGCTTTGGTAGCCGGCTCGTTCAGGCTGCCCATGCTGTATCCGGCAAGATCCACGGCCACGTGGCGGTATCCCAGTTCCCTGAGCCGCCGGTTGATCCGCTCGCGGAACGTGGAGTTCACGCAGGAGGAGATGGATCTTGCAGGCAACTCGATGCGGGCTACGGAACCATGGATGCGCAGGCGCACGTGGGTGAACCCGAGTGACCGCAGGAACTCCTCGCCCCTGTCGATACGCTCGAGCTCCTCTTCCCGGATGGCGGTGCCGTGGGGAAGGCGCGTCAGCAGACACGCCCCGGCGGGCTTGTTCCAGGTGGGCAGGTCGAGCTCCAGCGATAGATCACGGATGTCCTGCTTGGTCAGCCCCGCCTCAAGCAGCGGGCTGCGCACGTTCAGTTCCTTGACGGCCCGGCGGCCCGGGCGGTGGTCGTCCAGATCATCCACATTGCTGCCGTCGAGAATGTATTTGATGCCCTCTTCCCCGGCCATGTCGACCAGCCGACCAAAGAGAAGCTTCTTGCACAGATAGCAACGCTCTGGCGGATTGTCCCGAATCTCCTCGGGAATGTCCGTTTCAACAAGCCTGTGCTCCACCTTGAGGGCCTTGGCCAAGTCCACGGCGCCAGCTATCTCTTCCTTCGGGGAATAGGGCGTGGCGAACGTCACCGCAAGGACATTGTCACCCAGTGCTCGCTGGGCGGCATGCAGCAACAGGGCGCTGTCCACACCGCCTGAGAAGGCCACGAGGACACGCTCCATCTCGCGCAATTCCGCAAGCAGTGCGGCGTATTGTTGTTTCTGTTTTTCAGTGAGGGGCATGCCGCGTCTCCTATTCCGATCCACCGATGATGTCGTAAACCTTCACCAACGGAATGCCTCTGTTCCGGGCTATCTCGCGGCACTCCTCAAACTCCGGCTTGGAATGCAGGACCTCGCCGTTCAACAACGCCCTCTTCATGGTCACGGGACCGAGCGGGGTCTCCACCTTTTCGAACCGCCGCTCCAGTTCAGTCTTTTCCAGCGAAAAGGACTTAACCCCGAGGGTGGTGGTGTGCCGGAACAGGAGTTCCTTGAAGCGGGGCTCCTCGTCCTCGTCGCACAGCACGGAAACCATGGTGGCCGGGCGATTCTTCTTCATGACAATGGGCGCGAAGTGGACGTCCATGGCCCCTTCTTCCATGAGCAGGTCCATGACGCCGCCGAGCAGCTCGCCGGTCATGTCGTCGATGTTGCATTGCAACAGACGAGCCCGGCTGGTGCGGGGTCCCCCGGACAACTCGGCGTCGGCCAGGTGGACGCGCAGCAGGTTGGGCCGCGCGGTCTCCTTGTGGCCTATGCCGTAGCCCGTGGCCGTGGCCGTCATGGCAGGGGCGACGGTGAACTCGTCCACCAGCGCCGCGAGGATGGCCGCGCCCGTGGGCGTGGTGGCCTCGATGTCCGTGCCGCCACGTGTGGTCGGAATGCCTTGCAGGATCTCCGCCGTGGCCGGGGCAGGCACCGGGATGACTCCGTGGGCGCACCGCACAAACCCGCTCCCCAGTTCCACAGGGGAAGCCAGGACCGCGTCAACGCCCAGGCTATGGTAGCAGATGGCCGCGCCCACGATGTCCACGATGGAGTCAGTGGCCCCGACCTCGTGAAAATGGACCTCGTCCACCGACTTGCCGTGCACCTTGGCCTCGGCCTCGGCCACTCTGCGAAAAATGCGCAGGCTGGTCTCCTTGACTGCGTGGTCCAAAGTGCTGGCCGCGATGATCGTGCGGATAGCCGCAAAATCGCGGTGCGGGGCGTGCGCCTTGTGTGCGTCGCCGCCCTCCCCGTGAGCATGGCCGTGCGCGTCGTGGGCATGATGATGCCCGTGCACGTGCTCGCCGTGAGTGTGTTCATGCGCCTGATCGCCATGGGTGTGGCCGTGCGCATGGTGCTGCTCATGATCATGGTCGTTGGCAGCACCATCGCCGTGTCCGTGAGCATGACCGTGTTCATGAGGCTCTCCGGCGAGGCGGACGTCCACGCGCGTGCCGTGAATGCCGTTGCGCGCGTCCCTGGTCACGACCAGCTCGAATTCGTCTCCCAGGCCGAGCTTATCCAGCTCGGCCCGCAAGTGATCCGGCTCCACGCCAAGGTCGATCATGGCCGCCAGATTCATGTCTCCGCTGATGCCGGAAAAGCAATCATAATACAGTATTTTCATCATGTTCCTTCGGTTATGCAGGAATCAACCGCGCCGAACAGAGCAGCTCGTATCCTCACGAACGACAGTACGTTGCCCCTATCCCTCAAGCTCTGCGACAACCCGCTTGAGCACCTCGGGGATGTTGATCCTCTGGGGACACTTCTCCAGGCACATGCCGCACTCCACGCACTGGGAGGCGAAACCGGGCTTGCGCTGGAGCACCGCGCCCGCTGCGAAGACGCCGTACATCCTCTTTCCCTCCGCCTGATCAAACAGGTGTGCCTTGTTCAGCAGATCGAAACAAGTGGGAATCTGGACATCAGCCGGACACGGCATGCAGTACCCGCAGCCGGTGCATCCCACCTGCATGAGCTTGCGGTAGGTGGCGGCCACGCGCCGTGTCAGGTCCAACTCGTTCCGGCTAAGGGAATCCGCCTCGGCAACCTCGGCGATGGCCATGTTCTCGCGGATGTGCTCCTCGTCGTTCATGCCGGAGAGGACCACGGTCACCTCGGGGTGGTTCCACACCCAACGCAATGCCCATTCCACCGGGGTGCGCGGGGTTTCGGCCAGGTCCCAGATATCGGCGACGGCCTGCGGCGGTGTAGGCAGCGCAAGGTTGCCGCCGCGCAGGGGTTCCATGACGACGACGCCCATACCCTTGGAGGCCGCATACTCCAATCCCTTGGTACCAGCCTGGAACTCAGTGTCCAGAAGATTGTACTGAATCTGGCAGAAAATCCAGGGATACGCGTCCACGATGGGTGCAAAATCCTCGGCCAGGCCGTGGAACGAGAACCCCGGATTGACGATGCGGCCGTCTATTTGTGCCTTCTTCAGGAAATCCTTGACGCCGAGCGCTTCAATGGTCTCCCAGGACGGACCGGACAACGCGTGAATGAGGTAATAATCGATATGGTCGGTGCCGAGCTTCTCCAACTGGGCATTCAGGAACGTGTCCATGTCTTCCCGGCTCTTTATCATCCAGGTCGGCAACTTGGTGGCGATCTTGACCTTCTCGCGGTAGCCGTCCCGCAGGGCCTTGCCGAGCAGCGGCTCGCTCTCTCCGTTGTGATAGGGCCAGGCGGTATCGAGGTAGTTCACGCCGTCATCAATGGCCCGGCGAATCTGGGCGATTGCCCGTTCCTCGTCTATCTTGCCATCAGTCATGGGCAGCCTCATGCAGCCGAATCCCAGAGCGGAAAGTCTGTCGCCGTTCTTAGGCATTGTTCTGTAAAGCAATATTTTCTCCTTATTGAATATTTTCTTCTTGAAGCCACCGGGTTCAACCGATCGCGTGCAGCATACATATCAGTGAAAGAAAGTAAGTGCCTGCCTGTTCATGGCAGATTTTTGCCTAATCCTACGGTCGGCAAAAGAAAAGCGATAATGTCTCGTACTCCTGGCAAAAACATCTGCGCACGGCCCGTGTTGGCACCTCCGACCGGATGCTTCGCCCAAACATGACCGCAAAACGCATAGGACCTGCCGCTGTTTGCAACAACGGCAGGTCCTTTTTCGCTGGAAAATCGAAGCCTCGGCTAATCGTATGCCTTGCGGGTCGCCTCGTCCGACATGGCTGCGGAAAGGACAGGTTGCCACTCCGGGGCTTCCCAGGAGCCAAGCTTCGTATGGGTGGTCAGATACTTTTCCGGGATGGGGTGGGTCCCGACCACAACCTTGATCCCGTAGCGGTCTTCCAGAAACGACTTGAAGGTACCTATGTGCGGACAGGGCGGGTAGCCGACGATCAAGCCTGTCGCCAGGTGAATGACGTCGACGCCGTTCTTGACCATCTCGTCACCGAGATACTCGACGTTGCCGCCGGGACAACCGTTGCAGGATGTGTATCCCACCAACTCCACTTCCTTTCCTTCATATGCCGAGAACGCGCCTTCCCGCTCCCGCATGGCGCGAAGGCATTTGCCCCCGGCGCAGCTCCGGTAGCGGTCACAGATTACAATGCCGATCTTGATCGGATTACTCATGAGAACTCCTTCGGCCGCTCCCGGCGGCCTGCTTTCCATCGACCCTATGGACAGAAAATTGTGTTCAACCGGTTCCCATTCTCCTACTCGACGAGATTCACCCCGGCCCGCCTGGCCACGCCCTTGATGTGCTGTTCCATGGCGTGCCGCGACTCGGCCGAGCGCCTAGCCCGAATATGCCGGATGATTTCCTCATGCTCGCGTACCGTATCCTCCACGCTCTCGTCATATTCCAGCGGGAGTTTCTGGCTCTCGAAAAACAAGCCGAAGAAAGGCGTCAGAGCCTCTGTGAAGAAGCGGTTATTGGCCGCCTCTATCATCTGGGAATGAAAGGCGAAGTCCAGCCGTGAAAACTCGGCGTGATCCTTTTCTCCGACGGCAAGGCGCATGGCTTCGACTCCGACGGTCATATCCTCGATCTGCGCCGCAGTTGCGTTGACGGCCACCAGCCCGGCGATGGCAGGTTCGATGGCATATCGGAATTGATACATCTGCGACTCGCGGCCGGAGAGCGTCAGGCGATCCGACCAGACTGCCCTGATCGGGGCCGGGGAATCCTTGTCCACCAGGAAGGCTCCCTTGCCGGGTTTGATCTCCACCCGCCCCATGGTCTCCAGGGCGACCAGCGCCTCGCGAATGGTCGGCCTGCTGAACGGCAGCTTCTCGGCCAACGTGCGCTGGGAAGGCAACTGGACTCCTCCGGTCCAGCCATTTTCCGCGATCATGGCCTCGATGCTTTCCACTGCTTCATCAGATCGCGACATGCGCCCGCTCCCTTCTTGTACATTCTGGTCATTATCACTCGAACCTTCGCGTATTTTTGATTACTCGCACGCGAGCCACCGGTCAACTGGTCTTACCAGTCTACCTACCCATCTAAACCACAGGCAGTAATATTCTGTCCACTTCTTTTTTTATGCTCTACATTATTGTAGTTTTATCGCTAGTTTTCCTTTTTTTGTAAATTTAATATAAATTTTTAGAGAATTAATTTTCCACATTGACAATATCAGCAATATGTACCACCAAAGACTTACCGGTCTTACCGGCTGGTCAAAAACACCGTTTTACCGTAACATCAATTGGAGAGAGAACATGAAAACCACAATTCGCACCATCTGCACCCTGGCGCTCGCGTTTGCGCTGACCGCCGTTCTTACGGCGGCCCCTGCCATGGCTTCCGACACCCTGGCCCAGGTCAAGGATTCCGGCGTCCTCAAGGTCGCCGTTCCCCAGGACTTTCCGCCGTTCGGCTCCGTGGGCTCGGACATGCAGCCCATCGGCTACGACATCGACATGGCCTCGCTGATCGCCTCCAAGCTCGGCGTCAAGGTCGTGCTGGTCCCGGTCACCAGCACCAACCGCATCCCCTACCTGACCACGGGCAAGGTGGACCTGGTCATCTCCTCGCTGGGCAAAAACCCCAAGCGCGCTGCGGTCATCGACTTTTCCGACGCCTACGCCCCGTTCTTCAACGGCGTCTTCGGCACCGCTGACGAAAAGATCGGCAGCGCAGCCGACCTGGAAGGCAAGACCGTCGCCGTTACCCGCGGCTCCATCGAGGACCTGGAGCTGACCAAGATCGCCCCCAAGTCCACCGTTATCAAACGCTTCGAGGACAACAGCTCCACCATCACCGCTTACCAGTCCGGCCAGGTGGACCTGGTCGCTACCGGCAACGTCGTGGCCGCTTCCATCAACGAGAAGAAGCCCGCCAAGATGCTTGAGACCAAATTCATGATCAAGAACTCCCCCTGCTACGTCGGTCTGGCCAAGGAACAGCCCGCGCTCATGGCCCGGGTCAACGCCATCATCGCCGACGCCAAGAAGGACGGCTCCCTCGGCAAGATCTCCGAGAAGTGGCTGCACAACCCCCTGCCCGAAAACCTGTAGCAACCATCCGGGGCGGGAGGCTGGCCTCCCGCCCCGCCAAGGCGCAAACAATGTCCTATCAATTTTCCATAGAGCCGATCATCAGCAACTGGGAAGTGTTCGTCGAAGGAGCGCTGATGACCCTTCTGCTGACCGGACTCGGGTCGGCGATCGGGATCGCGGCCGGCATCCTGGGCGCGGTCTCCCGGGCCTGGAAGCTGAGGGTGCTGTATCCCGTTTATACGGTATATGTGGAGTGCATCCGAAACACTCCCTTCCTCGTCCAACTCTATTTCATCTTCTTCGGCCTGCCCGCCATGGGTGTGAAGCTGAGCGGTTGGGAGGCCTCTTTCCTGGCCATGGCGCTCAATCTCGGCGCGTATTCCACCGAGATCATCCGCGCAGGGGTCATGTCCGTCCCGAGGGGACAACTGGAAGCGGCCGAATCTCTGGCCCTGAGCAGGTGGCAGACTTTCCGTTTCGTCATTCTCCGGCCCGCCCTGAAAAACGTCTGGCCGGCCCTGTGCAGCCAGGTCATCATCGTCATGCTCGGTTCGGCGGTCTGCTCCCAGGTCGCGGCGCAGGAGCTGACTTATGCGGCCAATCTCATCCAGTCCCGGACCTTCCGGGCATTCGAGATCTACGCATTCAGCACGCTCATGTATCTCTTGCTGGCCTTGGCGGTCCGCAAGTTCCTGCATGAAATAGGACGGCGCTACATCGACGGGAGGACGGCATGATCGAATTTTCCCTTTGGGACATCATCCGGCACCTGCTTGTCGGCGGCGCGTGGACCGTGGCGCTCTCCCTGATCGCCTTCATTTCCGGCGGCATCGTCGGCCTGATGGTGCTCATCGCCCGCATATCGCCCCGCCCCCTGTTCGCCAGGCTGGCCAAGGCCTACATCGAATTCTTCCAGGACACCCCGCTGCTGATGCAGCTCTTCCTGATCTTTTTCGGCATCGGGCTGTTGGGCGTAGACATCTCGCCGCTGCTGACCGCAGCCCTGGGGCTGACGCTATTCACCAGCGCCTACCTGGCCGAAATCTGGCGAGGGTGCGTCGAATCCATCGCCCACGGCCAATGGGAAGCCGGAGAGAGCCTCGCCCTGAGCCGATGGCAGCAGATGCGCTTCGTCATCCTGCCGCAGGCCGTCCGCATCGCCATCCCCCCGACCGTGGGATTCTCCGTCCAGGTCGTCAAGGGGACCGCAGTCACTTCGATCATCGGTTTCATGGAAATAACCAAGACGGGTTCCATGATCTCAAACGCGACGTTCAGACCGCTGCTCGTGTACGGCCTGGTCGCTGTTGGGTACTTCATCATCTGTTTTCCCCTGTCGGCCCTGGCCAGACAGATAGAAAGGAGGCTCCATGCCGCTTGTAGCCGCTGAGGGCATTCACAAGAGTTTTGGCGACAACGAGGTGCTCAAGGGAGTCGACCTCAAGGTCAAGGAAGGCGAAGTCGTGGCCATTATAGGCCGCAGCGGATCCGGCAAGAGCACCCTGCTCAGGATCATCAACGGCCTGGAATCCTTCGATGACGGCATACTGATCATCGACGGCGACCGCAGGACGGGCATGGAAAAGGACCTCAGGGACCTGCGCCTCAAGGTGGGCATGGTGTTCCAGCAGTTCAACCTGTTCCCGCACCTGACCGCAGGGGAGAACGTCATGCTCGCCCCCCAACAGGTCAAGAAGATGGGGAAACAAGAGGTCCGGGCCCTGGCAGAGGAGATGCTCTCCCGGGTCGGCCTCGGAGACAAGTTCGACGCCTACCCCGACCAGCTTTCGGGCGGCCAGCAGCAGCGCGTCGCCATTGCCCGGTCCCTGGCCATGCAGCCCAAGGTCCTTCTCTGCGACGAGATCACCTCGGCGCTGGACCCGGAGCTCGTGGGCGAGGTCCTGGAGGTCGTGCGCAAACTGGCCGAGGAGGGCATGACCCTCATCATGGTCACGCACGAGATGCGCTTTGCCCGCGAGGTCGGCAACAAGCTCATCTTCATGCACCAGGGCAAGGTCCACGAGCAGGGCGACCCCAAGCAACTCTTTGCCGACCCGTCGACCCCGGAACTGGCCTCGTTCATCAGGGCCATCGACTAACCTACAACAGCAGGAAGACCATGAACGCGATACACACCAACCCCGAGCGGCTGGAGCGGTTTCTGACGGAGATCGCGGCTTTCGGGGCCACGGCCAACGGCGGGGTGACCCGTTTGGCATTGAGCGACGAGGACCGCGACGCGCGGGACCGGCTCAGGGAGTGGTTCGAGGAAGCGGGGTGCGAGACCCGGATCGACCGCATGGGCAACATGTTTTTCATTCGGCCGGGCAGAAACCGTGCCCTGGCGCCGGTCATGACCGGGTCCCATTGCGACTCGCAGCCGCAGGGGGGGCGTTTCGACGGCATCCTCGGCATCATCGGCGGGCTGGAGGCGGTCTGCGCCCTGAATGATGCGGGCGTGACCCTGGAGCGGGACCTCATCGTGGTCAACTGGACCAACGAGGAAGGCAGCCGCTTCACTCCCGGCACCACGGGCTCGGGCGTGTTCGCGGGCAAGCTGGACCGCGAGGCCATGTACGGCCTGACCGACCGCGACGGCCTGACCTTCGGGGCGGAGCTGGAGCGCATCGGCTACAAGGGCGGGGACGACTTCGACCCGAGGCCGTTGCACGCCAATTTCGAATACCACATCGAGCAGGGACCAGTGCTGGAGCGCCGGGGCAAGACCATCGGCGTGCCCAAGGGCATCGTCTGCCTGCGCTGGTACGACGTGGAGATCCAGGGCGTGCCCAACCACGCCGGGCCCACGCCCATGGACGAGCGTCAGGACGCCATCTACGCCTTCTCGCGCATGGCCGGGCGGGTCTTCGACATCGGTCTGGCCTCGGACGGCGTGGTCGCCACCGTGGGCGAGGTGCACCCCTCCCCCAACTCGCGCAACGTCATCGCGGGCCACGTCCATTTCACCATCGACATCCGGGGCTGGGACGAAACCGAGACCGACCGCGTCTGCGAGGAGATCGAGGCGGCCATCCGGGCCAACGCCGAGGCCACGGGCTGCACCGTGGAGATCCGCCAGACCTGGGCCGTGGAGCGCGCCCCGTTCCACCCGGAGCTGGTCTCCCTGATCCACGAGGTCGCAGGGGAGCTGGACCTGCCCGCGCTGGACATGGTCTCCGGGGCGTCCCACGACACCGTGTACATCAACCAGTTCGCCCCCAGCGCCATGATATTCGTGCCCAGCATCGGCGGCCGCAGCCACGCCGAGGTCGAGGAGACCTCCTGGGCCGACTGCGCCGCAGGGGCCGACGTGCTCCTCAACTGCATCCTCAAGACCGCCAACGATCCCGAGAGCGTGACCTACGCCGCTCCGGAGTAAACGACACAATACAGATAAAGAAGGATAGAACATGAGCGAAATCGAATTCGAGAAAATCTACCGTGACGAGGACGTGGACCTGAGCATCCTGGAAGGCAAGACCATCGCCGTCATCGGCTACGGCAGTCAGGGCCGCGCCCAGTCCATGAACATGCGCGAGTCCGGCATGAACATCATCGTCGGCGCGGGCGACCGCACCCGCCACTCCAGCTGGGACAAGGCCGAGGCCGACGGCTTCACGGTCTATCCCATCGAGGAAGCCGTGGAAAAGGCGGACATCGTCCACATCCTGCTCCAGGACCCGGCCCAGCCCTCGGTCTACTACGAGTCCATCCACGGCCACCTCAAGCCCGGCCAGACCCTGAGTTTCGCCCATGGCTTCGCCGTGCTCTACGGCACCATCAAGCCGCCCAAGGACATCGACGTGGTCCTGTTCGTGCCCAACGGCCCCGGCCCGGTCACCCGCCAGAAGTTCAAGGACGGCTCCGGCATCTGGGGCTGTGTCAGCGTGGACCAGGACGTCAGCGGCAACGCCCGTGAGACCGCCCTGGCCATCTCCAAGGCCGTGGGCTCCACCCGTGTCGGCGTGGTGGACATGACCTTTCAGCACGAAACCGAGGGCGACAACTACGAGGAGCAGGTGCTGTACGGCGGAACCATCCACCTGATGCGCACCATGTACAACATCATGGTCAAGAACGGGTACCCCCGCTCCTTTGCCTACGCCAAGGCGATCCGCTCCATCCGCTCCATCATCGACGATATCGACGCCGTGGGCATCGAGGCGTATCTTACCTCCCGGGCGAGCCGAACCTGCGAGTTCGCGGTGCGCCACAGCGGCCCCCGCGTCATCAACGAGGAGGCCATGCAGGAGATCTTCGAGGAAACCGAGCGCGGCATCTTCGCCCGCAACTGGCTCCAGGAGTTCTCCCTGGGCATGCCGACCCTGAACCGCATGCGCCGCACCTGGGCCGACTCCGACATGGAGCAGACCGGCGAAATCTGGCGCGAGAAGTTCGGCAAATAGCAGACTATCCTGGCGGCAGGGGGAAACGACCTCCCCCCTGCCGCCGGCCCATCAAGCAGGCCGACGAATGATACCACGAGGTATTGCATGCCTTATCCCGAAGGATTCCTGAAAAACCGGTCCTCGTACGAGCCCGGAAAATATGCCGTCATCACCACCGAGGGGCGCGTCATCAACGTGGTCCCCGGCATCACGGGCTGCGCCCTGTCCATCCTGGCCTCGCCCAAGCTCGGGGCCAACTTCGTGCAGATGGTCGGCACGGTCTCCACCGAGGGCCGGACGACCATGCCCTACGGCCAGGCCGAAAACATAGAGACGCTCCTCTTCGTCATGGACGGCGAGGGCTCCCTGGACGTCACCGTGGACGGCCAAACCGAGACCCTGACCGCGGGCGGCTACATCTACTCCCCGCCCGGCAAGGGGATCGACTTCGCCTCAAAGGGCGACGCCCCGGTCACCATCCTCCTTTACAAGCAGCGTTTCATCCCCCACCCCGACCCGGCCATGAAACAGCCCTGGGTGGTCTGCGGCTCCATCCGCAAAATCGAGGAGAGCTACTACGACCAGATGGAGAACGTCTTCGTCCGCGACCTGCTGCCTGTTGACGAGGCCTTTGACATGAACTTCCACACCCTCGCCTTCCTGCCCGGCGGCTGCCATCCCTTCGTGGAGACCCACGTCCAGGAGCACGGCATGTACGTCTACCAGGGCCAGGGCCTCTACCTCCTCGACGAGGCCTGGCTGCCCGTCGAGTCCGGCGATTTCATCTGGATCGCCCCCTTCTGCAAGCAGGCCTGCTACGGCACCGGCCTGGAACGCATGGAGTATATCTACTCCAAGGACTGCCACCGCGACGAAGCGATCTAGTCCAGCCTGAAACGACCGCCCCCGCCGCGCCCGAAGACTCATGCGCGGCGGGGGCGGTTTTTCTTTGCCTGAAGGCAGCTGTTCACCCTTATAAATCAGTTCCACAAGTCCCACAGGTTCCAGTCAGACTACATCCCCCCTGTGTAGCCATGGAGCCACCCTCTTTCGCCGCTCCGAACCACCAACTCCCCGGGCCGTTAAGCGGTTACACCTTCATGCATACCCCGTGATGAAAAGTGTCAACTGTACATTTACATGTATAGACACCGTAAAGCAGTTAAGGCCTCCAGCTTTACATAGAAATTCTCACTATATCAACTTCTCCAATTATAAAATATGGATAGCTTGCAAGAACGCCAACGGCACGCATTGTGCTCATGTGAGCATAAAAGGAGTTGCGCACATGGAAAAACTGCAACAGAAAAAATTGATCGTAAATGGAATTGAACAGTATGTACTGAGTTCTCCTTCCACTACCCTGGCCACCGTGCTCCGGGAACACCTGGAATTGACCGGCACCAAGGTCGGATGCGGAGAGGGCCAGTGCGGCGCGTGTTCGGTCATGCTCAACGGCAAGGTCGTCCGTTCCTGCGTCACCAAGATGAAACGGGTTCCCGAGGGAGCCTGCATCATCACCATTGAAGGCATAGGCCAGCCCGACAACCTCGACCCCCTCCAGCAGGCCTGGGTCAAGCACGGGGCCGCCCAGTGCGGATTCTGTTCCCCCGGCTTCATCGTCTCGGCAAAAGGGCTGCTCAACGAGAATGACAATCCCACGCGCGAAGAAGTGCGCGACTGGTTCCGGAAGCACAAGAACGCCTGCCGCTGCACCGGCTACAAGCCGCTGGTGGACGCGGTCATGGAAGCAGCCAAGGTGGTCCGGGGTGAAGCCCCTGCCGAGAGCCTCGACTTCGTCATGCCCGAAGACGGCCGCATCTGGGGCAGCTCCTACCCCCGCCCCACGGCCGTGGCCAAGGCGACCGGCACCCTGGACTACGGAGCGGACCTCGGCCTCAAGATGCCTGCGGGAACCCTTCGCCTTGCGCTGGTCCAGGCTGAGGTCAGCCACGCGAAGATAAACGGCATCGACACGTCCGAGGCCGAGAACATGCCCGGCGTCCATTGCATACTCACTGCCAAGGACGTCAAGGGCAAGAACCGCATCTTCGGCCTGGCATGCAGCCCCAGACACAAGGGCGACGGCTGGGAGCGTCCCATCCTCTGCGATGAAAAGGTCTTCCAATACGGCGACGCCGTGGCCATCGTTTGCGCCGACACCGAAGCCGAGGCTCGTGCCGCCGCTGCCAAGGTCCGCCTGGACCTGGAGCAGTTGCCCGCCTACATGAGCGCCGCAGCGGCCATGGCCGACGACGCCCTCGAAATTCACCCGGGCACGCCCAACATCTATTTCGAACAGCCGCTCATCAAGGGCGACGACCCCGCACCCATCTTCGATCAGGATGACGTGGCCGTGGTTTCCGGCGAATACCGATCCAGCCGCCAGCCGCACATGCCCATCGAGCCCGATGTGGGCTTCGCCTACATGGGCGATGACGATCTGCTCCACATTCATTCCAAGTCCATCGCCGTGCACCTGCACGCCATGATGATCGCCGAGGGACTTGGTCTGAAACCCGAGCAGATCGCGCTGGCCGCCAACCCCATGGGCGGGACCTTCGGCTACAAGCTGAGCCCGACCATGGAGGCTCTGCTCGGTGTCGCCGTGCTGGCCACCGGCCGCCCTGTCTCCCTCTGCTATGACTATTACCAGCAGATGACCTACACGGGTAAGCGCTCTCCCTTCCACGTCAACGCCCGCATGGCCGCAGACAAGAAGACCGGGCGCATCGTTGCCCTGGAACACGACTACGTGGTGGACCACGGCCCCTACTGCGAAATGGCCGACGTCCTCACCGGGCGCGGCATTCAGTTCATCGGCGCGGGATACGACATCCCCAGCATCCGTGGCATGGGCCGCACCGTGGCCACGAACCACGCCTGGGGCGCGGCTTTCCGCGGCTTCGGCGGACCGCAGGCCCACTTTGCAGGGGAATCCCTGGTGGATGAGCTCGCCCTGGCACTGGACATGGACCCCCTGGAGTTCCGGTACGCCAACTGTTACCGCCCCGGCTCCACCACCCCCACCGGCCAGGAGCCGGACGTATACCCGCTGCCCGAGATGCTGGACGCGCTGAGGCCCAAGTACGAAGAAGCCAAGAAGCGCGCCGAAGCCGGTTCCACACCGACTCACGCCAAGGGCGTCGGCATCGCCCTGGGCGTATATGGCAGCGGCGGCGACGGCGTGGAGCAGGCAGAGGTCTTCGTGCAATATGACGAGGACGACGGCGTCACCGTAGGTGCCTCCTGGGAGGACCACGGCCAGGGCGCGGACATCGGCGCCGTCGGCACGGCTCACGAGACCCTGCTGGCCATGGGCGTCCCCCCCGAGAAGATTCGGTTCAGCTGGCCTGATTCGGCCAAGCAGCCACCCGCAGGTCCGGCCGGGGCATCCCGCTCCCAGGTTGTCGTGGGCGGAGCCATCCGCGTCGCCTGCGAAGCCCTGATGGGCGCGGCCCGCAAGGATGACGGCACCTATATGACCTGCGCCGAGATGGTCGCTGCAGACAAACCCCTGCGCTACGACGGTTCCTACAGCATCCCCGGCGTGCCCTGCGACCCGGATACGGGACTGGGTAATCCCTTCCTTGTATATATGTATGTGGTCCACCTGGCCGAGATCACGGTGGAGAAGGCAACCGGCAAGGTGAGCGTGGACCGCATGTCCTGCATTGCAGACATCGGCAAGATCAACAACAAGCTCGCAACGGACGGCCAGATATGGGGCTGCATGGCCCAGGGAATAGGCCTGGCCCTGACCGAGGACTTCGAGGACATCAAGAAGCACTCCACCATGATCGGAGCGGGATTCCCGTACATCTCGGCCATCCCCGACGATCTGGAGATCACGTACATCCAGACGCCGCGTCAGTGGGGGCCCTTCGGTGCCGCCGGCGTGGGCGAAGGCCCCATCGCCAGTCCGCATGTGGCCATTACCAACGCAATCCGCAACGCCTGCGGCGCCCGCGTCACCAGCCTGCCCGCCCTTCCCGAGAAGGTGCTCGCCGGTATGCCGCATGAGCACTGAGACGACCTCGCGACAGGCGGGATTGCATAGAGCGTCTGATGAACCTGGCAATATTCCTTAAGTGTACCTGTCTAACGCGGGTCCGGGGCCGAGGCGGTCCCGGACCCGCACCCCGGGGAACGACCAACTTCGAGTGTAAGGGGGAGGCTCAAATGGGTTTACATGTCATTTACATGTAAGCAATAGAATTAACATGTCAGCGTAACATGCTATACTGAGCATGATACTAAATGTAATAATTTTAGATAGTTAAACTATTTTACCATTTTGGCATATCCCTTGCTTTTTGGGGAGTCAAAAGGAGAGCGGCCCGCCGCGCACACGAAGCCGGAACGTCGCCTCTCCAAGACAGGTTACTCGAAAAGGGAGAACTTATGGAAACCATGATTCGTATCAACATGACGCAGCTGACCGCCTCCAGCGACCCTGTCGACGCGCGATATGCTGCACTGGGCGGAAGAGGACTGAACGCCGCCATCCTGACCGACGAAGTACCCCCCACGTGCGATCCTCTCGGCCCCTCCAACAAGCTCATTTTCAGTTCGGGCATACTCGGCGGGACCACGGCCCCGTGTTCCGGGCGGCTGTCCATAGGCGCCAAGAGCCCCCTCACCGGGACTATCAAGGAATCCAATGCCGGCGGTACCTTTGCGCAAAAGCTCATGGCGACAGGCGTCAAGGCGCTGGTGGTGGAAGGCAAAGCCGAAAACGACGCGTGGTACGTGGCCGTGATTACGGACGGCGAGGCACAACTCATTGACGCCTCCAAATACCGCGGAATGAACAACTACCAACTGTCCGACGCCCTGCGCGCAGACTTCGGCGAAGACATCGGCTCGGCATCCATCGGTTGCGCCGGAGAGCGCGGGTACGCCGCCTCCAGCATCCAGGTGGCCGATATGGAAGGTCACCCCAGCCGTGCCGCCGGACGAGGCGGACTCGGCGCCGTCATGGGCTCCAAGGGGCTCAAGGCCATCGTCATCAAGCCCGGCGCCAGGCAGCAGACCGAGTACGTGGACAAGAAGACATTTCTCGAAAACAGCCGCCAATACGTCAAGGCCCTCAAGGAGCATCCCTTCACCGGTCAGGGGCTTCCCGCCCTCGGCACTCCGATGCTGGTCGAAGCCATGAACGGCATGGGCGTGCTCCCCACCCGCAACTACAAGGCAGGGAGCTTTGAACACTCTTCGGCCATCAGCGGTGAAAAAATCGCCGAACTTCAGGGACCGCGGGGCGGTGTGATGACGCACAAATGCCACAGCGGCTGCATCATACAGTGTTCGCAGATCTACAATGACGCCTCCGGCGAATATCTCACCTCGGGCTTCGAGTACGAGACCATCGGCCTTGTCGGGGCCAACTGCGGCCTCGACGACATCGATGTGGTTGCGAGCATCGACAGGGCCTGCGACGACCTGGGCGTGGACACCATGGACACGGGATGCGCTCTGGCAGTGGCCATGGAAGCGGGCAAGGCCGAATTCGGCAACTGCAATGACGCCCTGGCGCTGGTCGGTGAGATGGTCGAAGGCACGCCCTTCGGGCGCATCCTGGGCAACGGCGCGGCCGCGACGGGCAAGGAGCTCGGCGTGACCCGCGTTCCCGTGGTCAAGGGCCAGTCCATGGCCGCTTACGATCCCCGCGCCCTCAAGGGCACGGGCATTACCTACGCCACCTCGCCCATGGGTGCCGACCACACGGCGGGCAACACGGTTTCCTGCCCCGGCGACCCGGCCGACAAGGCGGGCAAGATCGAGGATTCCCGCAATTGCCAGATCGGCTTCACCCTGCTCGACTGTCTCGGCCTCTGCCTCTTCGCGGGCGTGGTCATGGAGGACCCGGCAAACATCCAGCTGCTCGCCAACATGGTCGGCGCCAAGATCGGCGGCGAGTGGGATATCGACAGGCTCATGGGAATAGCCGTGAACACCCTGTCCCTTGAGAGACGTTTCAATCTGGAGGCCGGTTTCACCGAAAAGGACGACCGCCTGCCAGATTATTTTTACACGGAACCCTTGGAGCAGACGGGCCATGTGTTCGATCTGGCCGACGAAGAGTTGCGCCAGGTGTTGACCATGTAGCCCACCCTTGTGCTAGTTCACGCGGCAGGGGCTGCAAGCTTGCCGCGTTGTGGAATAACCGTTCCCAAAAACATCAACAAACGAGGTTCTTATGTCTAATGTGACCGCTTTCCAGATGGCCGACATCCTGTTCACCGGCGCCGGTTCCCTTGCCCAATCCCCGGAACTCATTTCCGGCAACGGTTTGAAGAAACCTCTCATTGTGACGGACAAGGGCATCGTCAAGGTCGGGTTGGCCAAGCGGCTCCAAGATATCCTGGACGAAGCCGGCATTTCCTATGCCCTGTACGACGGCACGGTTCCCAACCCCACAGACGACAACGTGGGTGAGGCTTACGCCATGTACCAGAAGGAAGGCTGCGACTGCCTGATCGGCATGGGCGGCGGCAGCTCCATGGACACCGCCAAGGGCTGTGGCGTGCTCGCCACCAGCGGCGGCACCATCGACGAATATCGTGGCATGGGCCTGCTCAAGGCTCCGCTGCCGTTCTACATCGCCGTGCCGACCACGGCGGGCACCGGCTCGGAATCCACCTGCGCCGCAGTCATCACCAACACCAAGGGCGACCACCACTGGAAGATGGTGCTGCTGGACGGCAAGCTCCTGCCCAACGCGGCCATCATCGATCCGCAGCTCATGGTCGGCCTGCCGCCCTTCATCACTGCGGCCACCGGCATGGACGCCATGACCCACGCCGTCGAAGCCTTCATCTCGGTAGCCGCCTCGGAGTACACCGACGCCATGGCCATCGGCGCCATCAAGCTCATCTTCAAGTACCTCCGCAGGGCCGTCGCCAACGGCAATGACATCGAGGCCCGTGAAAAAATGGCCTACGCCCAGACCATGGCCGGCATCGCCTTCAGTAACGGTGGACTGGGCCTGGTTCACTCCATGGCCCACCCCCTGAGCGCCTTCTACAATATCGCTCACGGCGACGCCAACGCCCTGCTCCTGCCCACGATCATCGACTTCAACAAGCTGGCCTGCCGGGAAAAGCTGGCGGAAATCGCCCTGGCCAGCGGCATGACCGACCTCGGCCCGAACCCCGAAGACGCCGCAGTGGAAGCCCTGCAGCGCCTCAACGACGATGTGAACATCCCCAGCAGCATCTCCGATGCGGCCTCCCGCATCGGCGCCAAGATAAACGAAGCCGATATCGCCGCCCTGTCCAAGGACGCGCTGAACGAGGTTTCCACGCCCACGAACCCCAGGGTTCCGAGCATCCCGGAGATCGAAGCACTGTACCGCAAGTGCTGGTAAAACCGCATTAACCTGTTGGCGTTCTGCCAATGCACCTCATCCCGGCCGTCGCACGGGGCGGCGGCCGGGAGCCAGCCCCCGGCGGCAGCGGCTAGCGCCGCCCTGCCGCGCCACCAGAAAAGGAGAGCCTGATGAAACTTTCAGATGCAATCGTCTCCCTGGCAGTCCTTGCCGCCATCGGCATATATTTTTTCGTCCCTGCCATCACTGAGCCGTTGGGCCAATTTTCCGTCGCCCACCCGTTCATCATGAGTTTTATGAAATTCGCGGTGCTCTGTACCCTGGGTGAAACCCTGGGGCTGCGCATCACCGACAAGCGCTACGTTCGTCCCGGCTTCGGCCTGGCACCCAGGTTCCTGGTCTGGGGATTCATCGGTATCGTCATTCACGTGGCCTTCGTGATCTTCGCGACCGGCACCCCCCTGGTTCTGGGCCAGCTCTTCTCCATGGATCTGACTGCGGAGCCGTCCTTCGGGACTCAGCTCGGTATCGCCTTCAGCATCAGCACGCTGAACAACCTCCTGTTCGCCCCGCTGTTCATGATCGCCCATGGCGTGGCCAACATGCACATCAGCGAGACCGGCGGTTCCTTCGGCCGCTTCTTCAGCGCGCCTGACATCTCCGGTCTGCTCCGACAGATGAACTGGGACCAGCTCTGGGGATTCGTGTTCAAGAAGACCATTCCGTTCTTCTGGATTCCGGCCCACACCATTACGTTCATGCTGCCCCCCGAAGCACGCGTGCTCTTCGCCGCCGCCCTCGGCGTCGTCCTGGGAATCGTCCTTGCCCTGGCCAGCCTGAAGCAGAGGGCTGCTGTGCAGGAACCGGCATAATGACAATAAAATCGCTGTAAAGTATTGACCAAATGCGTGGCGGGAGACAATATCGTGCGTAGTCTAAACATACAGGTTGAGACCATGCACGAATATACGCTCGATTTTTTTCCTGCGGAAAACAATTGGGACTCATCTACCGATGTGGGCGATCCCGCCACGCAAGCCTGCCCGTCCCCGGAATTCTGGAAAGAGATCAGGGAGACCAGGGAAGCATACCGCAAGGGGAAAGAGATTCCCCTTCATAGCGTTCGGCCCTACATCCTGCGTTCCTGGAAGCGTGCCAAGGCGGCCAAGGTTCCGCATGTCGGCGCAAACAACTCCTTTCTCTCTCCCGACGAATTCTACCCCATTCTGCAACGCAACAGCGCTTTTCTCGAAACCGCCAAGCGGATCATGGAAGAATTGCTGGAAAGCATCCGCCCGTCGAAAAACTTCATCACGCTTACGGATACGGATGGTGTCTACCTGCACGTGCTCGGCACGGGCAGCAGCGAAAACACGCTATCGCCGAAGCGAGGCGCGATCAGTAGGGAGACCATCGACGGCACGACCTCCATGGGCCTGTGCCTGGAGGAAAAAATCCCGGTCTGCGTGCTGGGAAGCGAGCACTATAATTCCTTTTACGACGACTGGGCCTGCGCCTCGGCTCCGGTCTTTCACAACGGGGCCTACGTGGGCGCCCTGTCGCTGATTATCGAGCGCAATCTGTTCCATCACCACACATTCGGACTGGTCATCGCAGGGGCCAAGGCCATCTCGGAACAGATGAACCTGCGCAGCCTGCTGCATGAACAGCAGACGGTTATGGATATCCTGGGCGAGGCGGTGGTGGCCCTGGACAACCAGGGCGCGGTCCGGATGATGAACCGGTCCGCCAAAAAACTCCTGCACGTCTTCGCGGACATGGAAGGAACGGATTTCTCCCAAATAGCCACACGGGAGGACTCGAACAAGACCCCGTTTCCGCTGGGCAAGGGGACCGTCAACGGAGAGATCGTCCTGCGCCTTGCCGACGGGACACTCCTGCGCAGTCTGTACACATCGTCCCCAACCCCCGAAGGCGGGCTGTGCATCACCATGAGCGAACGCCGACGCGCCCACACTTTGGCCAACCAGTTGACCGGCGCCAAGGCCATCTATGATTTTTCCAACATCATCGGCCAATCCGTATCCATGCAGGAGGCCATGCAGGTTGCGCGCAAGGCCGGGGAAAACTCCCTGACCACCCTGGTCCTCGGCGAGAGCGGCGTGGGCAAGGAGCTCATAGCGCAGGCCATCCACAACGAGAGCGCACGCCGCAACCAGCCTTTTATCGTGGTCAACTGCGGGGCCATCCCCCGCGACCTGGTGCAGAGCGAACTCTTCGGCTACGAGGCCGGAGCGTTCACCGGAGCGGCAAGGACCGGCGCTCCCGGCAAATTCGAACTGGCCGACGGGGGCACGCTGTTCCTGGACGAAATCGGAGACATGTCCCTGAGCGCACAGGTCAACCTGTTGCGCGTCCTTCAGGAAGGCGAGGTAACCCGGGTCGGCGGCAAGCAGGCCTGCCGGGTGGACGTGCGGGTGATCGCCGCCACACACCGGAACCTGGCCGAGGCGGTGGAGAACGGCACCTTCCGCCGCGACCTGTATTATCGGCTGCACGTGCTCGTTATCGACGTCCCACCCCTGCGGGACCGGTTCGGCGACATCGCCGATCTCGCGCAGTTCTTTCTCAACAAGTCCTCGAAAGGGCTGAACAAGGGCCCCATCTCCATCTCACCCGAAGTGCTCGCCTGCATCGAATCATACGACTGGCCAGGCAACGTCCGTGAGCTGGAGAACCTCATGGAGCGTGTGGCCGTAATGGCCCGAGGCCCCAATATCGAATTGGGAGATCTTCCTCAGAGCTTCAGAATGGCGGTCAGGGACAAACACACGGCCACGGAAAATGTGCCCGAACGCCATGCGCCGATACAGGCGGCACCCACGATACGGGACCAAAAGAAGAATGACCTGATCGAAACCCTGCGACGGGTAAACGGCAACGTGAGGGAAGCGGCCAACAGTCTCGGGGTATCGCGCGTCACCATCTACTCCCGGCTGAAGAATTACGGACTCAGCCCTGCGGATTTCCGCTAGGAGCTGACTGCTGCGGGTTTGACTGGCCCATTTCAGGAGTACCGGACCGCAACGATCCACTCTCGAGGATCAGGGGCGCGCTATTTTCCCATCTCAGCAGCCACCCGGCTGAGCGCTTCAGGAATGTTGAGACCCTGGGGGCATTTTTCCAGACACTGTCCACACGCCACACATTGCGAAGCAAAGCCCGACCTTCGGTGCCGGTTGGCATGGGCAAAGGAGTTGTACATGTACTTCGCCTCTTCCGTGTCGCCGAACAGGTATAGTTTGTTAAAGAAATCGAAGCAGGTGGGTATCTGAACGCCCTCTGGGCACGGCAGGCAGTATCCGCACCCGGTACACCCCACCTGCATGAGCTTGCGAAATGTCCCCGCAGCCTGTTGAACCAGCCCCAACTCCTCTTCGGTGAGCGAGTCGGGCGCGGCCTCCGATGCGATGGCCGTGTTTTGCCGGATATGCTCTTCTTCATTCATGCCGGAGAGCACCACCGTCACTTCAGGATGGTTCCACAACCAGCGCAAGGCCCATTCCACTGGGGGCCTCCTGGTCTTGGCCGAATCCCAGATCTCGGCAACGGCCGGAGGAGGGGTCATGCCGAGATTGCCTCCGCGCAGGGGCTCCATGACGACCACTCCCAATCCCTTGGAGGCCGCATATTCGAGCCCTCTTGTGCCTGCCTGAAAATCCGTATCCAGATAATTGTATTGAATCTGGCAAAACTTCCATGGGTAGGCGTCCACAATGGTGCGGAAATCCTCATAAAGCCCGTGAAAGGAAAAACCGGGATTGACGATACGGCCGTCCCTTTGGGCCGTATCAAGGAAATCCCTGACGCCAAGTTGTTCGACAGCTTTCCAGGAGGCCCCGGACAGAGCATGAATCAGATAGTAATCGATATGGTCGACGCCAAGCCTCTCCAACTGCGCATCCAGGAACCGATCCATGTCCTTGCGGCTCTCGACGAGCCATGTCGGCAGCTTGGTGGCGATGTTTACCTTCCTGCGGTAGCCTTCCCCAAGCGCCCTGCCTAGCAGAGGTTCGCTCTGTCCGTCGTGATACGACCAGGCTGTGTCGAGATAGTTGACCCCGCCATCAATGGCCATACGAATCTGGGCGATTGCACGATCCTCATCAATCTTTCCATCAGCCATGGGAAAGCGCATGCAGCCATATCCGAGAATGGAAAGCGCATCGCGGCTACCCGGCATTTTCCTGTATTGCAAAAGATTCTCCATGGGTTCTATTCGTATGCATGCTACGCACTTTCATCGACAAGGGGCCGGACTATCAAAGCAAAGACGAAGAGTTCCATGTCGATAATGGGACATGGCACACAAATTACTCCCACCAACGGGTGAACGCCTTTTTCTTTCCGGCAAGGGTGACTTGCTCCCCAATCTTCGGAGTGATGAGCCGGTATGACTTCCCCTCGCTCGCCTTGGCGAATCTCCTGAAAGGCTCGTCCCATGAATGAAACGCGATGCTGAACCGGCCTGCATGCGACGGCAGCGCGGCCCTGGCTTGCAGATCCTCCGCCGCCTGGGCGGCCTGTTCAGGCATCATGTGCACATACGGCCATTGACTGTTGTACTGGCCGCTGTCGAGCATCACGAGATCGAAGCCGCCGAACCGCTCCCCGATCGCCTTGAAATGGGAACCGTATCCGCTGTCGCCGCTGTAGAAGATGCGCCGCGACGGCGTCTCCAGGGCGAACGAGACCCACAGGGTCCGGTTGCGGTCAAACAGCCGCCCTGAAAAGTGGCGTGCGGTCAAAACGTGGATGGTGAACCCTTCATCCAATTCAACGGCATCATCCCAGTCGGCTTCGCGCACCATTCCGTCCGGGAACCCCCACCTGGCGAAATGCTCGCCGACCCCCAGGCCGGTGACCACGTGCCCGACCTTTGGCCTGAGGGCGGCCACGGTATCATAATCCAGATGGTCCCAATGATCGTGGGAAATGAGCAGGTAGTCGATGTACGGCATGTCTTCCGCCGTGTAGAAGGTAGTGCCCTCGAATGCGCGCGTCGAGAAGGACACCGGCGAGGCGTAATCGCTGAAGACCGGATCGACAAGAACGGTCTTGCCGCCGAGCCTGATGAAATAGGAGGAGTGCCCGAGCCAGATCACCACGTCCTCTTCCGGAGCGAGTGCCTTGAGGTCGGTCTTGACCACAGGGATGGCCTCAGGCGGCGTCAATCCGTCTCCGTCGCGCAGCAGGAACTGCAGCCACAGGCCGAGTCCCCCTCCCCCCTCGACAACGTCAACGATGGGCTCACGGTTGTGAAACGTGCCGCCCTGATAGTTGGACGACTGGGATACGCGTTTCAGCCGCTCGCCCTGAGGGAGCCTCCCGAATTTTTCCTGTCCGAGATAGAGACAGCCGGAGACCGCCAGCAATGCGATCAGCGGGCAACCGATGACCATGGCTTTATATAACACTTTCATATCCTCTTTCCCTGCAGTTTACTGCATGTCTGAAACAACGAGACGGCACAAGCCCTTTTCCGGTTTAGTGCCGGGGATTGCGCGCAAAGACGAGAGTGATGACGCAAGCGATGATCGCCAACCCCTCGTAGCAGAGCAGCAATTGAAACATACTCATGAACTTGGACAACTGCCCAGCCATGAAGCTGGTTACCGCGGCGCCGGTGTATGACGTCGCATAGATCAAAGACAAAACGCCGGCGCGATCCTGGGGGCCGATACCGTCAAGCAGGGAACGGATGCTTCCCGTCAGCGCTACCCCCTGTGCCGCTCCCGCGATGGCGCTCATGACAAAAAAGATGGCGATCATGGACGTCTGTACGGAGTAAAGAATGCCACCGACCGCAAGGACAAAGACCGTTATCCCGTAACGCTGCGCCCTGGCGGGGGAAAGCCGTGCCGAGAGCGGGCCCCCGATGGCGCTGGGGAGCAGGAAAGACGAAAACACGAGGGCTGCCGTTATCGTACTCTGCGATCCGAGCTGGTCTGCGGCTATGGACGGCCCATAGGCCTGAAAGAACCCGCCGAGAGCCCACGTTGAAACGAAAAGACAGGCGGAAATGGGGTACAGCCGCCGGTCAGCCTGGGGCAGGGAAAAGGCCGGACGAAACGAGGCCACCAGCCCTGGCTTGCGCTCTACCGTCTCCTTGCCCAAAAAGACCAGCACGGCAGCCACTGCCACTTCGACAAGAACTACCAGATAACAAAGCATCCGTGGGTACGGGGCGTACTCCACAAGCACGCCTGACGACAATGCGCCCAGGGTCAGCCCTACCATGGGGGAGTTGCCCACAATCACTGCTGACAGCCAACTCAGGGACGGCGGAGCGCTGTCCACGACATAGGCCGCGATGGCGCTGGAGGCCAACCCGCAAGACAGGCCGAGCAGCAGACGGGCGAGTATCAGCGGAAGCGCGCTGTCCACGTCCAGCAGGATGAGGCTGGCCATGGCCGCGAGGGCAAAGGCGATGAAAGTGACCGGTTTCCTCCCAAGATGATTGGAGATGCGGCCGAATATGAGCAACGCCGTGATGGCACCGATGAAGTACACCACTGCGGTCAGGGCGAGATCCGCGTAGGTCAATCCTTCCGCGCGGCGATAGACGTCATAGAGCGGAATCGGGGTGGCGGACGCGGCAAAGGCCGTCAGCATGGACAGCGTCGCCGCGATGAAGCCTATATTTTTTCGAAGGGTATCCAATTGTATTTATCCTGGTCTGTTGTGGTCGAGACGTATCGGCATGGCCGGGGCTGATATCGCCCCTGCCGGACTCCTGTAAAATTATTTTCCGACCTGCTTTGCAAGCTGTTCGGGATAGCGGTCCCCGACGACATTGATACCGGAGAGCGCGGCATCAATCCTTTGCATGTCATGATCGGTCAACACGACGGCGGCCGCCCCCAGGTTTTCCTGTAATCTCTGTTGATTCTTCGTTCCCGGGATGGGCACGATCCACGGCTTCCGAGCCAGTACCCAGGCCAGGGCGATCTGGGCGGGCGTGGCTTCCTTTTCCGCTGCGGTTTCCGCGACCAGTCTGACCAACACCTGGTTGGCATCCAGATTTTCCGGCAGAAAACGGGGAACGATGGAGCGAAAATCGTCTTTGCCGAAGGTCGACGTCCTGTCGAAACGACCGGTGAGGAACCCCTTGCCCAACGGGCTGAACGGGACAAGCCCGATACCCAGCTCTTCGAGGGCGGGAAACAATTCCTCTTCGGGCTGTCGCCACATCATGGAATATTCGCTTTGCACCGCGCACAGCGGGAGCTCGGCGTGAGCGCGGCGGACGGTCGCCACTCCCGGTTCCGAAAGCCCCCAATGTCGGACCTTGCCCTGGGCCATAAGCTCCTTCACGGTTCCGGCCACGTCTTCGATCGGCACATCCGGGTCCACACGATGCTGATAGTACAGGTCTATGGTTTCCACCCGAAGACGTCGCAGCGAACCCTCCACCGAGGCACGGATGGTCTCGGGCCTGCTGTCGGGGGTCTGCCTGCCGTCTTCGAACCGGACGCCGAACTTGGTGGCGATGCTCACCTCGCTCCTGAATGGGGCCAGAGCCTCGCCCACCACCTCCTCGTTCACATACGGGCCATACACTTCAGCGGTGTCAAAGAACGTCACCCCGCTCTCGCAGGCCTTGCGTATCAGGGCCACGGCCTCTTTCCTGTCCAGGGCCGGGCCCTGGGCAAAGCTGAGCCCCATGCAGCCCAAACCAAGGGCCGAGACCTCCAGACCGTCCTTTCCAAGCATTCTCTTTTGCATCAATCCATCTCCGAAGCTAGGACGCCCTGCTCTGCAACAGGCTCCGGCCAATGATCGCGCGCCGCCTGCCGCGCAATGCGACCAGACAGCCTATCGTCACCAGCAGCCCCGCAGCAAAGCTGGGAATCAGCTGTCCCCCGGTTATACCCGCCACCAGGTATCCGGCTCCACTGCCCACAAAGGCCACGGTGGCATACGGCATTTGCGTGGAGACGTGCTCGATGAGCGGGCAGCCCGCGTTGGCGCTGGAGAGAATGGTCGTATCTGAAATGGGCGAGCTGTGATCGCCGAACACGCTCCCGGCCAGGACTGCGGAGAGGCTGACCAGCACCAGCGACGGTTCAAGGGCCTGCACCAGCGGCACGGCGATGGGAATGAGAATGCCGAACGTGCCCCAGGAGGTGCCGGTGCTGAAGCTGAGGAACCCCGCCAGGCCGAAGAAGACAACAGGAAGGGCAAAGGTCATGCTCCCCCCCGTGCCGATCATCTCGGCGATGTATTGCGGCGTCTGCAGCAGTTCACGACAAAGGCCGCCCATTGCCCAGGCCAGCACCAGGACGATGACGCACGGCAGCATGGTCTTGATGCCTTCCATCGCGCCGTTCATGAACTCGCCCAGCGTCAGGACGCCGCGCGGAACAAACAGCAGGAAGGCCACGGCCAGAGACCCGAACGAGGCCAGGACCAGGGCACGCCCCGCGTCACAGTTGCCGAAGGCCACTCCAAGGGAATGGCGGGCGGGATCGTCGCCCCAGTAACCGCCCGTGTAGAGCAGCGCGAGAACGGCAAAGAGGATGAGGCTGCCGATGGGCAGGAGCATATCGATTATCCGGCCCTGAACCGCTGTTGACGGCGTTCCATTGCTCGCCTCGGCGCCCTCTCCTGAAGTGACTCCCGAAGCTTCGGCCTGCTCCTCTTCCCGCAGCATGGGACCGATATCAAACCCGCCCCAGCTGACCAGCACGACCACCAGCAGGGAAAGGATGGCGTAAAAGTTCCACGGGATCGTGGCGACGAACGCACCGAAATCGCTCTCGAACGCGCCGGTTGTCCTGATGTTGCTCCCCACTCCCACGGCCCAGCTCGACAGGGGGGCAAGGATGCATACGGGAGCCGCCGTCGTATCGATGATATAGGCCAGCTTGGCGCGCGAGACCCGAAACTTGTCCGTGACGGGCTGCATCACGGTGCCCACCGAGAGGCAGTTGAAATAATCGTCGATGAACATGACCAGACCCAACCCCGTAGTGGCCAGCAAGGCGCTTCGCTTGCTTTTAATACGCCTGGTCGCCCATTGCGCGTAGGCGTTCGCGCCCCCGGTGGCGGCCACAAGGTAGATAAGGGCTCCCAGCAGGGAACCGAAGACAATGACGTTGAAGTCGACCTTCGAGACGATGAGCTGAAATGCGACCTCTATCGTTTTCAGGGGGTAAGGAGTGTTGCCGATGCCGACGCAATAGATGAGCGCGCCGGACAGAACCCCGATGAACAGGGAAGAGACGATCTCCTTGGTCCGCAAAGCCAGTATGATAGTGATGCACGGCGGCAGCAAAGAAAGCCAGCCCGCATTGAATTGTTCCATTGAAAAACCTCGAAATGATCATTGTGTGAGAGCATACCCCCTCTCGTCACTTTGGGTGCCTGCGGCGAGAGACGGTATAACCGTAGACAAAAGCATAGCGCGGCCGCGCGGCATGGAACCACGGCGGACCCGGAAGCCGTTTGTCATGACCCCACGAAGGGGTCGGACTGCCTCGAAGGAGAACGGAGCCTAGCGGGACGAACCAGCCTCGATGCGAATGGTGCCTCCCAGGGAGCGAATCCTTTCCGTCCCTTTCACGGCGTGCCCCAGCTCATACAGCCCCGAAGCCGAGCCGAAGCTGCCGTAAAACATGACCACGTCGGCCCACGGAGCGTAGTATGCCAGGGTTCCCGGCTGGGCCCCCTTGACCAGGGGCGTATTGGAGGTGTTCAGCTTCTTGGGGGGATAGAATATCTTTTCATTGCTGCCGTAATTCTCGACTTCTATTTCCAGAGGCAGTTGGGCGTAAAGGTCCTTGGAGGCCTGGCTGTCGTTGAGTTCATATACAATGGCGCTTCCGTTTGCGGTGACAGTGATCTGCATGGTTTGTTCCTTTTCTTCTGCAAGTGGTTCCATCTTTCGTATGACGGCGCTGCCCGACATCGCGGCAATATCGTCGACGCCGCTCAGGCCGATGCCCAGCCGGTGCATTTCATCGCCCGCGTAAAAATCCTTGTAGAGCATGAAGACGTCGCCCCAGGGCGCGTAGTAGCTCAGCTCTCCCTTCTTCCCGTCGTGATAGGCTTCGTTCGCCTTCACGTTCAGCTTCTCGGGCGGGTAGAACATCCACTGGGCATCGCGGAAATTGGTCAGGTCCAGTTCGAGCGGCAGCTGGTTGTAAAACTCCCTGGCTGCCGCCGTATCATAGAGCTGAAACGTTGCCGTCTTCCCATTCGAGGAAATCTCAACCTTCATGGACGACAGGGGCAGCGCATGACCGTCCGATGCCAGCGCGCCCGAATCGAGGCATGCCATGAGAGCGCACGCGGCGATTCCAAAGACAATCATCAAACGATTCAGAATGATTTTCATCGCTCCCCCTACATCGAGTATCCGGGTTTCTTGTACAGAGATTCTTCCTTGCCCCGGATTTCCGGATCATAGACCTTCTCTTTCCACTCTTCCGACGGGACATCCTCAATGGAGACCGAAACGGACGACTCACTGCACCCTGTAATCCTGACGACGTCTTCGGCAATGGCTTCGGCGAGCCGCTTCTTGTCTTCTTCCGACCGGCCAGGCCAGAGCTTGACGCTGATATGAGGCATGGTTTTCTCCTTTGCTCCTTGCGTGGCCAGGGCTTCAGCGGCCCGCACTGCATTGCCGCCAAGCCCGCTTACTTCAAACGCGACCGCCGCACCAAGTGCCACGGTCCCTTTTACCATGAAATCCCGACGAGACAGGCTGTCCTTCATCTCCATTCCTCCTGCGCTCAGGCATCAAAACCCATTTGGTAGGCGTCATGAAGAACGCGGGATCCCCTGATGCCGCCCTCGTCCCAGACACCAGTGGCCGCGACAACCCCTTTCTCCCTGGCTCCATAAAGACATCCGGTGAATACCCTGAAGCCATGGACGACGCTGTCCACCGATCGTTGGCCGCCCGCCGCCGAGGCGATGAAATAGACGTCCAGATCTCGGATCATGGTATAGATGGGACAGAATCGGTCGATGAAGTTCTTCATCCGCGCATTGAACGTGAGAAAATAGACCGGACTGGCCAGGACCATGACGTCGGCGGCCAGGGCTTTCTCCAATATCTCCGCCATATCGTCATCCTGGACGCATGCGCCCGGATCGGAGATGCAGGAACAGCACCCGGTGCAGAAGTTGATGTCCTTTTCCGACAGCCGGATTTTCTCCACGGCGTGCCCGGCTTTCCTGGCGCCCCGCATGAATTCGTCACAGAGGATGTCGGAGTTGCCTTCCTCCCTGGGGGTGGCCGAGATGATGAGCACCTTCTTGCTCTTCCTGTCGGCGGAGGCCTGCGCCCTTGAAGGCGTGGCGACGGCGGACATCCCGGCTATCACCGGGGCGACGGCCATTGCCACGCCGGCTTTGAGCAACTCGCGGCGCTCGGGGCAAACCGGCGTCCGCCCACTCTTCGCTTTTTCGTGTTCGCCTGACATCGGCACTCTCTCCGGTTAGTTCGGCAGTGGGAGGGCATCTTCCCGAAACAATCAGGGATTGACGCCCATCTCAAATGCTTCTTTGAGGGTTCGCGTTCCCTTGACTCCGCCCGCGTCCCAGATGCCGGTGACAGCGAGGGTTCCCTTCTCCTCGACGTCCAGGCAGCCGGTGAAGACCCGAAAGCTCATGAAGGTGCTTTCCACGGGGATGCTTCCTCCAGCGGCGGACACGATGAAGTAGACCTCGGTGTCGTGGATCCTGGAGTAAATAGGGCAGATCCTGTCCATGAAGGTCTTCATCTGACCGTTGAAGGAACGGAAGTAGACCGGGCTGGCCAGAACCAGGACGTCGGCGGCGAGCACCTTGGGAAAGATGTCGTTCATGTCGTCCTTCTGGACGCATTTTCCGCCCCCGCTGACGCAGGAGCAACACCCGGTGCAGTAGTTGATGTGCCGTTCCGAGAGTCGGATCTTCTCCACATCATGGCCGCTCTGCTGCGCGCCACGCATGAACTCGTCGCACAGGAGGTCGGAGTTGCCGTCCTTACGGGGACTTGCCGAAATAATAAGTATCTTTTTGCTCATCGTGAATTACCAAAGATATGGCACGCCCGTCCGAAGCGGGGAATTTCCCGTTCAGGACGGGCGCACCGTTGTATGCTGTTGCAAAGGGCTGCGGGCTACTTGCGGGCGGCAAGCACGCTGGCGAGCACTTCCCTGGCGCTTTCGGCTTCCTTCTTGCCGACGCGGGCATCAAGGACCTTGATGAAATCGTGCATCTGTCCTTCGGACAGGCCGGTGTTCATGGCGGCGCCCATATGGAAGTTGAGCGGCCCTTCGGCTCGGCCCAGGCTGGCCAGACAGGCAATGGTCGCCAGTTCGCGCTCCTGATGGGTCAGGATATCGCGAGCGAAGATGTCAGCGAACAGGTGCTCCTTCAGGAACGTGTCGATGATCGGCGAGAACTCCTGGTACGGAGCCTTGGTAGTCGGAATCTCCTTGAGACCGGAGAGATCGGTGCGAACCCGCTCGCCGTAGGCGTCCCTGTCGAGATCGGCCGGAATCGGCGACGCGCCCTTGCCTTCCTCGTCCTGAATGCCCTTCTCTTTTCGTTCATCCATCACGCCCATGAAGGCCCAGATGCCGCCCAGGCTGCGGGGAAAACCCGCGTAGGCGTACATTTGAACCAGGACTTCCTTCACTTCGTTGACTGTCAGCCCGGCGTCCAGCCCTTCGTTCAGGGCGGGCTTGAGCTGTTCGATGTCCCCGCTGGTGGTGTAGGCGGCGATAGTGACGATCGCCTGTTGACGTGCGTCCAGGGTTGTTTCCTTATTCATGTTGCTTGCCTCCGTTATTGTCGCAAAACCGAAAACGAGGACGAGCGCGGCCAATAACGGAAGTAACTTCTTGATGCGCATGGTCCGCTCCTATCGCTTCATGTATTGTTCGTCGGTAACTTTCTCTTTCCATACGACAGCCTTACCGTCCTTGCTGCCGGAAATGACCAGGTGCGTCATAGGTGCGTCGGGAGTCGCGCCGTGCCAATGGTCGACGCCGACCGGGCACCAGACGGTCTCTCCTTCCTTGAACTCGATGACCTTGCCGTCCCGCGTCCCCGTCAGGGCGATGCCGTCGGTGACGATCATGTGCTGCCCGGCGGGATGCCAATGCCAATTGGTCCTGGCGCCGGGCTGGAAGGTGACGTACGCGCCGGAATACCGGGCGGTCTCGTTGGGCGGGAACAGCATGTCCACGGTCACCTCGCCGGTGAAATATTCGGCGGGGCCCTTGAAGGATTTCTGTGTTCCCTCCCGGTACACGACCTGCCCCTGTTCCGCGTATGCCGCGGCGGCAAAGGCCAGCACTGCCATGATCAATATCAATTTCTTCATTGCATACTCCTTGATAGTCGGCATGGATTGCTCTTCGCGGACGGGCGCAACGCGCACCTCGCCGCTCAGGTCCGGCTTTTCCCGCCAGCCCCGTGGCCGGTGGGAAGCGGAGATATGAACATTCTTGCCAACGCTCTAACCGAGCGCGTCGTATTCCTCGTCGGAAACCGGCTCCAACCACTCATTGGACTTGTCTTCGGCAGGGACCTCCACGGCCACGTGGGCGAACCAGGAATCCTTGGCTGCGCCGTGCCAGTGCTTGGTCTCGGGCGCGATGTTGACCACGTCGCCGGGTTTGAGGGCCCGGGCCGGCTTGCCGGCCTCCTGGTACCAGCCGCGTCCGCCGGTCACCAAAAGGATCTGGCCGCCCTTGTGGTGGATGTGCCAGAAGTTGCGGCAGCCCGGCTCGAAAGTGACGTTGCCGATAACGACGCCTTCCATGGAGAGCATTTCAAGATAGCTGGTTCCGGTGAAATAAGCGGCATATGCCTCATTCAGAGCGCCTTTGGGGAAGATTCCTTCTCCCTTGAAATCGTTGCTCATATCTATACTCCTTGTTGGTTGAGATTATTCAGTGGCAAAAAAATTGCCTTTAGTCCTGCTCGATACTGACGGAAATGCTCCCGGCAAGAGTTTCCATGACGGACGGGGAGCAATCCAGGGCTCCCATGGTCACCATGCCGTCATACTGCTGGGAAATCTCTTCGTCCTTGTAAAGGATCGCAAAGTAGTTTCCGTTCACGGCAAAGGCGATGTCACCGTTCTTCCATCCGCTGCGCAGCTCTGCCGCGTCATAGGGCAATGTCTCGCTCATGACGCCGCAGTAGTCGTGTTCATAGCGTTGCAGCTTGACGGAGTAAGGCAGCTTCGCCAGCAACGCCCGAGCGGGCTTGCTGTCGTTCAAAACCGCCGGGATGATGGTTTCGCCAATGACCAGTTTAACTTTTGTTCCTTTATCCGACATGCTTTTTTCTCCTTCGTGACGGCTCTCGTCCCCCGACGCCGCTGTGCCGTTTGAGGCACAGGCAAGGATGCCAAGGACGAAAAGGCCCACCACGAATAATCCCGTAAACAGGGTATGTTGATTTCTTCTTCTCATATAAACCACTCCTGGTAGAATCATTTGAATGATCCTATCGGATTTTTGCACGATCCTCCGAAAAGGAGAGGACCCTGACAAGTTTCCTACTTTCCGGCGCACTGCTGCGAGGACTGTTCGATCGCATCGAGCAGCTCATGGAGTCTGAGCGCGTCCCCGAAGCTGGGGGCTTCACGGGTATTGTTTCGGATGTCCTTTGCTATCAGGGCGTAAATTCCGCGGACATTGCGCGGGATGACCTCATCCGGAAGACCGTCGTACATTTCGGCAGGGGGAGTCAGAGGCTGCATTCCAGTCTCTTCACCGCGCGCTCCCGAGATGGACAGTTGGGCCATCTGGCCGTGGCCGAAACCGGCGGTGACCTGAATGTCGCCTTCGGTGCCGTTGATCTCCCAGAGGAAGTTGGTCCCCCGGGACATGCCGCCACGGTAATGGGCGGAGAAGGCGGCACCGCTTTCCAGGACTCCGTTGACCATGATCTGGTCTTCGGAGGTGGCGGTCAGGGTTTCACCAGTATCGGTGACCCGGACCTGGTCACGCCTGAGGATCATGCGGCCGGAGATGTCCGCGAACTCGCCGAGCACATCCCGCACGCCCGCAAGGGTGTGACCGAACGGAATGGTCAGCATTGTCGCGCCGGTGGACTTGTCGTTGAGGTAGGCAAGATCGGCAACTGTCTCGGGGCCCCACCCTCCGGCATCGCCGACCAGGGTGGTGGACAGCACATCGCCGACATAGCCGTCGGCAACAAGCTGCCGCAGATATTTCACTTCGACGGCAGCACGCATCTGCGTACCCACGGTGTTCACGACGCCCTTCTCCGCTGCCAGAGCGGTCAGCTTGTGGGCCTCGTCCAGGCCGTTGCCCAGGGGCCACTCGCAATGCACGTGCTTGCCCGCTTCGAGTGCGGCGCTCACCAGTTCATAGTGATACGGGACCTTGACCGTCACTACGACGAGATCGATCTCTTCGGAAGCAACAAGCTCCCGGGGGTTAGCGAAGGCGTGTTTCAGATTCAGCGCCTCGGCAGTCCGCTTCGCGCTCTCAAGGGTGGAGTTGGCGACACCGACAACCTCGAAATCATCCGAAAGCGATTTGAGGGCCGGAATATGTGCCGTCGAAGCCCAATGGCTGTCCGGGTTCAAGCCGATAAAACCTACTCGAATCTTGTTCATGGTGACATCCTTTTCTATTGGGGTTGTAGATCGTATAGCACATCTGCGTCCTGATTCGACCAGGGACTGTCTTCCCGGCCCCTCAACCGGAGAAACTGCCTCCTTGATCCTGTAACTGCGGTCGCTCAGGTCCGCAGGATTCACCTGCGATTAGTTCTTTAAAAACATCATGCGCCTGCTGGCCTGCTTTCCCCCTTACATCTCCCCTGTCGTTGCCGCCCTACTCCGCTCGGCTGTTTGCCTAATCGTCAGTTGAAAGTTTCGATGCTTCCTTTTCTTCTTCCGCATCGGCAACCGTCTTGATGAATTTGGCGGGCACCCCACCGACAATCGTACCCGGCGCAACATCTTTGGTCACCACCGCCCCGGCAGCGACAATGGCGTTGTCGCCGACGGTCACCCCTTGAAGTATCGTGGCATTAGAACCGATCCAGACATTTTCACCGATAATGATGGGAGCCGGGTGGTTCCACTGGCGTTTTTCCGGGGCGTAACCATGGTTGATGGTTGCAAGCACGACCTTATGCCCGATGAGAACGCCATCCTTGATGGTGATTCCGCCCTGATCCTGAAAATTGCAGCACGAATTGATGAAAACGTTTTTGCCTATGGTGATGTTCTTGCCGAAATCAGTGTAAAACGGAGGGAACAGGGTAAACGTATCTTCCACGGTCTTGCCGGTAAGCTCCGACATGAGCGAGCGGACTTCATCCGGCTCGTGGTATGAGCCGTTCAATTCGGCGGTAACCCGCATGGCTTCATTGCTGTAGCGGACAAGCAGACTGTGCATATCGGTGCCGCCCTGTACGGGCAGGCCGTTATTGAAATGTTCCAGCAGATCCTCGAGACTCATTGCACCCTCTTGTTTCCCATGTAGGATTCGAAAAAAACTTTGTGGACGGACCCCACGCTGGTGGGGTCCGTCCTTTCCGTCAGGAGTCGTCGCCAACTGGCGTTTATACAAGCTACTTCAGATTCTTGGTGAAGAAGTCCTCCAGCTTGTCGAAGGGAATCATGTCCACCCGGTCGTAGAGGTCGATGTGACGCGCGCCGGGGATGATGACCAGTTCCTTGGGCTCCTTGGCCATCTTGTAGACGTCTTCGGTGAAGTAGCGGGAGTGCGCCTTCTCACCCATGATGAAGAGGAGCGGGCGGGGCGAGATGTCTTCCACGAAGTTCATCAGCGGGAAGTTGGTGAAAGCCATGTTGCTGGTCAGCGTGAACGCAGCCTGCGCGCGGGGGTGGTGGCCGCGGGGCATGGCATAGTATTCCCAGAACTCGCTCATGACCGGGTCAAGGCCCTCGGGGATGGAGTCGGCGGCCACGGTCGGGAATCCCTCGGGGAGCCCCGGCGTGCCGTTTTCGAAGTCCTTCCAACGCTGCTCGCCGAGTTCGGTAAGCATCTTGGTCCGCTCTTCGGGGGTCATGGAATCTTCCCAGCCGTTGCGGATCAAGCGGCTCATGTCATACATGCTCGCGGTGGCGATGGCCTTGATGCGCTGGTCGACCTGCGCGGCCTTGAGGGCGAATGCGCTGCTGCCGCAGATGCCGATGGCGCCGATACGGTTCCGGTCGACAAAGGGACGGGTGCCCAGGAAGTCCACGCCTGCGCTGAAGTCTTCGGAGAAGATCTCGGGGGAGGAGGTGTGCCGGGGCTCGCCGCCGCTCTCGCCGTTGAAGGACTCGTCAAAGGCGATGGCGACGAAGCCGCGTTCGGCCATGGTCTGGGCGTAGATGCCCGCGCCCTGCTCCTTGACTCCGCCGTAGGGGGTGCCAATGACGAGAGCCGGGTATTTCTTGGATTTGTCGATGTCCTTCGGCATGTACATGTCGGCGGACAGGGTGATCCCGTACCTGTTGGGGTAGGACACCTTTTCGTGAATTACCTTGTCGCTCAACTTGAAAGTCTTGTCCCAGGTCATATCATCCTCCGCAAAGGCTAGGTTGGCTGCCAGCACCAGAGTCAGGATCGACAGCAAGGTTTTCATCATCTTGGTCACAAAGGCGTTGGTTTTCATTGTGGCCTCCTTCATGAGAAATAGGTTGTTACAGGGTGGACGGCCTACAGAGCGGCCTTGAAAATGGCGACCATGTCATCGACGCTCAGGACCGGACGGCCCGGCAGGTTGCCGTTTCCGTCGTTGACGATCTTCAGGGTATCCTTGGCATAGGTCTCGAACAGCTCATCGTTGATGCCCAGCTCGGAGAAACGGGTCGGGCAATCAATGGAGCGCAAAAACTCCTCGAAGCGGTCGATGCCTTCCAGGGCGCAGTCGAGGTCGTCGGCCCCCTTGGCCTTCAGGCCGAAAATGCGCTCGGCGAACTGGACGAACTTGGCGGTGTTGCTCTTGGCGGCGAAACGCATCCAGGCCGGGTTGATGATGGACAGACCTGCCGCGTGGGTGATGTCGTGATAGGCGGAGACGGTGTGCTCCATCATGTGCACGGGATAACCGGCGTTGGTGCCGATCTGGGCCCATCCGATAAGCGCGACCGCAGCCGCCCACTGGATCTGGGCGCGCGCCTCGACGTCGCTGCCGTCGGCAATGGCCTTCGGGCCCCACTCCATGGCGGTCAAAATGACGCCCTCGACCAGGCGATCCTGAATGGGGGTGTTGTCGACGCCGTTGAGATAGGATTCGGTCACGTGGGTGATCAGGTCGCAGACGCCGTAGGCGGTCTGGTCCTTGGGTACGCTCACGGTCAGCTCGGGGTCCATCACTGCCACCTTGGGGTAGAGCAGCGGGATCTGGATGAAGGACTTGACCGTGGTCTCCTCGTTGGTAATGACTGCGCCGCAGTTGGTCTCGGAGCCGGTGGCCGCCAGGGTCGGAACCGTGATAACGGGCAGGGCCTCGGTGGGAACGTACACATTTTCCTGGCCGTGCAGGATCATGTCCCACGGGTCGCCATCGTAGAGGGCTGCCGCAGAGATGACCTTGGAGGCATCCATGACGCTGCCGCCGCCCAGGGCCACGATCACGTCGCATCCTTCGGCGCGGACGATTTCAGCGCCGCGGGCAACGGAGGTGATGCGCGGGTTGGGCTCGACGCCGGAGCACTCGGCAAATTCGATGCCGGCTGCCTTGAGGCTCTCGACGACCTTGTCGAACGCGCCGCTGCGCTTGACGCTGCCGCCGCCGGTGACGACCAGGGCCTTCTTGCCATATTCACTGACGACTTCGCCGAGGCGGGCAATATTCCCGGCACCAAAAATGATATGGGTCGGGTTCTGAAATTCGAAGTTCATGCGTACTCCTTTGGTTTCGTTTGTCTGTGAATCCGTTTTAAGGAGTTCCCGACCGAGGGTGAACGCACATTCCTCTCAAAACCTTGCTCATTCCTCCAAACGTAGTCTTTTTATATTGAACAAGACCAAAAAATGGTGTTCATAATAGGGGCAGATTCACGGAGGGAAAACCAATGCCTAACATGCTTGAATTACTTAAAGAGTACGACATCCCTGACGGGAGCGCAGTTGAATCCGCCTATCCTGGCATCCGTTTTTTCAAAGAAACTCAGCACGTACGCCGCAGACCAATGTTGTACAATCCTGGTTTGTGCATCGTTGCCTCAGGAACCAAGATCGGCCATCTCGGCGGGCAATCCTTTCACTACGACGCAGACAATTACCTCGTCGTTTCCGTGACCATGCCCTTTGAAAGCGAGTCTTTTCCCGACGAGGACGAGCCGCTGCTTGGCGTGTACATCGACATCGACATGGGGCAGTTGAACACCCTGATCAGCCAGATGGACCTGCAGGCCGAGTTTTCCGACATGGAAGACAAGGGCTACCCGCTCGGCATCGGCCCTTCCACCATGGATGGAGACATGAAGGATGCCGTAACCAAGCTGCTCAAGGCGCTTCGTTCGGAAAGGGAGGCCAAGATCCTGGCCCCGGGACTGGTAAGGGAAATATACTACCGCGCCCTGTGCGGCAGCCAGGCGCGGGTGCTCTACTCCCTGGCCAAGGGCAACAGCTCATTCGCCCAGGTAGGCCGGGTCATCAGTCTGATGGAAGGCAATTACAACGAGAAGCTGGACGTGCAGCAACTGGCTGAGTCCGCGCACATGAGCGTGTCCGCTTTCCACAAGGCATTCAAGGAAATTACTGCCGACTCTCCCTTGCAATATCTCAAGAAAATCAGACTCTCCCGCGCCAAGGACCTTATTGTGCAAGAGAACATGAAAGCGTATCTCGCAGCCGACGCCGTGGGGTATGAAAGCCCGTCCCAGTTCAGCCGCGAGTTCAAGCGCCATTTCGGGCAGAGCCCGGCGGAAATCATGCGGGAGATGCGGGCATAAGACCCGACGCAATGCCTATGCCGAGACGGATGCCAGGATGTGATCCATGAACAGCCTGACTCTGCGGGGAAGCTGACTAGAACCGGTCACCATGCTGACGTCATGCACGAACCCGGCGCTCCACTCCGGCAGCACGCGCACCAGGCGCCCGGTCTTTTCCTCCGACTCGGCATCGCCCCCTCGAATCATGGCAACGCCATGCCCTGCCAAGGCGAAATCGAGACAGACTCCGACCGAGCTGAAGTTGTATTGAGGCTGCACCTCGACAACGACCTGCCGGTTGCCTTTGTGCATGGGCCATCGATTCCCAAACCGCTGCAGGGCGATACACGGGAGCTTGAGGAGATCGTTCGGCTCCTCGGGAATGGAATACCGATCAAGCAAGGCAGGCGAAGCATACAGATGCGGCTCGATGGTAAGGAGCTTCCGTGCGACAAGCGACGGGGCCACAGACTGACCGAGTAGAAACGCCACATCGTAGGGGTCCGTCCGCATGTCCACCGGATGCTCCACAAAAATCAATTCGATTTGAATATCCGGCCAGTTTGCCGCGAAATCCAGTACCGCATCCTTCAACAACCGCTCATAGAGATCGCGAAACATGCAGACCCGGATCAACCCGGACGGCTTCTGCATGTTCATGACCACTGAATCGTAGGCCTTCTGCGTCTCCTCGAGAATGAACCCGCAACGGTCCAACAGGTACGCACCGTTGTCCGTCAGTTCGACATTGCGGGTATCCCTGTAAAAGAGGAGCACCCCCATCCGGTCTTCCAGCTGTTTGATGCGCCGGGAGAGGGTCGAAGCGCCCAATCCCAGTATTTCCGCAGCCTTGGTAAAGCTCTTCTGCCTCGCCACCTCCACCAGGAGGGGAATGTCATTGAGAAAATCACGCATACTATGCTCACCAACGAAATGGAGTTTTTCATTTAAGCTGTTTATTTTATCTACAAGCATGGTATGAAAAGGTATGTCAAAAGGCAACACTTCCCTGCGATCAAGGGAAAAGGATGCCAAACCAAAGGAGCACGATATGTCGATGCAAACCATACTCGACGGCACAGCCACCTTTCTGGATTATCTCGGGCTTGGGGAAGAGCCCTTCGGAGTATATTACTCCGACACCCTGCCGGAAAACGCCTACGGCCCGAAAAAGGGGACACCCATCTCACGCGAGCTGGAGGATAAGCATGAGTTGGACATGCAGGAGGTCATGAAAAGCTTCTCCTGCGTCATGGGCAATATCTGGCTGGCCAGAAAAAAGAACGGCGCCGCCTTCATCTCCTCTGAAGAATACGGCTGTCCCGGCGGCGTGTACTACTGTTCGATGATGAAGCCCCACCTCAGGTTCATCGAGCACTACGTGTCCACCGGCTTCGAGGGCACTCCCCTGCACGGTGAACGCTACATGCCCAACCCCGACGCCATGCGCGCGTTCATGGAAGAGGTGAACCCCCGAGAGGCCAAGGGCAAGTACTGCATCTTCAAGCCGCTGTCCCAGTTCACCGACGAGTTGCAACCGGAATTCGTCATCTTCTTCGCCCGCCCCGAGGTGCTGAGCGGCCTCTTTACCCAGGCCACCTTCACCACCGGAGACATGGAATGCGTCGTCTCGCCCTTTGGCGCAGGCTGCACCAATATGATAAGCTGGCCCCTCTACTACAAGGGGAAGGGGCAGGAAAAGGCCGTCATCGGCGGTTTCGACCCTTCGGCCAGGAAATTCATGAAGACCGACGAGCTGACCTTCACCGTCTCTCTGGAACTCTATGAGAAAATGCTGGCCGCGCTGCCCGAGTCCATGTTCGCCCACGAAACGGACTGGAAGGGCGTCCGCAAGAAGGTCGAACGCAGCGCCAAGGCCTGGGGTGAAGACAGCTAACCAGGCATCCATATGACGGAGTGAGCGGACCAGGGCCATGGTCTCAACAAAACAGGAGGCGAGCACAATGGAAATACGCAGGAGCTATTGCGGACTGTGTCATCCCAGATGCGGCATGTTGCTGCATATTGAAGACGGCAAGGTCGTAAAAATCACCGGAGACCCCGATCACCCGATCACTCGCGGGGCTCTCTGCGAGCGCGGTCGGTTGATGTTGGACCACATCTACCATCCCGACAGGCTCAATTATCCGCTGAAACGGGTCGGAGAACGCGGCGAGGGGCGCTGGGAACGGATAAGCTGGGAACAGGCCCTGGACGAGGTGGCTGAAAAGCTCTCGAAGCTGCGGGACGAGTACGGCGCCGAGACCCTGACCTTCACTCACGGCACGAAACGGACCTACCACTGGGATTGCCGCCGGTTCTTCAACCTCTTCGGTTCTCCCAATACCTGCGGCGTAAACACCATCTGCATGTGTCCGAGCTACGCCACCGAGTATGCCACCTATGGCGGCATGGTCATGGGCAGCGAAGTCACGGGCGCGCAGTGCGTCGTCATGTGGGGGTGCAACGCTTCCAAGTCAAACCCGATGGGCATGGCTCCCAAGATCGCCGTGGCACGGAAGAATGGCGCCAAGCTCATTGTTGTGGACCCGAGGAGGACAAAAGAGGCCGAGAAAGCCGACCTGTGGCTGCAGATTCGTCCCGGCACCGACCTCGCGATGATGTTGGGATGGATTCGATACATCATCGCAAACGATCTCTACGACAAGGACTTCGTCGCCAACCACACCGTCGGCTTCGACGAACTCAAGGACGCAGTTGAATCCTACACTCCGGAGAAGGTCGAGGAAATCACTTCGGTCCCGGCCGACCTCGTGGTCGAGGCGGCCAAAATGTATGCGACGGTCTCCCCGGCCGTAATTCCCTTCGGCCTGGGCCTGGACAAACAGGGCGTCAACTCCACCCAATGCGCGCGTGGACGGGCCATCCTGCGCGCCATAACCGGCAACCTGGAAGTTCCGGGCGGCGACGTCTTCGGCCAGGCGGCCAACGTCGGCAAGGTCCACGACTGGGAATATCTTGAACTGAACGACATGATCCCCGAGAGCCAGAAGGTCAAGCAGCTCGGAGCCGACAAGTACCCCTTCTTCGGGTTCCCGGGCTGGGAGCGAAACGCCGCCGCCAACAAGAAGCTCCCCAAAGGGTATGCCATGCCTCCTGAGGCGTGGCATTCGAACCTGGCCCACGCCCGTGAAGTCATGAACGCCATCATCACCGGGGAACCCTACCCTGTGAAGGCGGCCATCACCCTGGCAAACAACCCGTTGCTGGCCCTGCCCAACACCCGGCAGGTCTTCGAGGCGCTCAAGGCTCTCGATCTCTATGTGGTCATGGAGTACTACATGACCCCGTCAGCAGCCATGGCCGATTATATTTTCCCGGCCTCCACCACAGTGGAACAGCCGGAAATCTGGTTGACCAACGGCTTCTGCGTCGCCTGCCCGCAGGGCATAGACCCCATCGAAGAGCGCAAGGACAGCTATTACTTTTACAGGCAGCTGGGTCTGCGCCTCGGCCAGGAGCAATACTGGCCGTGGGAGACGGTGGAAGACGTCTACGACCATTGCCTCGAGCCGGTCGGCCTGACATTCCAGCAGCTTGCGGAGCAGAACGGCCTTTTCGGGGAGATGGAATATCGCCGGTACAAGAAGTTCGGCTTCGGCACTCCCTCGGGCAAGGTCGAGCTCAAGTCCTCGATCTTCGAAGAGCTCGGCGCCGACCCTCTGCCCGTGTACCACGAGCCCATATGGAGCCCGAAGAGCAAGGAGCCCGAGATTGCGGAGGAGTATCCTCTCATTCTCATCACCGGAAGCCGTTTCATGCCGATGTATCACTCCGAACAACGGCAGATAGAAAAGGCGCGGAAGAAGGTGCCGGACCCCTTGCTGTCCATCCATCCGGACACCGCTGCCGACCTTGGACTGGCCGAAGGGGACTGGGCCGTGATCTCGACGCCTTTGGGGTCCATCCGTCAGCGTGTCAGCATCACGGACGCCATGCATCCGACCATGGTGGATGCGCAGCACTCCTGGTGGTTCCCGGAACGCTCGGGAAAACTGCCGGAACTGTTCGGAACCTTCGAGTCGAACACCAACGTCCTGTGCCCGGATGCCCCGGAGTTCTGCAGCCCGGAAATAGGCAGCTGGCCGCACTCGGCGCTCATGTGCCGGGTTGAAAAAGAATAAGAGTCGATACAACGGGGCGTCACGGCGACGCCCCGTTTTTCTTGGGATACGCGCCCCGTGAAGGTGACGGGAAGCTCCTGACACAAGCCGGGGAAGCGTAAGCCAGCCCCGGCCTGAATATCCGGGATGCGTTAACCTGGGCTCGGGTGCACATTGGTCATGGCGGGAAAAGTTCCCGCACCTGGTTCGCTACCGTGTTATGTCACGACTCCTCTTGATCACATCCTGGCCATCCGGGGCCAAGAAGCTCCAACTGACACAGTAAAAGGGTTCAGAGTTGTTGCTTGAACCCTTAATCTTATTGTGGTGGGGCTGAGGAGAATTGCACTTTCCCCGAGGAACCAGAATAAAGCCCCGCCTTAACGGGCGGGGCTTGCAAAGAGCTATTTCTACTTATTGAGAAACTCTCCAACCACTATATCCTTGTTTACCAAGGAGGGGGTTGGGTTGTATTTTGCGTTGATGTAGAATTTAGATCTTAAAGAGCCAGGCGTAAACTGCGCCTCAATCAATGCGACACGAAATCCATGGCTTTCAAGATAAATAGCTTCTTCACCTATTACGCTTCGGCCATTCTTGTACCTCGCCATAACTACGGAGAATTTTGACCATGGAGCCAACCTGTCTTTACAAAAAGCCAGTATGGTATAGTCCCCTTTCTTGAATCCTTGGGCGTCTGATTTTTCAGAATTTAAAGGAATAGCATTTTGAATAGCGTACAAATACAAGTCAGCCACGTTCTCAATGTCGTCAACTAGGACCTCGTGCAACTCACCGGGAAGGATGTAAGCTTCCACAACAGGAAAAGACTGAGTTCTTGTGACCGCAGAGCTATTAAGAATAGTCATTCCCTGTTTGGTAATAGTGTATTGTACCTTGAATTGAACCCCTGCCCGACGGTCGATGACATCCTTAAACAGGAATGCACCTTCCAGCAAAGCAAGAGCGGTATCTTGCCCGGTAGAAACAACATTGTACCCTGTAAGAATCGTGTTGGTTAGTTCAAATCCGGCATATTTGAAGTCCTTCTCACCAACAGAATGTTTACCAGCTGGATCAAAAGTCGCATTTAGCTGGACTTCCTGACCACGCAATCTGTTGACAATGGCTGCCATCACCTGAATTTGGTCCTCGGTGTAATCATCTTCAGATATAGGAATAACAGTCGGATCAAGTTGAGACCGATTTATGTTAGTATTGGAAGATACGCAACCAGTCATGGAAGCAATCAGGACAAGGATGATAAGCGATATTGTTTTTGTCACTTTTGTCTCCATCTATTTCATTACATTGTGGCCGCCACGAGTGGTAACGGAGCCGTTGTATCCACCCATGTCAACACCACTGATGCTTCTGGACCTGGGGGCAACCTGATTGTCCATACTACGATTAACATGCTGCCCTGCGACATATCCAGCAAGTTGCTTTGCGTAGCCTAACGCATCCTCTTCCTTGCTGAAGATGTCTGCAGCGGCCCCCTTGACATTTTTTGAATTTGAAAAAGGATTACCGCCACCGGCCCGGTTAGTCACATAGGAAACCCCGCCCTTTTTAACAACTTCTGCAATGATTCCCTTCCAGTCAGCTCCCTTTTTGTTGGCCTCAGCCCCAGCTCTCAATCCGTCCAGAGTGGTGCTCCAGCCCCAACCGACGCCGGGCACAAAAGACAAAGCATTTTGGCTTGCTTGGCCGGTTTCATCAACAGCTTCCAATGATTTTTCAACTACGTACGCCTCATCACCCTTCTGCTTTTCGTATGCTCCATAATCTTCATTGGCCTTTTGAACGAAGCCTAAAAGCGCGTCTTCATCCATGCGCATTGAAAAGTTGTTATCCGTAAGATTCCTTAATCCCTCTTGAATCTCATCCGGGGCATTACTCAATATTTCGTCATACCTTTCTTGAGAGACAGGCTTGTAGTTTTTAGTCTTATTGTACGCTTCAGCCATTTGCTTGGCGACTTCCTTATCTTTATCACTAAGATTGGCTGTTATCTCATCGAGTTGATCCTGGGAAATCTTGCCGGTTGGGATCTCGTTTGTGTCGTCCTCACCAAGCGGAGCCTTTGCTATTGCATCCGCAACGTGTTGGTCAGTTGGGTCAACAGCAGCTTCTTCCGGTGAAGCCGGATTAGAACCAGTCTCCGGAGCAGGATTTCTTGGTCCTATGGACTCTTCTTCGGGGGTACTACTGAAATCCCATTCAATCTTTACCCCGTAAATTGATTCATAAACTCTTGAGAATTCCTCCAATTCGGCTCTAGAGGCCTGCACCTGCTCTTCTGCCATATGATCTTCTGCATTCCACTCTTCCTCTTCGGCTTGCAAACTCTCTTCGCCAAGAGGCTCATTATTCATCCACATGCCAGTCATCAGGAACTCTAGGACGACGTAATCTGGGTCCGCAGGGTCCACATACCTATTGCGAGGCATTGATAAGGCATCCTTTTTCCTTTGAGCGAGAAAACTATTCACTTCAGATTTGTGCTTTTTGACTACTTCCTTGGTCCAGCCATCTACTTCTACCATGTTGCCACTCATTGACGAACCATCATTGCCGCCGCCACCTCCATCGCCGCCGCCTCCATCGCCGCCGCCATCCAACGCTGCAGCTGGCAAGGCAACCAAAAGGAACAAACAAAAGGATACAACAGTGATAACTTGTCCAACAATTCGTGACATGAATAAATCCTCATAATGAAAAGACATCTACTCCATACCCCCAACAAATTTTTTCTTGATTACATCGAATCAGCTGAAATGACTATATCAATATTTTCCCTATTCATAATGATCCAGTGAGGAAACACTTGCATCCGATTATTCCACTATAAGCCGGTTCCCACTAAAGATGAAAAGAGGTCTTCCCGATACCAAACACTAACTCTCTTATCCCATGGGCTGATATTTATAGCGATTCGCTCAGTCATCCATATGAAGACAGACTATGCCGGAGACACGCTCCAACACGCCAAAGAAATGATTGCTCACAAGAAACTGAGGACGGCAGATCGATATGCCCACGTAAAAGCAGCCAGAAACAACCAAATCCAAACGACTCTGGGCTCTCATTACGCGATTTAGTCGGAAGCAACGGACACATAGCGGACATATTCCTGAAATCCGCCATCAGGCACGAAAAAAGGGTTCCAAGTATTCACTTGAAACCCTTAACTTTCTTGTGGTGGAGCTGGAGGGAATTGAACCCACGACCTCTTGAATGCCATGCATGGAGACAGGCGGGTAAGACTTGAAATACTTTGACTTTTTATTTTGAAGTCAACAGGAAATCGGTGATTTGAGGGTGGTGTTATAGGGGTTTGGTTCACCGGATGGTTGACCAAAATTTCCATGTGTTGTCAGCCTGCAAATTTCAAGACCCCAACTGAAAATACACATGGCGGACTCAAGACAAGGCATTGCCCTCGACTTCTTTCAAGTGTATAGGCTATCAAATACATTAATATAATATTTGGATTAATTATGAAACGCCCAGCAGCACTCTCAGAATCACATAACAGAAGATTTCAAACACTAAAAAAGCAACTCTTAACAGCTTGCGCCATTGGAGATGTAAACGGAGGGAAACTAGTCGCTAGAGATTTAAAAAATCTTTTACTCCCAACGGGTCACCATACAAAATACTACGAAATGCTCCTCAACCTATGCGAAATGCTCATACTAAAAAAGGAGTATGGAACAGCTAATGGCTATTTAGAGCGAATAGTCTCCACAACAAAAGAAAGCACTAGGCTATTTCAAGAAGCAAGTTTTTTATTGGCGATAGGGAAAATGCACAGTCACGATCTTGATGGAGCAGAAAAATATTTAAGAGCTTCATTGCATTCTACGGCAATAAAGGACCCAACTCGTCGAAAAGAGTTTCTAAAAAGAATATCTCAGCGATTTGAAGAAGAGTCTCTAATTGCATCTCTTGGCGCAGGTGATGTGAGCATCGATATCGACAAGATCATCGCACAAGTCGAAAAGAATTTCGTCTCAAACATAAGCGATGACGAAATCATGGGAGAAATCGGTAGAGTGGTGCCACAACAAGCTCTCGAGTTCGTTAAGCGTATGTCAGATATGGCGAACCGACAACTAACACACCATGAACGGAAAATGCTGCCTCCACCGCCAGCAAGCAAAGACATCATTAGAATAGGACAAACGACGTTCGCAGCTTTGTCACGAAGGCTATGGCTTTCGATTTGCCCACCTGAATCCAAGTTCCAAATGGCCTTAGATGCCGCTCAAGACCCTAAAACAATAGTAATCGGAATAGTTACGGAATTGACAAGCCAGGGGTTTGGCTTTCCTGCAACAATGGCCCTGGCTGGAATCAGCACCTATCTTCTTAAAATAACTATAAATGGATACTGCAAAAAATTTCAACCTACACCAATTATGAAACACCGGTACGAACGGACCAAAAACGAACCATAAGCACCGGCTAAAACCAATCCCACCTCATACATCCTCAAACACAATTCATACACGTCTTTAATCAGTGATCTCGAACACTTTGGTCAACAACCGGTTGACCACTTGGTTCACCACCAACAGAAAAAGGACCGGCTAGCCTATCAAACTAACCGGTCCTTTTTCTTCAGAAATATGGTGGTGGAGCTGGAGGGAATTGAACCCACGACCTCTTGAATGCCATTTTAGAATACATTATCTAACTGCATAAATTTATTACATAAATCTTATCCCCATATACCCGCAGTGTATACTCTGGGACCGATTGTATATTTTTTGTATACCTGCGACACGCCACATCAACTCCTTACAATCACAGCTACTTAAAAAGCCTGGAAAAAAATGACCTTTTGCTCAACACCTCTTCTTGGGCAAACACCGAATATGCCAAAGGCTCGTTGATGATATCAGCGTTTCTTGCGAGCATCGGCCCAACAGCTCCCCCGAGAGCAAATAAAGGAGCTGCTGGAGGAAACGCATAAGTTCCACCAGCACCGACGATTGGAACCACATACTTATAAGTAATGTTTTTCCAGCTTCCTTTGAGGGCGTCCTTTATCTCTTCAACCTTATCCCCTATGTTAGCTAACGCTCTTTCCAGCACTCCTTCATAGTCACCATCTGCCTGAACAGCACCCCGAATAGTATCAACTTCCTTTTCAACAAAATGCCTAAAACGCTGCAACAAATCTCCATTGTGCAATTTGAATGTAGCCAACTCCTCAACAGAGATTTGTTGATCCGGCAATGGGAAAAGGAAACCAAGTAAATCTTTCCGAATCCTATTCCTTTCAGATGCCACGTTAAACTTGGGGCCGAACAATTTTGAAGTAATGGGGTCTGCGTCAACTCCTTCACAATTGGAAATCTCGCGCGCTATAAAGGCCATAAAATGGTTGGCGATCTGCTTAGGCATCCTCACCCAATACCCATCAGAGGCTTCTGCTGCCCCTAGGGCAATCAGTCGTTCAGATATCCCTTGTAATTTCTCAACATGTATATCGGAAACGAAGCCCCCAGAAAGTAGCCTGCGCCTTCTTGATTCGGAGCTTAAAGCCCTCTCTAGGCTATCGGCATACTCTTCCAATCTTTTGTGCCTTACATATTGTGCTGGGAATACAGGTTCCACCAACTCATGCTCCAATAAACGCCGCATGAACCCTGAATGTTTTTCCGGTTGATAGGCATATTCCATGGGCACAATCGAAATCACTTTATCCCAATATAGAAATGTTTGAAGCAACCACTTCTCGTTTGGGACATCAATATACGGATAGTACAAAGCATTCGACTTCATAACGACCTCAATTTACGGCTTCTGTTGAGCACACCGAATACCCCACCCACGGCATTGGATCAATCTATATAATCTTGAATGTCGTACTCTGCCTTCGTATCAATGCCCCACACTGAAGCACTACGCCGATAAAGCTCCGTCCCAAAAACAGTCACCATCTCAGCCTTCCCTGATATGAAAGTCATGTGCATATGGTTCACGATCTCCCACGGCAACCACATGACTACTTGAAGCACTTCTTTGTACTTGTCGATAATTCCGATGAACTCTTGCACCCGCCCCTCTTCGTCAACATAGATTCGGACATCGACCGGATTACCAACCTTGACCTTTTTACTCTGTGTGAAAGACAAATGCCCTCGAATGTTAAAGGTTGGAATGCTGCTCATCTCAACTTGTTTGTGTCCTTTCGGGCCACTCAACGTCGATGAGTATTGCACCTCGGCAAACCATTTCGCATTTTCCCGCATGTCGATCACATAATCTGCATGGATTTTACTCGGATCAATCCTCTTTTTCTTTGTAGCCATAGGCACCTCCAACATGGCGTATTTATGACTTTTCCCTACACCAAGCGCACCCTTATGGCTAATGATTTGTCGGATTTCAGAACGTATAAAAAGAGGCCTCTCAGTTACTTTCTGAGAGGCCTTTTTACCTTTTCCTATGGTGAATTATTTGATCAGCTTCGGCTTGGACTCGATAGCTCGTCGCCTCTCTCCGTCGGTCTCATGGTAGTAGGTGTTCATGATCATCCTGAGGGAAGTATGTCCGAGGATATTGGCTACTGCCTTTGCGTCAGCCCCATTTGCTAGAGTCATCGATGTAAACAAATGTCTGATCGTATACATGCAGACCGACTTGTCCAACTTGGCTTTCTTCTTGGCTCCCCTAAATGCAGACTTAGAGCTTTTGATTCGCTTCCCTCGGTACTCGATCAAATAATCTGTCTTCGCTTCGGCATGCTTCGCTTTGAGCCTTTCCTTAAACTCATCGCTGATAGGAATAAATCTATCGCTAGACTTTGTTTTGGTTCCCCTGACTCGTATTTGGTTTCGTTCCCAATCAACGTCCCTCCAAAGCAACCCAAACAGTTCACTTGGCCCAGGCCTCGCCCCAAGCTCCCACATGACATCTAAGGCGAATTGAAGATGGGGAGACGAGTTGTCATACAGCCTACGGAAGTCATCAAGAGACATATTCAGTTCTCTCGGTTTTTCCTGCTTCTTTACCTCGGACCACCACTTTTTCATGGGGTTCCTTGGTATGTACTCCATCCTCACACCAAAGTTCAGAATGATGTTGAGGTAATCCATATAGCGATTTTGAGTGGCAACGGCTTTGCCATCGTACAAGGCATGTACCTTCTCAAAATCTTTGGGACCAAGCTTGAAGATCGGCTTTGGAGCCAGAATGGGCAGCCACTCTTTATTCAGCTTGTCGCAGACTAGGTTAAGGTAACTGGGGTCTCGCTTCTTACGCTTCTCGTGGTTGATATAAAGTTGCGCCAACTCGTCCAGGTGGACCTCTGCTCTGTTAATGGGCGTCTGCTTGATTTTTGATTTCTTGACTTCGAGGTCCCTAAGCTTGGCGTTCTTCTTACCCTCTTCACCCCTCCCGAAGTATTCTTTAACCGGGCTTTTCTTGCCGGGGAGCCTGTACTGGCAGTACCAGACTCCCGTCGATTTGATCTGACCTACGCTCATACTTCGACCGGGATAAATCCCGCCCTCTTGCGCTCTGCCCTCACAGCGAACTCGGATGGTGAAGCCATGAAGTCATCAAGGTCCGTTATCTTGTAACGATTGAGCTTCGGCCCATATTTCGGCAGTTGATACCCTTCGGTAATCCTGGCGAAGTGTCGCGGGCCGTACCCGCAATATGCTGCTGCATTTTTGAGGTTAAGATATTCCGGTCGAATCATCTGTCGCCCATAAGGAGCCCTCTGCGCAGTGCTAGTGACGCATCCGGCTCAAGCCATCAACATTTTGATTTTCACTCGTCATAGTGACGTCCTCCTTGATTTCGGAGCAAATTATTTTGCTCTATGTTACAGATATTTATATGGAAAAAATTCAAGTGTACACAGATACACCGAATGAACTCAGGGTTTCTTTAAGCTTTCTTCGCATCTCCCAATATACAAAAGCTGTCGAGGGCCTCGCCCTCGACAGCTATCAAATGCTGTTAGAGAATCTCACCTACAACAACTTTTTCTATTATTGGGGTGTAGTACGTCGAGAAAAGAGCATCTAACAACTTTCCCTGAATGCATTCACAGTGAGTGTCATCGCCATATTTCTGCTCAAATGCGTCGTGATCCATAACTACATAATCAAAGAGGAAGTCATAATCAGGAGAATCATATATTGCACTTATAATGGTATTGTGCCAACTTTCTTCAAACCAAACTCGACTACCAATACACCTTGTTTTATTCATATTGTATATAACATACTCAATCTCTTTGTTCGAAACAATATTAGTATAGCAACAATTTAATATGGCCATATCAACCAGCACATTTGATTTTCCTCTATCGCGAAAACCATCGGGCTCGTATAAATTCCCACCTGTCTCTGCGACAGGAAGCCCTCCATGGTATAACACAACGTTCATATGCTCATCGCCAAAATATACGACTGCACCATTTAATGATGACTTCCTAATAAACTTATTAAATCCTTCCCATGAGGACTCACCAATGATCTTTAAGTTTAATCCAGATATTTTACCCTGATCATTTTTTGACACCCAACACAAACCCCTAGGCATTTCTTTTGGGATCAACTCTACCCCTTCTACCTTAGCATTTGAGCGCCCGATAATTCTATTTAGCTTAATCAACATATCTCTTTCTTTTTCAATTTGCTCTCTAAAATCCCAGAATAAGTTTTTGCCATTTAAGTTTTTAGAAACAAAATCTTCAATATAACTATTGTCATCAAAAACAACATGTATACTAATGTCGTAACCCATAATTTTATCCTTTTAATGTATTCACAAATTATTTCAAAACTTCACATTTCAAATTAAAAACCAAGTTTGCACTCAACCATCAAATCAAGGAAATCAAAATAGTGATTACCTTCGTAAACAAGATCACCGTCTTCATTAACAGTCATTGTTTTAATTTTATCTGGATTTAGATACTCTAGATAAGTTTCAAGAGGATTCTCATCTTCTTTAAAATCGACCCACCCGCAAAGTATTGCGTGCTCTAATTCGTCGAAAAGATCTATCTCATCAGCCGTAAACACTTCCACAGAAGGCATATGTTTATTTTGCGGAGACACCCACGCTTCATCTGCCTCACAATGATGTAAAGTAGCATACTCATATTGCCAGTTCATTCGAACGCAGTACTCTTTTCTCCCCGCAGCGTTGTACCCGATGACGTAAGCGTAGATCACAGACGCGAACCAATCACACCCCTCACAAGCATCTGTCGCGAGAGCCCCTTTTTCACACCTTTGGGGAGATCTGAACGTATAGGCCGCACCATAGAAACCATTGGGCTTATCCCAATATCCCTTCTTCCCAACCACATAATAATTAATATTTTTTTTCATTACTCTTTTCCTATTTTTTGGACGTCAGCGAAGACAATGCATCAGCTGCTGCCGCATTCATTTCATTCGTGCTTTCGCACGGGATACCCCCCAAAGAAGGGGAATCCCCAATGTTAAGAGTACCAAGTACTAGAGGGCTTCGAGTCGCTGAAGAATCTCTTTTTCCTGAGGATCGAAGTTCTTGGCCTGTTCGGTTTCGTAAGCTTCAAGAGCCTCTTCATGGGTCAGTGGAATCCACTGAATATCTACCGGGAGGTCGGCTTTTTCGAGTGCGTCAAGCACCTGCTTCCTGTAGCGATCCTTCTGCTGGTAAAACTCCACACCCGCGCGAACTCCCACGGACATGTCCTTGAGACGTTCAAGTCTGAACATTCTCTCCGTGGCATTGCCATTGACAAACCATCTGTCATGAAATGCCTTAAAAAGGCTTTCATGAACATCTCGTTCCTCTTCGGACATCACTTCTGAATATCGAAGCTGCTCTGATCCGTTAAAAAGCTTTTTGTGCTCTTCAAAACTCGGATCAGCTGAGAACATCTCTCCGTCCAAACATCCGTAAAGGAGCGGTTCCTTTGCTTTCAGCTTGTAAACGATCGATCCCCAGAAACCGCCTTCAGCGTGGATTGAGAGATACCCGTAGATATATTCAACGTTGTCCACTGTCTTCTGCATGTAAGCAGTGCCACCGATGAAGCGGGGATTATCTGGAAAAAGCTTAATCCTCTGATCAGCTAAAACATAATGATATATTTTGTTCATCGTATATCCTTTTGCTTGTGTGCTATTAGCAGCTAGTCACTTAAAATTCAAAAGCACTGGCTGCAACTAGTTCGGCTACGAAGGGGTGCCACGGGCACCCCTTCGTCAATCGATGCCTATTGGTGACTAGGCAGGCTCATAACCAACTCGCCATCTTCAAAACCGTGTACTTCAAGAGCCACAGGTGCTTCCCTAACAGGGAGCTCTGCAAGCCCTCTAATAGTGATCAAGGCATTGGGGCGATTGCCGACGGTCTTTCCGAGCCTCCTGGCCCCAGGAGTCCCTTGACTAACTTTCTTGAAGTAGAATTTCTCCACTTCGTCATCGAAAGCTACGGTAACGTAGTCTCCTTGCTTGGCCTCCAATTTCATGAGGCCTTCGAGGTTGAAACGGAAGGTCGTAGAAAAAGTTTCCTTACCGTTGACGTTCTGGAGCTTGCTGCAATAGGCGATATCGCCCACTCTATTAGAGCTAGCTCGACGTGTGAAAAGTATTTTCTTTGCCATGGTATTTCCTCCAGGCTGTAATAATTTAATCTGGCGAGTCACTCAGGACTCAATCTTCAACCGATGGACCGAGGCAGAGGCTTTCCAAGCGTGCCGGTGAGAGCTCTTCACGTGGTCATGAGACCAGTATGAATTCACGCCACGAAAATATAAACAAAGCCTCATTTCATGGCCTCACAAAAATAAGGTAACATGCTTGAATAAAAGGAAATAAAAAATAACTTTTTTTTCAACCGACTTCCGTCAGTTGGTAATTTTAGGCTCAAAATGGCACAAATTACGGTGAAGAACGACTAGCCAAACAAGGGTAAAACAATGACCCCAAAGACACTTTGTCCTAGGGGCCATTGGGTAAAATTGATGTGCGCTGTTTCAGCTATATTTCGTGCATCATGATATTCGTAATTTCTTCTGGCTGAACGCCAATATACCGCATTGTCACAGACGGATTTGAATGATTATATCGCTTGCACAGCACCTCGAAGCCGACCCCGAAATGAACACGTTGGATATAACCGAACGTCTTTCGTAGAGTCCTGCCTCCGTAATTGCCTTTCAAATTGATAGAGCAAGCCCAAGCCTTCACCATACGGTTGACCGCGCAAAGCGTCAGAGGCTTCCCGGCCTTTCTTGACCGAAACAAGTAGCTATCAGGCTCCACACCCGTCGAATCAAAGTACATCTTCAAAGCCCGATCAACTTCCCTGTTAATGACAAGAAAATTTTGCTTCCCCGTTTTTGACTCCGTAATTTCGATCGAAGCTCCCACTTTTCGTCCTTGGAATTGGCGAACCTTGAACTTCAATAAATCCCCCAACCTGATACCGCTATTTATCCCCATGACGAACAACAGGTAATCTCTAGGTTTCGACAAAAGCATCTGCTTGATTGAGCGAATATCCTCAAGGCTCTTAATCGGATCGACTGCTCTAGGAATTGCCATTTCATTCTCCCAGCACGTATTGAGATGCCCATTCATCGAACTCTCGGCCATCCACAACCATAAGCTCGCCTCGGTGATAACTGCCGATCTCTCCCGACAAATCGAAGTGGACTTGAACAAGATTCCCATAAAAATCGATAACCGTGCCATATTGCTCATCATCAAGATAAATTGATGACCGAATCAGGACCTTGTCGTTAATCTCCATGCCAACTCCATCTTGAATGTAAAGTTTCTTACATTTCAGATATATAAAGTTGACATTCACTCGTAAACGGAATTGTTGTCGAATCCTAAGTTGTTGTTTTCGTTACTTGAATCATTTCAATGTCAACTCTTTACAAAGAGTTGCCTTTCATCACGATTAAACATCATGATTTCAGGGCATTGAAGATGTCATCGAGGTCCTAATTGTAACTCATGACAATTCTCTAAATCATTATTCCACAATACTGCTTGTCAGGTCGCGTCCGTCGAAGACGACGCTGTCCTGACAACTGGCAGCTTTGCTGCCAGACAGTGGTTGAAATAATTATGACATGAATTTTCAAGTGTAATGAATATATACAGTGGTAACGAACATCGAAGATGTTCGTTGCAAGATGCGGGTGACGCATCTTGCTCATTGGGGGTTAATTTCTCTTGTTTGGTTTGGAGACTTGGCCCCGAAGGGGACTAGGCTTCAAGCCCCTTATTCCTTTTTATCTTTATTAAACAAAGTGCCAAAAGAGTACTGGATAGTGGTCGGAATGAATATTTCAAGGGTCAATATTGTCCCTTTTAGGGGACATTTTGATTCAAGTAAAAATTTGAATAATTTCGGCGGTATAAAACTTTTTTCCGTTTTTTTTTGCCCCAAAAGCCGTTTTTGCCGTCAAATCCTTATAAGTAGTAGTGGCTGGCAATTCTGCCGCCTCGAAACCGTTGGAGATCATATGAAAAAAGGGAAATTCAAACGAGTGGGAATCCGAGAGGAACTCCACCAGCAAATGAAAGCTCTGGGAGCCATGAAACGGAGTGAGTCTGCAACAACTCATCAATGAAGCTGTCCTAGAGTTTTTGGTATGGCAACAGTCCCAACTCAACGAGAGCTTGGGCTACAAGAAAGAAACAGTTTAACGGGAGATCGACTTATGAAATCCAAATTGAATGACGAGCAGGTACAAGCACTGATTATTACGAGATGTGAAACTGATGAAAAGTTCGCTAATGAAGTCTTCAGGTTCTTAGAACCAGAGATGCTCGACAAAGAAGAAGCACGGACTGGTTTTTAGAATCTATCACGAGCATTACCGAAACAACGATTCACTCCCCTCTCAAAGCCTTTTATACGAGCACTCTGCTAGCAATAGGCCAAAGATCAAAAAAGCTCTGAGCTACCTCAAGAGCCAACTTGAAGACTTAAACGTTGACGAGTTGAGCAGCGACCTCTTGCTCAAAGAAGCCGAATTCATCCACTGTGCTTGTTATTACAGGACAGCATTTACCCATTTGCACCAGGGATACGAAAACGCCGAGAATACACGAAACCTTGATGAACTGCTTCAGTACCATTCGGAGCTTACTAATCTTGGAGCAGCCTATTCACGCCCGGTAGTGACGAACTCGTCCCTCAACTCAAAAATGGGCAACATCGTGGGTCTTATCGCTGAGGGCAAGGACAGGAAGGTCGTTCCGACATTTTATCCTGATCTCGATGACATGCTAAACGGGGGCCTGCCTGAAAAGACGTTGACCATCCTTGCTGCCGAAGTCCATGGAGGAAAAACTCAGGCCCTTATCAACATGGCTCATCGTCAAGCACAAAACGGTAAGAATGTGCTCTGTGTCACGCTGGAAATGTCCGAAATGGACTATATGCACAGATTCATCTCCTTAATCAGCGACATTCCGCTTTACGAGTTACAGGATCAGGACAAATCACCAAGCGTTCAAAAAAGGCTATCTACCTTTCAGAGCACTTGGGCTGACAATCTTTCAGGTCAATACGGAAATATCCACATCGTGGACCATGATGACGGAGAGTTTTCGGCAGCCCAGCTTCAACAGCACATCCTGAGATATGGAAGTGACAACATTGATATCGTCTACATCGATTACCTCAACCTGATGACTCCGAGTGTACCATTCAGGGCTGCCGATACATACGCGACTGCCAAGAAGATTGCCGAGGAACTGAGGCTGCTGGCTAAAAAGATGTCGATTCCTATTGTAACAGCAACCCAGGTCAATAGGCCTGGGATGAACACGAAATTGGAAGAACTGGACATGAATTACGTCAGTGAATCAATTGGGGTTCCGGCAACAGCAGACCTTATGCTTTTTCTGGCGGGACGCGATGACTCTGGCAAGAAGCATGAGGGCGAGAAGCGATACAAGATCGTCAAGAATCGTATGGCACCGTTCACCGACTCAATAGAGTTGTTCTACACCGATGCCCATACCCTCAAAATGTATGACAGTTCAGAGATGGACAAATGGCTTAAGGATCAAGAACTAACACGCGACCTTATGAGTCGTGAAACCCTTTAAAACGGAGAAGACTGATGTCTAACCAGAAGAAAATGGAAGAGAAAATGAATGCCCACAGGCTGAAAAAGCGCCGGACTGACCAGAACCAAGTCGAAGCCTAGGCAAAGCTACAAACAGGCAAATGGGGCATATGATCCTAAAAAGTGCCATACACAATTCTACCACTGGCTCTACAATGCACTCATTGGCCGAAAACTGAGCGGAGCCGAATGGGCTATCATTATGTATATCATCCGTAACAACATAGGATACGGAGGAGCCCCTGCCATTTTCCGTCGCGATGACGTAGCAAAACTTACTGGCTATGATCCCAAAACGGTATCAAGAGCTTTTTCGGTGTTCATGAAAAAAAACATCATCATCCCCCATGAATCATCGAAAAAAGCTGTCCAAGTAAACTTCAACACCGTCGAATGGCTAGATTAGCCGATTGACATATAAGCCCGGAGAAGCAGCAAGTCTCCGGGCTTTTTCATGCCTACTCCAGCCCCTTCAGCTTTGCAGCCAGCACCTCATACGAGTTGAGGTTCTTGCTATCGACGCTCCCTAACAAAAGGCACATCAGGGCCATCACGTGATTCATTCGGTGAACATTACTTTCGGCCTGACCGATAACTCTGAACGATCCTTCGAGCTTTGGACAACACAGCTTGGGAGGACGTACCGCTCTTGTCGGCCAACAAGTCCAAAAGCTCCACTCCGTCCACTTCGGGCAGTTTGTTTTCACCATCAAGATATTTCAGCATGATCTCATCAGGCATGATCTCTCCTCGCTCCAAGGTTGATAGAACTCCTTGGTTGCCTATCTATTTATACGGACAGGGATCAACGGGAGAGCACGAGGGCCACATGAGCCACTATTTATCAGCCGAGAGGACAAGAGCAAGCAACTGAAGAGACCGCATGAGAGATCATGCGGCCTCGACCTTGAGTTCTTTCGGTGAATTAACGAGGGCAGGAATATACAACTCGCACAAGCTGTATACTTTTAACAGCGAAAGGTAGTTAGGGGTTATCTTAACACATCCGACACGAGCCGATGGACAAGACGGACCTCGGCGTCATCAGCCTTCTCCAGCAACTCACCTATATCCTTAATAAGATCAGCTCGATCTTCCAAATGAGCATTATCAAAAAGGCTCCCGATAGGAACCTCAAGGGCTTCGGCGATCATAAGGAGCTTTTCAACGGAGACGTTAAGTTCCCCACGCTCGACCTCACCAAGATACTTGCCGCTGGAGCCAAACCGCTCCGCGAGGCTATCTTGTGATAAATTCTGAGCAATTCTCAGCTCACGAATTCGACTTCCCAACCTGACCTTAAGTTCTGACATGCCTTCCTCCAATACATAAGTATAGGTGGCAAACAAGCGAACTAAACCCTCCATACGTGTTTACTTTCTTTATTTGACCACTTATAAAGGGTCAAAATGACTATTTAGACACTTAGTCTTCAGATGAAACGAGACCTCGACCTCAAACTGAAAAGGAGAAAGCATGTCTGTCACCAAGGATGAATTCGTCAAGATCATGGAGCAACGGATTGAAGCCGATCCCAACCAGCTCGACATCCCCAATGCCCGGTTGGTGAAATTCGTGAATGACTTCGTCGATACGGAGGGCAGTAAATATTTGGACTATGGTCTCATCAATTGGGGTATTGGACTCCTCTTTTGGGGCATACCGATTCTCTTTAGGCAAATTACCCCCAAAGCCATTGTCCACGAACTCGACCACGGCAAGGCAATCGACCTCAGCAAACTCTATGAGGCCAACTCAGAATGGATCGACATGGACATTAACAAGGAAATGCCCCTGTTCTTCCACAAGCTGGGTGCGATGAGTCCGAGTTGCGTCCTTCTCACCAATACGACCCTCTACTACAACATGCCGAGATCGAAAAAATCCGGTGACGCCATGCAGCAGACCATGGGCAAGATAGACATTGCCGACATCACCCAATTCGATACCAAGCCTCACTCCATCATGGATATGATCACCCTGATCGTGAACAACAACGAAGTTGGCGCATTCAATTGCAAGAAAGCTCACGGCAAGTCGGCCAACAACCTCCGCAAGTTGTTCCAATCCATCATCATGAAGAAGAACAGCCTCCTCGGATAGGTCGGCATGCGAGCGACAGCAACCCTTCTGGTCTGCCTGTGCCTAATCGGATGCACAGGCGGACAGGAGGACTCCCCTCGGCTGGCATACTTCAACGACGTAAGATGGAGTTGGTCACCGGAGACAACCGTTTTTGAATTGGACAAACAGGAATACTGCACAGCCTACCCCGATCACACCCACGGCACTCGCTTACAGATTTTCAATGCCTTCGTGGACCAATTCAAATCGGATGGCTGTGGCGAGGTTCAAGGGCTAAGCTGGAATCCCCTCCCCTTTTTCTCCTACGATGAGTGGGAAAACGACCAACTCCTATCGAAGTACCGGAAGCTCTACTGGCACATCATCGAGAGATACCAACCCACGAATGGGGATAAGGTCACTCGAAGCTATGAGGCCATCTGGCGGCTATGGAATGACTTCGTTTCGAGTTCCAGCACTCTCCAAAAGATCAATCGGAATATCATCATCTTCGACAAGGTGTATGCCGTTCCCAAAGCCGAAAGTCCGATCTTGAAAAGAGAGTTCTTTTACTCGCCGTTTTACGAGAAGACATACGACAAGGACGATACCCTAGTTGCTCACTGTGCCACTATCGACATCAATCTGTGGCCCAAAGTGCTTGCCAAAATTCAAGCCGAGTACGGCGAAGGCAAATCGAACACATGGATAGACGGAGAACACTATCTGGTGGCTTCGATTGGGGCCGATGTCCGATTATGGAATATCAATCTCGAACGACTAAGACGCTATCTGGAACAACTCCAATCCAAGCTCAAATAGACATCGAAAAAGCCCGTCCTTACCGGATGGGCTTTTTCAGTTCATGAAATGGTGTACATGCGTTCACTCGCCGTATAAGAGCAGAATAGGACGATTATATCCTTCTGAATTTACGGAACAACAAGGAGTGAAGTTATGGATTGCATGGAACAGGCAATGAAGATGGTCGAGGCACAGGCTGGTGTTCGTGAAATGACTGCCGAAGGCATGATCTCGATGGTCAAGGAAGTGAACATGGGCCTCTCCGGGATTGCCTCCGGTGAGCCTGGGGATAAGGCGCAAGAACCGGCGGTCGATCCCAAGAAGGCCATCAGGAAGAAAACGATCACCTGCGTCGAATGCGGCAAGACCTTCAAGACGATCACCAAGCGACACCTGGAAAGCCACGGCCTGACATCCGCCGACTACAAGGCGAAATGGGGATACCCCAAGGGCCAGCCGCTCTCCTGCCGGGATACGGCCAAGGCACGTTCCGAGCGCATGAAGAACATGGAGCTTTGGAAGAAGACCAAGCCCAAGAAGGCCCCGGCCAAGAAACCCGAAACCAAGTAGATCATATCACCATGATCGTAGAGGCCCGTCCGAAAGGATGGGCCTTTCATATTTCAGCGAGAGTTCAGGGCGACGCCATCGCAGAGGCCCGACGAGGCCCCGCAATTACGAGACTGATAAACCATATGGATTTTCGACAAGAACCTCCTACAAGCCACACGAGAGGCCGAAACGATGATATCCGACTACAAGGACGAGAGACAAGGCAGGATTCCCCGCTTATACCAAACCGAAAGCATCCCGGCAGAAGAAAAGCTTATCTACCACCATTTCTTCATAGGAGATTCCCACTGGTACGCAGCCGAATTCGACGGAGAGGACATCTTCTTCGGCTATGCTATCCTCAATGGAGACCTGCAAAATGCCGAGTGGGGCTACTTCTCATTGCAAGAGCTGAAAAACGTGAAATTCGGGCCTCTACGGGTCGAGGTCGATTGCTCGTGGGAGGTAAAACGGTTTCAGGAAATATAAATGGCAACCATCAAAAGGTCTGGAAATAGCATGTTCTCAGAATAGATGGAAATGCTTCCACTGAGACTATCTACGACATCATTTTGCTTGAAGGGGGCCGTTCACATTGCGGGAGGCGCAGGGGTAATCACCCCCATTTCCAGGAGGCAGCTTGCACCTCCTCCAGTCCATCATCAATACGCCAAATCCCGAGTTCCACAGACATGTATTTCCCCTAAGGAACACGGTTAGTTAATTACTTGAGCAACTGAGTTTGAATGAGGTATACATCGTTTTCGAACAAATAAAATCTAGGCGAGTGCGGCTTTTTTTTGAAGCTATATCTTTGACAACAGAAATATAAACCAAGCCGTCAAAGATGGACAAACAGGGAGCGACGATGTTTGACATTATTACCGGAACCGACCTTCTTGATAAAGCCAAACGAGAACTGACAAAGTATCAACAGCAACCGAATAGTGACAATCTTTTCAACCTGTTCGTCACGATTCGACACATTGAGGATTACGCAAAGTACAAATTCGCCACTCGAAAATCTAGAAACAAATATCACAAGAAGATTGAAGACACATTTGGCGACCTCTATCCATGGATGCTGTTCATTTGCAATAAGCAGAAACACTGCAAGGTTTCCACAGGAGTCGTAGGCCAGGCGATGGAAGGAGGCCATGTCCAATATGCATTCTCTGGCGAGATCAATGGGGCACCGTTAAACGAACTCCCTATCAATGGCGGCGATGAGTATCGCGTCGAGTATAATGGTGCCACATACGAATTAGGTCAACTAGCGGCAATGCTCATCGGTAAATGGGAAAATTTGCTTTAGTCCAAGCTCTCCCATCATCACACTGACAATATTGGCACCCATGACATTTTGTGCTGCTTGCTAGCTCTAACCAGAAGAGCTAAGCAGACGGGCAGGCACCATAAACAGAAGGTTTAATCGAATGGTTTTTAGTGAAGATTCGCGCGTCAAAATTCCTTGTATCCTGCATTTGGTCAGGCTTGGTTACAACTACCTGTCCCTCAAGGAGGCATCATGGGATGAAGAAACCAACATCTTTACAGACGTATTCCGCGAAGCCATAGCCAGAATCAACCCCGGCATTGAAGATGTAGACATCGATCGGTTTTTTGAAGATGTGAAGCTTTCACTCGACAATGAAGATTTGGGGCAAGCTTTTTATGAGAAGCTCCTTGAACGGTCAGGAACTAAACTGATCGATTTCGCGGACTTTTCTAACAACAGCTTCCACGTGGTCACGGAGTTGACCTACAAGAACGGCGATGACGAATTTAGGCCGGATATCATCTTGCTCATCAACGGGTTGCCTCTTGTGTTCATCGAAGTCAAAAAGCCCAACAACCGACAAGGGGTTTTGGCTGAACGCGATCGGATAATCACTCGTTGCCAGAACTCGAAATTTCGTCGTTTCATCAACATTACCCAGTTGATGGTATTCTCAAACAACATGGAATATGACGATGAGTCGGCACTCCCCATTGAAGGAGCCTTCTATGCCAGTCCCTCATATGAAGAACCTACTTTCAATTACTTCCGTGAAGAGGAAGACCTGAATCTCTACAAATTGTTGGCCGACGAGAACGATGCAGTTGAAAACGAAGTTCTCCGCGACAACAACCTGAATGTCATCAAACATAGCCCGGAGTTCCTTAGCAACAAATCACCTGATACGCCCACCAATCGGATTTGTACTTCTCTGTTCACTCGGGACCGTCTGTCATTCCTGTTGCAATACGCTCTAACCTACGTCAACGAAGCAGACGGCTTACATAAGCATGTCATGCGCTACCCACAGCTTTTCGCCACCAAGGCGATTGAAAAAAAGCTAGATGCAGGTGTTCGTAAGGGAATTATCTGGCATACTCAGGGTAGTGGGAAAACGGCACTGGCCTACTACAATACTCGTTTTTTGACAGACTATTTTCAGCGTCGTTCCGTCATCCCTAAGTTCTATTTTATTGTAGATCGGCTTGACCTTCTTATCCAAGCGCAACGCGAGTTTTCCAGCCGAGGACTGACCGTTCACACCATCAACAACCGAGAAGCGTTCGCGCGAGACATTAAGGCTACACAGGCACTTCACAATCACTCCGGCAAGCCAGAGATCACTGTGGTCAACATCCAGAAATTTCAGGATGACCCAGACGTGGTTCGTACGGAGGACTATGATGTAAGTGTCCAACGAATTTACTTCCTTGACGAAGTACATCGTAGCTACAATCCGAAGGGTAGCTTTCTCGCCAACCTTGGCCAATCAGACCAAAATGCAATTAAGATAGGTCTTACTGGCACTCCTTTGCTGGGGAACGACTTTAACTCCAGATCGTTGTTTGGAGATTACATCCACAAATATTACTACAACGCGTCAATCGCTGATGGGTACACCCTACGTCTGATCCGTGAAGAAATCGCCACTAACTATAAACTCGCTTTGGAAGAAGCCTTAGCGGCAGTTGAGATTCAGCAAGGTGATGTTAATAGGAAGCTCGTTTACGCTCATCCTCAATTTGTTGAGCCGATGCTTGATTACATCATTCAGAACTTTGAGAACAGCCGAGGAGCACTGAATGACGCAAGCATAGGCGGGTTAGTTATCTGCGACAGCTCAGATCAGGCCAAAAAGATGTTTGAAATTTTCCAGGATCGCCTTGCTTCCCAGGGAGTCAATAAGAGCACGTCCTCATCAAAACGTAAAAGAATGGTTAAAAGCGGTGCTCTGATCCTACATGACGTAGGCAACAAAGAAGAGCGCAAGGAGTGGGTTGAGGAGTTTAAGGCCGGTAAAATTGACCTGCTGTTTGTCTACAACATGCTACTCACTGGCTTTGATTCTCGAAGGTTGAAAAAACTGTACCTTGGACGGGTGATTCGTAAGCACAACCTGCTGCAAGCATTAACCAGAGTTAACCGACCCTACAAAGAATTTCGATATGGATATGTCGTTGACTTCGCGGACATCAGGAAAGAATTCGATGCCACCAATAAAGCCTATTTTGAAGAGTTGCAGGCTGAGCTTGGCGACGAAATAGAGCATTATTCTCACTTGTTCAAATCCGTCGAGGAAATTGAAAGTGAGGTTGAAGCAATCAAAGATGTCCTATTTCTTTACGACATCGAGAACGCCGAAGTTTTTTCTCAACAGATAAGCCAGATACAAGACCGTGCTACGGTTCAGGCCCTGAAAAAGGCTCTTGCTGATGCCCGTAGTCTCTACAACCTGATTCGTTTACAAGGTGAATACGAACTCCTTCAAAGACTCGACTTCCAGAAGCTCAATCAGCTCTATCGTGAAACATGTAACCACCTCGACCTGCTTAATCTTAAAGAGAGCATTGAGTCGAGTGCCGACACAGCCAATCTGCTTAATGTCGCTTTAGAAGATGTGCTGTTCATGTTTACCAAGGTCAAGGAAGAAGAGTTAGTACTGGCTGACAAGCTTAGGAACACGTTACGCAGGACCCGTGAAGCATTGGCAGACAATTTCGACCAGCAAGACCCAAAGTTCATCACTCTCAAAGAAGAGTTGGAACGGCTTTTCAAGAACAAAAAGTTGAATGAAGTTTCGCAAAAAGAAATGAACGCAAATATCGATGCGCTCAACGCGATCCACGATAAGGTCAAAGAGTTGAATCGCCAAAACAATCAACTTCGAGCGAAGTACCAAGGTGACGCAAAATACACCCGCATCTACAAGCGATTGCTAGAGCGAGGCACTTTGTCAGAGCCTGAACGTCATATTTTTGAGGCTTTAACTGGAGTGAAGAAGCAAGCTGACGATCAGGTGCTCCAAAACACCCAGCTGCTGGATAATGAAAGCTACTTTGAACGGATGATGATGCCGTTAGTAATAGATCAGTTTCAAACCCGCCAAAAAATCAAACTCAACCCGGACGCATCACGAACAATCAACAAACTCGTTGTGTCCGAATACATGAATGAATTTGTTTCAGGCAACAGAGCAGGAGTACATGCGTGGTAACGCAAGATTTTGAAAAACGGACCAGGGAGCTAATCGACAACCTCAAAGGGATTTGCGCCAATTATGGTCTGGGCAATGACGGCAACGAGTTTAAAATTATCACTCAGGTCTTTCTTTATAAATTCCTGAACGACAAGTTCGCTTTCGAAGCAAAACGTATTGATCCTAAACTTGCTGACGCAGGTAGCTGGGAGCAAGCCGTTGAAGGCATGGAAGATGATGAGCTCGAAATGCTGCAAATGCAGTTAGGGCCAGATACAGCCCGTCTGAAGCCGGAACATTTCATCGCTCACCTCTTCAGCAATCAGAATGCACCGGAGTTTGCCAAGCTCTTTGATGACACTTTACGTGATATCGCGATTACCAATAACGACATCTTTGCGGTTAAAACAGACGGAGGGGCTAAGGTTACCCTATTCGACAGAGTAAGCGAATACATCACAGATGAGTCCAAACGAGATGCCTTCTGCCGTGCCATCATAAACAAATTGGTGGAGTTCAGTTTTGAACGTATCTTCACCCAGAAATACGATTTTTACGCTACGATTTTTGAATACCTCATTAAAGACTATAATAAGGACGGCGGGGGCAAATATGCCGAGTACTACACCCCACATGCTGTAGCCAAGATTATGGCTTCCATTCTGGTACCAGATGATGTGCGCGGTAAAGTTAGCAACGTGAGTTGCTATGACCCCTCAGCAGGCTCTGGGACTTTGCTCATGAATCTGGCTCACGCAATCGGCGAACAACGATGCTCAATCTACTCGCAAGATATCTCCCAAAAATCATCGAGCTTATTGCGACTGAACTTGATTCTAAATAATTTGGTGCATTCAATCCCCAACATCATTCAGGGCAATACCCTGCTCCACCCGCATCATCGTGATGGGAAGACTTTAAAAAAGTTTGACTACATTGTTAGCAATCCTCCTTTTAAGATGGATTTTAGTGACTTTCGAAATGAACTGGATGTTCAAGAGCACCAGGAACGTTTCTTTGCTGGGGTGCCAAAGGTACCAGCAAAAGTAAAAGACAAAATGTCTATATATCAACTTTTCCTCCAGCATATAATCTACTCACTTAAGCCTGGTGGAAAAGCGGCAGTGGTGGTCCCTACCGGATTCATCACAGCTTTATCTGGCATCGACAAAAAAATCAGAACGAAATTAATTGATGAAAAAATGTTAGCCGGTGTTGTCTCTATGCCAAGCAACATTTTCGCAAGCACAGGTACCAATGTCTCCATCCTGTTCATAGACGACTCAAACACAGAAAAAGTCGTGTTGATTGATGCTTCCATGCTCGGCACAAAGATCAAGGATGGGAATAATCAGAAGACGTTGCTTTCAGAATCAGAGGAAGATCACATTATAGCCACATTCAATAGCAAAAAAGCTGTCGATGAATTTTCCGTGCTTGTCGATTATGACCAGATCGCTGCTAAGAATTACTCTCTAAGTGCCGGACAATACTTTGATGTGAAAATTGATTATAATGAGATGACTTCGGAGGAGTTTGCCTCCAAAATGAAGGATTTCAACGACAAACTTGATATTCTCTTCAAGGAGTCTGACAAACTCGAAAAGGAGATTAAAACGCAATTAGAAGGAGTTATGTATGGGCAAGTTAACTCCTTATAAATTTTGCGAATTATACAAGATGAGTTCTGGCATATCTTCGAAACCAGAGCAGGCTGGGCACGGGGCACCCTTTTTGTCATTTTCTACTGTTTTTAATAGCTATTTCTTGCCTGAAACCTTGCCCGACTTGATGGACTCATCAGATCAAGAGCAAAAGAGATTTTCAATCAAACAAGATGACATTTTCTTAACAAGGACAAGTGAGGTTGTTGACGAACTGGGCATGAGTTCGGTTGCATTGAAGGACTACCCCAAAGCGACATACAGCGGGTTCCTAAAAAGACTGCGTCCTATCCATCCAAAGAAAACATGCCCAAAGTTCATGGCTTTTTACTTAAGAAGCCCATTATTCAGAAAAACAATAACCTACAATACGGTCATAACTCTTAGGGCAAGTTTGAATGAGCAGATGTTTTCATACTTGGACTTACTGCTCCCTCAATATGAGGACCAAATCAAGATAGGTGAGTTTCTGTACTTGCTTGAAAAGAAGATTGTGTTGAATAACAGGATATGCTCCAAACTAGAGTCAATGGCTAAAACCCTTTATGATTATTGGTTTGTGCAGTACGACTTTCCTGATCAAGTTGGTGAGCCTTACAGGGCTTCAGGTGGAAAAATGGCCTTTAATTCCAACTTAAAACGAGAAATCCCTGAAGGATGGGAGGACAAGCAGTTAGACCAAATTGCCAATATTACTATGGGCCAATCTCCGAGTGGAGAATCATTTAATGAGACAGGTGACGGGACTGTTTTCTTCCAAGGTTCAACTGACTTTGGATGGCAATTCCCGACCATTCGTAAATACACGACTCAGCCTACGCGTATGGCAAAATGTGGCGATATCCTGTTAAGCGTCAGAGCGCCAGTTGGTGATATGAATATCGCCAATCAAGATTGTTGCATCGGTCGAGGATTGGCCGCATTGAACAGCAAGGATGGCTTTGATGGTTTCCTTTTCTACGTAATGAAATACTTCAAGAAAATCTTCGATCGACGTAATTGCGAAGGCACAACATTTGGTTCGATCACAAAGGGCGATTTGCATTCACTCCCGCTGGCCTATCCCCCGAAGGAAATTCTTGAAAAGTATGACAAAGTGGTCTCAAAATACAACCGAATGATATTTTTACGGAGCATGGAAAATTTGAACCTCATTCAGCTTCGCGACTGGCTCCTACCTATGTTGATGAATGGTCAAGTTACATTGAAGTAGCGAGAGCTACGTTGACTCGTATTGATTAGCCAAACATAATAATGGATAGTAAAAATCATTGTTGGTCTCTACTTTTCAGCAGCCTTCAAAGCTGGAAGAACTTTCTCTGTATAAAGCTGGTTAGGATTACGACCTGACAAAATGAGGTTGCTCATGCTGTCTAGTTCACCGTCGGAGGCAGTGAATGAAATTGGAATATACCTCAAAGTGGTCTGCCCCGACTCATAAGAAACTGGTCTGACGAGGCTTGAAAAGCCATCAACCCCACTTTGAGCCATGAAATCCTGTGGACTCAAGTCCATTGCTGCGATTGTCCTACACACTTCGGGACTACAAATATCGCCGATATCAGCTTCAAAAATAACCATTTCTTCTTGCGCCACGATTTCTGGCAAGTAGTTTGATTGCCCTTCTGTGTAAGGCTGCTGTTTAATCGTAATGTCGATAACTTGATATGGTGGGCAGTGTAACCAGACATGCCCCGGAGACATGCGCTCCCGTAATGATTTTGGATCATCATAATGCCACAAGTATTTCTCTGAAATGTTAGCATCATCTGGATAGTCAGCGTTGAAAGCCCCTTCAACCATTACGCACCAAATGCCGTGTCTCTCAAAAATCTTGGACAGAACTTGCGACACGTCAACACAAGCACCAGTTCTTCCGTCCCCCTCTAACTCCTGTTGCACCACCGAGAGTACGATTGGAACAATTGACCTTACTTTCTTGAGGTACTTTTCGCTGTAATTTTTATAGTACACCCAAAATCCATACGCCTGGAGAAAGCTAGGATCATTTTTTTCCTGAGCAATGAAGTTCTTATCGTTATAAAAACCGGGAGTTGAGGTATCTACACCTGTATCTTCAAACAGCTTTTTTAATTTCTTCTTCATCAAGCTCTCCTTTTTCCTAGCCCTTACGCACAAATCGTACACACGATAACTAAGGATAAATCAAAAATAAGGAAATTACTTCAACCTTTTTGCTTAATGGAGCCACCCCGAACTCTGTGTATTTACAACTAAAACAGGCTTAGAGGGGAAGCTTTCTAAGGCCCTAGAATCATTGAATTGAATAATTATACTTCTAGCCTGACAGAAACCCATCTCACGACTTCTCTGCTCCATCTATCAGTCGCAACATATCCCTTTCAGCAAAGACACAGTTATCAATATCTTTGCCGCTATATGGCGTTTCGTTGAGTAGCCCCGTAATCCATTGAATCTCACCACGAGTCTTCGGCAAATGACCAAGGCGATTTATCAGCATGTACTCCATGTTAAACTTCATGTCGTTCATCGTTCCAAGAACACTTCGAATATGGGTCTTGCCATAAGAGAACGGGCCAAGCAGCAACTTGGCTTTAGCTATTTGAGCTGATGTTGCTTCAACGCCCAGAAGAGCTATCTCGAAGTGCTCAATGAACACCTTGTCGAAGTTTATGAAGTCCTTCTTGACCAATCCGGGCATAAATACGGCAAACCGAGTTTCATCATTGACCAAAAGAACGGATTTTCTACGAAAGAATCTGAAGATGTTGCCATGCCAGCCTTGTAGCCCACGCTTATCAGCGGGCTCTAGGATTTGTGCTGGCTTGATCTCACTCAAAAGCTTTTGGGTGCATCCAATGTATGGCATTGTTGATCCTATCTCGTTGGAAGGTTTAGGCCTCCTCAATCAGATAGCCACAATCGAACTCAGGATCAACTCAGAACCTTTTTCAAAGACGCCTTGATATGACAATGTATTTCACCCCACAAACACCCCGAAATAACAAAGAATTAGAGGGACAGGATTGACACACTTTGCCCTGAAGGCTAAAGACAAAACAAACTATATGTAGGAATCAAAGAGGTGGCTTATGAAATTCGTAGAACAACCGGACGAATTTGAAGAAATTTGTACTGTTTCTCTCACATACTGCGGCGGTACTGATGCCACAAACAGCTATATTGATCTTTACGACCTATCAACAGCACTCAATGGTTTTCATCGCTCACTTGCTATAACAGGCCACTACCTATTCAACGATGAGATAATCACAAGAGCACCAAATGCTAAGGGAGTGCGAATTATTACCTCGCCACCCGTTGAAGGGTCTTTTGGAATAGTAGCCACAATTCTTGGAGTTGCAACAATAATCGGGCTTGCACCAAGAGATACACCTGTAGGACACGCTTTCGGCTCCTTGTATGCACAAATCATATTCAAATGCACAGGGAAGCAACTCGATTATTCTAGGTTTTTAGGTCAGGATAAGATTGACCAAGTTGAGATTGAGACAAGCAAGCTGGAATCTCTAGCACAAAAAGTTGAAACGTCTGTAAAAAATATCCACAGACCTATCATGACTCAATCTGCCTTAACTTCCAACATAGTAGTTGATGAACAACCGCCCATCACTTTTGATAGCCAAACTCTCGATTTAACCAACAAATTGATCATCGACACTAACCCTACTCAATTTACTGGCAGGGTAGCAGGATATAGTGCCAATACTCGATCTGGAATGATATATTCTTGGGAGGAGAAACGAGCGATACCGTTTGAATTAGAGCGTGGAATAGACATAGATTCATCAGTTCTTTCAAAAAGCCTCGGACTATATGACACCGTTAAATCAAAACATAGGAAAGGTGCTAAATCAGGCTTTTTCAAATTCCTGGCTAAGAAAGTCACGAATCAAGCCGGGGCAACAAGAAAGTATTACATTACGCATATATACTCTGATTCACTCATCCAAATACCAAGTGAGCTAACCTAGGTCTCCGCATCACCGACAACTAATTCCCGAATGGGGGGGGACCATACCTAATTGTCCCTCTCCAAAAACAGATTTTCCATCCATCCGATTTCATTTGTATATTCTTTTGTATATTCCACGAAAAAAGGCTTAGAAGGAAAACCTTCTAAGCCTTTATAATCATTGGTGGAGCTGGAGGGAATCGAACCCACGACCTCTTGAATGCCATTCTTGAGGGTCGCCAATAGAATGATCAGTTTAACACAATAATAAAACTGGACTTATTCGCCGCCAAGCCTTTTCGGAACACCCTGTAGCATGGTGTGCGGAAAGCGCGGAATGTCACCGTTTTTGCTGGGTGTCGTAGAAAAAGCGGACACATAGCGGACACGAAAAAGGCTCCACTGACGCGGCCTGAACCTTCAACCAGCCTCGCCGGTACGGACGCCTAAACAAAATCCTTGAGTATGGACTTTGAGCCTTTCATATCCTCAATGCGGCCCTGAAAAACAATGTCGCCGCCCTTGTCGCCGCCGCGAGGGCCGAACTCCAAAATGTAGTCCATGCTTTTCAGCAAGAACAGGTTGTGCTCGATGACCATGATCCCCTTTGCCTTGGTGAGCAATCTGTCCAGGAATCCGATCAGACGCTTTGTATCGTGACGCTCCAGGCCGTTGGTAGGCTCGTCGATGATGAGGAAGGTATTCTTGAGATTGGCCTTCACTCGGGACAGGAGCTTGATCCGCTGCGCCTCCCCGCCCGAAAGTTCACCGGTGGCCCTGAAGAGGGTCAGGTGCCCCAATCCGATGCTAATCATGTCCTCCAATTTGGCGGCGATCTTCCTGCTTTTCGCGAACACCCCAGCCGCCGACAAATCGCCAACCGTCATCGTCAGGATGTCGTGAACGGAGAGCGAATTGAATCGGTACGCAAGGACTTCCGGGTTGTAGCGCCTGCCCTCGCAGGCTTCGCAGACGGAACGAAACGCATGACCGAATGAGGCTTCCTGCTCCACATATCCCTTGCCCTCGCAGCCCGGGCATTGGCTGGCGCTGTTGTTAAACAGGAAGGTCTTCAGAGGAGCACCCAGGGCCTTGCACAGAAACGAATCAATCGGCTGCATGAGCTTGAGGTAGGTCGCCACGGTTGAATTGCTGTTTCCCTGGATCGTTCCCTGGCTGATGTATTCAACGCCGCTCCTGCCCGAGATGGCCTCGGCAAAGGAGGACTTGCCCGAACCAGACACGCCGCAGCAACCGATGAGGCAACCCATGGGCAGGGAGACATCGAGGTGGCGGATATTGTGGACGTCGTGAACGGTGAATTCCATAGCGCCTCGCGGCTCGACTTTGATGCGGTCAACGGAGACCTCCCGCTGTCGCTGAAGCCAATCCGTTGAGTCGATCACCCTGCCGTCCTCAAGAGCTATCAGGTTGTCGGCCTTCTCGATGAATTCCAATTCGTGCTCGACCATGACCAAGGTGGAATTGCGCTCCTTCAACGACTGGAGTTGAGCAATGACGTTCGGGTATTCCGCAACGTGCAATGAGGAGGAGACTTCGTCGATCACGTAGAGCAGGTTCGTGAAGTCCGAGCTGAGCACCGAAGCCAATTGCAGCCTTTGGAACTCGCCACCGGAGAGGGACGGAATCGAGCGCATCGGGGCGAGGTAGCCCAAATTGTTCCTGACGACGTTGGCAACCAAGGCCGTCAACTTGTTTACGGCAAATTCATGGGCCGGGATGGATTGGATGAAAGGGAGCAGCGCATCAAAGCTCGACAAGAGGATGTCGTGGATCATCCAGCCGTTGAGCGTGTACCCTGAGAGATGCTCCGCAAACCTGGCCCCATGGCACTCCGGGCAGGTCTGTTCGGTGATGTACGACTTGGCCTTTTGCCGATTTCCCGGCACCTGCAGGTTGTCGCAGCATTCCTGAATCTCTCGGATCGCGCCCACAAAGGGGAACCGTTTCTGGCGGTAGCGGTTCTTTTGCTTGTACTTGACCTGGAACTGCTTGTCGTCGGCCCCATGAAGCAGCAATTCCTGCTGTCGGGGCGGCAACTGCGAAATGGACTTGGTCATGTCGATGCCATGCTCCAAGCAGAAGGCTTCAAGCAGCGAATAGTAATGGTTGGAGAGGAAATTGTTCCAGGAAAGGAACGGCTTGTCCGCAAGGGGCTTGTCGAGATCGACGATCCAGGCCGGATCAGGCCGATAGACCACGCCGAGCCCTTCGCAGGCCAGGCAATAGTTGGCCGGGTTGTTCTGGGCCAGGATGTTCCGCTTGATGTCCGGATTGGCTTGCAGGAACAAGGGAAGGAGGAGTTTGTCGAGTCCGAGATAGGTGAAGACGCTCGACCGGGGATTGACGTTGGCGTTCTTCTGCTTCAGCCCGATGGTCGGAAGCAGGTTGGCATAATCCCGGACCTTGGGCCGAAGGCTGGCTGGGATGCCGGAGATGGTGTCGAGTTCGTTTTTGCAGAGCGCGTAGAGCGTATGGAACGCAAGCGAAGTCTTGCCCGCCCCACTCCCGCCGACAACGGCGGTTATCTTCCCATACGGGATGGAAACATCAACCGACTTGAGGTTGTTCGTTTCTATGCCGTGGAGGGTGAGCATGGCTGGTGAACATCTCACTTAACAAGTTCAAAAAGATTGTTGATCGTGTACTTTGTAGTTGCAGAGTAGGCTTCATCGACATCCTTATCGGTTCCCAACCCTTTGATTGTCGAGAACAAATACCATAATAATGCATACGCCACTTTACTGTTGTAGACATCCAATAAACCAATCTTTTTTAACAATCTCACAATTTCATTGACTTCTCCCTGTGAGACATCTTCGCTTAGTAGTTTTTCATATTTTCTAACAATCCATAAGTGACAATAAAAAAACGCACAGGCTGTGTGATTCTTATTGCTTGATAAAACATTTTGGTAAGCATCCAAAGCCGAATCATATTTTTCTATGGATTTATACATATGCCCAAGTTCAATCCCAGCTTCAGCAACACTTGCTCCATAGCTTATTGCTATTTTTACATCTCTAATTGCCTCTTCTACCACACTAGTATCACTAACAGTATCCCTATTTTCTTTTAACCTAAAAGAAATGACTTCTCCGGTGTCCAAGTCTCCATCTTGCTCATCATTTTTACTTGCTACAGACCTATACTTAGCTTGCCCAAGACCAAGCCAAGAAGCTGACGAACTCTCACTACACTTGATTGCTTTTTTGTACTCTTCAATAGCAACGTCATAGTCGCCATGTCTTCCCCTATAATAATACGCATCACCCTTCAGCTGGTGAAAAATATGATCACTGGATGCAGTACTTTCATTTCCCTCTAACACATCAATAGCTGCAGCTTTATCCGCTTCAGACTCCAGCAAAACCCTTGCCTGTTGAATTCGTGCATACCGCATCAAATCGCATATAATATCTTTGATTTTTTCTCCATCTGTCCTTTCCCTTTCCTCCAACCGCTGCCGCAATTTCTCTATCCGCTCTTCATCTTTCTCCATTTTTAATACAATGCTCTTTTCCTCTTCCCTTAATTTCCTGAATGAAAAGAAAGCAGCAAATCCTGTCGCCCCAATGAATAATGTCAATAGTCCAGTGATAACCGTAACGAAGTCACGGTACCCCTGAAAAGCATTAACAAAGGCTTCGGCTGATGGCTTAATTGAATCACCTTGAATCGAGTATGCGTGTAAAAAAATTAGATCAATGCAACGAGTCCCAAAGAATACAGCCAGTACGAGAACAACTCCACTCAAACAATACGAAACAACCTTCGCAGTTTCATTCATAAAATCCTCCCGCTGCAATACGGACACTCATCCCACACGTCATACTCTTCCAACACCAGCTTCTTCGTGAAAAAATTGAATTCACCGCGCTTGCCGATCATGGTCGGCTGCAGATTCGGCAATCCGAGCAACAGCTTCAGGCACTCGTTGGCCACGAAGGAGGCGGAGATCGTCGCCAGGGGGGCCAGGTTGCCGAGATTACGGTGCTCCTTGACGATGCGCTCCGCCCCTTCGATCTCGGCCACCTTGAGCTGGTCCATGCCGTGCGAAATACAATGGAAGCACGGCGTCTTGCCTGGGATGATCGTCGGCCCCACCAGGCTGAGGTGCATGTTGTAGCCGCCAGCAATGATGTAGGGCAGATCGAGCTCAAAGGCCGCCTCGTTGATGATCGCCGAGGTGTGGGCCACCGAAGGGAAATCCGCGCAGTTGATCAGAACCGTCTGCGGCGACAAGCCGTCCTTCAACAACGCGATCAGCCGCTCCGAACTTTTCAGCTTCTCTTGAATGGTCCGGACCGTGTAATACCCCTCCCGTCGCGAGTTGAGCATCTTTTCCAGGGCCAAGGTCTTGAGGCTGCCCACATCCCCCTTGGTGAACAGGGATCGGTTCAGGTTGTGCGGCTTGACCACGTCGTCATCGAGCATCGTGAAATGCTTGACCCCCATCTGGGCCAGCAGGGAGACGACCCAACTCCCCACACCACCGGCCCCGATCACGACCGCATGGCTTTCGGCTAACCGCTGCCAGACGGATTCCACATCGTGATACGGGACATAAGCGCCAATGAACGTCTTCACCCGCCGAAACGGATCGGATTCGCGGGATGCCACAACTCGCGCATCCTCCATGGCACACCGTTCGATCAGGACCTCGAAAAGCCGTTCCAGCCCGACAAGTTGCCGATCATCAAGAGAGTAGGCCTCCGCCAGCTTGGCATACGGCAGGCTCCCATCCAAGTTGGACAGAATCCTGACGTAATCCTCATCGGCAAAAGCCAAGTTGAAACTCTGCCTGATGTCCGAAACAAAGAACTGGTAGGTCCCCTCCTGCGGCATGGGCACGAACGAGACGGACGGACGAAGCCGGAAGCGCTCCTCGCTGTATCGACTCATTTCCGCTCCTCCCCGCAGAACTGGCACTCCTTGTCCCTTTCAACGACAAAGGTATCGAGACTGTAGTCATGAAAAAGGAATTCGCCCCGCCCGCCGGGAGCCGCCTTTCGGTCTTCCGGGTTCATGAAGTAGCCCAGGATATCAAGGACCGCCGTGGAAGCGCTGAACGTGGACAGGCTGCCCAACCCGCCGAACCAGCCTTCGCGCTCCTTGACCGGGTGGGGGATCGGCTTCCAATCCTTCAGGCTCTCATGAAAAAACGTGGCATAGCAATCCGCGCACGGCGTCACATGGGGGATCAGCAACTCTCCCAAAGATGCGAGATGAGCATCGAATCCACCGGCAGCCAGCACGGGTATGCCGTGCTGCAGGGAATACCGCGAAAGCTTGATGTTGGTGTAGCCGACGTAGGGTTGATCGGTGGTGTTGATGATGAGCGTCGTTCCCTGGACCAACTCGTCGAGGTCGGTATCCGTCCTGAGGGTAACATTGTACAACTCGACTTCGGGATCAAAGGCGAAATCCGCCGCCAACGCCTTGGCAGCCTCCGTCTTGGGGATTCCCACCTGTGTGGCAATCCGGTACGGCGTCCGGGCTATGTCGTTCTCCTCGACATCGGCGCAGTCGATGAGGGTAAATCGCCTAAAGCCCATCATGCAGAGTTGTTGCAGGATGCCGCTGCCCACGGCGCCGAGGCCGAAAACGGTTATGTGCGCGTCGAAAATCCGCTTTTGGACTTCATGAGCCTTTTGCGGCGATTTGAGGATATCCAGCAAGAAATACAACTGGCGCTTGTATTGCTCCACATACTCGACGGGAAGCAGGTCCGTTGCGAGCGGGTCGGACAAGGTGACGATTCCTTCAGTCTCAAGAAAGGAGAGAAAGGCCTCGGTTTCTTCGTCCATGACCAGCCCGGAATGGTTCAGGGAATCCGTTAATGGCTGCGGCTTGGATAATTCCTTGAGCAGAGTCGCAAAGGCCGGTTTGCACTCAATGCGCAAACGCCGTCTGTTGGACAAAAAAAGGAAGAGGACCTGGCAGATCCCTTCCTTCTCAGGATAAAGAAAAACCTCCACCCCGTCTCGAAGTTCCGGGGCGGAGGCTTCCAAAATATGCGTCATTACGATTTCGCCTGCTAGTACTGAACCTGTCCGCCCTTGACTGCCAGATACTGTTCCCAAGCCTCAGCGCTTTCCGCGAAGTTGGCATCCGCAGAGCAAGTTCTGGTGCAGCAATCGGAACGACTGCCAGAACAGGAAGCCGTGTAGGCGACGCTGTCCATGCCGTCTTCGTCGGAAACGATGGCAAACCCGAATTTCTCCATGTGTTCATCGTGCTTTTTCTGCATTTCAATCCCCAAACGGTTAAATATTGAATCCCGAGAATTTATTTTCTACAGACAATTTTTAGAGACTGCCAACCGTTAAGTCAAGATATCTCGAAACGGACGGGGATTAAGTCAACGGGTGCACTCACTTGATTATTTCATTGGGTCAAAATTGTTCAAATGATATGTAATATCATTCCCGTTATTCAATAAACACTTACTGTTCTCATACAACACCAAAAACGAATGCTGCTTACCGGCTGTAACAACACCAGTTGCAATAAGTTTTGCGATATCTCCACTTTGAAACACTATATAGTCACTTCTCCAAGCCCCGGCGATGAGTCGCCTAGTAATAAATACATAAAATGTTGTTGAGGCATTATTCGATTTGTAGCTCTTCGCTTTGATAGTGAATTGAAACTTTCCGTGCTTGTTGCAATTAGCTGTCTTCACCTGGATATGGAAATACTTGTTCCCCTTGGATGCAACGACGTCGATTCCTTCATCAACAGTCATGATTGAAGCGTTGTACCCTTGGAACAGGAGTTCGCTCAACAGCCCATACTCTCCGGCCTTGCCTGTATATAAATTTGAAACCGGGGGGAGTTTTGCTGATGCTGTCTTTTTCCGTTTCTGCTTTGCTCTGTACATACCGGAAAGATACCCACCCTTGCCATTGGGAACTTTGGAAATCTTGGCTTTCCGCTTGGCGTTACGAATATGATTGCTGATGGATTGGCCAATTTTCTTCCCCAAGTCCTCCAAATCCAGGCCACCATAGATAGAGGGATACCTTGCGACGAGAAGCCGGGCAATTTCGCGAAGGTGCAACTTCCCTTTCTCTACGGACAACACCTCGATGCAATGGTCTAACCTATTCACAACGCCTCCAAGTCACACTCAAGAAATTTCATTACCCAGGCAAGATCGAATTAAATCTTGACCTTCAGCGCCTTTTCAACCTTTTCTATAATGTGTAGTGATTAACTTCAACGGAAAACGAAAATTCAAATGTATCTTGATGAGTTTGAGGCAGTGACATGAATACGGACAGCACGCCCACTTTGGTAATATCCGCAGCCGAATGCATCAATTTTGTCTCCGCGCAAAATTCGGTTCCCATTCTGCGTAGCATCCAAATCCGCAACACCTCGGATGTGCCTGTTGAGAATATCACCCTGGAGCTCACTCCTCACCCTCCGTTTTGCCGGAACAAGACTTGGACCATCGACAGAATACATGCCAATAGCGACATATCCCTCTCCGACTTGCGGTTGGAATACGACTTCGCTTTTTTCGATGGGCTCAACGAAGCTGAGCGTGGACAACTGACCTTCCGGCTTCGCCAGAACGAGGCGGCCTTGGGCGAACAGATTCTGCCCATCAGGCTTCTGGCGCGAGACGAATGGGGCGGCTTGGGCGAAATGGCCAGCATCCTCGCCGCGTTTGTCTCGCCGAACGATCCCGTCGTCGCAAAAATTTGCAAACGGGGCAAGTATGCTCCTTGAAAAGGGTGGTCACAACGGGGCGCTCAACGGGTACCAGGATCAAGACCCCAAACGGGCGTACATGCTTGCTGCCGGCATATGGTCGGCCATCACCGAAAAGGCACTGAGCTATGCACAGCCTCCCGCCTCTTTTGAATCCAGAGGGCAGAAGGTCCGAGGGCCGCGGCGGATACACGACGAGGGGTTGGTCACCTGCCTCGACAGCTCGCTGCTATTTGCTGGTGCGCTTGAAGCGGCGGGCCTCAACCCTGTCATTATCTTTACCAAGGGACACGCCTTTACAGGCGTCTGGCTTGCGGACAAGACTCTGCCCTCCATTGAAGAACCGGATGTGGTCGAACTCCGCAAAGCCATCGCGGCGCGTGAATTCGAGGCATTTGAAACGACCTTGGTAACGAATCGTCCCGTAGCGGACTTCACCCAAGCGGTTCAAAACGCCAGGGTGAAACTCAACGAAAAAAACGAAGTCGACTTCGAGCGTGCCGTGGACATCCGCAGGGCTCGTTTTGCAGGTGTCACTCCCCTCGCTGCCCATCATGTCGAAGAATCCTCAAAAGAAGCCGCAGAGGAAGTTGCCCCGGCGGCTCTCCCGCCGGAACCGGACTTCGGCATGTTGCCGGGTGAAGTAATCGACGAAACGCCCCAGACAGCTCAAGACAGGATAGACCGATGGCAACGAAAGCTCCTTGACCTGACTCTTCGAAATCGCCTCCTCAACTTCAAGGACACCAAGCAGACCATCCCGGTCTTGTGCCCGGATCTTCCGAGACTGGAAGACATGCTGGCGGACGGAAGCCGCCTTCGGGTCATATCCCTCAAGGATGAAAACCCTGTCGGGGCACGGGATCCGGAATTGTATCAGCAACAAAACGGCAAAGACATCCATGAGGAGTTCGCCAAGGACGCCCTGGAGCGCAAGCAGCTCTGCATTCCGCTGCCCGGAACAGACATGCGCAACCGGCTGGTCACGCTTTTCCGCAAGGCCAACAGTGAACTCGCGGAAGGGGGCGCCAACACCCTCTACCTGGCGGTGGGCTTCCTCAGGTGGAAGAAAACGGAAAACGACCCGACGCTGTATCGAGCCCCCATCCTCCTGCTCCCGGTTTCCCTGAAACGCCGTTCGGCGAAATCGGATTTTTATCTTGCACACCATGAAGACGACATCCGCATCAACTCGACCCTCCTTCAATTCTTGCAACGGGATTTCGGACTCAGGGTTCCGTCCTTGGAAGGAGAGCTCCCAAAAGACGAATCAGGTATCGACGTCCCTTTGGTCTTCTCGCTCATGCGCAAGGCCGTGCGGGACATCCCAGGATTTGAAGTTGTTGAGGAGGCGGCGTTTTCCACGTTTTCTTTTGCCAAGTATCTCATGTGGAAGGATTTGGTCGACCGAACCGAGGACCTGAGAAACAACCGGCTTGTCAAACATCTCATAGACTCGCCCGAGACTCCTTTTGTCCAAGCGTGTGACGGCCCCTGTCTTCCCCTGCCCAACGAGATCGACAAAAAGATCCCCCTGCATGACCTGCTGACTCCGCTTCCCGCCGACAGCTCCCAGTTGGCTGCCGTTGTTGCGGCCATGAACGGACACGACTTCGTTGTCATCGGCCCTCCCGGCACAGGGAAAAGCCAGACAATCGCCAACATGATCGCCCAGTGCCTCTCCGTGGGGAAACGCGTTCTTTTTGTGGCGGAGAAATCAGCGGCGCTGGACGTGGTTTACCGCCGATTGAAGGCATACGGGCTTGGCGACGTCTGCCTTGAACTCCACTCCAATAAATCCGACAGGAAACGTGTTCTGGCCCAACTGGGGGCCGCTTGGGAACGTAGTGAAAAATATGCGACGGATTCCTGGGACCGTGCAACAAGCCAACTTGAGGCGGCAAGAGACCAACTCAACAGGTATGTGGAACAACTTCATGCACCTGGTAGCCACGGCTTCAGTGTTTTCCAGGCCATCGGCGTTGTCGCCGGACATCGCCCACGGTTCACTCTCACGTTCGACAATCTCAATGCGCACGATCCGGGCATGTTCGCCAGGCTTGAGGAGACCGCAATACGCGCGGACAGAATTCACGCCATTGTCCGCGACTGCAAGGGATTCGACAGCATCGACGCTGAGGAATGGACGTTTTCTTGGCAAAACAGTCTGATTGAACACGCCGAATCAATTTTGGCTACTATTCCCCAACTCAAGGAAACCGCCGACGCCTTGGCGCATAAGATAGGGCTACCAGACGCTGAGGAAACAAATCTTGAGCGCATAAAGCAACTCAATCGATTCCATGAGGTTTGCCGGATCGCTTCCGGGCAGGACTACAGCAAGGTCGTCGATGCGGAATTGGGCCGTTTGGAAGAAGCCGCGGCATCTCTCGCCGCCGCCATCACCATCATTCGCCAAGCCCGGTCGAACCTCACGGCTAGCTACGAAAACGCCGAACTGAAACGCATCCCCGTGGACGACATCGACCGTCAATGGCGCGAGGCAAATGCCAAAATGTGGCCACTCTCGGCCTTCGGGCGCAGGCGAATCGGCAAACTTCTCCAAAGCTATGCAGCGGACGGCAAGGTGGATGTCGCTTCGGAAATAATTCCCCTGCGGGAAATCCAAAACAACATTGAAACCATCGACCAGAGCGAGCTGGCAGGGCTTCCGGTATTTCGAAACGAAGAAACCGACCATTCCAACGTATTGGAATATCTCAAAGGTGCTGGGAATCTGCAACAAGCGCTCGCCGATGTTCGCCGTTATGCCTCTGATGCCCAGCAGTTTGGAGCCGCATTGGACTCCCTGCTCAATCACGGGCAGCAACGACCTGACGCCGAACGCCTGGCAACGGCATTTCATTCAGCGCTCAGGGAATTCAAATCGGCCTGTGATGCCTACGCTGTTCACTCCAAAGGAAAGCTGCATATCCCGTCGATAGAGTCCCTTGAAACGAACCTACGACATTTGATTGCCCACAAGACACAACTGGCGGATTGGGTCCGTTGGGTGGCGGTCAGAGAGGAAGCACGGGCACTGGGCCTTGATCCGTTTCTGAAGGCACTACCAACCGGGCAGATCGAAAACGCCAAGTTGGATTTCCGGGTGGCATATTTCCATTGGTGGTTGCCCCTCGTCATAGACGCCAGTTCAGAGCTTCGCGGCTTCCGCCATTGGTCCCACGAAGATTTGATACGAGAGTTTCGCAAGAGGGACGAAGCCGTTCAAAAAATGGCCTCGGATCAGGTATTGATTAAGACATCGCATGGGCTTCCCGCCAGGGATAGCGTCCCTCGCCGCTCGGAATTGGGAGCATTGAGACACCAACTATCTTTGCAACGGCCGAGCCTTTCCATCCGCAAATTACTCGAAAACACGCCAACCGTGTTCACCAAACTGGCGCCATGCATGCTCATGTCACCGCTTTCAGTGGCTCAATACCTCCCAGCAGACCAGACACAATTTGATGTGGTCATTTTCGATGAAGCCTCCCAGATCACGACGTGGGATGCGGTCGGAGCCATCGCCAGGGCCGAGCAATCCATCATCGTGGGCGACCCGAAACAGTTGCCACCCACCAACTTTTTCGGCCGTGCCGATGACGAGGACGAGGACGACCTTGCCGAATATGAAAAAGACCTGCCCAGTATTCTCGAAGAAGCCAGTGCGGCGGGCCTGCCGGAAGTCCAGTTGAACTGGCATTACCGAAGCCGAGATGAATCGTTGATCTCGTTCTCGAACCATCACTATTATGGTGGTAGACTCATCACCTTCCCTTCGCCCAAAACAGAATCAGATGCCCTTGTTTTTCACAAAAACGACGGCGCGTATGCGAGAGGCACAGGCCGTACCAACATCACGGAAGCGAGAGAAATCGTCCGGTTTGCTAGGTCACGACTGGAACACTGGCTACAACTCCCAAAGGAGACGAGACCGACCCTCGGCGTCATCACGTTCAACATCCAGCAACAGGAACTGATCCTCAATCTTTTTGACGAGGCCCGACGTTCCAATCCGAAGCTTGAATGGTTCTTCAGCGAAAATCGAGAAGAACCGGTTATCGTCAAGAACCTGGAAAACATCCAGGGAGATGAGCGGGACATCATGTGCTTCTCCATTACCTTCGGGCGAGATAATGGAGACAAAATGTCAATGAGTTTCGGCGCGCTCAATCGGGATGGAGGAGAAAGACGCCTAAACGTCGCCGTAACGCGCGCCCGATCCGAAATGCATGTCTTCTCATCAATTGAGGCCGATGACATCGACACATCGCGGACCAAGGCCCTTGGCGTGGCCCATCTCAAGACCTTTCTTGACTACGCCAAGCGAGGCCCGATAGCGCTCCCGTGCGGTGCGGGTAGGGGTGATTCCGTTGGTGATGCGGAGAGTCCGTTTGAAGAAGCCGTCATGTCCGCTCTTCAAGACAAGGGCTGGGAGATACGGCCTCAAATCGGTGTTTCCGATTACCGAATCGACCTGGGCGTGGTCCATCCCGATCACGCAGGTGCCTACCTGGCGGGCGTTGAGTGTGACGGCGCAACCTACCACAGTTCCGCAAGCGCACGGGATCGAGACAAAATCCGTGAGGCGGTCCTATGTAACCTCGGGTGGAACATCATCCGCATATGGTCAACAGACTGGTTCATGACTCCTACGGAAGCGCTCAAACGGGTTCATACAGAACTTGAGGAGCTTCTCGAAAACTCCCGCCAAAAGGAGAAGGAACTAGAAGCCCAGGCCAAAGAACAATCCGAGCAAGAAGAGGAATGGAGGGAGGTGCCCGAAGAGCTTGTTGCGGAAACCATGAAATCACAACCGGAAGAAGAGCATGTTTTGCAGCCTCGGGTTTCAAGACAAGTCAAGCTTCCCAATGTAAGCAATGAACTTGAGCTTCCGTATTCTGATCCGGAACCACCAGATCAACACTCAAAATATGCCAAATCAACCGGGGTGGAGGATTCGACGGTCTCAAGTAATATCTCGCCTATCAAATGGCCCGTCCAACCGGATGCGGACCGTTTCTTCGATGCCGGATACACACCGATTCTCTGTCAACTGATCGACTATCTGGTAGAGAAAGAAGGCCCCATTGAGGCCGACCGACTGGCCCGGACTATCTGCAAAGCCCACGGCTGGAAAAGGACCGGTGCCAACATCCGGCAGCAAATCGACACCTGCCTCGGCAAGAATGAACTCCGCAAGGAAGGTAAGACGACTTTTATCTGGTCACCTGGAACTTATCAGGAAAAGGTCCCTTATAGGACCATCGAAGGTAGAGCCGTCACAGACATCTCGCGCCACGAACTATTCGGGCTTATAGCTGACCATCCTGAGCTTGTGATGAGCAAAGACCGAGTCCGGGACTTGGCGGATATCCTGGGGGTTAAGCGGCTCTCGCAGAAGGTTAATGAGTACCTCGCCAGCTGTCTTTCAACCTTCTTCATGAGCTAGTACTGAATAATATTCCTCAAGCTTTGCCAAGGAAATCCCTTGAGCCTGAGTCAAACCCGCCATCCCTCTCGCCGTCGCCTGCGATAATCTCGACGCAAGCAAAGCCGTCGGGGCAAGGCCGTCCGGCGAAGACGGACGCCCGAAGGGCTCGGCCTTGCGCTGGCGGCTGCTTGCGTCACGCTCGCGGAAAATCGGCGGGAGGGGAAGAAATCGTGCTGCCGGAGCTTGCGCGAGGGTTTGACGACGTCGTATGGTGGGGCATATCCATCGGATAATTCCGTAACCAAAAGGAGGTGAAACGCATTGACGCGCGTCATAAGTTCGTGACGTAGTCCGAACTGATGACGCATGAAGAAGCCTTGTGCTTCAACGATCCACGCGCCGTTTTCCAAACAAACGGCCATTTCCAAATCCAAACACGCAGGCTGTAACGCAGCACCCGCCGATGGTGGAATGGCAAGTATCTACGCTTGTCATTGCCGCACTTCCCCTACGGCTGCCATCCAATCCGCAAGACGTACGCGCTTGCGGGGCAGCACCCCTTATTGACTGGGTCTTCCGGAATCTTCTTCCAATGGGAAACGGGCATTCATTCTTCCCTTAGCTGGTGATGCGTGGCGGGTTTACCGCCACAGGCAGGTCTTTCCCGGATAACGGGAAAAGCCCGATCTGCTTGGCCCCGGGGCGCTGCCCCGAACCTTTAACGGAAGGAGAATTCCAATGAGAAAATCCGACAGCCTCAAGTATGGGATCAACCGGGCAACCTTGTCCGGCCCGAAATCGAAACAGCACCGAATCCGCCAGACGGCCCAACATTTCGTCAAGATCTTGCGCCACGCGAACCTGGGAGCCCGGAAGTGGACCAAGGTGACGAACAAGCATTTCCAGCGCGTGGCGGACGCCATGCGCGCGGACGGCGTGGGCGACGGCAGGATTGCCGAAGTCTTCAGTGCCGCACGCCACATTTGCCGCGCATACGGAAACGACCACATCAGCAAAAGCAACGCGGCCTTCGGGGTGCGACGCGGGTCCATCGCCAATGCGACGTCCCGCACTGTCAGCCCGGAAGCCTTTCAAAACACCCTGACCCGCATGCGAAACGACACGTCGTATTCGCATGCGGGTCGGGCGGCGGCACAGGTCGAGTTGATGTACGAACTCGGTTTGCGCAGGGAAGAAGCAGCCAAGCTTGACTTGCCCAATGACTGGAATCGCGACGAGCACAGTCTGCTTGTCCAGTACGGGACCAAAGGCGGCAGACCAAGAGCCTTGCTCAACCTGTCGCCCATGCAAGAAGCAGCCCTTGAACGGGCGCAGGAATATGTGTCCCCTTCAGACAGGAAAGGCGTCAACAACCTCATGCCCGAGCATATGGGCGACAACTGGCTGCATCGGTTGGACTATGCGGCCAGAAAACACGGTCTGACCGGCAAAGACGCAGAGGGAACCCTGCACGGTCTCCGTCACGAGCGCTTCCACCAAATGTACGTGGAGCATACTGGCTTTGAACCGCCCAACCAGCACGACGACGTTCAGGTGTTTCAAGCAGCAGCATACGATGCCGCCGGGGAAAAATGGCCCCGGCTCGACAATGAAGCACGTGATGAGATCGAAAACACGGCAGGACATTCTGCCGGAAGACGTGACGTATCGAACGCCTATCTTGGCAGTTCCTATTAGCAGAAGCCCCGCCTTTTAGTGCGGGGCTTCATTTTTTTTCATTCTTTTCTCTCCGAGCCCCCTTCCGACGTTTGACTTTTATTTCTCCTACGGTGTCAAACTGGACTGTTGGCTGAGTTTTGACGAGCAACTTCAACCGAAGGGGAAGTGGAAACGGGTACGCTACGGCGGTAGGAGGCTTTACGTTCCGTTCCTATGAGAACCGCACCATGTCCGATGCATCGACTCTTTTGACCATCAGGGAAGTCGCCTGCTTTTTGCGGGTCCACCGTGCGACCATTTCGCGTCTGATTCAGTCTGGCGCCTTGGGTCATATCGCGATAGGATCACGAAAGCTGGTTCTGAAAACAGACCTGCAAGCGTTCATTGAAAATCGAAGAAGCTTGGCGGCGAACAGTCCGAAGGGAGAATAGCTTATGGCTACTGTCACCATCGCGACCCGTTCGCTGAAAAAGGGAAAAGCGTACGTCATTCACTTCAACAACCCGGAAACGGGCAGGAAGGAATACCACAAGACGCTAAGACGGAAAGACCTGGCCCAGGAAGAAGCCAACCGGCTTCGCACCCTGCTCGACAGTGGCAGATTGCCGACCAAGGAAACTCGGCAACCGAAGCAGCAGTCCCTGCCCACTTTTGGGCAAGCTGCCCTGCTGTGTCGGGACGAATGGGACCGAAAGCTCGGGGAAGGAAAGATATCCCAGGCGAGCCATGCCGGGTACGGCTACCTGCTGGCCCCGGTCCTGAAGGGATGGAAGCACACCCTGCTCCATGACCTCAAGGAGGAGACCATTCGAGATTACCGCATCGGCATCGCCGAACAGACCAAGGCGAAGCTTGTGGCCAAGGGCGAAAAAGGCAAGAACTGCAACGTATTGGCGAACCGCCGATTGTTTGTCATCAAGCAAGTGTTCGCACAGGCCGCGAAGCAGGGTTTGATCGAAAAAGACATTGCGCGGGACATCCCATACTTGTCGGAGAAGGCCAGTGAGCGCAAGAAGGCCCAGAACCCCCTCGAAATCGAGAAGCTGCTGGCAGCGGCCCATCAGCGCAGGGCGAAGCACTACTTGCCCCTGGCGATCCTGCTGGCGGTCGAGCACGGGTGCAGCACCCAGGAAGTCCTCAGCCTCAAGTGGGCCAATGTCGACCTTGCGGAAAACCACATCACGTTCCACCGCACCAAAAATGGGGTGACCCGAACCCACCGGATTATGCCCCGCACCCGCAAAGCACTCGAAGCTCGTTTGGAGCATGTGACCCGACACCGAGAAAAACGGGGCGTGGCGACCAAGGACGATTTCGTGATCGGCAACATGGACGGCACCCCGTTCAGGTCCATCAAGGCCGCGTGGGAAGGGCTGTGCAAAGACCACGACTTCGACGACCTGCACTTCCACGATCACCGCCACACCTATTGCACGAACATGCTGAAGGCAGGCTGCACGCTCAAGGAGACCAACGTCATGATCGGGCACAAGACCCTGCGCATGACGGACCGGTACAGCCACCTTGAAGGCGTGTTGGAAGACGGTCCGCAAGATCGTCTGGCCGCGCGCTACGCCATGACCGGCACCGAAAACAGTCGGTCGGAAGCGGCGGACACATAGCGGACATATTCCTGAAATCCGCCATCAGGCACGAAAAAAGGGTTCCAAGTATTCACTTGAAACCCTTAACTTTCTTGTGGTGGAGCTGGAGGGAATCGAACCCACGACCTCTTGAATGCCATTCAAGCGCTCTCCCAACTGAGCTACAGCCCCACGTAGTTGGGAAAGCCAATTTGCCCAGAGAGCGTGACATTGTCAACAGAAAACCATGCACTGACATCACGTTTTTTCAATATCACAAAAGTATCAATTGAAACAAACAATATATTGGACATCTAGATCAGTTTTCCATATCTTGCAGTCATACAAGGAGAAGAAGCGGGAAAAGTTGCAACGCCGGATATAAGTATCGCTTTGATTGCAGCACCGCCCGAAAGAATATTTCACCGACCTTACCTCTACCCCGGGACCGTGTCCCAAGCCTCCTAAACCAGAAGCCCCCGATCGTCGGGGGCTTCTGGTTTTATATACCCGCTCACCGTGTCTCTATAACTGTCTCGATACGACTACGTGAAAACACATCCCCTAGTAGACAATAATCCTGAATTCCCCGTCATCGCATCGAGGTAAAACGTGACTCCGATTAGGAACCACTTGATTCCAAGATCTGTGAGAAATTTTTTCTCACGTCCCGCGCATGGGTCTTTAATCAAATAATTACGGCATAATACCTCCAGAAACAACACCTCGTCTGGAGAAACACAACTCAACTTTTAAGTACGATTTTGCACAGATACCTGTTGACAACATATATTAATACGTAAAAATCGACTCTAATCACCACCCCTGTTTATCCCTTAATTCCAGCACATAGTCAAACAAACAAACCAATTTTACACAATATAACAGCTTGTAATCACAGCATTTAGTTGATTTGACTAAGTGCTATGGAGTGCGTATGTAGTAACTAAACTCATTTACAATGCTCTGCGCATTGGCCAGCTACTGGAGGTAGTCATGACCAATACATTATATATCCAACTCACGGATGGCGGCGTCATCAATACGCCCCCTCAAGGCCAAGAGACCGTAGCCTACACGCTGCCCGCCGACGGGGTAGTCTCCTTTGGCTTTGACCTCGCGGATGCCATTTTCAGCGGCAATGGTGAAGATCTGATCATCACGACAGAAAATTCAACCATAATCCTAGAAGGTTATCGATTAGCCGCCCAACAAGGCGTCATCCCGTCTTTCGCATTGCAGGGAGGAGAGGTCGTCGCAGGTGACGTCTATCTTTTCGCCTTCAACGAGCCTGACGTGACCGAAACCGCGGCTGGAGGACACGCTTCCAGCGGTGGCATCAACACCTACACCGATGACAGCGGGACCCTGTTCCATAGCTTGGAAAGCCTGTCAGGCGGAAGCGACCCCAGTTTTTCCCGCACAGCTACCGAAGACAGGCAGCTTGCGGCATCCGACACTCTCACGGCAGAGTCTGGGACTGGGAACTCCAATGCGCCCTCCATCAACGGGACTCTGGATATCACCATGGATGAGGACGGGACCTACATTATCCATGACACCGACATCCTCTCTCTGGTCAGCGACCCTGACCCCGGTGCCTTTGTTGGCGTCACGGATCTGAGTATCTCGGGTGGAGAACTCACTGAAGTGCGGGATGCCAATGGCAACCTGCAATACTGGACTTTTGTCCCCGACCAAAATTTCAACGGCACCCTGGACATCAACTTCACGGTCAGCGACACGGTTTTCTCTACCTCGGGCACCGGCACCCTGGAGGTGCTGCCGGTCAACGACGACCCGACGGTCTCCGACACCGCGGCGCTGTCCATGGACGAGGACTCCGGTTCCATCACCATCAGTGAGGCCGACATCCTGGCAGGCGCTGACGACATCGACGGCGACACCGTGTCCGTGGCAACCATCGCCCTGGCCAACGCCGGCGACGGCACCCTGACCGACAACGGCGACGGCACCTGGACCTTCACCCCGGCAGCCAACTTCAACGGCACCGTGGATTACTCCTTCACCGTCACCGACGGCGCGGGCGGCGAGGCCACCGGCTCCGGCTCGGTGGTAGTGGCGGCGGTCAACGACGACCCGACCGTCTCCGACACCGCGGCGCTGTCCATGGACGAGGATTCCGGTTCCATCACCATCAGCGAGGCCGACATCCTGGCCGGCGCGGCCGATATCGACGGCGACACCGTGTCCGTGGCGACCATCGCCCTGACCAACGCAGGCGACGGCACCCTGACCGACAACGGCGACGGCACCTGGACCTTCACCCCGGCCGCCAACTTCAACGGCACCGTGGACTACTCCTTCACCGTCACCGACGGCGCGGGCGGCGAGGCCACCGGCTCCGGCTCGGTGGTGGTGGCGGCGGTCAACGACGACCCGACGGTCTCCGACACCGCAGCGCTGTCCATGGACGAGGATTCCGGTTCCATCACCATCAGCGAGGCCGACATCCTGGCAGGCGCTGACGACATCGACGGCGACACCGTGTCCGTGGCAACCATCGCCCTGGCCAACGCAGGCGACGGCACCCTGACCGACAACGGCGACGGCACCTGGACTTTCACCCCGGCAGCCAACTTCAACGGCACCGTGGATTACTCCTTCACCGTCACCGACGGCGCGGGCGGCGAGGCCACCGGCTCCGGCTCGGTGGTAGTGGCGGCGGTCAACGACGACCCGACCGTCTCCGACACCGCGGCGCTGTCCATGGACGAGGATTCCGGTTCCATCACCATCAGCGAGGCCGACATCCTGGCCGGCGCGGCCGATATCGACGGCGACACCGTGTCCGTGGCGACCATCGCCCTGACCAACGCAGGCGACGGCACCCTGACCGACAACGGCGACGGCACCTGGACCTTCACCCCGGCCGCCAACTTCAACGGCACCGTGGACTACTCCTTCACCGTCACCGACGGCGCGGGCGGCGAGGCCACCGGCTCCGGCTCGGTGGTGGTGGCGGCGGTCAACGACGACCCGACGGTCTCCGACACCGCAGCGCTGTCCATGGACGAGGATTCCGGTTCCATCACCATCAGCGAGGCCGACATCCTGGCAGGCGCTGACGACATCGACGGCGACACCGTGTCCGTGGCAACCATCGCCCTGGCCAACGCAGGCGACGGCACCCTGACCGACAACGGCGACGGCACCTGGACTTTCACCCCGGCAGCCAACTTCAACGGCACCGTGGACTACTCCTTCACCGTCACCGACGGCGCGGGCGGCGAGGCCACCGGCTCCGGCTCGGTGGTAGTGGCGGCGGTCAACGACGACCCGACGGTCTCCGACACCGCAGCGCTGTCCATGGACGAGGACTCCGGTTCCATCACCATCAGCGAGGCCGACATCCTGGCAGGCGCTGACGACATCGACGGCGACACCGTGTCCGTGGCAACCATCGCCCTGGCCAACGCGGGCGACGGCACCCTGACCGACAACGGCGACGGCACCTGGACTTTCACCCCGGCAGCCAACTTCAACGGCACCGTGGACTACTCCTTCACCGTCACCGACGGCGCGGGCGGCGAGGCCACCGGCTCCGGCTCGGTGGTGGTGGCGGCGGTCAACGACGACCCGACGGTCTCCGACACCGCGGCGCTGTCCATGGACGAGGATTCCGGTTCCATCACCATCAGCGAGGCCGACATCCTGGCCGGCGCGGCCGACATCGACGGCGACACCGTGTCCGTGGCGGCCATCGCCCTGGCCAACGCAGGCGACGGCACCCTGACCGACAACGGCGACGGCACCTGGACCTTTACCCCGGCCGCCAACTTCAACGGCACCGTGGACTACTCCTTCACCGTCACCGACGGCGAGGGCGGCGAAGCCACCGGCTCCGGCTCGGTGGTGGTCGCAGCGGTCAACGACGACCCGACGGTCTCCGACACCGCAGCGCTGTCCATGGACGAGGATTCCGGTTCCATCACCATCAGTGAGGCCGACATCCTGGCAGGCGCTGACGACATCGACGGCGACACCGTGTCCGTGGCAACCATCGCCCTGGCCAACGCCGGCGACGGCACCCTGACCGACAACGGCGACGGCACCTGGACCTTCACCCCGGCAGCCAACTTCAACGGCACCGTGGATTACTCCTTCACCGTCACCGACGGCGCGGGCGGCGAGGCCACCGGCTCCGGCTCGGTGGTAGTGGCGGCGGTCAACGACGACCCGACCGTCTCCGACACCGCGGCGCTGTCCATGGACGAGGATTCCGGTTCCATCACCATCAGCGAGGCCGACATCCTGGCCGGCGCGGCCGATATCGACGGCGACACCGTGTCCGTGGCGACCATCGCCCTGACCAACGCAGGCGACGGCACCCTGACCGACAACGGCGACGGCACCTGGACCTTCACCCCGGCCGCCAACTTCAACGGCACCGTGGACTACTCCTTCACCGTCACCGACGGCGCGGGCGGCGAGGCCACCGGCTCCGGCTCGGTGGTGGTGGCGGCGGTCAACGACGACCCGACGGTCTCCGACACCGCAGCGCTGTCCATGGACGAGGATTCCGGTTCCATCACCATCAGCGAGGCCGACATCCTGGCAGGCGCTGACGACATCGACGGCGACACCGTGTCCGTGGCAACCATCGCCCTGGCCAACGCAGGCGACGGCACCCTGACCGACAACGGCGACGGCACCTGGACTTTCACCCCGGCAGCCAACTTCAACGGCACCGTGGATTACTCCTTCACCGTCACCGACGGCGCGGGCGGCGAGGCCACCGGCTCCGGCTCGGTGGTAGTGGCGGCGGTCAACGACGACCCGACCGTCTCCGACACCGCGGCGCTGTCCATGGACGAGGATTCCGGTTCCATCACCATCAGCGAGGCCGACATCCTGGCCGGCGCGGCCGATATCGACGGCGACACCGTGTCCGTGGCGACCATCGCCCTGACCAACGCAGGCGACGGCACCCTGACCGACAACGGCGACGGCACCTGGACCTTCACCCCGGCCGCCAACTTCAACGGCACCGTGGACTACTCCTTCACCGTCACCGACGGCGCGGGCGGCGAGGCCACCGGCTCCGGCTCGGTGGTGGTGGCGGCGGTCAACGACGACCCGACGGTCTCCGACACCGCAGCGCTGTCCATGGACGAGGATTCCGGTTCCATCACCATCAGCGAGGCCGACATCCTGGCAGGCGCTGACGACATCGACGGCGACACCGTGTCCGTGGCAACCATCGCCCTGGCCAACGCAGGCGACGGCACCCTGACCGACAACGGCGACGGCACCTGGACTTTCACCCCGGCAGCCAACTTCAACGGCACCGTGGACTACTCCTTCACCGTCACCGACGGCGCGGGCGGCGAGGCCACCGGCTCCGGCTCGGTGGTAGTGGCGGCGGTCAACGACGACCCGACGGTCTCCGACACCGCAGCGCTGTCCATGGACGAGGACTCCGGTTCCATCACCATCAGCGAGGCCGACATCCTGGCAGGCGCTGACGACATCGACGGCGACACCGTGTCCGTGGCAACCATCGCCCTGGCCAACGCGGGCGACGGCACCCTGACCGACAACGGCGACGGCACCTGGACTTTCACCCCGGCAGCCAACTTCAACGGCACCGTGGACTACTCCTTCACCGTCACCGACGGCGCGGGCGGCGAGGCCACCGGCTCCGGCTCGGTGGTGGTGGCGGCGGTCAACGACGACCCGACGGTCTCCGACACCGCGGCGCTGTCCATGGACGAGGATTCCGGTTCCATCACCATCAGCGAGGCCGACATCCTGGCCGGCGCGGCCGACATCGACGGCGACACCGTGTCCGTGGCGGCCATCGCCCTGGCCAACGCAGGCGACGGCACCCTGACCGACAACGGCGACGGCACCTGGACCTTTACCCCGGCCGCCAACTTCAACGGCACCGTGGACTACTCCTTCACCGTCACCGACGGCGAGGGCGGCGAAGCCACCGGCTCCGGCTCGGTGGTGGTCGCAGCGGTCAACGACGACCCGACGGTCTCCGACACCGCAGCGCTGTCCATGGACGAGGATTCCGGTTCCATCACCATCAGTGAGGCCGACATCCTGGCAGGCGCTGACGACATCGACGGCGACACCGTGTCCGTGGCAACCATCGCCCTGGCCAACGCCGGCGACGGCACCCTGACCGACAACGGCGACGGCACCTGGACCTTCACCCCGGCAGCCAACTTCAACGGCACCGTGGATTACTCCTTCACCGTCACCGACGGCGCGGGCGGCGAGGCCACCGGCTCCGGCTCGGTGGTAGTGGCGGCGGTCAACGACGACCCGACCGTCTCCGACACCGCGGCGCTGTCCATGGACGAGGATTCCGGTTCCATCACCATCAGCGAGGCCGACATCCTGGCCGGCGCGGCCGATATCGACGGCGACACCGTGTCCGTGGCGACCATCGCCCTGACCAACGCAGGCGACGGCACCCTGACCGACAACGGCGACGGCACCTGGACCTTCACCCCGGCCGCCAACTTCAACGGCACCGTGGACTACTCCTTCACCGTCACCGACGGCGCGGGCGGCGAGGCCACCGGCTCCGGCTCGGTGGTGGTGGCGGCGGTCAACGACGACCCGACGGTCTCCGACACCGCAGCGCTGTCCATGGACGAGGATTCCGGTTCCATCACCATCAGCGAGGCCGACATCCTGGCCGGCGCGGCCGACATCGACGGCGACACCGTGTCCGTGGCGGCCATCGCCCTGGCCAACGCAGGCGACGGCACCCTGACCGACAACGGCGACGGCACCTGGACCTTTACCCCGGCCGCCAACTTCAACGGCACCGTGGACTACTCCTTCACCGTCACCGACGGCGAGGGCGGCGAAGCCACCGGCTCCGGCTCGGTGGTGGTCGCAGCGGTCAACGACGACCCGACGGTCTCCGACACCGCGGCGCTGTCCATGGACGAGGACTCCGGTTCCATCACCATCAGCGAGGCCGACATCCTGGCAGGCGCTGACGATATCGACGGCGACACCGTGTCCGTGGCGACCATCGCCCTGGCCAATGCGGGCGACGGCACCCTGACCGACAACGGCGACGGCACCTGGACCTTTACCCCGGCCGCCAACTTCAATGGCACCGTGGATTACTCCTTCACCGTCACCGACGGCGCGGGCGGCGAGGCCACCGGCTCCGGCTCGGTGGTAGTGGCGGCAGTCAACGACGACCCGACGGTCTCCGACACCGCGGCGCTGTCCATGGACGAGGACTCCGGTTCCATCACCATCAGTGAGGCCGACATCCTGGCAGGCGCTGACGACATCGACGGCGACACCGTGTCCGTGGCAACCATCGCCCTGGCCAACGCCGGCGACGGCACCCTGACCGACAACGGCGACGGCACCTGGACCTTCACCCCGGCAGCCAACTTCAACGGCACCGTGGATTACTCCTTCACCGTCACCGACGGCGCGGGCGGCGAGGCCACCGGCTCCGGCTCGGTGGTAGTGGCGGCGGTCAACGACGACCCGACCGTCTCCGACACCGCGGCGCTGTCCATGGACGAGGATTCCGGTTCCATCACCATCAGCGAGGCCGACATCCTGGCCGGCGCGGCCGATATCGACGGCGACACCGTGTCCGTGGCGACCATCGCCCTGACCAACGCAGGCGACGGCACCCTGACCGACAACGGCGACGGCACCTGGACCTTCACCCCGGCCGCCAACTTCAACGGCACCGTGGACTACTCCTTCACCGTCACCGACGGCGCGGGCGGCGAGGCCACCGGCTCCGGCTCGGTGGTGGTGGCGGCGGTCAACGACGACCCGACGGTCTCCGACACCGCAGCGCTGTCCATGGACGAGGATTCCGGTTCCATCACCATCAGCGAGGCCGACATCCTGGCAGGCGCTGACGACATCGACGGCGACACCGTGTCCGTGGCAACCATCGCCCTGGCCAACGCAGGCGACGGCACCCTGACCGACAACGGCGACGGCACCTGGACTTTCACCCCGGCAGCCAACTTCAACGGCACCGTGGACTACTCCTTCACCGTCACCGACGGCGCGGGCGGCGAGGCCACCGGCTCCGGCTCGGTGGTAGTGGCGGCGGTCAACGACGACCCGACGGTCTCCGACACCGCGGCGCTGTCCATGGACGAGGACTCCGGTTCCATCACCATCAGCGAGGCCGACATCCTGGCAGGCGCTGACGACATCGACGGCGACACCGTGTCCGTGGCAACCATCGCCCTGGCCAATGCCGGCGACGGCACCCTGACCGACAACGGCGACGGCACCTGGACCTTTACCCCGGCCGCCAACTTCAACGGCACCGTGGACTACTCCTTCACCGTGACCGACGGCGCGGGCGGCGAGGCCACCGGCTCCGGCTCGGTGGTAGTGGCGGCTGTCAACGACGACCCGACGGTCTCCGACACCGCGGCGCTGTCCATGGACGAGGACTCCGGTTCCATCACCATCAGTGAGGCCGACATCCTGGCAGGCGCTGACGACATCGACGGCGACACCGTGTCCGTGGCAACCATCGCCCTGGCCAACGCCGGCGACGGCACCCTGACCGACAACGGCGACGGCACCTGGACCTTCACCCCGGCAGCCAACTTCAACGGCACCGTGGATTACTCCTTCACCGTCACCGACGGCGCGGGCGGCGAGGCCACCGGCTCCGGCTCGGTGGTAGTGGCGGCGGTCAACGACGACCCGACCGTCTCCGACACCGCGGCGCTGTCCATGGACGAGGATTCCGGTTCCATCACCATCAGCGAGGCCGACATCCTGGCCGGCGCGGCCGATATCGACGGCGACACCGTGTCCGTGGCGACCATCGCCCTGACCAACGCAGGCGACGGCACCCTGACCGACAACGGCGACGGCACCTGGACCTTCACCCCGGCCGCCAACTTCAACGGCACCGTGGACTACTCCTTCACCGTCACCGACGGCGCGGGCGGCGAGGCCACCGGCTCCGGCTCGGTGGTGGTGGCGGCGGTCAACGACGACCCGACGGTCTCCGACACCGCAGCGCTGTCCATGGACGAGGATTCCGGTTCCATCACCATCAGCGAGGCCGACATCCTGGCAGGCGCTGACGACATCGACGGCGACACCGTGTCCGTGGCAACCATCGCCCTGGCCAACGCAGGCGACGGCACCCTGACCGACAACGGCGACGGCACCTGGACTTTCACCCCGGCAGCCAACTTCAACGGCACCGTGGACTACTCCTTCACCGTCACCGACGGCGCGGGCGGCGAGGCCACCGGCTCCGGCTCGGTGGTAGTGGCGGCGGTCAACGACGACCCGACGGTCTCCGACACCGCGGCGCTGTCCATGGACGAGGACTCCGGTTCCATCACCATCAGCGAGGCCGACATCCTGGCAGGCGCTGACGACATCGACGGCGACACCGTGTCCGTGGCAACCATCGCCCTGGCCAATGCCGGCGACGGCACCCTGACCGACAACGGCGACGGCACCTGGACCTTTACCCCGGCCGCCAACTTCAACGGCACCGTGGACTACTCCTTCACCGTGACCGACGGCGCGGGCGGCGAGGCCACCGGCTCCGGCTCGGTGGTAGTGGCGGCTGTCAACGACGACCCGACGGTCTCCGACACCGCGGCGCTGTCCATGGACGAGGACTCCGGTTCCATCACCATCAGCGAGGCCGACATCCTGGCAGGCGCTGACGATATCGACGGCGACACCGTGTCCGTGGCGACCATCGCCCTGGCCAATGCCGGCGACGGCACCCTGACCGACAACGGCGACGGCACCTGGACCTTTACCCCGGCCGCCAACTTCAACGGCACCGTGGACTACTCCTTCACCGTGACTGACGGCGCGGGCGGCGAGGCCACCGGCTCCGGCTCGGTCGTGGTCGCAGCGGTCAACGACGACCCGACGGTCTCCGACACCGCGGCGCTGTCCATGGACGAGGACTCCGGTTCCATCACCATCAGCGAGGCCGACATCCTGGCCGGTGCGGCCGACATCGACGGCGACACCGTGTCCGTGGCGACCATCGCCCTGGCCAATGCGGGCGACGGCACCCTGACCGACAACGGCGACGGCACCTGGACCTTTACTCCCGCTCAGAACTTCAACGGCACCGTGGACTACTCCTTCACCGTGACTGACGGCGCGGGCGGCGAGGCCACCGGCTCCGGCTCGGTCGTGGTCGCAGCGGTCAACGACGACCCCGTTGCGGTAGACGACGAGTTCGGCACGATTACCGTGCAGCCCGGCCACACCATCAGCGTCGACACCCCCATAGGAAGCGAGCCGCATGACGTGGTACAGCAGTGGGCTGAATCCGGCGTCAATGTCCGGATCTTCACGGGTAATGCGTTGGAGCAGGATTCCTGGACAACCAACCCGGCCATGCAGATCAGCGGCAAGAATGTAAACGCGGACTATACCCAGGGCGCGGAATATGCCGGGCTCGGCATATCCTCCCCGGGGGACATCGACGGCGGCGAGATCGACATCTTGCGCGGGTTCGAATGGTATGAAAACAATTACAACGAAGTGATGACTGTCTCCTTCGACGAAGGCAAGGAAACAGTCTCCCTTGAGCTGGCCGCCCTGTTCGACGGAATCCGCTATGACGACGGGAACGTCGAGACGGCCCGCATAGCGGTCTATGGCGAACCTACCGGCGACAGCGATCAGCCCACCCTTCTCGGTTATCTGGATGTACGGGCGGATGACAACGGACAAGTTATCATCCACGGCGCGGACGAGAGCCACGGCGACCAGATCCTGGGCACTGCCAGCGTCACCCAAGGCGAATACGACGGATTAGTGGATATCGTGCTCGAGTCCTCCGACTTTGGCGGACACGACATCACCATGGTGGCCCTGACCCCCCTGGACAACTTCAGCCTTTTGTCCCAGGCAAACAATTCGGACTTCCTGCTGAAGTCCGTAACCGCCACCACCGGCCCCTCGGTGGAGGGCACTTACACTGAAGGCGAGACCATCCACCTCACCACTGCGGACCTGCTCGCTTCCGACTCCGATGCGGACGGGGATATTCTCTCCGTGGCCAGCGTGGGCAGCGCCGCCAACGGCACCGTCTCCATGGATGAGGACGGCAACATCACCTTCACACCTGACGACGGCTTCTTCGGCAGGGCCACCTTCGAGTATACGGTCGAGGATGGCAATGGCGGAACGGACACTGCAACCGTAACCCTGAACATCGCTCCGGCAAATGCGGTGGAGGTCACGGGCCAGAATGTTGTCTTCGAGGATCAGCATGCGGGCTATCACAACATGCTCGGCATCTACTCCGTGGTCAACGGCAAGCCCTCCGACCCTGAAATCATTCTCAATGACAGCCGGGACGCAAGTATGATCGGTGAAGTGCTCAAGACCTTTGCCGGTGACGAGGATGTCCGTTTCTTCCTCATCCCCGACGGAGCAAGCCATGACCTGGACGGCGAAGGCCGCCTCGACTTTGTCCAGTCCCATGGGCACTGGGAGCTGTCCGTGTCAAGCACTGACGGGCATACGGAATACGTGGATGTGCAGTTCGACGACCCGGCATTCAACAGCCGCTTTGAGGAGGCCACATTCGACCTGCCCACCGGAATGCGTGCGGGCCTTTCCGTGGATCCGGGCGAGACGGAGATTGTGCACACGGACGATCAGACCAGCTGGTTCGACGATGACGACTTTGACGATCTGACGATTTCGCTCTCCGGCTCCGAAAGCGGCGTATTCAACGGCACGGACGGGGATGACGCGGCCATGGGCGCCGACGGCAACGACACCCTCTATGGGGAAGGCGGCGACGACTTCCTCTCGGGTGACGCGGGCAATGACCTGCTCGTCGGCGGGGACGGCGACGACATCCTCCTGGGTGGGGATGGCAACGACACTATCCATGGCGGCGCAGGCAGCGACCTCATTAACGGCGGTGCAGGCGATGACTTCATCGCGCCCGAAAGCGGCGGCGACTCCATCACCACCGGTGAGGGCGCCGACACGCTGTTCATCGACCATTCCGTCCTGGACAACGGCGGAGGCGACATCGTGGTCAACGACTTCCAGCTGGGCAACGACGCCCTGGAGCTGGGTGAAGGGATGACCGTCAAGGACATCACCTCGGGCAGCGACAACTCCATCAACTACACCGAGGTCCTCGTCGGCGACGAGCACGGAAACGACGTGGTGGTCAGGTTGCTTGGCGTAAGCCAGACCGACATCTCGTCCCACCAGTCCGACGTGGCTGCGGAACACCAGGGAGACGATCTGATCCAATACATCATCGACTCCGGCAACAACTGCTGATGACACGGCGACCCGACCCTTTCCGGCCGGGTCGCCTCCTTCTTCAGGGGCCTTGCTTTCTCTGGATTTTCCGGCTAAAAGCAGTCAGATACATTATAGTAGATTAATCAACCCCCAAGGACTCAGATGAAACGCCTGCTTCTGTCTGCCCTGATATGTCTGTTCTGCGCCCTGCCCGCCATGGCCGGAACCGACGGCGCCACCAGCCTTAAGGAAAGCGTGACGGCCGCCGTAAAGCAACACCCGCAAATCAAATCCCTGCTGCACAACAGGGACGCTGTCTCGAACAACCTTTCGGCAGCACTGGGCCGTTTCTTCCCGTCCCTCGATTTCAGCGCGGATTATGGCCTCCAGAAATACTCCTCCAACACCACCAGAGGACGAGGCACGGACGGACGCAGCCGCACTGCCGCAGACTCGACAGTGACCCTGACTCAGAACGTGTTTGACGGATTGGACCGCTATAACTCCTACCAGGGTTCGCAGGCCAGGCTCGAATCAGCGGAATACCGCCTCTACGACAACGTGGAGACCGTGGCTCTTGATGCCGTGCGCGCTCACATAGACATCGTTCGCGAGCGCAAGCTCACCACCCTGGCCGGAGAGAACATCCGCGCCCACCAGGAAATTCTCGACTCCATTGCCGAGCGCGTTACCGCAGGCGCCGGGAGCAAGGCCGACGAGATGCAGGCCAGGGGCCGCGTGGCCCGGGCCGAGACCACGCTCATCTCCTACACGGGCAATCTTCGCGCCGCCGAAGCCCAGTATTTCAGGGTGACGGGCATACACCCCGGCCCCCTTTCACCGGCAGGCTACCACCCGGATTATTTCCCCGGCACCATGGATGGCGTCATGGACAAGACCATGGTCGGCAACCCCAAGGTCAAGGTGTACAAGGCCGAGGTCGAGGCCTCCATGCGCGACAAGGACGTCAGCAGCGCCAGCTTCATGCCCAACGTTGACCTCGAACTCTCCAGCCGCAACACGGACCGCCTTGACGGCTCCGAGGACTGGCTTCAGGACAACCGGGCCATGGTCGCCGTCAACTGGAATCTCTTCAATGGCACCTCGGACTACTACTCCACCAAGGCCGCCGGATCCCGTGTCCAGGAAGCCGAAGCGGACCTCAGAAACACCCAGGACGATCTGGCCCGTCAGGTGGCCACCGCCTGGGCCGAATACGAGGCCGCAGTACAGTCCGTGGCCAAGCACCAGGAGGCCCTGGACTACTCCCAGCAGTCCAGAGACATGTACATCATGCAGTTCAATGTGGGCCAACGCTCCCTGCTCGACGTGCTCGACTCCATCAACGAAGTGTTCAGCAACTCCGTGCTCCTGGAGACGGCCAAGTCCAACCGCAATTACTCCGTCTACCGCTTCCTCGCCCTGGAAGGCGAACTGGTCAGGCATCTGGACGTGAAGTCCGCCAACTTCGACCCCCAGACCAAGTAACACGGCCCCCGTATAAAAAATGAAACAGCCCCGGACGCCTTGGTGTCCGGGGCTGTTTTTGTTGTGGAAGACCCAACGTCGACACCTGCGGCAGGACAACATTACGTGACGTAACCCGAGATCGAATCAGACAGGACACAATGAAGCGTCCGATGAATTGAGAGTAATGAACCGGAGGGGTCCCCGGCCGGTTGGCGGCTCAGGATTCGATAATCCGGATGGAGCGCCATACTCCCCTGCGGAAACGAACCACGCAGGCGATGGCGAGAACCAACACGTAGGTCAGCAAACAGATCCAGGGGCCGTGAATGCTGGCGGCACCGAACCAGTTGAGCAGGAAATTCGGGATTACCAGGCACCCGATGGAGGATACGCCGATGATCAGCATGGTGAACCGAGTGTCCCCCGCGCCCTTGAGCGCACCGATGTAGACTATGGCCACGGCGTCGATGACGGTGAAGGCGGCCACGTAACGCAAGAGAACCGTTCCCAGGGCGGAAACGGCACCGAAGTCGGCACCGGCTTCGCCTCTGGTGCGGAAGAGTTCCAGCAGCGGTCCCGGGAAAACCACGAACATCAGCCCCATAAAGGCCATGTAGCCAAGGGCCAAATGCAGGACCGAGGTGGTGGCGTAGGCCGCGCCCTCGGGCTCCTCCTTGCCCATGGCCTGACCGACCATGATCGAGGCGGCGATGTGCATGCCGATGGTCGGCAGAAAGGCCAGTGTGTCGATGGAGATGGCAATATTGGTAGCGGCCAGCTCGATCTCACCTATGCGTCCGACCATGAAAACGAAAAAGGAAATGCCGAACATGTCCAGGAAGAACTGCACACCGCCCGGCAGGCCGAAGCGCAGGAACCGGCTGAGAAGCTCCGGTTCCAGGCGACGCGCGGAGCGAACCCGGTAGCACTTCTCGTTCTCCGGGGTGAAGACCATGAAGGCGAAGCAGACGGCAGGCAGGGTGTAGCCGCAGACAGTTGCCAGCCCGGCGCCCACGATGCCCAGCTCGGGGATGGGGCCGGAACCGTTGATCAGGCAGTAGTCCAGGGGGATATTGATCCCGGCGGCGGCCAGATTCACAAGCATGACAGGTTTGGTCATGCCCCGTCCGGAAAAGAAGCAGGAGAGCGTGATGCCCACAAGGAACGGACCGCCGCCCAGAGTCAGGATGCGGAAGTAGACCACCTCCAGTTCGCGGATGGCCGGGGGGTGTCCGCCCAGGTCGAAGAGCGGCCCGGCAATGAACCAGAGGGAGGCGAGGATCAGCCCGGAGGGGATGCAGAACCAGAGCCCCTGCCACAGGGCCGCGCCCACCCGCTCGTGCTTCAAGGCCCCGGTGTACTGGGACACGAAGACCCCGATGTATTCGGCCACGCCGAAGAAGAACGAAAGGAACAGGAACGCGGCAATGGCCGCAGGGAGAGATGCCCCCAACGCCTCCAGGGAATAGTTGCCCAGGAAGATGCGGTCGGTGAAGGTCATGACCGTGGAGGACAGCATGCTGATGACCAGCGGCATGCCTATCTTGAGAGACTCCCGGTAGCCGTTTTTTGCACCCCAGCGTTCAAGCATGGAGGAGGCTTACTCTAAAGGAAAGCGCTCCACAACATCTTAGTGCCTACCGCATACAACAATATGGCGAAGATCCGCTTGAGCTTCAGCACGGGCAGGGAGTGGGCCAGCTTGGCACCGAAGGGGGCGGTGAGCATGCTTGTGGCGATGATCCCGAGAAAAGCCGGGATATACACGTAGCCCACGTGGGGACCGGGGATGCCGTCCACGCCCAGGCCGTTGACCACGTACCCGGCGGTACCGGCCAGAGCGATGGGCAATCCCACCGCGGCGGCCGTGGCGATGGCCGTGTGCATTGTCTGGCTGCACCAGGAAAGGAAGGGGACGGTCAGGGTGCCGCCGCCGATGCCCACCAGCGCGGAAAAGACGCCGATGACGTTGCCCGCTCCGAAGATGCCCACGGGGCCGGGCAAATCGCGCTCCGCCTCGGTCTTCTTGCCCAAGAGCATCTGGGTGGCAACATAATAGAGGAAGAAGCCGAACAGCGCCTTGAGGATCATGGTCGACAGGATCGAGGCGATCCAGGTGCCGAGGTAGGTGCCGGTGATGATGCCCGGAGCCAGCCGCCAGAACGCGCCCCAGTTGATGGCGCCACGCTTGTGGTGGGCACGCATGCTGGAGAGCGAGGTGAAGATAATGGTGGCCATGGAGGTTCCCAGGGCCACGTGCTGGATGTGCACGTCCGGAAAGTGCTGAAACTCGAAGGCGATATTGAGCATGGGCACGATGACGAGCCCGCCGCCGATGCCGAGCAGTCCGGCAAGAACCCCGGCCACGGCGCCGAGAGTGATGTAGAGCAGATAGGTGGTGATCATGATCCGTCCCACCCGCTCCCCTGACGGGGAGCGGGCCGAGGTTGTTTGTTGAATTGGATGCTATCCCCGATGGATGACGCGGGAAGTCAGGTCTTTCACGGTCTGGGAGCCGGTCAGGATCATGGCCTGCACCAACTGTCCCTTGAGGGTATTGAAGTAGGTCTCCACCCCTTCCTGAAGTCCGCCTACGGCGGCAACGGAAACGGGACGGCCGATCATCACGGCATCGGCGCCCAGGGCGACCATTTTGAGCACGTCGGCTCCGTCGCGGATGCCTCCGTCCACCAGGATCGCGAGCTTGCCGGATACGGCCTCGGCAATGGCGGGCAGCACCTCGGCGGTGCCGGGGGTGTGGTCGAGCACGCGGCCCCCGTGGTTGGAGACCACGATGGCGTCGGCCCCGACCTCGGCGGCAAGCAGGGCTTCGTCCGGAGTCATGATTCCCTTGAGGATGAATTTGGCGTCCCAGCCGTGCACCTTGCTCACAATCTTCTCCAGCTCGGCGGGCGTCTTGGGCGACACGGGGCGGCCCATCTGGCGCAGGGTCACCAATCCGGCGGCGTCCACGTCCATGCCGAAGGCGGCGCAACCCGTGGCCCGGGCCTTTTCGAGCTTTTCGTCAAGCTCGCCCCCTTCCCAGGGCTTGATGAACGGGATGCCCAGGCCGCCATTCTTCACGATGGCGGCGTAACCCGCCTCATGAATGAAAGGGGGCACGCCGTCGCCGGTGCAGCCGATCACGCCGCAGGCCTTGGAGCCGCTCACCACGGCGTCGATGTAGTCTTCCTCGCCGACCTTGCCGCCCATGTTGAAGGAAACCCCTCCAATGGGCGCGGCCATGACGGGCATGGCCAGGTCGTAACCGAGTACGGAACAGGAGGTATCCGGCTCTGTCACGCCGTGCAGCAGGCGCATGTTCAGCTTGACCGAGGCCAAGGCGGAAATATTGTTCTTGAAGGACGCGGCGGTGCCGAGGCCCCCCATGCCGGGGACCTCTCCCACGCACGCCCTGCCGTCGCAGACCTTGCAGACTCGGCAGAAGCCCTGCATCAATTCACGTGCTTTCTCTTTTACTTCCTTCATTATTCCTCCCGATACGGGGTTTATTTGTCAGCAAAGACAATTGCTTCAACTTCTTCGAGATGCTCCCGCATGGCCTTCTCAGCCTGCATGACGTGGCCGCCGGTCACGGCGTCCACGATGGCCCGGTGCGCGGCCAGGGAAGCGGCCTGCCGCTCAAGAGACTGAAGCCCCTCGGCGCGGCTCTGGGTGAATTCGTCGTGCAGGGCCACGACCATAGCCCGCATGACTTCGTTGCCCGAAGCCTCGGCCAGGAGTTCGTGCAGTTCCTGGTCATACGCCCTGCCCGGCTCGCCGGACAGGAGCGCCCGCTCCTGCTCGCCGACGATGGCCTCCATGCGGGTAATCTGGCTGGGCGAGGCGTTGCGCGCGGCCATGGCCGCGATCTCCGGCTCGATCAGCTTGCGCACCTCGAACACGTCCCGCAGCTCCGGCCTGCGCCGGAGGATGGCTCCGGCAAAGGAGGCCGCAAAGCTATCGCCGTCGGACACGCGGACAAAGGTGCCCGCGCCCTGACGGCTTTCCAGAACGTTCTTTTCGGCAAGGGTTCGGATGGCTTCCCGCACGGTATTGCGGGACACGGAAAACATTTCGGCCAGACGGCGCTCGGGCGGCAGCTTGTCTCCGGGAGCCAATTCGCCGCGATCGATCATCCCACGAATCTGGATGACGATATCTTCATAAATATTCTTTCTGGCTATCGGCTTGACGTCCATTTCCGCCACCTCGCTACGGTCGAGGTCCGGGCACGAAGGTTCTTTCTTAGGCCTCGTTTCATGTGAACCGCCGCGCCCGGACCAGATCCTCGCAATACTGCGTGTGCCGACACCTCACGGCTGCGCAAATTGGTTGGACCAAAATTCCAATTAGACCATATTGACCAGCGAGTCAACCTCAATTTCACCCATCTTGACATGAAATCACAAATATGATTGCCTAGGCAAATAAAAGAAGGGAAACACATGCAATACGACATCGAGCAAACCGCGAGCTATCTTATCTACCGTGTCGGCCGCCTGTTGCGTATCCGCGTGGTGCAGCATTTCGCGGAAAAAGGTCTGGATATCAGCCCGGAGCAATGGGAGCTGCTGCTTCGGATAGCCGAAAAGGGAACGCCCACGCTAGGCGACCTGGCCGACCCCCTGGCCAACGACCACCCCAACGTGACCCGGCAGGTCAATGGCCTGGTATCTCTGGGGCTGGCCGTCAAGACCCGCCACCCCGAAGACAGGCGCAGTCATGTGGTGTCGGTCTCCCCACAGGGGCAGGCGCTGATCAATGAGCATCTCCCGGACCTGATCGAAGCCAAGGCAGAGTTCTTCGACGGCCTGGACCAGAATGACGTGAGCTCACTCATCACCAATCTGCAAACCATCCTGGGCAACCTGAGCCGCTGATGTGAGCGGCCCATTTATTTGCCTAGGCAAATACTACTCTGGAGGCAAACATGACTACTCCGAACAACAATGATCCGACTGCGCGGGACCATCTGGTGGAGGCAGCAGGGAAACACGGCGGCCAGGACGGCGGTTCCTGCTCGGAGGCCATTGCCTGCACGTTCTGCCCCGGCGAAGGCATTGACGCTGCCACCGCCATGCGCCTGGCCAGCGGCCTGGCCGGAGGTATGGGCCTGCCGGGCGGAACCTGCGGTGTTGTCACGGCCGCAGTGCTCGTAATCGGGCTGCATCTCGGTCCGTCGGCCCCCATCGCGGCGGAACGGCGCGAGATGAAAATGGGAGTTCAGCTCTTCCTCGACCGCTTCATCGAGAGGCACGGTTCCACTCGCTGCGACCGGCTGTCCGGCCTTAAAAACGTTCACGACCCGAAAGAGGCGGCGGCCCTGCGCCGCAGCGGCAGGCCGGAGGAACTCATTCGAAGCGGAGCTGGCCTGCTCTACGATGTGCTGGCTGAAATGGACCAGGCAAGAGAGGCGGCGATTCGGAAAGCATCGGAGGCAAGCCGCGTTTAGACTCGCCGCAAGGTGTGCAGGGTGATCTCGGGCTCGGTGCCCAGACGTACGGGCGGCCCCCAGTAGCCGGTGCCCATGCTCACGTAGAGCAGCGTGTTCTCATGCAGGTGCAGGCCGCGCACGTAGGGCTGAAAGAGATGGATGGCGAGGGTGTACGGGAAGTATTGCCCGCCGTGGGTGTGACCGGAGAGTTGGATGTTGAAGCCCGCCTTGCTCGCCTCGAAGACCGAACGCGGCTGATGCGCGAGCAGGATGGAGACGTCGTGTTCAGGAGCGTCGGCCATGGCCTGTGTGGGCGAGGACTTGTGCGACGGATAAACGCTGCCGCCCCGGATGTCCGTGACGCCGCCGAGCAGGATGCGCCCCCGGCCCGTGTCGATGAGCCGATGCTCGTTGTTCAGGGGGGTCATGCCGAGCTCCCGGATCTTGCGCAGCCAGGGCTGAACTCCCGAGTAATACTCGTGGTTGCCGGTGCAGAACCAGGTCCCGTAGGGAGCCTTGAGCTCGCCGAGGGACCCGACCGCACCGTTGAGCGCGGCCACCGTGCCGTCGACCATGTCGCCGGTGTGGACGATCATGTCCGGCGATAGCGCGTTGACCTCGTTCACCACACGCTGCAGCCATTCGCCCCGGATGGTCGGGCCGATGTGCGTATCCGTTATCTGGGCGATGGTGAAGCCGTCCAGCCCCTCCGGCAGGTCCGGGACCGGCAGGTCGTTGTGGATCACCGACGGGGTGCGCCGTGCCTCGAAGATGCCGTAGCCGGTGATCGGCATGGTGGCCGTGAGAATGACTGCGTTGGAAGCGTTCAGCAGGAAACGACGGCGCTCCCGATTGGGTCTGATGAAATAGGGCCTGCGGCTCCGATGTCCGAACAGGGTCTCCAGCACGGTCATAACCCGCTTGACCAGGATGGGAAAATCACGGGCCAGCATGAGGACAACGAGGATGGAAACCAGCCCGAGGAAGATATAGCCCACCCACTGGACCAGATTCATCAACTCTCCTTCAAGCGCGCCGCGCCCCAGGAAACGGATCAGCCACTGGCCGAACAGCAGCACGGCCACCAGTGCCCACCCCACAAGCTTCCACTTGCGGGTCAGGGGGGCGGGGTTGATAAGCCGCCAACCCAGATAGCAGGTCAGCAGGGTGGCGACGGTAAGGACGATGGTAAGCCACATAAGCATCAAGGGGGCAATCTCCGTGGTTTGATCATTTTCCCATGATCTTTAACAGGCCGCTTGTCAAATGCCTGCACCGGATGCACATCGCTTCGAAAAAGTCGTTATTCTCCGCACAGCAACGGAATGGCTCCGAAATGTTTCCTGCCAGTCCGATTCCCTCCGGCAGACCTCGTCGCGTTTGTGCGCGGAGCAATGGGCCGGACACCACTCAATATAATGGATATAGGTTCCGGCCGCCGCAATCGGACAGCATGGCGCGAACCCGCCCGGCCAGGTGGTCGGCGATGATCCGGCTCCCTTTGGAGTTGGGATGGCCGTCGCGCGAGTCCTGGCGGTAGATGCGGGAGCCGATGTAGTGGGTCAGATGTTCGCTCAGGTCAAGACATTCCGCCTGAAGCAGGTACGCAGCATCTTCCAGGTGGTGAGGCATATCCAGGGGATCGGTCCCCCGGGCAACGTCCTTGAGCGCCGCATTGAACGTATGCAGCTTCCTGATCTTTTCCAGAACCTTCCGGCGCATCATGGGCTTGTCCTTTGCGTGCCGCACACTCCTGTCGCGGCGAGTCACACCCGGAAGGCGATACAGCGAGAGTTGGCGGCGGCTGAAATTTGACGGCTTCGGGACCCCAAGCAAAAGCAATGCCGGAAGCATGGCCTCGCCACACTTCCGGCATCCTCACTCCCTGCCCCGCCCTCGTGCCGACCGGAGGATCAATCGAGCAGGATGCCAAGCGCCGTAAGAATGTCCAGCCGGACCTTGTCCAGATATTTTCCGGCCGCGCGATGGAACTGGTAGGCGTCCGTTGTTACGGCAAGCGGGTTGTCCAGCATGGCCCGAACGCCCCATCCCTGAGCGGAATAAACCAGTGCGCGGTCCTCGTCGGCCACCTCCGGGAAAAGTGCTCCCGCCTGGATCTGTCGCCTCCAATAACCGCACCGCTCCTCCTTGGTGCCCTCTTCCACGAGGATGTTCGCGATCTCGCCTGCCACGCCCGCTTCAAAAGGCAGGTGTCCCTGCTCCACCCTGGTGGCCCCGTCAAGGTATGCGCTGTACACAGCGTGCAGCCGGGTGCAGGCCTTCAGAAAAGTCGCCGGGTTGTCCCGCTCCGCATCCAGGTAGTCCACGTCCGGTCCGCCCGGGACGGCATAATCGAAGGCCCACTTCAGGTAGGGCCGGTCCGGGAAGGTCGCCGCTCCTGCGTGCCCAAGCTTGGAGGCCTCCGCAAAGGACGCGGCCACACGCTCGAAGAATGTATCAAGCTTGCGACTGATGTAATCCTGGAGCCGAACCACATTGAGCGGCGTGAGCGTATCCTGCTTCACCTCGTTGAGGGCCGAAGCCATGCCCGAGAAACCATAATGGGAATACGTGTCCTGAATGACATGGGTGACGATGCCCAGCAGGTGCAGGGCATAGGGCTTCCCCTCCGCTCCGGCCTTCAGCGCAAACCTGATGATCTCGTCCACGGCGTCGTTGCCGGGATCTCCCAACAGGCAGACCAGCCGCTCGTCCGCATTGTC